>NZ_JANFQF010000001.1 GCF_024438035.1 Rhodococcus tibetensis
GTCGGCACGTCGGCCGTTTTCCCCGACGGCGAGTACCAGGTGCGCACCAAGTGCAAGGAGGAGGGCGACGTCGACTACCAGGACCCGATCGCCCCGGTGCGGGTCACCGTCACCTCGACTGCCGCGGGCGGCGGCGGCCTGGACTTCGGTCTCGACGGCCTCCTCGACCTGCTCAGTGGGTTCGGCAGCTAACAGCCGCAGCGGCGGTGGCGACGTCCCAGACGTGGCCACCGCCATCGCGCTGTCCGGACCGCAACTGATGCCGGGTTGTGTTCGCCACATGTGGAGGCGAGTGCGCATATGGGCGCGGCCTGTCGCTCGGGCTCGGCCAGGTAGACAAGCACCTGTCCGGGAATGTTGCCTGTGGCGGTGACACTACCGGCGCGGGCTATTTTTGCCGTCGCGGTCAGATGTACCGTCATCCGGTGCCGGCTAGCGAGCCGGCCGAGACGAACAAGCCCATATGCCGGGTGGTGTCCGCCGTAGCGTCGGCCCGAGTGGCCAGGCGAGTGTTGATCGCAGACAAATCGTCCCGGGAGATCGCGGCGTCGTGATCCGACGACTCGGCGAGCATGGGCGGATCGTTTGCGATTGAACCGGTCAGCGCTCTGCCTGGGTAGGCCTCACATGCACCCGCGGATAGCTCTGCACCTCGGAATAGCGACACGGACGATGTCGCGAAGCCTATCGTCACATCCGGTGCTGCCGTTGTTGTCGCCGGCCAGAATGAGCAGGTTCTCCGGGCTACGTTGCAACCGCCCAGCCGCGACGGCATTGGCCAGTCTGCCGAGGACTTCATGGGTGTGCACACCGATGCTGGGGGTCGTTGCCCCCTTTGATCCGTTCATCCGCTGCGGGCCGATTCGGTCGGGGGATCTACCGGGCCCTGGACCGCAACCGAGCGAGGAGGTTGTTCATCGACCCGGTCAGCATTCCCAACCTCGTCGGCTAAGTCTCGCGGTCGCCGGCTGCAGCGGGTTGCGCCTCTCCAGGACGCGCGTACGCCGGACAGATCCCCATGGGACGAAAGGTCTGAAAGGAACGGAGGCATCCCGTGCGAGATGTTTGTCCGCGAAAGCCCGGGCCATGTCGCGAATTACCTGCTCGTGTGGCGGGCGCAAATCATGGGGTGTCGTGACCCTCGAAAACGAGGACGATTTTGCCCTGGTGCGGTTCGTCTCCCTAAGGGCGTGTGCCTTCGCAGCTTCGGCGAGCGTTCACGGTTGGTGCCGATCCCGTCATCCATTGTCTTCTCGGCTCCTGCTGAAAAATTGAGAACGGGGACGCCCACCCAGCGCCTGCGAACGTGTCTGCCGAACTACGACTGCGGCACAGGCGCTGGGGGACGGCATTCAGTCGATCGGAGCTACCCGATCGACGATCCGATGCCGAATCCGCCGTCGACGTCGAGGACGATGCCGCTGACGTAGCCGGCGGCGGGGGAGCACAGGTAGGCGGCGGCCTCGGCGATGTCGTTCGGGTCGCCGGTGCGCTTGTGGGGAACTTTGGAGACGAGTTTGTCGCGGGCGGGCCCGTTCATGGAGGCCAGCATCGGGGTTTCGATGAGGCCGGGGGCGATGGCGTTGGCGGTGATGCCCTCGCGGGCCGCTTCCAGAGCGATGGGTGAGCCCGACGATGCCGGCCTTGGCGGCAACATAGTTGGCCTGACCGAAGTTCCCGCGCCAGCTCATCGAGCTGAACGAGACGACCCGCCCGTAGGTGCGGGCGCGCATGTGCGGCAGGACGGCCTGGGCGCACAGGAACGATCCGGTCAGCGACACGTCGATGACGGCGTGCCAGTCCTCGATACTCATCCTCTCGATCCGGTTGTCGCGGATGATCCCGGCATTGTTGACCAGGGCGTCGATTCGCCCGTGGGTGTCGGCGATCATGTCGACCCAGTCCTGCACCTGCGGGGCGGAGGCGACGTCGACGGGGTCGCTGGTGGCGGGGCGGCCGTAACGGTCGGTCAGCTCGGCGGCCAATGCTTGTCCGGCGGTGTCGTTGATTTCGGCGATCGCGACGGTGGCGAGGGCCCGGCGATATCGACCGAACCGCCCTCACACGCCAGCTGGCCGGCCGGTTGCAGACCCTTCGTGGTCGGATCGACATCGAATCCATCGCCGGGTGGGGGAGCCGGGTCACCCTGACCATCCCACTGGATCCGCCGGCCGTCCGACCGGACGAGCACCTGCTGTCCACCCTGAATCCCCGCGAACTCGAAGTTCTCGCCCATCTCGCGATGGGAAAACGCAACCGCGCCATTGCCGAGGAACTCGGAATCAGCCAGAGCACGATCAAGTTTCATGTCGCGAGCGTGCTCAAGGAGACGTACATCCCGCGCCGAACGCATAGCCGGAGGTCACCCTCAACGTCTATCGGCCACGAGGGCCCTGTGTCACCACGGACCGTATCTACCGATAATTCAATTGCAACACCGCGCTACCACGGCTGAGTGGTGATCCGGGCGGCCGCCGCGATAGCGCGGGTGTGACTGGGTGCTCTAGATAGGTCCGTACGGTGAGCGAAGGAACTTCAGCACCTCCTCGACGAACTGCTTGTGGTGTTGGAACACGCCGCCATGACCGGCGTCCGGGTAGATCCGGAGCGAGGCGTTCGGGAGGCGGTGGGCGAGGTCGAAGGAAGCCCTCGTCGGGAGCATCCGGTCGTCCTCTCCGTTCGCGACGAGCACGGGGTGCTCGATCGAGCCCAGGTCCATGGGATCCTGCGCTCCCCATCGACGAATCGCGAGGATCTGCGCGGCGACTCCCCGAGGTGAGGTGCGGGTGACGCGGTCGTGGGTGCGTTCGGTGAGCCGGTCCATATAGGCCGTTGCCGCTGCCTTGCCGTTGGCAGTCCTGGTAAAGAACAGGTAGCGCTTGGGGTCTGTGCGGGTGAGCAGCCCGTGCACGGTGTCGCCGAGAAGTTTCACCGTGATGTTGCCGACGCCGTCGCCGCCGGCTCCGCCTGTGCCGGCGAGGACGATCCGGCGGACCAGCGCAGGCTGCTGTGTCACGATCACCTGCGCGATGAATCCTCCGAGGGAGAATCCCATCAGGTCGACTTGCTCGAGGCCGAGTGCTCGGATGATGGCGATTGCGTCGTCGGCCATGGCCGCGACGGTGGTGGGCGTGTGACCCTCGCTTGCGCCGATCCCGCGGTTGTCGAAGGTAATCACGCGACGTTCCGATGCGATTCCGTCGATGACACGCGGGTCCCAGTCGTCGAGGACGGCCGTGAAGTGGTGCAGGAAGACAACGGGCACGCCGGTGCTCGGCCCGAACTCGCGATAGGCGAACCGCTTTCCGTCGACGTCGACGGAAAGGGTCGGAGAGGTGTTCGCAGTTTTGGGCGGGGCTTGCTGGTTCATTGTTTCTCCTCCAATCAACGGCATGTTCTGCCGGGTTTGACCTGAGCGTTCTGGGCCCATCTGCCCTGCTGCCGGGACAGCCGTGGGCACAGGGGGCCGCGTACCGGTGGCGTAGCCGCCATGAGTGTGGGGAGGGCAGTTGCTTTAGCCTCCGCGTTTGGGGCGCAGGGTTGTACGGCCGTTGCGGCGCAACAGTGCCACCGTGGTGGCGAGGCGACCCCGACTCAGATCGGGTTCGAGACCGGCGCTTATGCGGTGCAGCTGGTCGGTGTGCCAGCCGAGGTCGAGGATCCCGTCGAGGGCCTTGATGTCGACCACCCTGCCCAGGACGCCGCGCATCCCAGATCGCGACTGATGAGTGGTGAGGGTGTCGGCGCGCCGGGTGAGAATCACGTCGGCTGCGTCGGTGGTCGTCGCGGTGGGTCGGCCGATACCGACGACATCGCACTCGCCGGCACCGATCGCTGCCTCCATGGCGGTGCGGGAGCGGAAACCGCCGGTCACGGCCAGCGGCACATCTCCTGCCAGCGCGCGGACCGTGCGGGCGTACTCGAGGAAATACGCCTCGCGGGCGCGGGTACTGGCCGCGGCGGTGCCCATCATGGCGGGAGACTCGTAGCTTCCGCCGCTCACCTCGATCAGGTCGAGACCTTCCTGGGCCAGCGCCGCGACCACGCCGCGCGACTCGTCCTCGGTGAATCCGCCGCGCTGGAAGTCGGCCGAATTGAGTTTGATGCCCACCGCGAAACCCGGTGACACCCGCGCGCGGATGCGGCGCACGACCTCGAGGACGAACCGCATCCGCCGCTCCGGGTCACCGCCCCACTCGTCGTCGCGCCGGTTCGCCAACGGTGAGAGAAACTGGGCGACGAGGTAACCGTGCGCACCGTGAATTTGCACGCCGTCGAAACCTGCTGTCTCGCAAACGAGAGCGGCGGCGGCGAAACGTTCGATGATGTCCTCGATCTCGCCGGGAGTCAGCTCACGCGGTGTGGCTGCGCGGGGAATATCGAGCGGGACCGGACTGGGGGCGACGGGAGTGTGCCCGAGCGCGAGCGGGTTCGACTGGCGTCCCGGATGGTTGAGCTGCACCCAGATCGGGATGCCGGCATCTTTGGTCGTCTTGGCCCAGCGGGTCAGCGCGTCGAGGTCGCGTTCGTCCTCGATGACGATATTGCTCGGCTCACCGAGTTGGGTGCGGTCGATCATGACGTTGCCGGTGACGAGCAGGCCATAGCCGCCGCGACTCCAGGTGGTGTAGAGCCGTTCGAGGCGGCCGTCGGGAGCGTTCCGATCATCACCGAGCGCTTCGCTCAACGCGGACTTCATGATGCGGTTCGGGAGTATCTGGCCGCAGGGCAGCGGCAGTGGGTCGTGCAGGGATGCCATGGAGCGGTACCTTTCGCGGGGAGTGGTGGTTACGACGTCGCAGGTGCGGTGGTGTGGGCGGCCCGCAGTGCGGCCTTGTCGATTTTGCCGACCGCGTTCTTGGCGATGGCGTCCACCACGACGATCGTGGTGGGGCGCTTGTAGCGGCTGAGTTTCCGCGCGCAGAGCGCGTGCAACGCCGCGGGATCGACGGTCGAACCCGGTGTCGGTTGGACATAGGCGACGACGACCTCACCCCAGATGGTGTCCGGTACCCCGATCACGGCGGCCTCGAGCACGGACGGGTCACCGGCGAGGACGTCTTCGATTTCCTTGGGGTAGATGTTCTCCCCGCCGCGGATGATCATGTCTTTCGATCGCCCGACCAGGGTCAGGTAGCCCTCTGGATCGAGGTGGCCGACATCGCCGGTGTGCAGCCAGCCGTCGACGACGGTCCGTGCGGTGTCCTCCGGACGGCCGAGGTAGCCGCGCATGACGTTAGGGCCACGCACGACGACCTCACCGTCCACACCGGGGCCCATCTCGGTGCCGTTCGCGTCGACGATGCGAATCTCCTGACCGGGGAAGGCAATCCCCACCGTTCCGGTCCGCCGGGGTCCCGAGACCGGGTTGAGGGTGGAGGCGCACGTTCCTTCGGACAGCCCGTAGCCTTCGAGGAGGGGAAACCCGTACCGGTCCTCGAACCGGGTCAGCAACTCCGCTGAGGCGGGTGCGGCGCCGCAGATGCCGAACCGGAGGGACGACGTGTCGGGTCGGACGTCGTCGGGGAGCGCCGCGAGGATGCTGTAGATCGTCGGCACCGCACTGAAGAAGGTCGGGCGTTCGGATTCAACGAGGCCGAAGAAGGTGCGGGGATCGAATCGGCCGGCGATGACGACGCTCGCGCCGGCGAGCAGCGGGGTGAGGACGCTGACGACGATGCCGTTGACGTGGAAGAGCGGCAGGATCAGCAGACACCGATCGGCCGGCCCCAGCTGCAGCGCGTGGGCGCCCATCTCGGCCATGGCGACGACATTGGTGTGGTCGAGCACCACCCCCTTCGGTACTCCGGTAGTGCCGCTGGTGTAGATCAACAGGGCGGGCGCAGACGTGTCCGAAGGTGGTGCGGGGTCCGCCGCCACCGGCGCGTCGTGCAGATCACCGACGGCGAGTGTGGCAACGCCACCCATTAGGGTCGTGCCGTCCTCGACGACGAGCAACCGTGCGGCGGAGTCGGCGAGTTGCCGAACTATCTCGACGTCGGTCAGGGCCGGGTTGACCGGGGTGATGGTGGCGCCGAGCCGCCAGGTCGCGAACAGCAGCACCACGAACTCGGTGCGGTTGGTCAGCTTCAGGGCCACGAAATCGCGCGGACCGATTCCCCGGTAGTGGAGGTGGCGGGTGGCCGTTCGGACTCGGTTGAGGAACTGGGCGTTGGTGAGCGATCCGGTGGCGTCGGAGACCGCGGGTCCGTGCGGGTCGAGATCGGCGCGGCGGTCGGGCAGCGATGCGAAGTTCATCGTGGTCGTGTTCACCTTCGGTGTGGTGCGGTCCGGCCCAGTGAGGGTGTGACCGGTGCCGAGTCGAATTGGCGGGTGAGGAACTCGATCTGGTCGCGGACCAAGGCCTCGAAGGGTTCACCGAGGTAGAAGTCGAAGTGGCCGGCGTCGTAGGTCTTGATCTCTCCCTGCGGTGCGGTCCGCGCGTATCGGAGGGTCTGGGCGGGTGGCGTGACGGTGTCGGTGTTGCTGACGCAGACGAGGATCGGGAAGTCGATGTTCTTTGCTGCCCGCCCCGGCCGGTAGGTGACCAGACTGGGAATCACCCGGGCCGCAACCTCGTTCCGGAACGTCGTCCCGGTCGGCACGATCGCCTCGTAGCCGGGCAGCGCGTCCGGGGCGTTCATCAGGGCCAGTGAACCGGGGGCGGCGGCGAGGGGAATCATCGCGGGTGCGGTGCCGCGGACCTTGGCCACGAGATCCCGGGCGATCAACGGAGTCACCTTCAGGGTGGCTGCCGGGCCCAGCGCGAGCGCGGAGGCGAGACCGTCGGTGAACGGGCACTGCGCGATCGCCGCCCGCAGTTCCGGATGACGGGAGGCGACGGTGATGGCGTGTCCACCGCCGAAGGAGCTACCCCAGACCGCGATGCGGGTGCTGTCGAGGCCGTCACGAGCCTTGACCCAAGCGATGGCGGAATCCCAGTCGGCGAGCTGGCGCTTGATCGACAGCAGCTGACGGGGATGGCCGCCGCTGTCACCGAAGTGCCGATAGGTGAACGCGAAGGCGGCGATGCCTGCCTTGGCGAAACGCTCGGCGAAGGCGTCCAGGCGCATGTCGCGGGTGGCTCCGAGGCCGTGTCCGAGGATGACGACGGGCGGCGAAGTGACGCCGGTGGGCAGATACAGCCATGCGGCGCAGGAGCTGTCACCGGAGGAGAGGAGGACGTCGTGGCGGGTGAAAGGTTTCTTGGTGGCCATGGCTGGTCTCACTGTCCGTTCGTCGAGCGGGACCCGGGCACGCGCCCGGATTCGAGGGCCTGCTTGTAGATGTCCGGGTTGTAGAGGGGCAGCTCACCGGCGGCGTCGGTGGTTGCGAGGTAGTCGAGCATCAGCTGCTGTCCTTCGTCAGATTGATCGGTGCCGAGGAATTCGGTGCGTTCGACGTGCAACCCCTCCGCCAGTGACATCGACCCGCCGAAGTACACCGATCTCTTGACCGCCGCAATGGCTTCTCTCGGGCGGGCGCCGAAGTAGTCGGCGAGTTCGGTCGCCCGCGTGATCACGTCGTCGGGCGCGACGACCTCGTCGACGGCTCCATTGGTGAGGGCCTGCTCGGGGGTGAACGGTTTGCCTTCGAGGATGGCGACCAGGGACCGGTGGGTGCCGATCAGTCGCGTCAGGCGCTGGGTACCGCCACCGCCCGGATTGATTCCCAGCAGTATCTCGGGCTGGCCGATGAAGAAGTCCCCGTCGGCCATGACCCGCAGGTCGCACGCCCAGGCGAACTCGGCGCCGAGGCCGAGAGCCGAACCATTCAGGGCGGCAACGAAGATGACGCCGCTGGCGTTCATCCGCAGAAACGTCGCATGCAACCGGTCGAGCTGGACGGCTCCCCACAGTGGAGTTCGGCGCACCACGGGCTCGAGGGCGCGGGCGCGATCGGCGCCTCGGGCGACCCGCGCGATCGCGGATGCGCCGCGTCGGCCCAACGGTGGGACCGCCGCACCCTCTTCCTGCAGCCAGCGGACATCGGCATGGCTGACGAACCGACCGGGACGTGTCCCGGTAAACACCACCGCACGGATGCTGGGGTCCCGGTCGACCCGGTTCACCAATTCCTCGAGCTGGGTGGCGATGTCGAGGCCGAACAGGCTGTGCGGTCCGCCGTCGACCCGCACGATCAATAGCTCCCCGCGGTCCTCGACCTCGAGATGGCCCTTGTTTTCGTGTGTCATGAGATTTTCACTTCCGTGAATGGATGAAAGGGGAAGTACGTCTGGCGAGCGCCGAGCCGGTGCCCGGACGGCACGGTAACTTCGTTATAGAGTACTGTAACCTTGTTATTCGGTAGTGGCAACCGTCACTCGGGCACTTAGGTGCCCACCGGCGGAAATGCAAAGTCAGGTGGAGATATGGGAGAGACGTCATCGGCCCCGGCGCCCGAGGGTGTGCCGGAGCGGTTGGTTCGGGCCACAGTCGGCCTGCTGGCCGAACAGGGCCCGTCCGCGATCAAGGCGCGAACGGTGGCGTCCGCTGCTGGACTGTCGACGATGGTGGTCTACCACCACTTCGGCGGAATACCCGAGCTCGTCCGCGCGGTCGCAGACCATGGGTTCACCGAACTCGGCACCGCCTTTTACCGGGTGCCGGAGACTGACGATCCGATCGTGGATCTGTTCGCACTAGCATTGACATGTCGGCGCCTGGCGCGCGAGAACCCCCATCTGTACGACCTGATGTTCGGACTGTCCACCCGCGCTACCTACCGGCCGCTGGAGTCGGACGTGCGATTGAGCGGACATTCTCTCGCGTTTCGCGAAGCCTACGCACGCGTCATCCACGCGTGTGCACGTCTTGTGAGCTCCGGCAGGGTCGAGCCCCAGGCCCCAGAGGTGGTCGCTGCGCAGCTGTGGAGTTACGTCCACGGTTACATCACCCTGGAGCTGGGCGAGCATTTCGACGAGTTCGACGACGCGGTGCTGCAGGTTCTGCTGCCGATGGGAGTGAACTTTGCCGTCGGCCTTGGCGACACGCGCGAACTCGCGCAGGCCTCACACGAGCGGGCGGTGCGCCTGTACGGGTCGGCCCCAGTCGGCGGGAAGTTCGGCGGGTGAGTCGGCAATGGCCTCGGGTGCGTAGCGAGCTCGCCGCAGTCAGTGGGAGGTCCAGATCGTAAGGGCATTGCGCTCGCCCAATAACGAAGTTACAGTCAAGGCATGAAACGAGATCTGGTGGGCCGGAAAGTGATTGTCACCGGGGCCGCGCGCGGCATCGGCGAGAAGGTGGCGCGCCTGGCCGCGGCCCAGGGAGCCCGAGTCTCCCTGATCGGACTCGAACCCGACAGATTGCGCGCCCTGGCCGCGGAACTGGGGCCGTCGTCTCATTGGTGCGAGGCGGACGTGCGGGACAGCACGGCGTTGCAGTCCGCGATCGACGAGTGCGCCGGCGCCATGAACGGTGTGGACATGGTCGTCGCCAACGCCGGAGTGGCCGCCTACGGAACGGTGCGGCACGCGGACGAGGCGTCCTTCGAGCGAGTCGTGGACATCAACTTGAACGGCGTGTTCCGCACACTCAAGCATGCGACACCTCATCTGCAGCGCAGCGGGGGTCACGTCCTGATCGTGGCATCCGCGTTGTCTTTCACCTCTATAGGCGGCCTCGCCTCTTATGGTGCGAGCAAGGCCGGGGTCGAGGCGCTCGCGCTCGCCTACCGCGGCGAAGTAGCCCATCTCGGGATCACCGTCGGCCTGGTGCATCCGTCCTGGATCGACACCGACCTGGTCCGAGGCGCCGAGGTCGACATTCCTTCGTTCCAGAAGATGCGCCGGCGCCTGCCGTATCCGGGGAACGTCACGACCAGTGTCGACCGAGCGGCCTCTGCCATCGTGGATGGGCTCGCTTACCGGCGCAGTCGGGTCTACGTTCCCCGGGCGGTCGCCGTCGCCAACTGGGCGAAGGCACTGCTGAATTCACCGCTGGTCTGGCCGTGGACGCGGCGGTTCTCCGCCGCGACGGTTCCCGCCCTCGAGACCGAAGTTGCCGCATTGGGTAGGAACGACCAACTCGTTCCCGAGTTGCCGCACACCACCGGAAACGATCAGCGCAGCCCGGCGCGCATCTAGCGAAAGCCGCTGCAGTCCAAGCGAAAACAAGAGATAGGAAGACGCGATGAAGGCTGTCGTTCTCGAACGATACGGGAACACTGACGGTGTACGGGCGGGTGAGGTACCTGACCCAGAGTTGCGAGATTCTGACGTCCTGGTTCGAATCCACGCCGCGAGTGTGAATCCGTTGGATCTGAAGATCCTGAAGGGAAAGCTCAAACCTATTCTTCCGTACCGCCTACCGATCGTCCTCGGCAATGACCTGGCCGGTGTCGTCGTTCGAGTTGGACCCGCGGTGCGGCGATTCAAGCCCGGCGACGAGGTCTACGCGCGGCCCCGGCAAGATCGGATCGGCACATTTGCGGAATTAATTTCCGTTAACGAGGAGGACGTGGCGATCAAGCCACGCGAACTCACCATGGAGGAGGCGGCGTCAATCCCTCTGGTCGGTTTGACCGCGTGGCAAGGGCTGATCGAGAGGGCAAATCTGCAAGCGGGACAGAAGGTTCTGATCCATGCCGGCTCAGGCGGTGTCGGCACGTTCGCGATTCAACTGGCCAAGCATCTCGGCGCGACGGTCGCCACGACAACGAGCACCGCGAATGCCGATTGGGTCGAGCGCCTAGGTGCGGATGTCGTCATCGACTACAAGAAGGATGATTTCGCGGAGATTCTGCACGACTACGACCTGGTCCTAGACACCCTCGGCGGCGAGACGCTCAACAGGTCACTCCGCGTTCTCAAACCCGGGGGGAAGATCATCTCCATTTCCGGTCCGCCCGATCCCAGTTTCGCGAAAGAAGCCGGATTGAACTGGATCATGCAACAGGTGATCCGCCTGCTGAGCTTTCGTATCAGAAGGGCAGCGAAACGACGCAAGGTAACCTATTCGTTCCTGTTCATGAAATCGAGTGGAGACGAACTACGCCAGCTCGCGTCCATCATCGATGGCGGCGCCATACGCCCGGTCGTCGATCAGATCTTTTCCCTCGAATCGACCAAAGAGGCATTGGCGTACGTCGAACAGGGGCGCGCAAAGGGCAAGGTCGTCGTCAAGGTCGGATGACGATGTCATGGGCTGGTGACGGCCAGCTTGCGACGCTCATCGAATCGACCTCCGTCGCTGAGGGCTAGGGGCCCGCTTCCTCGATCGCGCTGCTGCGCACACAGGGCTCTCCAGTTCGAGCCGGCGTTTGCGTCCTCTTCGTGCACGCCCGCTCGCGCACCGCCGCGGGCCTGTACGGGCTCGGGGATTTGGGCGCCGCTGTCGTAGCGCTGAGCGTGGACCTTGGATCCGTCGATCGCTGCCCGAGTCGTCGTGCACCAGGGCTCGATGTCGCGCGAGGACGGGCGGCTCGTCGAACGGACCGCCGATGACCGCTCAGTGACACACAGCCCGCGAATGCCGAAACCATGCATCGGGGGGTGCTGCCGCCGACGGGTTTGGTGTCGGCCCCGGGTGCACGGGCTGATCCGCCGGGCATCAGGATGAGTTAGTGGTCCAGCGAGGATCAGCGATCCCGATCTGGTGGTACTGATCGCCGACGCTCGGCGGGTGGCTGGTCGACCGCATTCCTTCGAAGCTGGCTTGTCGTCAACTATGGCTCCGAAAATGCACTGCTTCAACGGGATACGTGCATTTGGCGAGCGGAGTGTGGGCTGGCCCGGTCGGAATGCGGTTTCCCTCCCGGCACCTACATTGTGCAGTTGTGGATGTGTGGTGTAGCGAAGCGGGCTCACCGTTCGGTGGATCTAACGCCTCACCGGTTGCGTCAGTCGTGTTTCGCGCCGGTGAGGCCCAAGAATTGCTGTCAGTCGCCGTCCGGGGAGTCGGCGTTCGTCATGGTCTTGGCCGCTGACGGTGGCTCGCCGGTGGGGAAGTGATGCGGTGGGGGCGGTGCCCGCCGACTCTGACGGTGTCTCGCTGTACGACTTCAGGTCCGAGTCCCGTCGTTGAGCCGTGCTGCCCGGGCATTCTCGTGAGCGATGATCGCCTCCGGCCAGTCCTGATCGGTCACGGCGACGTGGTCGTGCGGCTGGGGGCTGACAGTGTCCACCGGAGGGCTGCCCGACCGCGCCCGGCTGCGGGGCGCGGATTGATTTTCACCATCCCGAGGACTGTGTCGGCCGCACCCGGAATGGTGAACCCACCCAGCCCTCGCCGGGGCACATCGACGCACCTTCGTCGTGAACTGTGCACCCCCTGGGGAATCGGTCCTTGAGTTTCCGGGCCGCTGGTGCGTTGAACACGGTTGTTGCGACCTCTACGTCTCTAGTGGGCACGGCGCAGGGGACGTTCCGGTGGCCTTCGACAGGGTGGGCGTGGCGCCGGGATCTCTGCCGGCCGGGTGGCTAGGGTCGGGGAGGCGACCGGGAACGAGCGGGTGGCGATCTTCGACATCGACGGCGGACTGGCGGACCTGTCGGAATTCGCTCACCTCTTGACCGACGAATCGGAGGGCAGCCGCCGGCAGGCGTGGCAGCGGTTCCTCGACAATGTCGGGCAAGCGGCAGTGGTGGAGCCGGGCCGGGACTTGGTGGAGGCGGTGGCCGGTCTGGGGTTCGTCGTGGTGTATTCGACCACCCGGCCCGCCTCGTCCGCGGAGCGGGCCCGCGTCGAGGCGCCGGATGTCCGTCCGGGCACCCACGGAGGCACCGCCTATGAGGTCGCCGCGCGGTGCGCGGCCGGCGAGATCGATCCGGCGACGATGCGCGCCGAGCTGATCGGCTGGAAGTACGACAAGCCGATGGCGCCGAGCGCCGACCCCGACGTCGACGACGTCCGCCCCCACACGGAGGGTGGCTTCAACCACCAGGTCGGCCGCGCGCTCAGCCATGGGTTCCTCACCGAGGAGGACTAGCCGACTGACCTGTGCCGACCAATGAATTAGACGATCGTCGCGCCTTTCTCGCCTCGCTGTGCACCCCGGGTGGCCCGCTGACGATCGATGCCCCGCACGCCATCAACGACCGCCGGTACGTCCGCCGGATCGACGGCGAACCGATCCCCAGCCGCGCACGCCTGCGGCGGCATGGGCGGATCCTCGCGGACTGGCGGAGCTCCCACGCTCAGGTCCGCCGCGACCGGGTGTCGATCCTGCCGAATGGGTCTGCCGGCATGCCTACCTGGTGATCGCTATCTCATCAGTGGCCGATGTCCAGCGGTCGAGGGTGGCCGTTTTGTGACTCGCGTGCCCGAAATCGTGCGCGCTAGTGCGGGAGCGGATTAACTGACTATGGGTCGGCGCAACGCAATGGCGCGGCGGTCCAACCATGGAACCAAAACGAGTAGTGGAGGTCAGCACATGGCAGGTATTGCGTCGAAGTTCGACAAGGCATACGAAACCCTTCCGATCGAGGAACTCGCGCAGGCCCCGGTCGCCGCGCTCGAAGGGGTGAGCGAGTCCGACGCCGAACATCTCGCGGCCGCGTTCAATATCAAGACCGTCGCGGACCTGGGCACCAACAAGTTCTTCCTCTGGGCGCAGGCAGTCGCGAAACTCGCCGAGTAGACCTAATCGGGCCGATCGGTCAACGGCCCCGACCCTGGATGCGTGGGAATACCCCCGCAGCCCTCGAGGCTGCGGGGGTATTCCCGTTGAAGCGGGGCCTGGTCCGCGCATGCCGACGGACGGCACAAGGGCGGCCGGATCAGCAGAGGCCGGGGTTATGCGTTCGATTCACGAACTTGACATGACACGGATGTACCCTCGCCCGCGAGCGCGAAGAGGCCGTCGTCGGTCTGCTCGACGAGCCCGTCGATCAACAACGAGTGGAGGGCGCGGTCGCGCTGACCGGGGTCGTCGAGCCACACCTGGTCGAGGCGAACCCGCTCGACCGGACTCGAACTGTCACGCAACACGGCCATGAGTTTGCCGCGAACCTGACGATCCGTGCCTGCGAACTTCTGCACCTTCCTGCGCTCACCGGTGTGCGCGGGACGCCCGGCGTCCACCCAGGCGCAGCTCGGCAGCGGGCACCGCGAGCATTCGGGGGAGCGTGCAGTGCAGATCGTGGCGCCGAGTTCCATGAGTGCAGCCGAGAACGTGGCGGCGCGGGCGCGGGTCCGGGGAAGCAGGGTGGACACGTCCGCGAGGTCGCGGACCGTCGACGGGTTGCCGGGCTCCGCGTTGCCGTGCACTGCGCGCGCCACCACTCGTCGAACGTTGGTGTCGACGACCGGGACCCGCTGCCCGTAGGCGAAGCACGCCACCGCGCGAGCGGTGTACGCGCCGATCCCCGGAAGTCCGAGGAGGGTGTCGACGTCGCTCGGGACCACGTCACCGTGCTCGGTGGCCAGCACCCCGGCGCACTGGTGCAGTCGCAGTGCTCGCCGCGGATAGCCGAGCTTGCCCCACGCACGCAGCACATCGGCTTGGCTCGACGCCGCCATGAGTGAGGGCACGGGCCAGCGCCGGACCCATTCCTCCCAGATCGGAGCCACCCGGACGACCGGCGTCTGCTGCAGCATGATCTCGCTCATCAGGATGTGCCAGGCGGTCACTCCCTCGCGACGCCACGGCAAATCCCTGGCCTGGTCGCCATACCATCTGATCAGCGCAGACGAGTCCACGGTCACTTCTTCTCACAAGTCCCTTCGCCGGAGTGCCGACCGGATTTTCCGTCGACGTAATGTTCCCGCCGAGCCGGGGCAACAGGAGGGGTGCACAATAACCTCATGCCCAATTCCAACCCGGTTTCTGCATGGAAGTCCCTACGCCAGGGTAACGAGCGGTTCGTCAATGGAACGTCGCTCCATCCCAGCCAGGGCATCGCCGATCGCGCGAAGCTCGTCGACGGCCAGCACCCCACGGCCGTCCTGTTCGGATGCGGAGACTCCCGCGTCGCCGCCGAGATCATCTTCGACCAGGGGCTCGGCGACATGTTCGTCGTCCGCACCGCAGGCCACGTCCTCGACGACGCCGTGCTCGGCTCCATCGAGTACGCCGTCGGTGTGCTCAACGTGCCGCTCATCGTCGTGCTCGGTCACGACAGCTGTGGCGCCGTCAAGGCGACGCTCGACGCCCTCGACGACGGCAACATCCCCCCCGGGTTCATCCGCAGCATCGTGGAACGGGTAGCGCCGTCGATCCTCATGGGACGCCGAGAGGGCCTCAGTACCGTCGATGAACTCGAAGGTCGTCACGTGGTGGAGACCGGGGCGCTGCTCATGCAGCGTTCGCGCATCATCGCGGAGAAGGTGGAGAGCGGCGCGTGCGCCATCGCGGGTGTCACCTACAAGCTGTCCGATGGCCGCACCCACCTGCAAGGCGCGGTCGGGAACATCGGTGAGCTCGCGGACTGACCGCGACACGCCGCACCCGCTGAGCCGTACCCGCACGCTGCCGAACTACCGTTGACGTCGTGCTGGAACCGAATGGACCGTTGCCCCCCGAGATTTACTGGCGCCGCAGGGCGCTGGCGATCGGCGGCGCCATCGTCGTGCTGATTTTGGTGGTCTGGTTGATCAGTTCCCTCCGTGGTGGGGACGATTCCGAGACCGACCCTGCGGCAGCCAGCTCGTCGTTGAGCACACCGGTGTCGATTTCACCGACTGCCTCGGGTTCACCGCCGAGTGGTGGTTCCGGCGGCTCGGGGGGCGGTGGCGCTGCAGCTGCCGGCGGTGAGGCGTCCGCCACATCCGGTTCCTCGAGCAGCGGCGCAACGAGCAGTGCTGCGTCGAGTAGCGCAGCGGCGAGCGGCCAGCCTGTTGCGGCCGGCCAGTGCCCGGACCAGTCTCTGGCCATCAAGGTGGCTGCCGACAAGCCGACCTATCTTCCGGGTGAAGAGCCGAGTTTCACCACGGTCGTCACCAACATCGGCACCACCCCGTGCCAGCGCGACCTCGGCAGCAGCTTGCAGCAGGTGCTGGTCTACACGATCGACGGCAGCGTCCGGCTGTGGTCCAACATCGACTGCTTCCCGCAGTCCGCGGCCGATCTGCGCACCCTCGCCCCTGGCGAGCAGGCTCAGTTCACCGTGAAGTGGTCCGCGAAGACCTCCGCACCGGATTGCCTCACACAGCCGGAACCGCAGCGCGACCCGGTGGGTCCCGGCGCGTACACCGTGGTGGGACAGCTGGGGCAGCTGCGCAGCGCGCCGGAACCGTTCAACCTGAGCTGACGGCAGCTACGGTTCGATCCGGGAGCGGCGATCGAACTCCTTTTCCAGGTCGTCGAGGTCAGGGTCGGCGAGCAGTGCCGCGAGAAGTATGCGGGCCTGTCCGGCTCTGAGATCGGTCGAGAAGAGGGCCCCGGCCGCTGCGAGGTCGTAGCCGCCTCCACCTCCGCCGTAAGTGGGGAAGATCGAGCCGCGGGGGACGCGGGTGGATACGGCGACCGGAACACCTGCCGCGACGGATTCGCGTACCGCTTCGACGATCACGGGATTCGCATTGCCGGATCCGAGTGCCTCGAGAACCAGACCGTGCGCGCCGGCGCTGCGGCACGCGTCGAGCTGCACACGATCCGCGCCGGGGTAAACCGCGACGACATCGACGCGGAGGCCAGAGATCGGACGCCACGGTAGTGGCTCGGCACGGTGTCGGTGCGTCGGACTGTGGACGGACCTGAACGCATCGAGCGCGGTCGTGTCTGCCTTGCGCACCCCCGGGACCGAGTGGAGAACCCCACCGAAGGAAATCAGAACCCCCCGTCCACGCATGGCCGGATCGGTCGCGGCTGCGATCGCGGACGACAAGTTGGCCTGTGCGTCCGACTCGGGATGATCGAAAGTCCGTTGCGCGCCGGTGAAGACGACGGGACGGCGATCGGCGTGATGCAGATCCACCAGGAACGCCGTTTCCTCCATGGTGTCGGTTCCGTGGAGAACGACCACCCCGGCGATATCGGGATTGCTGAGTTCCGCCGTGATTGCCGCGCGCACCCGATCCATATCGGCGAAGGTCAGGCACGAGCTGTCCTTCGACAGGACGTCGGTGACGTGGACCTCAGTGGCCGCCGGGTCGGCGCCGGTCGCGAGTAGATCCGGACCCGCAACGACGGGGCGGCTCACACCGTCCTCGTCGCGCCTGCTCGCGATGGTGCCTCCGGTGGTGACGACGGCAACTGTAGGCACTTACTGTCCTCCCTGCGAGGCGTTCGGGTGGGCATCGATGGAGATGCTGCCATCTCGCACGGCGGCCAGGTCACGGATTCGGTTTCTGCAGGCGTACCAGCCGATCACGAGGAGTGGGGCGATGATGGCGATCGACCCGACGGTCCACGTTCCGACGGGATGATCGAAGGCCATCAGCACTACCACGCCGACGAGGAACGCCAACGTCAGAAGTCCCGTGTAGGGGGCGCCGAACATCCGGAAGCTCGGTCGGACCAGGCGTCCTTCTTTGGCGAACTTCCAGAGTTTCAACTGGCACAACACGATGACGGCCCAGGCGCTGATGATCCCGAGGGCAGCGAGGTTGAGGACGATCTCGAATGCCTGGGTGGGAACGATCGCATTGAGTCCTACGCCGAGGAGGATGACGAAGCCGGTGAGAGCGATGCCGCCGTAGGGGACACCTGCCTTGTTCATTTTCGCGGCGAACGCGGGCGCCGACCCCGCCATGGCCATCGAGTGCAGTATTCGTCCCGTCGAATACAGTCCGGCGTTGAGTGAAGACAGTGCGGCGGTGAGTACGACGAGATTCATGATCGCGTCTGCGCCTTCGACGTTGATCGTTCCGAAGAAGGTGACGAACGGGCTTTCGCCGGCGTGGTATTCCATGTAGGGGAGGAGTAGCGCCAGCAGCAGGACGGATCCGACGTAGAAGACGAGGATCCGGAGGATCACCGTGTTGATCGCCTTGGGGATCACCTTCTCCGGATTCTTCGTCTCCCCGGCTGTCGTGCCGACCAATTCGATGGATGCGTAAGCGAAGACGACACCTTGGATTACCACGATCGCGGGCAGGATGCCGTTGGGGAACCACCCGCCGTTGTCGGAGATCATGCTGAAACCGGAGGTGTGACCTTCGAGCGGCGTACCGAACAAGACGAAATAGACGCCGAAGCAGAGGAATGCGGCCAGTGCGACGACCTTGATGAGCGCGAACCAGAATTCCAGTTCACCGAACACGCGAACCGAGACCATGTTCAGCGTCAGTACGAGTGCTACTGCCGCCAGGGCGAATACCCATTGGTCGACGTCTCCCAGTGGGGCCCAGTACTTCTTGAAGAAGTTCATGTAGAGCGCTACTGCTGTGACGTCGACGACTGCGGTCATCGCCCAGTTCAACCAGTAGAGCCAGCCGGCGGCGAACGCCATCTTCTCGCCGAAGAATTCGCGAGAGTACGACACGAACGATCCGGACGTGGGACGGTGCATCACCAGTTCACCCAGTGCCCGCAGAATCAGGAACGCAAAGAATCCGCAGAGGGCATAGACGAGAACGAGGGCGGGTCCCGCCTGATGCAGTCGTCCACCGGCGCCCATGAACAGACCGGTACCGATTGCTCCACCGATTGCGATCATCTGGACCTGACGGGGACCGAGTGCTTTCCGATATCCCAGATCTTCTTCGACGAAGATGTCGTGCGTCTGGCTCGTGCCGTCTTTTTCAATCGTCATGACACAACTCCGGCGGTCGTAGGAACAGGAGCCTGAGTTGCGTTACCGGCCCTCAGATTGGCGAGGTGCTCCGGACTGAGTAGTCGATCCAGTTCGCCTCGGTCGAGTAGTCCCGCCTCGATCACGAGGTCCGCGACCCTGCGACCGGACACCAGCGCCTCCTGGGCGATACGGGTCGAAGCGGTGTAGCCGATGTAGGGATTGAGCGCGGTGACGAGCCCGATCGAGTCTTCGACCCGGGCGCGCAGAAGGTCGGTGTTGGCGGTGATCCCCAAAACGCACTTGTCGGCAAGGATGCGGCAGGCGGCGGCGAGATGCCGCATTCCGTCCGACAGCGAGTGCACGATGATCGGTTCGAAGGCATTGAGTTGCAGCTGGCCTGATTCGGCGGCCATCGTGATGGTGACGTCGTGACCGATGACCTCGTAGGCCACCTGGTTGAGTACTTCCGGGATCACGGGGTTGACCTTGCCGGGCATGATCGACGATCCCGCCTGCACCGGGGGCAGATTGATTTCGTTGAGTCCCGCCCGAGGCCCCGAGGAGAGGAGACGGAGGTCGTTGCACACCTTCGACAACTTCACCGCGATTCTCTTCAGGACGCCGGACAAGTGCACGAATTGGCCCACATCCTGGGTGGCTTCCACCAGGTCGGTGGCGAGAACGAGGGGGAGGCCGGTGAGTTCGCACAGCTTCTCGCACGCGGCCTCGGCGTAACCGGCCGGGGCGTTGAGTCCGGTTCCGATTGCGGTAGCGCCCAGGTTGATCTCGTGAACCAGTAGTGCTGCTTCCCCGAGTCGCGCGCGGTCCTCGTCGATCATCACCGAGTACGTGGCGAATTCCTGTCCGAGTGTCATCGGGACCGCGTCCTGTAATTGGGTGCGGCCCATCTTCACCGTGCCGGCAAATTCCACGGCCTTGGACGCGAACGCCTCCTGCAGTACTCGCAGGGCATCGAGCAGATCCTCGATCGTCAGGATCGTGGCGATGTTGACTGCCGTGGGGTAGACGTCATTGGTCGATTGGCTGAGGTTGACGTGCTCGTTGGGGTGCAGGTGCTGGTACTCACCGCGGCGGTGACCGAGGATCTCGAGCGCGCGGTTGGCGATGACCTCGTTTGCGTTCATGTTGGTCGACGTCCCGGCCCCACCCTGGATGACATCTACGACGAACTGGTCGTGCCAGCCGCCTTCGACGATTTCTCGGCAGGCCTGACCGATCGCCTCGGCACGGCGGTGGTCGAGAATCCCCAGCTTCTCGTTGGCGCTCGATGCCGCCCACTTGACGAAGGCGAGTCCGCGAATCAGCGAGGGGTTCGTCGAGATCGGCCGACCGGTGATCGGGAAATTCTCCACCGCACGCAGCGTGTGGATTCCCCAGTACGACTCGGTGGGGACCTGGCGGTCCCCGAGCAGGTCGTGTTCTGTTCTCGTTTCGAGCACTTGACTTCTTCCTCACGTGGATTCGCGCTAGCAGTGGTCCCGCGGCGCTCGGAGAGCCATTTGGTAGAGCTACCCTGCTATCTACCTGCCAGGCTGTCAGACAGGTGTAATTGTTACGTGGCTCACTTCCTGTCGTCAACCCCTCGGCCACGCAGGTTGACGCCTTTGCCTGGTCGTGAGCAGAATAACGCCATGAACCTGTCAGACAGCTGGGCAGCCAGGCGTCCTGTAACCGCACGGGTCAGCGCCGCAGAAGCCGTCCTCGCGGACCTGCGCGGCGCCATCACCTCGGGCGAGCTGTCGGTCGGTGAACGGCTTCCGTCGGAGGCGTCGTTGGCGGCTCGGCACGGGGTCAGTCGTTCGGTCATCCGCGAGGCCCTTCGCTCATGTCATGCACTCGGACTCACCGAGACCAAGTCAGGCTTGGGCACGTTTGTCGTCAGTGATTCGATCGCACGCGACCTCGACTTCGGAAACTATGCCGCCAACGAGCTCGTCGAGGCGCGCCCTCATGTGGAGATCCCCGCTGCCGGATGGGCGGCGCAACGGCACTCTGTCGAAGATCTTGCAGCCCTCCGCGGTCTGGCCGAGCAGATGCGCGAGGAGGACGACCCCCTGGTGTGGGTGTCCCTGGACGCGCAGTTCCACGCGCTGATCGCCCGGACAAGCCGCAATCGTGTATTCGAATCGGTGATTGTCGATATCCGTGAAGCGCTGACCCGGCAGTCGGAAACGCTCAACCTGGTCGCCGGTCGGCAGCAGAAGTCGAACGACGAGCACGATCGGATAGTCGACGGAATCGAATCGAGAAGCTACGAGGTGGCGGCGCAGGCCATGGCGGAACACCTCGACGCCGTGCGTGTCGCATTGGAATCCGTTGTCGGCGAGTCGTATTCGACGCCTCAACCATAAGAGATGGTCGGTTGCTACGCCACGGCCACCCGAAAGCTAGTCGTACGGACCGGAAATCGACGTTTCGGCGAGCCTGGAGAGGCCCTCTCGGATGTGTCGAGCCCACAACCCGCCGATCCCCTCCACCGACTGCAGGTCGGCGGCGGTCGCGGCGAGCAGCGACTGCAATGTCCCGAATGATCCGACGAGACGATGAATCTGGTTGAACTGCAACCGGGGAACTCGAGTGAGAACCCGGTAACCGCGTGGACTCATCGGGGCCTCGAGTGCTTCGATGGTGCCCGGATATCCGAACGCCCGGGCCAATGTCGTGAGGTCGAGCAGATCGGCGTCGGTGATCTTGTCGAGTGCGGTCAACGATTTTTCGACATCGGTGGCAGGGGCGGGGCCCGTGCCGGCGAGGTAGTCGCGGACGATCAGTTCCCTTGCCACATCGTTGTCGCCGACGAGCTCTTCGAGTTGGAGGGCGAGCTGACGGCCGTCGGTCCCCAGTTCGAGTACGTCCTGCTCGATTTCCACGGATACACGGCGCACCATCTCGAGCCGCTGCACCACCGTGAGCGCGTCGCGGAGAGTGACGAAATCCTCGATCTCGACGACCGAGAGCTGGCGGGTGACCTCGTCGAGGCGAGCCTTGTACCGCTCGAGGGTGGCGACCGCCTGATTGGCCCGGGACAAGATGGTGGCAGAGCCGTCGATGACGTGGCGTATCCCGCCGACATACACACTGACGATGCTCATCGACTGGCTTACCGACACCACGGGGTACCCCGTCTGCATCGCCGTGCGCTCGGCGGCACGGTGCCGGGTGCCGGACTCGACGGTGGGGATCTTGTGGTCGGGAACGAGCTGGACGTTGGCCCGGACGATGCGTGAACCGTCCGTGGACAGAACCACGGCGCCGTCCATTTTCGACAGCTCCCGCAGCCGTGTGGGGGCGAACTCGACATCGAGCTCGAAGCCGCCGTCGCAGATTTCTTCCATCTGCTCGTCATAACCGAGGACTATCAGGGCGCCCGTCCGGCCACGGAGAATACGTTCGAGGCCGTCGCGCAGCGCTGTTCCGGGGGCCAACCGGGCAATCGTTTCGCGCAGCGCAGACGACGACTCTGCATCGTTCATCGCGAAACACTCCCGCTGAGGTAGACGTCACTTTGTATGGGACCGTCGTGGAATAGGGCTCGGACCCGCGTTTAGATTACCTATCCATGAGCAGTACCTGGACTTTGCCCGACGACCTGACCGTGCCGGAACCGGTTCCCACCTTTCCCACTGCAGGTCAGCCCGTGCCGCAGCACTGGAGTCGATGCTTCGGGTGCGGCGACCAGTCGCCGGCCGGGATGTCCATGAGCTTCACGGCCGGGGAGGGGCTCGACGTGTGGGGACGTCTCGAGGTGGCCACCCGCCACCAGGGCGGTCCAGGAGTGATCCACGGCGGCATCCTGTCGACGGCGTTCGACGAAGCGCTGGGCATGGCGTGCCGCGCGACGGTGGACGGTCCGGTGGTCACCGGTCATCTGGAGATCGACTTCGCGCGGCCAATTCCGCTGGGGTCGGTGCTGGAATTCCACGCGCGAATCGACGGAACGATCCGTCGCAAGGTCTACGCGAGTGCGGAGGCGCGCATCGTCGAGGGTCCGAACGCCGATCCCGACGTGGTAGTGGCCACGTCGCGGGGATTGTTCCTCACTGTCACGGCCGCGCACTTCGAGAAGACCAAGAACTTCGTCGACGGGGTTCCGGGCATGCCGTTCGGCACATCGTCGATTTGATGGCTATACCCGCAGGGCCGCGATGGCTGCCCCGAGATTCCCGACCTCGGTGACCTTCATTCCGGGAGGGGCCGCGCCGGAGTCGAGGGGAACGAGGGCCCGGGTGAATCCCAGGCGGGCTGCTTCGGCGAGCCGTCGCCCGACGCCGGGAACGCGCCGGACCTCGCCGGCCAGTCCCACTTCACCGAGGATCACGAGCCCGTCGGGAACGGGCTTGTCTTTCACTGCGGAGGCGACGGCGAGTGCCAGCGCCAGGTCTGCGGACGGCTCGGTCATCCGCATGCCGCCGACCGTCGCCGCGTAGACGTCGTTCTTGGCGATCGGCACGCCGCACCGACGGTCCAGCACGGCCAGCACCATGGCCACGCGTGCGCTGTCGAGCCCGCTCACCGCGCGCCGGGGGGCGGGCATGGAGGTTGCGGCCACGAGCGCCTGGACCTCGCCGAGAAGGGGACGCTTGCCGTCCATCATGACCGTGACCGCGGTTCCGGGAACCGCTTCGGCCCGGTGGTGCAGGAACAGTCCCGAGGGGTCGCTGATGCCGGCGATGCCGTCTTCCCGGAGTTCGAAGCACCCGACCTCGTCGGCGGCACCGAAGCGGTTCTTGACGCCGCGCACCATGCGGAGCGTGGAGTGCTTGTCGCCCTCGAAGTGCAGGACAACATCGACGAGATGTTCGAGCGACCGTGGACCGGCGACGGCGCCGTCCTTCGTGACGTGACCGATCAGCAGAACCGGGACCCCGCTGGCTTTCGCGAGCGACGTCAGCGCACTGGTGACGGCCTTGACCTGGGTGACGCCACCGACGACGCCGTCGACGTCGGCGGCAAGCATGGTCTGTACGGAGTCGACGATCAGCAGGGTGGGACGTACCTGCTCGACGTGTCCGAGGATGGTGGCGAGATCGGATTCGGCGGCGAGATAGACCCGCTCGTGCACCGCGCCCGTCCGATCGGCGCGTAGCCGTACCTGCCCGGCGGATTCTTCACCCGTGACGTAGAGGGATCGGTCGTCCGGACCCCGCCGCGCCCACTGGTGCACGACCTCGAGGAGGAGCGTGGACTTGCCGACGCCGGGTTCGCCCGCGAGCAGAACGACCGACCCCGGAACCACGCCACCGCCGAGGACACGGTCGAGTTCACCGATTCCGGTGGGCTTGGCGCGAGTGGACGTGCTGTCGATACGCGTGATGGGTGTTGCCGGCGTGGACGGAAGGACGGCCCCAGCACCCGCCTTCGCGAGAGAGGCACCGGGACGGCTCGCGACCGGCGCGAGGATCGGAGCCTCGTCCATCGACCCCCAGCTGCCGCACTCGGGACAGCGGCCGACCCATTTGGGCACGGTGCACTGACACGACGAGCACCGGAAACTGGACTTGAGTTTGGCCACCGACGCAGCCTAGAGAGCCGGTCCGACAGACCGGCCCCGGGCGGCCGTCAGTGTCCGCCGCCGCCCTCGGCCTGGGTGCCCGCCGACTTGTCGGACACGTGTCGCTCGGTTTCGTGACCGGCATCGACGGGAACGGACACGGTGACGTCACCGGCCTTCTCGAACGTGAAGGTGACGGGGAAGGTGAGGCCGGGGCGCACACCCTCCTTCAGGTCGTCCAGCGTGACCAGGACGACATCGCTGGGGACCTCGGCGGCCTGGTCACGTTCCTGCTCGGCGTGACCGCCCTCCACGGCGTCCTGTGCGACGTCACCGGCGACGAGCGCCGTCTGCGGCGGAATCTCCTGGCCGCCGGCGGCATCTCGAATCGTGACGGTCTCGGCGACGTCGGTGCTGATCTTGGTCAACTTGTCGGCGGTGTCTTCGTTGTTGTTGATCGCCGCGAAGGCGAGGACCGCTTTGCCGCCGGCCTCGATGCTGTACTCGTCCGAGTTGGGGTACACCACGTGCACGTTCCGCAAGGCGATCGAACCGAGGTCGGCGCCGTTGCCATTGACCGCAGCGACCTGACTCGAGGTCTGGGTGATCTGTCCCGCACCGCAAGCGGACAGCGTGAGGGCTGCGCCGGCAGCGAGAGCAACGGCGGTCGCGACTCGGCGAGTCGGCTTGTCGAGAGCAGTCACGGGTTGTCCTCCAGTGTCAGGTTCGCACTCCAACTAGGCAGAGTAGTAGTTCCCTCGTACGGCCCGGTCGCTGGGTACTCACAATGGTTGTCTGCGTGCGCTTTCGGTCTCGAAGAACGGCCTGTTCGGAGCCCCTGAGATGCACGTATCCCAGGCGCTGTCAACCCCTACGATCAAGCGTCGGGGCCCCTGACCTGCACCGTTGATGCGACCTGGATCCGGTCACGTGTTAAACTCGAAAGATCGAAAGGGGCACGGGACAGATGATTTTTAAGGTCGGAGACACCGTCGTATACCCCCATCACGGTGCGGCGTTGATCGAAGCAATCGAAATCCGCACCATCAAGGGTGAGCAGAAGGAATATCTCGTTCTCAAGGTTGCTCAGGGCGATCTCACCGTACGGGTTCCCGCAGACAACGCAGAGTATGTAGGCGTGCGTGACGTAGTCGGTCAGGAAGGTCTCGACAAGGTCTTCCAGGTCTTGCGGGCACCGCACACCGAGGAACCCACCAACTGGTCGCGCCGCTACAAGGCGAATCTCGAAAAGCTCGCGTCGGGTGACGTGAACAAGGTCGCCGAGGTCGTTCGTGACCTGTGGCGTCGCGAGCAGGATCGCGGCCTTTCCGCGGGAGAGAAGCGCATGCTCGCGAAGGCCCGGCAGATTCTTGTCGGAGAGCTGGCGTTGGCCGAAGGTACAGACAGCGACAAGGCCGAGACAATCCTCGACGAGGTTCTCGCGGCCGCGTCCTAGACAGCCGCGACGCCGCAGTGACCGCAGAGCGAGGTCCTGTAGTCGCGCTGGTTCCCGCCGCTGGTCAGGGAGTGCGGTTGGGCGAGATGACGCCCAAGGCATTCGTTGATCTCGGTGGAAAGACCATGCTTGTACGCGCGGTCGACGGGCTCCTCCAGTCGGGGGCTGTCGACCGCGTCGTCGTGATCGTGCCGGAAGAGCTCGTCGATTCCACTCGCGACACCCTTCCCGGCGCAGTTGTCGTCGTGCCGGGCGGCAGCGAACGGACGGATTCGGTGAGGGCCGGGCTCGCAGTCGCCGACGATGCCGAATACGTGCTGGTCCACGATGCCGCCCGCGCGCTCACGCCCCCGTCGCTCATCGCGCGGGTCGTTGCGGAACTGCGCTGCGGCCGCGACGCCGTCATCCCAGTCCTCCCGGTAACGGACACGATCAAGACCGTCGACGTGCTTGGTGCCGTGACCGGAACTCCCGAACGTTCCGAATTGCGGGCGGTTCAGACGCCACAAGGGTTCACGGCACCACTGCTCCGACGGGCCTACGCCGCCGCGGACGGCATTGCCACCGATGACGCCGGCCTGGTGGAGCGCCTCGGTGAGCAGGTCCGCAGCATCGTCGGGGAGCCCAGAGCATTCAAGATCACCACACCGCTGGACCTCGTGCTGGCCCGCGCGCTGGTGGAAGAGGGAGTGAACTAGTGCGAGTTGGTATCGGTACGGACGTCCATCCGATCGAGCAGGGGCGTCCGTGCTGGATGGCCGGTCTGCTCTTCGAGGGCGAGGATGGTTGCGCCGGGCACTCGGACGGAGATGTCGCGGTCCATGCACTGTGTGACGCGTTGCTGTCGGCCGCGGGACTCGGCGATCTCGGTTCGGTTTTCGGGACGGGCAGGCCCGAATGGTCGGGAGTCAGTGGCGCCGCAATGCTCGCCGAGGTGAGACGACTGCTCGGGGAAGAAAACCTCGGTGTCGCCAATGCCGCCGTCCAGGTGATCGGGAATCGACCGAAGATCGGACCGCGCAGAGACGAAGCGCAGAAGGTGTTGAGTGAGATTCTGGGCGCACCGGTTTCGGTGTCCGCGACCACCACCGATGGTCTCGGACTTACCGGGCGGGGCGAGGGGATCGCCGCGGTGGCCACCGCGTTGGTCATTCCTACTCAAAGCGCCAGGTAAGATCGCTGGTCGTGACCCTGCGCCTATTCGACACCGAGACGCGGGCCATGCGTGACTTCGTTCCGCTGGCCCCTGGACACGCATCGGTGTATCTGTGTGGGGCCACGGTGCAGGGCGACCCCCACATCGGGCACGTACGCAGTGGCGTCGCATTCGACGTACTGCGACGCTGGTTGCTCGCCCACGACTTCGACGTGGCCTTCGTGCGCAATGTCACCGACATCGACGACAAGATCTTGAACAAGGCCGCCGAGGCCGGTCGCCCCTGGTGGGAGTGGGCCGCCACATTCGAGCGGTCCTTCACCTGGGCGTATCAGCAGCTCGGTGTCCTTCCGCCGTCGATCGAGCCGCGGGCCACCGGGCACGTCACCCAGATGGTCGAGATGATGCAGCGACTGATCGACAACGGTCACGCGTATGCCTCGGGTGGTGACGTCTACTTCGACGTGCGCAGTTACGCGGGCTACGGCAGCCTCTCCGGGCACAAGCTCGACGACGTGCACCAAGGTGAGAGTGCCGGCGAATGCAAACGGGATCCCCGAGACTTCACGCTGTGGAAGGCGGCTAAGCCCGGCGAGCCTTCGTGGCCGACGCCGTGGGGTCGTGGTCGTCCGGGATGGCACCTCGAGTGCTCGGCGATGGCCGAGTTCTATCTAGGTGCCGAGTTCGACATTCACTGCGGCGGGCTCGACCTCGTTTTCCCCCACCATGAGAACGAGATCGCACAGGCCAAGTGTGCCGGCGACGGTTTCGCGCAGTACTGGTTGCACAACGGCTGGGTCACCATGGGTGGCGAAAAGATGTCGAAGTCGCTCGGCAATGTTCTTTCGGTGCCGAACGTGCTGAAAAAGGTGCGGCCGCAGGAACTTCGGTACTACCTCGGCAGCGCACACTATCGGTCGATGCTCGAGTACTCCGACACCGCGCTCGACGAAGGGGCTGCGGCGTTCCGTCGGGTCGAATCTTTCGTGAACCGGACCTGTGAGCGGGCCGGTGACGTTCCCGTCGGCCGTTGGACGGAGGCGTTCGGTCGTGCGCTCGACGACGATCTCGCCGTCCCAGCCGCGCTCGCCGACGTACACGGCCGGGTGCGCGAGGGCAACATCGCTCTCGAAGGCGGAGACCTCGAAGGCGCGCGTGAGGTCGCGTCGCAGGTACGGGCCATGATGGGGATCCTCGGTGTGGACCCCCTCGATCCGCACTGGACTCAGGACACCGCGGATGCGTCCGCGGCGACCGATGCCCTGGACGTACTTGTCAGGGCCGAATTGGAGCGTAGGCAGAGTGCCCGCGCCGAGAAGAACTGGGCTGTGGCCGACGAGGTGCGTGACCGGCTCATCCGGGCGGGCGTCGAGGTCACCGATACCCCCAACGGGCCCGAGTGGTCTCTCAAGGCAGGACAGTAGTAATGGCTGGAAATTCGAGTAGGCGCGGAGCCGTCCGCAAGTCGGGTACGAAGAAGGGGCAGGTCGCCGGCTCCGGTGGCCAGCGTCGCAGGGGACTCGAGGGACGAGGCGCAACTCCGCCCGCCGAGGCCCGCACTAAACATCCCGCTGCCAAGCGGGCCGCGAAAGCCAGCCGTGAGGCCGAGAAGCAGCCGGGTCGCGGCAGGCAGACCGCGGGACGCAAAGTCCTCGACGGACCCGAGACCGTGCTGGGCCGCAATCCTGTCGTCGAGTGTCTGCGCGCCGGTGTCCCCGCGACCGCCCTGTATGTCGCGGTCGGCACCGAGAGCGACGATCGTCTCAAGGAATCCGTGCAGCGGGCCGCCGACGCCGGAATTTCCATTCTCGAGGTTCCGCGAACCGATCTCGACCGGCTCAGCGCCAACGGCCTGCACCAAGGGATCGCATTGCAGGTGCCGCCGTACCGCTACGCGCACCCCGACGACCTCCTCGCAGAGGCCCGTAAGCATCAGGAGGCGCCGCTGCTCGTGGCCCTCGACAACATCACCGATCCGCGTAACCTCGGTGCCGTCGTGCGATCGGTGGCTGCGTTCGGCGGACACGGTGTGGTCATCCCGGAGCGCCGTAGCGCAGCGGTCACCGCGGTCGCCTGGCGTACGAGTGCGGGAGCGGCAGCCCGGTTGCCGATCGCCCGCGCCACGAACCTCACTCGGACGCTGAAGGATTGGGCGTCCAAGGGTGTTCAGGTCGTCGGTCTCGACGCCGGTGGTGACACCACTCTCGACGACTTCGACGGCAGCGGTCCCGTCGTGGTCGTGGTCGGCTCGGAGGGCAAAGGACTGTCACGTCTGGTTCGGGAGAACTGTGACGCCATCCTCAGCATCCCGATGGCCGGGCCCGTCGAGTCGCTCAACGCGTCCGTCGCCGCGGGCGTGGTGCTGGCCGACATCGCGCGTCGCCGCCGCAGCTAGCTGGAACCCTCCACACTGTGACGACGGACGCCGAAGCGTCGCGGGCTCCACAATAAGAGTCATCTCGGGATCGTCGGCGCGAGCACCCGATGGAAGCGCATTCGGTGGCCGGGGCGCAATTGCGCCGCCACCGGCAGGTCGTCTTCGACGACGACCGCGATCACGGGATACCCACCCGTGACCGGATGATCGGCGAGGAACAAGATCGGCCGTCCGTCGGGCGGCACCTGCAAGGCCCCCGCCACCATCGCCTCACTGGGCAGTTCGCGGGTGATCGCTCGATGCAGAGGCCCCGGCCCGTCGAGACGCGCACCCACCCGGTTGGTGTCGGGGCTTACTGTCCACGTCTCCCGCAGGAGTGCGGCGACCGAGGCTCGGGTGAACCAGTCGTCGCGGGGTCCCAGTCGAACCCGCATCATCAGCGGATTCTCGGGGACTGTGGGTGGGGGTGCGAATTCGTCGGCAGGCCAGTCGCCGCATTCCGCCCCGACCAGGATTCGATCGCCCTCGGCCACCGGATCGGGACCGAGATCGGACAGCGTGTCTCTCGACCGGCTGCCCATCACGGGAGGAACATCGACGCCTCCGCGCACCGCGAGGTAGCTGCGCAGACCTTCCGACGCGTAGGCGATCTCGAGCAGATCGCCGGAATTGAGATGCAGCATCGTGTAATCCGGCTGGGGTCGGGAGTTGACGGTGACGGGGGCGCGCGCACCGGTGACCGCAACCGACACGGCACCCGCGGCGCGCACCGCGAGGCCGCCCAGTGTGATCTCCAGCGTGGCCGCCCCGGATTCGTTGCCCACGAGCCGGTTTGCGCAGTTGTGCGCGACCCGGTCGGCAGCACCCGACTCGCCGACTCCGACCGAGGCATATCCGGGCCTACCCCGATCCTGCACGGTGGTGAAGGGTCCGGTGCGCACAACCTCGAGCCAAGCCATTGTCCGATTGTCTCGCATCTTCCGATGCTCTGGATACGATCACCGGCCTCGGTACCGCTCTGCCCTTGCTGATCGGTGCTGCTGTCGGCTTGCGCTACAACCTTCCCCGGCCGCTTATCGCCGCGCTGATGGCCTTCGGTGCAGGCACCATGGTGGCCGCGGTGTCGACGGAGTTGTTCCAGCCCGCATTCGAGGCGGAGGGCATCTGGACTGCGGGGATAGCGTTGTTGGCCGGCGCACTCGTATACGTCGGCGCGGATCGCCTCATTGAGCTGAAGCTCGGCGCCGGTGCGCTCGGATGGGCGTTGATGCTCGGATCCTTGCTCGACGGTGTTCCGGAGAACACCGCTCTGGGGGTGACGATCAGCGGGGCGGGTGGCGTCGTCCTCCTCGTTGCCGTGGCTGTCGGAAACGTGCCCGAGGCGGTCGCCGGAGCGGCATCGATGCGGTCGCAGCCGAATTTCAGCGGCGGACGTGCGATGGCGGTGTGGACCTCCACGGCCGCGCTGCTCGTGGTGGTCGTGGTCGCCGCAAACCTCGTATCGGACGAAATCTCCGACGGTGCCATCGCGACAATCCAGGCCTTCGCAGGTGGAGCGACCATCGCCGTGCTGGCTGATTCGCTGATGCCCGAGGCCTACCGCGAAGGCGGCTGGTGGGTGGGTCTGTCCACAGCGTTGGGTTTCCTCGTCGCCTTCGGTCTCGGGGCGTAGAACCCCCCGTCCGTACTTGTTCACCGCAGACTCAACACACCGCGGACGGATGACAAGCACTTACAGCGTCATTCGGACTCGAAGCGCACGATCACACCCGGACGAAGGAGCGCGGGGGGAGTTCGTCGAGCATCCCAGATCTGTTCGTCCGTGCTGCCGATCAGTTGCCATCCACCGGGGGAGCTTCGCGGATAGATTCCCGTGAACTCTCCGGCGAGGCCGACAGCACCGGCCGGAACAGATGTTCTCGGCGTCGAGCGCCGGGGCACGTGCAGTTCGGGCACACCCCCGGCAAGGTAGCCGAACCCCGGCGCGAACCCCGAGAATGCCACCGTCCACGATGTGCCCGTATGTGCCTCGATCACCCCGGCGACCCCGAGGCCGGTCAGCTCAGCCACTTCTTCGAGGTCGGGCCCGTCGTAACGGACGGTGATCCGGACGTGCTCCGATGTGTCCTCGGGTGCGTCCGGCCGCGGTTCGGTGGTCCGCAACCATCGGACGACGCGGTCGCGGCTGGCTGCAGCACGGTCGAATCTGACGAGGATGGTGCGGGCAGCCGGGACGAGCTCGACGACGCCGGGCGGCCTGCCGTCGTCGAGGGCACGAAAATGGGCGAGGACGGTATCGAGGTCTTCGAACTCGGCGAGGACCGCAGCATCTCCGACGTCGAGTACCCGCATCAGACGAACGGTTCCACTGTGACGCCCTCGGCATCGAGCAACTTCCGTATGGCCGCAGCCATCTCGACGGCCGCGGGGGTGTCGCCGTGCACGCAGACGGATTCGGGTGCAATCGCCAGCACGGTGCCATCGATGGCTTCGAGCGTGGAATCGAGCGCCAACCGGCGCACCCGCTCGGCAACGACCGCCGGATCGTGGAGGACGGACCCTGCCGTCGTGCGCGGTACCAGCGTGCCTTCGGGTGTGTAGGCACGGTCGGCGAAGGCTTCGGCGACGGTCCGCAGCCCGGCTTTCTCTGCCTCCTCGAGGAACACCGAGCCGGGAAGGCCGAGGACTGGGAGGGTGTCGTCGAAGGCACGAATGGCGTCGACCACCGCGCGCGCCTGCTCACGATGACGGACGATCGCGTTGTACAGCGCGCCGTGCGGTTTCACATATGCCACCGCCGAACCGCATACCTGCGCGAGCCCGTCGAGTGCACCGATCTGATAGATGACATCGGCCGTGAGGTCTCGCGGAGCGACGTCGATGAATCGTCGTCCGAACCCGGCGAGGTCGCGGTAACCCACCTGCGCACCGATGCGCACTGTCAGGTCGGTCGCCGACCTGCACGTGGACAGAAGCGTCGTAGGGTCACCTGCATGGAAGCCGCAGGCCACGTTCGCGCTGGTCACGAGTTTCAGCATCGCGACGTCGTCGCCGAGAGTCCACGCACCGAAACTCTCGCCGAGATCACTGTTCAGATCGATGGCCGGCACGTATTCAATACTAGGGTTCTCATCCCCATCTTGTAGATTCTGTGGCGGGGGCGGGTGGAACCGGTGAGGGTCCTGCTGCGTCGAAACAAGTGACCGCGTGTTCGGCAGGGCGTCAATCGGAGGGGAATCGTGGCTGATCCGCAATACATCAAGGACCCGGAGAACTTTCACTCCGACCGATGGGACCACGCACGCATCGTGAACGCCGTCGCGAACATGGACGGAAATCATATCGACGACGTCGCCAGGGCATGGGCCGAATTGGGCTCGGCAGCAAGCGAGTCCATCGTCGCTTTCAGTGACGCCGTCAAGAAACAGATCAGCGCGAGCTGGCAGGGTGCCGCGGCCTCTGCGGCGTACGCGGAAACCGAGCGCTATGCCACCTCCGCACCTGAGGCGCGGGAACAACTTCACGGTGTTGCCGGCGCGCTGACGCCGCTCATCGACACCGTCACCGCTCTCGGCGACAGAGTGCCTCAGACCGTTGGCACCGGACTCTGGGACAAGCTGACTCCGTGGGACACCGATACGGAAGACGAGGTCTACCGCCGCGAAGATGAAGCACGGGATGCGATGGCCACCGTCTACAACCCAGGCCTCGCCACCTCGGACGGCTCTGTTCCGGAGTTCACGAAACCGGAGAGCAGGGTGGATGTTCCCGCGGGTCCGTCCGGTCCAGGTGTCGACCAGGTGAACAGTGCCCCGAGTTCGAGCGATCGGATCGGTGGACCGAACGCAGGCCAGCCGAATTCCGGCGACGCTCCCGCGAGCGACCCCTCTGCTGTGGACAGCGCACCCACTGTGGATGGCACTGAGCAGAATGCAACAACCGCACCGTCAGCGGCAACCGCACCGCCCACAACAGCCCCGGCCTCCGTGACGGGTGATCAGGCGCAGAGCCGGACGGGTATGCCGCAAGGTACCGATTCGTCCTCGGGCGGTGGCTCGCGATCAGGTGGTGTGGGCGGCGGTGGATCGGGGGGCGGAATCGGTGTCGGGGCCGGCGGACTGGGTGGTGGCAGCGCCGGCGGCGGACGACCGGGTGCGGGCACGGGGGCAGGTGGCAAACCCGGTGTCGCAGGTATGGCTGCCGGTGGACGCTCCGGTACCGGTATGCGTGGCACCGGCCCGATGGGCGGGGGAATGATGGGCGGGGGAGCCGGAGGAGCCAAGGGTGCCGGTGAGGACAAGGAACACAAGACCCCCGACTACCTGATCACCCTCGACAACGGCAACGAGCTGATCGGCAAACTGCCCCTCGTCTCACCACCGGTGATCGGCGCATGAGCATGCGCAATTGGCGGCTGCGACCCGAACTGTTCGACGCGCTGTGGACCGGCACCGGTCAGGACCGTATGCCCTACCCGTTTCGGGTCGTCAGCACACACGCTGGACTCAATGCTTATGCCGCCGAACAAACCTCGATCCGCGAGGTCTTTTCCGGTGCTGAACACGACAACCTGCGTTCGGCGCTGGACGTCCTCGCCGAGCCGGAGCTGTACGCTGAAATCTCCGGGTCCACCACGGGCGACATGCCGATGAGAATTATCGGTGCGCAGCGGGAACAGTGGTCGGTGATCGCGACCCAACTTCCCGGCCGGTCGCCGCAGATCGGTGGCGATGTCGTGCTCGGCGCCGGACCGTCCGGACAACTCGGTGCTCAGCTGATCGCGTTGATCCCGCCGAACGCAGCCGGACGCACGCACTTCCGCCGACGGGATGCTGAGGAGTCCGAGTACGCGGGCGGAATTCTGCGCGACGTCAACGCAGCCGCCCCTGCGCCGCGTCTCGAAACCGCCGTCCAGCGCGGATATGCCGGCCGCGGAAAGATACGAGTATTCCGGGGACCTCGTTACGGAAGCGGCCGCGACGTCGGAGCCATCAATTGGATCGACATCGCAGGAGACGGGCGGTACGCGATCGGCCCCCACGATCCCCGCGCAGCCAACCCGGCAGGACCTCGAGAACTCGTAGCGGCGCTCGACACCCTGATCAGTGTCGGTACTACGCAGCGAGCGGGTTCGGTGGCCGCGCGCGGTTGGTAGATTTGCCACGACTTACAGGTGGGGACGACGAACCGCGGGGGAAAACGAACATGGCTGGTCCGCAAGCACCGGAAGCCGGATGGAAAGCTTTCACCGAGAACGTGGTCGGGGGAGGCAATCTCGAACTCGACCCCGCCGGCATAGAGCAGTGCATCAAGTTGTGCCAGGAGCATGCGGATCACATGAAACTCCTCGGAGGCAGGGCGCGCCGAGAACTTCGCGCTACGGACCTTGGCCTAGGGGAACAGGACATCGACTCGGCCAAGCAGCTTGCACGAAAGTTTGATGAGAAGGCGATCGGCGGAGATGACATCGAGTTCGCAAACACTGCGGTGGGCTTGTTTCTAGCGCACGAGACCTACGCGTCGGATATGAAGTCGATGTTCGAGGCTGTCTTGGCGAGCTACAAAGAGCAGGACGCTGCAACCGCTGCGCGATTGGGATCCGTTGGAGTGCAACTGTGAGGCGTTTCGTTTACCGCGGCACGATGGGGACGCTGAGTCTGCTGTCGGTGGTCGGCGTCGTCGCATGCTCGCAGCCGGTCGACGGGAAGCCCGCTGGCGAGCCCGCTATCGAGATCTCTTACCAGCCTTGCGACGCTTTCTCGCTGGAAGCGCTTGCCGCGGCGAGGATCGATGCGGCCCCGCCTGACCGGATGCCGGATCGAAATGACCCGCCAAATCATGCGTGCGGATTCGTGTCTCGGGCCCCTTATTACGTAGTTGTCGTATCCGCGATCGGCGCACCCTTCACAGGTATCGCGAGCGACGACCGATTCGACGTCCTGAGTGAGACCGAGATCGGCGGGCGGCGTGCTCTCGTGTCGGATTTCCGCGGCGGTAGTGCGTGCACGGTGTCGGTGGCGATCGAGCCGGGGATTCTCGAGTTCATGATTGGGTACAGCGAGCTGGAGGATTTCAAAACAGTCGACGCGGCGTGCGATCAGGCGACGAAGGTGGCAACAACGCTGGCGCCCTATTTCCCCGACCACCTGTAAGGACAGAGCTTGTACTGAGCTTGCACTCTTCAACGTGTGAGGGCCGATTCGGCCGTCGAGTCGCGGAGAGTGGCGAGCGGGTTCGGTGGCCGCGCGCGGTTGGTAGATTTGCCACGACTTACAGGTGGGGACGACGAACCGCGGGGGAAAACGAACATGGCTGGTCCGCAAGCACCGGAAGCCGGATGGAAAGCTTTCACCGAGAACGTGGTCGGGGGAGGCAATCTCGAACTCGACCCCGCCGGCATAGAGCAGTGCATCACGTTGTGCGATGATCACGCACGTCGCATGGGCGAACTCGCTAACCGAGCCCGGTTCGAATTACGAGCAACGAACTTGGGAATCGGTGAAAACGACATCGAGTCCGCGAAGGCTTTGGCTCGCAAGTTCGATGAGAAAGCAGTGGGCGGCAGCGACATCAGCGTATCTAACACTGCGGTCGGGCTATTCACCGCGCACCAGTCTTACGCGAAGGATATGAAGTCTATGTTCGAAGCGGTGCTGGCCAGGTATACCGAGCAAGATGACGCTACAGCTGTGAGCCTGGGATCCGCGGGAACCGCGCTGTGAGCGGTCGTTTGTGGCCAAGTACGGTTTCGATCGCGGTCGCCGCCATTACGTTGAGCGTTAGTGGCTGTACCCAGTCGCTGGACGGACGAGCAGGTGAAGCGCCGAAACCCAGCATCTCGTTCCATCCCTGTGATGGATTTTCGCAGGAAGCAATCACCACGGCACGCATGAATGCATCGCCACCCGACCGTATGCCGGAACGGAACAACCCTCAGTCCTTCGGGTGCGGGTATCAGTCCCCGGACTCCTACTCGGGCGTCGTCATCTCGGCCATCGGGGAAACCTTCGACAGCGTCAAGACCAGCGACCGCTTCACTGTGCTCGACGAGACGACGATCGGTGGCCGCCCTGCTCTCGTGTCGGATTTCCGCGGCGGTAGTGCGTGCACGGTGTCGGTGGCGATCGAGCCGGGGATTCTCGAGTTCATGATCGGGTACAGCGAGCTGGAGGATTTCAAAACAGTCGACGCGGCGTGCGATCAGGCGACGAAGGTGGCAACAACGCTGGCGCCCTATTTCCCCGACCACCTGTAAGGACAGAGCTTGTACGGAGCGTCCACTTTTCAACGTGTGGGGGCCGATTCGGCCGTCGAGTCGCGGAGAGTGGCGAGCGGGTTCGGTGGCCGCGCGCGGTTGGTAGATTTGCCACGACTTACAGGTGGGGACGACGAACCGCGGGGGAAAACGAACATGGCTGGTCCGCAAGCACCGGAAGCCGGATGGAAAGCTTTCACCGAGAACGTGGTCGGGGGAGGCAATCTCGAACTCGACCCCGCCGGCATAGAGCAATGTATCAAGTTGTGCCAGGAGCATGCGGAGCTGATGGCGGACCTAGCTGACAGTGCACGGCAGAAACTCCGCGCGACAAATCTAGGGATCGGTGAACTCGATATCGACTCCGCTGAAGAACTTGCGCGGAAGTTTGACGAGAAGGCCATCGGCGGTGATGAGATCGAGTTCACCAACACAGCAGTGGGGCTATTTGGAGCACATCAGGCCTATGCGAAAGACATGAAATCGATGTTTGAGGCAGTCCTTGCACGCTACAACGAGCAAGATTCGGTCATCGCTGCAAATCTCGGTTCGGCTGGAGCCCGCCTGTGAGGTTGCGCTCGGGCCTCATCGGGATGGTACTCGGCGCAGTGACGGCTGGTGCGCTGGTCGGTTGTTCGGAGTCCGCAGATGGTGGGACTGCGATTCCGGTCGTTCATGAGATCCTCTACCACCCGTGTGACGACCTTTCGCAAGAAGCGATCAGCGCGGCCGGGATCGATGTACGCGCAGGTTCTCGGCTATCAGATGAGGCCGCGAATCGTTCCTGCTCATTCCGCTCGCGCGACCCGGACTTCGGCGTCGTCATCTCGGCCATCGGGGAAACCTTCGACAGCGTCAAGACCAGCGACCGCTTCACTGTGCTCGACGAGACGACGATCGGTGGCCGCCCTGCTCTCGTGTCGGATTTCCGCGGCGGTAGTGCGTGCACGGTGTCGGTGGCGATCGAGCCGGGGATTCTCGAGTTCATGATCGGGTACAGCGAGCTGGAGGATTTCAAAACAGTCGACGCGGCGTGCGATCAGGCGACGAAGGTGGCAACAACGCTGGCGCCCTATTTCCCCGACCACCTGTAAGGACAGAGCTTGTACGGAGCGTCCACTTTTCAACGTGTGAGGGCCGATTCGGCCGTCGAGTCGCGGAGAGTGGCTGCTCAGTGCGTGTGTGCGTGGGCGCTGACGCGTCCCGCATTCTTCCGACGCCTGGAGCCGCTGAGTCGGCAGATCAGGTAGATGACGAAGGAGATCGTCGTGACGAAACTCGACACAGGGACTCCGGGGGCCAGGGAAAGCAGGATGCCGCCCACGGCCGCGAGTTCCGCGAACACGATCGACAGAATCGTCGCTTTCACCGGGCTCGCCGTCACGAAGGCGGCAGCCGCCGCTGGAGTGATGAGTAGGGCCATCACGAGCAACGCACCGACGATCTGCACGCCGAGAGCCGCGGTGATGCCGACGAGCACGGCGAACACGATCGACAGTGCACGCACGGGCACCCCACGCGCCTCGGCGACGTCAGGGTCGGTGCTGGCGAACAGTAGTGGCCGATAGATGACGGCGAGAACGCCGATCACCACCACAGCGCAAAGCAGCAGCAGCGCAAGCCCACTGTTTCCGGGCGCCACGATCTGACCGATCAGCAAAGAGAAGCTGGTACCGGTACGGCCTTCGTACGACCAGATGAACAGCACGGACAGCCCGAGACCGAAGGCCATGATCACGCCGATCACCGAGTCGCGGTCGCGTGCCTTCGCTCCGAGTAAGCCGAACAAGATCGCAGCCACCACGGAACCGACGATGGCGCCCGCACCCACACTGATACCGACGAGCAGTGCGGCCGACGCACCGGTCAGCGACAGCTCGCTGGTCCCGTGAACCGCGAACGACATCTGCCTGCTCACGATCAGGGGCCCGATGACGCCTGCCAGCAAACCGAGGATGGCGCCGGCGATCAATGCCTGCTGGACGAAGTCGTACTGCAAGAGGTCGATGGTGGCGGAGACATCGAACAGGTGCGACATCGCATCGGTGAACTTGTTGCTCATGCGTGTTCCTCGCACGTGTGGTGCACACCTTCACCGGGGCGAAGTCCGCCGGCGCTGCCGAGTGCGTCGATGGCGTCGCCGGTGCCGATCACGATGAGACGACCCCGCACATGCAGAACCTCGACCTCGGTGCGGTACAACGCGGACAGCACCTCGGAGGTCATCACCTCGTCGGGTGTGCCGATTCGGAATTGGCCGTCGACGAGGTACAGCACCCGGTCGACCAGCGGCAGAATGGGATTGATCTCGTGCGTGACGAACAACACTGCGGTGTCATGGGTGCGGCGGCGCCGGTCGATGAGGCTCGACACGAGACTCTGGTTGGCCAGGTCCAAGCTGAGGAGTGGTTCGTCGCACAGCAAGATCTGCGGGTCTCCGACGAGTGCCTGCGCGATCCGTAGCCGTTGCTGCTCGCCACCGGACAGCGAACCGATGGGTGCGCCCGCGTAACTTTCGGCACCGACTTCGGCGATCGCCGCGTCCACGATCTCGCGGCGACGTCCTCGGCGTAGCAGCCCGGTTCCCCACCGGTGGCCGTCCACACCGAGACCTACGAGGTCACGTCCCCGAAGGGGGAGTCCGTCGTCGAGCGACTTCTGCTGCGGGACGTATCCGACGTGCGAATTTCCGGCTCGTGCCGGTGACCCAGCGATCCGCGCGGTGCCGGAGCTGAGGGCGAGCTGGCCGAGCAGCACCTTGAGCAGCGACGTCTTGCCGGAGCCGTTGGGTCCGAGAACGGCGACGAACTCGCCGGGCTCGACGGTGAGATCGAGATGCTGCCATAAAGTGCGTTCGCCGAAAGACAGCCGCCCCCCCGTCAGTTCGACTGCGGGGATGCGACTGCTGTGTTCGGTGTTCGTCGAAGAGAGTTCCGTCACAAGCCGATCAGTTCTATTGCAGCGCCTTGGCGAGGGCCTGGGCGGTGTTGGTCTGCCACTGAATGTAGTCCAACCCCTCGGGCAGGGTTTCGGTTACCTCGACGACGGGGATGCCTGCGGCCTCCGCGGTGGCCCGCACGTCCTCGGTGACCTTGTCCTGTGTCTGGGTGTTGTAGACGACCGCCTTCACCTGCTTGTCGGTGATCAACTGGCGCGTGGCTGCGATAGCGGCGGGCGCGGGATCGTTGCCGTTCTCGATGGCACTGGTGAAGTCGGCGGGGGTGACGTCGTTCAGTTCTGCCGACTCGACGAGGTAATGCGCGATGGGCTCGGTCTGGGCGATCGGCGCGTCCCTGTGCGCGGCCGCGATGCCGTCGGTGACTGCAGTGATTTCTGCGAGCCGGCCGTGGAAGGTTTCGGCATTCGCCGTGTAGACGTCGGCGTTGTCGGGGTCGAGTTGGCCGAGCTTCTCCGCGATGGCATGTGCGGTCGCGTCGACGGTCGCGACGTCGTACCAGACGTGCTCGTTCACCTCGCCGTGTTCGTGCACGTCACCTTCGTGGCCGGCCTCTTCGCCTTCGTGTCCGGCCTCTTCACCCTCGTGCGCGGTCTCGCCTGCGTGTGCACCGGCTTCGAAGAGTTCGAATGCGTTGACCGAGAGCTGGTCGCCGTTGCCGGTGTTGATGATGTCATCGACGAAGTGGTCGTATCCGCCGCCGTTGTAGACGATGAGGGACGCGTCGGTGAGCTTGGCGGCGTCGGTGGGGCTCGCCTCGAAAGAGTGTGGATCCGAGGACGGCTCGGTGATGATCGAGCTCACCTCGACCTTGTCGCCGGCAACCGCCTGCGCGACGCTGCCCCACACGTTCGTCGACGCGACGACCGTCAAGGCGCCGTCGCTCGACGTGTCGGAGCTGCACGCAGTGAGGGTGAGGGCAGCGGCGAAGGACAGCCCGACGGAGGCCGTCGCGACACGTAAGCCTGAGGAAGCGCGCAAAGAAGACTCCTGACAGAAGACGAGCTAAATGCTATTGGAAACCGTTACCGTTGCACTTTAGCGGATACGTCGCTGGTAGTGCACTTTCGGCCGAGCCCCGCCGAACCGTCGAACACTTCGGGTACTAACGTCCCCCTATGCCCAGGTCTCGACAGCCGCGCCGCCAAGCCACGCTGGCGTCGCTCGCGGCCGAGCTCAATATCTCGCGAACGACGGTGTCCAACGCCTACAACAGGCCCGACCAACTTTCCGCGGAACTCCGCGACCGGGTACTGCAAGCCGCGAAACGCCGTGGCTATCCCGGGCCGGATCCGGTGGCTCGTTCGTTGCGCACACGGAAGGCGGGTGCTGTGGGGCTCCTGCTGACCGAGGCGCTCAGCTATTCCTTCCGTGACCCGGCGGCGATGAGCTTCCTGTCCGGGCTCGCGGAGTCGTGTGAGTCGGCGGGGCAGGGCCTCCTTCTGATCCCGGCCGGGCCGGGGCGTGATGATGCCGACGCCGCTGCGGTCGTGCAGCAGGCCGGTGTCGACGGGTTCGTCGTCTACTCGGTGGCCGACGACGATCCGTACCTCGCGGCGGTCTGTGAGAGGCACCTCCCCGTCGTCATCTGTGATCAGCCACGGGAGATTCCGGGAGCATCGCTCGTCGGCATCGACGATCGGGCCGCAATGCGCAATCTCACCGACTACCTGATCGGGCTCGGCCACCGCGACCTCGGAGTGCTCAGCATGCGGTTGGGGCGCGACCGTTCGGACGGGATCGCCGACGGGGAACGGTTGCGGTCGCCGCACTTCCACGTGCAGCGTGAGCGAATCGGAGGGGTCCGCGACGCGATGTCCGATGCCGACCTGGACCCGGAGTCGCTCACCGTGGTCGAGCGTTTCGAACACACCGGCCGATCCGGTCACGAGGCCGCCGCGCAGGCGCTCGGCGTCAATCCGAACATCACCGCCCTCGTCTGCACTACCGACGTGCTCGCGCTCGGTGCCGTGGATTGGGCGCGCTGGCAGGGAATCGACGTGCCCGGCCAGTTGTCGATCACCGGATTCGACGGCGTCGACGAGGCGCTCCGGGAGGGAATCACCACCGTGCGACAGCCTCAGGAGGACAAGGGCCGGCGAGCCGGCGCTCTGCTGATGTCTCCGTCGCACTCCGGTGTCGCCACGATCGAGATGCTGGACACCGAGTTGTCGCGCGGATCCACCGCGGGCCCAGCGCCTCGCTGAGGCAGCCCTACGGCGTGCTCACGCCAACAGCTGGGCGCAGCGGAGCAGACCGAGGTGGCTGTACGCCTGCGGGTGGTTTCCGAGCGAGCGTTCCGCGACGGGGTCGTATTCCTCGCTGAGAAGGCCGGTCGGACCCGCGACGTCGACGAGCTGCGCGAACAACGCCTCCGCCTGTGATCGCTGACCGATCAGCAGATACGCCTCCACCAGCCACGCCGCGCAGAGATGGAATCCGCCCTCGGTGCCCGGCAAGCCGTCGTCGTGGTGGTACCGGTACACCGTCGAACCGCTGCGCAGTTCCGCTTCCGTGGCCGTGACCGTGGCGGCGAACCGCTCGTCGTGCGGGTCGATCAGCCCGGACAGCCCGATGTGGAGTGTGGCGGCGTCGAGGTCGGTGCCGTCGTAGGCGGCGGTGTACGAGCGAACCTCGTCCTTCCACCCCTTATCCCGCACCTCGTCCGCAATCTTGTCGCGCAACGGCGTCCACCCCGGTTCGATGGTGCGGCCGAAGTGCTTCGCCAGCGTCACCGCTCGGTCGACGGTGACCCAGCCCATCACCTTCGAATACACGTGATGGCGCGGGTTGTCGCGGATTTCCCAGATGCCGTGGTCTGGTTCGAACCATCGGCGCTCCACGGCGGAAACCATCGCGCACACCAGTTCCCAGTCGCGATCGTTCAGCGCGACCGGGGCGCCCTGCTTCTCGCGGGCGTGCGACAAGTCGCAAATCAGTTCGACGATGGGACCGAACACGTCGAGCTGGACCTGCTGATTGGCGGCGTTGCCGATTCGCACCGGACGCGACCCGGCATATCCGGGGAGGGAGTCGATCACGGCCTCGGGCGGCAGCCCGGTGCCGTGCAGGGTGTAGAGCGGGTGCAGACGCTCGGGGCCGGGAATGGTCTCCAGCACGTCGTGCACCCAGTCCAAGAAGCCCTCGGCTTCGCTCAGTGAGCCGAGGCTCACGAGCGCGGACGCGGTGAGCGCGGCGTCGCGGAGCCAGCAGTAACGGTAGTCCCAGTTGCGGACGCCGCCGATCTCCTCCGGCAACGAGGTGGTGGCCGCGGCCATGATCGATCCCGAATCGACGTGGACGAGACCGCGCAGGGTCAACGCCGAGCGTTTCATCAGATCGGGCTTCAGCGTGGGCAGTGTCAACCCCTTCGCCCAGTCCGACCAGTACGACTCCGACGCGGCGCGACGTTCTTCTTCGAGGGTTTGCGACGGGCCGATGTCCTCGGTTCCGCACCGCAGTTCCAGGATGACGTCACCTCGGGACGGATCGACGACGGCGTGGGCCGTCTGCTGGTTCCCGTCGGAGGTTACGTTCCACCGCACGCCGGGGGAGCGCAGGACGATCGGCTCGTTGGTGCCGTGGACACGCAACCCCTCGGTGACCGCTTCGAGGATGACTTGACCCTGACCGAACTCGGGCCGCGGTGCGAACGTGACGACTGCGGCGGCCTGCCCGCTGATCACCCGGGTCAGATCCGTGCGACCGGGACGGACGTCGTGCGGCAGATAATCGGTGACCGAGAGGCTGGCCCATCGTGTCTGCACGGTCATGGTGCTGTCGATGTAGCGCTGGCTGAGCGGCAGGGCGCTGCGGTGCGGGCCGACGCTGAAGTGACCGGCTTCCGGTCCGCCGAGTAGATGCGCGAAGACGGAGGCGGAGTCGGGTTCGGGGTGGCACAGCCAGGTGAGAGTCGCATCGGGGGTGACGAGGGCGACGGTCCGGGGGCTGGCCAGCATGGTGAGCCGTTCGATCGGCGGGGCGTGCGCGCCCGACAACCACGTGCGACGCTCGTCGAGCAGGAACGCCAGGGAGGTCGCGACCTCTTCCGTGGTGTCTACGCGGAACTCGGCGAGGCTGTCGCCGGACCCGACCTTCACACCGACATCCGGGCCCTGGAGCCGGGAGAATGCCTTTTCGTCGGTGACATCGTCGCCTACGAAGACGGCGGCGGTGGCGCCTTCCTGATGGCGGATGAGGTCGAGGGCGTGACCCTTGTCGGTGGCCACCACGGCCAGCTCGATCACGGATTTGCCCTCGGTGACCTGTACGCCCACCCGCTGAGCGGCATCGGCGCGGACAGCGGCGAGTGCCTTCTCCGCGTGCTCGGGGTCGGCATTGCGGACGTGCAGTGCCACGCTGGCGGGCTTCGTCTCCACCCCGGTGCCGGGATGCAGTTGGGAGATCTGTTGCAGATCCTCGGTGATCTCGGCGAGCAGTTGCCGCGCGTCCGCGTCGATGGCGTGGATGAAACCGATGTCGAATTCCGAGCCATGGCTGCCGACGAGCTGAACCTCCGCGGGCAGACGGGACAGTGCCGCGAGATCCTTCAGCGCCCGGCCCGAGATGACAGCCGCAGTCGTGCCTGCCAGGCCGGCGAGACCGCGGAGGGCTCGGACCGATTCGGCGTGCGGGAAAGCTCTTTCGGGGTCGGACACGATGGGGGCCATCGTGCCGTCGTAGTCGGAGGCCACGAGAAGACGAGGCGTCCTCGCGACCCGGGAGAGGGCACGACGGAGTTCGATGGGCAGATCTTGAGCGCTCACGCGTTCAAATCTAGGTGATGGAGCGGCAGAGAGCGCATTGTCGCTCCCGGATGTGCGCGGTTCGTGCCCTACTCGGGTCTGCGGCTTCCGTCACCGAGGAGCAGTTCGACGGTGAGTTCCAGCCGATTTGCCACATCCGTCGCGGACGAACGGCGTGTGAGCCACGCCACCAGATTCGACAGCCAGACGTCGGAGATGACGCGGGCGACGGCCAGCTGGTCCTCGGTAGGTTCGGTGTCGGTCATGGCGCGCGCGAACAACCGGTCCATGAGCTTGCCCACCTGGTCGACCTCGGCGGCGGCGGAGGCGTCGGCAAACATGAACGCGCGCGTCATCGCCTCGGTCAGCAGCGGGTCACGCTGCATGGCGCGGGTGATCTGGCTGAGGATCAGCTGCATGCGCTCGAGGGGGTTGCTGCCCGGCGGATTCTTGCCACGCGAATCGATGCGCTCGAACTCGCGGGCGAGCGCCGACACCAGCAGGTGCACCTTGGATGGGAAGTAGCGGTACAGCGTCCCGACCGCGACGTCGGCGCGTTCCGCGACCGCCCGCATCTGCACGGCTTCGTATCCACCCTTGGAGGCGAGAGCCAGGGTGGCGTCGAGGATCCGCTTGCGCCGTTCCTTCTGCGCGTTGGAACTGAGATCGTCCTCGCCCAGTGTCGCGGCGGCGACTGTCGTGGGACGGGATCGAGAGCTGGTCGTCATACCTGTTTTCCTTCGCGCCTTGACTCGTGGCCAGGTGACATATTAGAACACGTTCTAGACGAATGTGTCATTCAGGAGAGGCGGAAACCCGTTGTGACTATCGCCACCACCGATGAACAGAGGGCTGCAGCGGGTTCGATCCAGGCGTGGGCACGGTCGACGGACCCGCTCGACACAGTACGCCAGGGACCAGCGGATTCGTGGCGCACGTCCTGGTCGTCCTTCGCGTCGCTCGGCCTCTTCTCGGTTGCCGTCCCGGATGCGGTCGGTGGCTCGGGCGCGAAAGTCGTCGACCTTGCCGCGATGATCGAGCAGGCCGCAACTGAACTCGTCCCGGGCCCTGTTCTGCCCACCGCGCTAGCGGCTCTGGTCGTCGGTCGCAGTTCCGGCGCCGCGGCGAAGACGTGGTCCGAGGATCTTTCCGAGGGAAAGATCCCGTGCGCCGTCGTTCTGGGCGATCCGCAGGTGAACGCCACCCTCACCGACGACGGGGGGGTGGTGATCACAGGAGACGCCGGTCTCGCGATCGGTGCCGACTCGGGGGTCGCGGTGCTGCTGTCGGCCGATGCCGGCGACGGCGTCGTATGGTGCCTGGTCGACGGCGAGTCCGCCGGACTCGAGGTCATCTCCGCTGACACGATCGACAAGAGCCGTCCGCTCGCACGCATCCGGTGCGACGGCGTCGCTGTCGCTCCCGACCGCGTCATCACCGGGCTGCGGGAAGGGCTGGTTCGAGATCTCGCGGCCACGCTGGCTGCGGCGGAGGCGTCGGGGGTCGCGCACTGGTGCCTGCGCACTGCAGTGGACTACGCCAAGATTCGCGAACAATTCGGCAAACCCATCGGCTCATTCCAGGCGATCAAGCATCTGTGCGCCGAGATGCTGTGTCGAGTCGAAGCATCGAGCGCCGCAGCCTGGGACGCCGCGGTGGCGGCGGAAGACGCATGGGATGCCGACGGCGGTGAACTGCCCATCGCCGCAGCCGTCGCTGCGGCCCTCACCCTCGACGCGGCGGTCGAGACCGCAAAGGACTGCATCCAAGTTCTCGGTGGCATCGGGTTCACCTGGGAACACGACGCCCACTTCTATCTGCGCAGGGCGACGTCGTTGCGACAGTTGCTCGGCGGGTCGACGGCATGGCGGGCACGGGTAGCCGAGCTCACCCGCGGCGGCGTCCGCAGGCACCTGTCCCTCGACCTCACGGAACTCGCCGACGAGCGGGCCCGAATCCGAGCCGAGGTGGCAGCACTTGTCGCAGGGCCCGACTCCGAGCGTCGCACCGCACTCGCCGAATCGGGCTACCTCGCACCGCACTGGCCCGAGCCGTACGGGCGGGGAGCGCGGGCTGCCGAACAGATCGTCATCGAGGAAGAGTTGGCCGCAGTCGGTGTGGGACGCCCGGATCTGGTGATCGGGTGGTGGGCGGTTCCCACCATTCTCGAGCACGGAAGTCCGGAGCAGATCGAGCGTTTCGCGATGCCCACACTGCGCGGCGACATCATCTGGTGTCAGCTGTTCAGTGAGCCGGGGGCAGGTTCCGACCTCGCGGCCCTGCGCACGTCCGCCGTGAAAGTCGAGGGCGGATGGACGCTGTCCGGTCAGAAGGTCTGGACGTCGAGGGCTCACGAGGCGGACTGGGCGATCTGCCTCGCCCGCACCGACCGAGATGGGCCGAAACACAAGGGCATCACCTACTTCCTCGTCGACATGACGAGCCCGGGGATCACGATTTCGCCGCTTCGCGAGATCACCGGCGACGCCCTGTTCAACGAGGTGTATCTGGAAGACGTGTTCGTGCCCGACGACCTCGTTGTCGGCAACCTCGGCGACGGCTGGAAGCTGGCCCGCACCACTCTCGCCAACGAGCGCGTGGCGATGGGCGGTGGTTCGTCACTCGGCGGGGCGATGGAAGAACTGCTGACGCTCGCGGGTGCCGGCGATCCGGTGACGGACGATCGACTCGGTCGGTTGATCGCCGGCGCGCTGGTCGGATCGCTGCTCGAACTGCGCACCACCCTCCGCCAACTCGACGGCCAGGATCCCGGTGCGGAGTCGAGCGTGCGCAAGCTGGTGGGGGTCCGCCAGCGCCAGGACGTGGCGGAATTCGCCATGGAACTCGGCGGTGTCGACGGCTGGGTGGAAGGTCCCCTCTCGCGGGAGTTCCTCAACACTCGCTGCCTGTCCATCGCGGGGGGAACGACGCAGATCCTTCTGACGGTCGCGGCGGAGCGCATCCTCGGTCTGCCCCGTTCCTGAACACCTCACGCGATGACCTTTCGCGAGTTCGGCGATGGTGATACAACTAGAACACGTTCTAAAATCGAAAGTGGGAATGTCAGGTGGACTTCACTCGAGACGAGACTCAAGAGGCCGTCGCGCAGGTTGCGGCCGGACTCCTTGACCGCGACCTGGAAGGCGATGCACTGTGGCGCGCCTTTGCCGAAGCCGACCTGCTCACGCTCGCGTTACCCGAACGTCTCGGGGGGGAGGGCCTTTCGGTCACTGATGTCGGTGCGCTGCTCACCGAGGTCGGGCGGAGGGCGGCCGTGGTCCCAGCCCTCGCGACGCTGGGCTTCGGTGTGCTTCCCCTCGTCGCGCTCGGTGACGAGACGCAACTGGGCGAGTTGCTGACCGGGCTCGCGGACGGACGAACCTTCACCGCGGCGCTCGCCGAGCCCGGAAGGCCCTTCCCGACGCCGCCGTCGGTGACCGCGGTTTCGGACGGAAACGATTACCTCGTCACCGGACGCGTCGTGGGGGTCCCGTTCGCGGAGGGTGCCCATCGCATTCTCGTCCCGACCGACGCCGGCGTCGTCCTAGTGCAGCCGGGTTCGGAGGCGGTGTCGCTGACCCCCACACCCTCGTCGTCCGGCAGTCCCGAATTCGCCATCGCATTCGAGGGAGCACGGGGCGAATTGCTCGCCGGTGGGCCCGAAGCGGTCCAGCAACTCTACCGGATCGCCCTCGCCTCCATCGGTGCCGTTGCCGACGGGTTACTCTCCGGGGCAACAGTTCTGGCCGGTGAGCATCTCGCCACCAGGCATCAGTTCGGCAAGCCACTGGCGACGTTCCAGGCGGTCGCCCAGCAGATCGCCGACGTCTACGTCACGTCCCGCACCTTGCACGTGTCCGCACTGTCGGCGTCGTGGCGGGTGTCGCAGGGACTCGACGCGCAGGACGACCTGGATGTGATGGCGTACTGGATCGCGGCGGAGGTTCCCGCGGCCATGCAGGTGCTGCACCACCTCCACGGCGGCATCGGCGTGGACGTCACGTACCCGCTGCACCGTTACTACTCGACCGCCAAAGACCTGGCTCGCCTCGTCGGCGGCGCCTCGTACCGACTCGACCTCGTGGGGGCCCGGTGTTCATCGATCTGACCGACGAGCAGCGAGAGCTGCAAGCCGAACTGCGACGCTACTTCTCCGGGCTCGTCACGCCCGCGGAGGCCGAGATCATGCGGACCGAACGGCACGGCCCCACCTACCGTGAGGTGATCCGGCGGATGGGCAAGGACGGCTGGCTCGGCGTGGGCTGGCCCGTGGAATTCGGTGGCCGTGGATTCGGGGAGATCGAGCAGCAAATCTTCGTCAACGAGGCCTCGCGAGCCGACATTCCGCTTCCCGCGGTCACCCTGCAAACGGTGGGTCCGACCCTGCAGAAATACGGAACGGAGGAGCAGAAGCGCAAGTTCCTTCCGGCAATCCTCGCGGGGGAGGTTCATTTCGCGATCGGCTATACCGAACCCGAAGCGGGCACCGACCTTGCGGCACTGCGGACCACGGCTGTCCGGGTGGGCGACGAATACATCGTGAACGGCCAGAAGATCTTCACCACGGGCGGCCACGACGCCGACTACCTGTGGCTCGCTGTCCGGACGGGCTCGGCGGATTCACGTCACCGCGGGATCTCCATCCTCATCATGGACACGAAGGATCCGGGCTACAGCTGGACACCGATCATCACGTGCGACGGAGCCCACCACGTCAATGCCACTTACTATTCCGATGTCCGGGTGCCGGTCAACATGCTCGTGGGCGAGGAGAATCAGGGCTGGCGACTGATCACCACCCAGCTCAACCACGAGCGGGTCATGCTGGGGCCGGCAGGCCGCGTCGGCGGCCTCTACGACCGCATTCGCGACTGGGTAGTGGCCCACGATCTGCTGACCGAGCCCGACGTACAGCGTGCACTCGGTGAGATCCACGCGACGTATCGGCTCAACGAATTGCTCAACTGGCAGGTGGCGTCGAGCGACGCAGAGGCCATCGACATTGCCGATGCGTCTGCGACGAAAGTATTCGCCACCGAGCGGATCCAGCGCATAGGACGGCTCGTGGAGGAGATCGTCGGACGCCACGGAGACCTCTCCGACCGCGATACCGCCGACCTGATGACGTGGCTCGACATGCAGACGAAGCGAAACCTCGTGATCACCTTCGGTGGTGGTGTCAACGAGGTGATGCGTGAACTGATCGCGACGGCCGGCCTGAAGCTTCCCCGAGTACCTCGATAGGAGCGACGCGCATCATGAGTGCCGAACAGATTCTTGCTGCAGCAGAGAAGGTCCGAGCCGCCGGTCCCAGCGCACCGCGTCCGGGCCGGGACCCGGTCAACCTGCCGATGATTCGCAACTGGGTCGAGGCGATCGGCGACCGGAATCCGATCTACGTCGACGAGGGGGCGGCGCGGGCAGCGGGACACGACGGCATCGTGGCCCCGCCCGCGATGGCGCAGGTGTGGACGATGCAGGGGCTGAACGCCGTCCGGCAACCCGACGACCCGCTCGGCCGCATGACGACGATCCTCGACGAGGCCGGGTTCACGTCCGTCGTCGCCACCAACTGCGATCAGATCTACCACCGCTACCTGAGGGTCGGCGAGGAGGTCACCATCACCACGACCCTCGAGAATCTCGTGGGTCCGAAGAAGACGGGCCTCGGTGAGGGGTGGTTCTTCACTACCCGCAGCCTGTGGCGGGTCGCGAGCGGCGACGGCACCGACGAGATCGTGGCCGAGATGCTGTTCCGTATCCTGAAGTTCGCGCCGAAACCCGCTGAACCGGTGTCACAGTCGACGAACGGTCAAGCGCCCATCGACGACCTGGACCCGTCGAAGATGATGCGGCCCAGCGCCTCGCAGGACACCCAGTTCTTCTGGGACGGCGTGGCCGCGCACGAGTTGCGGATCCAGCAGCGGGCGGACGGTTCGCTGCAGCACCCACCGGTGCCCGCGCTGTGGAAGGACAAGACGGAGACGACGGACTACGTCGTGGCGTCGGGTCGCGGCACCGTGTTCAGCTTCGTGGTCCATCACGCACCGAAGGTCCCGGGACGCTCACTGCCGTTCGTGGTGGCGCTCGTCGAACTCGAGGAGGGTGTCCGAATGCTCGGTGAACTGCGCGGTGTGGAGCCGTCCGAAGTGAGCGTCGGAATGCCCGTGGAAGCGCTCTACCTCGACTTGCCCGGCGACGACGACACCGGCGGTGCGCCGTGGACCCTGTACGCGTGGCAGCCTGCGGCGAAGGAGCACTGATGACGTCCACTCTCGATGTCGCGGTCGGCACGACGCTGCCCGAGCTGGCGATTGCGGGTGATCCCACCTTCGTGGTGTCCTCCGCGCTGGCCACCCGCGATTTTCAGGACGTCCACCACGACCGCGATCTGGCACAGAAGCGCGGGTCGAAGGACATCTTCGTGAACATCCTCACCGACACGGGTCTGGTGCAGCGGTTCGTCACCGACTGGGCAGGTCCCAACGCCCTGATCAAGTCGATCGCGCTGCGGCTCGGAGTTCCGTGGTACGCCTACGACACCCTGACGCTCAGCGGGACGGTGGTCGCGATCGACGACGGAGTCGTCTCCCTCGACGTCGTCGGCAGGAACTCTCTGGGTAACCACATCACGTCGCAGGTGACGCTTGTGGTGAGCAGAAACTCGAATGGAGCCGGGGCATGAGCGGGTTGTCGGGCAAGGCTGTGATCGCCGGCATCGGCGCCACGGATTTTTCCAAGGATTCTGGGCGCAGCGAGTTGCGGTTGGCAGCCGAGGCGGTCCTCGCGGCACTCGATGACGCCGGATTGACGGCGGCCGACGTCGACGGTCTCACCTCGTTCACCATGGATACCAATACCGAAGCGGCGGTGGCCCGTTCGGCCGGTATCGCGGACCTGAAGTTCTTCAGCCGGATCCACTACGGCGGCGGAGCGGCGTGTGCGACCGTGCAACAGGCTGCGATGGCCGTGGCCACCGGTGTCGCCGACGTGGTGGTGGCGTACCGGGCGTTCAACGAACGTTCCGGAATGCGGTTCGGCCAGGTGAACTCGGGACTGGTGCAGCAAGTGAACTCCTCGGGGACGGACAACGCATTCTCGTACCCGCACGGCCTGTCCACGCCCGCGGCGTTCGTCGCGATGGTGGCCCAGCGCTACATGCACGAGTACGGCGCGAAGAGTGCCGACTTCGGCCGGATCGCCGTCACCGACCGGAAGCACGCGGCCAACAATCCGAATGCGTTCTTCTACGGCAAGCCGATCACCCTCGAAGACCACCAGAACTCCCGCTTCATCGCCGAACCCCTGCATCTTCTCGACTGCTGCCAGGAGTCCGACGGCGGCATCGCGATCGTGGTCACCTCACCGGAGCGAGCCAAGGACCTGAAGCAGAAACCCGCAGTGATCGCGGCTGCAGCGCAGGGGAGCGGCAGCGACCAATACATCATGACGAGCTATTACCGCCCCGAACTCGCGGGACTGCCGGAAATGCAACTGGTGGGCCGGCAGCTGTGGGATCAGGCCGGGCTCGGGCCGCAGGACATCGATATGGCGGTGCTCTACGACCACTTCACCCCATACGTATTGATGCAGCTCGAGGAGCTCGGATTCTGCGGTCGCGGCGAGGCCAAGGACTTCATCGCCGACGGCGCCATCGACCTCGACGGCCGACTGCCCCTCAACACCCACGGCGGCCAGCTGGGTGAGGCCTACATCCACGGGATGAACGGCATTGCCGAAGGTGTGCGTCAGATCCGCGGAACCTCGGTGAACCAGGTGCAGGACGTGCAGAACGTGCTCGTCACCGCCGGGACGGGTGTCCCGACGTCAGGTTTGGTGTTGACGGCCTGAGTGCGGACCCGTTGCGCCGCCGCGCGATGTGATTCGCGACGAACTCGGCGTCTCTGCCGACACCGCCGGTGAGCATCGAGGCGAACGCCCGGAGGAACGGTAGGCCCACGAAATACAGTCCGGGATGGGCCGGCGAGACACCGCGGGACTGCTCGGGCCAACCGTCGGGTCCGGTGACGGGGATCCGGATCCATGAGGTGTCCTTGCTGAAACCCGTGCACCAGATGACATTTCGAACGTCCAGGTCGGTTCCGTCGTCGAGGACGGGCCTGCCGTCGCGCACACTCGTGACCTTCGCGGGGAAGTGTTCCACCCCCGCGTCGGCGAGGTCGGCTCGCTTGACCCGCAGAAGCGGTCCGCCACCCGACCGGACGTGCGGGCGCATCTTCCGTCCGATCGGAGTGCGTTCCGTGAGAATGTGATTGGCCATGAACCACATGATCGGAATCGCGATGTGGGCTGCGCGTCCCTCGATGTCGAACGGCACCTCACCACGGACGGGTCCACAGATCGTGGTCCGATGCCCAGGGGAGACCTCCAACGCGATGTCCGCTCCGGAGTGGCTGCACCCGACCACCAGCACGGGTCCGTCCTGCAACTGGGAGGGATTGCGGTAGTCGCTGGAATGCAGTTGCCTGATCCGGGGGTCGAGTTGCTCGGCGAGGTCCGGGATCACGGGGGTCTGCCAGGTACCGGACGCGACGACGACATTAGGGGCCTCGAAGGTCCGGGCCCCGGCTGTGACGATGTACCGTTCGCCGCCGCGCGAAAGCCCATCCACCGTGACACCGGTGCGAACTGGTAGCGAGAACTTGTCTGCGTAAGCCTCGAAGTAGTCGGCTACCTCGTCTTTGCCAGGCCATGTCCACGAACGTGCAGGCACGCCCCAGCCGGGCAAACCGTCGTACTTGGCCGGGCTGTAGAGACGGAGCGAGTCGAACCGCTCCCTCCACACGTCACCGACGCGGTCGTGGGCGTCGAGGATCACGAACCGTTGCTTGCGCCTGGCGAGGTGGTAGCCGGTCGCGAGACCGGCCTGGCCGGCACCGATCACGATGGTGTCGAACTGTTCTGTAGTCATGGTCATTGCCTCTTCGTCGAGAGTGGAAATCGTCAGCTACGACGCTATGACCGCACCCGGCCAGGGCGCTTCGGGAGAATGATGCAGAGCGCTCCACCCGGCATGGGTAGTTCTATGCAGACGGCTCGACGAGACGATGCTCGTAGGCATACGCGGTCGCAGCGGAGCGGGAGGATATTCCCAGTTTGACGAAGATGTTGCTCAGATGCCGGGCCACCGTCTTCTCACTGAGGCACAGGTTTTCGGCAACGGCCCGATTGGTCTTCCCTGCGGCCACGAGGCGGAGCACGTTCAGTTCACGCGGCGTCAGCGGAGATGCCGAGGACTCGGCTCCGAGTTCTGTCCGCACACGCCCCAGATCGGGAGCGGCGGCCAAGTCGCGGTAGATCGCCGCGGCGAGGTCGAACTCCATACGCGCAGTGTCTTCATCACCCAGGACGCGGCACGCCCGCCCGATCAGTTCCCGCACGCGCGCCGCCTCGTACGGCGCCCCGATCAGGTTCCAGCGCTCCCAGGCCTCGCGGAGTACGGTCACTGAACTCTGCGTCCGGGATTCGGCGAGCAGGACCGCCCCCGAAGCCTGCGCCGCCCCAGCGTGCAGATACGGGATGTCGAGGCTCGCGGCGAGCGCACCGAGGGCCGCAGCGGCAGCATCCGCCGACGCGACATCGTGGGCGGCCAGCATGATCTCGACGCATGCCGGGAGGAGTCGTGCTTGCTCGAGTGGATCGACCGTCTCGTCCACCTCACGCCGGATGCAGGCGACCGCACTGCCGATCCTGCCCTGCATCATCCGGAGGAGGGCGAGCCCGGGCCGCGGCGGCCTGCCCCACCGGTTCGCTTCCGTGTACAGCTTCTCGGCCTGCGCGAACTCACCGCGCAGACGATGGAGGTCGGCCATCACATAGCTGGCAGACCCCACCGCGGCGTGCACGGTCGGTCGCGTGAGTCGTCGGTGTGCACGCCTGGCCACCTCCATGGACTCTGCCCATGCGCCCTGCAACTGCAGGATCTCCGCGCGGTGGACGAGGCACTGGCCGCGATAGGGCACGAGGTCGGGCTGCGCCGAACACCACTGCGTCAGTGCGGCAGTCCATTCCCGGGAGCGGCGCAGGTCGAAGATCCGCTGGCACTGCTCGATCACCGCGCAGTACACGATCCCGGTGACGATGGGAGACACCTCCTCGGATGTCACTCCGATCATGGCCTCGTCGAAGGCGGCAATGCCGTCTCGGTGGCGTCCCAGCACGATCAGTGCGTGGCCCGTCCCCAGCGCGCCCAGCGCGATGAGGTCCGGGTCGGTGAACCGTTCACCGATCTCCGCGGCAGTGGAGAACACCTCCCGCGCAGCGGCGCCGTCTCCCTCGGCCAGGCGCTGGAGTCCCAGTGGAACCAGGAGGTAGCCGCGTTCGGGGCAGTCGACATCCGCGGTGTCCAGCAGCCTCTGGGCCCTGCCCAACCAGCCGCCACCCCGGACCTGCTCGCCCCGGAGGGACAAGGCGAGTCCGAGCCAGAATGCGCAGCGCGCCGCCCTCACCGGATCGCTGCCGCGTCCCCATTGCTGCACCGCCCTTGTCCACCACTGCGTGGCGGCGTCGTCCTCACCGATCAGATAGGCGGCGACTGCGAGACGCTCGAGATCCGTACCCCCGAGCGGCTCCTGCCGGTCGGCGCTCGACAGGCGGGTGTAGGCGACGCTCCAGTCTCGCCGGGTGAAGGCCTCGCGGCCGGCCCGGAGCGCCGACATGTCGTCGGACATCACCTTCTCCTGCCGCTTCGCAGTTCGCCGAGGTGCTTGCATCCAGGTTACCGCCGCGGTCCTTGCCATTGAGCTCTTGCCATCGAGTCTCGAGACGTCGTCACCGGGTCCGCAAGAGGCGGGACCCCTATTTCGTTCACCCTGTCGGCGGCTCGAGTCACACTGGGTTCACATGCGAAGAACGGGGAGTTCTGATGGTCGACGCGATCGCAGCCGAGGGGCTGGTGAAACGGTACGGGAAGGTCACCGCGCTCGGTGGTGTCGATCTCGCGGTTCCCGCGGGAAGCGTCATGGCCCTGCTGGGGCCGAACGGTGCAGGCAAGACCACTGCGGTACGTGTCTTCACCACCCTCCTCGTTCCGGACGAAGGGCACGCCCGGGTGGCAGGTCTCGACGTCGTCCACGACGCCCGCGCTCTGCGGTCCCGGATCGGTGCGTCGGGCCAGTACGCCGCCGTCGACGAGTACCTCACCGGTTTCGAGAACCTCGAGATGGTGGGCCGGCTCTACCACCTCGGGGCCAAGCGAAGTAAAGCCCGGGCTCGTGAGTTGCTCGAGCAATTCGATCTGGTGGAAGCGGGAGACCGGCCCGTCAAGGGGTATTCCGGCGGCATGCGACGCCGCCTCGACCTGGCGGGCGCACTGGTCGCCGAGCCCGAGGTGCTCTTCCTCGACGAACCCACCACCGGACTGGATCCCCGGGCTCGATTGGGATTGTGGGACGTCATCGACAGCCTCGTCGCCAAAGGCGCCACGCTGCTGCTCACCACGCAATACATGGAGGAGGCCGAGCGGCTCGCCGACCAGATCGCGGTCATCGACCGTGGCATGGTGATTGCGCGTGGGACCGCCGACGAGCTGAAGGATCGCGTCGGTGGTGAGCGCATCGAACTGACCGTCAGGGAGGGTGTCGACCTCGCGGTGGTGCGCGACGAGCTCACGCCTCTGGCCGCAGGGGCGATCACGATCGAAGACAACGTCCGCCGTGTCACCGTCCCCGTGTCCGGAGGTTCGGACGCGTTGGTCGAGGCGCTGTCGCGGCTGTCGAATCGTGGGGTGAAGGTGTTCGATGTCGGGCTGCGCCGGCCGACGCTCGACGACGTGTTCCTCACCCTCACCGGGCACGAGGCCGAGGAGGAGCAAGTCTCATGACCGCACCACCCGCCAGCGCCCCGACGCACACCGCACTCGCCGACGGTCTCACCATTGCCAAGCGCAACATGATCAAGATCAAACGCGTCCCCGACCTGATCGTCTTCACCACGCTGTCGCCGATCATGTTTGTGTTGTTGTTCGCGTACGTGTTCGGCAGTGCCATCGAAGTTCCCGGAATGTCGTACCGCGAATTCCTCATCGCCGGAATCTTCACCCAGACGGTCATCTTCGGGGCCACGTGGACCGGACTCGGCATGGTCGAGGATCTGCAGAAGGGGATCATCGACCGGTTCCGCTCGCTGCCCATGGCGCCGTCGGCGGTCCTCCTGGGCCGGACGTCCACCGACGTGCTGATCAACATCGTCAGTCTCGTGGTGATGTCGCTGACAGGCCTCGTCATCGGGTGGCGCATCCACTCCAGTCTCGGTGAAGCCGTTCTCGGCTACCTGCTCCTGCTCCTGTTCGCCTACGCGTTGTCGTGGGTGATGGCCGTGGTGGGGCTGTGGATCCGTACGCCCGAGGTATTCAACAACGCCAGCTTCATCGTCATTTTTCCGCTGTCCTTCGTCGCGAACACATTCGTCGAGACCACCAACCTGCCAGGGCCTCTCAAGGTGATCGCAGAGTGGAACCCAGTGTCCGCACTCACCCAGGCCGTGCGCGAATTGTTCGGAAACACGAACCCCTCCATGGCCGTCCCCGACGCCTGGCCGTTGCAGCATCCCGTGATCGCCTCGCTGGCGTGGACCGCGCTTCTCCTCGTGATTTTCGTTCCGTTCGCGATCCGGCGCTACAAGAAGGCGGTCAGCCGCTGACCGCTGGTCCCCCACTGCTGCTGCGCGAACGGGACGCTCGTTGCGTTGGATCGAACGAACGTCCCGTTGGGCCAAGGGCTGCGCAGGGATGTGGCAGGAGCAGCGGGACTGCAGCTAGTGGCGGAAGTCGACGTCCCGGCCGGTTCCGAGGTCTGAGCAGTTAACCAACTCGGCGCCGTGAGCGGAGAGGTACTGCCTGGCACCGGTGTCACCGGTAAGACTCTGCCGCAGAGCGTTCCAGTGGTCGCGGCCGATCAGCACGGGGTGCCCGGGTGCGTCTGCGTATCGAGCTTGTCGCAGAGCTGCCCGTATGGTGCCCGGCGGAACGGACGCGATGCGGCGCACCGCGTCGGCGCCCAGGTCCGGGAGATCGACGAGGGTGATCACGACAGCGTCGACGTCGTCGAACGTCGCCGCAACCTCCAGCCCTCGCCGTAGCGAGGCCGACATGCCTTGCCGCCAGTCCTCTGCGACACCCACAACCACCCGCAGGCCGTCGGGCAGCAGCGTCTCGGCCTCGTCGGCGCGGGCGCCGAGGACCACGACGACGGGACTGCACCCCGCCTCCGTGAGAACGCGTGCGCCACGCTGGAGCCACGGTTCCCCGTCGGCACCCACGACGAGAGCCTTGGGCATACCCATCCGCGAGCCACCGCCCGCAGCGAGCAGCACGCCCCCGATCGTCACGGCCCGTCGACCGGAACGCCGTGCAGGCGAGACAACCGGACGCGCACACAGGTGGCGTGGGCGACTGCGGCACGTTCGGCGCTTTCGGGATCACCGGACTCGAGACCTCGGAAGATCTCGTGATGCTCGGCCACCGACAGCGCCGCGGCGGCGTCGTCGCTCCACAAATTCGGGACGGCCAGATGGGTCCTGCTGTCGAACTGCGCGAGTGTCCGAACGAGGGTGTCGCTTCCGGCGGCAGTCCTGATGCGACGGTGGAACTCCATGTCGAGCCGGATGAACTCGGACGCCTCGGCGCCGGTGTCGAGGGTGGCGTCCTGCTCGCCCAGCTGGGCCCGGAGTGCCTCGACGTCGGTGCCCGTCATCCGGGTGGTGGCCAGTCGCGCGGCCAGACCCTCGAGCGGCGCCTTCACTCGGTAGATGTCGAGCAGTTCGACCGGATCCACCCGCACCACCTCGGCCCCACGGTGGAGCACGTGGGTGGCGAGGCCCTCGTGGATCAGCCGTTGCACGGCCTCCCGGACCGGGCTCCGGCTGATCCCGAGGCGCCCCGCCAGGGCGGGAACGCTCAAGGGGGTTCCCGGTGGAAGGCGCCCGTCGAGGATGGCGCTGTGGAGCTCCGAGTACGCGCGATCGGCCATCGACACTGAGGTCGGGTCGGTGGTCGACGTCATCGAGAGCTCACCGGTCCGTACTGCATGCGCTCACGCTACTTCTCCTTGGAGAAGTTGGCATTGACGCGTTGGTACAGGTAGTCCTCGGCGGTGATGTCCGGATACTTGCCTGCCGGCCCGGAGATGACGACGTCACGGTTGGCCTGGGCGAAGAACGCGAGGCTGTAGCGGTCGCCATGGTCGCCGCCCGGTCCGGGGTTCTTCACGCGGTGGAAGTTGGACGGCAGCCGGTCGTCGCTCCACCGCATGAGCATGTCACCGATGTTGCAGGTGATGGCGTCCTCGGACGGCTCGATCGGCGTCCACTCCTCGGTGTCCATTTCCTTGCCGGGCAACACCTGCAGTCCGCCCTGCCCCTCCATCTGGAACAGCAGCGTCAGGCAGTCGAAGTCGGTGTGAGCGCCGGCACGCCACAGGCCGAGGTCGCCGTGCAGGTGCTCGGGAATGGCGAAGTAGTGCAGCATCCGGAGGGTGCTCTGGTAGCTGGCCACGGACGGGTCGTGGGCCCGCGTGAAGAAGGCACGCTCGAACCCGAGCTTGTCGGCGACGCAGGACAGCAACTGCATCGCCACCTCCCAGCACTGCGCCTCGAATCCGAGCATGGTGTCCCGGAAGCCGGCCAGCTCGTCCTCGGTGGGCCACAAATCATCCATGTGCGGCCGGGTGATCTGATATGACTCCTTCTCGTCCGGGACGCCGATGGAGGGACGAACCTGGGTCTTGCTCTCCCACCCGGAGTTGAAGCCCTTCTTCAGCGGGTATCGGGCTTTGACCGGATCGTCGAGTGCGAAGAAGCGCTCGGACATCGCGAACGCGCGCCGGACGTCGGCGATGTCGATTCCGTGGTTGTAGACCTGGAAGAATCCGACGTCGATTGCGGCGTCCCACAATTGGTCGGTGATCTCGGATCGCCTGGTCTCGAACTCGGAGAGATCGATTCGACGAATGTCGCGGGCGGTGGTTTCGGTTCCGAGGCCGCCCATGCGGGATTCCTTATTGAGTTCGGTCAGGGTGTGGGTGACGGTCATTCGATGAGGCTCCTGCTCATGAGTGTGCATGTGAGTTCTGGACGGGCGTCAGTGCGTGGTGTCGGCACCTTTCTTCCTGCGCTCCGGCACGTGGTGGAACAGGAGGTTGAGCAGTACTGCCGCAAACAGTCCCGCGGCGACTCCACTGCTGAGGATGGGTCGCAGTTGCTCGGGTACCTGGCCGTAGAAGCCACTGATCATGTTGGGCAGCAACCCGATTCCCAGTCCTGTGGCGACGATGACGAGATTGGAGATCTGTGAGAAGTCCACCTTCGCGAGGATCTGTATTCCAACCACGATGATCGTGCCGAACATGATGACGGCTGCTGCTCCGAGAACCGGCCGCGGCACCATCGCCACCACCTGACCCATTACCGGAAAGAAGCTCAACGCGAGTAGTAGCACGCCTGCCGCGGCCGTTACGAAACGGCTGAAAACCTTGGTGATGGAAAGTATCCCGACGTTCTGGGCAAAGGTCACGTACATGAACGACTGGACGAGTCCGCCGCCGACTGCGTTGATCACGCCGTCTGCGCGGACGGCCTTCGCGAGGTCGGTATCCGGCACCGGCTTGTTCACCACTTCGCCTGCGGCCTTTACCTGCCCGGCCAGTTCGACGATGAGAATGATCTGGATGAGGACGAGCGACAGGCATGCCACCAGGTCGAAGCGGGGGACACCGAAGTGCATGAGATCGGGCACCGCCACCAGCGGTCCGTTGCCGAGCGGTGACGCGTCGACCAGTCCACCGAGGGCCGCAACGCCGACGCCGACGACAATGCCGAGGAGTACTGAGACGGGCCGCATCGCGAGGGGGAGAAATCGATAGCAGATCAGAATCGCGGACGCGGTCGCCAGGGCGAGGAGCAGGAAGGACATGCTTCCGAAGTCGGGGGCGTCGGGCTTGGAACCGACAATCATCTTGCCGCCCGCGGGGACGAGCTGGATACCGATCAGAACGATGGCGGTGCCGATCACGACCGGTGGGAAGTACCTCATGAGTCTCGACACCAGCGGTGCCACGGCGATGGTGAACAGGCCCGCCACCAGGATTGCGCCGTACATCGTCTGGATATCGCTGCCCTGCCCGATGACGAGCATCGGGGCGATGCCGGTGTAGGAGGCACCGATCACCATGGGCAGCTTCACGCCCACGTTCCAGATGCCGAGGGACTGCAGCAAGGTGCCGAGACCGCACAGCATCAAGTCGGCCGCCACCAGGTAGATCAGATCCTGTTGGGGTAGTCCCAGCCCGGCTGCAACGACTACGGGAACGGTGACGGTGCTCGCGTACATCACGAGGATGTGTTGTAGCCCGAAGAGTCCCAGGGTGGGGAGCGGTAGCACGCGGTCGACGGGATGGACGTCGGTTTTGGGGATCGAGGCGCTTCGCCGATTCAGAATTGCCATGGTGACGTGCCCTTCGGGGAGGTTGATTACATGCAATCTTCTCTGTCACGGGTCACTATTCCGATCGAAAGGTGTCGGCAGGGGTCGACGGTCTGACATCTGAGTTACGGATCATCCCTGATGGGACGCGAACATCGGCGTACGAGTGGAGCTCAGTGGTGAGCCTCAGATTGCATGTAAACTGTTCGGGCGGGTGTGGTCGCGCGAGCGCCGGTCGTAGACTGACCGGCACCGGCCTCCCGGATAGCGAGAGGCGGGATACTGACGAATCGAAGGGGATGGACGCATGCTTGATCCGAGACGAGTCGGCTCGCCGGCAGGTCAGGCGTTCGCGCGGCCGTGGGGCGGCTCCGGCAGCGTCATCGATATCGACGGACCGGTCCACTCGGTCGAGTACGGCGATTCGGAAGCAGGGTCGCTGCCGGTGGTGATGGTGCATGGTCTCGGTGGGTCCCATCTCAACTGGGTCGGCGTGGCCCCGGCATTGGCGGAACGCACGCGGGTTCTGACGGTGGATCTCCCAGGTTTCGGGCTCAGCCCGGCGGGGAGGCGTCAGACGGGGATTCCCGCCAACGTCGCGGTGCTCCACCGATTCCTCACGGAGGTCGTCGGTGGACCGGTCATCTTGATGGGCAATTCCATGGGTGGCATGATTTCGATGTTCGAGGCGTCGGCCCACCCCGAATCTGTCGCTGCCCTCGTCCTTGTCGACCCGGCTCTTCCTGCGGCGCAAAGGATGCCGCATCCACGGATCGCCGCGCAGTTCGCGATGTACATGACGCCCTTCGTCGGGGAGCGCTACCTCCGGTATTCGAGCCGGCGGATGACCGACCGGCAGCTGGTCGAGCGGGTCATCGACCTGTGCTTCGCCGACCCCGCCCGTGCCTCCGAAGACGTCCTCGAGGCAGCGACGGAGTTGGCGAAGTTTCGGCGCGAGCAGCCCACGCAAGATGCCGCGTTCCTGCAGGCCAGTCGGTCACTGATGCGGGTGATGGCTCGTCCGCAGCGATACCTGCAGGCCATGCGCGGCCTCGAACAACCGGTTCTCCTCATTCACGGTGACCGCGACCGCCTGGTTCCGGTGGCTGCGGCACGCAAAGCGGCGGCCGACAACCCGCGGTGGGACAGCGTCGTGCTGCCCGGCGTCGGGCACACCCCCCAGCTCGAGACGCCGGAGGCGGTACTCGATCACGTGCTGACCTGGATCGACAGGCACGGACTCGTCGACGCCTAGGTGTCGGCCGGGGCGTCGGCGCCGGCGGCTCCCCGTGATCCCGCGATCGACTGCGCGAGGGCGCGGAACAAGTGAGTCAGCTCGGGGCGGGTTGCCGTGCCGCTACGGACCACCCCACATACGGGGATGCGCAGGAGGTCGTGCGACTCACGCATGAAACTGAGCCCGCGCCGCGGGGTCGCGTCGGCGGTGTCGGCGTACAACACGGTCCACGATCGGGGAGTGGTGAGGACGTCGAGGGTGGCCGTATGGTCGCTGGGAATGGACGGTCCGAGCTTGACACGCTGCCCGACCTGCCGGAAGGCGTCCTCGACCACCGTGTGGATCAGCACCTGACTGCTACGCGGCGGCAGTAGTAGCGGGTAGGGCGCCAGTTCGCTGAGGTCGACGGTGGAGAATTCGGCCAGCGGATGTTGAGTGGACGTGACGATCACCAAATCCTCGAGGCCGAACTCGACTGTTTCGAGGCCCGGTCGATCGACGCCGCCGCGGATCAAGGCCAGGTCTGCATCACCTGACGCCACCGCGGTCATGCGGTCGGCGAAGTCCTTGATGACGAATTCGATATCGAGCTGTGGGAACTCCTCGCGGACAAGGGAAATCGCCTCGAGGCTTTGGGTTGCGAAACTCATGCTGGCGCTGATTCGCAGCCGATTGCGGGGGTCGAGGCCCACCGACAGTGCGCGCGCCTCCAGGCTCATCATTTCTGCCGCGATCGGCATGAGGCGTTCGCCGGCCGCGGTCAGTCGCGTCGCGCGGGTGGACCGTTCGAGCAGGGCCGTGCCCAGTTCGTGCTCGAGCTTGGCTATCTGGTGGCTGATCGCCGACTGCGAGATGAAACAGCGCCCCGCTGCGCGGGAGAAACTTCCTTCTTCACCGACCGCCAGGAAGTAGCGCAATTGCCGGAACTCCATGACCCCAGGCTACAGCGCCGACGAGCATTTATGAGCGATCGAGATAACACAATTTCGATTTCCCCAGGTTACTGGCAATCGGCCTCATCAAATCCATAAGGTGGGCTCATACGCAACGCTAAGCAGAGAACGCTGGCAGAGGAGGTTTTCGGTGGATCGCACACAGGTCGTCATCGTGGGATCGGGATTCGGTGCCCTCGCGGCGGCGAAGAAGCTCGGTAAGGCCGGCACGCCGTTCGTGCTGATTTCCGAGACCACCGAGCATCTGTTCCAGCCACTGCTGTACCAGGTGGCCACGGGAGTGCTCTCGCCCGGCGAGATTGCGCCGTCCATCCGCGCCATCCTCTCCAAGTATCCCAGCGGTGACGTCCGGCTCGGCCGTGTCGTCGACGTCGACCCGGACAAACGCGAGGTGGTCTACGAGGCCGGCGGGATCCGCAACACGCTCGGCTACGACAGCTTGATCGCCGCGACGGGTGCTCGTCAGGCGTACTTCGGCCACGACGAGTTCGCCGAGGTCACGTACGCGCTCAAGACCGTCGCCGACGCCGACCGGTTGCGCCGCCAGATCGTCCGCTGCTTCGAGGAGGCGCATACCACTGCCGATCCGGAACGTCGCAGGGACCTGCTGCACTTCATCGTGATCGGTGCGGGGCCCACCGGCGTCGAATTGGCAGGTCAGATCAAGGAATTGGCCGGCCGCTACTTCGAGAAGTCGCTGCGGGACATCACCGCCGAGGACGTCACCGTGACCCTGGTCGAGGGCGCGGAGGAGACGCTGCCGGTGTTCGGCGGCAAGCTCAGCAAGTACACGCAGGACTCCCTCGAGCGTGCAGGGGTCGAGGTGGTGCTGGGCACGATGGTGACCGACATCGACGAGCACGGTGCCACTCTGTCTTCGCCCGGTAACGGGTTCGATAAGCGTCTGACGGCCGAGACGATCATCTGGTCGGCCGGCATTCAGGCCAACGACTTCGCGGCGGTGCTTGCGGAGCGGACCGGGTGTGAGACCGGTCGCGGCGGTCGACTGCTGGTCGACGAGGATCTCACCGTGGGCCGCTACGACGACATTTATGCCATCGGCGACATGGCCTCGCTGAACAATCTGCCCGCTCAGTCGCCGTTCGCGATGCAGGGTGGCCGTCACGTCGCGGCAATCATCAACGGAAAGCGTGCGGCAGGAACGCCCTTCACCTATCGGGACAAGGGCAGCATGGCGATCATCAACCGGTTCCGCGCAATCACCCGCGTCGGCAAGATCGAGTTGACCGGTGTGCTCGCCTGGTTCCTGTGGCTCGCTGTACACCTCGTCTACCTGGTCGGATTCCGGAATCGGTACGTCGCGGTGATGTCGTGGTGTGGATCGTTCCTCGGCCATCGGCGCCCGCACTTCCACTACGCGCAGGAGATCGAACCAGCCGAGTCGAACGAGTTGGACAGAGCGGCCTAGAACTCAGGGCGACCCGGCCCGCCGGCCCGCGACATAGACCTCGGCGATGGACGTTTCGCGTATCCCCATCAGCAGCGCAAACAAGGTCTGATCGCGGGCCAGGTCGGGGTCGGCGGCGCGGACGGCGTTGCGCAGCGGTCCGTCGAGCGCCGGTGTGCCGGACGGGTCGACGACGACGAAGTCGGCTTCCTTACCGACATCGAAGTTGCCGAACCGATTCTCCATGTCCAGGGCTCTGGCACCGCCGAGGGTACCGATGAACAGCATCTCCGCCGGATGCATCGACACCCCGTCGTCCCCGGGTTCGGTGATGTGCACTTTGAACGCGTCGCCGAGCACCCGCGGGATCAGCCATTCGTCGCCGCCGCCGAAATCGGTTCCCGCAGAAATGTTGACACCCGAGGCGACCGTACGCTTCCACGGCATCGTTCCAGAGCCCAGGAACAGCTGCGAGATCGGGCAGTGTGAGACGGACGTACCGGTCTCGGCCATCCGCTCCAGCTCGACGTCCTGGCAGTGCACGCAGTGCGCGAGGATGGTGCGCCGTCCCAGCAGGCTCTTGCCGCCGACCGCCGACCCGGGCAGGAACTTCCCGTCATAGGTGTCCAGGTATGAGTTCACTTGATAGGTCTCTTTGGTCGAGTCGACCTCGCCGGTGCCGGGGCGATTGTTCTCGTTGAGATGCGAGTGCACGTACACACCGCGGTCCCGCACCTCGTCGTACAGTTCCCCGAGGTTCTTCAGGGTCTCGATGGTCACCGACAACGAGAACCGCGGAATGATCGCTACGTGCAGCAATGCGGTGGCGACATCGCCGGTGTCGGCGCCGTGCCATTTGTCGATCTCTTCGCGGGTGAGCCGGATGGCGTCTTCTTCGGAGGTCATCAGCGGCTGAGCGGAGTCGCCACCGACGGTCTGAATTCCGCGGCCGCTGACGATGCGCAGACCGGCCTTTTTCGTCTCGGTGAACAACGCGTCCTGTGCGTGCGGGAATGCCGACCCGAACACCATGGCGGCCGTGGTGCCCGACGTGATGCGCCGATTCGTGAACTCGACGGCTGCCTGCTGTGCGAACGCTGGGTCGGCGAACTTCGCCTCCGACGGGAACATGCACAGGGTCAGCCACTCCAGGAGCTGGCCACCGCCGTAGGAGTCGCCGGCGTAGGTCTGCGGAAAGTGGATGTGGGTGTCGACGAACCCCGGCAGGAGAAAACCGGGCCGGTGGTCGTGCACGGTGCCGGACTCGTATTCCGGCGGGATCTCGGCGCGGTCACCGCAGAACACGATTCGCCCGGCGTCGTCCAGGACCAGAGCGCCGTCGGGAATCGATACCAGGGCGGCCGCGGCTTCGGTTACTTTTGGTGCGCCTGCGATGTGGTAAATGTGCCCGAGGTGGATGTGCGTTGCCATGTGATGAACTCCCGTCCAGTAGCGGCCCGTATTCAACAATGCCACCGATCAGAGCCGGTTCGCGGCGGAACGGGCCCAGTGCCCGGCCGTATGAGCAGGTGTGAGTGCACAACCGCACGAGTTACGAGAGCTCGATGCGATGAACCCGGGCCGTGGTCATTTCCCGCCACACCCGTGCCGGAGTCATCGGTAGCCGTCGCATGCGTACGCCGGTGGCATCGGCGATGGCATTGGCCAAGGCCGGAGCCACAGGGTTGTACGGCGACTCGCTCATCGATTTGGCGCCCAGCGGTCCCAGTTCGTCGTAGGTGTCCGCGAAGTACACCTCGGTCTCGGGGACATCGACCAATTGAGGGATGTGGTAGTTCCTCAGTTGGGGTCCCAGTACTGTCCCGGCGCCGTCGAGGCGGATCTCTTCATACAGCGCGCTGCCGATCGCCTGAGCCACGCCACCCTCGACCTGCCCCCGGCACTGCTGCGGGTTGAGGACGGTCCCCGCATCGGCAGACTGGATCGACTGCAAGATTCGTACCTCACCGGTGACCGTGTCGACGGCGACCCGAAACGCATGCACATTGAAGACCACCGAGCGGGGAGTGCCGTCGTGCCGACCTTCGGCTCGGAGCTCACCCTCGGCTACCAGCTTGTCCAACTCGATCACCCGGGTGCCGATTCGGACACCCGCCGGTGTCACCGAGCATTCTGCGTCGTCAGCAACGCCGGCGATGCGGCGCGCGGTATCGAACAGAAGTGCGCGCAAACTGTTGCACGCCTGATTGACTGCTTTTCCGGCTACCACACTTCCGGCCGACCCGAACGCTCCCGTGTCGTGCCCGGTGATGTCGGTGTCGGACTGGCGGACGATGATCCGATCCGCGGTGGTTCCGAGTGCGGTCGCTGCCAACTGCGTGTGCACGGTCGTCGTCCCGTTGCCGAACTCGGCGGTCCCCACCCGCAATTCGTATCGGCCGCCCTCGACGAGGGTGCACGACGCCTCGGAAAAGTGACCACGCGGCGGGATAGTAGCGATCATGGATGCCGCCATGCCCTCGCCCACTCGCCACTGCGATCCCTTCGGCGGGGTAACTCCGTTGCCACGCCGCAGTGCCGTCTCGGCGAGGTCGAGGCATTGGTCGAGCCCATAGCTCCCATAGGTGAGGTCGTCGTGGGCGACCTCACCTTCGACGAAGTCGTCGCCCGGGACGATCACGTTGCGTCGGCGGAATTCGAAGGGGTCGATCCCCAGCTTTCCGGCAAGTTCGTCGAGCGCCGATTCGATACCGAAAATGACTTGTCCCAGCCCGTATCCGCGGAAGGCGCCGGAGGGCAGGTTGTTGGTGTAGACGGCCCGGGCATCCACCCGCTTGTTGGGGGAGCGGTACAACGCGACGGACTCTCCGCAGCTGTGGAACATCACCCCCGCAGAATGATTCCCGTAGGCTCCGGCGTCCGAGAGTACATCCACGGCGAGCGCAGTCAGCCTTCCGTCTCCATCGGCGCCCGCCCTCACCGAGATCCGCATGGGATGCCGGCACGGCGCGGTGGTGAACTGGTCCGAGCGGGTGAACTCATACTGCACGGGCTTACCGGTGCGCAAGACCGCAAGTGCCACGAGGTCTTCCACGAGCATTTCCTGCTTGGCGCCGAACCCGCCGCCGACGCGGGCGGTGAACACCCGGACCCGGGAACGGTCCAGCGCGAAGAGTCGTGCCAGTTCGTCGCGTACGAGAAAGGGAACCTGAGTGCTGCTCCGGAGGGTCAGTCGGCCCTCGTCGTCCAGCCAGCCGATCGCGGAATGCGTTTCCAGATGGACGTGTTGCACGCGCTGCGTCTGCCACGTTCCCTCGACCACCGCGCCGAACGCCCGGGCCGCCTCGAGTCCTGATTCGATGTCGCCGACCTCACCGTGCAACTCTGCCACCAAGTTTCGGGTGGGGTCCGCGATACGTGACTCGGCGCCCTTGCCTGCGTGGAGCTGGGGTGCGCCCGCCCGGTGCGCTAGTTCCGGGTCGAAAACAGGCTCCAGCACCTCGTAGTCGACGTCGATCACTTCCATTGCACGACGCGCGATGTCGACCGAGTCGGCGACCACCGCCGCGACACGCTGCCCGACGAATCGCAGCACGGTGTCGAAGACGTAGGTGTCGTCCGGGTCGTCGGTGCGGAGTTCGTGGCGTGCGGTGGAGAAGGCGAAGTCCGGGCTGTCGCGGTGCGTGAGAACCGCGTGGACGCCGGGTACTTCCTCCGCCGCGGCGGTGTCGATGCGGGTGATCCGCGCGTGGGCGTGTGGGCTGCCGAGGACCTGGACGTGGAGTAAGCCTTCGACCCGGATGTCGAGCGTGTACGGTTCGGCGCCGCATACCACCCGGGTGGCGGCGGGGGCGGGAATCGAGCGGCCCGAGGAATCACCGCTGCAGTCGTCCTCGGTGGTGCGGACGCCGCCGACAGCATCGCGGATTGCGCGGTAACCCGTGCAGCGGCACAGGTTTCCCTTCAGAGCGTGCGGGAGATCGGCGCGCTGATCGGGGGTGAGCGCGGAGGCGGTGACCACCATTCCGGGAGTGCAGAACCCGCACTGGAAGCCGGCGGCAGCGACGAACTGCTGCTGGACGGGATGTAGTCGATCGGGGCTGCCCAGGCCAGCGGCCGTGGTCACCTCGCGGTCCTCGGCGCGGTGCGCCGGAACGACACACGCATGCACGGGGTGGCCGTCGAGCAACACCGTGCAGGCGCCGCAATCGCCGGCATCACACCCCTTCTTGACCGCGAAAATCTCGTGGTCCCGCAACAGCGTGCGCAGACACTGGCCGGGCCGCGGGTGGGCGTTGACCGACTGCCCGTCGACGGTGAACCTCATGCCAGTTCCTCCCTGATCTCCTCAGCGAGGACGGCGCTGACGTGGCGGCGCCAGTCGGCGACACCGTGCGCGTCCGTCAAGTAGGCATCGGGCGGAATGCTCTCCGCCAGTGCACTACCAAGGGTGCGTGAGTCGGGTACGTCGGGGAACCGCAAAACGAAAGGACGGTGGGTCGACGCGGTGACGGTGAGCGCGAAACCCTCCGGCCCGAGTCGTGCAGCCAGGAGTGCGCCGGACCGGCCGAGCGGCGAATAGGCGATCTTGCGTAGTGTCGTGCGACTCCGGAGGGCCGATCCCGGGAAGTGAATGCTGCGGATCAGTTCGCCCGGTTGCAATACTGTGCACCCGGAACCGGTGACGAACTCGACCGCCGGAATCCGCCGTTCGCCCCCGTCGGCCGCCCACACAAGCACCTCGGCCTCCAGCGCACAGCACGCGGTGATCATGGCGCCGGCGGGGAGTGCAAGCGCGAGATTTCCCCCGACGGTGGCGGTGTGCCAGATCTTCCACGACGCGACGAGCGCTTCGGCACAGGGTCGGAACAGGCTCGTTCCGGTCCATTGCGCGGGATAATCTGTGTTGCAGAGTGTTTCGATGGTGCAGGTGGCGGCAACCTCGAGTTCTTCGGGGTGTACCGTGACTGCCGGCCAGCCCAAGGTGGTGAGATCGACCAGGCGGGTGAGACCCGGTTGCGGTTCCGAGTACAACCACGTGCCGCCGGCCAGGTAGGCCGATCCCGGTTCCGGCGCGGGGAGTTCCGCGCGGGTACGCGGTGTGGTGATGTCGGTGACGAACGACAGGTCCATGGTGTCACCCCGCCTGGCGCACCAGAGCGCGGTGGGCCCTCTCGACCTCCGCCGCAACGACGTCCTCGTCCACAGTGATCACTCTCCCACGCTCGACCACCGTGCGCCCGTCGACGACCACCGTGTCCGTATGGGGGGACGTCAACTCAGCCAACCTGCGTAGGCGGACCATGCCGGCCCGGCGTCCGGGGCATCGGAACGCTCGACCGTCGCCTGGATCAGACCGTAGGGGCGGTCGGCGGCGTAGAACACTTCGTTGTCGTTCTCCACACCGAAGCGCCCGAGGTCGTGCGCGAAGTGATGCTTGTTGGGAGCGGACAGACGTACTTCCGCGATCAGGGGACAGCGTTCGAGGACGGCCTTGCCGATTTCGTAGAGTGTCTGCTGCAGGGCCAGCGAATGCACCGTCGCGAACGTGGACACGATCTGTTCCTTGATGTCGGTGTACACGCTGTTCCAGTCGACGCCGGTGGTGACGAACCGCCATTGCACGACGAGTGACGTGGCCATCACCCGGTCGTGGGTCTCCTCGAGGACGGTGTACTCGTCCTTCAGGAAACCGAAGAACTCGCTGCCCGTGGATTTCAGAATCACCAGATCCTTCAGGCCACCGACCACCCACGTTCCGTCGGCGTCGACCGTGACAGCCGCGGTACGTACCTCCTCGCCCTTCCGGACCCAGGTGTGATCGTGTTCGGCACCCTCGACCACAGCCCGCGCCCAGGAGTACTCCTCGATCTCGATGCGTGCGCCCTCGACCGGTTCGATGTCGTCGACGAAATGTCGCGCCAACGCCAGCCCGTACTCCTCGATGGAGTCGAGCCCTTTCTCCTTCGCGTAGGAGAACGCCGTCTGCTTCTGCGTGTCGGTGGGCAGCACCGCACTCTGGTCGCCCTCGAGGTGGGCGGCGGAGAAGTCGCCTCGAAGACAGGTGGAGACGCTCACGTCCCGGATTTCGTGGCGCGGGGTGTCGCGGTAGATCCGGACGATCCGGTTCTCGGCCTTCCCATACTGGTTCTTACCCAGGACTATCTTGCCGTCGAGGTGGGGACCGTTGTTCGAATTGCTCACGTTCAGCTCCCGCGATAGGTGGAATAGGCGAAGGGGGACAACAACAGTGGGACGTGGTAACCGCGCTGGGGGTCTTTCAGCTCGAAGGTGACGGTCACCACCGGGTAGAAAGTGTCTTGGCCGCGCTGGTCGTAATATTCACCTGTGAAGAAAACGAGGCAATACGTGGCGGCGATCAGACCCTCGGGTGCGATCTCGGGGATGCGGCCGTCGGCGTCGGTCATCGCGGAAGCGATCGGTTGACCCTCGATGGATTCGAGCCGGACGTGCAGTCCTGCTGCCGGATCACCGGTCGTGGCGTCCAGCACGTGCGTGCTGAGAATCTTGGCCATCAACGTCCTCCTACAGGGATGTCGTGCAGCAACCGTGCGAGACGCAGCCGGTTGATCGCGGCGAGTTCCATCCGCACATTCTTGCGCTCGGTGTTGCTGTCGTTGCCGAGGCGTCGGTGCAGCACGTCGAGCAGTTCCTGCGCGGATCGTCCGGACGCGCACACGAGGTAGACGTGCCCGAACTTCTTTTCGTATGCCTCGTTGCCCGCGCGGAGTTTCGCCCGCAGCCCGTCGTCGGCGGCGGCGACTGCGGACTGCTCGCGCACCGACGACGCGTTGTCCGGGCGGTCCCCGATCCGCGGATGCCCGGCGAGGGCGTTGTCGATCTCGGCTTCGGTGAGTTCGGCGAGAGCCTCGTCGGAGCGGGTGTAGAGCTCGTCGGCGGTGCGGAACGGACGCGCGGCCGCCACCCGGTGGGCCCACACCGTCGACGAACAACACTCGGTAAGGATCACGACGGCTTGCTCGTCGTTCGCTGCGTTGAACGTGGTCAGGCCGGGCGGTTCGGTCATCAGTTCTCCTCGCTCTCGTGCGCCTTTGTGGTACCTCTGGCTACCACAAAGGCGCACAGGTGGCGGTCAACTTCGCGCAGCCGAGCTTGCCGCCGTCCTTCTGAGCGTTACTGCGAGCCGAAGTCCTGGAGCCGCCCGGTGTACCTCTTGGGCAGGGGGCGAGCGAACTCGCCGCGCGCACCGGTCCGGAGTCCGAGCGTCACGAGAGACTGGACGGTCAGGGTGGCCGCGGCGACACCGTCCACGACCGGAACTTCGAGTTCCGAGGAGATGAGCGCGCAGAGATCCGCCATGCCCGCGCATCCCAGAACGATCGCGTCCGAACCGTCCTCCTCGAGGGCGACGCGGCACGCCTCCGTGATGACCTTCACGGCATCCGGGTCCCGCTCGAGGTCCAGCACAGCGATCTCGCAGGCGTGTACCCCGAGGCAGAAGCGTTGCATTCCATATCGTTCCGCGAGTTCCCAGGCGCGCCCCCGGGTCCGCCCCAGTGTGGTGACCACGCTGAAGCCTCTGCCGAGGAAGCTGGCGGTGTGCATCGCTGCCTCGGCGATTCCGAGGACGGGACCCGATGCGAGTTCACGGGCGGCGTCCAGCCCCGGATCGCCGAAGCATGCGATCACGTAACCGTCGACACCTGCCTCCTCGCCGCGCGCGATCTCCTGGAGCAGACCGGGAACGCTCAAGGCCTCGTCGTAGTGACTTTCGATGGAGGCCGGCCCCATCTCGGGGTTCACCGCCTCCACGACGGTGCCCGGACCGGCGACCGATCGGGCGCAGTCCCCGATCTTGGCGGTCATCGAGTGCGTGGTGTTCGGATTGACGATCTTGATGAGCACGTTCGGAACCTATGCTTGGACGGGGGCCGGCGAATTCGCGCGACGGGTGCCTGCGGACAACACAAGGTAACAAGCGAACCCGACGCCCATGCCGAGAAACCACGAGTACTGTGCGGCACCAGCCATGCCCCCCACGTCGAGTCCGAACGGCTGGGCCTTCAGGATCACGGGAATGACGGCGACCAGCGCGCCGATCACGGTGGCGATGATGGCAGCCGGGTTGTAACCCTTCTTGTACCAGTAGGTTCCGCCTTCGGACATGGTGAACATGTCGTCGAGTACCACTCGCTGCTTGCGCACCAGGTAGTAGTCCGCGATAAGGATGCCGAACAGCGGTCCGATGAACGCGCCCAGCGTCTCCAAGGTGTAGTGGATCACTTCGGGATTGTTGTAGAGGTTCCACGGGGTAATGAGAACGGAACCGATGGCGGCGATCATTCCGCCTGTGCGCCAGCTGATTCGCTGCGGACTGACATGGGAGAAGTCGAACGCCGGCGATACGAAGTTGGCGACGATGTTGATGCCGATGGTCGCGACGATGAACGTGAGCAGGCCGAGGACCACCGCGAACAGGTTGTCCATCTGGGCGACGGTTTCCACCGGGTCGGTGATCAGTCGTCCGTACACCGGAAGTGTCGCGGAGGCCGTAACCACGGTGAGTACCGAGAAGAAGAGGAAATTCAGTGGAAGGCCCAGGAAATTGCCAAGCTTGACGGCCCCGAACGACTTTCCGTAACGGGAGAAGTCGCCGAAGTTGAGCATCGGCCCCGAGAAGTACGACACGACAAGGGCAATCGCTCCCAGCACCACGGGCACGGCGGACCATCCGGTGTAGTTCACTTCACCGAGGTTGAGGCTGATGTTCGACCATCCCGCCTCGCTGATGAGGTAGATCGCGAGCATGAGCATCACGACGTAGACCGCGGGACCGCAGAAGTCGATGAATTTGCGGATGCTCTCCATGCCCCGCCAGAACACCAGCGCCTGCAGCACCCACATGGTCATGAAACCGGCCCAGCCGAGTGCAGAGAGACCGAGGAACCCGTGCTGGTCCACGTCGGCCCACGCAGCCAGCCCCGGCCAGATCTTCAGTCCCAGGATCACGAACGCGTGAGATGCCAGATATGTCTGGATGCCGTACCAGGCAACCGCGATCAGACCGCGGATGATGGCGGGAACGTTGGCACCGAGAACGCCGAAAGCGCTGCGGCACATCACCGGATACGGGACACCGGTGACCTGACTGGGCTTGGCCACCAGATTGGCGAAGACGTTGACGATCGCAATGCCGACCACGAGGGCAACGAGGACCTGCCAGCTGGTCAGACCGAGCGCGAACAAGCTACCTGCGGTGACGTATCCACCGACGCTGTGCACGTCCGACATCCAGAAGGCGAAGATGTTGTACGACGACCACGATTGCGTTTTCAGCGGCGCCAGATCGTCATTGGTGAGACGGGGGTGGTACCCCGGCTTGATCAGGCCGGCGCCCGCAAGGTGCTCACCCGAAACGGTATCCGCAGGAGCGGAAGGCACTGTTTGAGTCATCGTCTGCTCCCTGTTGCCAGTCCATCTGTGGCTGATTTCGACGCTAGGCGCCGACGTGTAAGGGCAAACGTAGTTTTCGGATATTTCCCTGCGATGACGCCCAAGATATATTCTCCCGCGCCGCCGACGGGAGCAGAATATATTCTGCTCAGCGACCGTCCCCGGGTGTGTCCCGGAAGATGCCGGTGTCCGTCGGCAGCGCGGCGATGACCGCACCGAGTTGTTTGTTGTGGCGGTCGGTGGCCGCCTTCAGCGCATCGGCATCCCGAGCGAGGAACGCAGCGAGCATGTCGCGGTGGTCCAGATGCAGCCGCAGTCGCGCTGTGGTCGCCACCTGCGACATCGGTTGGACGGGCTCGGTGATGTTCCAAGCCGACTCGAACATGTGCAGCAACCGCTGCATCCGGCACGGGACCGCCAGCGAGAGATGAAAGTTGCGGCTTTCGCGGTGGTAGGCGGCCCGGTCGTCTTCGAGGACGGAACGATCGAGCGCGGCATAGGCGGCCCTGGCGCGCTCGTGATCGGACTCGTCGGCGAGGACGATGCCGACCGAGTGCGCGGCCGCCTCGAGCACGCCGCGCACCAGGTACAGCTCCTCGAGTTCGTCGACCGTCAGGCGTGCCACGGTGTACCCGGCATTGGCCCGATGATCCACGAGTCCCTCACCGATCAGCGTCTTCAGGGATTCGCGGATCGGGATGCGGCTGACACCGAAATGGTCGGCGACCTCGTCCACCGGGATGGCCGTGCCCGGAGGAGCACCACCGCTGAGGATGACGCGCCGCAGCTCCTCGAGGATCACCGTCTGGGAACTACCGGGGTCCCGGCTGGCCAGGTTGGCGACCAACACCGAGGGGCGGCGCTGCGACATCGTTCTCTCCTGGTCAGACGGGGTGCGTGTCGTGCCAGTGGCGGGCGATCTCGATCCGCCTGGCCACCCAGACCTGATCATGGGACTGCACGTGGTCGAGGAAGCGTTCCAGGGCGGCGGTGCGCGCGGGCCTGCCGACTATGCGGCAGTGCAGCCCCACGGACAGCATTTTCGGCGCGCCTGCGATGCCTTCTGCGTAGAGCACGTCGAAGGCGTCCCGAAGATGGGCGAAGAACTGCTCTCCGCTGGGAAAACCTCCCGGTGAAGCGAACCGCATGTCGTTGGTGTCGAGGGTGTACGGCACCACGAGGTGGTCGACGAGACCCTTGCCCGGCGCGGCCACCTTCACCCAGTACGGGAGGTCGTCGGCGTACGAGTCGGAGTCGTAGAGGAATCCGGTGTGCTCGACCACCAGTTCCCGGGTGCGAGGGGAGTCGCGGCCGGTGTACCAGCCCAGCGGCGCCTCACCGGTGAGGTCCCGCAGGATGTCGACCGCCTCGGCCAGGTCCTTGCGTTCGGCGTCCTCGTCGGAGAGTTGGTACGACTTCCACCACAGACCGTGGCTGGCGATCTCGTGGCCGAGTTCGCGAAAGGCGCTGACGGCGTCGGGGTTTCGCTGCAGGGCCTTGGCCACCGCGAAGATTGTCAGCGGGAGTCTTCGCCGCTCGAACACCCGAAGCACTCGCCACAGCCCGGCGCGGGAGCCGTATTCGTAGATCGATTCCATGCTCATGTGCCTGTTCGGGAAAGGCTGTGCCCCGACCATCTCGGACAGGAACGTCTCCGACGCCGCGTCCCCGTGGAGGACGTTGTTCTCGGCGCCCTCCTCGTAGTTGAGGACGAACTGGACGGCGATCTTCGCGCCGCCCGGCCACTGCGGGTCAGGTGGGTTCGGCCCGTATCCGACCAGGTCACGTGGGTAATCGGAGTCGAAACCGCGAGTCATGACTGCAACCTTGCCCGACCGGCTTCGGTCAGGGAACCCCACAGCCGCAACCGTGCCATGCCACCGTCCGGGAAGATGTCGAGCCGGGCCTGCGTGACGGGCCGATCGTTGTCGATGACGAATCGATGCCTCGTGTCCGGCTGCAGACGTGTTCGGGGGAGGAGTTCCACCCAGTCGCCGTCGCCGTCGCGTCCCCGGATACTCGCCTCACCGGGCGCATTGCCGAGGAAGTACGCGGTGTCGAGTTCGGCCAGCGACACCGTGCCTTGGGCGGCGAGCAGAATCTCCACCCAGTCGTTGTTGTCGTCTCGCCGCCGCGACGTTTCCCAGCCGTCGCCCATGACGCGCGCCAACCCGGGCAGCAGCATGTTCTGCGGGGAGCCGTAGAACATGTTGGAGCAGGACGTCACTCGCGCCCCGTTCTCCAGGGCCGCGAGATCGACCGGTCCGGCGTCCAGGAAACGAAGGTCGGGACGACCTTCGCCGTGCACGCGGAGCCGGGCCACCCCACCGTCCGGGTACATGGTGAGCTTGACGTGCGTCCACCGCTGGTCCGAGTCCACCGGAAAGGGATTCTCGGTGTCTCCCTGAACGGGACTGCGGTCGACGATGGTGGCCCACTGTGCGCCGACCAATTCGTCGGCCGACGGGTACCCGTCGATCGCCGTTGCTTCGACCGAGATCTCCGGTGGATAGTTGCCCTTGAACCATGCGGTGTCCACCACGACGCCCCGGATCACACCGGGAACCCCCAGGCGCACGATGGCCTCGTCGGTGCCCGCGGCGCGGCGCCGGCGCGTCTCCCACCCGTCGTAGATCTGGCCCTTGTGACCGAACGTGGCGGGCTGGTACACGGCCGCTGTCGGGCGGATCAGATTCTCGCGCTCGGCGAACAGTTCGTCGTTGGCCCACACGACGGAGCCGCCGAGCGTGCGTACGGCCAAGTCCGGAAGACTGCGGAAGCTGGGCGGGGTCAGGGTATTCGGGGTCACGATGTGCGGGTACCTCCTGATCGGGCGTGGAGCAAGTGTAGGGCGTCGACGATGCCCGCGCGGATCGTCGACGAACGGGTCCGGTGGCTCAGGTGTCCGGGACCACCGAACGGGAAAGGAGATCGCGGAGGACGTCGACCGTGCATCCGGGGGCCTGCGCTCGTACCGTGTCCTCGCCGAACGCGCCGCAGGCCAGCCCGCGGAGAACGACGGTGGCGAGGGCTTGTGCCGTTGCCGGTTCGTCCATCACGCCGCCGCCCTGCCGGTCGAGGTAGGCCTGCAGGCGGGTGGCCGCGGCGGGTAATGCGCCTCGGTAGAAGTCGAAGGTGGCGAGCCAGCGGGTGATCAGGTGCCCGGGATGCATGTCCCAGCCCTGGTAGTAACCGCGCTCGAGCGACCGGGTGACGAGCCGGTAGTGCCGGGCCAGTGCCGCGCGGACGTCGTCGTCGCTGCCGTGCGGGACGACCTGCGTCGATCCGTCACACACCCACACCCCGGTCTGGGCCGCTGCCACCAGCATCACGGACTTCGCGTGATCGGCCACCGGATGCTCGAGCGATTGAAATCGGGACGCGATGCCGCAGGCCGCGCTGTAGTCGTAAGTGCCGTAGTGTAATCCGGTGCAGCGCCCCTCGGCGAGATGAATTGCCTTGGTGACGGTGACGGTGCCGTCCGGGCCGATGACGGCCTGGGGGCTCTCGATCTGCAACTCGAAGAGCAGTGACCTGTCCGGCAACCCGTAGGCGCGCTCGAGTTCCTCGCACAAGGCAACGACAGCGGTGACCTGCTCAGCAGCGCGCAGTTTGGGGACGGTGAACACGAAACCGTCCGGAACCCCACCCGCGCCCTCGAGGACGAGCTCGAGAGTGCGGATGCCGCGTCGGCGCTCGTGGGGCGCCAATCCTTTGGCGCGGATTCCGAGCGACCGGGGGCCGTCGGGGTCGGAAGAGAGTAGGCGCAGTGTCCGCCCTGCCTCGAGTGCGTCGGCGTCTTCGACGTCGTCGCTACGCCATCCGTAGCCGTCTTCGAAGTCGATGCGCACATCCATGACCGGACGGTTCTGCAGTACGGTACGGACGTCGGGCAGCGCGCCGGTGACGCTGATCGCTTCGAGCGCATCGGCGTAGTGGTCCAGCAGGCTGACCGCCTGTTCGGACCAGCGTCGCGGCGTGTCGGGGCGGGCGTCCGCCGCACTCACATAGACGGTGTGGATGGGCTGGGACTGTGGACGATCGCCCGGAAAGTGTTGTGCGAGCGAGGAGTCGACGGGGCCCAGGATGGCGTCGACGCGGTCGAAGCCGCTGTCCGGGAGCCGGCTGAGGTACTGGGGGTTCACAGCACGATCTTGGCAGAAACCGCGGCGTCGTGAGGAGTGGAGCCGACCCGAACTCCCTACACCCCGAGAACCCCGGCCCAGGGGAAACGGCCGGGGTTCGGTGACAGTGAAGGATTTCGACCGGAGGGTCGGTTGCTGCACGGCCCGCTTATCGTCGTCGCCACAGTGGTGGCAGGGCGGATTGTTGCGGCGTTCATTCCGCTTCAGGCGCCGGCCGGATGCGAAGAAAACTGCGGGCGGGGCAGCAACGCCCTCGGATAGGGAGTTCACGCTGGGGCATCACCTTCCTTTCGTCTCTGTGTTCCCTTCTCGTCGAGCGGGTGATCATCCACCCGGAGGGGAGCGCTGCGTCGCGTCGACTTCCGCTCCGGTAGCCTGCGGGGACAATTTGGTTCGCGTAGTGAGTATTCCGGCTGGAGTGGAACCGCGATCGGCGGGGGTCGCGACTCGTATCAGCGACACCACGGCGCGAGGGGTAAGCGCCTCGGCGAGAAGGCGATCGGAGTCGGCGACCGACAGGTCGTAGTCGAGATCGCACCATCGGCATTCGCTGCACAACATTGCGTCGATCCTCCGGGAACCCTCGTTGGGACAGGTTACCTAAAGCAAAAGCTGTAGATTCGTTGTAGCAAATGCTCTAGCGCGGGGCAAGGGGGTGTGGCAGCAATTTTGCCCCGGGCGCACGTGGTTTCGCGTGGTCAGGAGGCGGACTTGCTGCCGACTCGGGGACGGGGCGGTTGTTGCAGCTCGTAGGTGATCAGACGGGAGCTGTTGGCGACGACGGCGACGGAGGAGGCGTTGTGCAGGATGGCGGCGAGGACGGGGGACAAAGCGCCGCCGGCGCTGACGAGTAGGCCAATCGCGTTCACCGCGATGGACATCGCGTAGTTCTGCTGGATTAACGCGACCGCATGGGCACCGAGGTCGCGAACATCGAGGAGGCGGCGCAGGTCGTCGCTCGCGAGGGCGACGTCGGCGGTTTCGACTGCCACGTCGGTACCGGCCAGGCCCATGGCGATGCCGATGTCCGCGGCGGCTAGCGCCGGCGCGTCGTTGGTGCCGTCCCCGACCATCGCGACGGTGTATCCACTGTCCTGTAAACGCCGGACCGCATCGAGTTTGTCTTCCGGCATCACCTCGGCCTGCCACTCGTCGATGCCCAGCTCCGAGGCCACCGCCGCGGCCGTCATGGGATGGTCGCCGGTGAGCATTACGATTCTCCGGATACCATCGGCCCGCAATCGCGACAACACTTCGAGGGCTTCGGGCCGTACCTCGTCACGGAGACTGATCAGCCCCACCAGCTTGCCGTCGACCGCCAGCAGCAGCGGCGTCTCGGCCCGCTTCTGGAGCCTGCGCACCCAGTCGGCGGCCCGCTTCGACACGCGCACGTTCTCCTCGCGCAGCAATCCCTCGCTGCCCAAGAGCAGCGTCCGTCCATCCGCCCACGTGCGCATGCCGAGCCCGACGAGGACCTCGCACTCTTCGTGTGGCGGGATCACGATGTGCCGTTCCTCGGTCGAGCGGATCACTGCCTCCGCGAGCGGATGCCGCGAGTGGATCTCCGAGCTCGCCGCATAGGCAAGGACTCGTTCGGGTTCCCAATCTCTGGCAAAGGCAACCACATTCGTGACGACGGGGCGACCGATGGTCAGGGTGCCGGTCTTGTCGAACACCATCGCGTCGACGCACCCAGCCTGCTCGAGATGGGATCCGCCCTTGATCAGGATGCCGCGCCGGGCTCCGTTGCCGATGGCGGCGCTGATCGCGGTCGGGGTGGACAACCCGACCGCGCAGGGGCAGGCGATCAGCAGCATCGTCATGGCACGGCGCACGTCGCGGGTGAGGACGAGGGTAAGCGCGGACAACGCGAACGACGCCGGCACGAAACGCCGGGAGAAGTTCTCGCCGACGGTCTGGATCGGGGCGCGGTGATCCTGTGCCTGCTCGACCTGAGAGATGATGCGGCCGATCGTGGTTTCGTTGCCCACTGCGACGGCCCGGACGACGAGCCGTCCGCGCAACACCACCGAACCCGCGTGAACGAGGTGGTCGGTGGAGGTGGCGATCGGCAGTGTTTCGCCGGTGATCGCAGACTGGTCGACGACCGCTTCACCGTTCACCACCACCCCGTCCACGGGTATGGCGACGTGATCGTGCACCACGATCTCGTCCCCTACCTGCAGGGAGTCGATGTCCACCGCGACCTCGGTGCCGTCGCCCAGGCGAATCCACGCTGTGTCCTGAGTGCCCTTCAGAAGGTCGGAGATCGCGCGCCGGGTGCGGCGCAGCGTGAGTTCTTGGAGATACTCGCCGATGTTGAGCAGCCACAGCACGGTCAACGCCACCACGTTTTCGCGGAGCACCAGACTGGCCACGGTTGCGGCGGAGACGAGGGCGTCAGTGCCTGCCGTGCGGCTTCCGGTCAGCGAGCGTAGCGCCCCTTTGAGGAAGGGGTACCCGGTGAAGATGGTCGCGCCGGTGGCGAAGAGGCGGCTGGTCGGGCCGAGCAACGGCGCGCGGCGCACACCGTAACGGCGGACACCGAGCACGAACAGGGCGGCGCCGCCGATGGCCATCCGTACGATGTCGGCGTTTCCGACATCGGCCGAGCGGGGGGAGCGGTCCGGGACCAGTGCCCAGGGGGTCTCTTCGCCGGCGGCGATCGTGTCGAGCAACTCGGTGCGATCGAGCCGTTTCGGCGAATACCAGACCACCACCGACGCTGTCCGCGGATAGGCGTGCACCGCACGCACCCCGGCGAGCTTTTCTATCGCATCCTCCAGGGCCACGGCCCGTCCCAGGCTCGCACGGAGCCACGGCAGATGCACGCGGATCCTGCCCGCCGCCTCCGACAGGACTACGCCACCGTTCAGGAAGCGGGGCGCGGGCTCGGCGGACATGTCAGTGGGTGTGGCCGTGACCGGTGTCGGGCTCGGCCGGCGGGGGAACTTCCTCGCCGATCCGGCCCTTGGCCTCGGCAATCACGTCGGCCACCTTCAACCGCGCCGACTCCGCGCCCTCCTCCGCCTTCCGGGTCCCGCGCAGTCCCCACGCGGTCACTGTGACTGCAGTCTCGTGGAAGGGCGCTTTCGCGACCGCTTTGCGGGCCGCGTTGTAGGCGGCGACACCGACGGCGCCGGTGACCACGGTGGAGGCAGCTTTGGCGAGCAGAATGTGAAGGGCCATGATCCATGGTCCCACTCACGACTCGAAATCGCACGAAGACCGGCTCTTGTTCACCGTTTCCGACGGTTCAAGCGTGATGGCGCGCGAGTCATTCTTCGCCCCGGGTTGTCTGGGTTCACCCGTTTCGGAGGATGCGAGCGGCGTCGCTGCTGCGCAGGCTGAGATCGCGGCAGGCTTTCCGGCCACTGCGGCATGCACGGCGTCCCGACCGAAGGTGAGAGCCGATGGTGGCATCTGTAGGTGAAAGACCGCTCGACGCTGCCGAACGCGACGAACTCGTGCGCCTGCGCCGCGAGTTGGCGCAGCTACGAGGCGAACCCGGCCCTCCGCCCCCCGCGGCTGGGCCACCAGCATCGACCGAACGTCGGGGACTGCGCTGGACTGCCGTTGCCCTGCTGTTGGTCGTGGTCGCCGTCCTGGGCTTCTCCTCGGTGCTGGCACGGTTCACGCGCAGCGAGGTCCTCGACACCGACCGTTACGTCGAGACAGTCACCCCGCTGGGATCGAACCCGGTGCTACAGGCCGAACTCGCCGACCGCATCACCACCGAACTCATGACTCGCCTCGATGTCGAGAATGTGACCGAGCAGGCACTCAGGTCGATCACGGAGAACGCTCCCCGGGTCCCACCGGCTGTGGTCGGACTGGCACCGGTAATCACCGAGCAGGCCCAGTCGTTCGTACACGAAACGGTCACATCGTTGGTGTCCTCCGACGAATTCGAGACGATGTGGATCCAAGCCAATCGGGAAGCCCACCAAGGGCTGGTAGCGGTGCTCACCGGCAACACGAGGGCCGCCGTGCAGATCAGTGACCAGGGCACCGTCAGCATGTCCCTCGCCCCGATCTTCGACAAGGTCCGTGCTCGGCTGACCGACCGCGGATTCGCATTCGCGGAGAAGATTCCGACTGTCGACAAGTCATTCGTGCTGTTCGAGTCTCCTGATCTGGTGAAGGCGCAGCGCATGACCTCGGCCCTGGACAAGGCCTCCGACGTGCTCCCGTGGCTGACCCTGCTCGCGGCCGCCTGTGCCGTGTGGGCGGCTCCGAGGGGCGCACGCCGGCGGGCATTCGCCCTGGTCGGGGTCAGCTTGGCGGTGGCCATGGCGCTGCTGGCCGTGGCGATCAGTATCGGCCGCGCGCTGTATCTGGACGCAGTGCCTGCGGAGGCGCTGTCACCGCAGGCGGCGGCGGTGCTGATCGACACCCTCGTTCAGCCCCTGAAAATTACGTTACGGGCGGTGTTCGTCCTGGCTCTGGTCGTCGCGACCGTCGGATACCTCACGGGATCATCAGGTTCCGCGGCCGCAGCACGCCGTGCGTACGGCAAGGTGGTGGACGCGGCGCGAGCGCCGAAGGGCGACCGGTCCCCGCATCCGATCGAGTCCGCCACCGCGCAGTTCCGTGTTCCGCTGCGGGTGGTTATCGTGGCGATCGCGGTGATGGTCCTGGTGTTCTGGAATTACCCTTCTGGTGTGGTCGTGGTGGTCACCGTGCTCGTCACGGTCATGGCCCTACTGGCGATGGAACTGCTCGCCCGCCCCGCACTCGCCGACCGCAGCGGCGCCGAGCGTGATGCGTCGTCACACTAGCGCTTCGTGGCCTTGGTTCTGTTGCGAAAGACCAACAGCGGGAGGACGAGCGTCGCGATAGCGGTAACGAGCCACACGATCAGTGTGGCGAGAATCCACGACTCCCACCCGGTGATGGTCATGGCACCGAACAGGTTGACCAGCACCAGCGAGACGAAGGTGGATACCAAGCCGATCCCGCCGAGGAAGGCAGGAGCGTTCCGTTCTGCCACCTTGGTGATGAACGGCGCGAGGACACACTGCGCGAGCGCGAACAGCACCACCGTGACGATGAATCCTGCGACAGTGATCGATACCTCGGGCAGAAACCACACTGCTGCCAGAAGACCGATCGCGGCCGATCCGAGGAAGACGACGGCGCGGAGGAGAAATCGAATCATGAGTCGATCCTTTGCATCGCAGAATTTGCAGATCACGCCAGGCAAATACCCTCGCGCTGAGGGTCGTTCAGTAGTTCGGCCGCGGGTTCCAGGTCGCGATTGCCCAGATGGCGACGACGTTGAGCGCAATGATGAGTACCGACCACCACGGGTAGTAGGGCAACCACAGGAAGTTGGCGACGATCGACAGGGCCGCGATGGCGATCGCAACTACTCGCGCCCACGTCGCGCCGGTGAGCAGTGCGATACCCACAAGGGCGATGATCACACCGAGAACAATGTGAATCCAACCCCACGTGGTGAAGTCGAATTTGTAGGCGTATTCGATGCCGACGACGAAGACCTCGTTCTCCGCCACTGCGGCGATGCCCTGCAGCAGCTGCAGGATGCCCACCGTGATCAGAACGATCGCGGCGGCGATGGATGTTCCTGCGGAAAACCCCTGATGGGGTCTATTTTGTTCGACTCGGACATTCTCGGACATGTCGGCACCTTCCGTGGGTTTCGGACACAACCCATTGTCCGCTGCTACGAGACCGCCTCGCGGCAAGTTCACGATCTGGATGACTCGGCCGTCGGCCGTCGGTGACACGGGCTGCGCCGGTTCCGGGCGGGTGACGGTTCAGAACGGCTGAAGTTCCGACTGCTGCGTGCGACGATGGAAGGGCACTTCGGGAGTGATGGGGTATGTCGAACCGCCGTGTGACGCGTGCGTTGATCTACACGGCCGCACTGCTGGCGGCCGTGGCGACAGTCACGCTCGCCGTGCGCGTGGTTCCCGCGTCGGATGCGGGAGGAAGCCCGCCCGAGCCGGGAACGGGTGCCACTCGGGCACTGCTCGTCATCGCTGCAATCGCTGTCGTCATCGTGGCGATCGCGCTCGCGGCTGCTCTGCAAGACGGGCGACCTCGTGTTGCCCCCGACGTGCCCGCGGCCGGTGCGGTCGAGGGCTCCCTCTCTGCGAAGTCGCGCAGGCAGATCATCGCGTGGACCGCCGGCGCCTGTGTTCTCGTGATCGCGGCATATCTTCTCGGCTCCGCGGGTGTAGACGACCCCCCGGCCCGGGAGGCTCCGGCTGTCACCGAGTCCGAGGGCAACTCCGACTCACCGACCGAAATCGCACCACCTACTGAGTTACCGCCCCCGTCCGACACGGGGGAGGCGCGCCGAAATCAGGCCGAGTTGTGGACTGCCGCAGCCGTTGTCGGTCCCGTCCTGGTCGCCTTGCTTATTCTGGGTGCGGCGGCACGTCGACCCGTGATGGTAGGGAGCGAAACACCGATCCCCGTCGGTACCGACACAGCGTCGGACGCGGCGCAGTCGCTGGTACGTGCGGCGGAAGTAGGTCTCGCGACCGTCGTCACCACTCAGATGCCACCGCGGGAGGCGATCATCGCCAGTTACGCCGCCATGGAAGACGCCCTTCGGCGGGCTCCGGGAGCCGAACCGCGTGATTCGGATACACCGTCGGAAGTGCTCGCTCGTGCAGTGCAACTCGGTGTGTTGCACTCGGAGGCGGCAGCGCCATTGGTGCGCCTGTTCGCGGAGGCACGGTTCAGCCGGCATCCGATGGACGAACGTCACCGCGCCGAGGCGGTCGACCTGCTCGAGTGCGTACTGGACGATGTGGGGAGCAACACGTGCTCGCCGTTGCCGTAATCGGGATCGGGGCAGTTCTCGCCGTGGAGATTCCGCTGGTTGTGGCGGGCCGGGACATCCTTGCCGTGGTGGTGGCCGGCGCGGTGGCCGCCCTGGTGCTCTTCGAGGTTCGGCGGCAGATGTGGCGTGAGGACGGCGGCGATGTGGCGCCTGGTCCGGAGGCCGATCGAGCCGAGGCGATGGTCCGATGGCTGTCGCGGACGGAGGCGCTGATCGGCTGGGCGGACGGCACCCGCGGCGATTGGGATCACCATCTGCGTCCCCTGCTCGCCCGCGAATTTCAACAATCCACCGGGCAGCGGAAGGGCGTCGATCCTGCCGGGACTGCCGCCGCCGGACGAGTGTTCTTCGGTGACCTGTGGCAGTGGGTGGATCCCGACGACGTCCGTCGTTCGGACCGGGCCGAACCCGGCCCAGGTCGCGACGTGCTCGACCGGATACTTCAACGGTTGGAGTTGCTATGACTCTCCCTGCCCAGATGACAACCGCCCGCGCTCAGGCCGTTCTGGCGGAAGTCGAGCGGGCCGTGGTCGGAAAACACGACGAACTGACGTCGATACTGCTTGCGGTCCTCGCGGGTGGACACGTACTGATCGAAGATCTGCCGGGGCTGGGAAAGACTTTGGTGGCTCGGTCGTTCGCGGCTGCACTCGGGCTCGACTTCACCCGCGTGCAGTTCACTCCGGACCTATTGCCTGCCGACCTGCTCGGTGCCACCATCTACGACATGCCGTCAGGGCGGTTCGAGTTCCGCCCCGGACCCATCTTCACCAACCTTCTCCTGGCCGACGAGATCAACCGCACCCCGCCGAAAACCCAGGCTGCTCTGCTCGAGGCGATGGCAGAGGGGCAGGTGAGTGTCGACGGCACGACGCGGATCCTTCCGCGCCCCTTCATCGTGCTGGCCACCGACAACCCCATCGAATACGAGGGCACGTATCCGTTGCCCGAGGCTCAACTGGATCGCTTCGCCCTGCGGTTGCGGCTCGGGTATCTGGCGGAAAAGGACGAGCAGGAGATGCTGCAGCGCCGTCTCGACCGGGGATCAGCTCCCGTGGTGGTCCGGCAAGTGGTCGACGCCGCCGATCTCCAGGCGATGCGCGAATCGCTCGAGGAGGTGAGTGTCCATCGCGACGTCCTCGGCTATGTCGTGGCCCTCGCGACTGCCACCCGGCAGCACCCGCAGGTAGAAGTAGGGGCCAGCCCACGCGCCGAGCTGGACTTGGTGCAGCTGGCGCGGGCGCGTGCGCTCCTCGCAGGGCGCGACTTCGTGATTCCGGAGGACATCAAGGCGCTGGCAGTTCCGGCGGTTGCGCATCGGATCAGTCTGCGCCCTGAGATGTGGGTGCGGCGTGTCCGGAGCGAGGACGTAGTGACGGAATTGCTCCGGCGACTCCCCGTGCCGAGGGCACGATGACCGAGTACGACCTGACCTGGCGGGCGTCTTCCGCGGCGCGCACCCTCGCGACGTGTGCGGCCGTCGCGCTCACGGTCGCAGTGGTGGGCCGCTGGTGGGAGCTGATCGCGTTCGCGGCACCCATGCTCGGAGCCCTCGGCGCCGTGGTGTGGTTGCCTCCGCGGGCAACTGGAGTCCGCATCCGTTCGGACAGCCCAGCGTTGCGGTGTTTCGAATCGGAATCGGTGCAGTGCGCCGCCGACGTGACGACGGTGGGCGGCGCCGCGCGGCTCGACGTGTCGCCGGCAGTCTCCGACGGCTACACGATCGACGACGTCGGCGACGGGTATCGAATCACCGCCCACCGATGGGGTCGTTACGAACCCGCACTGCACATCACGGCGCGTGCGTGCGGAGGTTTGCTCAGCGCAGCACTGGAGGTGACCGTCACCGAACTTCGAGTGTTTCCGCTGGCGCCGCCTTTACCGACCCCACTCCCACATCGCGCGCTGCCCGACCGGATCGGAGCGCACCGCACGCGCCGATACGGGTCCGGTGTCGAGTTCGGTGACATCCGGCCGCACGCACCGGGAGATCCACTGCGAAGCATCAATTGGCGGGTGAGTGCCCGGCGTGGGCGACTGCACGTGACGGAGCGGATCATGGACCGGGCAGCGGACGTCGTCGCCGTGCTCGACACCACGCCGCAGGCGCCCGGCCCTGCAGCGGAGAGTCTGCAGCGCACCGTCCGAGGCGCAACCCAAGTGGTGCAGTCGGCCCTTCAGCGTGGTGACCGGGCCGGAGTCGTGGTCAGCGGTCTGCGACTGCGATGGCTCGGTGCCGACATCGGGCGCCGCCAGTTCTATCGCATCCTCGACACAGTTCTAGACGCCGGTGGTGCGTCCGGTGGCACCCTCGTTCCGCGGGCCGCACTACCACCCACTGCCGTGGTTGTCGCCTTCTCCACCATGCTCGACACCAACTTCGCGCTGTCGCTGCTCGAGCTGCGCCGCCGCGGCCACGTCGTCGTCGCCGTCGACGTACTCCGTGGACCGCCGTTCGAGGTCGAACTCGATCAGATGTCCGCCCGGATGTGGAAGCTCGAGCGACGGAACATGTACCGGAACATGGGTGTGCTCGGTGTCCCCGTGGTTGCCTGGGAGGACGATTCGGCGCTGGATCTCGCCCTCAGTCTTGCAGAACGAGCCCAGCGGCCCATGGGGGTGGCCCGGTGAGGTGGGCGGCAGTTCTCGCGGTGCAGGGAGCGATGGTCGCGCTCCTGGTGGGCAATGCGTCCGCTCTGGCGGCCGCGGCGGCCGGGGTCGCGGCAACCGCGTTGCTTCTCGTCGCGTTCACCGGGCCGGCTCCCGGATTCTTGACGCTGATGCTGTGCGCGGCGGTAGCGGGCTCTACTGCCTACCTCGTGACCACACTCCCGGTGGGTCCGCGTTGGTGGTCGTTGCTCGGACCGGTTGCGGTGGTGGTGCTGTTCTGCATCGCCGTGGCTCCCTACGCCCGGAAACGCAGCACCACTCAGAACCGGCGGATGCTGTAGATGTGGAACTGCGACAGCGGGGCGAGGCCCACAGGCACTCCGCGTCCGTAGGCGTTGAAAACCTGCCCGAAACCCGCATAGATACCGATGTGTGACGCGTCCGGATTGAGAACGACGATGTCGCCGGGTGCCAATGCCCATAGCGGAATCCGAGCGCCTACCTCGGCCTGCTCCCACGTGGTGCGCGGTAACCTCACCCCGGCCTGTCGAAATGCCCACTGCACCAGGCCCGAACAATCCCAGGCGTCGGGACCCGTTCCGCCCCAGAGGTAGGGCTTACCGGTCTGGGTGACCGCGGCCGCCAGCGCGGCGAGACCGGTGGGAGTGGGGATCGGTGTGGGAAGGACGGCAGATCCACTGGAACTGCCCGCCGTGCTTCCACTGTCGGCGCTCCCGGCAACCGGTGCCGCGTTCGACGGAAACGCCGTCAGAGCTGCGGCGCTGAACGCCAATGCTCCAGCTACCACCGCGCGTCGTACAGGAAGATGCCTGCGCTGGAACACGGAGTCCCCCTTCGTTCGCTACTGCTCCGTGGAAGGCGTGCACCACCTGTTCCCCCGGTGGTACGCGCCCATGTGACGTCACGGGAAGCGTACAAAGTACCGCGCGAGTGTGCCTGGCGTTTGCCGATATCCGCGCCGAAGCACGGCGAGGTGAAGTGTCTTTCCCGTCACCGTCCAGCGATGGTCAGCACCACGTCGGCCAGGGCAGGGGCGTTATCGCGCTCGGGAATCGTGGCCGAGATCAGCAGAAGGCCGGCCTCTTTCCAGATGCGCACGTGTAACGTTTCACCGGGAAACACCACACCTGCGAACCGTGCCTTGAACCCCGCCACCAGCGACGCGTCGGAGTCCAGCATCGTGTCGACCACTGCCTTGCACACAATCCCGTAGGTGCACAGTCCGTGGAGAATCGGCGCCGGAAATCCAGCGGCGGCGGCGAACTGGGGATCGGAATGCAACGGATTGCGATCACCACACATCCGGTACATCAACGCCTGTTGTGGTAGCACGGGAATGTCGACCTCGGCGTCGGCCGCACGGCCGGGCAACTCGACGGCCTGGGAAGGCCCGCGTTCGCCGCCGAATCCGCCCTCACCGCGGGCGAAGATGGACGAGCGGCTCGTCCAGAGGGGCACTCCGTCCACGTCGGTGGTGGCCGACTCCTGGACGATGACCGCAGCCTTTCCCTTGTCCCACACCTCCGCGATGCGGGTTGTGGTGCGGGCCTTGCCCTCCGGCGGGAGTGGCCGGTGCACGGTCACTTCCTGGCTACCGTGCACCACGCTCGCGAGATCGATCTCGACACCGGGGAAGGACACGCGGGGAGCGTCGGTGGCATGGAAATTGGCTGCGACCGTCGCGAAAGTCGGAAGGACCTGAGGGGTGCGGTCTGTGAGGTAGCGCAACTCTTTCTCGTCCAAGGGACGGGAACCGGCACCGAGCGCGAGATGATAGTGCTGCACGTCGGAAGCGGTCCAGGAGAACTCCAGCGTGGGCAGTTCCGCGCCGATGGCGATATTCGGGTCAATGGGCATTCGTGGCGTCTCCGGTACGTGTGGTGGGAGGAACGGTGTGGACAGGTGTGCCGGGAGTATCGAGAACGGCCGGGCGCGCCGCCGTCAGCGAGGCGGTCATTCCGCCCACACCACGAACGACGACAACCGTGTCGGATTCGTGCTTGCTCATGTAGAACACGTTATAGAATGATGGGGTTGTCGGTCCATCCTCACAGCCAGGAAGTGTCGAGGCCGATGGCAGGCGAGAACGAACACGTTGCAGTGGCGACCGGTGGGCGTGCGCATCCAGTCGAACTTTCAGGGAAGGCTCAGAACATGCTTTCGAACCAACTACGCACCGAGTTGGCCGATCAGCTCGACACCGCGGAGCGCAGTCGGGCTCCCATCGGGCCCCTGACCGCCGCCCATGACATCGACGTCGTCGACGCGTACGAAATCCAACTGATCAATATCCGTCGCCGACTGCAGAACGGTGCGAGGGTCGTCGGCCACAAGGTCGGGCTGTCCTCCCTCGCCATGCAGCAGATGATGGGTGTCGACGAACCCGACTACGGGCATCTGCTCGCCGACATGGAGGTCTTCGAGGATCAACCCGTCGACACAGCCCGGTTCTGCTACCCGCGGGTCGAGGTGGAGGTGGGTTTCGTGCTCGGCGCCGACCTCCCCGGAGCCGACTGCACCGAGCAGGACGTCCTCGATGCCACGGTGGCGTTCGCGCCGTCCATCGAACTGATCGACAGCCGCATCAGGGACTGGAGAATCGGGCTGGCCGACACCATCGCCGACAACGCGTCCTCCGCAGGCTTCGTGCTCGGCATCAATCGAGTGCGCCCGTCCGACATCGACATCAAGACCATCGACGCGGTCCTGACCCGCAACGGTGAGCGCATCGCCGAAGGGCGCAGCGACGCGGTGCTCGGCAATCCGGTGACGGCCGTCGCCTGGCTGGCGCAGAAGGTCGACAGCTTCGGCGTCCGGTTGAAGGCCGGCGACATCGTGCTGCCCGGTTCGTGCACCCGCGCCATCGACGCTCGTCCGGGCGATCACTTCCGTGCCGAGTTCAGTGGACTCGGAACCGTATCCCTGCAGTTCAAGTAGGAGTTTGTTCATGACGAAGGCAAGTGTGGCGATCGTCGGTTCGGGCAACATCAGTACCGACCTGCTCTACAAACTGCAGCGATCCGAGTGGCTCGAGCCGCGGTGGATGATCGGGATCGACCCCGAGAGCGAGGGCCTCGCCCGGGCGCGCAAGCTGGGCTTGGAAACGTCCGCCGAGGGTGTCGACTGGTTGCTGAACCAGCCGGAGAAGCCGGACCTGGTCTTCGAGGCAACGTCTGCCTACGTGCATCGTGAGGCAGCCCCCCGATACGAGGCAGCAGGCATCCGCGCGGTGGACCTGACACCGGCTGCCGTCGGCCCTGCCGTCGTTCCGCCCGCGAACCTGTGTGAGCACCTCGGTGCCCCCAACGTCAACATGATCACCTGCGGGGGGCAGGCCACCATCCCGATCGTGTACGCCGTGTCCCGGGTCGTGGCCGTGCCCTACGCCGAGATCGTTGCCTCGGTGGCGTCCGTGTCGGCCGGTCCGGGCACCCGCGCCAACATCGACGAGTTCACCAAGACCACCAGCCGCGGAATCGAAACCATCGGTGGCGCCCGTCGCGGCAAAGCCATCATCATCCTCAATCCGGCCGACCCACCGATGATCATGCGCGACACGATTTTCTGCGCAATCCCGGAAGATGCCGACCGCGACGCCATCACCGACTCGATCCACCGGGTCGTCGCAGACATCCAGCAATATGTTCCTGGCTACCGGCTACTGAACGAACCGCAGTTCGACGACCCCAGCGTCGTCTCCGGCGGGCAGGCAACCGTCACCACGTTCGTCGAGGTCGAGGGCGCAGGCGACTTCCTGCCGCCGTACGCCGGGAATCTCGACATCATGACCGCTGCGGCGACGAAGGTGGGCGAAGAGATCGCCCAGAAGCTCCTGAGTGTGGAGGCATGAGCACAATGGTCCACTTCGACCCCAGCTGGGACATCCGCGTTACCGACACGTCGCTGCGCGACGGTTCGCACCACAAGCGCCACCAGTTCACCGGTGAGGAGGTGCGGGCAATTGTCGGCGCCCTCGACAATGCGGGAGTGCCGGTCATCGAGGTCACTCACGGTGACGGGCTGGGCGGTTCGTCGTTCAACTATGGTTTCTCGAAGGTTCCCGAGCAGGAACTCATCTCCATTGCCGTCGACACGGCGAAGAACGCGAAGATCGCCTTCCTGATGCTGCCGGGGCTGGGAATCAAGGACGACATCATCGTGGCTCAGGACAACGGCGCGTCGATCTGCCGCATCGCGACCCATTGCACCGAGGCAGATGTATCGATCCAGCACTTCGGCCTGGCCCGCGAGCGCGGACTCGAAACCGTCGGCTTCCTCATGATGGCTCATTCCATTCCGCCGGAGAAGCTCGCCGAGCAGGCGCGGATCATGGCGGATGCCGGATGCCAGTGCGTCTACGTCGTGGATTCGGCCGGTGCGCTCGTCCTCGAGCAGGTGTCCGACCGTGTCGAGGCTCTGGTGCAGGAGCTGGGGTCGGACGCGCAGGTGGGATTCCACGGCCACGAAAACCTCGGTCTCGGCGTGGCCAACTCGATCGCCGCGGTGCGCGCGGGAGCCAAACAGATCGACGGCAGCACGAGACGGTTCGGTGCCGGTGCCGGCAACGCCCCCGTCGAGGCGTTCGTGGGCGTGTGCGACAAGATCGGCGTCAAGACCGGCATCGACTTCTTCGCGATCGCCGACGCCGCCGAGGACGTGGTCCGGCCGGCGATGCCTGCCGAATGTCTTCTCGACCGCCAGGCGCTGATGATGGGTTACGCAGGTGTGTACTCGAGCTTCCTCAAGCACGCCGAACGTCAGGCCGAGCGGTACGGCGTCTCGCCCGCAGAACTCCTCGTCCGCGCGGGCAAGCGCAAGCTGGTCGGTGGGCAGGAAGATCAGCTCATCGACATCGCCCTGGAGCTGCAAAAAGAGCGCCTGTGAGCATTTCTTGACGTCGGGCGGTCAATAAGTGCTCACGGGTGAGCGGTTTCCCAGAGCCCGACGACGTTTCCCTCGGGGTCGGTGAAGTAGGCGGCAAAACCCATGTTGCCGACCGGGGTTCGACCGGTCACGGTCTTTCCACCGAGGGATTCGATCTTCGCCAATGCGGCGTCGATGCTCTCGACGTCGACGGTGACCAGGGGAGAAGTCACTTCGTCGCGCTGCATCATGCCGCCGTTGATGTAACCGGGCTCGTCGGGCATCCCGCTCTCACCCACGGGTCCGGTGGTGACCATGCTGTAGTCCATCTCGGGGATCTCGGCGATGGCCCAGCCGAACGCGTCGCGGTAGAACGCGCGAGCGCGATCGCCGTCGTCGTAGGGGATCTCGAAGTGCACGATTCGACCTGTCATGGGATGCCTCCGGCTCGGCGGAAACCGCCGTGTCCGACGGCACTTTTCAGCCTAAGTCGCCGGTTTCGCAGGCGAAAGGGGTACACACAGCTTCGCCCGATGCGACATCGGTGCAGTCGAGCTGCACGAATGTCACATCGGGCGAGAGCGGGGTGGGGCCGGACGGCTACTCGAGGTGATCTCGCACGTCGATGAACCCCTCCATCACCGCGTGGTTGATGCTGTCCCACAGACGTGGGCAGCCGTCCTGCAGGGCGGTGGGCTGCCCCTCCGCCACCCGGTCGCGAAACGTGGGGCACGTCTTCGCCGGGTCACTCGTCCACTGGACGCTGGTGTGTTTCAGGCTGTTCTTGCGTACCAGGACGCAGGTGCCGCAGGTGCGGCACTCGACTTCGTTCATTCCGTCGTCGAGGTAGTTGGCCTTGTCGGCCATCGTCTGCGCATGAATGGCCTCGAGCCGAGCAGGTTGCCCGGCGTAGTCGGGAGCTTTTGCCCATTCGGTCGAGGCACTCATCATCAGACCTGCGCTTCCTTGCTCTCGGCTCCGGCGGTCACTGTCGCTTCCGCGGCCTCTCGCTCGGCCTTCTGCCGGGCCAGGTTCTCTTCCACCTCGTGTTGCCAGGCCTCGTTGGCCTTGGTGGTGTCGACCTCGAACTCGAATCGCTGCGTCATCTTCTCGGTGACGTCGGCGACGTCGACATAGAACTGGTCGTACCACCGTCGTAGCTGGTAGACCGGACCGTCTTCTTCGCACAGCAGGGGGTTGTCGATCTTGGTCTTGTTCTTCCAGATCTCGACATCCTGCAAGAAGCCCTCGGCGATGCCCTCGGTGAACTTTGCCGCCAGCTTGTCGGCTGTTTCGTCGTCGATGCCGGTCGGCTTCTTGACTGTGACACCGTATTGGAGCACGAAGGAATTGTTCGTCACCGGATAGTGGCAGTTGATGAGGACGCTCTCGACCTCGTACCCCCCGTAGCTGTTCCACAGCGGATTGATCATGTAGGACGGCCCGTAGTATGCGGCCTCCGAGCGCAGCAGCGACTCCATGCCGTACTGCGTCGCCATCCCGACGTCGGGGCGCCCCTTCGTGTTGAGGTACTGCGTCGCAATGTGACCCTCGAAGACGTTCTTGAAGTACGTCGGGAAGGCGTAGTGGATGTAGAAGAAGTGCGCCATGTCGACCACGTTGTCGATGATCTCGCGGCAGTTGGCGCCCTCGATCAGCATCGAATTCCAAGTCCAGTCGGTCCATTCGTCGCTGTACGCGCCTTCGATCCGGGGGATCGTCACCTCGTCGGGCGGCGGATTGCCCTCCGGATCGTTCCAGACGAAGAGCTGCCCATTTTGTTCCAGCGTGGTCCACGAGCGTGTGCGTGCGATGGGCGGCACCCGGCGTGCGTAGGGAATGCTCGTGCATTTGCCGTTGCCGCCCCAGCGCCAATCGTGGAACGGGCACGCCACGGAATCACCCTTGACCGAGCCCTGGGAGAGATCGCCGCCCATGTGCCGGCAGTAGGCGTCCAGAACTTTCAGTTCGCCTTTGCTGTCGGCGAAAACGACGAGCTTGGTGCCGAAAGCCGGGACCGAATGCGGATTGCCGTCCTTGAATGTCTTGGTCAAGCCGAGGCAGTGCCAACCGCGCGCGAAGCGGGTCTGGACAGTACCTACATCGATCTCGCGAATCTGCGCCATTGTGCCCTCACATCCCTTCATGCTGTCAGTAGAACACGTTATAGAAGTTCACCACGATCCGCCAGATTTCGAGCGGCCTTCTTCGAGTACTAAGGCGTCGAACAGCGGCTTTGTCGATGTCTCGACAGAAATGGGAACGTGTTCTAGTCTCAGAGAGTGAGTGAACCATCGAACGAGACAGGAGCGTCCTGTGGGTGACCATGACAGTCACGAGGTGATGCGGCGGCTCGACGCGCTACTGCCGACGCTGCGTGAGCGTGCGCAGGAGACCGAAGATCTACGTCGCATCCCCGACGAATCGATCAAGGCACTACAGGAGTCCGGCTTCTTCAAACTGCTTCAACCGGAGCAGTGGGGTGGCTACCAGGCGGATCCGGTGCAGTTCTACTCCGCGGTGCGGAAGATCGCGAGTGCCTGCGGCTCCACCGGATGGGTCTCGTCGATCATCGGAGTGCACAACTGGCATCTCGGCCTCTTCACGCAACAGGCGCAGGAAGATGTGTGGGGCCAGGACACAGATGTGCGGATCTCGTCCTCCTACGCTCCGATGGGTGCGGGCGAGGTGGTCGACGGTGGTTACACGGTGAACGGCTCCTGGGCATGGTCGTCCGGGTGTGATCACGCCAGTTGGGCGGTGCTCGGTGGTCCCGTCATCAAGGACGGGCGGCCAGTCGACTTCGGCAGCTTCCTCATTCCTCGCGAGGACTACCGCATCGACGACGTGTGGAATGTCGTAGGACTGAGGGGAACCGGCAGTAACACGGTTGTCGTGAAGGACGTGTTCGTTCCTCGTCACCGCTTCCTGAGTTTCAAGTCGATGAGCGACCTGACGGCCCCTGGGCTCGAACGAAATACCGCCCCGGTATACAAGATGCCCTGGGGAACAATTCATCCGACGACGATCTCCGCTCCTATCGTCGGAATGGCCTACGGTGCGTACGACGCGCACGTCGAACACCAGGGCAAGCGCGTCCGCGCGGCGTTCGCCGGGGAGAAGGCGAAGGACGATCCGTTCGCCAAGGTCCGGATCGCCGAGGCATCCAGCGACATCGACGCGGCCTGGCGGCAGCTGTCGGGCAACGTCGCCGACGAGTACGCGTGCCTTCTCGAAGGCCGGGACGTTCCGTTCGAACTCCGCCTCCGCGCGCGGCGCGATCAGGTGCGTGCCACGGGCCGGGCCATCTCGTCGATCGACAAGCTGTTCGAGAGCTCCGGTGCCACGGCGCTGGCCAATGGTACACCGTTGCAACGATTCTGGCGGGACGCTCATGCCGGTCGAGTGCACGCGGCGAATGATCCCGAGCGGGCCTACGTGATGTACGGCACCGGTGAATTCGGTTTGCCGATCACCGACACAATGGTTTAGGAGAACACGTGACGACGACCGAGGAAGCCATCACGTTCGAGTCCACGTCGAAGTTCGCGCAGGTGCGACCCGACCTCACACTGCACTATCACGAGGCGGGCGTCGGTAACGGCACCACTATCGTGCTCCTGCATGGCGGTGGACCCGGTGCTTCGTCATGGTCGAACTTCGCGAAGAACATCCCGGTTCTCGCGGAGAAGTTCCACGTACTCGCGGTCGATCAACCCGGATATGGGTTGTCGGACAAGCCCACCGAGCACCCGCAGTACTTCGTGCACAGCGCCTCTGCGTTGAACGATCTGCTCGACACCCTCGACATCACCGGGCGTGTACATCTGCTGGGAAACTCGCTGGGCGGTGGCGCGGCGGTGCGGTTCGCTCTCGACTATCCCGATCGCGCGGGCCGGCTCGTCCTGATGGGTCCGGGTGGGTTGAGCGTCAACCTGTTCGCCCCCGACCCCACCGAGGGCGTGCGGAACCTCGGAAAATTCGGCTATGAGCCCACCCGTGAGAATCTCGAGGCGTTCCTGCGCATCATGGTGTTCGACCAGAAATTGATCACCCCCGAGTTGATCGAGGAGCGCTTCGCTGCGGCGAGTACTCCGGAGTCCCTCGCGGCGGCGAAGGCGATGGGGAAGTCGTTCTCTTCCGGGGACTTCGAGAAGGGCATGCTGTGGCGGGAGGCGTACAAGCTTTGTCAGCGGGTCCTTTTGATCTGGGGACGGGAGGACCGCGTCAATCCACTCGACGGTGCCCTGGTGGCGCTGAAAATGATTCCGCGGGCGCAACTGCACGTCTTCGGTGGGTGCGGTCACTGGGCGCAGCTCGAGAAGTTCGACGAATTCAACCGTTTGGCAGCCGATTTCCTCCTGGACGGGGGTAAGTGATGAGTATTCGTTCACTGGCGTACATGCGCATCGAGGCCACCGACATGGCCGCGTGGCGCGAGTACGGTCTCAAGGTTCTGGGGATGGTGGAGGGGAAAGGCAGCAACCCGGACGCGCTGTATCTGCGGATGGACGACTTCCCGGCGCGCCTCGTGATCTTCCCCGGGGCGCAGGACCGGCTGTCGGTGTCGGGCTGGGAGACGGCCGATGCAGCGGAGCTGCAGGAGGTTCGCGACAACCTGTCGGCGGCGGGTGTGGCTTTCAAGGAGGGGACAGCCGAGCAGCTGCAGGACCGCCGGGTCGACGAACTGATCACCTTCGAGGACCCCTCGGGCAACACTCTGGAAGCCTTTCACGGCGCGGCCCTCGAACACCGGCGCGTCGTCAGCCCGTACGGGCACAAGTTCGTCACCGCTGAGCAGGGCCTTGGCCACGTCGTCCTCTCGACCACGGACGACGAGGCGTCGCTGCGCTTCTACCGCGACGTCCTCGGCTTCCGACTGCGCGACTCGATGCGGTTGCCCCCGCAGATGGTCGGGCGGCCCGCGGACGGCAAGCCGGCGTGGTTGCGGTTCTTCGGCTGCAACCCGCGGCATCACAGTCTCGCGTTCCTGCCGATGCCGACGCCGAGCGGCATCGTGCACCTGATGATCGAGGTCGAGAACTCCGACGACGTCGGATTGTGCCTCGACCGCGCGCTCCGCAAGAAGGTCAAGATGTCGGCCACGCTCGGCCGCCACGTCAACGACCTGATGCTGTCGTTCTACATGAAGACTCCCGGCGGCTTCGACATCGAATTCGGTTGCGAGGGACGTCAGGTGGAGGACGAGAGCTGGATCGCGAGGGAGAGTACGGCCGTCAGCCTGTGGGGTCACGACTTCAGCGTCGGGATGCAGCCGTGAGTGAGGTGACCGGGGACGGGGCCGTCGCGGCCGAGGCGATCGATCCGCGACGGTTCCGGACGGTGCTCGGCCAGTTCTGCACCGGCGTCACCATCATCACGACGATCGACGACGGCGTGCCGGTGGGGTTCGCGTGCCAGTCGTTCGCCGCGCTGTCGCTCGAACCGCCGCTCGTGCTGTTCTGCCCGACCAAGACGTCGCGGTCGTGGGCGGCGATCGAGCGCAGTGGCATCTTCTGCGTCAACGTGCTCGCCGAGGAACAACAGTCGACGTGCGCCCGCTTCGGTTCCCGCGACCCGGACAAGTTCGCCGGGATCGACTGGACGGAGTCGCCGCTGGGCTCGCCCATCCTCACCGGTTCGCTGGCCCACATCGACTGCTCGCTCGAGAGCGTGCACGACGGCGGCGACCACTGGGTCGCGTTCGGCCGGGTCTCCTCCCTGAGTGAGATCAGGGAGGAGCGACCGCTGCTGTTCTACCGCGGGCAGTACACCGGCATCGAGCCGGACAAGACGGTGCCTGCGCCGTGGCGCGACGACCTCGAGGCTTTCCTCACGACGTCGTCGGAAGACACCTGGCTCTAGCTTTTCTAGACGGCGACGCCGATGTATTTGGTCTCGAGGAATTCGTCGATGCCGGTGGTCCCGCCTTCGCGCCCGAGCCCGGATTCCTTCACGCCGCCGAACGGCGCGGCCGGGTTGGACACCACTCCCTGGTTGAGTCCGACCATGCCCGACTCGAGCGCTTCGCACACGCGGATGCCGCGCTTGAGGCTTTCGGTGTACACGTAGGCGACCAGCCCGTACGGGGTGTCATTGGCCCGCTCGATCGCTTCCGCCTCGGTGTCGAAGGTGCTGATCGCGGCCACGGGGCCGAAGATTTCGTTGTGGCACATCTCGGCGTCGTCGGGCACACCCGTCAGGACCGTCGCCGGGTAGAAGTTGCCCGGGCGGTCGAGTGCCTCGCCGCCGGTGAGCACCGAGGCGCCGCGCTCGATCGCGTCCGCGACGAGACTGCTGACCTTGCACACGGCGTCCTCGTCGATCAACGGCCCGACCACGACGCCGTCCTCCGTGCCGCGCCCGACGGGCAGGGCCTCCATCCGCTGCGTGAATTTGCGCGTGAATTCCTCGGCAACCGAACTGTGCACGAGGATTCGGTTGGCGGCCGTGCAGGCCTGGCCGATGTTGCGCATCTTCGCCGCCATCGCCCCGTCGACCGCGTCGTCGAGATTCGCGTCGTCGAAGACGAGGAACGGCGCGTTGCCGCCGAGTTCCATGGAGGTGCGCATGACCGTGCGGGCGCACAGTTCGAGCAGGTGCTTCCCGACCTTGGTCGAACCGGTGAACGAGAGCTTGCGGGCCCTGCCGTCGAGGATGAGGGGAGTGATGACCTCGTCGGGGCTGGACGTGGTGACGACGTTGGCGACGCCGTCGGGCAGCCCGGCCTCGGTGAGGATGTCGGCGAGCGCCAGGATCGACAGCGGCGTCTGGGCCGCCGGCTTGATGACGGACGTGCACCCGGCGGCGATCGCGGGCCCGATCTTCCGGGTGCCCATCGCCATCGGGAAGTTCCACGGGGTGATGAGCAGGCTCGGCCCCACGGGCTGGCGGGTCACGAGGAACCGCGACCCGCCGCCGGGCGCCGTCATGTAGCCGCCGTCGATGCGGACGGCCTCCTCCGCGAACCAGCGGAAGAACTCTGCGGCGTAGGCGATTTCGCCCCGAGCCTCGGTGAGGGGCTTGCCCATCTCGAGCGTCATGACCAGCGCCAGCCGGTCGACGTTCTCGAGCAGCAGTCGGTGCGCGTTCATGAGGATGGTGCTGCGTTCGCGGGGTGTCGTGGCCGCCCAGGACGGTTGCGCCGCCACCGCCGCGTCGAGCGCCTCGCGGGCCTCCGCGGCGTCGGCGTCGGCGACCGTGCACAGGATCTGCCCCGTGGACGGATCATGGACCGGCATGGTGCGAGCGCTGTCGCGCCACTTGCCGCCGATAAACAGGCCGGTCGGCACCGATGCGATTGCTGCTTCCTCGAGCATGGTTTCTCCCCATTCTCCGTTGCCGAAGTGACGCCGTCCATGTTATACAGATTGTCAACAATCTGACAATGCAATTGCTGCGGCACGACCGGCGGCATCTACGTGTGGGAGGGTTCTCGTGACTCGGCTATCTCCGCTGCTCGCACAAGCCACACCCGTGACGGTCGACCACGGTGAGGGGTGCTACCTCTACGGCACCGACGGTCATCGGTATCTCGACTTCACCGCGGGAATCGGGGTGACCAGCACCGGACACTGCCATCCGCACGTCGTGGAAGCCGCGCGCAGGCAGGTCGGGTCCCTGATTCACGGCCAGTACACGACGGTCATGCACCAGCCGATGCTCGAGCTGGTCGATCGGCTGGGATCGGTGCTGCCCGAAAACCTGGACTCGCTGTTCTTCGCGAACTCGGGAAGTGAGGCAGTAGAGGCGTCGCTGCGCCTCGCCCGCCAGTCGACCGGCCGGCCGAACGTCATCGTCTTCCACGGCGGCTTCCACGGCCGCACGGTGGCGACGGCGACGATGACCACGTCCGGCACCCGGTTCTCGGCCGGCTTCAGCCCGCTGATGGGCGGCGTGCATGTGGCACCGTTCCCCAACGCCTACCGCTACGGCTGGTCCGAGGAGGAGGCGACCGCGTTCGCGCTGAAGGAACTCGACTACATCTTCGCGACCCTCACCGCGCCGAACGAGACGGCGGCGTTCGTCGTCGAGCCCGTCCTCGGTGAGGGCGGGTATGTGCCCGGCAACACCGCGTTCTTCCAGGGGCTCCGCGAGCGCGCCGACCGGTACGGCATCCTGCTCGTCATCGACGAAATCCAGACCGGGTTCGGCCGCACCGGCAAGTTCTTCGGGCACCAGCACTTCGACGTCCGGCCCGACATCATCACCATCGCCAAGGGTCTGGCCAGCGGTTTCCCGCTGTCGGGGATCGCGGCGTCCGAGGAGCTGATGGCCAAGGGTTGGCCGGGTTCGCAGGGCGGAACCTACGGCGGCAACGCCGTCTCCTGCGCGGCCGCGGTCGCGACGCTCGAGGTGATCGAGAAGGAAGACCTCGTGGCCAACGCCGCCGCGCGGGGAGTCCAGTTGCTCGACGGTGCGCGCGCCCGCGCCATCGACGGGATCGGCGACGTCCGTGGTCTCGGACTGCTCGTGGGCAGCGAGTTCACGGCCGCCGACGGCAGCGCGGACCGGACGAAAGCGTCTGCGGCGCAGCAGCTCGCCGCGAAGAAGGGCCTGCTGCTCTTGACCTGCGGCGCCCACATGAACGTGGTACGGATGATTCCACCGCTCATCGTGACGGCGGAACAGATCGAGGACGCCCTGAAAATCTGGTCCGAAGTACTCGACGAGATCTGACCCGCACTCGTGGGCGATAGCAAGGAGGAATCGTGGCTCGCTACATCACCATCAGCCTGGACAAGCGCGGCGTGACCTGCCGCGCCCGTCTTCTCGACGACGACGCACCGCTCACCTGCGACGCGGTGTGGAACGCGCTCCCGCAGAGTGGGGACGCGTACCACGCCAAGTATGCCCGCAACGAGGTGTACACCCTGATCCCGCGCATCACCGCGGCACCGCACCGCGAGAATCCCACCGTCACACCGATTCCCGGCGACGTGTGCCTCTTCGACTTCGAACCCTGGGAGATCGGCAACTCCGCCTACGGGTACGAACCCGGCTCCGAGGCACATGCCGAACAGGGTGCCACCGACCTTGCGATCTTCTACGGCCGCAACAACCTGCTGCTCAACGGCGACGTCGGCTGGGTGCCTGGCAACGTATTCGCCGCCATCGAAGAGGGCCTCCCCGAACTGGCGGCCGCATGCAACGACCTCTGGATGCGCGGAGTCGAGGGCGAGACGATGAGCTTCGCCCGGGCCTGACGTCGCGGATACCGCGTTCGGGACGGTCAGGGTATCGATCCGCAGACCTTCCGTACGTGTCGCGCCGGGTGACGGGGGTGCGACGCGCTGCGAAGGTCTGCGGATCGACTCCGCCTCTGTTTCAGGCCAGCACGTGCTCGGCGAAGCGCGCGACAGCGAGTACCAGGTCGTCCGAGTGTCGCGGTCCGACGATCTGGAGTCCGACGGGCAGTCCCGCTGCGGTCCTGCCCACGGGGATGCTGATCGCCGGCTGCTGCGTCAGGTTGAACGGGTAGGAGAACGGGGTCCACTGCGGCCAGCTGGTGAAATCGCTGCCCGGCGGAACGTCGTAGCCGGCCTCGAACGCGGGAATGGGGACCGTGGGCGTCAGCAAGACGTTGTGCGTGAAGTGGAACTTGCCCATCGTGATGCCGATGTCCGCAGCAACCGCCCGTGCGTCGAGATAGTCGACGGCGCTGAACGTGTCGCCGCGCTCCCACACCTGGGCCAGACCGGGATCGACCTTGTCACGCGCCCCTTCGGGGAAGTTTTTCAACATCGCGGCCGCACCGGTCGCCCACAGGAGCTCGAAAGCGTCCAGGGGGTCGGTGAATCCGGGGTCGGCGACCGTGACCGGCAGACCGGCCGAGTCGAGGTACCGGACCGCCCGGTCGACGATCGCCCGCACTTCCGGATCGACGGTGACGTAGCCGAGTGTCGGCGAGTAGGCGACACCGAGTCCGACGACATCACGGCCGATTTCACCGCGAAAGGTGGTGGGGAAGGGGGCGAGTGACGTGGGATCGCGGGGGTCGGGCAGAGACATGATGTCCATCAGCAGTGCGGCGTCCTCCACCGTCCGGGTGAGGGGACCGGCGTGCGCCAACGGCCCGAATGGGCTCGCCGGGAACAGGGGAATACGACCGTGCGTGGGTTTGAAGCCGACGACCCCGCAGAAAGATGCCGGGATCCGCACGCTGCCGCCGCCGTCGGTGCCCACCGAGCACGGGCCCAGACCTGCTGCTACAGCGGCCGCGCTTCCGCCGGAGGAACCACCGGCCGTCTTGGTCGGGTCGGCAGGGTTGCGGGTAACACCGCACAGGGCGCTGTCCGTGACCGCCTTCCACGCAATCTCGGGAGTGGTGGTCTTGCCGAGGAAGACCATCCCGTCTTCGCGAAGCCTTGCGGCGACCGGGCTGTCGACGTCCCACGGTTGATCCTCGTCGATCGCCTGTGAACCGCGGAGCGTCGGCCATCCGTCGGTGAGGAAGATGTCCTTGATGGAAATCGGTACGCCGTCGAGCAAGCCCTTGGAGTAACCGGTATTCCAGCGCTCCTCCGACTTCTTCGCCTGGGCCAGTGCTCGTTCGGCGTCGACGAGGCAGTATGAATTGATGTCGCGGTCACGCTCGGTGATGGCGTCGAGAATCGCCTGCGTTGCCTCTACGGGCGACAGCTCTCCGGACGAGTAGGCCGTGACTAGTTCGACGGCGGTCATGTCGGTGGGATTCATAGAGACTCCTTCAGCCTGGACGGTCGGCCCCTGCTTCATCGGCTCGGTACGTACCCGAGATGCTTGTCTACGACGTTTTCGAGGGGGTGCCCAGCAACCCAACGTTCGAAGTTGTCGGTGAACACGGTAATCAGCGCATCGCGCCATCCGGCGAAGTCACCCGAATTGTGTGGCGTAATCGAGACGTTCGGCATGTCCCACAACGGGTGATCCGCTGACAGCGGTTCGGTGTCGAACACGTCGAGTGCGGCGCCGGCGATCGTCCCCGACCGCAGTGCCTCCACCAGGTCGTCGGTGCGGACGAGTTCGCCGCGGCCGACGTTGACGAACCGGGCACCCGGCTTCATCGCCGCGAACGTCTCGGCACAGAACATGTGACGAGTCTGTTCGGTGAGGGGTGCCACGGCGATGACATAGTCGGCGTCGGCTAGCTGTTCGGGCAGGTCATCCGCCGACGTGACGACGCCGAAGTCGGGATCGGTTTCGCGCGCCAGGCGCCCCGACCCGCGGACGTTCATGCCGACCGCATGGAGAAGCCGGGCCACTGCACGTCCGATGGGTCCGGTGCCGACGATCAGCGCGGTGCGCCCGGCGATGCGTTCGGACTCCCGGTGTTTCCACGTGTGAGACTGCTGCAGCCGCAGCGATTCCGGGAGGTCCTTGGCGAACGAGAGGATCTGTGCCAGTACGTACTCGGCGATGGCGCCGTCGAATACGCCCCGTGAATTGGTGATGGTGACGTCGCTGTCCCGGGCCTCGGGAAACATCACCGGGTCCACCCCGGCGGCGGCGATGTGGAGCCACTGCAGTGAGGCGGCGGCGTGCCATGCGCCCGGGACGGCGTCGGTCAAGAAGTCGTAGAGGAACAAGACGTCGGCGCCGTCGAGCGCACGGGCCAACCCGGCCTCGTCCGTGTAGCGAACCTCGGCGCGAGAATTGACCGGCGCCATGAGTTCGTCACTCGGCAGGACCTGGGCATGTAGCACCGCGACGATCGGTTTCCGACTCACGTTGACACCGTATGAGTAGCTCGTATGATTGTCAACAATCTGCAAAGGCTCAGGCGTTGCCGAAGCGAAGGTGAGGCCCGGTATTGGAACTGAACATTCCCGAATTCGAAGGGCCAATCGCGCAACGGGGGATCGGCATCATCGCCCCGTTCGATCTCGCGCTCGAACGCGAGCTGTGGCGATGGGCTCCGCTGGAGGTGAGCCTGCATTTGGCGCGCACTCCGTACGAGCCGGTTCCGGTGAGCCTGGAGATGGCAGAACTCGTGTCCGAGCGTCGGCACCTCATGACGGCAACCCGTGATGTGATGCACGTGGAACCCGAAGTCGTTGCCTACCTCTGCACGTCCGGGAGTTTCATCAAAGGTATCCAGCACGAACGGAAGCTGTGCGACGCCATCTGTGAGGCAGGCGCCCAGCATGCGATCACGACGTCGGGCGCCCTCCTCGAAGCGATCGAACACCTCGAGCTGAGCAAGGTGTCGGTGATCACCCCCTACGACGCAGCACTGACCGAACGGCTGCACAGCTTTCTCCACGAAGCGGGAACAGAAGTGGTGCGGTCCGATCACCTCGGACTCGGCGGCGGAATCTGGAAGGTCAACTATCGGACCATCGCCGAACGCATCATCGCCGCCGACGACCCGGAATCGGAAGCCATCTTCGTCAGCTGCACCAACCTCCCCACCTACGACGTGATCGCCCCGCTCGAGGCGGAACTCGGCAAACCCGTCCTCACCGCCAATCAGCTCACGATCTGGGCATGCCTCGGCCGGATGAAACTCCCGATGTCAGGACCCGGCAAATGGCTCCGCAACGTTTTCTGACCGGACCTCACGACACCGACAGAGGAGAACGCATGACCAGCCTGCAGGCACCGACCGTGGGATTTATCTACCCGGACCACGCAGCCGAGGACGACTACCCGTTCGCTGCCGACATGCTCGGGGTGGACCTGCCGGTCGTGCACATCTACGGCACCGACCTGCATGCGGTACCGGAACTGCTGGAACTCGGCAGTCCCGAGAAGCTCGCCGGCGGCGCCGCCCTCCTTGCAGGCAGCGCACCGGACTCCGTCGTATGGGCCTGCACCTCGGGAAGCTTCGTCTACGGACCCGACGGAGCGCGCCGGCAGGCGGAGGCTCTCGCCGCTGCGACCGGTGTTCCTACTTCGAGCACCAGTTTTGCGTTCGTCAACGCACTGCACGCCCTCGGCATCACCCGCGTCGCGGTTGCGGCGAGTTACCCCGAGGACGTCGCGACATTGTTCGTCGAGTTCCTCGCTGCCGCCGGTATCGAGGTGCTGTCCATGTCGAGTGCCGGCATCGACACCGCATCCGAGGTCGGGTTGCTCACGCCGGAAGAAGTGGTCGCGCTCGCGGTCGAGAACGATCACCCGGATGCGGAAGCCCTCCTCGTCCCCGATACGGCCATGAGGACGCTGGGCGCGCTGAGTACGCTCGAGCAGCGCCTCGGCAAGCCGGTGCTCACGGCAAACCAGGTGACCATCTGGGAAGGCCTGCGCCTCGCCGGCCACACGGCGGTGCATCCGTCGTTAGGAACCTTGTTCGAGAAAGGCCACAGTCATGGCTCTGACTGACCTGGAACCCGTCAGTCGTCAATCGACTGCCGAGTTCATCGCAGATCGACTGCGGGATGCGATCATGAAGGGCGCACTCGAGCCCGGCACACAGCTGGGGGAGGCGGAACTGGCCGCGCACTTCCAGGTGTCGCGCGGGCCGCTGCGGGAGGCCATGCAGAGGCTGGTCTCCGAGGGAATCCTCCACAGCATCCGTCATCGAGGCATCTTCGTGATCGAGCTGACCCTCGACGACGTCGTCGACGTGTATCGCAGCCGGTCGGTGATCGAACGGGGTGCACTCGAGATGATCTTCGACGACGGGCTCAGGGAGGACGTCTACCGCGCTCTCGAACCACCGGTCATCGCAATGAAGGCGGCCGCGGAGCGCGGTGACGCCGCTGCTGTATCGGACGCCGACCAGCTGTTTCATCAGATTCTGGTGGAGAGCGCGGCGAGTCCCCGGCTGGTGCGTGCAGCACGGACCTTGCTGATCGAAACTCGGATGTGTCTCGGCGCACTTCAGACCACCTACGAGGACATTCGAGAGCAAGCCCGAGAACACGACGAGCTGCGAGCGGCGATCAGAACGGGTACACGTGAAGGGGTGCAGGAATTGCTGGCTGAGCATCTCGACGATGCCGTTCAGCGCCTGCGCGCCGATCAGAGGACTTTGTCCTCGTAGAACACTGAAGAGAAGGAACGCGCCGAGGAGGGCACATGACTCAGGTAGCTCAGGTCCAGGAACAGACGAACAGCCCCGATCACTACCCGACTCGGATCAGCGCGGAGCCCTCGACGCTTGCGCGGAACGAACCTGCTGTGTGGGGATGCCCGTCCGACGGACCCTTCGACGCCGCCGCCCTCGAGCGTCACGAGGCCCGAGGCTTCACCATCGTCGAGAACCTGCTGGGCGCGGACGAGGTCGTGGTCTTCCGGGAGGAGCTCGCCCGACTGTCCCACGATGCGCAGATGCGTGAGAGCGGGCGGGTCATCACCGAACGCGGCACAGACGAGGTCCGCTCCGTCTTCGACGTCCACCGGTGCAGTGCGCTGGTCGCCGAACTCGTCCGCGACGGCAGAATCCTCGACCGCGCGCGGCAGCTCCTCGGCTCCGACGTGTACATCCATCAAAGCCGGATCAACTCGATGCCCGGTTTCAAGGGCACCGGTTTCTACTGGCATTCCGACTTCGAGACCTGGCACGCCGAGGACGGCCTCCCGATTCCCCGGACGGTCAGCTGTTCGATCACGCTCACCGAGAACTTCCCGTTCAACGGGTCGCTGATGGTGATGCCCGGATCGCACAACAGTTTCGTCCAGTGTGTGGGTGCTACACCTGAGAACAACTACGCGTCCTCGCTGGTCTCTCAGGAAGTCGGGGTTCCCCGGCGGGAGGATGTCACCCGCATGGCAGCGGAGTACGGGATCGAGCAGTTCACCGGCGCCGCGGGAACCGCGCTGTGGTTCGACTCGAATGTCATGCACGGGTCGGGCAACAACATCACACCGTTCCCGCGGTCGAACATCTTCCTCGTGTTCAACAGCGTCGAGAACACACTTGTAGAGCCGTTCGCCGCGGCGCGTCCGCGGCCGGAGTACATCGCGTCGCGCGACTTCACGCCGCTGTCCTGAGCGAGTGGCGCAGCGTGCCCTGGCGCGCTGCGCAGCCCACCTATACAGGGAGTTCGTGCAGTATGCGGGCGAGGTGGGCGAGTTCGGGAACCTCGGCAGCCTGATCGAGCGCCGCTTCCAGCGTGGTGTCGTGGGTGGGACGCGCCTGGTCCAACGCTGCCCGGCCCGCGGGGGTGAGCTCGGTGTAGATGCCGCGGCGGTCGTCGTCGCACAGGATGCGGGTGAGCAGTCCGCGGTTTTCCAGACGGTTCACCAGCCTGGTGGTGGCGCTGCTGCTCAGCGCCGCCGCGCGGGCGAGTTGCGCCATGCGCATGTGCCAGCCGTCCTGGCGGCTGAGGGCGTCGAGCACCGTGTATTCCACTACGGAGAGATCGTGTCCGCGCTGCAAGGCGCGCTCGAGTTCTGCCTCGAGTAGTCCGTGCAGGGCGGCGAGTGTGCGCCAGCCTTGCGACCGGATCTCGACGGCGTCATCAGCGACTGCCATGGGCCACCTCCTGGGAATACGACTGCCGGAACCAGAATACCAGCTTGCGCACATAGCAGGCGTATGCAACTATTTATACCGCGCCTGCAACTAATGCAGGCGCGGTATTCGAGCTAGTGGTTTTATCTCCCGATCTGTACGAAAGGAGTGGCTGCGATGCCACTGGGTCTGCTCGCCCTCGCCATGGGCGGCTTCGGAATCGGTCTCACCGAATTCGTCATCATGGGATTGCTGCCAGAGGTGTCGGCCGATTTCCGGGTGAGCGAGTCTGTGGCCGGCTACCTCATCTCCGGCTATGCCTTGTCTGTGGCCGTCGGAGCCATCGTCATCACCGCCGCCGTCACGCGCTTCGACCGCAAGCGTGTCCTCGAATTCTTGATGGTGCTGTTCATCGGCGGAAATCTGCTGTCGGCGCTGGCGCCTACCTACGAGGTCATGATGGCCGGGCGCATCCTTGCGGCCCTGTGCCACGGTGCGTTCTTCGGCATCGGTTCCGTGCTCGCGGCAGATCTGGTCCCCGCAAGCAAGAAGGCGGGTGCCATTGCGATGATGTTCGCCGGACTCACCATCGCCAACGTCCTCGGAGTTCCGTTCGGCACCTTCCTCGGTCAGCAGTTCGGATGGCGTTCGACGTTCTGGGCCATCACCGTTATCGGCGTGATCGCTCTGATCGGAATTGCGACGCTGGTGCCGGTGCTCGCTCGTGCGAGCGATCCCGCCTCGGCCGGACTACGCGGAGAACTGCGCGCATTCCGCTCCCCGCAAGTGTGGTTTTCGATCGCCGTCACGGTCCTCGGGTTCGGCGGCATGTTCGGTGCCTTCACGTACATCGCCTTCACCCTCACCGAGGTCGGTGGATTCGCATCCACCAGTGTTCCGTGGTTGCTCGTCCTCTTCGGCGGCGGCTTGTTCGTCGGCAACTTCCTCGGCGGGCGTGCCGCGGACAAGGCGCTGACCCGCACCCTGATCACCATCCTGGCGGTGCTGGCCGTCGTCCTCGTAGTGTTCGCTCTCACTGCCGGGAGCAAGCCGATGACCATCGTGGCACTGTTCCTGATGGGCGCGTTCGGGTTTGCGACCGTCCCGGGCCTGCAGATGCGAATCATGAACTATGCCAAGGAAGCTCCCACGATGGCGTCCGGAGCGAACATTGCGGCGTTCAACGTAGGCAACGCTCTCGGTGCGTGGCTCGGTGGCATCACCATTGCAGCGGGTCTCGGATTCACCTCGCCGATCTGGATGGGCGCCGCACTGACCGGAGGTGCCCTCGTCGTTCTCGTTCTCGCCACCGTGCTCGACCGTCGCGCCCCGGTGCGGGATGAAGAACTGTCGACAGTGTCGGTCTAGCAACGCCTGCCGAACTCGCCGCGACACCGAAACACGGGTAACGAAATCGTGCTCGTGTGCTGAGCAACCTCTGGGGTCAGACAGGCTGGGCGTCTCCGAATGTCATCCGGAGTTTGGGGATGGACGACGTGACCAACGCTCGCTTCGGGAGGCCGAGGGTCCGCAGTTCGTCGGCAATCGGATGGCTGCCCAGTTTGAGTGCCGCGCCGCCCGGTCGGGAACGGACACCACTCGGGTTCATATCCCAGGTGGTGAACCGGGTCACCCCGTCGAGGTGTGAGTACGCCGCGAGGGAGGCGTTGGCACCCGAACCGGGAAGCGATATGCCTTGTTTGACGCTGAGCTGAGCTATCAACCGGCCATCCTGAGAGACCGACGCCCTCTTGACGGAGCTGACATGATCGACGTCGAAGTCGGCCAGCACCTTCGGGAAACCCCAGATGCCCCTCCCGGCGGCGAGGGTGAAGTCGCCGTCGACGGGTAGCTGATGAATCACAGCGCCGGCTCGTCCCCTCGCCAATGCCTTCAGATCTTGCGGAACCGAGGTGCTGTCGGTTCGATGATCGCGGACGAGGAAGATCACGCCGAATTCGTTGTAGGGCCCGAGATCGCCGTCCACGTAGTCGACGAACACCAGCGCGCAGATGCCGCGGCCGGGCCGGAACTGCAGGATCTCGAGTCCCGTGTAGTCGATCAACGACTGCGCGGCACCGGTCGGCACCGAGTACATCGCCGTGAAAGCCGAGGCTTGCCGAATCTCGACCGGCATGTCCACCTGCTTGCCCAGCACCTGATGAGAGGTCACGGTGCGACCACTCCCCGCAGTGCATCCGCGCCGAACATGGGCTCGAACATCGAGCGGAAGTCGGGTCCGCGGCGCAACATCTGCCCGCCGTCGACGTTGATGACCTGGCCGGTGATCCACGACGACTCAGGCCCGAGGAGAAACTTCGCGAGCGCGGCGATGTCGGTGACTTCGCCGACTCGGGCGATGGGGGTGTTGGCCATATAGTCGTCCAGAACGGGACCGCCGTCGGTGATGAGCGCGACCAGGTCGGTGCGGGTGAGCCCAGGGCGGATGCAGTTGACGCGGACATTGGATGCACCCAGTTCGTCCGCGGCAAGCCGGGTCAGGTGATCGACTCCGGCCTTCGACGGGCCGTAGGCGCCGAACCATCGGTGCGTGTTACTGCTGGCGATCGAGGAGATCGTCACGATGGAACCACCGCCCGCGTCAACGAGCGCCCGTGCGGAATGCTTGATCGTCAGCATTGTCCCGGTGACGTTCAGATCCACCGTCCGTCGCCACGCGTCGACGTCGAGCTGCGTCACCGGTCCCACGGTTTCGTTCCCGCCGGCGCAGGCCACGACACCGTCCAGCCGTCCGGTGCGCTCGCTTGCCTTCGCGACCGCGCGGACGACGTCGTCCTCGGCGGTGACGTCGGCGACGACGGTGACGACGGTCCCGGACGGGTTGTCGGCCTCGATCCCGGCTGCGGCGGCGGAGAGCTTCTCCTCATTGCGCCCACAGATCGTGATGTGGCCACCGGCCGCCGCCAGCGCGGTGGCGATGCCCAACCCGATGCCGCTTCCGCCGCCGGTGACGAGCACCGACATCTTGGCGAGTCCGCTGTCGCCGTCGTTGTTACCCACGTGCCGACCTCCAGTTGTGAGAACTCGTGTCAATTCTGAGGCACCGATCAGCGAGAACTTGCCGCTATACCCCTGTCTCATAGTAAGAACACGTTCTATTATCGGGGCACGGTTCGCAGGATTCAATGCTGAGGAGCACGTCGATGGGGAACAGGCCGGAATTCGATCTGATCGACGGGCGGTTCTATTCGGGCGAACTCGGAGATCCGCGGGCGGCTTACGCCTGGATGCGCGCCCACGAACCGGTGTACCGCGCAGACGGCATCCTCGGGGCGGCCAGCTACGAAGCGGTGCTCACCGCGGAGCGCGATCCGGATCTGTTCTCCAACGCGGGCGGGATCAGGCCCGGAGTCGGTCCGCTGCCGCAGATGATCGACATGGACGACCCGCAGCACTTGCAGCATCGTCGCCTGGTCAATGCGGGCTTCACCCGCAAGAAGGTGGAGGCCAAAATCGGCCGGATCCGCGAAATCTGCGACCAGTTGATCGATGCGGTGTGCGACAAGGGCGAGGCGGACTTCGTCCGTGATCTGGCGGCACCGCTACCCATGGCCGTGGTCGGCGACATGCTCGGTGTGCGCCCCGAAGAACGCGACACCTTCCTGCAATGGTCCGACGATCTCATGAATGCACTCGGCAGCAACGTCACCGAAGAAAGCCTGCAGGCCCAGCTGAACGCCTACCTGGCATTCACCGAATTCACCCACCGCACGATCGCCGACCGCCGGAAGAATCCGACCGACGACCTCACCAGCATCCTCGTGCACAGCGAAATAGACGGACACCGCCTCAGCGACGAGGACATCGTGGGCGAAACCCTGCTGATCCTGATCGGCGGCGACGAAACCACGCGGCACGTCCTGAGCGGGGGGATGGAACAGCTGATGCGTCATCCCGACCAGCAGGCGAGTCTGGTCCGCGACCCGGACGGCATTCCGGCGGCCATCGAAGAAATGCTCCGATGGTCCTCGCCCATCAAGAACATGTGCCGCACCGTCACTCGCGACGTCGACTTCTTCGGCACGCAACTGCGGCAGGGCGAGAAGATGATGTTGCTGTTCGAATCGGCGAACTTCGACGAGTCAATATTCGACGACCCGAACCGCTTCGACATCTCGAGGTCACCGAACCCGCACGTCGCGTTCGGCTTCGGCACCCACTTCTGCCTCGGCAACCAACTCGCCCGGCTCGAAGCGAAGATCATGTTTGAACAGCTGCTGTCGAGGCTGCCCGACATGATGCTCGTCGACGACGGGCCGCTGCGCCGCCGCCCCGCCAACTTCGTGTCCGGGCTGGAGGAGATGCCGGTGAAGTGGTGAGGCGCTTCGCACCCGTGAGTGGTTAGCGAGTCTCTGGACTCGTTAACCACTCACGGGCGGCGGAGCCGCCTACTCCGGGGCGCCGATGTTCAGCTCGTCCGGGTGGGCGCCGACGCGTGTGCCGTCGTCCATCGTCTCGATCTCGCTGAGGTCCTGCTCGGTGAGCTCGAAGTCGAAGACGTCGATGTTCTCGGCGATGCGTGCGTCGTGCACCGACTTCGGGATGACGATCAGCCCGTTTTGCAGATGCCAGCGGATCAGCACCTGTGCCGCGGTCTTGCTGTGCCGGTCGCCGATACGGGTGATGATCGGGTCGGTGAGCAACGTGTTGGGTTTCGAGTCCCTGCCCCAACCGGAGTTGCTGGTGCCGCCCAGCGGGCTCCACGACTCCACCGCGATGCCGTGTTCGGCGCCGTACTTGCGGATCTCCTGCTGCGCCAGATGAGGGTGCAGTTCCACCTGGTCGACGGCCGGTACGACGCCTCCCCGATCGGCCAGCAACTGCAGGTGCCGTGGCTCGAAGTTGCACACCCCGATTGCCTTGGCCTTCCCGGACGCCGCGATCTTCTCCATCGCGTCCCAGGTGCGAAGAATGCGGTCGTCGTCCTGCAGCGGCCAGTGGATGAGGTAGAGGTCGACGTAGTCGACGCCGAGCCGGCTCCGGCTGGCGTCGAAAGCCTTCAACGCCGGCTCATAACCCTGGTCGGAATTCCACAGCTTGGTGGTGAGGAAGATGTCCTCCCGGTCGACGCCCGAGTTGGAGATGCCGCGCCCGACCCCCTCCTCGTTGCCGTATGCGGCGGCAGTGTCGATGTGTCGGTATCCCGCCTCGTCGATGGCGAACCGGACAGCGTGTTCGGTCTCGTCGTTGGTGGCCTGCCACACTCCCAGGCCGAGTTGCGGGATGGTGGTTCCGGAATTCAGCACGATGTGCGGTACTCGAGGACTCATGGTGTCCAGGTTATCGACTGTGATGGTGTGCAGGGCGCAACGAGCCGGCCTGGCATCATGCGGAGGTGACGCAAATCCGGCTCCTCGCGACCGACCTCGACGGCACCCTGTTGCGCTCGGACCGGGTGATCTCGTCCCGCACCGCACAAGCGATGGAAAAGGCGCGGCAGTTCGGTATCGAGGTCGTGTGGGCAACCGCCAGGGCCCGTCATTCGGTGCACGAACTGGCGCAGTCGTGTGGGTTTCGGGGCCGGGCAATCTGCGCCAACGGGGCCGTGGTCCTCGACCTCGCCGACGGCACCCCGGTGGTGACGGCCACGACGTCGATCGCGATGGCTTCGGCCTCGGCCGCGATGAGCAGGGTGCGGCTGCTGCTGCCGGGCGTCGTGTTCGCAAACGTCGGGCCCACCCGTTTCGTTGCCGAGCCGGCGTATGCCGCGCTGTGCGACTTCGCCGACCATCACCGGCACCCCCACGAAATGTCGCTGTCGGAGCTCTTGCCCGACCTGGACGAGCCGATGGTCAAGATTGTCGCCCGGCACCCGGAGGTGTCGAGTTCGGACTTGTACCGCGCGGCGCTGGCCGCCGGTGTCGACGGTGTCGAGCTGACACACTCCGGTGCGCCGTACGTGGAGATGGCTGCATCGGGTGTGTCCAAGGCCAGTGCACTCGCCGAACTGTGTGCCCTCGACGGAATCGGAGCTTCCGAGGTGGCCGTCGTGGGCGACGCGATCAACGACCTGCCCATGTTGGCCTGGGCCGGGACGGCGCTGTGCCCGTCGAACGCCATTGCCGAGGTCCGGGCGCTGGCCGGCCGGGTCCTGCCGAGCAACGACGAGGACGCAGTCGCGACGTACCTGGAGGAGCTGGTAGGCGCTTCGCCCCCGTGAGTGGTTAGCGAGTCCAGAGACTCGTCAACCACGCACGGGCGGCGAAGCCGCCTGGGCGAGCTGGTGTAGGTACTCCCGAGGCTGCCCGAAGAGCTGGGCGCTGCCGTGGGCGCGTTTGAAGTAGAGCTGGGTGTCGTGCTCCCAGGTGATCGCGATACCGCCGTGGAGTTGGATGGCCTCGGCTGCCACCGACTGCAGCGCTTCGGAGCAGTACACCTTGGCGATGACAGCGTCCTCGTACGTACCCGACAGCGCCGCGGCGTACGACATCGACCTGGCGGTCTCTACCAAGGCGTACATGTCGGCCATGCGGTGCTTGAGCGCCTGGAACGACCCGATGGCCCGGCCGAACTGCTTGCGCGACTTCGCGTATTCGACCGTCTGCTCCAATGCCGCGGAGGCCGCGCCGACCTGTTCCGCCGACAACGCGATCAGCGCGACGGCACGGATACGTTCGACGAGATCAGGAGTCGACACCAGTCGGCGTGCGGTTACGTCGGCGAAGCTCACCTCGGACAGCGTTCGCGTCGGATCCATCGCGGGCACCCGACGACGGGTCACGCCGTCCGCTCTCGCCGCGACTTCGAACAGGCCGTCGTCGGTGAGGACGAGCAGCAGGTCGGCGACATCACCGCTGAGGACGTAGTGTGCTGTCCCCGAAAGAGTCTCGCCCGCCGCGGTGACCCCGAAATGGGACCAGCCGTCGGGCCCTGCCCAGCACAGCGCGGCCTGCGGACCCGCGGCGATATCTGGAAGTAGTCGGGCGCAGGCGTCGTCGTCACCGGACAGCAGCAGGGTCTGCCCAGCGAGGACTGCGCTGCCCAGCATCGGTGACGGCGTGAGTGTGCGACCCAGTTCTTCCTGCACTACATGCACTTCGAGCAGGGAGGCGCCGACGCCGTCGTACTTCTCCGGGATCGCAAGTGCTGCGACGCCGATCTGCTCGCACAGTCTTCTCCAGAGGCTCTCGTCGTAACCGTGCTCGGTGGTGATTGCGCGGCGGACGGCGCGGGAGTCGGAATGCTTGGACAGCAGGTCGCGCACGGACGCCCGGAGGTCTGCCCGTTCGTCGTTGTCGAAGCTCATGACGCACCCACGAGGGACTCGACGACGCGACCGCGGTGGAAAGACGGTGTACCCCAGGCGGTGACGAGTGCTCGAACCTTGGTGAGCCACAGCGACAGGTCATGTTCCTGGGTGTACCCGATTGCGCCGTGCACCTGTAGTGCCGCGCGCGCCGCACGGTAGGCGGCGTCACCACAGGCCACCTTCGCGGCGGAGACGTCACGAGGGGCGTCCGTGGAACCGTCCCGAACCGACAGCGCCGCTCCGTGCAGAAGCGGCCGGGACATCTCGAGGCCGACAGCCACCTCGGCCAGGTGATGTTTGATGGCCTGGAACTGCCCGATCACCTTGCCGAACTGCTTGCGCTGCTTGGCGTAGTCGGTGGTGACGTCGAGAAGGGTCTGTCCGAGGCCCTGCAGCTGCGCCGCGGTCGCGAGCGCGCCCAGGTCGAACGCGGGTGCGCTGTCGATCCCGCCCAGGTGTTCGCCGGCGGTCACCGGAAAGAGACGGCGGGACTGGTCGACGGAATCCTGTACCACTCCCGGATCACCGATATGAAGTGACGAATCCTCGGCGAGCAGTACGAGGTCCGCGGTGTCCGCATCGACGGCGAACGGTACACGCGGGGGAGCTGCCACAGTGACCAGCGAGCCTTCGGCGAGGGCGGACAGGCGCCCGGGTGCGGCCTGTGCCAGTAACTGCGGTGCCACGGCGATGGTCTCGGCCACCGGACCCGGCACGGCATGGCGTCCCAGTTGTTCCACGGCGACGACGAGATCGACGGCGTCGGCGCCCAGACCGTTGTGCTCCTCACCGATCAGCAACCCATTGACCCCGGTCTCGGCCAGACGCTGCCACAGCTTCAATCCGGGATCGGTGTCGCCGCGGTTCCAGGACCGGATCACCGACGGCATGTCGGACTTCGACAGCAACGCATCGATACTGGATGCGAAGTCCTGGTGGGAGGAGTCGAGCGCGAACCTCATTTATCCGCCTTGGGTAGGCCGAGCAGCCGCTCGGCGATCACGTTCTTCTGAATCTCGTTCGTGCCGGCGTAGATCGGGCCTGACAGGGAGAACAGGTAACCGTCCATCCAGTTGTCCGCGAGCTCCGCCGAGGCGCCCTGTAATTCGAGTGCGGTCTCGTGGGTGGCGATGTCCCACTCCGACCAGAACACCTTGTTGATCGACGATTCGGCGCCCAGCTGCCCGCCGTCGGCCAGTCGCGTGACGGTGCCGAACGTGTTCAGCTGGTAGGCGCGGGCGCCGATCCAGGCGTCGGCGACCTGGTTTCGCAGGGCCGTGTCGTCGGTGCGTCCGCTGTCCCGGAACAGATCGACCAGCCGATCGACCGTCGCGAGGAAACGGCCCGGGCTGCGCAGCGACAGTCCGCGTTCGTTGGACGCGGTGCTCATCGCCACGCGCCAGCCCTCGTTCACGCCGCCGATCACTCCGGACTCGCCGGGGTTCGCGGGGTCGTCCGGGACGAACACGTCCTCGAGGAAGATCTCCGCGAAACCGGGTTCACCGTCCAGCTGATCGATCGGCCGCACGGTCACACCCTTCGAGCGCAGGTCGAACATGAAATACGTAATGCCCTTGTGCCGCTGGGCATCCGGGTCGGACCGGAACAGTCCGAAGCCCCAGTCCGCGAAGCTCGCCCGCGAACTCCACGTCTTCTGTCCGTTGAGTACCCAGCCGCCGTCGACGCGGCGGGCCGTGGAACGCAGTGAGGCCAGGTCACTGCCCGACTCCGGCTCCGACCAGGCCTGTGCCCAGATGTCGTCGGCGCGGGCCATGCGCGGCATGATTTTTCCGAGCTGCTCCGCGTTGGCGTGCTCGAACAGTGTGGGCGCCAACAGGAAGATGCCGTTCTGGCTGACGCGCCCCGGTGCGCCGGAGCGATAGTACTCCTCCTCGAACACGACCCACTCCAGGAGCGAGGCGCCGCGGCCGCCGAGCTCCTCCGGCCACGACACCACCGACAGCCTGGCGTCGGCGAGCGTGCGTTCCCACTGCCGGTGAGCCTCGAATCCCTCGGCCGTGTCCATCGACGGCAGGGGACGCGACGGCACGTTCTCGCGCAGGAAGGTGCGGACCTCGTCGCGGAAGGCGATGGTGGCGTCGTCGAAGTCGAGATCCACCTACTTCTTCCCCTCGTTCGAGTTACGGGCGCTGGCCGCCATCGACTTGGCATCCATGCCACCGAGGGGGTCGGTGTCGATCTCGGCGTTGTGCGCATGGGCGAAGTGGTGCAGACCGAAGACGGAGTCCATGCCGTTCCGCATGCCCATCTGGTCCTCGCATTGATTGACGGCCTTCTTGGTGAGCGCGAGCCCGAATCGCGGCATGGCCGAGATGCGTCCGGCGATCGCGAGAGTTTCCTTCTCGAGGTCTTCGCGGGGAACGACGCGGTTGATCATGCCTACCTCGTAGGCGCGTTGAGCGGGAAATCGATCACCGGTGTAGAGGATTTCCTTCGCGAACCGCGGATTCAGCATCCACGGATGTGCGAAGTATTCGACTCCGGGAATGCCCATACGTACGACTGGATCGGAGAAGAACGCGTCGTCGGACGCCACGATCAGGTCGCACACCCACGCCAGCATCAGGCCGCCCGCGATGCACGCCCCCTGCACCATCGCAATGGTGGGCTTCGGGATCTCACGCCAACGGCGGCACATCCCGAGATAGACCTCCATCTCGCGGGCGTACCGCTGGTCGCCGCCCGGCTTGTCGACGTGGTCCCACCACATCACGGCCTTGTTCTCGTAGTGGACGTGATGGTCGCGGCCCGGTGTGCCGATGTCGTGCCCTGCGCTGAAGTGCTTACCGTTGCCCGCGAGGACGATCACCTTCACATCGTCGTCCTCGACCGCCCGCTCGAACGCGGCATCGAGCGCGTACGTCATCACCGAGTTCTGGGCGTTGCGGTAGTCGGGGCGGTTGAGCGTCACGAACGCGACACCGTCACGCACCTCGTAGGTGACGACGTCACCCTCGTCGGGGACCGTCATGATGATTTCTCCTCACGCAAAATGTTCTTCATTACTTTCCCGGAGGGGTTCCGGGGCAGGGAGTCGACGAATTGCACCGTGCGCGGGACCTTGAATCCTGCGAGGTGCTTCTTGCCGAAGGCGATCACGTCGTCCTCGCTCAGGGACGCACCGGCTTTCGTTACGACGTACGCCCGGCCGACCTCGCCCATGCGCGCGTCGGGTACACCGATCACCGCGGACTCGGCCACACCGTCGAGGCGTGCCAGCGCGTTCTCCACCTCGGCGGGGTACACGTTGAATCCGCCGGAGATGTACATGTCCTTCAACCGGTCGGTGATGTCCAGGTACCCGCGCTCGTCGAGGGTGCCGACGTCACCGGTGTGCAACCAGCCGTCCGGTTCGATGGTGTGAGCCGTGGCCTCGGGGTCGTCGAGATAGCCGAGCATGACGTTCTTGCCGCGCACGAGAATTTCGCCTCGCTCGCCGATTCGCACTTCCATACCCGGAATGGCCCGACCCGACGTGGTCGAGACGGTGACGGGATCGTCGTCGGTGCGGCACATGGTGATCACTACCGCTTCGGTCTGGCCGTACGCAGTGAGAACTGCTTCGAAGGTCAGCTCGGATTGCATCCGCTCGACGAGGGCGACCGGCACCGCGGCCGCACCGGTCACCGCGACGCGCAGGCTCGAGAAGTCGTATTCGGGACGGTCGGGGTGGTCGAGGATCGACTGGAAGATCGTGGGGGCGCCGGGCAGCACAGTGATCTGCTCGTCGTGCACGGTCGCCATCACCTTGGGCACGTCGAACACGGCCATCGGCACCACCGTCGCGCCGTTCAGCAGGCACACCAGGAACCCTGCCTTGTACCCGAAGGTGTGGAAGAAGGGGTTGATGACGAGGTAGTTGTCGTCGGAGGTCACCTCGGCGCACTCACCCCACACCTGCGCGATGCCCACCGACTGCCGGTGCGCACTCATCACACCCTTGCTACGGCCCGTAGTGCCCGACGTGAACATGACGTCGGAGACGTCGTCGGGGGATACGGCGGCCGCGCGGGCGTCGGCCTCGGCGCGGGTGTCCTCGTCGGCGAGGGCGAGGAAGTCGTCGAAGTCGAAGACGCCGGGCAACTCGACGTCGCCGCCGTCGACCGGAACCCGGACGACGGTCGGTAGGTCGAGGGTGCTCGACTCGTCGCGTAGCGAGGCGTACCGGTCGGTCCCGAGGAAGTTGCCCGCGACCACCAGTGCGGTGGTCTTGGTGCGCTCGAGAATGTCGAGGGCCTCGGTAGCCGTATACCGGGTGTTGATCGGGACGAGAGTCGCACCGGCGTAGTGGATGCCGAGCGCCGAGACCACCCAGTGATACGTGTTGGGCGACCACACCGCGACGTGATCGCCGGGTCGCACGTCCTGTGAGCACAGTGCGGCGGCGAAATCGCGAACACGGTCGTGAAGCTGTGTGAAGGTCAGACGGACGTCGCCGTCCGCCACGGCTTCGCGTTCACCGAAGTCGTGGGCGGCCGCGATGACGGCGGCCGGAGTGGTTGTCGGTTGTGCGGTCACTTCGCTCCCTACCTACCTAGCAAGTGCTTGGTAGGTTATCTTACAGACGTGGACCAGAGCGAGAGCCCGGATGGGCTGATCACCGACGACGACTTCGCACAGACCGTGAGAACCTGGCTGACGGAGAACCTGACCGGCGACTTCGCACGCCTCAAAGGCAAGGGTGGGCCCGGCAGTGAGCACGAGTTCTTCGAGGAACGGCTTGCCTGGGACCGCCACCTCGCCGCCGCGGGGTGGACCTGCCTCGGCTGGCCGGCGGAATACGGCGGACGCGGGGCCACGCTGGCCCAGCAGGTGACGTTCCACCAGGAGTACGCGAAGTCGCGGGCACCGGCCAGGGTCAGCCACGTGGGCGAGGAACTGCTCGGCCCGACGCTGATCGCCTTCGGCACCGAGGAACAGAAGCGTCGCTTCCTGCCCGGAATCAACACGGTCACCGAACTGTGGGCGCAGGGTTACTCCGAGCCGGGCGCCGGTTCCGACCTCGCCAACGTCGCCACCACTGCTCGGCTCGAGGACGGAAAGTGGGTGCTCAACGGGCAGAAGGTGTGGACCTCGCTCGCGCACGTGGCGCAGTGGGCGTTCGTGTTGTGCCGCACCGAGCCGGGTTCGAAACGACACCAGGGACTCAGCTTCCTCCTCGTCCCCCTCGATCAACCGGGCGTCACCGTGCGCCCGATCCAGCAACTCACCGGCACCTCCGAGTTCAACGAGGTGTTCTTCGACGACGCCGCTACCGACGCGGATCTGGTGGTCGGGGAGCCGGGCGAGGGCTGGCGGGTCGCGATGGGACTGCTGACCTTCGAACGCGGCGTCTCCACGCTCGGACAGCAGATCGGTTTCGCCCGCGAACTGCAGGAAATCGTCGACCTCGCGCGTGCCAACGGCGCAGCGTCCGATCCGAACATTCGCGAGAAGATCGCCCGCGCATGGGTGGGGCTTCGGGTGATGCGGGCGCATGCCCTGCGCACCCTGGAAGCGGTCGACGCAGGGACTTCCGGGGCGGAGGCGTCCGTTGCGAAGCTGTTGTGGGCCAACTGGCACCGCGACCTCGGTCAGCTGGCCATGGACGTGCAGGGTGCGGCGTCGCTACTCGCCCCGACCGGGCCGTCGTCGGACGTCACGGACCCCGAACATCTGGAACTGGGCGACTGGCAGCGGCTGTTCCTCTTCACCCGCGCCGACACGATCTACGGCGGATCCAACGAGATCCAGCGCAACATCATCTCCGAGCGCGTGCTCGGACTCCCCCGAGAGGCACGACCGTGACACAGCCCACCCCCCGCCCGGTGACACAGCCCACCCCCCGCCCGGTGACACAGCCCACCCCCCGCCCGGTGACACAGCCCACCCCCCGCCCGGTGGCACAGACATCCCCACTCGCCACCGCGCCCGTCGAGACTCCGGGACACGACCTGCTGAAAGACAAGAAGGTCGTCGTCACCGCCGCAGCGGGCACCGGCATCGGTTACGCGTCCGCGCGACGCGCCCTGCTCGAGGGCGCCGACGTGCTGGTGTCCGACTGGCACGAACGACGGCTCGGCGAGACCCAGGAAAAGCTCGCCGCCGAATTCCCGGGCCAGGTGGTCGAGGCGCTGACGTGTGACGTGTCCAGCACGGAGCAGGTGAATGCGCTGATCGCCGGCGCCGCCGAACGACTCGGCCGGATCGACGTCCTCGTCAACAACGCCGGACTGGGCGGCGAGACACCACTCGTCGACATGACCGACGAGGAGTGGGACCGCGTCCTCGATATCACGCTCAACGGAACGTTCCGCGCCACCCGCGCCGCGCTGCGCTACTTCAAGGAGGTCCCGCACAACGGTGTACTGGTCAACAATGCGTCGGTCCTCGGGTGGCGGGCCCAGCACTCGCAGGCGCACTACGCGGCCGCGAAGGCCGGCGTCATGGCCCTGACCCGCTGCAGCGCGATCGAGGCCGCCGAGTACGGCGTCCGGATCAACGCCGTCGCGCCGTCTATCGCGCGGCACGCTTTCCTCGCGAAGGTCACCAGCGAAGAACTCCTCGACAGGCTGGCGTCGGGAGAGGCGTTCGGGCGGGCCGCCGAGGTGTGGGAGATCGCCGCCACCATCGCGATGCTCGCCAGCGACTACACCACGTATCTCACCGGTGAGGTCGTGTCGATTTCGTCGCAGAGGGCGTAGCCGCCCCGTGCGCGGTTAGCGAGCGTCTGGACTCCTTGACCGCGCACGGGGCCGAAGGCCCTAGCAAGCGCTTGGTTGATAGGATGGATTGATGACTGCACCCCGAATCGACGAGACGTCCAAGACCGGACGCCGGGCCGAGCTGCTCGAGATCGCGGCCCGGCTGTTCGCGGAACGTGGTCTGCGGGCCACTACCGTCCGTGATATCGCCGACGCAGCGGGCATCTTGTCGGGCAGCCTCTACCACCACTTCGACTCCAAGGAGTCGATGGTCGACGAGATCCTACGGGGCTTCCTCGACGACCTGTTCGGCAAGTACCGCGAGATCGTCGCGTCCGGACTCGACAGCCGCGCGACCCTCGAAGCGCTGGTCACCACGTCGTACGAGGCGATCGACGCGTCGCATTCCGCGGTCGCGATCTACCAGGACGAGGTGAAGCACCTCGTCGCCAACGAACGCTTCGCCTATCTGGCGGAACTGAACACCGAATTCCGCGAGCTGTGGGTCGGGGTGCTCGAGGCGGGTGTGCGGGACGGCAGTTTCCGCCCCGACATCGACATCGAGCTCGCGTTCCGCTTCATGCGCGACACCGCCTGGGTTGCCGTGCGCTGGTACCGGCCCGGTGGCTCCCTGACCGTCGACACGGTCGCCAAGCAGTACCTCTCGATCGTCCTCGACGGACTCGCGAGCCCCAGAATCATCGACTAGGAGTTCTCCATGACCGAGGCATACATCGTCGACGCCGTTCGGACACCGATCGGCAAGAAGAACGGTGGCCTGTCCGGCGTGCACCCCGCAGATCTGGGTGCGCACGTGATCGAGGCGATCGTCGCCCGCACGGGCATCGACCCGGCCGGCGTCGACGACGTCGTCTTCGGGTGCGTCGACGCGATCGGCGGCCAGGCGGGCAACATCGCACGGACGGCATGGTTGGCGGCCGGCTATCCAGAGGAGGTCCCCGGGGTCACCGTCGACCGTCAGTGCGGCTCGAGCCAGCAGGCGGTGCACTTCGGCGCGCAGGCGATCCTCAGTGGCACCGCCGATCTGATTCTCGCCGGCGGCGTGCAGAACATGAGTCAGATCCCTATCGCGTCGGCGATGGTAGTGGGTCAGCAATATGGATTCGACACCCCGTTTGCCGGATCGACGGGATGGGCGGAGCGCTACGGCGATCAGGAGGTGTCGCAGTTCCACGGCGCGGAGTTGATCGCGGACAAGTGGGACATCAGCCGGGAGGAACTCGAGCGCTGGGCGTTGCAGAGCCACGAGCGCGCGAGGACGGCGATCGCGGAGGGCCGCTTCGACCGCGAGATCGTCCCGATCGGGGAGGTGACGACGGACGAGGGTCCGCGTGAGACGAGCCTCGAGAAGATGGCGTCGTTGAAGACGCTCACCGAGGGTGGCCGGTTGACGGCCGCAGTCGCAAGCCAGATCTCCGACGGCGCGAGCGCGGTCCTGCTCGCGTCCCCTGAAGCGGTCGAACGCTACGGTCTGACGCCACGCGCCCGCATCCATCACCTCAGTGCCCGCGGCGCCGACCCGATCTTCATGTTGAGTGCGCCCATTCCGGCCACGCGCCACGCGTTGGAGAAGACGGGACTGAGCATCGACGACATCGACCTGGTCGAGATCAACGAGGCCTTTGCGCCGGTCGTCCTCGCGTGGAACAAGGAGATCGGGGCCGATCCGGCGAAGGTCAACGTGAACGGCGGCGCGATCGCTCTGGGACATCCGCTGGGCGCGACTGGCACCAAATTGATGGCAACGCTGCTCAACGAACTCGAGCGCACTGGCGGCCGCTACGGTCTGCAGACCATTTGCGAGGGCGGCGGCACCGCCAACGCCACCATCATCGAACGGCTGTGAGTGATTGTTGACCGCCCTCGGTTGACAAGTGCTCACGGGGGAGGGGCGCGAGGACTACCCTCGTATCCACAGGTGACGAGTCCGTAAGCGGGGTCGTGATGCACGAACTTGCAATCACTCAGAGCGTCGTCGATGCCGTCTGCGAGAAAGCGGGTGGACGGACCGTCCACAGTGTGCGGGTTCAGGTGGGCGCGTTGACCGCGGTGGTCGCCGATTCGATGCAGTTCTGTTTCGAGTTGGTCACCGAAGGAACTGTGGCGCATGGTGCCCGGCTCGACATCGACCAGTCGCCGGGCAGCGCGCACTGCCGCCAGTGCGGCGAGACCTTCTCGCTCACCGACCTGGTGTTGCTGTGTCCGTGTGGGAGTGCGGATGTCGAGGTCACCTCGGGTCGCGAGTTACGTATCCTCTCGATGGAAGTGAGTTGACGCATATGTGTGCCACCTGCGGATGCGGCGACGACACCGGTACCAGGGTCAGCCGGCCCCATACCCATGAGCACCCGCACGAACACGACCACCCGCACACCCATGAGCACCCGCACACCCATGAGCACGAGACGGTGACACTCGAGCAGAAGGTGCTGGCCAAGAACGACCTGACGGCCGAGCGCAACCGGGGTTGGCTGGCCGAACGGGGCGTGCTCGCGCTGAACATTATGAGCTCGCCGGGGTCCGGCAAGACAACATTGCTCGAGCGGACCATCGCCGACATCGGAGGCGACCGACCGGTCTCGGTGATCGAGGGAGATCAGGAGACGATGCTCGACGCCAAGCGAATCGAGGCGACGGGTTGCTCTGTCGTGCAGGTGAACACGGGTGCCGGATGTCACCTGGACGCGGAGATGATGCGCGATGCGCTGTCGGCACTCGATCCCGGTCCGAACTCCTTGTTGTTCATCGAGAACGTGGGAAACCTGGTGTGCCCCGCCCTGTTCGACCTCGGGGAGCAGTCCCGGGTGGTGGTGATTTCCGTGACCGAGGGCACCGATAAGCCGCTGAAGTACCCGCACATGTTCGCGGCGGCGAACCTGGTGATCGTGAACAAGTCGGACTTGTTGCCGTACGTCGACTTCGACGTGGATCTCTGCACGAAGTATGCGCGATCGGTGAACCCCCATCTCGAGGCGATCGCTCTGTCCGCGACCACGGGACAGGGCATGCGGCAGTGGTACGACTGGATCGCGGCGCAGTAACGCCCGGTGCGCGACTGGCCCGAGGTGTCTGAGCGGCGTTGACACACGAACGCCGAAAGGCGCTAAATAGTGATTAGCGTCACACAGGTGGGCCGACGGTCGACCCCGGTGGCGACAGGAGCCGTGTTCGGTTCCGGAAAGCGACCTGCTATGCCGACACAGGAAGCAATCAACGCCGAGGAAACCCTGATTCACGTGTTGTGGATCAACGCGGGACTCAGCTGCGACGGGGATTCGGTGGCATTGACCGCTGCCACTCAGCCCAGTGTCGAGGAGATCGCGCTGGGCGCGCTGCCGGGCCTGCCGAAGGTGGCCGTGCACTGGCCGCTGATCGACTTCGAATGTGGGCCCGAGGGTGGCGCCGACGATTTCATCGAGTGGTTCTGGAAGGCCGACCGCGGCGAGCTGGAACCCTTCGTGCTGGTCGTCGAGGGCTCCATCCCCAACGAGCAACTTCACGACGAGGGGTATTGGTGCGGCTTCGGAAACAACCCGGAGACCGGTCAGCCCGTCACGACGAGTGAGTGGCTCGACAAGCTGGCCCCCAAGGCGACGGCGATCGTGGCTGCCGGTACGTGCGCGACGTACGGCGGTATCCACGCGATGGCCGGCAACCCGACGGGTGCCATGGGCGTCCCCGATTACCTCGGCTGGGATTGGAAATCGAAGGCGGGTATTCCGATCGTGTGTGTACCCGGTTGCCCGATCCAACCGGACAATTTGTCCGAGACGTTGACCTATCTGCTGTACATGGCCACCGAACAGGCGCCGATGATTCCGCTCGACGACGCCTTGCGGCCGCAGTGGCTGTTCGGAATGACGGTCCACGAAGGCTGTGACCGGGCCGGGTACTACGAGCAGGGCGACTTCGCAACGGAGTACGGCTCGCCCAAGTGCATCGTCAAGCTCGGCTGCTGGGGCCCTGTCGTCAAGTGCAACGTTCCCAAGCGTGGGTGGATCAACGGTGTGGGTGGCTGCCCGAACGTGGGCGGAATCTGCATCGGGTGCACGATGCCGGGATTCCCGGACAAGTTCATGCCGTTCATGGACGAGCCGCCCGGCGGAAGACTGTCCACGACCGCATCCGGTCTGTACGGCTCCGCGATCCGCAGTCTGCGCAGAATTACCAAGAACACCTTGGACAAAGAGCCGCAGTGGCGTAGCCGCGGCACGAAATTGACCACAGGCGCCACTCGCACCTGGTAGCCCAGTTCGGGCCTCTGAGAGGTACGTCGATGACAACGATCATTCCGGATCCTTCGCACAAGACGGAAACCGATGGCCTGGTGGAGATGGCGTGGGATCCGATCACACGCATCGTCGGCAGCCTGGGTATCTACACGAAGATCGACTTCAAGCAGAAGGAAGTCGTGGAGTGCCACAGCACGTCTTCGATTTTCCGTGGCTACTCGATCTTCATGAAGGGAAAAGATCCGCGCGACGCCCACTTCATCACCAGCCGCATCTGCGGTATCTGCGGCGACAACCACGCCACGTGTTCGTGTTATGCCCAGAACATGGCGTACGGGGTGCAGCCGCCGCATATCGGCGAGTGGATCGTCAATCTCGGTGAAGCAGCGGAATACATGTTCGACCACAACATCTTCCAGGAAAACCTGGTCGGTGTGGACTTCTGCGAGAAGATGGTCTCGGAGACGAATCCCGGGGTGCTCGCGCAGGCGGAGAACACTCCGGCGCCGCACGCCGGCGACCACGGTTACCGGACCATCGCCGATATCATGCGATCGCTCAACCCGTTCACCGGCGAGTTCTACCGGGAGGCGCTCCAGGTCAGCCGCTGGACGCGGGAAATGTTCTGCCTGATGGAAGGCCGGCACGTTCACCCGTCCACGCTGTATCCGGGTGGTGTGGGCACGTCGGCGACGGTCCAGTTGATGACCGACTACATGTCTCGCCTGATGCGCTACGTCGAATTCATGAAGAAGGTCGTCCCCATGCATGACGACCTGTTCGACTTCTTCTACGAGGCGATTCCGGGATACGAGAACGTCGGACTCCGTCGCACCCTGCTCGGCTGTTGGGGCTCGTTCCAGGATCCGGCGGTGTGCAATTTCGAGTACAAGGACATGGAGAGTTGGGGCCGGTCCATGTTCGTCACACCGGGCGTCGTGGTGGACGGCAAACTGGTGACGACCTCGCTCGTGGACATCAACCTCGGTATCCGCATCCTCCTGGGCAGTTCGTACTACGACGACTGGACCGACCAGGAGATGTTCGTGAAGAACGATCCGCTCGGGAACCCGGTCGACCGCAGGCATCCGTGGAACCAGCACACCAACCCGCATCCGCAGAAGCGGGACATGGACGAGAAGTACAGCTGGGTGATGTCGCCGCGATGGTACGACGGCAAGGACTATCTGGCCCTCGACACCGGTGGCGGTCCGTTGGCCCGACTCTGGAGTACCGCTCTGGCACAGTTGGTGGATGTCGGCTACGTGCAGTCGACGGGCCACAGCGTGAAGATCAACCTGCCGAAGACTGCCCTGAAGGGCCCGGTCGAGCTGGAGTGGCACATTCCGCGGCACGGCAGTAACACGATCGAACGGAACCGTGCAAGGAGCTACTTCCAGGCTTACGCGGCGGCGTGTGCCTTGCATTTCGCCGAGAAGGCACTGGCCGAGATCCGGGCCGGGCACACCAAGACCTGGGAGAAGTTCGACGTCCCCGACGAGGGAATCGGATGTGGATTCACGGAGGCCGTGCGCGGAGTTCTCTCACACCACATGGTGATTCGTGACGGCAAGATCGCGAACTACCATCCGTATCCCCCGACACCGTGGAACGCCAATCCCCGGGACAGCTACGGAACGCCCGGACCCTACGAGGATGCGGTGCAGAAGTCGCCCATCTTCGAGGAGAACGACCGGGACCACTTCAAAGGCATCGACATCATGCGGACCGTCCGCAGTTTCGATCCGTGCCTGCCGTGTGGTGTTCACATGTACCTGGGTGAGGGAAAGACGCTGGAGAAGTTGCATTCGCCCACCCAGTCCGTGACCGGCGAGTGACGAGGCAGGCATGGAGGAGGGTGGAGTAGACGGCCCCGATCGTTGGCGGAGCGCCGGCGAAAGGATCGACGCCCTCCTGGATGCCAGTTCGGCGGGTGGCGCGGTTGCCCGAGAACGTGCCGAGCAACTCGTCCGGGAGGTCGTCGAGCTGTACGGCGCCGGCCTGCAGCGGGTGCTCGAGATCGTCGCCCAGCAGGACGGCGCACTGGTCGACCGGCTCGCCGCCGACGAACTCGTCGCCAGCCTGCTGTTGGTCAACGGTCTGCACCCTCACGACGTCGAGACGAGGGTGGCCACAGCGCTGGACAGTGTGCGTCCGTATCTCGGTTCGCACGGCGGTGATGTCGAATTGCTCGGTGTCGCCGAGGGAGTGGTGCAGTTGCGTTTGACGGGCAGTTGCCAGAGCTGCCCGTCTTCAGCGGTGACTTTGGAACTCGCCGTCAAGGATGCCGTGTTCGCCGCCGCGCCCGAGACGGTCGACATCGAAGTGGTCGGCGCGAAACCCGAGGCCGGGTCCGGGCTGATCGCGACGGAGTCGTTGTTCTCGCACGTTCATGCTCAGGAGTCGGGAACCGGGGCGTGGGTGTCGGCGCCCGACATCGCTGACCTCGCGTCGGGGGAGGTCGGCGGGTTCTCGCTCGCGGGGTTGCCGGTGCTGGTCTGCCGGATCGGGGAGCAGCTGTTCGCGTTCCGTGACCGCTGCGCGGCATGCACCAACTCGCTGGCCGGGGCCACCCTGCAGCGGCGCGCCGGCGGCAAGGTCGGAGACGCCGTGCTCCGCTGCCCCACGTGCCGAGCACATTTCGATCCCCGGGGCGCAGGAAGGCGACTCGACGGTGACCCCGAGGCCGAATCCCTCGCTCCATTGCCGGTTCTGGTACGCGACGGCGTGGTCTCCGTGGCGGTACCAGCCGCGGAGGTGGCGTGATGGGTGCGTCCGGAAAAGGGTTGAGAATTCTGCAGCGCATCGCCTCCGAACGTCCGCGGATCATGGAAGGCGAACGGTGTGACATGTGCGCCGTCCCGATCGCCGACGCGCACCAGCACGTGGTGAATGTGGCGGAACGACACCTGATGTGCGTGTGCCGTGGATGCTATCTGCTGTTCACCGACGAAGCGGCGGAGCTACGTTTCCGTGCGGTCCCCGATCGCTATCTGTCCTTCCCGAACTTCGCACTGGCACCGGGTCGCTGGGACGAACTGGAGATTCCGGTGGGGCTCGCATTCGTGTTCCGGAACTCCGCCCTGGGCAGGACGATCGCGTTCTATCCCGGACCGGCCGGAGCGACCGAATCGGAACTTCCTCTCGCCGCCTGGGACGACGTGCTCGCCGCCAACCCGGCGCTCACCCAGCTTTCGGCCGATACCGAGGCGCTGTTGTTGCGAGTACCAGAGCGCGGCGGCGAGCCCGAGTGTTTTCTCGTCCCGATCGACGCCTGCTACCAACTGGTGGGGGAGCTTCGGCGGCTGTGGCGAGGTTTCGACGGCGGGCAGGATGCCCGCCGCGCCATCGAGACGTTCTTCGACACGGTGCGGGCGCGTAGTCGCGTCGCGAAGGAGCCGTCGTGACCGAGCTGTCGTTCGACGTCGTGGAGGTGCTCCCCGAACCGTACGCCGTAGTCCCCAATCTCACTGCGCGCCTGCGGGTGGCGGAGACGACGGGTGCCGTCGTGCATGCCATGGCCGTCCGGTGTCAAGTGCGTCTCGATCCGCAGCGCCGCCGGTACACCGACAAGGAGGCCGAAGGGTTGCTCGACCTGTTCGGTCCGCGGGCGCGGTGGACAACCACCTTGAAGCCCTTCCAGTGGATGGAGACCAGCACGGTGGCCCAGGGTTTCACCGGGTCGACCGTGGTGGACCTTCCTCTTCCGTGTACCTACGACTTCGAGGTGACGGCATCGAAGTACCTACACGCTCTCGAGGACGCAGGATCGCCGATCCCGATGACGTTCTTGTTCAGCGGCACCGTTTTCACCCGGGGAGTTGCCGGATTCGGTGTGGAGCGGATTCCCTGGGACCGGGAGGCCACCTACGAACTGCCGGTGACCGTCTGGCGGGACCTCGTCCAGGCGCATTACCCGAACACGGGCTGGCTACGCCTCGACCAGGACACGCTTGCGGCGCTCGCACGGTACAAGTCGGCGCACGGTCTGATCGGGATGGACGTCGCCGTCTCGGACCTGCTGCAGGGAGCCGGGGAGGTGATCGCGTGATCTCCCCGGCGTCCCTGCAGCGCGTGCGTGCCGTCGCGGACGCAGTGCTCTACGAGGGCTACCTGCTCTACCCGTATCGTGCGAGTTCGTCGAAGAACCAGTCTCGATGGCAATTCGGGGTAGTGGGCCCACCGGGAGCGGTGGACGCCGGCGTCGGCGAGGAATCTACGATGTCCTGTTCGACGTTGTTGCGGGCGGCCGGGGATGCGGCCGTCGGCATCACCCTTCGGTTCCTGCAGCTTCAGGTGCGGGGCGTGGAGCGGGTAACGGATGCAGCGGGAGCCGAGTTTTCTCCCGTCGACGAACTGACGGTCGACGGGACCAGTTGGATCAGTTGGGACGAGGCCGTAGAGCGTGAATTCGACCTGGGCGCAGTGGGTCTCGGCGAGAGTGCGGGTGGCCGCCGTCTCGACGTCCAGGTCGATGGGGGTTCCGCGGTGGAGGAGCTTCGTGCTGCGGACGGGTCGCTCGCAGGTCGAGTGGTGCGTACCCGGTGGCCGGCGCACGCCGTCGTGACGGTGAAGTGCGAGGACAGTGACGGGTTCACCCGGCTTCGGCTCGAGGTGGAGAACGTCACTGCCACCGAGTCCGGTCTGAACCGGGACTGCGCCATCCGGCAGTCGCTGATCGGTGCTCATCTGATACTCGCGGCAGAGGGCACGGAGTTCGTGTCGCTACTCGAACCCCCGGCTGAGGCCGAGCACCTGGCGTCCGCATGCGAACAGCACCGGTGCTATCCCGTACTCGCCGGCCTCCCGGGTGAAACAGACCTCGTGCTGGCGTCACCGATCATCTTGTACGACCACCCGGAGATTGCGGAACAGAGTGACGGTGCGCTGTTCGATGCCACCGAGATCGACGAGATCCTCACTCTCCGCATCATGACTCTCACCGAGGAAGAGAAGCGACAGGCCCGGGCCACCGACCCGCTGGCGGCGCAGATCATCGACCGCTGCGACGAGATGTCGCCGTCGACGCTCGCACAGATGCACGGCATCCTGCGGAATCCGCATCTGCCGGACATGGGTCTCGTCCCGGAACTGACCGATGACGTGCCATGGTGGGATCCGGAGGCGGATACCGCGGTCCGGCCGGACGTCGACGGGGTGATCGTCGACGGCGTGCGGGTCACCAACGGCAGCGTGGTGCGTCTCCACCCGTCGCGTCGCGCCGACGCCCAGGATTTGTTCTTCGCCGGGCAACTCGCCCGGGTCGTGACCGTCCACGCCGACGTGGACGGTGACACCCATATCGGCGTCGTGCTGCAGGACGACCCGGCGTCGGACATGCACGAGTGGTACGGACGGTATCTGTACTTCGCCCCCGATGAGGTGGAGCCCATATCGACGGACACCGGAAAGGATGAACAGTCATGAAGGTTCTCGGAGAGGTCACCACGGCCGCGTTGGCGATGCTGGCGGTTGCCGGCGTCGTGGCGGCGGTTGTCTCGCTACCTGACATCAAGCGGTATATGCGTATCCGGCAGATGTAGGTGTTCCATGACGGTGGACAGGCGAGTTCTTGTTGCCGGGGTGGGCAATATCTTCTTCGGAGACGACGGGTTCGGCCCCGAAGTGCTGCGTGGTGTCGCGGCCAGGTCATTGCCGCCGGGTGTCCGCGCTGTCGACTTCGGCATTCGGGGAACGCATCTGGCCTACGAACTGCTCGACGGGTGGGGTGCTCTACTCCTCGTCGATGCCGTTCCGAATCGCGGTGCTCCCGGCGCGCTGAGTGCCGTCGAAGTGCAGGCCGACTCGGTTCCGGCTGCCCCCCTCGACGCGCACAGCATGGATCCCGGCGCCGTCTTCGCGAGCCTGCATGCGCTGGGCGGCGCCCTCCCGCGCACGGTGGTGCTCGGTTGTCAGGTCGAGAACACCGAGGAGGGCATCGGACTGTCGGCACCTGTCCAAGCCGCCGTGGGGCCTGCCGTCGACGCGGTGTTCGACGTTGTGGACCAACTACTGAACGTCGGTGCCGCCCTGCAAGCGGAGGGGAAGGAGGGTTGAATCATGTGTCTCGGTATTCCCGGCCGTGTGGTGCGCATGCTCGAGGGGTACGGCAACCAGTTGGCTCTCGTCGATGTGGTCGGTGAGGAGCGGCGCGTGAACATCGGCATGCTCGACGACGATGTGCACCTGGGGCCAGGCGACTGGATCGTGATCCACATGGGGTTCGCCATGGAAAAGGTCGACGAAGCCGGCGCCGAGAAGGCGATGGCCGGACTCGAGCTGATGGGGCGAGCCCGGACCGCCGACGCCGGCCAGAAGTAAAAGACCTCCTCTTCCGGTGTCATTGCATCAGTGTGTCGTCGCTTCGAGGACCCTTCAGGATGACGGGGACTCCCTCGTAGGCATGCAACGTCACCGGGAAGCTGTGGAGTTCGTCGACGGTTCCTACAGCTTCGTCGGTGAAGAGGTTGTACGCGGCCGCGCCGGCGGGTAGATACTGCGATTGGACAGTTGCGGTTATTTCCTCGGAGGTGAAGTTCAAGACCGTCACCTGCGTGCTCATGTCAGCGAGCTGGTGCACCATGACCAGCAACCCCTTGTGTGAGACCGTGGGTACATCGATCTGAACGGCTGTCGCTATTCCGAAGCGGTTGCGGACATCGATGATCTGAGACAGCTTGCAAGCGAACGATTCCCGGTCGCCCAATTGCTCGGGCAGGGTGCCGTAGAGGCTGGTGGCGCGCGGAATCCCGGGGTCCGATCGGGTGGCTTCCGGATTGACACCCATGAGGTCGTGGGCGCCGCGGTTGATCCACCTCGTGTCCCCTTCGCGCACGAGGTCGGCCACTTCGTCGACCGGTACCGGGAGCAGTCCGCACAGATCCCAGCCGGACAACGCGAACACCCCGGGCTGTAAGGCGTTGTACATCGCGAGCAGTAAGTGAGCGCGCTTGACCATGGTGATGTCATCGGCAGTCATGCGGTCGAGGTCCCGGATTCCGAGCGTGGCCGTGATGACACTGGCTGTGGTGCAGGCAATTCCGTTGGTAGTGAAGGTCCGGTTGTACGGCGCCCAACGTCCGGTGAGACGCTCGCACAAATCTCTGCGGATGCGGTCGCCGAGATGGGATCCCTTGATCGGTTCGCCGCCGTAGACGAATTCATCGTCTTTGTGGAGGGTGGCGAAGTGCACCAGTTCGAACGTCAACTCGTCGTGGTTTTGCAGCGCATGGACGAGTGATGCGGTATCGACGCCGTGATCGCGCGCGAGATTCATGGTCAAGCGCAGAAACTCGGTGTTGCCCATGACGAGCGCATGGTGATAGGCGGGCCGGTTGATGAAGTCGTACGACAGATCGGCGCCGCTGGTCCCCATCTCCTTGATGTCGTCGATGGTGAGGTTCAACTCTTGGAAGGTGAAACCGCCCATTTTGCGAACGATGCTCGCGATCAGATGGTTGGCCGCTTCCGACAGTGGATGCCCTTCCGACCATCCAGGTCCCTCTGTTCGCCGTTCGACCCCGAGGAAGCCGTTGGCGTCGAGCCGCAGGGCGCCCGCCCCGAGGTCGGCCAGTGAATGGCAGGCGTCTCCGATCACCAGGCGCATACCCGCGAAAGAAGGATCGAGCCAGTTGATGGAGGGTTGCCCGGCCTTGAAGTAGTGCAAGTACACCCACCGCCGGTCGGTACCGTCTACTCCGGTGACCACCGGGGTGACGCTCCAGTTCGTTTCCTTGACACCGAGTTCGTAGAAGATGACGCGTTGAAGTTGGCCGATGATGTAGCCGGCACGCGCCAGCTGGGCTTCGGTTTCGGCGTCGATGTTGACCGAATCCCGGCCCTCCGGCACGCGGGGGAGCAGATGCCAATCCGGGGGCTCGATCTCGATCATGTGGTAGATCCCCGGATAGTCGGCATACGCCATCTCTGCCAGGCGGAAGTCAGCACCTTTGCCGGTGTGGCCCGGGACGATGTCGTCGATGACGGTGCCGTCATACGCTGCGGCGACGACACAGAGGCGCCGGAACTCTTCCTCGGTTCCGAAGGCGGCGTCGATCTGCATGCTTATTCTGTCGAAATGGCCGTCCACCGACGGGGTGGATTGCCAACCGTTGATTCCGCCGGCCTGCTTGACGGGGCCGGTATGGACTGCGGTGACCCCGATCTGCGAAAAGGCTTGCCAAAGTGCTTCATCGCCGAGGGAGGCCAAGAAGCTGGCGCCGGGAGCAGTGATGATCGAGATGGGATACGCGGTGAACCAGACAGGAGCACGCTCGACAGCCGCTCGCGGGTTCGGATCCGCATACGGGTTCTGCCACATGCTGCCCTTACCGGACAGTTGCTCGGCGATCTTGGTTGCGTCGTGGAGGATGGACTGTCTGATCAGCCAATCGACATAAGCTGGATTGGACGGGTGCGCGTCACCGGACTGGGTGTCCACGCGTGGGCTGCGTCGCACGGACGGACGTAATGGTCGTGGTCGTGCTGGGTAGAACTGCTCGTCGTAACTGACTTCACTGGGCTCATGATGGACCTCAGGGTTCATAATCCTCCGTCTGTTTCTCGGTAAGCGAGTACCCGTCGATGGTGACGCACAATCGACGGGTCTCAGACGGGACCACGGTGCGGGACGAGACCGTGACCGACCCAGCGTTCTATCGGAGGATCAGAGGGAGGTGGCGCTTGTGTACCGATCGAGTGTCAATGGGCATGACCGGATGGGAAGTGGACAGATCCATCGCTACCTACGCAACCTCCCTGAACCGGGCCGCTGCCGAAATAGACACCGTTGGATTGTCCGCTGCCGTTCGGGGGTGCCGTTCCGACTCCGGCGCCGGCGACCCCGATGGTCCCACACGAGTAACTATTCTGATCGTTCGAGTGGACGTTCAGTTGCGTGCCGGGATTGTGTGGGTCTCCGTGAAGGGTAGGTCCCGCCGATGCGACGCCGGTGCCGAGTGCGACAGTAATCGAGGCCGCCGCAATAACCGTGCGCAGTACAAAAGTGTTCATCTCTAGATCCACCTCTGGTCCAATTTTGCCGGCTTCCCCAGACCGGTTCGGTGATACTGGGCTTCCCCCACTCTTCGGTGTTTCGTTTCGATAAAACAATCATCATCCGAAACGCGCGCGGAATCATCCCCCTGCGGGCACGAAAGCAGCGGCAGGATTAGAACTCGTTTGCGCAAGCGGATGCCGCGGCGGCGCAAGTCAGCGCTCGAGGGCAACGCTAGTGCTCCGACCGGGCACGTGGCGTGGCCGCTACTTGGTGCCGAAGATGCGGTCGCCTGCATCCCCGATCCCGGGGAGGATGTATCCGTGTTCGTCGAGCTGGCGGTCGACGGAGGCGGTGTAAATCGGGACGTCGGGGTGGGCATTCTGCAGGACGGCAATGCCTTCGGGGCAGGTCACCAGGCAGACGAACTTGATCGTTTTGGGGCTGCATTCCTTCAGCCGCTCCACCGCCGCCACGGCGGAGTTGCCGGTGGCCAGCAACGGGTCGACGATCACCACGTCGCGCTCGTGCAGGTCGCTGGGCATCTTGAAGTAGTACTCCACGGCTCCGAGGGTTTTGGGATCGCGGTACAGACCGATATGGCCCACGCGCGCGCCCGGCACAATGGTCAGCATGCCGTCCAGGATGCCGGTGCCCGCGCGCAGGATGGAGACGAAGACCAGTTTCTTACCGTCGATGACCTTGCCGGTCGTAATTTCCATCGGCGTCTCTATTTCGATGTCCTGCATCGGGATATCGCGAAGAACCTCATAGGTCATCAACGCGGAGATCTCATTCGCCAGTCGACGAAAGCTGTTGGTGGAGGCATCCTTACGGCGCATCATCGTGAGCTTGTGCTGCACCAGTGGGTGATCGATCACGTGTACTGTGCCCATGTATCCGTCCTCGTTTCGCTTCAGAAGACCGTGCCGTCGCTGACGATGGACAGCGGTGGCAGCCCACCTCTCGTGCGCTGCGACAAACTGCGACCCGCAGCCCAGGTGCCGCCTTCCAGTACGCAGGCCAGCGGCATCTGTTCCGCGTTCGCGCCGAGTCTCTCGCGCACCAGGGGGGCCAGTTCGTCGAGGAGGGCTACCGTGAGCGCGCGCCACTCCACCACCACTTCGTCACCCGCCGTCCAGCGACGCGCGGCCCAGGCCGGATCGTGCAGACGTAGTACCCCGGTATCGAGCAGGAGACCGCCGTTCCGGTATTCGGGCAAGCCGGTCAGCGCGTCCAGCCCGACGACCCGCACGCCTGCCCACTCGAAGGGCTCGAGCAGCGAATACGTCAGCCACTGCGACAGCTTGTGGAACGGAACCCAGCCTCGGGTCAGGCCCGGGCCGACCACCGCCTCGTGGCGCCAGCAGTCGCCCAGGGGTTGGGTCCCGATGGTGTTGCCAGCCGGCCAGATGCCCGACAGCGACACCAGAACGTGCGACAAAATGTCATGTGCCGCGACTGTCGCAGTGCCCGCACCCCGCTGCGCAACCAGCACGTCGAAGAGGCTTCCCGGCCGCCCGCGGGGGCCGAACACCTCGGGCTGCGCGGAGAGCGCTTCGCCCAGTCGGCGCAGCAGGAGCACGCGACCTTCGAGGCCTACCAACGGATTGGACGAGCCGGCCTGGAAGAACTCGGCCAGCCGGTCCGTGACCAGGCCGCGCAGTGCGGCTGCATCGACCTGCAGCGAGTGTTCCGCGTCGCTCGAGAACAGGCCACCGAGAAACGCGTGCCAGCTCGCGACGCCCAGCCCCTCGGAACGGGCGAAGCGCTGCCCGCTGGCCGCCTCGTCGTAGTGCCAGTCGGGACCTGCCCCGGCGTCGAGCAGCACGCTGACCACGGCCAGGTCGATCATCGCGCGGGCGCGGTCCTGAGTGTCCAGACCCGACAGCCGTGCATCGAGCTCGGCCTTGCGGTTTACACCGCCGGCCTCGAAATGGCGCCAGCGGCTGTGGTACGGGATTGCGAGGTCGGGATAACGCGCACGTGTCACATCCACGACCTCGGTCGCGGCCGTCTGCAACGCATCGTCGTGCACACTGAACCAGTGCGAATCGCCCTCGCGCGCACGGGACAACAGCAGTTGCGCGCGCTCCCGCACGGCGGACGTGGTGCGCAGAACCGCGGCCGCATCCTCGGCCCGCCGGGTGTCGAGGTGGGGGCCGATGCCGATCACGCTCATCCGTCCAGCTCTCGGCCCTTGACCTTCGCCAACTCGTCGGCGTCCGGCACCACACCGGGAGTGAAGTAACCGGCCGCCATCTTGGCGTCGATCTCCACACGCGCGTCGGCTGGAATCAGATCCGCGGGGAGGTCCACTCGCTCCCCGACCTCGATGCCCGAGCCGGTGATGGCGTCGTACTTCATGTTGCTCATGGAAACCAGGCGGTGGATCTTTCGCACGCCCAGCCAGTGCAGCACGTCGGGCATCATTTCCTGAAAGCGCATGTCCTGCACGCCTGCCACGCACTCGGTGCGGGCAAAGTACTGGTCCGCGGTATCACCGCCCACTTGGCGTTTGCGGGCGTTGTACACCAGGAACTTGGTTACCTCACCCAGCGCGCGGCCCTCCTTGCGGGAGTAGGACACCAAGCCCACGCCGCCGCGTTGCGCGCCCTCAATGCACTCCTCGATCGCATGCGTGAGGTATGGGCGGCAGGTGCAGATGTCCGAGCCGAACACGTCGGAGCCGTTGCATTCGTCGTGCACGCGCGCGGTCAGCTCCACCGCAGGATCGGCCAGATCGCGAGCGTCACCGAAGATGTACACGGTCTGCCCACCGATCGGCGGCAGGAACACCTCGAGGTCCGAGCGCGTCACGAGCTCGGGGTACATGCCGCCGGTCTCCTCGAACAGCACGCGGCGCAGATCAGTCTCGCTGCAGTGAAAACGCTCCGCCACACCCGGCAGGTGCCAGACGGGTTCGATTGCCGCCTTGGTGACCAGCGCAGCGCCACTCGGCAGCAGGAAGCGGCCGTCCGGACGCAGGCGGCCCTTCTGGATGGCCTCCATGACCTCCGGCAGGATCACGTGAGCTTTGGTGACGGCGATGCTGGGACGGATGTCGTGACCGGCCGCCAGTTCGGCGCCGAAGACCTCCGCCACCGTGGCACCCCACGGGTCCAGGCTCACGATCTTGCCGGGCGCGCTCCACTGCGGGTACGGGCCGATGATGTTCGTGGGCGCGGTGTTGGTGAGGTCGGCCTTGTGGTTTCGCGACAGCGCGCCCGAAGCCACCGCCAGTGCCCGGTAGATGCTGTAGGAGCCGCTGTGCGTCCCGATCACGTTGCGGTGGGCGCGGTTGGTGGTGGTGCCGACCACCGGTCCGCGCTCGGCCGCCGTGGGTGCTCCCCAATGGATCGGCAGGGCCCCGATGCCGCCGCTGTGCGAAGTCAATCGGATGTGTCCGGTGGCGGTTTCGGGCGTGGCAGGCGACGGCGTGGTGGGGACGACTTCAGCGGACATGACGTTCCTCCGTAACGAAGGCCCGGCGTCAAGGCATGCCGCCGGGGCGTATCTCCCGCGCCGGATGCTGCCGGCCACCGGAGACGCAAGCATAGCTATTTACAGCGGTGATCGCGTGCCGTGCATGTCCATCGGACCGGTGTGACAGCCGGATCGACGAGTCGACGAGGAGGCGGTGCCGCTGCCGGCGCCTCCGGTGCTTCGAGGGTGGTGGGCCCTGAAGCCGACGGAACTACCGAGAACTCGCCCACTCGTGCGGCATCGCCGCGGCTTGGACATCGGCGGTGCTGGGCAACGCTGGTGCGGCGTGGCACGATCGAGCAGGTGACCAGCAGACCCGCCTCCGCGCAGCACCTGCAAGACCTCGCACGGCTGCGCCGCGTTCGTGACCGGATCGACAGGGAGTATGCGCAGCCGCTGGACGTCGAGGCGCTCGCCCGCGGCGTGAACATGTCGGCCGGGCACCTCAGCCGCCAGTTCCGGCTGGCCTACGGCGAGTCGCCGTATTCCTATCTGATGACGCGGCGTATCGAGCGCGCGATGGCACTGCTGCGTCGTGGCGACCTCAGCGTCACGGACGTCTGTTTCGCGGTCGGGTGCGCGTCGCTGGGTACCTTCAGTACTCGCTTCACCGAGTTGGTCGGTGTTCCGCCCAGTGTCTATCGCCGCGATGCGGCGCAGACGACGGCGGGGATGCCGTCCTGCGTGGTGAAACAGGTGACCAGACCGATCAGGAATCGAGAAGCGCCGGCCCCGGAGCCGCAGCTAACGTGACTGCCATGGGCATCACCATCTCCGCACACTTCCTTCCACGCGGCGACCTGGATGCCGCTCTGACCTGCACAGACGGTGCCGAGTAGGTGCCCGCGCACGACGCTGACGGAGACCGCGACGGCGGCCCGCCGAACCAAGGGGAGACACGATGAGCACGGCCACGAGGACGGACACGCCGGGGCGAGTGAAGCGACGGGAAAAGCCGGAGTCGCCCGCGCTGCATCTTGCCGACAGCCACGATCTGATCCGCGTGCAGGGTGCGCGCGTGAACAACCTCCAAGACATCAGCGTCGAAATCCCGAAGCGCAGGCTGACGGTGTTCACCGGTGTCTCCGGCTCGGGCAAGAGCTCCCTGGTGTTCAGCACGATCGCCGCGGAGTCGCAACGGATGATCAACGAAACCTACAGCGCCTTCGTGCAGGGTTTCATGCCGACGCTGGCCCGGCCCGACGTCGATGTACTCGATGGGCTGACCACCGCGATCATCGTCGACCAGCAGCGGATGGGCGTCGACCCCCGCTCCACGGTCGGAACCGCCACCGACGCCAATGCGATGCTCCGAATCCTCTTCAGCCGGCTCGGAAAGCCGCACATCGGCTCGGCGCAGGCGTACTCCTTCAATGTCGCCTCGATCTCGGGCGCGGGCGCGGTCACCATCGAGCGCGGCGGCCAGCAGACGAAGGAGCGGCGGAGCTTCAGCATCACCGGTGGCATGTGTCCGCGCTGTGAGGGCAGGGGATCGGTCACCGACTTCGATCTGTCCGCGCTCTACGACGACAGCAAGTCCCTGGCCGAGGGTGCGCTCACGATCCCCGGCTACAGCATGGACGGCTGGTACGGCCGCATCTACCGCGGCTGCGGCTACTTCGACCCCGACAAGCCGATCCGCAAGTACACCAAGAAGGAACTGCACGACCTGCTCTACAGGGAACCGACCAAGATCAAGGTCGAGGGAATCAATCTGACGTACACGGGGCTGATCCCCCAGATACAGAAGTCGTTCCTGTCCAAGGACGTCGACGCGATGCAGCCGCACATTCGAGCGTTCGTGGAGCGGGCGATCACGTTCACTACTTGCCCCGAGTGCGACGGCACCCGGCTCAGCGAGGCAGCTCGATCGTCGAAGATCAAGGGCATCAACATCGCCGACGCGTGCGCAATGCAGATCAGTGACCTCGCCGGGTGGGTGCGCGGGCTGAAGGAACCGTCGATGGCGCCGCTGCTCGAGAAGTTGAGCGCAACCCTCGACTCGTTCGTGGAGATCGGGCTGGGCTACCTGAGCCTGGATCGTCCGTCCGGCACGCTGTCGGGCGGTGAAGCTCAGCGCACCAAGATGATTCGCCATCTCGGGTCCTCGCTGACCGACGTCACCTATGTCTTCGACGAGCCCACCACGGGCCTGCATCCCCACGACATCGCGCGCATGAACGATCTGCTGTTGCGTCTACGGGACAAGGGCAACACGGTCCTCGTCGTGGAGCACAAGCCGGAGACGATCGTGATTGCCGATCACGTCGTCGACCTCGGACCGGGTGCCGGTACCGCGGGCGGCCACGTCTGCTTCGAGGGCACCATCGAGGGGCTGCGAACCAGCGACACCATCACCGGCCGCCATTTCGACGACCGGGCCGCCCTGAAAAAGTCGGTGCGCACTTCCGACGACTCGCTGGAGATCCGTGGCGCCAACTCGCACAATCTGCAGAACGTCGACGTCGACGTACCCCTCGGCGTACTGGTGGTGGTGACCGGTGTGGCCGGGTCGGGTAAGAGCTCACTGATCCACGGCTCGTTGGCGAAACGGGACGGAGTGGTGTCGGTGGACCAGGGCGCCATCCGCGGCTCGAGGCGTAGCAACCCGGCGACGTACACCGGACTGCTCGACCCGATCCGTAAGGCGTTCGCGAAGGCCAACGGGGTGAAGCCAGCCCTGTTCAGCGCCAACTCCGAGGGCGCCTGCCCCACCTGTAACGGTGCCGGCGTCATCTTCACCGACCTGGCGATGATGGCCGGTGTTGCCACCACCTGCGAGGAGTGCGAGGGGAAGCGGTTCCAGGCAGCGGTGTTGGATTACCACCTCGGTGGCCGCGACATCAGTGAAGTGCTCGCGATGTCGGTGGCCGAGGCCGAGGAGTTCTTCGGGGACGGCGAGGCGAAGAACCCGGCTGCGCACAAGATCCTCGTCCGGCTCGCCGACGTCGGGCTCGGTTACCTGGCCCTCGGCCAGCCGCTCACGACGCTGTCGGGCGGCGAGCGGCAGCGACTCAAGCTGGCCACCCACCTGGCCGAGAAGGGCGGCGTGTACGTCCTCGACGAGCCGACAGCCGGCCTCCACCTCGCTGACGTCGAGCAGTTGCTCGGCCTGCTCGACCGGCTCGTCGACTCCGGCAAGTCGGTCATCGTCATCGAGCACCACCAGGCGGTCATGGCGCACGCCGACTGGATCATCGATCTCGGTCCCGGCGCCGGCCACGACGGCGGCACAATCGTGTTCGAGGGCACGCCGTCGGATCTCATTGCGGCCCGCTCCACACTCACCGGCGAGCACCTCGCGGCCTACGTCGGCATCTGACCGCGTTCTACGGACGCCGAGGGCGGGGAGCGTTCTGTTCCCCGCCGGTCGGATGCCGGAACCGACGTCGATCCGTTACCCAAACCTGTGAGGTCGGTCACGTCCTGCAGTGACAGCTGGTGCCGATCTGTGCCCGTGGTGTCCATGTGACTAATGATTCGGGCAGTTTCTGCTGTCGAGTCCTGGTCTGGATGGGTATGTCAACTCCACGCGCCGGAATCTGTCGAACGCGTAGTAGCCTGTGACGAAACCGTGATCAATTCGTTACCGGCTCCGCCGCTCGACAGAGGAATCTGGTTTGTCTCGACACCGGAAAATCGACCCGCCATCCCGGCGCGCCCTGCGCGGCCGTTCCACGAAGACCGTTCGTGGCCGACTGATAGCGGTCCCGTTGGCCGCCAGTGCATTGCTCGTGGCCGGAGGCACGATCGCCTCCGCGACCGCCGGCAGTGCATCCGCCGACGTAGCGCCTGCCGCGTCGGAGGCGAGCGTGTCGCTCTCGACCGCACCCCAGGTCCTGCAGGTTCCGCGCACGGGCCTCACCGACTTCACCGAGGAACTGCAGCGCGCCACCCAGCGTGAGGTCGAGCGGATTGCGCAGGCGAAGGCCGAGGCCGAGCGGCTGGCTCGCGAGGCAGCTGAACGAGCTGCGGCCGAGGAAGCGGCGCGTCGACCGGGCGTCGTGTTCCCGGCCGATGGCGCGTTCACGTCGGGCTTCGGCCCACGGTGGGGCACGAACCACAACGGCATCGACATCGCCAGCTCCATCGGCACCCCGATCAGGGCTGTCACCAACGGCACCGTCATCGAGTCCGGGCCCGCCTCGGGATTCGGGCTGTGGGTCCGCCTGAAGCAGGACGACGGCACCATCGGCGTGTACGGCCACATCGACACTTCGCTCGTCTCGGTCGGACAGCAGGTCCGAGCAGGCGACCAGATCGCCACCATGGGCAACCGCGGCCAGTCGACCGGACCGCACCTGCACTACGAGGTGTGGACGGCCAACGGCACCAAGATCGATCCGGTCGGCTGGTTCGGATCGCGCGGAGTGTCTGTCCCCGGGGCACACGGCGGCTAGGAACGGCGGCTAGGCGCGCATCGCGCGTATACAGACGTTGCCGGGCGCCATACGATTCGCAGATGAAGCTGCCGAAGACCGAGCACACATCCCGGTCGTGGCGGATCCACGACCTCACCCGTGACTTCCGGCTCGAGGACGTGTGGGAGTTACCGACGCCTGGTGGTCCGGACGACTTTCCTCGGCTGGTGCAGGTGGTCGCGTCGTTCGACCCGATGAGCCGAGGGCCTTGGCCCGTGCGCGCATTGTTCGCAATTCGCTTCCAGCTCGGAAGGTTGTTCGGGGTGGACGATCAGGGCACGGGTCCGAGTGGGTCGGCCCCGTCTCTGAGCGATCGGTTACCGGCGGATCTGCGCGAGGGTCCGTCCGGCCCCGACTCCGACACGCTCCCCTTCGCCTCGTTGTACCAACTCGAAGACGAGTGGGCACTCGAGGCCGTCAACCGGACAGTCCACGGGGTTCTCCACCTCAGCTGGGTCCCCGACGGGGTGGGCGGCTACCGCGGCCAGATGGCGATTCTGGTGAAGCGGAACGGAATGGTCGGGACCGCCTATATGGCAGCGATCAAGCCGTTCCGGTATCTGATCGTCTACCCGCTGATGACGCGGGAGTTCGGACGCGCGTGGCGTGCGAGCACCGAACGGCCAATCCAGTAGTCGGCTGCTCGTCGATCGCGCAGGCAGGGGAAACGTGAGCAGCAAAAATCCGGTCCTCGGCCTGCTAGTTGAACGAGCCAGGTTTACGCAGTGCTCATGAGCACTGCTCGGCACGTGCGCGCACAGTTCACGTGGAGTTATGGCACGCCGCTAGTCTTTCGGGCAGGAGCTATCGGGGAGTGACTGTGGAATTCAGACATCTCGTCTCGTTCATCGCAATCGCCGAGGAGTTACATTTCGGACGCGCTGCAGCGCGGTTACATCTCACCCAGCCTTCGCTCAGTGCGCATCTGCAAAAACTGGAGAAGTCCCTCGGGGTGCGTTTGGTGGCGCGTACTTCCCATGAGGTCAAGTTGACGGCCGCGGGCAGGGAGTTCGAGGCCCAGGCCCGTTTGATCATCGCTCAGGTGGACAAGGCGGCACAGATTGCCAAGGCGACCGCGGACGGACGCTCCGGCACCTTGAATGTCGGATACAACATGCCCGCCAGTCGGCACGTGCTGCCGTCCGCTCTGGCGAGGATGAGTGCGGCCCATTCCGAAGTCGTAGTGTCCTTGTGGGAGAAGCGTACTGGGCCGCAACTCGACGATCTTGCAGACGGCGGCCTCGACATCGCCCTGGTATACGGACATCACCGCACCGCGGAGTTCCGGTCCCGACTCGTGCTGCGCAATATTCCGCTGGTTGCTGTTGTCGGTGAAGGGCACAGCTGGGCCGGGCGGCCTGGTGTACCGTTCGCCGAACTCGCCGACCAATCTTGCGTTCTGTTCACTCGCGAGCAGTGCCCGGCCATGTACGACTCGATTTTCGGCGCCGCGTCGGACAGTAAAATCTCGCTCAACGTCGTTCAGCTGGCGGACGATCCGGGAGCGACGGCGCACATGGTGTCGGTCAAATCTTTGGTGGGATTCGCTTCCCTGCCGCGCGCGTCCTCCGGGGGGCTACTCGCGATGGGCACAAGCACGGTGGCAGTGAAATTGTTCGACCCGATCCCCACGATCGACTTGTATGCCGTGTGGCGCGCGGAGGAAACCAATCCCGCGGTGTTCTCCTTTCTCGACTGTATCGGCCATGGCGAACAGTCGTCGAGGATCGAAAACAGGCTCGTTGCTATTTGATTCAGGACTGGAACCGGTTGGTGACGGGTCCGGACCCGCGGTCTTTTCCGGACCTACTTCAGTCCGGACCGGACGAACGCATTGACGATGTGCCGCTGCAGAACGACGTACAGTGCGAAGACGGGAAGGCAGGCCAACCCGGCCACGGCCATCATCGGCCCCCAGTCGTTGCCCTCGGTCCCCATGAAACTCCGCAGCCCCAACTGCACGACAGCGTTGCTGCGCTGCAGGACCACCGCCGGCCAGAAGTACTCGTTCCAGGCGTTGATGAACAGCAGAATCGTCAGCGCCGCCAGGGCGGGACGCAGATTTGGTACCACAACGGTCCACAGAATCGACCAGGACGAGCGGCCATCCATCTTCGCCGCCGCGAGCAGTTCCTTGGGGAAGCTGGCCATGTGCTGCCGAAGCATCAGCACCCCGAGAGCCGAGCACAGCGTCGGCACGATCACCCCGACGAGCGTGTTGATCAGACCGAGTTGGTACAGCAATACGTAGTTCGGGAGCATCGTCACCTGGAACGGCACCAGCCAGGTGCCGACGAACGCGAGATAGAGCAGCCGCTGGAACCGGAACGTGTACATCGCGAATGCGTACGACGCGAGCAGGGCAACGAGCAGCTGTCCGGCCGCGGACGCGAGGGACACCGCGAAGGTGTTGGCCAGCAAACCGGCGACGTCGACCTTCTCCGTGGCGTCGAGGTAGTTGCCGATCGACAGCGGCCACGGAACGGGGGAGAGCGAGCCGACGTCCTCGGGCCGGCGAAATGAGGTGACGAGCAGCCAGTAAATGGGGAACACGCAGACGAGGGCGACGGCGATGAGGACGGCATGTCCGCGTGCCCGGCGCCACGGCGGTTCGGCTGTGGGCTGATCAGTGGTCGTCATGGAACGAGATCCTTTCCGAGAGCCACACGAGAATCCCGGCCACGACACCGAATCCGACGAACAGCAGCACTCCGGCAGCCGCGCTGAGCCCGGCGTCGAAACTATGGAAACCGAGGTCCCACAACAGGTAGTAGATGTTGGTGGTGGCCTGGGACGGTCCGCCTTGCGTCAAGGTGTCGATCAGCGGGAACGTCCATTGGGCGCTGAGAAGGATGGTCATCAAAGTGAGGAACACCAGGGTGGGGGTGAGCAGCGGCAGAGTGATCCACCAATCGATCTGTCGCCGGGTGGCGCCGTCGACCTGCGCCGCCTCGGCGTAGTGACCGCTGATGCCGGCCATACCCGCCGAGACCACCAGCACAGCGAACCCCATGAAGTGCCAACCGGTGATGAGAACGATCACCCACTGGGCAGTGGCCGGCTCGCGGATCCAGTTGGTGTCTGATCCCAGGATGCGGTTCACCACGCCTGCGCCGGGATCCAGCAGCCACTGCCACACGGCCGCACTCGCCACCGGGGCGACGAGGAACGGCGCGAAGATCAGGCTCTGGTAGAGCGCGCGGGAGCGCCCGCGGATGCCGCGGGTCGCGAACGCGACCACCACCGGCATCACCACGGTGAACGGAAGCAGACCGACGATGAGGACGACGGTCCGCCAGACCGAGTCCCCGACGGCCGGCAGTTCGAGCAGCCGCCGGTAATTGTCGGCGCCGACGGGGACCATCGGGGTCGTGGGGAGCAGGTTCCAGGAGTACGTCGACAGCTGGGCGGCCTGAAGCAGTGGTCGGTAGGTCCACACGATCAGCAGCGCAACTGCCGGTGCGAGATACAGGTACGGTTCGGCCGTCCGAACCATCCTCCGGAGTGGGTGGACACGGACGACCGGGACCGCCACCGGTGCCTGTTCGGGAATTCTCGCGTGGGCGAGATCCGGTACGGCAACGAACACGATGTTCTCCTCAGCGCACTTCGAGCGCGAGCGCGCGCAACCGGTCGAGCATGTCCTGCTCGGGGATGTCGTAGACCAGTTCGGCAGGCGTTGCCTCCACCGCGGTGGCGACCACAGCGGAGCCGAGGATATCGATCCGGCTGAATCCGTACCCGGCATGGCCGCGGTGACGACCGACCGGGGCCATCGGGTCGACCCGATACGACAACGCCGGACCCACCCAGACCGGAATTCCCGCCACCGCACCCGCACCGGTCAGATGCGCATGCCCGCACAGAACCATCCGCACATCGGATCCTGCCAGGACCGCGCCGAGTCGGTGCGGCTCCTGCAATCGCAGGTAGTTCACGGTCGTGACCGGAGACTGAATCGGGGGATGATGCAGCACGAGGAGAGTGCCGCGCTCACTCTGTCGGGAGAGTTGGTCACCGAGCCACGTCAGCTGTTCCTCGGTGAGCCAGCCCTCATGCCTGCCGGGGGTGGTGCTGTCGAGAACGATGATCCGCAGACCGCGGACCTCGCGCACGGCGTCGTACGGTGCGGCGAGGTCGCCCGAACCGGGGCCCAGAAGTTCGGTGTGGAAGGCCGTGCGGTCGTCGTGATTGCCCATAGCATAGACGATTTCGGCATCGAGTGCAGTCGCTGCGGGCTCCACGACGTCGCGCAGTCGCCGGTAAGCCTCCGGTGCGCCGTTGTCGCTGAGGTCACCGGACAGCACCAGCGCGTCGACCCGTTGCCGGGATCCGACGATCCGGTCGAGCGTGCGCCGTAGCGTGTCGAGGGTGTCCACGGCGCCATGGACGAGCGCTCCTGCGGCGGTGACATGGGTGTCAGTCAGCTGGATGATCGTGAGATCGTCGCCGGACCCTCCTGCGGCGGTGCTCATTCGGCGGGCAGAAGCGCGCTGGCCTGCTTCTGGGCGGCCTCGAGGGTGGATTTCGGGTCGGCGTCCTGGTAGACGATCGCCTCGACCGCGTCCATCATGCCGTCGCGGATCTGCAAATAGTTGTTGCCAGGCATCGAGATCCACGGCTCCATCGATCCGAGTTGGGCGAGGTTGGGAGCGAGCAATGGGCTCTTCTGTGCCCAGTCCTGCAGACCGGCCGGATCGTCGACGAGCCCGGTGCGCAGTGGCAGGTAGCCGATGCCCTGCGCGATCTTCGTGTACGCCGCTTCACTTGTGAGGTACTTGATCAGCTCCCACGATGCCCGCTGCTTCGCGGGGTCGGAGGCGAACGTGAACAGGGAGGCACCGGAGTTGGTCGGCACGGTGGTCTTGCCGGTGAAGGCGGGCATCGTGGTAGCGCGCAGGTCCCACTTGTCTTTGGCGCCCTTGACGAATGTGCCCTGGATCGCGCTGCTTTCGAGGATCATGCCGATGTCGCCGCGCGCGAAGGCCTCGTAGCCCTGCTGTTGGCTCAGTTTCGGGGTGGCACCGGTACGCACCAGGTTCTGCGCCATGGTGGCCACCTGTACGGACGGGTCGTCGGCGAAGGTCAGCGTGGAGCGGTCATCGGAGATCACCTGTCCGCCGTTCGAGCGGACCAGGCTCTGGAAACACCAATCCTTGGCGGTCTTGGTCAGGCAGTCGAGGTATACCCCGCCCTTGCCGGTCTTCGCAGTGATGGCCTCCGCTGCATCGGCGACCTCTTCCCACGATGCCGGGGGGTGGGTGGGGTCGAGTCCGGCCTGCTCGAACAGGGTGGCGTTGTAGTAGAACACCGGGGTGGAGAAGACGAACGGGACGCCGTAGGTAGCGCCGTCCCAGTCGCCGAGCGTGCGCGCCGTCGGCGCGTACGGGTGCTTCGCGCCATCGAAGTTCTTCTGGACAGTCTCTGCGCCCACCAGGGCGTCGAGCGACTGCGCGCCCAACTGATGAATCGTGAAGTCGAGGTCACTGAAACCGAGCTGGGCGACATCGGGCGGGGTCCCCGCGACCGTCTGGCTCTGGATACTCGAGATCGTATCGGTGGCCGGGTTGGGGCTGTTGCCCTGGGGCTTTTGGGCGGTAACGCTGATGTTGGGGTGCAGCTTGGTGAAATCGGCGATCAGGGCGTTGAAGGTGTCGGTCCACGCTCCTGCCATTCCGTAGTTGTAGCTTTCGAACACGATGGACACCTTCTGGTCCGGTCCCAGGTCGGGCACCGGACCGGAATTGCTCGGCGACGACTCCGTGGTGGTGGTGCCCAGGCCGCCGCAGGCGGTAAGGACCGCAGCACTGGTCACGAGCGCGACCAGCGCGGGCAGGGTCTTCTTCACTGATTTCTCCTGTTACTAGTGGAAGGCGAAGTGAATCGAGTGGCCGGCTCAGGCCACCGATAGTGAGGAGGCACCGGGGGCCGATGCTCCGTGCTCATGTGGGGGCCGCCAGAGCAGGCGGCGCCCCGTGCCGGATTCGAACAGGTGAATGTCGCGGGATTCGACATGCAGCCCGACAGTGTCGCCGGTCCGCACCGGCACGGGCCGAGGAGCCCGCATCGAGAAATTGGTGGCGCCCGCGCCGATGTGCATGATTTCCTCACCGCCGAGGTTCTCGATTGCGGTGACGACACCGCGCAAGCGGGCGCCGGGGCTGTCGAGGTGCAGCCGTTCGGGTCGGATCCCGACCGTGACCTCCCGTGGCCCCGATGCCGCGTTCGCCGGCAGCCCGAGCGGAGCGTCGAGGCCGTCCGAAACGACATGCAGCTCGCCCGCCCGGTCGACGATCGTCGCGTCGAACAGATTCATCGGTGGGGACCCCAGGAATGCGGCAACGAAGGTCGACCGCGGGGCGTCGTACAACTCCGAGGGGGTGCCGACCTGTTCGATCCGGCCTCTGTTGAGCAGAGCGATCCTCGACGCCATGGTCATCGCCTCGACCTGATCATGGGTGACATAAAGAAACGTGGCTCCTAGCCGCCGGTGAAGATCGGTCAGCTCGGTCCTGGTGGCACTGCGCAGCGCCGCATCGAGATTCGACAGCGGCTCGTCCATCAGGAATGCGCCCGGCTCGCGCACGATCGCACGTGCGAGAGCGACCCGCTGCCGCTGCCCGCCAGAGAGGGCCGCCGGCCGCCGGTCGAGGTGCTCGACCAGACCGAGGGCCGCCGCCACGGCAGTGACCTTGTTACGGATCTGCTCCCGCGAGCGGCCTCTGGCGCGCAGCGGAAAGCCGATGTTCTTCGCGACGGTCAGATGCGGATACAGGGCGTAGCTCTGGAACACCATCGCCACGTCCCGCTGCCGCGGCGGAGTAGCGGTGACATCGAGATCATCGAGCAGGATCCGCCCCGCCGACAGCGACTCGAGTCCGGCGATCATCCGCAACAGCGTCGACTTGCCGCACCCGCTGGGCCCGAGCAGGACCAGGAATTCACCGTCGGCGATGTCCAGATTTACATCCTGCACGACCGGCGTCGTACCGAACCGTTTGGATACCCCGTCCAGTCTTATCCGTGCCACCCACGTCTCCTCACGTCCGTCGTCGTTCTGGCTGAACGACACCAGCTGCCGGTGACGGCACGGTGAACGCGGTGCGGCGGCTCGTCGTCGACCATCACGGGTGGTCGTGATGGCCAGCGACGATAGGAAAACTTGTCGGATGTGATCGAAGGTCGCGATCGTGTACGCGCTGGGGCGCAGATCTACATCTATCGAGATGGTTCGAAAATCTTGGCTATCAACATGTTAGGCGATTCGATGCCACCACCCGATGCGTAGCGCTACCCGAGCCGTCGGTTGGTCTGCGACAACTGCCATTCCGTTTGCTGCGCGAGGCGGTCGACCTGGGCGGCGTCGAGTCGGTCGCAGACGAAATCCCAGTGCACGGCCACAAGATCGCCGACGGCGAGATCGGCAACGAAGGCACCCTCCGGGACGGTGTAGTCGGCGGGCGCCTCCCGTTCGGGTCCGAGTGAGAGCTGCCCGTGTTCGAATACCAGCAGTCGTGAACGGACCACTGCCCGGTCGGCGGTGAACCCCGCCACCTCGCCCCAGCTGATGCGACACGCCTCGAGGACGCGCAGCGGTTGCGGCATCCCGGTGCCCAGTAGCCGCGACCACGGGTAGACGCCGAAGACATGGAAGTTGTGAGTCGGAGCTGCTTCGACGAGGAGATCCCCGGTGAGGTGTTTCCAGTAGTGCCCCGCCGTCGACGCCAGCCGTGCGAGGAGGGTGGCGCCGAACTGGGCGCGGTCGATGCGGTCGGTGAGCTCGTCGGCCGTCCAATAGGCACGGACCACCCGCTCGTCCAACTGGTCGGCAATGCCCGTGAGTTCCGCGATCACCTGTTGATACGGCCAGGCGCCGCTGAACTGCCGTGCCATCGCGAGCACGTCGACGTCGGTGGCCTGGCCGCACGCGATCGCCTGCAGTCGCTCCGAACCCGGAGGACCGCAGTAACCGAGCGCGTTCGGGGCGTGCGCGTACTGCGCGAACAGGCGGTGCCCGGGCAGCACCGAATGTTCGAGCGACACCATGACTGTCAGGCTCGCTGCCCGAGCAGCTGCGCCGTCTCGCGGTGCAACCGGCCGAAGTTGTAGTAGGCGGCGCAGGCGCCCTCCGGGGAGACCATGCAGGTCCCGATAGGCGTCTCCGGTGTGCAGGCCGTCCCGAACACCTTGCACTCCCAGGGCTTGATGACACCCTTGAGTACCTCACCGCACTGGCATGCCTTCGGGTCCGCCACACGGATGCCCGGCATCGAGAACTTCTCCTCGGCATCGAACTCCGCGTAGTTCCGGTGCACCTTCAGTGCGCTCTGCGAGATGAATCCGAGACCACGCCACTCGAAGTGTGGTCGCAGTTCGAAGGTCTCGGCCATCAACTTCAGCGCCTGTACGTTGCCCTCCGGGCGCACCACCCGCTTGTACTGATTCTCGATCTCGCAGCGTCCCTCCCGAATCTGCTGCAGCAGCATGTGCACCGAGGCAAGGATGTCGAGGGGTTCGAAGCCCGCGACGACCATCGGCTTGCCGTACACCTCGGACACGAAGCGGTAGGGTCGCAGTCCGACCACGGTGGATACGTGACCCGGACCGAGGAACCCGGACAACCGTAGGTCCGGCGACTCCAGGATCGCCTTGATGGGCGGAACGATCGTGACGTGGTTGCAGAACACGCTGAAGTTCGTCACCCCGAGCGCACGAGCCCGCACCAAGGTCACGGCGGTGGACGGCGCGGTGGTCTCGAAGCCGACGGCGAAGAACACCACCTGCTTGTCCGGGTTGTCGATGGCCACCTTCAGAGCGTCGAGCGGCGAGTACACGAACCGGACGTCCGCGCCCCGCGCCTTGGCCTCGATGAGATTGCCCTTCGACCCCGGCACGCGCATCATGTCGCCGAAGGTCGTGAAGATGACACCGGGCTGTTCCGCGAGCCACATGGCGTCGTCGACGCGACCCATGGGGATGACGCATACCGGGCACCCGGGTCCGTGCACGAGCTCCACCGATTCGGGCAGCAGGTGCTCGATGCCGTGACGGTAGATCGTGTGGGTGTGGCCGCCGCACACTTCCATGAACTTGAACTCGTCACCGCGCGCCAGCTCGGTAATGGACTTGACCAGGGCCCTCGCCGCTGCAGGGTCGCGAAATTCGTCGACGAACTTCATCTCTTACCTCTGACTCTCAGGCGATCTCGGACGAGTTGAACGCGTCGATCTCGTTCACGTAATCGGCGCCCATCTTCTGCACCTGGTTCAAGGTGAGTTGCGCCTCGATTTCGTCGATCTTCGCCATCGCGAACCCGACGTGCACGAGCACCCAGTCACCGACCACCAGGTTGTCTTCGGCGAGCAGTCGCACACTGATCGTTCTCTGGACGCCGTTCACGTCCACCTTGGCCAGATGCTGTTGGGCGTCGACGATGTCGACCACCTGACCGGGTATTCCCAGGCACATCGGGATTCTCCTCTCCGAGCGTTCTCAGCAGATCCGGGGGAGCGGATCGCCGACGAGCATGTCGACGATCCGGCTGCCGCCGAACGAGGTTCGCAGAGCGACGATGCCTGGCGGTTCCACCAGAATCTCGCCCACGACCGCCGCATTTGCTCCGTGGGGGTGCGCCCGCATCGCCGTCACGGCGGCCTCGGCCTCGTCCGCCGCGACGATGGCGACGAACTTGCCTTCGTTCGCGACGTACAGGGGGTCGATACCGAGCATGTCGCACGCGCCCAGCACCTGCGGTTGGATCGGCAGGGTTTCCTCGTCGATGATGACGGCGACCTGGGCGGCCTTGGCCAGTTCGTTGCAGACTGTTCCGACGCCGCCGCGGGTGGCGTCGCGCATCCATCGTGTCGAGGGCGCCGCTGCGAGAAGCGTCTCCACCAATCCGTTCACCGGTGCGGTGTCCGAGGCGATGTCGGCTTCGATCGCGAGGTCACCGCGTGCCAGCATGACCGCCATTCCGTGTTCCCCGATCGTGCCGGACAGCACCACCTTGTCGCCGGGCCGGACGAGGCCCGGCGACAAGCGCCGACCCTCGGGAATCACACCGACGCCTGCGGTGGAGATGTACACGCCGTCGGCTGCGCCCTTGCCGACCACCTTCGTATCGCCGGTGACGATCTGCACTCCCGACAGGATCGCCGCCTCACTCATGTCGGCGACGATCTCCTTCAACTCCGCGATGGGAAAGCCCTCCTCGATGACGAATGCCGCCGACAGCCACTGAGGCCGCGCACCCGAGACCGCGAGATCGTTGACCGTGCCGTGCACGGCGAGGTGACCGATAGATCCACCCGGAAAGCGCCGCGGCTGCACCACATACGAGTCGGTCGAGAAGGCGATCCGCTCACCGGAGGGCAGTGCCAGGGCCGCGGCGTCCCCGAGCTGTTCGAGTTCGTCGTTGCGGAACGCCTCGACGAAGACGGCGTCGACGAGTGCGGCCGACGACTTGCCGCCGGCACCGTGCGCGAGGGTCACCACCTCGTCCAGCAATCGCGGCCGACGCTGACGGAACTTGTCGATGCGTTCGAGGACGCGGTCTTCGCGCTCAGCGGAGGTGGCGGGTTCGGTGCTCATGCATACGCTCCTGGTCTCGCGAGGTGCTCCTGGGCCACGGACCACAACCGGTACCCGAGCATCGCGTGACTCTCCTGAATGCGGTGAATGCTCTGCGAGTGGACGGTGAAACAGAAGTCCAGGTAGTCGGCAACCGCCATCCGCCCGCCTTCGTGCCCCGCGAATCCGATGGTCAGGAGGCCCCTGCTCTTCGCCTCGGTCAGCGCAGTCATCAGGTCGTCGGAATTGCCGGAGGTCGACAGCGCAATGGCCACATCCCGGTCGCGGGCGTGGGCGATGATCTGCCGTTTGAAGATGAGGTCGAATCCGACATCGTTGGCCAGTGCCGTCACCACCGCCTGGTCGGCGGCGAGGGACCACGCCGCGACGGGGCGTCCGCGCGCAGGACGACTGAAGAGGGTCGCCAGGGTCGCGGCATCGGTGGAGCTGCCACCGTTGCCGAACGTGTAGAGGCGGCCGCCGCGACGAAACCTGTCGGCCATCTCGATGCCGGCCGCCGTCAACGGCTCGCCGTACTCGTCGAGCGAGGCACGTTGCAACCGTGCACTTTCCGCTGCTTTACCGCGAGCTGAGGCGGCCAGATCGTCGAGGAGGCTCTTCGCGTCCGTCTCCTCGGAGTCGATGAAGGGGTAGAGAAAGCTGGTGCTTTCGGAGTCGTGCGTGGTCATCCTTCCCTCTCCTGCTCTGCATGGGGGAGCTCGCCGTCGTCGAGTCGTGTGATCGCCGCTCCCGCATGGACGAGGACCAGATCGTTCGGCCGCACGTCGGGTAACACGCTGACGTCCACCCATTCCTCGCCGGTGGCGGTGCGCACGAGTGCGGGTCCGAGTGCGTCGGCGGGCTCCAGTACCACTTCGCCGAGGCGGCCCTCGTCGCTGCAGGTGACGCAGCCGGTCTCGGTGCGCTCTTCGGTGTCGGCTTTCAGCAGGCCCGAATGCTCGAAGCAGACATGGGTGAGTTCCCACAGCAGGTGGTACATCAGGACGAATCGCCCGGTGGCCGGGACCATCGGGTCGTCGGAATCGACCCACAGGATGTGATTCGCCGCTCCGGCGGGTGGACGGGGGCCCGCCCCGATCCACAGCGTCTCGACGCCCCACGCGGGTGCGCGCCGCATCGCGTCCACGACGGCAGGTTCGCCGGCCGACGCGACCGCCAGCAAGACGTCACCGGGTCGGCTTGCGACGCGGGACTGCGCCACGGGGTCGGGCTCGACGAGAGCAACCGACGGCAACGCGCGTTTGCCCATGATCACGGGATGAACGAATTCGACCGCGACGTGATGGGCATGTGGCTCCCATTGGGGCGAGATCACCCAGAGCGTCGCACCGTCGTGGAATCTGCGCGCAAGGGCAAGTGATGCGGCGGCAAGGTCTGCCGACAGGTCCGTGTCGACGAGGTGGCCGCCCGCTTCGGTGGTCGTCATTGACTTCGCTCCCGTCCCCGGGCCGGCCGGTCGGGGCTACCGACGTCACGGTCCGCGCATGGTCGCCGCGGCACCGATCACCGCCTGGCCGAGGGAGAGTCCTCCGTCGTTGGGAGGCACCCGGTGGTGGGTGAGGACTCGATAACCGCCGCTCTTCCAGTGTGCTCTCAACAGACCGAGGAATAAACGGTTTTGAAATACTCCACCGGTCAGTCCGATCGTGGTAGTGCCGGTAGTGGCGACAGCGAGGCCGACGAGCGTCGCGGTGGCCTCGGCCAAAGCGTGGTGGAAGCCGAGCGCGAGGTCCGCAGGAGACGTCCCCTCGCGGACACCCGCGATCAATCCGGACAGTAGTGAATGCAGCCGGATCTGGTCGCCTTCCACGTCCATCGTCAGCGGTGCGGGGCGGGTGGCGGTGCGGGCGAGCGCCTCGAGTTCGATGGCGGCCTGCCCCTCGTACGTGATGCGATGGCGAACACCGAGCAGGGAGGAGACCCCGTCGAACAGGCGGCCTACGCTGGTCGTTCTGACGCAACCCCGGCCCGACACCAGTTGCGACTCGACCGCCGCACGTTCCGCCGCCGGGATCGCCTGCGTGCACGGGAGTCCGTCGAAGTTACCGATCCCGGCCTCGTGCAGCAGGGCGAGGGCCACCCGGGCCGGATTGCGGACGGCAGCATCACCGCCGGGAATGGAAAAGGGCTGCAGATGACCCAGGCGCCGGGTGGTCAGGACGTCCGGGCCGACGAGGAGGAGCTCACCGCCCCACACCGTGCCGTCGCAGCCGTACCCGGTGCCGTCGAAGGCGACACCGAGCACCGTGGTGCCCAGCAATCCCTGTTCAGCGATCAGTGACGCGATGTGTGCGTGATGGTGCTGCACGGTGTGCAGAGGCGTGCCGGTCCGCTCGCTGTAACGCTGCGCCCAGTGACGGGTCGAGTATCCGGGATGCGCATCGGCGATCACCGCCTCAGGGGAGATGCCGTGGAGGTGCGTCAACTGCTGTACCGACGTCTCGAACGCCCGCAGACTTTCGAGGCTGCCCATGTCGCCCAGGTGGGCCGAGCAGAATGCGTAGTCCTGCCGGGTAAGGCAGAAGGTGTTCTTGATCTCGGCGCCAACGGCGAGCACCTCGGGACTGCGCGCCGGTAGCACGACGGGCAGAGGTGCATATCCCCGGGAGCGGCGGATCGGCAGGACGGCGTCACCGTGCACCGACAACACCGAATCCTCGCACGGCACGGCGATGCGGCGGTCGTGCATCAAGAACACGTCCGCGACGCTCCCGAGCCGGGTGCGCGCATCGTCGTTGTCGAAGCACAGCGGTTCACCGCTGAGATTGCCGGAGGTCATCACCAGCGTCCGCGGCGGCGTCACCCGGCCCCCCGGTGTGTGCGCGAACAGCAGATGGTGCAGCGGGGTGTAGGGAAGCATCACGCCGAGGTCGTCGATGCCGGGAGCGATACCCGGCGACACGGAGGTCGAATGGTGCTTGCGCAGTAAGACGATCGGCCGGGCGGGATGCTGCAACACGGCGGCCTCGAACTCGGAGATCCGGCACAGTTCCCGGGCCACCGAGAGGTCGGCCGCCATCACCGCGAAGGGCTTGTCCGGCCGATGCTTCCGCTTACGCAGGGTCGCCACCGCCGAGCTGTCGGTGGCGTCGCACACGAGATGGAACCCGCCGAGTCCCTTGACCGCGACGATCCTGCCGTCCTGCAACGCCCGCTGCACGGCGAGCAGCACGGTGTCGTCGCCCACCAGCCGCTCACCGTCCACATCGGCGAACAGGTGCGGACCGCAGTCGGGGCAGCACACCGGCTGGGCATGAAACCGGCGATCACCGGGGTCGCGGTACTCGGCCAGGCAGCGCTCGCACAACGGGAACTCGGCCATCGTGGTGTTGGGCCGGTCGTAGGGGAGGTCGGTGATCACCGTGAACCGCGGCCCGCAGTTGGTGCAGTTGACGAACGGGTGGCGAAACCGCCGATCGTGCGGATCGGCCAGTTCGCGAAGACAATCGGCGCAGGTAGCCACGTCGGGTGATACGAGTGTTCTCGCACCGGCGACGTGCCGGCTGTCGATGATCCGGAACGAATCGTCTCCCCGCAGCGGTGCCGATTCGACGGCCACATCCACGATGACCGCCATCGGCGGTGCGTCCGCGCGGAGCCTGCGTGTGAACTCCGACAACGACGCGGCGGGACCTTCCACCTCGATGAAGACGCTGACGTCGTCGTTGCCGCAGTGGCCGCCGACACCGAGGTCGTCGGCGAGCCGGGAGACGAACGGGCGGAAGCCGACGCCCTGCACGACCCCGTGAACCGTGATGCGCGATCGTTCGACCGTCATCCTCGGATGATTCTCCGGTCGAGGTCCCGGGCGCAAGGGTCTTCTTCCGTGGACGTCCGGCGGCACAGACGCACCCTTTCTCGGTTCGCGCACCCGAAATTGCGCCCGAAAACGTGCGCGGGAGCCGAAAAGGAGTGCGCCCGCCGGTTTACTCGCCGTCGACGGAGCGTGCGCCGGTGACGGCGTCGATCAACCCGTAGTCGGGCGCCTCGTCGACCCTCCGGCCCACGGCGTCCGCATACCGTTCGAGCGTCGACAGGCGGGGATTGACGTCGCCGCCTTCGAGCCGTGCCACCGCCGACTGCGAGACGTTCGTCGAGGGGTGGTCGACATACCATCGACGATATCTCGAAAACGGTATACGGAGGGTGCTCATGGCGAAGGTTCGTGCGGCAGTCATCGGCGGCGGCATCATCGGTCTGGCGGTCGCCCGGGAACTTCTGCACCGGATGGACGCCGTCGAGGTGACGCTGTTCGAAAAGGAGATCCGGGTCGCGGCCCACCAGACCGGACACAACAGCGGCGTCGTCCACGCCGGCCTGTACTACCCACCGGGCAGCCTCAAAGCGCGCCTGTGCCGCCGTGGCGTCACCCTCCTGCAGCAGTACGCGGAGGGCAAGGGCGTCGCCTACGAGGAATGCGGGAAAGTGGTGGTCGCCCACGACTCGTCCGAAGTGGCGCGGATGGACGCCATCTTCGACAGAGCGGTCGCCAACGGGGTCCCCGGCATCCGCAAGGTCCCGGGGGAGGAGATTCCCGAGATAGAACCGCACGCGCGTGGAGTCGCCGCCGTGCACTCGCCGCACACCGCGATCATCGACTACGTGGCGGTCGCGGAGGCTCTCGCCGCGGACATCGCCGCCGCGGGTGGACGCGTGCTGCTCGGCCGGGAGGTCGTGGGCCTGGACAGCCGGACCGCGGAAACCGTGGTCACCACCCGGAACGGCAGCGAGGTCTTCGACCTCGTGGTCACGTGCGCCGGACTGCAGTCCGACCGGGTGGCGCTGATGTCGGGTGAACCGCGATCGCCTCGCGTGGTGCCCTTCTTCGGCGACTACTTCTTGCTCGAACCCGAGCGGTCCTCGCTCGTGAAGGGGTTGATCTACCCGGTTCCGGATCCGCGCTACCCGTTCCTCGGAGTCCACCTCACCAAGCGGATCGACGGGCGAATCATGCTCGGACCGAACGCCTTTCTCTCGTTCGGGCGGGAGGCGTACGACCGTCGGGGATGGTCGGCGTCGGACGTGATGTCGGCGGTGGGCTTTCCCGGGTTCTGGCGGTTCGCCGTGCACAACACCGCGGCGGCGGTCCGCGAGGCCCGTACCGTCCTGAGCACAGGCCAGTTCGTGAAGGAGGCGCAAAAGTACGTGCCCGACGTGCGCCGCTCCGACGTCACGCGCGGACCCCGGGGTATCCGCGCTCAGGCGATGAACGCCGACGGCAGCCTCGAGGACGACTTCGTCATCACCGGGTCGGAACGCGTCGTTCACGTCCGGAACGCGCCCTCACCGGGTGCGACGTCGTCCCTCGCCATTGCTGAACACGTCGTGACGGAAGTTCTGGCCCGCCGGGTCTAGCGCCTGCGGAGCTGGAGAGTGAAGCCCTCGGGCATGAGGGTGAGGCGCTCGGCGACCTTCAGTCGATAGTCCGGGTCGCCAACGATGTCGTAGCGACGCAGGATCGTGCCGAGAACCAGGACCGCCTCGTGGATGGCGAATTGCCTTCCGATGCAGGCGCGTTCGCCGGTACCGAAGGGCTTGTACACATGCGCCGGCCGGGACCGGATGCGCTCGGGCAGGAAGTTGTCGGGATCGAATGCCTCGGGATCGTCCCCCCACACGGGGTCGCGGTGCAGCGCGGGGATGAGGACGAGGACCCAGTCACCGACCTTCATCGGATACTTGCCGACGAGGGTGGTGTCGACCGTGGCCTCCCGGCCGTAGGCGGGCGCCGTGGGCCACAGTCGCAATGATTCGTCGAGTACTCGTCGCACATACCGAAGTTTGGCTATCTGTTCGAACGCCGGTGTCTTCTCGCCCCAGACCTCGTCGACCTCAGCGCGGGCTTTCGCGAGCACGTCGGGGTGGCGAGAGAGGTAGTAGAGGGCGAACGACAGGGCGCCAGAGGTCGTCTCGTGTCCTGCGACGAGGAAGGTGACCACCTGGTGCCGGATGTTCAGCTCGTCGATCTTGTCGGGGTGGTCTTCTCGGGCCGCCCGCAACATCAGCTCGAGCAGGTCCTCGGGGCCGGTTTCACCGCTGTCCCGGCGGGCCCGGATCACCTCGTCGACCACTTCGGCCAGGTACGCCAGATTCTCCGCATTGCGGCGATCGGCCCGGCGCGTCAGGAGTCGCCCGAGTGCGGACGACTTCACGAACGTCGTCCGCTGTGAATGGCTGAGGGCACCGACCATTGCCTTCACGAATGGATGCGGACGCGGACGCTCGAAGGAGTCGAACGAATAGCTGAAGCCCGTGCGGCCGATCGTTTCCAGGGTCAGCTTGGTCATGTCCGAGGACACGTCCACTGGCGCACCGTCGGTGCGGCGGTCCCAGTACTCGGTCAATTCGCCGGCGACGTCGAGCATCGTGCGGTGGTACGAGCGCATTGCGGATTTCGTGAAGGCCGGTGCGAGCAGGTTGTGCGCCTTGCTCCAGTTGGGCTCATGGTTGTAGGCGGTGAACAACCCATCTCCGCCCAGCTCGCGTAACGAGGCGACACCGGGAGCGAGGTGTTTGGCGAAACGGGACTCGTCCGACAGTTCCGCCACCATGTCGGCGCCGGAAGCCAACACGAAGCGATTACCGAGGACGTCGCGTTCGAAGATGGGCCCGAGCGTCTTTCCGATCTCCATCGAATTCTGCAGCGGGGTGCGGATGTTGATGCCGAGCACATCACCCAGTAACGGGAGCCGCCAGCGGGGATGCGGAATGGTCGCGGCCTGGTGCTCTCGAAGTGATCCGACGCTCATATCGCCCCCGGTGTGTCGTGCACTACTGAATTGGTGTCTAGTACGCAAGGTACGCCTTACTGAATCGGTGTCAAGTAGTAGCGTGAGTCAGCATGACCAGCGCTCGCCGCCGCCTCGGCCCCGAACAGCGGCGGGCACAGCTACTCGACATCGGCGCGCGCCTGTTCGCCGAACGGCCATACGAGGACGTCTGGATCGAGGAGGTCGCCGAACTCGCCGAGGTGTCCCGTGGCTTGATGTACCACTATTTTCCGACGAAACGGGACTTCTTCGCGGCAATTGTGGAGCGCGAGTCCGAACGGCTACTCGAGGCCACTGCACCCGACCCGTCGCTTCCCGTCGAAGAGCAGGTGGCGGCCGGCCTCGACGCGTATCTCGATCACGTAGCCAGCCATCGGCACGGGGTGCGGGCGGTCAACTTCGGCGCTCTGTCGGCGGACGCCGATATCCGGGCCATCGTCGAGCGCGAACTCGAGGCGCAACAACGCCGGATTGTCGACGCCCTCGACCCACCGGCAGGCGAGCGTGAGTTGATCGGCGTCGCGGTGCGCGGGTGGATCGCCTTCGTCCGTGCGGTGTGCATGGATTGGCTCGATCACCCGTCCATCCGGGAAAGCGAACTACGGGACCTCTGTCTGCGCTCGCTGACGGGCATGCTCGGTGGGCGGCTCGGATGAACCACATGATCATCGAACGGGAATCCACCATCGACGCGCCGATCGACCGGGTGTGGGATCGTGTCGTGAGCCCCGAGGGCATCAACGACGAGTTGCGGCCGTGGTTGACGATGAGCCTGCCCCGCGGCGCCGAGTCGTTCACCGTCGACACTGTCCCCGTGGGTAAACCCCTCGGCCGCGCCTGGCTCAGGTTATTCGGCGTTCTGCCCTTCGACTACGACGCCCTGACCATCGCCGAACTCGATCGGGGACGACGGTTCCACGAGAAGTCGACGATGCTGAGCATGCGTCGTTGGGAACACGAACGCACCCTCACGGCATGCGACGACGGTCGTACCCGGATTCGTGACCGGATCACGTTCGAACCACGCATTCCGATGGCATGGATGGCACCTGTGATCGGTCGCGTGCTGCACGCCCTCTTCGGTCACCGGCACCGGCGCCTGCAGCGTCACTTCGACTGACCGACCACCAATCGATGGATCAGCCGTGCCGCGGTGCGTGCAGTGCGCTGATCGATGTCGTAGACAGGGTTGAGTTCGGCCACATCGCAAACGGCGAGTTTGCCACTGGCGGAGACGGTATCGCAGATGAACTGCACCGTCTCGACGGGTACACCGAACGCAGCGGGGGCGCTCACTCCCGGTGCGACTGCAGCGGGCAGAACATCGAGATCGATGGTCAGGTAGACAAGGTCCACCTCTGCCAAGAATCCGGCCACGAAGGTGTGCACGGCTGTGCGGTCGAACGAGTCGTCGTCCGACAGATAGCGCACACCGAGTCGCCGAGCGGTGTCGAACAACGCTGCCGTGTTACTCGGCTGGGCGATGCCGATCACCGAGTACTGCACTGCGGTTCCTGCGGCACCTTCGTGCTCGAGAATCTGACGAAACGGCGTTCCCGAACTCGCCACCGGATCGGGGCGCAGATCGAAGTGGGCGTCGACGTTGAGGATTCCGACCCGCCGATCCGGCGTCCGCAGCGAGGACCGCGCGAGACCGAGATACGTCCCGTACGCCATTTCGTGTCCGCCGCCGAGGACAACCGGGAAGTGGCCCGCGTCGAGAACCGTCGTGACTGCCGCCGCGAGCGTGTCCTGACCGGCCTCGAGCCGATCGCCGGCCACTGCGATGGTGCCGGCGTCGTGCGCTCGGATCGGATGAGGCAGCGCCATGGACGCGAGTGCGGACCGCAACGCGTCCGGGCCGGTCGCCGCCCCACGGCGCCCCTTGTTCCGCGCCACGCCCTCGTCACAAGCGAAACCGAGAAGCACCGTCGCGCCCGGTTCGGCCGCGGGGTCGAACGGTGTGACCGCCTGATGCCAGCGCAAATGCTTCGACGTGGTGCCGTCCACTCGCCCGGACCATCCCTGCGGGGGAGTGGACACCGGAATCGGTAGGTTCACGACCAGCACCTCACTACCGTGCCGCGGAGTACGCGAGGACGCCGCTGCGCCACACATCGGTGATCAGGGGAACGCCCGGGCGGTAGGCGAGGTGAAGATACGACGGCGCATCCAGCGCAAGGGCGTCGGCGCGGGCGCCGGGACACAGCACCCCGACGTCGTCCCGTCGCAGTGCCCGGGCACCCCCGGCAGTGGCAGCCCAGACCGCCTCGTCCGGCGTCATGTGCAGATCGCGCACCGCGAGGGCGATGCAGAACGGCAGGCTGGTGGTGTAGCTCGTACCGGGATTACAGTCCGCGCCGAGTGCCACCGTCACCCCAGCGTCGAGCAGGGCGCGGGCCTCGGGGTACTTGTTGCGGGTCGAGAAGTCCGCTGCAGGCAGAAGGGTTGCTACCGTTGCACTTTCGGCAAGAGCCTCGATGTCGGGCTGCGCGGTGTAGCAGACGTGGTCGACGGACGCGGCTCCCAACTCCACTGCCAATCGCACCCCCGGTCCGTGCCCGAGTTGATTGCCGTGAACCCGCGGGATCAGGCCTCTCGCCACGCCCGCAGTGAGGACCGCGTGCGCCTGGTCCCGGTCGAAAGCGCCTCTCTCGCAGAAGACGTCGATCCACTTGGCCTGGCTTGCGCACGCGCCGATCATCTCCGCGCACACCATGGTGACATAGTCGTCGGTGCGTCCCGCATATTCCGGCGGCAGCACGTGGGCGGCGAGCAACGTCACCTCGTCGGTGATCGACGCCGCGATCCTGGTACAGCGCAGTTCGTGCTCCACCGTCTGGCCGTATCCGGTCTTGCATTCGACGGTGGTGCTGCCCGACCGCAGCGCTTCGGTGAGAAGTCGCCGCGAATTCGACTGCAGTTCCTCGTCCGTCGCGGCGCGAGTGGCATCGATCGTGGTGCGGATTCCGCCTGCGGCATAGGGTTGCCCGGCCATGCGGGCGGCGAACTCCTCCGCGCGTTCCCCGCCGAACACGAGGTGCGCGTGGCTCTCGACGAATCCAGGGAGGACGGCCCTGCCACCGAGATCGTGTCCCACATCGGCGCTGGGGGCGGCTCCTGAAGAACCCACCCACGCCACCGTGCCGCCGTCGAACACGACGGCGGCGTCGCGGATCAGCCCGAGCGGACCGGCGCCGACGGTCGGGTCATTGGTGACCAGAGTGCCGATGTTGGTGAGGATCGTCGAGCGGGTGGGGTTCGCCGTCACGACGCACTCACCCTTCGGACATGGGTATGCGCACACCGCGCTCCCGGGCGATGTCGGCCGCGTGCTCGTAACCGGCGTCGACGTGCCGGACGATTCCCGTGCCGGGGTCGTTGGTGAGCACCCGCGTCAGTTTCTGCGCCGCGAGGTCGGTGCCGTCCGCGACACACACCTGCCCGGCGTGGATGGAACGCCCCATCCCGACTCCGCCGCCCTGGTGGATCGACACCCACGACGCTCCGGACGCGGTGTTGAGCAGTGCGTTGAGCAGAGGCCAGTCGGCGACGGCGTCGGAGCCGTCCGCCATCGCTTCGGTCTCGCGGTACGGCGAGGCGACCGACCCCGAATCGAGGTGGTCGCGGCCGATCACTATGGGCGCCGACACTGCACCCGAAGCAACCATCTCGTTGAACCGGAGGCCCGCGAGGTGCCGCTCGCCGTACCCGAGCCAGCAGATGCGTGCGGGAAGACCCTGGAAGGCCACTCGCTCACCGGCCAGGGTGATCCAGCGGCGCAGGTGCTCGTTGTCCGGGAAGAGGTCGAGGATCGCGGAGTCGGTGGCGGCGATATCCGCGGGATCACCGGACAACGCCGCCCAGCGGAACGGTCCACGGCCCTCCTCGAACAGCGGTCGGATATACGCGGGAACGAAACCAGGGAAATCGAACGCGCGGTCGTAACCGGCCTTGCGCGCCTCGTCCCGGATCGAGTTGCCGTAGTCGAATACCTCGGCGCCCCGATCGAGGAAACCCACCATCGCGGCCACGTGGCGGGCCATCGACGTTCGGGCATCCTCCGTGAACGTCACCGGGTCCTTCTCCGCCATCCTCGCCATGTCACCGAACTCGACCCCGAGCGGCAGATACGACAGCGGGTCGTGCGCCGAGGTCTGGTCCGTGACGATGTCGATGGGCGCTTTTCCGGCCAGCAACTCGGGGAACACCCCGGCAGCGTTGCCCTCGAGTCCGATGGACAGTGGGCGCTTCGCGTCGCGGGCTTCGATCGCGAGGGCCAGCGCCTCCGAGATGTCGGCGGCCTTGACGTCGAGGTAGTCGAGCGCGAGCCGGCGATCGATACGGGTGACGTCGCAATCGACGCAGATCGCGACGCCCTCGTTCATCGTGACCGCGAGGGGTTGAGCGCCGCCCATCCCGCCGAGGCCCGCAGTCAGGGTGATCGTTCCCGCGAGGGTGCCGCCGAAGCGAGCGCGGGCGACCGCGCCGAACGTTTCGTACGTGCCCTGCAGAATGCCCTGTGTTCCGATGTAGATCCACGAACCTGCCGTCATCTGGCCGTACATCATCAGTCCGAGCGCCTCGAGCCGCCGGAACTCCTCCCAGTTGGCCCAGTCGCCCACCAGGTTGGAGTTGGCGAGGAGTACCCGGGGAGCCCACTCGTGCGTGCGGAAGACCCCGACGGGTTTCCCCGATTGCACCAGCATTGTCTCGTCCGACTGCAGGGTCTTCAACGTCCTGACCATCGCGTCGAATGCGTCCCAGTTGCGCGCGGCCTTGCCGGTCCCGCCGTAGACGACGAGAGAGTCGGGGTGCTCGGCAACCTCGGGATCGAGGTTGTTCATGAGCATCCGCAACGCGCCTTCCTGCTGCCAGCCGAGCGTGGTGAGTTTCGGCCCGCGGGGTGCCGACACCCGTCGTGGCCCGGCGGTCGAAGGTGTCGCGGTCACAGTCCCACCCTCCAGCTTCGATGGTCTCGATTCAGTGTGCTCCCGGTCGGGAACGCAAGGGGCGGGTTTCTGCCGACCGAAGCGAATCGCGCACGTGGTGAAGCGGGCAATTCGGGCGCCGTCACCCCATCTTTGTCACGATTGGGTCACGGACCGCTACGGTAGGACATTGACGACGACGCCGATCATGAGAGAACAGATCCTTGTTACGAAGTGAATCGAAGTTCAGGACATATGGCTTCCACGCCGTCGCGGTCCTCGCGGCCGTCTTCTCGCTGGCGCTGGTGGCCTACCGCGAGTACGAGGCGGCGACGGGCTATCTGATGGATCTCTCCGTCTTCCGTGACGCCGGATACGCATTCGTCAACGGGCTTCCGCTCTACTCCGCGGACTTCCCGAGCAGTTCCGGATTCCGATTCATCTACGCGCCCTTTGCGGCCATCCTCTTCGCGCCGATGGCGGAACTCGACCCGGCCGTTCTGCAGGTGTTGTGGTGCGCCCTGAACATCGGACTGGTGTGGTGGATGCTGAGGGTGGTGTTCGGCAAGCTCGACATGCGCCGTCCGGAACTTCTCGCACTGATGTCGCTGGGGCCGGTCCTGCTGCTCGAGCCGTTGCGCTCCAACTTCGGCTTCGGACAGGTCAACATCATTCTGATGGCGTTGGTGGTCGCCGATTGCACCGGCGTGATCCCTCGGCGATTCCGCGGCGTCGCGATCGGTCTGGCGGCCGCCGTCAAGATCACCCCCGCAGCGTTTCTGCTGGTGCTCCTCGTCCGCCGGGACTATCGCTCCATCGCGCGTGCCTTCGCCGCGATTCTCGCCACCATCGGCCTGGGCTTCTGGCTTCTGCCGCAGTCGTCGGTGTGGTTCTGGACCACCGAATTCTTCGCGACCGGCCGCGCGGGCCCGCCGGACTTCTTTCGGAACCAAGCCCTCACGGGTCTGATCGCCCGGCTGGGAGTCGAGGGCCGGCTTGCCAGCGTCGTGTGGATGGCGTGCGTCGTCGTCGTGGTCGCGGCCGCCGCGTGGTCGGCTCAACGGTTCACCCGGTCGGGGGAACACGTGGTTGCGTTGTCGATCGTCGCGTTGGCGTCTCTGCTCGCGGCACCCTTCGCTGTCACGCATCACTGGGCGTACAGCATCCTTCTGATCCCGATCCTCGTCGCTCCCCAGTACCGCAGCTGGCGGCCGGTGGTCGGCGCGGCAACCCTCGTCTTCCTGATCGGTCCGAACTTCGTACTCCAGTCCTCGTCTTCGGGATGGGTGGAGTCGGCAGTGCGTGAGGTGGTCGGGAGCTCACAATGCCTCGTCGGCGTGGTTCTCCTCTGCGCCGCAGTCGTGGCGGCGCGGTCGCGTACCTCGGTCGCCCCGGTCGAACCGGCGCCTGCCGAGCCCGGGAGAATGTTTCTGTCGGCGCCCTAGTCGCGATTCGCCCCCAGAGGGGAGTTATCGTCGAGCTATGTGCCGAAACATCACCGAACTGCGCGGACTCGAGCCGGCAGCCACCGCCGAGGAGATCGAAGCGGCGGCGCGGCAATACGTACGTAAGGTCAGCGGGATTCAGAAAGTGTCGGACGCCAACCGTGAGCCGTTCGAGGAGGCGGTAGCGGTTGTCACCGCGGCCACCACCACACTGCTGGCCGCGCTGCCACCTCGGAAACAGCCGCCCCAGACCGTCCCGCCGCTACGACGGCCGGAGGTCCGGGCGCGGATCGAGGCGAAGGCCGCGTCCAGCTGATATTCGCGAGGTACGAACGGGACGTCCGTTGCGTTGGATCGAACGAACGTCCCGTTCGCGCAGGGGTCCGGGCAGCCGCGCACCGGTCTCAGTGACGTAGCGCGCCCAGTGCGTCGATGCGTTTCACGGCGTCCGCGACGATGCCGTCGATGAGGTCCTTGCAGGTGGGCAGATCATCCAGCAGCCCCACTACCTGACCCGACGCCAGGACACCGGCGGCGGTGTCGCCGTCGACGAGCCCGGCCTTGAGCAGCATCGGGGTGTTGGCGGCCATGATGATCTGCTGCCAGCTGCGGTCGCTGGACTTCCTCATGGCGAGACCGTCCTTGACGAGCGTCGACCACTTCATTCCGGTCATGGCCTTGAACTTGGACGCGTTGCGGGCGGCGGCCACGAGTCCGCGCACACTTCCGGAGTGCTCGAGGCTGTTCACCAGTTCGGTGTTGAGCACCCGGTGAGGCATGCCGTCGACCTTCCGCGAGACGGTGGTGTCCTGCAATCCGCGGGCCAGATACTCCTGCTTCACCGAGTCGGGCACGGTCGATTCCTGGGTAAGCAGGAACCGGGTACCCATTGCGACCCCGGCGGCGCCGTACGCCAGCGCTGCCGCGAGTCCCCGACCGTCGTAGAACCCGCCCGCCGCGACGACCGGGATGTCGACGGCGTCGAGCACCGAAGGCAACAGCAGGGTGGTGGCGACCGGGCCGGTGTGTCCGCCGCCTTCGCCGCCCTGCACGATCACCGCGTCGGCACCCCAGGACGCCACTTTCTTCGCGTGCTTGGCCGCGCCGATCGACGGAATGACTACCACCCCGGCCGCTTTGAGCTTCGCGATCAGCTCCTGCTTGGGGGCGAGCGCGAACGAGGCGACGCGCACCTTCTCCCGGATCAGCAAGTCGATGCGGTGCGGGGCGTCGGTGGCATCGGCACGGATATTGACCCCGAAAGGCTTGTCCGTCAACGTCTTGGTCTTGGCGATCGCCGCCGCGAGTTCGTCGTACGTCATGGTCGCCGAGGCCAGGATGCCGAGACCACCGGCGTTCGAGGTACCGGCAACGAGTCGAGGTCCGGCCACCCAGCCCATCCCGGTCTGGACCACCGGATGTTCGATACCGACCAACTCGGTCAGCGCTGTTCTGATACTGCTCATACCGACACCTCCCGGTCGCGCAGGCTGCGGGGGTCGAGGACCTCGCGGATCAGCCGCAGTTCTTCCTCGGTGGGTTCGCGGGTCACCCCGGCCTCGTCCAACCCTGCCACCTCGAACGACGTGTTCTCCGCCACCTGGTCGGCGGTGACGCCCGGATGGAGGCTCAGCGCGCGGAACGTGTGGTCGGGTCCGCCGAAGTCGAAGACGCCGAGGTTGCTCACCACACGGTGCAGGTGGAGGAAACGGTATGCGGGGTTCTCGGGGTCGATCTGGTCGTAGCCGACCCCGGAGACGATGTCGACCTTGTCGCAGAACACCCGCGACGAGTGCTTGCCTACCCAATAGCTGGTGGGGTGGTTGATGGTGTTGCCAGGCGCGCCGCGGACACCGAACATCTGGCGCGTCGGCTGCTGCAGCGGACCGAACGCCGAGAGGTTCTGGTTGCCGTGCCGGTCGATCTGGTTGGCGCCCATGACCACGTGGCGCCGTCCGGACGCGACGACATCGAACACCTTCCGGAACGGCATCCAGCCCTCGATCGGAGCCTTGGCGCCGACCGCCGGGGTGTCGGCGAAGATCAGGGCTTCACCGTCGGTGATCAGAAGGTCGGGTTCAGTGGTGAGCCGGGCGAGCCGGGCCCCGATGAGCGGCAGCGTCGCCATGGGGCTGGCCATGATCTCACCTGCGCCGGAGAAGATTTCGGCACAGGCGATGGCGCAGTACTCGGCGCGAGTCACCTCGGTGATGGTCTCGCTCATGCGTCTTCTCCAAACTTCTTCACGGCGGCCTGGTAGTCGTCCTCGCCGCCCGACAGGTAGGTGTCGACGAACTTCTGCCAGGACTCCGGATCCTTCGCCGATTCGGCGTAGTGCCGCTGGAATTTCTCGTCGCGCCCGTAGCTGTCGCCGGCGAGTGTGAAGTGGGCGCCATTGGGTGCTTCGACGACGCCGTCGACCATCATGCGGTTGAGGACGAGGTTCTGCAGGGGAACGGATTTCACCAGCTCTTCGGTCTCCACTACTCGTTCGACCGACACGTACCGCCTCTCCGCCGCCGCACAATAGAGGTCGTCGAAGTAGGGGTCGACTCCGGTGTAGGCGGCGTTACCGTGTTTGTCTCCGAGGCTCAGATGTACCAGCGCCGCATCGAGATTCAGTGCGGGCATCGCGATGAGTGTCTCGGATCTGCCCGAGTGGTCGGGGTACGGGGAGGTGACGGTGCGTAGTTCGTCACCCCAGAATCCTCGGACGTCGGAACCGAGGCCCGCGCGGATCGGCAGAAACGGCAACCGTGCCGCCGCGGCTTCGAGGCCGCACTTGACCATGCCCTCGTCCATTTCGCGGACCTCGATCTCACCGCCCGTGCGCGCCTTCGCGAACCACGGGTCGTAGAACGGCGCCGAGTCGAGTGAGACGAATCCGTAGTACGCCTTCTTCACCTTGCCCGCCGAGCACAGCAGACCGAGGTCGGGGCCGCCGTAGGTGACGACGGTGAGGTCGGTGACCTCCGAGCGAAGCAACGCGCGCACCAAAGCCATCGGTTTGCGCCTAGAACCCCAGCCACCGATGCCGATCGTCATTCCGCTGCGCAGTTCGCCGACGACGTCGTCCAGCGACATCCTCTTGTCCCGCTTGGTGGCCATGTATCAGCCTTCCCTGTTGTTCGAGTTGGAGCGGGGCTTGCCGCTCTCGACGAACTCGTCTCGATGTTCGTCGGCGACCCCCACCAGGTTGAGTTCGAAGGTGTAGCCCTGTTCGAGGCGGTAACTGCTCTTCACGTCGACGGGGTCGATCCCGTTGATCGCTTCCTTGGCGCACCGGATCACACGGGTGTCCTTGGCGGCGATCTTGCCGGCGATGTCGCGGGCGGCGGCGTCGAGTTTCGCGCGCGGGACCACGTCGTAGACCGAGCCGAAGTGCTGCAGTTGTTGTGCCGTGACGTTCTGCGCCGTGTAGTACAGCGTGCGCATCATGTGTTGTGGGACGAGACGCGCCAGGTGTGTGGCGGCGCCGAGTGCACCGCGATCTACTTCCGGTAGCCCGAAGACGGCGTCGTCGGAGGCGATGATCACGTCGGCGTTGCCGACGAGTCCGATGCCGCCGCCCACGCAGAACCCATTGACGGCGACCACTACGGGAACGGCGCAATCGTAGACGGCGGCGAACGCGGCAGCGCACCCGCGATTGGCATCCACGAGGGCGCCGTAACCGTCGGTGGCCTGCATCTCCTTGATGTCGACGCCGGCGTTGAACCCGCGGCCCTCGGCGCGCAGGATCACCACGTGCGTGTCCGGGTTTCTGCCGGCGGCCAGTACGGCGTCGGCCAGTTCGAACCAGCCCCGGGACGGGATCGCATTCACAGGCGGGTAGTCGACCGTCACTGTCGTGACGCCCCCGGGCTCGTCTTCAGTCCGGATTCCCATGTGTTTCCTCCATTTGAGCGGCCTCGCTACTCCACCAAGCAATTGCTTGGTAGGGTAGCACGATGGAAACGCGGTTCACTATGGACGGAACGGTGGTGCTCGTGACCGGTGGCGTTCGCGGAGTGGGTGCTGGTATCAGCCGCACCTTTCTGCGCACAGGTGCAACGGTCGTGACCTGTGCGCGCAGGCCGGGCGATGAGCCCGTCGAAGCGGATGGCCGAATCGCGGAGTTCATTGCCTGCGACATCCGCGACCCCGGGCAGGTGCAGGCTCTGGTCGACCGGATCGTCGAACGTCACGGCAGGCTCGACGTTCTGGTCAACAATGCGGGAGGTGCGCCCTACGCGCTCGCCGCGGATGCGAGCCCCAGATTCCACTCCAAGATCGTCGAACTGAACTTGCTAGCCCCCTTGCTGGTGTCGCAGGTGGCCAACTCGGTGATGCAGAACCAGGCTTCGGGGGGCGCGATCGTCAACATCTCGAGTGTCAGTGGCTCGCGACCCTCGCCCGGTACGGCTGCCTATGGGGCTGCCAAAGCCGGTGTCGATCACCTCGGCCGCAGTCTCGCAGTGGAGTGGGCGCCGAAGGTTCGGGTCAATTCGGTTGTCGTCGGCATGGTCCGCACCGAGCAGTCCCATCTGCACTACGGCGGCGAGTCGGGCCTCGCTGCCGTCGCGGAGACGATCCCACTGGGCCGCATGGCCTGCCCCGAGGACGTCGGCAACTGTGCGGTGTTCCTGGCCTCGCCCCTGGCCGCCTACGTCAGCGGATCCACGTTGACCGTGCACGGCGGCGGCGAGCGCCCCGCGTTTCTGGCTGCAGCAGACCCCGATCCCGCCGGAGCTTCGGCGAACATCAACGAGGAGAGAACATGAGTGGACTGGTCGACGGTCGCGTCGTCATCGTGACGGGCGCTGGGCGCGGCATCGGACGTGCGCACGCGCTGGCCTTCGCCGCGGAGGGTGCCAAGGTCGTGGTCAACGACATCGGCGCCGGACTCGACGGCTCGGCGACGGGGGAGAGTCCCGCCGAGCAGGTCGTCGCAGAGATCACGGCCGCAGGCGGCGAGGCCGTCGTCAACGGTGACGATGTCGCGGACTGGGCCGGGGCGGAGAACCTGATCAAGACCGCACTCGACAATTTCGGTCACCTCGACGTGCTGGTGAACAACGCCGGGTTCCTGCGCGACCGCATGCTCGTCGGAATGAGTGAGCAGGAATGGGACGCCGTGGTCCGGGTGCACCTGAAAGGGCATTTCGCCACACTGCGGCACGCCGCTGCGTACTGGCGCGGCGAGGCGAAAGCGGGTCGTGCCGTGGACGCGCGGATCATCAACACCAGTTCCGGTGCTGGACTGCAGGGTTCGATCGGGCAGGGGAACTATGCTGCAGCGAAGGCGGGTATCGCCGAGCTGACCATTCAGGCGGCGGCGGAATTGAAGAACTACGGCGTCACCGTCAACGCCATCGCTCCCGCGGCCCGGACCCGGATGACGGTCGGCGCCGGTGGGGCCATGGCTGAGGCGATGGCGGCGCCCGAGGACGGCTTCGATGCGATGGCCCCCGAGAACGTCTCCCCACTGGTGGTGTGGCTGGGCAGCACCGAATCCAAGGACGTCAGTGGGCGCGTATTCGAGGTCGAGGGCGGCAAGATCACCGTCGCTGAGGGGTGGCGGCACGGTCCCACTCAGGACAAGGGTGCGCGGTGGGAGCCGAAGGAGATCGGACCCGTCGTCGCCGGCCTGCTCGCCAAGGCCGAGACTCCTGTCCCGGTGTACGGCGCCTGATCCTCTTGGACGAACGGGACGCTCGTTGCGTTAGATCGAACGAGCGTCCCGTTCGTCCACGCCGCGCGAGGAATTGGAAATCTGGACACCTTGCTAAACACGTGTCCAGAAGTTAGTGTCCAAGAAGAAAATGCCTTCGGCTTAGGAGAATTCGTGAAGTTCGGTATTACGTTGTTCACCAGTGACCGCGGAATCGGACCGGCTTCTGCTGCGCGGGGCGCAGAGGCCAACGGATTCGACTCGTTCTACGTGCCGGAGCACACGCATATTCCGGTCAAGCGCGATGCGGCACATCCGCAGACCGGCGACGCCTCGCTTCCGGACGATCGCTACATGCGCACGCTCGATCCCTGGGTTGCGCTCGCGTCGGCTGCCGGGGTGACCCAGAGTATCGAGCTCGGGACTTCGGTGGCTCTGCCCGTCGAGCACGACCCCATCACGCTCGCCAAGACGATCGCCTCGCTCGACCATCTGAGCGGCGGCCGCGTCGTCCTCGGCGTCGGGTACGGCTGGAATCTGGACGAACTCTCCGATCACCACGTTCCGCCGGGCCGCCGTCGCACGATGCTGCGCGAGTACCTCGAGGCCATGCGCACCCTGTGGACGGAGGAGGAAGCTTCCTATGACGGCGAGTTCGTCACCTTCGGCCCGAGCTGGGCGTGGCCCAAGCCGACGCGGGTGCCTCCGGTCATTGTCGGTGCGGCCGGGAACGAGAAGAACTTCAAGTGGATAGTGCGTTCGGCCGACGGCTGGATGACCACGCCGATCGAGCAGGACATCGACGAACGTGTGCGATCGCTGCAGCGGATGTGGCATGAGGCGGGCCGCGTCGGCGAACCGCGGATCGTCGTGCTCGACGGAAAGCCGGATGTCGACAAGCTGCACCGGTGGAGGGACCTCGGCGTGAGCGAGGTGGTCTACGGACTCCCGGACCGTAGCGAGGAAGAGGTCCTCGCGTACCTCGGTCGACTCGCCGGAAAGATCGAAGGTTTGCGCGAGTCGGCGGCGGTGAGCTGAGTAGTGCGGTTGGATAGGACGAGGACACCCAGGTGTGGGAACGTGTTCTAGTATTGCCGTCTGCTGTTCGAGGAGAGGTCGGAGTCCGTGCGCATCGCACTCCTGTCGTATCGAAGTAAGCCCCACTGCGGTGGGCAAGGTGTGTACGTCCGCCATCTCAGCCGTGAGCTGGTCGAACTCGGTCACGAGGTGGAGGTGTTCTCGGGTCAGCCCTACCCGGACGTCGACCCGCGGGTCACACTCACCAAGGTCCCCAGTCTCGATCTCTACCGCGAGCCCGATCCGTTCAGAACGCCGCACCCGCGCGAGTTCCGCGACAGCATCGATGTGCTGGAGGTGGCGACCATGTGGACGGCCGGTTTCCCCGAGCCCCTCACTTTCAGTTTGCGTGCGGCGCGACTGCTGCGTGAGCGCGCCGACGAGTTCGATGTCGTGCACGACAATCAGTGCCTCGGCTACGGACTGCTGCAACTTCAGAAAGCCGGCCTGCCCGTCGTGGCGACCATCCACCATCCGATCACCCGTGACCGCGAACTCGACCTGGCGGCCGCCAGATGGTGGCGCAAGGTCACAGTCCGGCGCTGGTACGGCTTCCTGACCATGCAGAAGCGTGTCGCCCGCCGGATCCCCGCGCTGTTGACGGTGTCCCAGTCTTCGGCCGACGACATCAGCGCGGCATTCGACGTGCCCGCCGCTCATTTGCGGACCATTCCGCTCGGCGTGGACACCGAGGTGTTCCAGCCGCGCGCCGACGCGCGGGTACCGGGCCGGATCGTATGTGTCGCGAGCGCCGACATGCCGCTCAAGGGTGTGTCGACATTGCTCGAAGCGGTCGCCAAGGTGCACACCGAACGCTCCGTCGAGTTGGTCCTGGTTGCCAAACTGGCGGCCGGCGGTGTCACCGAAAAGCTGATCGACGAACTCGCCATCGGTGACGTCGTGCGCACGGTGTCGGGCATCGACGACTCCGAACTGGCGTCGCTGCTGGCCTCGGCGGACGTCGCCTGTGTTCCGTCCTTGTACGAGGGCTTCTCCTTGCCTGCCGTCGAGGCGATGGCCTGCGGAACGCCGTTGGTCGCGAGCCGCGCCGGTGCCATCCCCGAAGTGGTGGGAACGCAGGAAGAAGCCGGTGTCCTGGTGACGCCCGGCGATCCGCAGGAACTGGCGGATGTGCTGGGCGCGTTACTCGACGACCCGGAGCGGCGTGCCCGACTGGGGGACGGTGGGCGTCGCCGCGCGCTCGAACGATACAGCTGGTCTGCGGTGGCAGCGAAGACCGCGGAGACTTATGCCGATGCCATCCAGCAGACCCGTGGAGGAGAACGACTGTGCTGACCGTGGACTTCGACCGGTTGGGCGTCAAGCCCGGCGACAAGGTGATCGACATCGGTGCGGGGGCCGGACGGCACTCGTTCGAACTGTACAGGCGCGGGGCCGACGTCACCGCGTTCGACCAGAACGCCGATGAGCTGGCCGACGTCGAGAAGATGTTCGTGGCCATGGCCGAGGTGGGGGAGGTGCCTGCGGGCGCCGACGCGCGTATCCAGGTGGGCGATGCGCTGAATCTGCCCTATGGGGACGGCACGTTCGACGCCGTCCTCATCTCCGAGGTTCTCGAGCACGTCCCGGAGGACGATCGCGCCATCGCCGAGTTGGTGCGCATCCTCAAGCCCGGTGGTGTTGCCGCAGTGACAGTTCCGCGATGGTTGCCCGAGAAGATCTGCTGGGCGCTGTCCGACGCCTACCATGAGGTGGAAGGTGGGCACGTACGGATCTATCGGGCAGACGAGTTGGCGGACAAGCTGGTTGCAGCTGGACTGAAGGTCCGGGGCCGCGATCATGCCCACGCCCTGCACTCTCCCTACTGGTGGCTCAAATGCGCCGTGGGAGTGGAGAACAACGATAATCTTCTCGCCAAGTCCTACCACCAGATGCTGGTATGGGACATGATGAAGGCGCCGTGGCTCACGCGCACCGCGGAGAAGGTGCTCAACCCCGTGGTGGGCAAGAGCGTCGTGTTCTATCTCGAGAAGCCGAACCGGCCGAGCGCGGTGAGGGCGCCGCAGTGAGAGCGCCCGACGTTCCGTCGGTGCCGAACGTGTTGTCGGAAAGCCAGGTGCGGCAGACGGCGAAGTCCATCGCGGCTGCCCAGGAGTCGTCGGGTGCGTTGCCGTGGTTCACCGGTGGTCACACCGACCCGTGGGATCACGTCGAATCCGCCATGGCGCTCGCTGCGGCCGGGTTGGTCGAGGAGGCAGAGGCGGCGTACGAGTGGTCGCGCCGCGCTCAGCGGCCCGACGGTTCGTGGCCGATGGAGTTCCGGAACGGTGTGGTGCACAACTCCGACTCCGACAGCAACTTCTGCGCCTATCTCGCTGTGGGAGTGTGGCATCACTACCTGATCACCGGCAACCGGGACTTCGCCGAGTCCATGTGGCCCTCGGTGCGGGCAGGGCTCGACTTCGTGGTGGAGATGCAGGAACCGAGCGGTGAAATCTTCTGGGCGCGAGGAAGCGGCGGCGAGGCGTGCCCGGAGGCGCTGTTGACCGGCAACTCCAGCATCCACCACAGCCTGCTGTGCGGGCTGTTGCTGGCGCGGCTGGTCGACGACCCCCAACCGGAGTGGGAATTCGCCAAGTACACCCTCGGTCATGCGATCCGGCAGCACCCAGAGTCGTTCTCGCTCAAAGACGAATACTCGATGGACTGGTATTACCCCATTCTCGGGGGCGCCGTGCGCGGCGGGGCGGCTGCTGCGCGCATCGACTCGCGGTGGGACGATTTCGTCGTCGAAGGTCTCGGCATCCGCTGTGTCGACCACCGGCCGTGGGTGACAGGAGCCGAGACCTGCGAATTGGTGTTGGCCCTCGACGCGATGGGGGAGCACACCCGCGCTCTCGAGCAGTTCGCTGCCATGCAGCACCTCCGCGATCCCGACGGGTCGTACTGGACCGGACTCGTCTACAGCGACGGCAAGCGCTGGCCGGTCGAACAGACCACGTGGACGGGTGGTGCGATGATCCTCGCGGCGGACGCCCTGTCGCGCACCACGCCCGGACACGGGATCTTCCGGGACGCGGCAGCGCCTGTGGGACTACCGATCGGTGCAGATCGGTGCGGCGACTATTGTCACGCCAGCGGTTCGCCGGTCTGACCGCCCACACGCTCGAGGACTCGCAGTGAGCCGGTCACGCTCGTCTCGGTGAACTGTCCTGTGCCCAGCGCGCGTTCGTAGATTTCGAATGGCGGACGTCCACCGTCCGCCGGGTCCGGGAATACGTCGTGGATGACGAGTGCCCCGCCGACGACGACCCACGGCGCCCACCCCTCGAGGTCGGCGTTCGCCGCCTCCGACGTGTGTCCGCCGTCGATGAAGACGAAGTCGACGGGCGACCGCCAGAACGTTGCAACCGTGGACGACCGGCCGAGCACACCGACGACGTATTCTTCGAGCCCCGAGTCGGCCATGGTGTGGCGGAACCGGCCGACGGTGTCGAGCACACCGGTGTGGGGATCGACGAACGCCGGTTCGTGGTACTCCCAGCCCGGCTGGTGTTCCTCGGAACCGTGATGGTGGTCGATGGTGACCACCCGAGCACCTCGAGCCTTCGCGGCGGCCCCGAGGTAGATCGTGGAGCGGCCGCAGTAGGTGCCGATCTCGACGCCGGTTCCGCCCGGAGTCAGATACTGCATCGCGGCGTCGTACAGGGCGGTGCCCTCGTCCTCCGGCATGAACCCGGGTGTGGTGTCGGCGAGTCGGAGAAGCTCTCGTGTCAGGTGTTCGGTGCTCATGTGGCCTCTGCATCCGGGGCGGCCGCTCTGGCTGCCTTCTTCCGCTTGTGTAGCACCCCACCGATCATCGAGTCGAGTTTCGTGCCCAACGGCCATCCCACGTAGTGGCACAGGAACAGGGCGATCTCCCGTAACTGCTCCTCGTCGAGTTCTTCGTTGTGCAGGGCGGCGCCCACCTGGATCTCCGCGACATCGACCAATCCTTGCGCGGTGAGCGCGCCGAGAAGGAGAAGCCTGCGATCGCGGATGCTGAGTCCGGGCCTCGCCCAGATCTCGGCGAAGAGGTGGTCGGCGGTGACGGCGAAATGCGCGCCGGGTCCGTCCTGCATCTCGAATCCGTAGACCTTCTCCATCATGGCCAGGCCCCGGGTGCGGGTGTCGTCGGTCATGGTTGCTCCTTGGTCGCTGTGCTGTCGACGCCCAGGCCCGGGCCCAGTCCTGTCAGGGCGACCCGGGCGAGCGGCAGGGTCACCTCGAGACGCTCGCCGAGACCGATCGCCAGGAGAAGATCCTTCTCGCCGAGGTCCCGGACGTGGGACATGATCGGATACCAGTTGTCGTTCTCGTCCAGGGCTTCGGTGCTGTCGCGGAGCATGATCGCGCCGGCGCCGCCGGTGATCGCGTCGGTGTGGCGAACCACCTTGCCCAGCTCGGCGATGTCGAGGCCCGCAGCCTCGGCCAGGCGCTGCGCCTCGGCCGCGGCCGTGAAGGACACGAAATGCAGCAGGTTGCGCGCCAGCTTCATTCGCGTGCCCGCGCCCACCTCGCCCGCGTGGACGACGAGCTCGGCCCAGTGTCCGAACGGCTCACGCACCTTCTCGAAGGCCGTGTCACTCGCGCCGACCATTACGGCGAGCTTGCCCTTGTGTGCGCCCGGTGCGCCGCCGCTGACCGGGGCGTCGACGAGTTCGACGCCGTGTTCACTGCACAACTGGGCCAGTTCGACTGCAGTAACGTCGCTGATCGTGGAATGCACCGCCACGACCATTCCCGGTCGCGCCACCTCCAGGATCTGTAGGACGACATCCCGAACCTGTTGGTCGTTCAGCACGGTCACCGAGATGACCGCGGCGTTCTCGGCCACCACGCGCGGATCGGTGGTGGTCTTGGCGCCGGCCTTGCCGAACGGTTCGAGCGCCTCTTGCCGGGTGTCGCACACGATGAGTCCGCCGGGCCGGTCCAGCAATCGCTTGGCCATGGGCGCACCCATGTTGCCTAGGCCGATATAGCCGACGGATACCTGCTCGGTCCTGGTCATGACCTGAAGATCTGTCCGCCGTCGACGTTGAAGATCTGCCCGGTGATCCAGCTCGCCTCGTCGGAGAGCAGGAACAAGCAGGCCCCGACGAGGTCCTCGGGGGTGCCCATGCGCTTGAGGGGCAGGGTTTTGACCATGTCTGCCACCATATTTCCCGGCGTGACGGTGCGGGTGGCTTCGGTGTCGATCGGTCCGGGTGCGATGGCGTTGACGCGAATGTTCATGCCACCCACCTCGTGGGCGAGTTGCTGGGTGAGGCCGTTGATCCCGACCTTCGCCAGGCCGTAGAAGCCGGAGTACAACCAGGCCGCAGTGGACGACTGATTGACGATGGAGCCGCCGCCACCGTTGTTCATGTGTGGCCACACTGCGCGAGTCACGTTGAGGGCCCCGTCGAAGTTCACGCTCATGAACTTCTTGTAGTAGTCCCACGGCACGGTGATGAGGAGATCGAGTTTCATGCCCCCGTAGATGGCGGCGTTGTTGACGAGATAGTCGATGCCGCCGAACTTCTCGACGGTGAACTCGGCGAGTTCCTTCGCCGACTCCTCGTCGGACACGTCGACATCCTTGAATACCGCCGTCCCGCCGTCCGAGGTAATTTGTTTCGCCACTGTCTCGCCGAGCTCCGCGTTGAGATCGGCGACCACCACGTTGGCGCCCTCCGCTGCCAGCGCCCGTGCATATCCCTCGCCAATGCCCTGAGCAGCACCGGTGACGATGGCCGTCTTTCCGTCGAACCGTCCCATATCGTCTTGTCTCCCTGAGTTGAGTGTTGTGAGTGTGTAGCGACTACGAGGCCGGTTCTGCGACCAGCTTGGTTTCGAGGTACTCCTCGAAACCGGCGACACCCATTTCCCGGCCGATGCCGGACTGCTTGTATCCGCCGAACGGCGCGTCGGCCGCATACCAGATGCCGCCGTTCACACCGAGCGTGCCGGTGCGCACTCCCTCGACCACATGTTGCACGCGGGCGGGATCCGTACCCCAGACCGATCCGGACAATCCGTAAGGCGAATCGTTGGCGATGCGGATCGCATCGTCGTCGCCGTCGTGAGGGATGATCACGAGCACGGGACCGAAAATCTCTTCCCGTGCCACCCGCGCGCTGTTGTCCAGTCCGGAGACCAGGGTGGGTTCGATGAAGAATCCGCGTTCGTGGTTGCTGGGTCGTCCGCCGCCGACGACGATCGTTCCGCCTTCCTCGACCGCGAGCCGCAAGTACGCCTCGACTCGCTCGCGTTGGCGTGCGGAGATGATCGGGCCGCAGATGGTGCCCGGCTCGTTGGGGTCACCGGCAGGAAGGCCGCGAAGGGCTTTCGCGGTGGCCTCCACTGCCTCGTCATACTTTTCCCGTGGAACGAGTAAACGGGTAGTAAGCGCGCAACCCTGCCCGGCGTGCGTGCTCACCGTGAACGCCGCCATTCCGCACGCGCCCGCGAGGTCGGCGTCATCGAGCACGATGAAGGCCGACTTGCCGCCCAGTTCGAGGAAGACCTTCTTGAGCGTCTGGGCGGCCGCAGTCATGACAGCCTTGCCCGTCGCGGTCGATCCCGTGAACGACACCAGGTCCACGCGGGGGTCGGTCGACAGCTGCGCCCCCAAAGCGTGATCGCTCGACGTTACGATATTGACCACCCCGGGCGGGAAGTCGGTCTCCTGCGCAATCAACGTGCCGACGAGCGCCGCGCACCAGGGTGTGTCGGGAGCGGGCTTGAGTACCACGGTATTTCCGGCGGCCAGTGCGGGGCCGAGCTTCGCGAAATTGATCTGGTGCGGAAAGTTCCAGGGGGTAATGGCGCCGACCACACCGACGGCCTCCTTGAGTACACGTCGGTGCGACTTGATTCCCATCGTCGTCGACACGCCCAGATCCTGTGCCCAGGAGTAGCTGTCAGCCAGGCCTGCGAAGTAGCCGAGGTCGGCGACCGGTCCTTCGAGTTGCGGTCCGCTGGTGAAGAACCGCGGGGCGCCGACCTCGGCGATCGTGATCTCACGGAATTCCTCGATGTGGGCGAGCAGGGCGTCGCGCAATTGTCTCAGGCATCGCGCCCGGAAGGCGTGGTCGCGAGACCAGGTCGTGTCGTCGAATGCCCTTCGTGCAGCAGCGATCGCCGCGTCCATGTCGGCGGAGGTGGCATCGGCCGCGGCACCCAGCACCTCTTCGGTGGCAGGGTTGATCACGTCGAAAGTGCCACCGGAGCCCGGTACCAGCTTGCCGTCGATCAACAGGGAGGAACTGTCGGTGGGGCGCAGAGTCATGGGGTCACTTCCGGATCGGGTGGTGTGGGGGAGCAGTCGTCACGAGTCGTAGGCGATTCGGACGGTGTCGGTGAGGGGCAATGCCTGGCAGGCCAGGATGTATCCGGCTGCGAGGTCCTCGTCCTCCAGAACCTGGTTGTTCATCATCTCTACCCGGCCCTCGGTAAGACGGCATTCGCACGCGGCGCAGACGCCCTCGCTGCAGGACGAAGGGGCTTTCATTCCGTTGGTGGTGAGAACGTCGAGGAGGCGTTGGTCCGCCGGCCATGAAAAAGTCTGGGTCTGGCCGTCCTTCTCGACGACAACGGTAGACGCGCGGGTGACGGTGCCAGGGTCTGCCGCTGCCGTCACGAGCACCGACTCGAACGGGTTGCTGCGGAGGGAGTTGAAGCGCTCGATGTGTAGCTTCTCGCGCGGGAAGTTGAGCGACCGCAGGGCATCCCGGGTGCAGTCCATGAAGGGCCCGGGACCGCAGACGAACGCCTCGTCGAAGTGCAGGGGTGAGAACTGTTCTCGCAACCGGTCCGAGGTGGGTAGTCCGTCCTGTGATTCGATCCAATGCACGATGGACAGGCGATCGGGATGACGGGCAAGCAGCTCGAGCAGTTCGGCGCGGAAGATGACGGAGTCCTCATCGCGGTTGGCGTAGAACAGCACGATGTGGCCGGTGCCGCGACCCAGGACGGATTTGAGTATCGACATGACCGGCGTGATGCCGCTACCACCGGCGATGAGGAGAAATGCTCGGTCCAGCGACTTCGGTGTGAACACTCCGGACGGCTCGAGAACCTCGATCTCCGCGCCCGTCCGTGCGTGGTCGCACAACCAGTTGGACCCCCGTCCGCGATCGACTCGCTTGACGGTGATTTTCAGCGCGTTGTCGATGTCGGGCGCACTCGCGAGCGAATAGCAACGCGCGAGAGAGGCACCGTCGTGAGGGATGTGCAGAGTGAGGAACTGTCCGGGCCGGTAGCTGAATCGTTCTTTCTGGTGGGGCTCGAGGTCGAAGACCACCGAAGATGCATCGGCGGTCTCCTCGATGACCTCCGCAATGCGGAGGCGGTGGATCGTCGGCGCAGTCATGGGCGAACGCTCCCTGTGGGGTTCGTCGAAAAGTGGAACCAGTTCAAAACTGGACATATGTCTGGACTATAGTTTGCACAACTGTATGGCGCAATGAGTTCGAGCGCCGAATCCGCGGCGGCGTCGTGCCCGATGAGAGTGGGATGCATGAATTCACAGGAAGCACAGAATGTGGCGGGACGCGGAGCGGTGGTCACCGGATCGAGTCGAGGCATCGGCCGATCGGTAGCCCAGGCTCTGGCGGCGGATGGCGTCGGCGTGGTGGTCAACGGTCGCGACCGGGAGGCCGCCGAGCAGGTTGCGCAGGAGATCGTCGATGCAGGCGGACGGGCGATTGCGGTGCCGGGCTCGGCTGCGGCGAACGGGGTCGCGGAAGCGCTCGCGGACGCAGCGGTGAGCACGTTCGGCTCGCTCGACGTTTTGATCAACTGTGCGGGAATCGCGGAGCCTCCGCGGTCGTCCATCCTGAACGTCACCGACGAGCAGTGGAGCGAATTGATCGACGCACACCTGACCTCCACGTTTCGCACATGCCGGGTGATCGCCCCGCTGATGGTCGCCCAGGGAGGGGGCGCCATCGTGAACACGAGTTCGTTCGCGTTCCTCGGCGACTACGGCGGTACGGGGTATCCGGCGGCGAAGGGGGCGGTCAACAGCCTCACATTGGCCATCGCTGCCGAGCTTGCGGAGTCGGGGGTGCGCGCCAATGTCGTCTGCCCGGGTGCGCGCACGAGACTGTCCGTCGGCGAAGAATACGAGCAGCACATCGAGGAATTGCATCGGCGCGGCATGCTCGACGTCGCCGCGCACTACGGTTCGCTCAATCCTGCCCCACCGGAGTACGTCGCCGCGCTCTATGCCTATCTGGCGAGCAGTCGGGCGGCGGCGGTCACCGGAAGCGTCTTCATCGGATCAGGTTGCTTCGTGGGAAGGTTCGAGCGACAGACCCCCAGTTTCGTCGCATACCGCGACCACGACACGGCGCCGCCGTGGTCCTTGGACGAACTCGCGGAACTTGTCTCCTCCACACAGCCGACCCCGGACAGTGCTCCCCGCAGCTCGGACTCGTAGACCGAGTCCAGGTCCAACGCGTCGCCGGTATTACTCGAGCCACGACTTCGGCGCCGGGTAACCGTCGTAGTCGTCGGGCCAATCGGTGGGGCCGACGGTGGCAGCGCCCCTCGGCGAGGGCGGCGGAGGCGGGGAGGACCATAGCCAGGTGAAGTACCGCGAGTCTTTCAGCTCGGTGACTTCTGGCGGCAGCGGCCAGGCCCGCCGCTCGATCTCGGGCCATGTGCATTCACCGTTGTCGACGCGAGTGGCGTACGTTTTCAGCTCGGGTGAGGACTGCGGCATCGCGGCCAACTCGAACATCACGCCCTCGGTGACCGGGGTCGGTTCGTCGACCAGGTCCGCAACCGCCGTGCGCTCGGTGCGGATACGGACGGTTTCCAGGCGATCGGCCGCGTCGGACAGCTTGCGGAACGCCGCCTCCACCGCGGGGTCCAGATCCCGTTCCTTCATACATTCCCCCTGGCTGTATCGCCTGACGTCGCCGCGTTACCGCGGCGCCGAAGCTTATCGCTACTTCCCTTGCTGCGGTATATGACTCATATTGTTGAGCGTGCGCCTGACGATCACCTCGCTCCGGCCGGGCAACGTCGGGCAAACCGGTACAGGGTACCCTCCACCGGTGGTGGGATTCTTCAGACTTCTCCAGAAGTACGGTGTGCTGAAACCGCTCAGGAACATCGCGCTGGCCGTCGCCGCGCTCGCTGCGGTCATGACTCTCGTGTTGTGGGTCGGCAACCCGTACACCGAAAACGCGCAGGCGGCGGAAGAGGCGGCTTCGTCGTGGGCGCCTCCACCTCCGCCCGGCCCGAGCACCACGGTCGCGCCGTTGCCGCCCGGCTTTCCGTCGATGGAGTTCCCGCCGCCGATGATCGAGGCTCCCGACGGTCAGCCCCAACCGGTGCCCACCAAGTTCGGGCTCACCTACACCGTGCCGAATGACGAAGGCTGGCGTCCGAGTAACAGCGGCGTAATGAGCTGGAGTGACGATGATGGATATGTTGCCGGATATGGCGCCGTGAGCGACTACGCATACAACTACTGTCCGGAGGACAAGGGTTCGACCCTGGCCGATATGGGTGCTACCGGGCGAAACGGAGTCGATCTCGATTCGGCTGCCCGGGAGGCAGTCAGCAAGGCGGATCGACTGTTCTCGGACGAAGACGACAATAAACCGAAGGTTGAAATTCGGGGTCCGTTCAACTTTGAGATTTCCGGCAGACCGGCAGTCCGCTACACCGCCGCCGTCACCGACATTCCGCGAGACTACTCCTGCGACCCAACTCGAGCCGAGTTCGACGTGGTCGCCACTCCAGCCTATTCCACCGCAGAGGTAATGGTCTTCATGGTCAAGCACCACGTCGGACTGCCGGATTCCCTCTCCGAGAACGAGGTCGACACGATCATCAGGTCACTGAATAAAACCGAATGACAAACGGGGGATGGAAAAGTCATGGGTGAGCAGCTCAAAACAAGACCCGACCAGATCGCGGGTCTCGCCAATGCATTCGACGAGATCGGCGCGGACAGTCGGCGGATCGCTGATTTCGTCGGCAAGAACGGACCGCCGAGTGCGGACTTCTCGGGTGCGATCATCAGCTCATTGCTGACCCCGTTCGTCGTGCTTTCCGATGCCACCACAACGCGCATGGCCGATATCGCGAAGCAGAATGTCGACACCGGTGTCGAACTGAACAAGGCCGCCTGGATGTACCACGACCAGGAAAAGAAGAACTATGACGCACTCAACGCGCACACCCGTTACGTGGGTGACGGAACCGTCGAGTACAAATCGTTTGCCGAAATGCCCGGTATCACCGAGGCTTACGGTTCTGCGGTCAGTTATCCCAAGCCTGAGGACGTCAAGCTGGACGATCCGGTGGCCAACAAGGAGGACGTCGGCGCGATCGTCACCGAGGCGGCGGGTTGGCTGGGGGAGGTGAACGAATCCATCAAGAATGTCACCCGGATCGCCGGAAAGGAATGGAATCCCCTCGAGTACGTTTTGGCCCCGATCAGCGGTAACTGGAGCGAGCTGAAACGAATCGGTGAGACGTACAAGATCGCCGGAAACGCGTTCGAAGCGTCCGCGCGAAACATGGATGACGGCCTCAATCGTGTCGGTGAGTACTGGGATGGCAAGGCGGCATTGGCGTTCGACGACTACGCGCGCCTGCAGAGTACGGCGATGAAGTGGGAAGGGCCCGTCGGCCGCATCCTCGCTCTTGCCCTGGAGATGGTGGCCGACAAGATCAGAGATGCGGTGAGGACCGCGGTCGAAAAGTTGGCCGAGCTGCTCGAGGCCGAGGTGAGTTTGGACGGTGTCTTCGGCAAGCTCGAGTTTCTGGTGAAGAAGGTGCCGGTGATCGGCACCTCCGCGCAGGTCGCATCGATCGCTCACACCATCTACAAGGTTGCCGATTTGGTGATGACTCTTGTGCGTGAGATCGAGGAGCTGACCAACCGGCTGAAGGAGTACCTGGAGTTCTTGTCCGATCCCGCCCTGAAAGCGAAGGAGAAGCTGGACGAGAAACTCTCCCCGATCACCAGTCGTGTCGACGACGCCACCAGGAGAACAGCCATCGCCAACGACATGGTCGAGGTCGGACAGGCCGACAAGACCCTGAACCGGCCGAAGCACGGCTACGAGGTCGGGCAGGGAACCCAACCGTGGGAGGACGCCTGAGCGAGCCGGCCGTCGGGCCGTCGACCGATCACGTTCAGGAAGGTGTGCGCGTCGGCTCCGGCCGCTCGACACTGGACAGTGCTCCCCGAAGCACGGATTCGTAGATCGAGTCCAGGTCCAGCTCGTCGCCGAGGAAATCGGTGTTCACCAGCATGACGAAGCCGTGCATGGCGGCGAAGATGCTCACGGCCGCGTCGAGGGTGTCCTCGGGCGGCACGCCGCACGACGCCAGCATCGTGCGTAGTGCCGTGTTGGCGTCCAGTGCGGCGGCGATGAAGGCGTCCCGGTCCACCGGGCTGGTGGTGAGTGTTCGGTACCGATGCGGGTGCTCGGTCGCCCAAACGCGGTGCGCGTCGACGAGCGCGCGGAGGCCGTCGGGACCGGTTCGGCCCATGGCGGTCTCGCGCAGGTGTGCGCCGAGTTCCGCCATGGTGCGCACCTGAACGGCGCCGCGGACGTCGTCGAGGTTGCGGACGTGGTTGTAGAGCGACGCGGTGACGACTTCGAGCCGCGCGGAGAGGCTCGTCATCGACAGTGGGTCCCAGCCGAGCTCGTCGATGATTTCGATCGCTGCGTCTACCACCTTGTCGCGCGTGAGTGTGCGACGCCGGATCGGTCCGTTCTGTCCTTTCGCCATGGGCCCAGCATAAGGGCTTCCATTACAAATGAAAATGTGTAGTTTAAGACGCATCCCATTCGTTTATCGATCGAGGAGCAGTGAATGACCGCGTCTCGGATTGATCTCAAATCCCCCGATGTCTACGCGGAGGCGGTGCCCTACGCGTTCTTCGACCACCTGCGGGCGAGCGAACCCGTGTATTGGCAATCCGAGGAGAACGGCTCCGGTTATTGGGCCGTGACGAGGCATGCTGACGTAGTTGCCGTCTCGCGGGACAGCGTCACGTTCTCCTCCGCAGTGGGTACCACGCAGATCGACGACTTCGACGAGGAAACCAGGGCGAAGCAAGCTGCCATGCTCGTCAATCTGGACCCGCCGGACCATACTCGGTTGCGCCAGTTGGTCAGTCGCGGATTCACGCCGCGCATGGTCAAGTCGCTGGAGGCGCACATCCGGGACATCTGCTCGCAAATCGTCGACGACCTACTCGAGGCGGGAGAGGTCGATTTCGTGCCCCGCGCCGCGGCCCCCCTGCCGCTCGAGGTGATCGCGGCTCTCCTCGGCGCGCCCTCGTCGGACGTCGACAGACTCTACGACTGGTCCAACCGGATGATCGGCTTCGACGACCCCGAGTACGGCACCACCCAGGCGGACGGCGAGCTCGCGGCGATGGAAATCTTTCTGTACGCCAATGAATTGGCGGCCGAACGGCGCAGAGAACCGCGTGACGACATCGTCACCAAGTTGGTCCAGCCGGATGAGAACGGCGACACCCTCACCGAGATGGAATTCAACATGTTCTTCGTTCTCCTCGTGGTCGCGGGGAACGAAACGACGCGTAATGCCACGGCGGGCGGCATGCAGGCTTTCATCGACAATCCCGAGCAGTGGCGCCGATTGCAGGCCGGGCCCGAACTTGCCGCGACCGCGGTCGAGGAGATCCTGCGGTGGGTCACGCCGGTGATGGATTTCCGGCGCACCGCAACTCGTGATGCGATGATCGGTGACCAGCCGGTTGCTGCGGGTGACAAGGTGGTCATTTACTACCCCAGCGCCAACCGTGACGAGGATGTGTTCGAGGAGCCGTACCGCTTCGATATCGGACGAACGCCCAACCCGCACGTCGCTTTCGGTGGCAGCGGAATCCACTTCTGCCTCGGTGCGCACCTGGCGCGACTGGAGTTGCGGATCCTGTTCGAGACGATGGCCGCCCGAATCGACCGCGTAGAACCGACCGGCCCCGTGACGCGATTGCGATCGAACTTCATCAGTGGCATCAAGACGATGCCCGTGCGAATTCACCCGCGCCGACGGTAGATCGAGGGATTTTCGTTGCCAGGCCGACTAAACTGTAGTAGCGTCCAGACACGTGTCCAGTAAGATGAGTTTCGAGTCCACCCGCCGTCGCCTGACCGAAAAGCAGGCCGATACCGTCGACCGTCTGACCAAGGCAGCTGTCGAGGTGTTGCGGGCAGAAGGATTCGCCGGCCTCACCGTCCGATCGGTGGCCGGGCTCGCCGGGGTGGCCCCGGCGACTGCGTACACGTACTTCTCTTCCAAGGAGCACCTCGTCGCCGAAGTGTTCTGGCGCCGCCTCGCCGCTTCACCGGAGGAGGCTGACGCGAGTCTCGACCGGACGGGACGGGTGGTGGCAGTGCTGCGGCACATCGCGCTGTTGGTCGCCGACGAACCGGAGTTGGCCGGCGCGGTCACCAGCGCATTGCTCGGCCGGGACCCCGATGTGGAGCACCTGCGCACGCGGATCGGAATCGAGATCCGGCAACGACTTGCGGACGCACTCGGCAGCAATCCCGATCCGGACGTACTCGAGTCACTGGAGCTGCTGTACGCCGGTGGGTTGGTTCGCGCGGGCATGGGCTACGGGTCGTACACCGAATTCGCAGATCGACTGGAAACTTCCGCCAAGCTGATCCTGGAGTGAATACACATGACCGCAGCGTCGATCCCCGGAGCGTCACTCGATCCGGTGACGTTCAATCCCTACGATTACGCCTTTCATGAGGATCCCTACGTCACCTACCGCCGACTGAGGGAAGAGGCGCCGGTCTACTACAACCCGGAACTCGACTTCTGGGCGCTCTCGCGGCACGAGGACGTCGTTGCAGCGTTCCGGGACAACACGAGGCTGTCGAGCGCCAACGGTGTGTCTCTCGATCCGGCCGCCTACGGTCCGAAGGCGTACAAGACGATGTCGTTCCTGGCGATGGACGATCCGCGCCACATGCGGATGCGGCAGTTGGTCTCCCGGGGTTTCACGCCTCGGCGTGTCAACGAACTGCACGGGCGTATCGAGGATCTGACGACACAGTATCTCGACCCCGCACTCGCGTCCGGGGAGTTCGACTGGATCGCGGAGTTCGCGGGCAAGCTCCCCATGGACGTCATCTCGGAACTGATGGGTGTCCCGGAAACGGACCGTTCCGAACTGCGGCGACTCGCCGACCTGGTGGTGCACCGGGAGGAAGGTGTCCTGGACGTTCCCCAGGCGGCCATGGAGGCGTCGCTGTACCTCGTGGGTTACTACGCGGACATGATCGCCGAGCGGCGCAAGAGGCCTGTGGACGATCTGACGTCGGCCTTGCTCGAGGCCGAGATCGATGGTGATCGGCTCACCGACGACGAGATCATCGCGTTCATGTTTCTCATGGTGGTGGCGGGCAACGAGACCACCACGAAGCTGCTCGGCAACGCCCTGTATTGGGGCTCGAAGTTTCCCGAGGAGGCGCGCAAGGTCCTCGGTGACCAGAGCCGGGTGCCGGAATGGGTGGAGGAGACGCTCCGCTATGACACCTCGAGTCAGATGGTGGCCCGCACCGCGGCGGTCGACGTCTCCTTGCACGATGCGACCATTCCGGCGGGGGACAAGGTGCTGATCCTGATCGGTTCCGCGAACCGCGACTCGGCCGTATTCGACGATGCGGACGAGTACCGCATCGGCCGGGACAGCAGCAACAAGCTCGCGAGCTTCGGCGGCGGCACCCACTTCTGCCTGGGCGCGCACATGGCCCGTCTCGAAGCGAAGATCGCGCTGACGCAGCTGGTCGAAAAAGTCGAGAGTTTCGAAGTGGACGAAACGAATTCTGTGCGAGTCCATTCGACCAACGTCCGAGGTTTCGCCTCGCTTCCTCTGAAAGTGCAGGTCCGTCATGCCTAGGTTCGAGCCCCATTCGCCGCGGCGCCCCGCAATCATCAGCGGTGCCTCCTCGGGTATCGGTACCGCAACCGCCTATGCCCTTGCCGAACTCGGCCATCCCGTGGCTCTAGGGGCCCGCCGAGTAGCGGAATGCGAGGTAATCGCCGACAAGATCCGGAGCAACGGTGGTGACGCTTTCGCGCACTTCCTCGACGTCACGGACACGGCGTCCGTGAGCGACTTCGTGACAGCAGCCGAGAACACCTTCGGTCCGACGGAGATCGTGCTGTCCGGCGCAGGCGACCTCGAGTTCTCCACCGCACACGAGATGGATCCCGACCAGTTCCTGAAGCAGGTCGATGTACACCTCGTGGGTGCGCAGCGGCTCGCGCATCGCATTCTTCCCGGCATGATCGAACGCAAGCGTGGTGACTTCGTGCTGATCGGATCGGATTGCGCAGACTCACCACGTCCGCGGATGGGCGCCTACAACGCTGCGAAAACCGGTGTGGAGGCGATGGGCAGGCAGATGCGGATGGAGTTGGAAGGCACCGGTATCCGTGCGTCCATCGTCCGTCCCGGACCCACGCAGACCGCCATGGGCATGAACACCACCGAGGAGGTCATCGGACCCGTCCTCGAGGACTGGGCGAAATGGGGATTCGCCCGCCACTCCTACTTCTTGCGTGCGTCCGCGATCGCTGATGCCGTCGTCGCCACCGTGAGTGCGCCCCGCGGGGCGCACCTGGTGCTGATCGAGGTTCAGCCCGAGGCGCCCCTGCGAAAGGACGTCTCATGAATCTGACCACACCGCCGCGGGTTTCGGGCGGCGAGCGCGAACACGGCCACCTCGAGGAACTGCGCACCGACCCCATTGCCCTGATGCGACGGGTGCGCGAGGAGTGCGGCGACGTGGGTGCCTTCCAGTTGGTGGACCGCACCGTCATCATGTTGTCGGGGGCGGAAGCGAACGAGTTCTTTTTCCGATCGAGCGACGAGGACCTGGATCAGCAGGCGGCCTATCCGTTCATGAAGCCGATCTTCGGCGAGGGTGTCGTGTTCGACGCCAGCCCCGAACGGCGCAAGGAGATGCTGCACAACCAGGCTCTGCGCGGCGAGCAGATGAAGGGGCACGCCGCCACGATCGCCCACGAGGTCGACCGCATGGTGTCGCGCTGGGACGACGAGGGCGAGATCGACCTCCTCGAGTTCTTCGCGGAGCTCACCATCTATACCTCTTCGGCCTGCCTCATCGGCAAGAAGTTCCGGGATCAACTCGACGGACGCTTCGCGCAGCTGTACCACGAACTCGAGCAGGGAACGGACGCGATCGCGTTCGTCGACCCCTACGCCGATATAGAGAGCTTCCGGCGACGGGACGAGGCCCGGGTGCAGCTGGTCGCCCTTGTTCAGGACATCATGACAGACCGGATCGCCAATCCTCCGCAAGGCAAGGAAGACCGGGACATGCTCGACGTTCTGGTCTCGATCAAGGACGAGAACGGCAACGAACGATTCAGTGCCGACGAGATCACGGGCATGTTCATCTCGATGATGTTCGCCGGGCACCACACCACCTCCGGTACAGCGGCATGGACGCTGATCGAACTGCTGCGCCATCCCGATTACGCCAAGCAGGTCGTGGGAGAGCTCGACGACCTGTACTCCGACGGTTCCGACATCAGCTTCGGTGCGCTACGACAGATCCCGAAACTCGAAGCAGTGCTGAAGGAAACGTTGCGCCTGCATCCGCCGCTGATCATCCTGCTGCGGGTCGCGCAGGCCGACTTCGAGGTGGGCGGTTACCGGATCGCCGAGGGTGACCTCGTGGCCGCGACGCCGGCGATTTCGAACCGCTTGGCCGAGGACTTCCCGAACCCGGATGCGTTCGACCCCGAGCGGTACCTCGATCCCAACCAGGAAGACATCGTCAACCGGTGGACGTGGATTCCGTTCGGTGCGGGCCGGCACCGATGCGTCGGTGCGGCGTTCGCGTTGATGCAGCTGAAGGCGATTTTCTCGATCCTACTGCAGGACTGGGAATTCGAGATGGCTCAACCGTCGGAGACGTACCGCAACGATCACAGCAAGATGGTGGTTCAGCTGCAGCAGCCTTGTGCGGTGAGGTACCGGAAGCGTTGTAAGTGATGAAAGTCGAAGCCGACCTCGATTTGTGCCAGGGCCACGCCATGTGTGAGCTCGAGGCACCCGACGTGTTCGCCGTACCGAAGCACGGGCAGGTCGAGATCGTGGATACTGCCCCGCCCGAGTCGCTGCGCGCGGATGTGGAGAGCGCCGTGCGCTTCTGTCCCACCCAGGCGTTGCGGATCGTCGAAGACAATGAAACCTCGTGAAGGAGACGCCTGATGTCCCAGTTCGATCGAAGGATCGGCCCGGCGGTGCAGTTCGATCGCGCCGAGCTGGACGAGATGGTGCAGCGGTGGATAGACGAGAACAAGCGCTGTGAATCGCTCGGCGACTGGAAGCCGCTCGCCGAGATGTACACAGTGGACGCCACCTACGGATGGAACTACGGCCCCAAGGACGACTTCATGGCCGTCGGCCGCGACGAAATTCGAGACCTGGCGCTCGGGCAGGAGATGGAGGGGCTGGACGGCTGGGAGTACCCGTATCAGAAAATTGTCATCGATGACCGCAGCGGCGACGTCATCGGGTTCTGGAAACAGGTCTCCGACCGCACTCGTGAGGACGGCACCCACTATCAGGTGTACGGGATCGGCGGCAGCTGGTTCCGCTACGGCGGCAACTTCCAATGGTCGTGGCAGCGTGACTTCTTCGACTTCGGTAACGTCTCTGCCCTGTTCCTCGAGATGATCACGAACAACGCGATGTCCGACGGTATGAACGCGCGTATCGCGCGATCGACCTCCGGCCGGCTTCCCGGGTGGTACCCGTTGGGCCAGGCCCCGGTTCCGTTGTGGTGAGTGCCGTGCGGGTTCCCACGTCGTTCGCGGACCTGTCCCGTGAGGATCTCGCGGTGCTCGTGCCGGAACTGCTCCTGTGTGGTCATCTGATCGATCGCTCCGGGATGCCGCACCTGATCGGCGCGTTTGGACGCGAGGGAATGACGCAGGTCGCGATCGAAGAGTGGATGGCGGCGAGCCCGATCTACACCAAGCGGATGCAGCGCGCGCTGGCGTTCGAGGGCGACGGCGTGGTGACCATCTTCAAGGGCCTGCAGCTCGACATCGGCGCGCCCCCACAATTCATGGACTTTCGATACCGCGTGATCGATCACGATCACGGTGAGTTCTGGCTCGACCACTGTGGCGCCCTCATGGACGTGGAGCCGATGGGGGACGAGTACGTCACCTCGATGTGTCACGACATCGAGGACCCGACGTTCGACGCGACCGCGCTGGCCACCAATCCGCACGCGCAGGTGCGACCGGTGCACCGTCCGCCCCGGCGCCCGGCGGATCGCACTCCGCACTGCAAGTGGACTGTGACCATCGACGACGCACACACACCACCGCCGGTGCCCAAGGGTCTGGTGACGCTCGGCAGGTCGAGGGCCGCCGCGGTCGAGTTGTCGCCCATCGACACCAGTGAACCCGGCCGCCATGATTACTCGGATGCACTCCTGAGCGATCTGAGGTTCTCGGAGTTCTCCCATTCGGCGCTCGTCCGGATGGCGGAGGAAGTGTGCCTGCAACAGCACCTGCTCACGCTCGGATTCCTGTTGGCGGTGCGGTCACGCACCGACGAGGCGTCGGCGATGACGATCGCACGCAAACAATTCACCGGTATCGCCGGACTCACGTCCGAGCGGATCCGGAATGCGCTCGGACTGCCGGACGACCTCGAGGGACTCGCAGCAGTGCTCGCCGTCCACCCGGCGCTCAATCCCCGTCAGTACGTCGATGTGACAACCACACTCGCAGATCGTCTCTTTCTCACCATTCGGAGGGACTGTGGGGCCGACGCAGACGGTGCCTGGCTCTCGATGATCGACGGCGCACACCTGCAGCCGCTCGACGCGCTGCTGCGCGGGGTATCGCCGCGCTTCTCCGCACGTGTCATCGAGGAGACGGATACGGCGCTCACGGTGGAGGTCGTCACAGGCAAGGCACCCACCAAGGAGGCATCCGAGGTGGCGCTCACCCGGTTCAGCACGGGCGCCGACTTCGCCTTCACCGACCGCGGCATACCGCTACCCCTCACTGTCGTCTGAAAGAGGACAAGTCCATGGCATACAACCTTGCCGACCTCTTCGAACACTCCGTCGACGTCATGCCGGACCGGGTTGCGCTGATTGCGGCCGGACGGCGGATCACCTACCGCGAACTCGAGGACCGGGCCAACCGCCTGGCCCACAACTTCCGGAGGGCGGGCCTGACCGCGGGCTCGCATATCGGTGTGCACCTGCATAATTCGATCGAGACGATAGAGACGCTGCTGGCCGCCTTCAAGATCCGAGCAGTTCCCGTCAATATCAACTACCGCTACACCAGCGACGAACTCGCGTACGTCTACGGCAACGCCGACTTGGAGGCCGTCGTCCATCATCGGATCTACTCGCCGCGGATCGCCGAAGTTTTGCCGTCGCTGCCGAAGATCCGGTACACCGTCGTCGTCGAGGACGACCTCGGTGGTGCCGGGGTGCACAGTGAATCCGTGCCGTACGAGGAAGCGCTGTCCGGCAGCGGCCGAAGGGACTTCGACGAGCGCAGCAACGACGATCTGTTCATCATGTACACCGGCGGCACCACGGGACGTCCCAAAGGTGTCGTGTGGACGCACGAGTCCATCTGGCGAGTTCTCGCCGGCGGCCTCGACTTCTACACCGGTGAGGCCATCGAAGACGAATATCAGCAGTCCCGTGTGGGGTCCGAGGGCGATCCGACGTTGTGGTTCGCGTTGCCCCCGCTGATTCATGCGGCGGCGATGATGCCGACCCTCACCGCGCTGTTCAGCGGCAACACAGTGCTTCTGGAGTCGAAATTCGATCCGCACCGGACCTGGGAATTGGTCGAGCGACACCGGGTGCAGATCCTCATCATCACCGGGGATGCGATGGGACGTCCGCTCATCGAGGCTCGTCAGTCCTCGCGCACCGACACGTCCAGCCTCGCGGTGGTCGCGTCGGGTGCGGCGCTGTTCTCGCCGGTGATCAAGGATGCGTTTCTCGAAGAGTTCCCCGACCTGGTGGTGTCGGACTCCATCGGCGCCTCCGAAACAGGCTTCGGAGGAATTGGATTCGCGACCAAGGGGGAGAAGCAAGTGGGTGGCCCGAGGGTACCCGCCGGACGGTATGCCATGGTGATCGGCGACGACAACCGTCCCATCGAGCCCGGCTCCGGCAAGGACGGCTGGTTCGCCAAGGGCGGCTACGTCCCGCTCGGTTACTACAACGATCCCGAGAAGACGAGGGAAATCTTCCGGGAGGTCGACGGCAAGCCCGTCGTGGTCACCGGTGACCGTGCGCGCATCGAGGAGGACGGTTCGATCACTCTGCTCGGGCGCGGCAACATGGTGATCAACACCGGCGGTGAAAAGGTGTTCGCCGAAGAGGTCGAGAGCGTGGTGAAGGCGTATCGAGACGTCTACGACGCCATCGTCGTCGGTGTGCCCGACGAACGCTGGGGGCACCGAGTCTCCGCAGTGGTGCAGCCACGCGATGCGGGAATCGACTTCGACGGCCTCGAACAGCACGTGCGGCAGAGTCTCGCCGGGTACAAGATTCCGCGGCTCGTATGGGTGGAAGGCGCTGTACAGCGCACACCCAGCGGCAAACCTGATTACCGCTGGGCGCAGGGCGTCACCAAGCAGCGCGAACCCGACCACCGCGTCATGTCCGGCTGACCAGGCGTTCGTACCGCTGCCGAGCCGCTTGAGTGCTGCCGAGGCCGAGACCGAAAGCGATTTCCTGCCACGTCATCCCCCGCTGACGAGCAACTCCGAGGAACAGCGCCTCCAGCTGGTCCATCTCCGCGCGCGCCTTGGGGATCAGACTCAGCGCCGCGGTGACGTCGGCGTCGTCGACATCGGGTTCGCCGGGCTCTGGCGTGGTCGTGCCGCCCGCGAGTGCTGCGACCACACGGATTGCGCCGAGTGGTTCCAGCATTTCGGGATGTGATTGGCGGGCACGCTGCTGCGGGGTGGCGCCGTGCCTTTCGGCGATGCGGAAGAGGCCCGCATACTCGCGGTGCGCGCGCTCACGGCTGGGGTTGGGTGGGGTGAACGGGTCGGTGGGCATGCACTCGATGCTGCACCCTCTTCCAGGCGTTGTCAACAAATTGTTGTAAACGACATGTTCACCTCTAAAAGCGGTGGCAAAGTACGCGCCGGCGTACTTTGCCACCCCCGTGCGGGTCAGGCGGGTGCGCGGACGACCAGGACTGTGCCGGGGAACTCCGCTGCGAGTTCCTGGCGGCTGTGCTTCACGGCGGCGGTGCCGTACCCCTTCTTGCGGGCTTCGGGTGCCACCCAAATGGCTACGTCGACTTCGCGTCCGGTGAGCTCACCGAAGACCAGCCCGACGGAGGCCTTCTCGGCGGTGTCTTCACAGACGAACCACGCTGCGGACTCGTCGTCGATTCGCTTCAGACCCTCCGCGCGTTCCTTCTCGATCCGCTCCTGCGACCACAGAGTGCCGTCTTCTTCCTGTTCGGCGCAGCGGCGGCGGAACAGCTCGGCGTCCTCGTCGGTGGGCGTGAATGGACGCAAACGGAAGTTCCGGCCGGTGCTCGCCGGGCGGTCGGACGCCGTCCACTCCAACTTCGCGTCGAGATCCTCGAGTTCCGACTGAATGCGGAGACGTTCGTCCTTGGTGAGGCGACGGAACGTCAGATTGAGGACGGCTTCCGCGTACGCCTCGGAAGTGTCGAGGAGTCCGGCCACGGTGGTGAGCGCCTCGGCATGATCCTTGCTGTCGACGATGGCATCGAGGACTTCGTGTCGCCGTTCGAGCGCGCGCAAAAGGGCTGCGGTGAGCTCTCGGCGGTCGTGTATCCGATCTTGAACCTGTGTCGTCATATCCGTATTCCTCGCCTCGGCCGTCGTACATCTTCCGTACGGAGTCAATACTGCAAGAAGTCCCCGGACATGGCATCCGTTACCCGGCGGTACATACAGATTTATCGCGGACTGCAGATGACGACGGGGATCGTCCGCTCGGTCCAGGCCTGGTAATTGTCGAAATCCGCGTACATGTCGACGAGGCGCGGCCACAGTTGCGCGCGTTCTTCGGCGGTGGCGACGCGGGCCGTCATCGGCCGCACCCGCGACTTGACCTGGATCGTGACCGCCGGATCGCTCCGCAAATTCAGGTACCACATCGGGTGCTTCGGCAGACCGCCCTGCGAGGCGACGAGGATGATGCGCTCGCCGTCCTCGAGGAACAGCAACGGGCTGACCCGAGGTTCACCACTCTTGCGGCCGGTGGTGGTGAGCAGGCAGACGGGCAACCCGCGGGGGAAGGCGCTGCCCACCCGCCACTTGCTGCCCAGTCGCCCGCCCGTACGCCGGTACAGGAAGACATTGATCTTCGACATCCACTTGATGAACGAGACCGTCCACTTCGAGTCGAGGCCGGGCGGTCGGGCGGGGGCGGGGGCGGGTGGATTCATCAACAGATCCTAGATCCGCTCGATGATGGTGCCGGTTGCCAGCGCGCCGCCCGCGCACATCGTGATCAGTGCCGTCGACCCGTCGGTGCGCTCGAGTTCATGCAGCGCCGTGGTGATGAGTCGGGACCCGGTGCTACCCACGGGATGTCCGAGCGCGAGCGCGCCGCCGTTCACGTTCACCTTGTCCATGTCGGGACCGTGGACCGACGCCCACGACAGAAGTACGGAGGCGAACGCTTCGTTCACCTCGAACAGGTCGAGGTCACCGATTTTCATTCCGCTGCGTTCGAGCACGCGTGCGGTGGCCTGGACGGGGCCGTCGAGATGGAACTCGGGCTCCGATCCGACGAGGGCTTGGGAGACGATACGGGCGCGTGGTGTCAGTCCCAGCGCGCGTGCCCTGGTCTCATCCATCAACATCACCGCGGCCGCGCCGTCGGAAATTTGTGAGGAGGTTCCGGCTGTGTGGATGCCGCCCTCGAGGACTGGCTTCAGCTTGGCCAGCGACTCAGCGGTCGTGTCGCGCAGGCCTTGATCCCGGCTGACCACTCGGCTTTCGCCGGTGGGGTTGCCTTCCTTGTCGACAACGGGCGCCGTCACCTTCAGCACTTCGCGATCGAACCGCCCTTCGTTCCACGCCTGCTTGGCCCGGGCCTGCGAACGGACCCCGAGTGCCTCGACGTCTGCTCGCGTGATTCCGCGGCGACGGGCGATGCGCTCAGCGGCCTCGAACTGATTGGGCATGTCGATGTCCCAGTCGACGGGACGACGGGGTCCGGCGTTCTCGCCGACATTCGCGCCGAGCGGGACCTGGCTCATCGCTTCGATGCCGCAGGCGATTCCGACGTCGATGCCGTCGGTCGCGATGAGTCCGGCGATCAGATGATTGGCCTGCTGCGCGGACCCGCACTGGCAGTCGATAGTCGTGGCACCGACCTGCCAGGGCAGCCCGGCATGCAGCCACGCCGTGCGGGTGATGTTGTTCGATTGCGCGCCCGCCTGGGTGACGCAACCACCGATCACCTGCTCCACCGATTCGGGGTCGATGCCGGAGCGGTCGAGAAGTCCCCGCTGGACCACCCCGAGGATCTCGGCGGCGTGCAATCCCGACAGCCATCCACCGCGCTTTCCGATGGGGGTACGCACTGCCTCGACGATTACTGGTGTGCCCACGGCGGGCTCCTTTCCTTGTCCTCAGAAAATAGAACAGGTTCTCCTATAGAGGCAAGGTCTGGATGACCTTTCCTTTGCTAGTCGCCTGGCTTGTGTTTCAATGTTAGTAGAACGTGTTCCACATCACGAAGTGGTGTATGGCTGAGGGCAGGAGACAGTAGTGGCGCAGCCCAATCTTCCAGAGGGTTTCGACTTCACCGACCCGGACATCTATGCAGAGCGCATCCCCTACGAGGAGTTCGCCGAGCTGCGTAAGACTGCGCCGATCTGGTGGAACCCGCAGCCGCCGGAGGTCGGTGGCTACCACGACGACGGCTACTGGGTCGTGAGCAAGCTCGACGACGTCAAGGAGGTGTCGCGGCGCAGCGACGTGTTCTCCACCCACGAGAACACCGCGATTGTCCGCTTCGCCGACGATATTCCGCGCGAGAACATCGAGATGCAGCGCTTCATCCTCATCAACAAGGACGCGCCCGAGCACACGAAGCTCCGCAAGTTGGTTGCCCGCGGATTCACACCACGCGCGATCAACAGCCTGCGGGACGAACTCACCGAACGCGCCGAGAAGATCGTCAAGGAAGCCGCGGAATCGGGTGCCGGCGACTTCGTCACCCAGGTCGCGTGCGAACTGCCCCTGCAGGCCATTGCCGAGCTTCTCGGCGTGCCGCAGGAGGATCGTCTCAAGGTCTTCGACTGGTCGAATCAGATGACCGGATACGACGATCCCGAACTGGACATCGACCCCCAGGCGGCGTCGATGGAGATTCTCGGTTACGCGTACCAAATGGCCGATGAGCGCAAGAAGTGCCCGGCCAACGACATCGTCACCACGTTGATCGAAGCCGACATCGAGGGAAACGAACTCTCTCCCGAGGAATTCGGCTTCTTCGTCATTCTCTTGGCGGTGGCCGGAAACGAGACCACGCGTAACGCAATCACGCACGGCATGATCGCATTCCTCGACCATCCCGACCAGTGGGAGCTCTACAAGAAGGAACGCCCGAAGACGGCAGCCGACGAGATCGTTCGCTGGGCCACCCCGGTCAATTCCTTCCAGCGCACGGCGCTCGAAGACACCGAGCTGGGAGGGGTGCAGATCAAGAAGGGTCAGCGAGTCGTAATGCTCTACGGTTCAGCTAATTTCGATGAGGACGCCTTCGACAATCCCGAGAAGTTCGACATCATGCGGGAGAACAATCCGCATGTCGGCTTCGGTGGGACGGGTGCGCACTTCTGCCTGGGCGCGAACCTCGCCCGGCTCGAAATCGACCTGATCTTCAATGCCATCGCAGACCACCTGCCCGACATCAGTAGGCTGGGAGATCCGCGGCGTCTGCGCTCGGGTTGGCTCAACGGCATCAAGGAGTTCCAGGTGGACTACAAGACGACGTCTGGCGGCTGCCCGGTCAAGCACTGACCCCCACAAATTCAGCGGCGTCGGAGGGCACCCTCATCCTCTCCGACGTCGCTGTTCTCTTTCCTGCCTGTTCATGCCCGAATCGAGACGCACGACGTCGACTGCACGCGACGACGAAGGCCCCGGTCCGATGGTGGACCGGGGCCTTCGACGAGAAGCTCGGGTGTCAGACCGTGCGTAGAGTCTTCATCGCCCGTTCGACCTCCCAGAACGCGCGGAGTGACGTGATCTTGCCTTCTTCGTTTACGCGGTAGATGAACACGCCCTCGGCGTCGATCTGCGACCCCCCGACGGTCGACCGTATCGTTCCGATATTCACGTTCTCGTTGCCGCACACCAAGGAATCGTCGATGAGAAATTCGAGCGACTCGGTGGTCGCGATCGTCATGTCGTAAAACCGTGAGATTGCTTCGAGCCCGCGATGCCCCTTGCCCTCCGGGTCGAAACCCGAGGGACCGACAGGGTCTTCCACGCAGGCGTCTTCCGCGAACAGCGCGAGCCAATCGTCCTTGCGCCTGCCGCTGGCCGCCTCGCGGGAAGCCTGCCCGGCGAGGCGGGCGGGATGTTCCGTCGTCGTCATGTCCACACCCCTATCCGATGTACTGGTCGGCGAACTTGCGTAGCGATTCCTGCTTGGCTTCGAGCGGTCCGTCGAAGCCGATGCCGTCGAAAACCCACGGGACGACGATCGTGTCGGTCACCCCGGCGTCCGCCAATTCGGCGTACCCGTCCTTGCCGAAACGGTCGATGCACACGGTTTGGATTTCGTACGGCAGATCGGCCCGGCCGTACTCCTCCCGGAGCTCACGCAGACGCGCGATGACCTGGACGAGATCGTCGAACTTGATCATTGCCGAAGTCCAGCCGTCACCGACCCTCGCGGCACGGCGAAGTGCGACGTCGGTGTGCCCCCCGACGTAGAACGGTACCGGCTTCGTCGGTGCCGGGCTCATCTGCAGGCGGTCGAAATCGAAGAAAGTACCGTGGTACTCGACCATTCCGCCACCGAGGATCAGTTTGATGACGTCGATCATCTCGTCGACGCGCGCACCGCGCTTCTGGTACGGCACTCCGCACCATTCGAATTCCTCGGGTGCCCAGCCGATCCCGACGCCGAACCCGAACCGGTTGCCGATGAGGTTGGCGACCGATCCCACCTGGCGGGCCAGGAGTACCGGATTACGTGATCCGAGTTTGAGCACCTGGGTGTAGAACTCGATCCTGGAGGTGACCGCGCCCATCGCCGCGGCGGCGATCAGGGGATCCACCCACGGGGTCTCCTCGTTCCACATCCGCGAACCGTCCGGGGTGTACGGGTAGTCGGCGCTCTGCTTCTCCATGAAGAACAGCGAGTCGGGGAGTGCGATGGACGAGAAGCCGCACTCCTCGGCTGTTTTCGCGAGGGCAGGCAGTTGACCTAGAGGATTCATGGCGATGCCGACGGTGAACTTCATGATGGTGCTCCCGCTACTGGTTGTCCGGCCGGTCGGATCCGACCACCCACATCGAGAAGTATTGCGAGCCGCCACCGTAGGCGTGGCCCAGCGCCTTGCGCGCGTCCTGAACCTGGTGATCGCCGGCACGGTGCATCACCTGCATGGCCGACTCGGCGAACCGGATCATTCCCGACGCGCCGATGGGGTTGGACGACAGGACCCCACCGGACGCATTGAGCGGGAGGCGCCCTCCGATGGCCGTCTCGCCCGCCTCGGTGAGCTTCCAACCCTCACCCTCGGACACGAAACCCAGGTTTTCGAGCCACATCGGTTCGAACCAGGAGAAAGGGACGTAGATTTCGGCGACATCGATCTCGTCGAGAGGGTCCTTGATTCCGGCGGCCTTCCACAGGGCAGCAGCGGCATCCCTGCCCGCCTGCGGGTTCACCTGATCGCGCCCGGAAAAGGTGGTCGGTTCGGTGCGCATGGCCGTGGCGTGAATCCACGCGACCTCGCGACCTTCTGCCGTCTCCCGCTCCGCAGCTTCCTCGTTACCGATCACCATGGCGCAGGCGCCATCCGAAGACGGGCAGGTCTCGTCGTATCGGATCGGGTCCCACAACATCTGGGAAGCCTGCACGGACTCCAGGGTGATGTCGGGTTGCTTCAAATGAGCGTAGGGGTTGAGGCTGCCGTTGAGGCGGTCTTTCACCGCCACCATCGCGCCGATGTGCTCGGGCGCTCCCGACCGTCGGATATACGACCGGACGTGCGGAGCGAAATACCCTCCCGCTCCGGCACCGACCGGCATGTTGAAAGGGATGGGGGTGGACAGCGCCCACATGGCATTCGACTCGGACTGCTTCTCCCAGGCCACCGTCAACACCAGCTTGTGCACACCCGCCTTCACGAGACTCGACGCGACGACAGCCGTCGATCCGCCGACCGACCCCGCCGTGTGCACGCGCAGAAGCGGTTTGCCATTGGCGCCCAGGGCATCCGACATCGCCAGTTCCGGCATCATCGAACCTTCGAACAGGTCGGGTGCCTTGCCGATCACGACGGCGTCGATGTCGTCCCAACCCACGCGTGCGTCTTCCATGGCACGGTCGATGGCCTCGCGGACCAGGCCTGCCATCGACACATCGTGCCGCTTCGCCACATAGTGGGTCTGGCCGGTGCCGAGCACAGCGGCTAGTTGATTCGCCATCAGTTGCGTCCCTCCAAGACTGCGACCAGATTCTGTTGCAGCACAGCACCGCTCGTGGCGTGCGCCAGGGTGCGCCCGGCGTTGCCGTCCATGATGGCCTTGGCTGCGTAACCTATGCGTTCCAGGCCCGCCGCGAACATCGGGTTCCCGCTGAGCGGACCGCCCGAGGGGTTGATCGTCGTCGAATCGGACAGTCCGATGGCCTCGCGCAGGATCAGCTCCTGATGGGTGAACGGGCCGTGCAGTTCCGCGACGTCGATTCCGCCGGCATCGCCCCCGGTGGCGGCCCGGGCAGCCGACGTCGTGGAGGGCGACACCGTGAGGTCGCGGGCACCGAAGTTCGGGGAGTCGATCCGGTGCTCGATCCCGGTGATCCACGCCGGACGCTCACAGAGCTCACGGGCACGGTCGCCGGCTGCCAGTACCACCGCGGCAGCCCCGTCCGTGATCGGTGCGCAGTCGTGGGCGCGCAGGGGATCGGCGATGAACGGAGACGCCAGCAACGCCTCGATGTCCACGTGCCCGGACAGCTGGGTGTTCGGGTTGCTCTCGGCTGCAGCTCGGCTGCGGGCCGCCACTGCCGCCATCTCCTCGGTCGTCCACTTTCCGGCATCGAGGCCGAGGCGAGCCTGCAGGCCCGCGATCGACACGGAGTCGAGGGCGAGGGGTGTCACCAGATAGGGGTCGAGTTGCATCGACAGGACCTTGCGAAGATTGCCCGCAGAGGACTTGCCGAACCCGTAGACCAGCGCGGTATCGACCTCACCGGTCATGATCTTGACCCAGGCCTCATAGAATGCCCACGCCGCATCCATCTCGACGTGGGATTCGTTGATCGGCGGCACCGCCCCGATCGAGTCGACCGCGGAGATGAACGAGAACGCGCGACCCGCCAGATAGTCGGACGAACCGGAGCACCAGAACCCGATGTCCGACTTCGTGATCCCGAGCTGGTCGTACAGCTGCCGGAAACAGGGAACCAGCATTTCGACGCCGTTGGTGGTGCCGGAGGTCTGACGCACGTGTGGTGCGTGCGCGAACCCGACGACTGCGATATCTGTCATTGTGCCGCGCCCTTACAGGTGGTGTTTGAAGGTGTCGTAATCGGCGTCGGGCTCACCCGTCGGCCTGAAGTATTCGATGTTCTCGAGGGTGTAACCCCACTCTTCGCGTGGTTTCCACTTGGCCTCTACGCGCATGCCCATCCGGACGTCGGCGGCGTCACACTCGAGAATGAGGTGCAGGAACGCGATGTCGGCGCCATCGAGTAGCACGTACGCCGCGACGTACGGCGGCTTGATGCGTTGACCGAGGAACGGGACGTTGACGATGCAGAAGGTGGTGACGATGCCCCGGTCCGGCAACTCGACCTGTTCCTTCGTCGGAATGCCGTCGGTGGGATTGGCACTGCGGGGCGGAATGTACACCTTGCCGTCCGCTCCGGTGCGGCCACCGATCAGCTTGCCCTCCTTCAACCCTCGGAGGTAGTAGCTCTCCTCGGCGGAGGCGGAATGCATGTAGTCGAGGTCGATCGGCGTCGTCACCATCGTGACGGGTTCCGAGTTCCCGGACACAGCTGTGTCTCCGGTCGACTCACCCGGTTCGAAGCACACGATGTCCTGGATGTGCCCGACGCGGTCCTCCGCCCACCGTGCCCGCACCCGCATTCCTGTGCTCATCGCGGAGACGGAAGGCACGTCCACCGCATGCACCAAGGTGGTGTCGGCACCGTCCAACTTGATCAGCGCCCACGCGAAAGGTTCGGTGAGCGGTTGTCCGGCAATAGGATCCGGCATCCACGTCCAGCTCATCACGGTTCCGGCGTCGGACACGCCGACGAAGTCGGTGAGCGGTTCCGCCGTGTGGGGGTCGAATTCGGGTGGCGGTACGTAGATCCGTCCGTCCGATCCGCGCGCGCCGATGACCTTGCGGTCGCGCAGCGCGGTGACGAAGGCTCCGATGGTCGGACCCACCGACCGGGTGTAGTCGAATTTGAGTTTCAGCGGGGCGCTCAATGGAGTGTTCGAGAACTTTTCGGCCACCGCGCTCTTTCCCATGGTCACAACTTCGAGTAGAACAGGTTCTAGTGTTTGTGGCAAGGGCCACTTCTGACGACGGTCGATGCGGAGGCACACGATGAAGCTCGGGTTGCAACTCGGATACTGGGGCGCAGGGCCGCCGGCGAACGCCCCGGAGTTGATCGCCGCCGCCGAAACCGAAGGATTCGACGCCGTCTTCGCCGCAGAATCGTGGGGATCCGACGCGTTCACCCCCCTCGCGTGGTGGGGCTCGCGCACCGAACGCGTCCGCCTCGGCACGTCTGTCGTGCAGATTTCAGCGCGCACTCCGACGAGTTGCGCGATGCACGCACTCACCCTCGATCACCTCAGCGGCGGTCGGGCCGTACTCGGGCTCGGGGTATCGGGGCCGCAGGTGGTCGAGGGGTGGTACGGCCAACCCTTCCAGAAGCCGCTGGCCCGTACGCGCGAATACGTGTCGATCGTGCGCCAGGTGCTCGACCGCCGAGAGCCCGTGACCAGCGCCGGGCCGCATTACCCGCTGCCGTACACCGGGCCAGGCAGTACCGGTCTGGGTAAACCCCTCAAACCGATCACGCACCCACTTCGGGCGGACATCCCGATCTGGCTCGGCGCCGAAGGGCCCAAGAACGTGGCACTCACAGCCGAAATCGCCGACGGCTGGCTCGCGATCTACTACTCACCCCGACTCGCCCCCATGTACAACGAATGGCTCGACGAGGGCTTCGCGCGGGACGGAGCCCGTCGTACCCGTGAAGACTTCGAAGTAGCCGCCACCTGCCAGGTGATCATCACCGACGACCGGGCGGCGGCCATCGCCCGGCTCAAGCCGATGACAGCTCTCTACGTCGGCGGCATGGGCGCACCCGAACTGAACTTCCACGCCCAGGTGTACACCCGCATGGGGTACGGCGAGCAAGTCGAGGAAATCGGCCGGCTCTTCCGCGCCGGCCGCAAAGACGACGCCGCCGCCGTCGTCCCCGACGACATGGTCACCGAAACCATGATCATCGGCAACGTCGACGAAGTCCGGGCCGACGTCAAACGATGGGCCGACGTCGGAGTCACCACACTCCTCGTCTCCTGCCGCGACCCCGCGCACGTGCGGCAGCTCGCCTCCGCGGTCCTCGGCTGACCTCCCCTCCCGTTCCCTTTCCGGACGAACGGGACGCTCGTTGCGACAGATCGAACGAGCGTCCCGTTCGTCCGAGGTGGGAAGGCGAGTTATCCACAGGCGCGCAAAATCGGCCTGTCGTGAGGGGCCGCCCGCTGGCAGCATGTGCTGATGCGACGGGGGATTTGGGGACAGCGGCCGGAGTTGCTCGATCAGGTGGGAGTGGCCGGCGTCGTCCGGACGTCGGAGCTGGAACGTATCGGTCTGGCTCGTTCGACGATCTCTGCGCGATGCCGGTCCGGTGGACCGTGGCAGCGGCTTCTGCCGGGAATCGTGCTACTTCGGAACGGGCAGCCGTCATTCCAGCACCGGGTGCTCGCAGCTCGTCTGTTCTGCGGTCGCAACTCGCTCGTCACAGGACGTTCGGCCCTGCGGTGTCACGGTTTCGGGAGCTACTCCGGTGACGTGGACGTTCTCGTCGCGGCCGATCGTCGTGTGCAGTCCACGGGGTTCGTCAAGGTCGAACGCACATCACGCATGCCCGAGCCCGACGTGCGCGGAGATATCGCCTGCGCTCCGTTGCCGAGGGCACTGCTCGACGCGGCGCGCAGGTGCACGACCGTCGACGCGGCGCGGGCGACGATCGCGGAAGTCGTCCAGCGCGGAGCGGTCACGGCGGAAGAACTCGTCGTCGAACTCGAGGCGGGCAGTGGTCGCGGATCGGCGATCCCGCGGATCGTCCTGCGGGAAATGACGGCCAACGTGCACTCCGTCTCCGAGGCTCATGCGCGTCGGCTGTGGCTGCGCAGCGGGCTTCCCGAGATGGTGTTCAACAGGAAGATCGTCGGTACGGACGGACGGTTCATCGCGATGCCGGACGGGTGGATCGACGAGGTCGCGTTCGCCTGGGACATCGACTCGCTCGACTGGCACCTCGCTCCTTCGCAGTACAAGCACACAGTGGAGCGTCGGACGCGAATGCAGAACGCCGGCATCATCGTGCTGCCGACACTGCCGAGCGCTGTTCGCGACCACCCGGAGCGGGTGATCGCGGACCTGCGGGCTCACTTCGAGCTCGCCGCGTCGCGTCCGAGGCCGAATGTTCGGATGTTGCCCTAGCCACCTGCTGGACGAACGGGACGCTCGTTCGATCTGACGCAACGAGCGTCCCGTTCGTCCGGAAGGAGAGAGGGAAACCGCGCGGTCAGACGCCCGTGAACTTCGGCGCCCGCTTCTCGGAGAAGGCGCGGGGGCCTTCCTTCGCGTCGGCGCTGTTGAAGACTTCGGTGCCGAGTGCGGCGTCGATCTGGAATGCCTCTTCTTCGTGCATGCCTTCGGTGTCGCGGATGGTTTTGAGGATCGCCCGGACGGCGAGGGGGCCGTTGGCGGAGATGAGGTCGGCGAGTTCGAGCGCCTTGTCGAGGGCTTGTCCGTCGGGAACGACGTGTCCGATGAGACCGATCTCCTTGGCTTCGGCGGCTCTGATGTGACGTCCGGTCAGCAGGATGTCGGCTGCGATGGTGTACGGAATCTGCCGGACGAGGCGCACGGCGGAGCCGCCGAGGGGGAAGAGCCCCCACTTGGCCTCGGAGACACCGAATTTGGCGCTCTCTCCGGCGACGCGGATATCGGTGCCCTGCAGGATCTCGGTGCCGCCGGCGATGGCCGGCCCCTCGACTGCGGCGATGAGCGGCTTGGTGAGGCGACGCCCCTTGAGGAGCGCCTCGATCTTCGACAGGTCCCAGCGCGATGACTTCTTCCCCTCGCTCCCCTCGCCCGCGCCGGAGAACGAGTCGCCGGGGTGCTGCGACGTCATGGCCTTGAGGTCGGCGCCCGCGCAGAAGGCTCCGCCGGCGCCGGTGAGGATGGCGACCCGGATGTCCGGGTCGGAGTCGACCTGATCCCACGCATCGCGCATGATCGCCATCATCTCGCCGGACAGCGCATTCTTCGCCTCGGGACGGTTCATCGTGACGATCAGGACGTGCCCGCGCTTCTCGACGAGGCAGTGCGGCGACTGTGCCGAAATGTCGGATTTCTCGGTCGTTGTAGAGGACACTGAAGTCTCCCGAAGGGTGTGTGAGCTGGCTCTCAAATTGGGTCTTGCCAGAAACGGTAACACGTTCTACTTTGTTGACGTGGCCCTTAATATCGCAGACCTCGTAGAGCACGCAATCGATCTCGTTCCGGACCGCGTCGCGTTGGTGTCCGACGACCGGGAAGTGACGTACGCGCAGATGGAGGAAAGGGCCAATCGCCTCGGCCACTACCTGCGCGAACAGGGTGTCCAGCCCGGCGACAAGGTGGGCATCTACTGCCGCAACACCATCGAGGCCATCGAGGCCATGGTGGCGGTCTTCAAGATCCGTGCCGTGATGGTGAACGTCAACTATCGGTATGTCGAGAACGAGTTGCAATATATCTTCGAGAATTCGGACATGGTTGCCCTCGTTCACGAGCGTCGGTACTCCGACAAGGTGGTCGCAGTGCTGCCCCGGACGCCTCTCGTGAAGACCGTCGTGGTCGTCGAGGACGGGACAGATCTCGACTACTCGTCGTACGGCGGCGTCGAATTCGAGACGGCGTTGGCGCAGGGTTCCCCCGAGCGCGACTTCGAGGAGCGCAGCAACGACGACATCTACATGCTCTACACAGGCGGCACCACGGGTAAGCCGAAGGGCGTCATGTGGCGGCAGGAGGATGTCTGGCGAGTGCTCGGCGGCGGCATCAACTTCATGACCGGTGAGTACGTCGAGGACGAGTGGGATCTTGCCAAGCAGGGCGCCGAGACCGCCGGCATGACCCGCTTCCCGGTTCCGCCGATGATTCACGGCGGCAGCCAGTGGGCCACCTTCCAAAGCCTGTTCGGTGGCGGCAAGTGCGTCATGCATCCGGAGTTCGACGGCCACGACGTGTGGCGCATCGTCGATCAGCACAAGGTCAATCTCGTCTTCATCACCGGTGACGCGATGGCGCGACCGATGCTCGACGCACTGATCGAGGGCAACCCGGCCACCGGTGAGCCGTACGACCTGTCGTCGCTGTTTCTGATGGCCAGTTCGGCCGCGCTGTTCTCGCCGAGCATCAAGGAAAAGTTTCTGGAACTCCTGCCCAACCGGATGATCACCGATTCGATCGGCTCGTCCGAAACCGGGTTCGGCGGATTGAGTGTGGTGGAGAAGGGCAAGTCCCACGGCGGCGGACCTACGGTGAAGATCGACGCCTCCACCTCGGTCATCGACGACGACGGAAACCCGGTGGAGCCCGGCTCGGGCAAGGTCGGCATCCTCGCGCGCAAAGGACATATTCCGATCGGTTACTACAAGGACGAAGCGAAGACAAAGGCGACGTTCAGGGAATTTCACGGCGTCCGCTACTCGATCCCGGGCGACTTCGCGCAGGTGGAGGTGGACGGCACGGTCACGATGCTCGGACGTGGTTCGGTGTGTATCAACAGCGGCGGCGAGAAGATCTTCCCCGAAGAGGTGGAAGGCGCGCTGAAGTCGCATCCGGACGTGTTCGACGCCCTGGTGGTCGGTGTACCCGACGAGCGATTCGGCCAGCGCGTCGCTGCCGTCGTCCAGACGCGCGGCGGGGCGCGTCCCAGCCTGCACGAGATTGCCCTGGCCGCGCGCAACGAAATTGCCGGATACAAGGTGCCGCGCAGCCTGTGGTTCGTGGACGAGATCAAACGTTCGCCTGCGGGTAAGCCCGACTACCGCTGGGCCAAGGAACAAACGGAGTCCCGACCGGCCGATGACCACAACGGCAACGGTTCGCCCCAGAGCAACACCGTGACGAGCAAAGGCGCGTAATGCACACAGGTTTGAGTGAGAAGTTCGGCATCGAGTATCCAGTTTTCGGATTCACACCGTCCGAGCATGTGGCGGCGGCGATTTCCCGGGCCGGTGGCCTGGGCGTCCTCGGCTGCGTCCGGTTCAACGATCCCGAAGAACTCGAGGCCGTCCTGAGCTGGATGGACGACAACACCGACGGCAAACCGTACGGCGTCGACATCGTGATGCCTGCCAAGATCCCGACGGAGGGTACGTCGGTAGACCTGGAGTCGCTCATTCCGGAGGAGCACCGCGCCTTCGTCGATCGCACCCTCTCCGAGCTGGGTGTGCCGCCGCTGGACACCGGTACCGAGCATGCGACGGGAGTGCTCGGCTGGCTTCACTCGGTGGCCCGCTCGCATGTCGATGTCGCACTCAATCACCGTATCGCCCTGATCGCCAACGCCCTCGGCTCACCGCCCAAGGATGTCATCGATCAGGCCCACGCCAAGGGCGTGCCGGTGGCGGCCCTCGCCGGAGCGGTAGAGCATGCGCGCAGGCACGTCGCGAACGGCGTCGACATCGTGATCGCTCAGGGTTATGAAGCGGGCGGGCACACCGGTGAGATCGCGTCGATGGTTCTGGTTCCCGAAATCGTGGATGCGGTAGGCGATTCCGCTGCGGTGCTGGCTGCCGGCGGAATCGGCAGTGGCCGTCAGGTGGCGGCCGCCTTGTCGCTCGGGGCGTCCGGTGTGTGGATGGGTTCGTACTGGCTCACGACTTCGGAGTACAAGCTCGGCGGTGCCTCGTCCGACGGGCCGTCAGCCATCCAGCGGGCGTTGCTCGGTGCCACCTCGGCCGACACGGTACGGTCCCGGATCTACTCGGGTAAGCCCGCTCGCCTACTGAAGACCAAGTGGACCGACGCGTGGTCGAAGCCGGAAGCGCCTGCCCCGCTGCCGATGCCGTTGCAGAACCTCTTGGTCAGCGACGCTCATCAGCGGATCGCGGCGTCGGAGAATCCCGACGTCGTCGCGATGCCCGTGGGACAGATCGTCGGCCGGATGAACGAGATCCGGCCGGTGTCCGAGGTGATGGAGGAGCTCGTCTCCGGCTTCGACTCGGCAGTGTCCCGGCTCGATTCGTACAAATAGCCGCAGGTGAACGGCGAAGTATGCGGCAGGGTACTTCGCCACTCACAGAGGGACGTAGCCGGCACCTTCGCGGACCCAGACGGGATCCGCGCAGTTCCATCGTTCGGCGCTCAGCGTGCGGGTGAGCACCTTGAAGGTGGCAGTGCGGGGGAACTCCGTGCACACCCGCAGCAAGGTGGGGCGCTGTTTCGGGCCGAGATCGGTCTGGTTATCGAGGAACTCGGCGAAGTCGGCGGGATCGAATTTCCGAGTGGGCACGACTGCGGCCATCACTCGGTCGCCGACCTCCGCATCGGGTACTGCGTACACCGACACCTCCGCAAACCCGTCGTAGCGCAGCAGAATTCGTTCGATGGGCGCGGAGCCGAGGTTCTCACCGTCTACGCGCAGCCATCCCGAACTGCGGCCGGCGAAGTACACGAAGCCGTCGGCATCGCGGTAGGCCAGGTCGCCGCTCCAATACTTCCCGTCCCGGATTCGCTCCGCGTCGGCCTCAGGATTGTCGTAGTAACCGGCGAAGGCGCCGGGACCGTTGACATTGACGAGTTCCCCCGTGGCAACCTCGGCGTTGATGATGCGACCGGACGCATCGAACTCGGCAGGTGGGCAGGGCAGCCCCGACTCCGGGTCGAGGATGCCAATGCCTTCGGGTAGTCGCCCGAGCGATCCCGGGGGTGAGCCGGGAGTTGCGGAGATGGCCACTCCGCCTTCGGTGGATCCGAATCCGTCGATCACCTGGGTGCCGAAACGCCGGGAGAATGCGGCAACCGCGGGAGCGGATCCTTCGTTGCCGTATATCACTCGCAGCGTGTTGTCGGCGTCGTCTGGCTTCTCCGGGGTGGCCAGCACGTACGACAGCGGCTTTCCCACATAGTTGGCGTAGGTGACTCCGTACCGCCTGACGTCCGGGAGGAAGTTGGACGCGGAGAACCTGCGCCGCAGCGCAATCGAGCTACGGGCCGCGAGCGCCACGGACCACGCGGCCATCATGGCGTTGGAGTGGAACATCGGCATCGACATGTACACGACGTCATCCGGGGACAGCGAGAACCGCTCGGCGAGCATCAGGCCGGGCCCGGTGATCTTCGCGTGGGTGCAGCGCACGGCCTTGGGGTCGCCGCTGGTCCCGGACGTGAAGATGAGCATGAAGAGATCGTCGGGCTCAGGCGTCGCCCGCTCGAAGGAGGGCCGCTCCGCCGACAGCATGCCGGTCCATTGTGGGGAGTCCACGTTGATCACCGGGACCTCGAGTAGAACTCCGTCCAGCAGATCCGATCGGCCGTTCTGGGTGAAAATGACCTGGCAGTCGGCGAGTGCCGCATCGCGGGCCAGCGCGTCGCCGCGCCGGGTGGTGTTGAGGCCGACGAGAACGGTACCGGACAGCGCCGCTGCGCCCGCAAGGAGTGAGAACTCGGGCACGTTGTCCATCAACACACCGAAATGCCGAGGGCGTCCGGGGTCGAGGAGATCGTCGAGAATCGCGGCGCGCTGCAGGCTCGCCTGTACGTGGTCGGTCCAGGACAGGAAACGGTCCTCGAAGTACAGGCCCTCGGAATCACTGTCGGCGACACCTCGAAGCAGGTCCGACACCGTCCGCACGAGTGTTGCCGTCATGCGGGGACGGTGGCGAGTTCGGCGCCGAGGGTCCGAAGCTGCCTGGTAGCGGAACCGAGCCGGAACTCGAGAGCTTTTGCCGCGAGGAAGTACCGGTGGACGGGATGGTCCTGGTCGAGCCCGACACCGCCGTGGATGTGGACGGCCGTGTGGGCCACGCGGTGACCGGCGTCGGACGCCCAGAATTTGGCGGTCTGGACGTCGCCCTCGCCGGGCAGGCCCTCGTTGAGCCGCCACGCTGCTTGCCACAAAGTGAGCCGGACACCCTTGACGTCGATGTACCCGTCGGCGAGTCGCTGCGCTACGGCCTGGAAGCTGCCGATGGGCCTGCCGAACTGCACTCGTTCCCGGGCATAGGCGGCGGTGAGTGTCAGAGCTTGATCGAGCACACCGTACTGGTAGGCGCAGGCACCGAGGGAGCCGCGTTCGACGAGCCGATCGACGATCTCGCCGCCCTGCTCGACGGTGCCGAGGAGTCGATCGTCGCCGAGGAGGACTCCGTGCAACGCCACCTCGCCGGTGCTGGCGAAGTCGACAGTCTGCTGCCGGGTGACGGTCACTCCGGCATCATCGGGGCGGACGAGGAAGACCGCCACGCCGCCCGGAGTGGCTGCCGGGACCAGGAACAGGTCTGCCGACGGCGCGGCGTCGACGACGATCTTCGTGCCCTCGAGGATCCAGCCACCCGTCGCGGGCTCTGCGCGGGTGACCGGCGAGCCCGGGTCGTCGTTGAGCTCCTCGTCGAGGGCAACCGCGAGGATCCTCGAACCGGCCGCCGCGGGCGCGGCCCACTCGGACCGCTGTTGTTCGTCGCCGTATCGGGCGAGTGCGTCGGCCGCCATGACGATGGACGAGAGGTAGGGGACGGGTGCGACGGCGCGGCCCAGCTCGATCAGGATGCTGCACTGCTCGAGAACTCCGAAACCGTCGCCGCCCACTGATTCCGGTAGGGCGGCGCCGAGTACGCCGGACGAGCCGAGCGTGGACCACAGTCGGTGATCGATGCGGTCTTCGGCGGCGTCGAGTTCCCGTAGGCGCTCGTTCGTGACGAGATCCGTGACGATGCCACGAGTGAGACCGGCCAGGTCGTGTTGTGCCTCGGTGAGGGTGAAGTCCATGGTCGTGTCCTAACGCTTCGCAGGGGGCAGGCCGAGGGCTGTCATGCCGATGATGTCGCGCTGCACCTCGTTGGTTCCGCCACCGAAGGTGAGGATGAGTGAGGAGCGGTGCATCCGTTCGATGCGCCCGCGCAGCAGGACGCCGGGGGAGTTCTGTCGGAGCGTGGCCGACGGGCCGAGGATTTCCATGAGTAGGCGGTAGGCCTCGGTGGCGAACTCGGTTCCGTACACCTTGTTGGCCGAAGCCGCTTCCGGGCCGGGGGCGTGCGCTGGATCATCCCCCGTCGCTTCGCTCGCCCCGGTCGAGGAGGCGATCTCCCAGTTCATCAACTTCAGGTACTCGGCCTTGGCATGGACACGGGCCAGGTTGATCTGGACCCACTCCTGGTCGATGACGCGACGGCCGTCCGGCAACTTGGTGTTCTGCGCCCACTCCCGCACTTCCCGCTGTGCGGTGAGGATCGGTCCTGCCGAGGTGAGTGCGACGCGCTCGTGGTTGAGCTGGTTGGTGATCAACGCCCACCCACCGTGTTCGGGGCCGACAAGCGCTGAGGACGGTACTCGCACGTCCTGGTAGTAGGTGGCGCTGGTGTCCGGACCTGCCATGGTGTGCACGGGGGTGTACGAGAAACCCTCAGCCGTGGTAGGCACGATCAGCATGCTGATTCCCTTGTGCTTCTTCGCCTCGGGGTCGGTCCGGCAGGCCAGCCACACGTAGTCGGCGTAGGCGATCAGGCTTGTCCACATCTTCTGGCCGTTGATCACGTAGTCGTCACCGTCCTTGACGGCGGTGGTGCGCAGGCTGGCGAGGTCCGTCCCCGCCTCGGGCTCGGAGTACCCGATGGAGAAGTGCAGGTCACCGGCGGAGATCCTCGGCAGGAAGAACGACTTCTGCTCGGGCGTACCGAAGTGCATGATCGTCGGGGCCACGGAATTGATCGTGAGGAACGGGACGGGGGCGCCTGCGATAGCTGCCTCGTCGGTGAAGATCAGCTGCTCCATCGCCGAGCGCTCCTGGCCGCCGTATTCCTTCGGCCAGCCGAGCGTCAACCAGCCGTCCCTGCCCATCTGGGCGACGACGTCGCGGTAGACGTTGCCCTCTCCGTACTCGCCGGTGGTGGCGGCGAGAGCCTCTCGCCGCTCCGGCGTCATCAACTGCGCGAAGTACGCGCGCAGTTCTTCGCGCAGCTCCTGCTGTTGTGGCGTGTAGGTGATGTGCATCGAAATACCTCTCCAGTCCGAGCCGGAAAGTTCGCCGAATCTGGCACACGTTCCAGTCCCTACGGTGCGTTGGCGGGAGCCTGCCCAGCCGGCTGGGAAGCGCGCTCGGCGGGCCTGCTCGCAGTCGTGGAACGAATCATTGCACACGACTGGAACAGGTTCTAGTGTTAGCGCAGGAACGGGATGTGCCGCAGTCCGGCGAAACCCGGATCCACGAGCGGCGGGACGAGGAGAAGTGAGGATTGCCATGGAGGTCAGAGTCGATTTCGACCGTTGCGAGGCCAATGGTGTGTGCGTAGGGATCGCCCCCGACATCTTCGACCTCGACGACGACGACAACTTGCACATTTCGACCGCTCATCCCCCCGCTGACCGGGAGGGTGACGTGCGCACGGCGATCGCACAGTGCCCGAGGGCGGCGCTCACCGAACATCCCTGACCGTTGTTGCCGTTAAATGAGAACACGTTCTACAGTGGCGACGTCCACCACGGCGCCGGGGTTGTGAACCTGCGGCGAATGCAGACAACCAGGAGATTCTCTTCATGAATGATGTCGGTGACCGCGATGTGAACTTGGACGGCAAGGTGGGCGTCGTGACCGGCGCCGGGTCCGGGCTCGGAAAGTTCGAGGCGATCGGCCTGGCCCGAGCGGGTGCGTCGGTCGTGGTCAACGACCTGGTGGCCAACGATGCGGTGGAAGAGACGCTCGAAGAGATCCGCGGATTGGGCGCGAAGGTCGAATTCGTTGCCGGTGACATCGGCGAACGGTCCACCGCCGACGCGATCATGGAGGCGGCGCAGGGACAGTTCGGCGGCCTCGACATCCTTGTCAACAATGCCGGGATCACGCGGGACCGCATGTTGTTCAACATGTCCGACGAGGACTGGGATCTGGTACTGAAGGTCCATCTCCGCGGTCACTTTCTACTGTGCCGTTCCGCCGCCTCCTATTGGCGAGGAAAATCAAAGGAGGCGGGCGCGCCCGTATACGGCCGAATCGTCAATACGTCCTCGGAGGCAGGGTTACTCGGGCCGGAAGGTCAGGCCAATTATGGAGCGGCCAAGGCGGGAATCACGGCCTTGACGCTTTCGGCGGCCCGCGGGCTGTCCCGCTACGGAGTGCGGGCCAACGCGATCTGTCCCCGTGCACGCACGTCCATGACGGAAAACGTCTTCGGTGAGAGGCCGTCCGAGGGGGTCGACCCGCTGTCACCGGAGCATGTGGCGGCGTTGGTCACCTACCTTGCGTCGCCCGCGGCCGACGCGGTCAACGGCCAGGTCTTCGTTGTGTACGGCCCGATGGTCGCGTTGATGGCGGCTCCGGTCGTCGAGCAGCGGTTCGACGCGAATGGCCCCCAGTGGACCCTCGAAAGCCTGGCTGAGGAACTCGGCACCTACTTCGGTGAACGCGACCCGGCTGCAACCTTCTCTGCTTCGGCTGCCCTGCGTGAGCTGGGTTGAGAATGCTTACGGCACGATCGACGACACATCTGGCGTTACCCGTCCGTTTTCCCAGGTAATACCCACGTCATGAGCGATACTGGGTGAAAATACAGAGCGACCGAGTGAGATCGAGACGGCGCCACCGGGCGGGTAAGAATATGCCAACGGAAGCTAGATCGTGTTCTAGTTTTGCGCCGATCCCGGGTCTCGGCACCGCTGCGGCGAGTGGCGATCGGCGTCCATGCAGAACCACCCGATCGCTTTCGTTCGGACCTTGCGTGGACCCCGAGCTGTTAGACGAAAACCGCTGTGCTATAGGCCATTAGGGCTACCTCGTCGGTGCTCGACGCCGATGCGGCACAGGCTTTCTTTTCGGCCGAATTCGCCCTTCCGGCGTACTGGATGTGGGACGATTCTTGCTGATGAACGGTCGTCTTTGACAGGTGAACACGTTCTAGTTAATATGACCTGAGTCACAGACCGTTGGGGGCTGGGCTCAACCAACAGTCGGTGCTGGGCGCGATCAGGGACGAGGAGGACGAATGGTAGACCTCCTCGAGGTGCCGTTGCGTGCGGTCGGTGGGTTCTTCACGATGTCGGCCGAGACGCTCAAGGCGGTGTTCTCGAGGCCCTTCCAGCGTCGCGAATTCGTGGACCAGGCGTGGTTCGTCGCCCGGGTGTCGATGGTTCCCACGGTGCTGGTCGCCATCCCGTTCACCGTTCTGGTGAGCTTCACCATCAACATCCTGCTTCGGGAGATAGGTGCGGCGGATCTCAGTGGTGCGGGCGCGGCGCTCGGGACGGTGACCCAGGTGGGTCCCATCGTGACCGTGCTCATCGTGGCCGGGGCGGGCGCCACCGCGATCTGCGCAGATCTCTCGGCCCGCACGATCCGCGAAGAGATAGACGCGATGCGAGTGCTCGGCATCAATCCGATTCATCGGCTGGTCGTACCCCGCGTGCTCGCCTCGACCGTCGTGGCACTCCTGCTGAACGGCCTCGTCTGCACTATCGGCATTCTCGGAGGATTCATCTTCTCCGTATACATCCAAGACGTGAATCCGGGGGCGTTCGTCAACGGCATCACCTTGCTCACGGGGTTCGGTGAGCTCGTGATCTCGGAGGTCAAAGCCGGTCTGTTCGGAATGATCGCCGGCCTTGTCGCGTCCTACCTCGGTCTCAATGTGAAAGGTGGCGCCAAGAGTGTCGGCGACGCCGTCAATCAGACCGTCGTGTTCTCGTTCATGGCTCTGTTCGTGGTCAACGTTCTCGTCACCGCCGTCGGTATCAAGCTGACGGCAGGGTGATCGATCGACATGGTGGTGGAGTAGATGGCTCTCGCAGCGACCGGGCGTTTTTCCGGCACACGCAGGCGATTCGCGTCGGCGAACCGTTCGATCGACCGCCTCGGTGAGCAGGCGCTGTTCTTTGCGCGCGCAATCGCCTGGGCCCCTCGCGCCGTGACGCGATACCCGAAAGAAACTCTCCGGCTCATCGCCGAGATCAGCATGGGCACGGGTGCGCTGGCGGTGATCGGTGGAACAGTCGTGATCGTCGGATTTCTGACGCTCTTCACCGGTGGCACCATCGCGGTGCAGGGATACAGTTCGCTCGGCAACATCGGTGTCGAAGCACTCACCGGCTTCTTCGCCGCCTTCATCAACGTCCGTATCGCAGCCCCGGTCATCGCGGGCATCGGCCTGGCCGCCACGATCGGCGCAGGCTCGACGGCCCAGCTCGGTGCCATGCGCGTCTCCGAGGAAATCGATGCCCTCGAAACGATGGCGATCCCGTCGATTCCGTACCTGGTCAGCACCCGAGTGATGGCCGGAATGATCGCGATCGTTCCGCTCTACGCGCTTGCTGTGATCGCGTCGTTCATCGCCAGCCGATTCGCCACCGTAGTTCTCTACGATCAGTCCGCCGGCGTGTACGACCACTACTTCTCGACGTTCCTGATACCGACGGACATCCTGTGGTCGTTCGCTCAGGCAATCGTCATGGCGATCGCCATCATGCTCATCCACACCTACTACGGTTTCACCGCGTCGGGTGGTCCCGTCGGCGTCGGCGTGGCCGTGGGCAACGCGGTGCGGTCGTCGCTGATTGCGGTGGTCACGGTCACCCTGCTCATCTCCCTCGCCATCTACGGCGGCTCCGGCAACTTCAACCTTTCGGGATAGGAGTGCCGGTAGATGACTGATTCGGGTGGAAAGAAGAAACTCGCGGCTCTCGTTCTCGTCGCGGGCCTGCTGGCGATCATCGTCTTCTCCCTGGCCATGTTCAACGGCGCTTTCAAGGAATCGACCCCGGTCACGGTCACCTCCGACCGGTCGGGCCTGGTGATGGAGCCGGACGCGAAGGTGAAGCTTCTCGGCGTCGAGGTCGGTCGAGTCGGCTCCGTCGAGCACGTCACCGACGGTGCCGAGTTGAAGCTCGACATGTATCCCGACATGATGTCGCTGATTCCCTCCAACGCCGCGGTGGAAATCAAGTCCACCACCGTATTCGGCGCCAAGTACGTCAACTTCGTCATGCCGGAACATCCCGCCGGCACGCATCTCGAAGCGGGGGCTGTCATCGCGTCCGACAACGTCACCGTCGAGTTCAACTCGGTCTTCCAGCATCTGACGGATGTTCTCGACCAGATCGAACCCGAGAAGCTCAATGCGACGCTCGGGGCCATCGCATCAGCGCTGCGTGGTCGTGGCGACGAACTCGGTGCACTGCTCGAGCAGAGCGACCGCTATCTCGCCAAGATGAACCCCAGTCTCGATCAGTTGCAGGAGGATCTGGCGAAGGCCGCCGTGGTCACGAACGTCTACGCGGACACCGCCCCCGAACTGTTGCAAACACTCGACAACGTGACCGCGACCAGCCGCACGGTGGTCGAAGAGCAGGACAATCTGGATGCAGTGCTGTTGAATGCCACAGGATTGGCCGATACGGCGAATACGGTGCTGACCGACAACGAGCAGGGTCTGACGGACACCCTCGACCTCCTGCTCCCCACCACGGATCTACTCGCGGAGTATTCGCCGGAGATCTCCTGCTTCCTCGTCGGTCTCAACAACGTGATCCCACTCGCCGAACAGCTCATCGGCGGCAATCAGCCGGGAATCGCGTTGAGTGCCAGCTTCATGTACGGGCAGGAGCCGTACAGCTACCCGGAGGATCTGCCGAAGGTGAACGCGTCCGGAGGACCCAACTGCGCCGGCCTCCCGAATCCCGATCCGAACGTGCACGCCAAGTTCCTAGTGGCAGACACGGGTACTGTGCCGTTCGTGCCGTCGACCGAAGTACAGGTACATATGCCGAAGGTCTTCCAGATCCTGTTCGCCGGTGTCTACCCGGAGCAGGGTGGGCAGTGACGTGAGAAGCACAACCGTCAAGCTGGTGATCTTCGCGACGGTGATGACCCTCATCTTCGTGGGCCTCGCAGTGGTGTTCAGCCAGTACCGTTTCAGCACGTCGAAGGACTACTCGGCGACGTTCGTCGATGTGTCAGGCCTCAAGCCGGGTGACAAGGTGCGCATCGCCGGTGTCCCGGTGGGCGCGGTCAAGAACGTGAAGATCGACGACGACAACCTCGCCGACGTGGAGTTCGACGTGGAGTCCAAGTACTCGTTGTTCGATGGAACCAAGGCAACGGTCCGGTACGAGAACCTCGTCGGTGACCGCTACATGGAACTCCTCGAGGGCGCCGGTTCGGTGGAGCCGCTGTCGGAGGGCGGCTCCATCCCGGTGGAACAGACCTCGCCGGCACTCGACCTCGACCTCTTGCTCGGTGGGTTCAAGCCGCTCCTGCGTTCGTTGAATCCCCAGCAGGTCAACGATCTCTCGGCGGCGTTGGTGCAGGTCTTCCAGGGGCAGGGCGGCACGCTCGTGTCGCTGCTGGGCAGTACCAGTTCGTTCACCAACACACTCGCAGATCGCGACCAGTTGATCGGTGAGGTCATCACCAACCTCAACGAGGTCCTCGGAACCATCAACAATCGCGGTGACCAGTTCAGGTCTACCCTCGATCAATTGCAGCAACTGGTGAGCGGCCTCGCACAGGATCGTGAGCCGATCGGTGACGCCATCCCGAGGATCGCCGGCGGCACAGGAGACCTCGCGGAGTTGCTCGAAGGGGTCCGTCCGCCGCTGCAGAGCACCGTCGCGGAGGCGAACCGGACTGCGACGCAGCTGCAAATGGGAGAAGAGACTCTGGACTGGGTGCTCCAGAACCTTCCGGATGCCTATCGCCGCCTCATCCGGATCGGCACGTACGGCAGCTTTTTCCAGATGTACGTGTGCACAGTCAAGTTCAAGTTCACCGGCCCCGAGGGGTCGGATCTGCTTCTCAACATGCCAGGCGGACAGACAGCGGGGAGGTGTGCACCGTAGCCATGAAGAAAGAACGGAATCCCGTACAGGTCGGGTTGATCGGTGTGGCAGTCTCCGCGATGATCGTGATCGCCACTCTGCAGTACGACCAGCTTCAGTTCCTCTCGGGCGGAACGCATTACAATGCCATGTTCGAGGACGCCGGTGGTCTGATGTCCGGTGACACGGTCACGTTGGCAGGAGTCGACGTGGGCAAGGTCTCCGATGTCGAGCTCGACGGGCAGCACGTGCTGGTCACTTTCACTGTCGAGGACGGAATAGCACTCGGGGATGTGACCGAGGCGGACATCAAGACCAATACCATCCTCGGCCGGAAATCGCTTGCGGTCACGCCGCGGGGAACGGATACCCTGCCGGTCGGGTCGACAATTCCGCTGGATCGGACCAATTCGCCGTACTCGCTCAACGACGCACTCGGCGACCTCACCACGACGGTGTCGGAGCTCGACACCGATCAGGTCAACAATGCGCTGAACGCGATGTCGGGCGCGCTCGAGAACACCCCTCCCGAGTTGCGCACCGCCCTCGACGGGTTGACCCGGTTGTCGGAGAGCATCAATTCACGCGACGAAACCTTGAAGCAGTTACTTTCTCGCGCCGAGAACGTGACGGGCATACTCGCCGAGCGAAGCGGCCAGATCAACTCGCTGATCGTCGACGGCAACGAACTGTTGGGTGAGCTCGACCGTCGCCGGGCTGCGATCAGCCAGCTGATCGTGAACATCTCGGCGGTGTCGAGGCAACTGACGGGGCTGGTGCAGGACAACCAGGAGCAGATGAAGCCGACACTCGACAAGCTGAACTCCGTGGTGGACATCCTCCAACGCAACAAGGACAACATTTCGCAGGCGCTCGACGGCCTCGCACCGTACGCGACGCAGCTGGGTGAATCTGTGGGGAGCGGACCCTTCTTCATGGCGTACGTCTACAACATCGGCATCGGCAATCTGCTGCAGGGGCTGAACGACGCGATCTTGTGGCCGGAGCATCTGCCGAACGACCTGCAGGCCTACCTGCAGACGGGCCCGTCCCTCGAGCTGAGGCCGCGATGACACAGACAGAAGAATCCGGTGCGCGGAAGAAGTGGTGGATCCGCGGTGCGATCGCCGGCGTCGTGGTGGCCTTGATCGTCGGTGGCCTGGTCGCCTTTTTGCCGCGACTGTTCGAGAACACCGTCACCGCTTACTTTCCGACGACGACCGGCCTCTACTCCGGCGACGACGTGCGGGTGCTGGGCGTGAAGGTGGGCACGGTCGGCGAGATCGAGCCGGGTCCCGATTTCGCCAAGGTCACCATGAGCGTGGACAAGAGCGTGGACATCCCCGCCGACGCCAAGGCGATCATCGTCGCGCCGAGCTTGGTGTCCGGCAGATTCGTTCAGTTGACGCCCGTCTACGCCGGGGGGTCGACCATGCAGGACGGGGCGAACATTCCGGTGGACCGCACCGCTGTACCGGTGGAGTGGGACGAAATCAAATCCGAGCTGAACAAGCTCTCCGAGGCGCTCGGACCGCAAGGCGCCGACCCACAGGGATCGCTGGGAACATTCATCGACACCGCGGCAGACAACCTCGACGGCAACGGTGAATCCCTGCGCAACACACTGCGTGAACTGTCGGAGACCATGCGGACACTGTCCGACGGGCGGACCGATCTGTTCGCCACCATCCGGAACCTGCAAACCTTCGTCGCGGCTCTGTCGTCGAGCAACGAGCAGATCGTGCAGTTCGAGGGCCGGCTGGCGTCCGTGTCGAACCTGCTCGCCACCAGTTCGGACGAACTCGGCACGGCACTGATCGACCTGGATCTCGCACTGGGTGATGTCAATCGATTCGTCGTCGAGAACAGGGCAGCGCTCACCGAGCAGGTCGGGCGCCTCGCCGACGCCACCCAGGTGCTCGCCGACAAGCGGCCACAGCTCGAGCAGACGCTGCACGTCGCCCCGACGGCATTGGCCAACTTCAGCAACATCTACAAGCCGGCGCAGGGGTCCCTGGTCGGTGCGGTGGCATTCGCGAACTTCGGCAATCCCGTCAACTTCATGTGCGGCGCGATTCAGAGCCTGCAGGCCAACGATGCCCAACGCAGTGCCGACCTGTGCACGCAATACCTGTCGCCGGTGCTGAACTCGCTCACCATGAACTACCTGCCCATTCTCAGTAACCCGACAACAGGTGTGAACGCGTTCCCGGATCAGCTTCAGTACAGTCCGCCGAGCCTGGCGGGATCCGTACCGCCGCGGTCCGCGCCGCCGGCGACGGGTGCGCTGGCCGGAATTCCGACCGTCGCCGTGCCGAGAGATCTGAACGACCTGCTGCAGCCGGGAGGTGGACGATGACCGGGTTCGTAAGCAGGCGCGTGCGGGGCGGTGGTATCGCGGCCGGGGTGCTCGCGTTGTCGCTGACCATGACCGGATGTGAGTGGGAGGGTCTGAATTCGCTTCCCCTTCCCGGAACTGAGGGCACAGGCGGTGACGCGTACACCGTCGAGATCGAGATGCCCAATGTCACCACTCTCTCGCAGAATTCACCGGTCCGCGTCAACGACGTCACCGTGGGTACCGTCACGGGCATCGACGTGAAGGACTGGCATGCGCAGGTTACCGTCTCGTTGAACAAGGACGTCGAACTGCCCGCCAATGCGACCGCCAAGATCGGTCAGACCAGTCTCCTCGGCTCGCAGCATCTCGAGCTCGCCCCGCCCACAGATGCGGAGCCCGAGGGCCGGTTGGCGGAAGGCGACGTAATTCCGATCGAGCGTGCAGGGGCGTACCCGACGACGGAGCAGACGCTGTCGTCCTTGTCGGTGGTTCTGAACGGCGGTGGTATCGCCCAGATCCGGGACATCACCGAAGAGTTGAACGCCGCGCTCGGAGGACGCGAGGCTTCGGTCCGTGACCTGCTTCCACAACTCGACCAACTGGTCACGAGCCTGGACGAACAGCGCGGCGACATCATCGGTGCCATGGAGGGTCTCGATCGACTCTCCGTCACGGTCAACCAGCAGAAACCCACGCTCGAGGCAGCGCTCGACGGAATCCCACCTGCCCTGGAAGTGCTTGTGGCACAACGCCATAATTTGACAACGGCGCTGGTGGAGCTCGGCAAACTCAGCGATACCGCCACCCGTCTCGTCGACAGCAGCGGGGAAGAGCTGGAACAGAACCTGCGCAACCTCACACCGGTGCTCGCGGAACTCGCCAATTCGGGCAGCGCACTCACCGACGTCCTGACGCTGATGCTCACCTACCCGTTCCCCATGAGGACGATGGACAAGGCCATTCGAGGCGACTACGCGAACCTGATGATGACCGTCGACCTGAGTGCTGCGAGGGTCGACAGCAACTTCCTGACGGGTACGGCCCTGGGTGGTTCGCTCGGCGGAGTGGAAGGAGCTGTCGGCTCGCTCGCAGGAGTCGCGGGACAGTCCGGTGATCCCCTGCAGATCCCGCTGCTGCCCGCCCCGCCGCCGGCAGCGAAGCCTGCGCCGGCACCCGCTCTTCCCGGATTGCCGCAGATTCCAGGCCTCCCGCAGATTCCCGGCCTTCCGCCGCAACTGGGAGGGGCCCCGACACCATGAGAAAATCCGTTCGCATCCAATTGATCATCTTCTCGATCCTCACGGTGGTCGGTCTCGTCGTGATGTCGATCCAGTACGTGAAGGTGCCGGTCATGTTCGGCATCGGACGCTACGACGTCGCCGTGCAACTGCCTTCCACCGGAGGGCTGTACTCACACGCCAACGTCGCGTACCGGGGAACCAATGTCGGTGTCGTCGATCGTGTCGTCCTCACCGACGACGGGGTCGAAGCCCAGCTGTCGCTCGACAGCACCTACAAAATTCCCGCCGATGTCGACGCAGTGGTGAAAAGTGTGTCGGCCATCGGGGAGCAGTACGTCGATCTGATCCCGCGGACGTCCGAGGGCCCGGATCTCGCGGCCGGTGACGTGATCCCGCTGGATCGCTCGGCCGTACCGCAGGATGTCGGCGAAATGCTCGACCAAGCCGACGTGCTGTTGGCCAGTATTTCCGACACCCGGCTACGTACCGTGATCGACGAGGCGTTCACCGCGTTCAACGGTTCCGGCCCCGATTTGCAGCGGCTCATCGACTCGGCCCGTCTGTTCGTCGAAGAGGCAGATGCGAACAGCGACGCGACGATAGATTTGATCGAACAGATCGGCCCACTACTCGATACCCAAACCGTCAGTAGTGACGCCATCCGTTCGTGGACCCAGGACCTCGTCACCTTCACCGATCAGCTCCGGGCCAGCGACCCGGATCTGCGGGGAGTGCTGGAGAAGGGTCCCGGAACGGCGGTCGAAGCCACTCAGCTCTTCCAGGAGTTACAGCCCACCCTGCCGATTCTGCTGAGCAATCTGGTGAGCGTCGGCCAGGTGGGTGTTATCTACAACAAGAGCATCGAGCAAGTTCTCGTCATCTACCCACCGTTGACCGCCGCACTCGTCACGGCCGCCAAGGGGGGACCGGTCGAGGACGGCGCGATTGTCGACTTCGCCTTGGAACTCCACGATCCGCCCGCGTGCACCACAGGATTCCTCCCGCCGGATCAGCGGCGCAGCGGCGACCAGACGGAACCGATCGCGACACCCGGCGATCTGTACTGCAAGGCGGCGCAGGACGATCCGTCGGTCGTGCGTGGTGCGCGGAACCTACCCTGCATGGAATACCCCGGACGCCGGGCACCGACCGTGCAAGCGTGCCGTGACGGGTGGGAGGCCGCGGGTAACAACCCGCCCTACGGGCCGATCATGCCGCCGGATGTACCCTCGTATACGGCCGTTCCTGTTATCCCCAGTTCCTACGAAGGATCCCCGAGTGGGTCGGTCGCGGCCGTCCCGTACGACCCGGGCACGGGTAGCTTTGTCGGTTCGGATGGTAAGACGTACACCCAACCGGATCTGGCGTCAGGATCGCCGAGAAAGGACTCGACGTGGCAGACGATGATGACAGGTCAGCAGATTTGAGTTCATCGACACAAGAGCGGGCGGCCGACGAGGTGGCAGCGCCGGCGGGGGAGGCCTCCTCGGCACGGAAGGAGCGCAGCCGGCGTCGAGCGGTGCGCCACGCGGGTCCACCGGTCGGTGAGACGGGAACACCGCAACCGGTCGTGCTGGCGAAGTCGAGCGACGCGCACTCGGGTAAATCTGCCGAGCCCAAGCATGAGCCGGTGGCAGTGACGATTTCGACGAAGAAGGCGGCTGCCGAGGGGGCAGTCAAGTCGGGCGGGGCGCCGCCACCGCCCGGAGGCGATACGAAAATGCGTCGCTCGTGGAAGTCGCTGGTCGGCTATGGTGTGGCCGCGGTCGTCATTCTCGCCTTGGTCGTGGCCGCCGTCGTCCTGCTGCTCGACCAACGGTCTGCGCGCGAACGAGACGATCGGCGCCAGGCCTTCATCGACACGGCGCGCCAGACCGTACTGAACCTGACGACAATTCACCCCGAGACCGCGAAGGAAGACGTCGACCGCATCCTCGCGGGTGCCTCAGGAGCCTTTCTGGCGGAATTCCAGGGCCGGGAAGACCCCTTCGTCGGTGTGGTCCGCGACGCCAACGTCACCACCGAAGGCGAAGTACTCGAAGCGGGAATTCAAAGCGAGACAGAGATTTCGGCCGACGTGCTCGTCGCGGCCCGCACCATGGTCACCAGCACCGAACAACCGGAGCCGTCGCCGCGTGACTTTCGGATGCGCGTCACCGTCAGCGACGACAACGGGAAGTTGACAGCATCGAAGGTGGAGTTCGTCCCATGACCGACAAAGACGTCGACAAGTCCACACAACAATCGCGAAAACTCCCGGTCAGCAAGGCGACAGCGTTGAAGATCGTGGCTGCGCTCGCGGTGGTCGCGCTCGCAGTCGCTGTGGGGTTCCTCTGGTACGGCGATCGGCAGGACCAATTGGCCGAACAGGCACGGACCGAGGCGGTCGACGCGGCGAGCAGGCAAGCCGTTGCGATGCTGGCGTACGACTTCGCCAACGTCGACAGCCAATTGGCCGCTGCGGCAGACGGAATCACGGGCTCGTTCCGGGACGACTACACCACCCTCGTGGAGGGAACCATCGCTCCGGGGGCGAAGGAGAAACAGCTGACGGTCCAGGTGACTGTGCAAGCCGCTGCACCCGTGTCGACCACTCCCACTGAGGCGGTGGTCCTGCTGTACCTCAACCAGACCACTACCAGTGCCGAAGCACCGGACGCTCGGACCTCGGGCAGCCGGGTGCGGGTCTCGCTGCAGAAGGTCGACGACCGCTGGCTCGTCGATCAGCTCACCCCGGTGTAGCAGTGTCGGCGCGCACGCCGAGCCGGGCGGACCTTCACAAAGTGAAACATGTTCTAGTACTCTCGGGGCTTCCTGGCCGACTGCCCACACACCACGCTGTGTCGCAGGGCCACAACTGAACGGGGAGTCGTCGATGAAGGTTGCAGTAACCGGGGCCGCGGGATTCGTGGGCACCAATCTGCTCGATCTCCTGGTCCAATCGGGCCACGAGGTGACAGCCATCGACCGCATCCGGTCCGAACACGCTCCCCACGACGGGGTCACCTGGGTTAACGGTGACGTGCTGGACGTGGAATCCATGAAGAGGGCCCTCGACGGTGTCGAGATGGTGTATCACCTCGTCGCCATGATCACCCTCGCGCAGAAGGACGATCTGGCGTGGACCGTGAACACCAAGGGTGTCCGCACCGTGGCCGAGGCTGCGCTCGCGGTGGGTGTGCGGCGGATGGTGCACTGCAGTTCCGTGCACTCGTTCGATCAGAGCGACTGCGGTGGAATGCTCGACGAGCAGTCGCCGAGGTCCGTGGACGCGTCGATCCCCGTGTACGACAGGTCCAAGTGGGCCGGCGAGATCGAACTGCGTGCGGTGATCGACACCGGGCTCGATGCGGTGATCTGCAACCCCACCGGCGTGTACGGCCCGGTGGACTACGGGCTCTCCCGTGTGAACAGCTTGCTACGCAACGCCGCTCGCGGCCGGGTGCCCGCCGCTGTGCAGGGAGCGTTCGACTTCGTCGACGTTCGGGACGTGGCCGCCGGATTGATCGCCGCCGGGGAGAAGGGGCGGACCGGGGAAAACTATCTGATCTCCGGGCACATGCTGGGCATGCACGACGCCGTGCGGAAGGCCGCCCACGCGGCAGGCCGTCGTGGCCCGCTCTACTCGTTCCCCTTGAGCGTGATCGAACGGGTGCTGCCCATCGCGGAACCCATCGGAGCCAGGTTCGGTTCCGACGTGCTGTCCCGATCGGCGATGGCGGCGCTGCTCGCGGCACCCGTCATCGACGGCTCGAAAGCAGCCTCCGAACTGGGCTATGTCCCACGTCCCGCCGACGAGACGATCCGTGATCTCGTCGCGTTCCTGGTGACCTCCGGTCAGCTGGGACGCCGCAGTCAGTTGTCCTCGGCCGTGTAGTCGGCTTCGTCGGCCTCGGCTGGGGCGATCAACGCCGGCCCGGCTGCCCCGCTGTGCGACAGTGCGTCGAGGAATGCCTTCGCCCAGCGGTCGACGTCGTGGGCGAGCACCTGCCGGCGCAGCGCTCGCATGTGCCGGCGCCCGTCTTCGCGGGGCTGGTTCAGGGCCTGCTCCATCGCGTCCTTGACGCCGTCGAGGTCGTGCGGATTGCAGAGGAACGCCTGGCGAAGTTCGGCCGCCGCACCGGTGAACTCGCTGAGCAGCAGGGCGCCGCCCAGATCGCTACGGCACGCCACATATTCCTTGGCGACGAGGTTCATGCCGTCACGGAGGGGGGTCACCAGCATCACGTCGGCGGCGACGAAGAAAGCGATCAGTTCTTCGCGCGGGATCGGGCGATGAATGTAGTGCACCACCGGACGGCCGACCTCGCTGTACTCACCGTTGATGCGCGACACCTTCCGCTCGATGTCGTCGCGCATCTGGACGTAACTGTCGACCCGTTCACGGCTGGGCGTGGCAAGCTGCACCATCACGGTGTCAGCAGGGTCGACGCGATGTTCGTCGAGCAGTTCGTGCAACGCGGCGAGTCGGACGTCAATGCCCTTGGTGTAGTCGAGTCGATCGACGCCCAGCATGATGTGCTTCGGGTTTCCCAGCTCCTTGCGGATCTGCCTCGCACGGTCGCGGATCGATTTGGAACGTGACTGTTCGTCCAGCTCTCCCGAGTCGATGGAGATCGGGAACGCCCCCACCCGGACGGTCCGGAATCCGACCTGCACGACGCCGAGCTTGGAGCGGACACCGACATTGCCCCGCGACGTCGGCTGGCCGGCGAGGCGCCGGGCGAGGAACAGGAAGTTCTGCGCGCCACCCGGTAGGTGGAAGCCGATCAGATCCGCACCGAGAAGTCCCTCGACGATCTCGGTTCGCCACGGCATCTGCATGAACAGTTCGACCGGCGGGAACGGGATGTGCAGGAAGAAACCGATGGTGAGGTCGGGGCGGAGCATGCGCAGCATCTTCGGCACGAGCTGCAACTGATAGTCCTGAATCCACACGGTGGCACCGTGCGCCGCGGCCTTGGACGTGGCCTCCGCGAACCGGCGATTGACCTCGACGTAGGCGTTCCACCAGTCGCGGTTGTACTCCGGCTTCACGATGACATCGTGGTAGAGCGGCCACAGGGTGGCGTTGGAGAAGCCCTCGTAATAGTCGCGAATTTCGGCGCCGCTCAGCGGGACGGGGTAGAGCTCGAGCCCGTCCTCGACCACCGGGTCCAGGTCGGCGTCGGCGACACCGGCCCAGCCGACCCATGCACCCTTGTTGCGACGCAAGATCGGCTCGAGCGCGGTGACGAGTCCGCCGGGGCTCCGCTTCCACTTGGTGGTGCCGTCCGGAAGCCGCTCGAGATCGACAGGAAGTCGATTCGCCACGACGACAAAGGTGGCTTGCCCGGAGACAGGGTCAGATGTCGAACTCGATGACGAAACTGACGATTCCGAGCTGAGGGCCACGGGCTTCCTTCGCGGTCGATGTGGATGAAATTATCAGTCGAGCTTGGTGGTTGGTCCGATTCCGAGCATCGAGAGCAGCATTCTGCACTCGTCGGCATCCTCGGCGTATGCAGCGACAACGCGCTGCGCCTGGCGGGCCGTCTCGTCGGCCAAGGGTTCGAGATCCTCGTCCGCGATGTCGGTCTCGGCGGTCGTGTTCGCGGCCATTCTTGTCCTCTCGGGGCTTGCTGCTGCGTCGCACGCAGTAGTTCGTATCGGCGACTCTATGAGAACCGGGCACGTCGACGCTAGTTGCCCTTCCGATAGTGTGCCTCTAGTTAGGGTCTGCTTACTTGTCGGGAACCGTCAGGTTGGGAGTTGTCCGCGTGAAGACTGGTGGCAACGCAATTCTGCGTCGAGCTCTGGTGCGCAATCGTGTGCGCCTCGGTCTCGGCACAGTTCTGGTCTGCGTGCATCAGGTGGCCGAAACGCTCGTGCCGATCGCAATCGGAGTCATCGTCGACCGTGCGGTCGCGACGGGCGACACGTCAGCTCTGGTCGCCTGGATGTGTGCATTGGCTCTGCTTTTCCTCGTTCTCACCGCAGCGTGGCGGTTCGGCGCCCGATTCATCGTGCTGGCGATGCAGAGCGAGGGACACAAACTGCGGATGGAGGTGGCGCACCGAATACTCGACCCCCGCGGCGTGCGCACCGACCTACGCGCCGGGGAGTTGCTCTCCGTGTCCTCGACTGATGCCGATCGATCCGCCTTCGTCGCAGACCTCGCGCCGCGCGCTGCCTCGGCCCTCACCGCTGCCATCGGGTCGGCTGTCGCACTGCTGCTCATCGACGTCCCACTCGGACTTGCCGTTCTCATCGGGACACCCGTCATCCTCGGGCTCCTGCAACGTGCGGCCCCGCTCATCACCCGACGAGCCACCGACCAGCAAACCGCGGTCGCGCGGGCCTCCGCCATGGCCACCGACCTGGTGAGCGGGCTTCGTCCACTCCGCGGGATCGGCGCCGAGGAAGCGGCTTCGCAGCGTTACCGGAGCGCGAGCCGGGACGCCCTCGACGCCACCCTCCACACCGCGAGAAGTTCCGCGGCTTTCACCGGCGTGTCGATGACCGTCAGCGCACTGCTCGCCGTCGGGATCGCAGGATTCGCGGGATGGTTCGCACTGGAAGGGCGGATCACGGTCGGGGAGCTGATCACCGTGGTCGGCCTCTCGCAATTCTTCATCGAACCGCTCGGCGTCCTGGCGGGCCTCCCCGGATCCCTCGCTCTCACCCGGGCGTCGGCAGATCGGGTGGCGTTGGTTCTGGACGCGGAACCGCTGCTGCCTGCGGGGTCAGGGCTCATCCCCGATGGCAGCGAACTGTCGTTGTCGGGTGTGACGTACCGGTCGCTCACCGCTCTCGACCTTCGGGTCGAGTCCGGTGAGCTACTCGGCGTCGTCGCCTACCGGCCGCAGGACGCCGAGGCGCTGGCCGCACTGCTGTCCGGGCAGGTCTCTCCGGAGCACTACGACGGAGAGGTGACCGTCGGGGGAGTGCGACTCTCGGATGCAGACCTGAGGCACGCGCGACGGACGGTGCTGGTCGAACCCCACAACGGTGACCTGTTCTCCGGAACGGTTGCATCCAATGTGACCGCGGGCCGACCTGATGCGCCGCAAGGCGAGGTCCAGGCGGCGCTTCGGGCGTCCGCAGCGGTGGATGTCGTCGATGCACACCCGGACGGTCTCGAGCACGAGGTGACGGACCGCGGGTCGTCCCTGTCCGGCGGACAACGGCAGCGCGTTGCGCTCGCCCGGGCGCTCATGAGGAGGTCACCGGTGCTGGTGCTGCACGATCCGACGACCGCGGTGGACGCGGTGACGGAACACATGATCGCCGGAGGAATCGCCGACTTGCGGCACAGCGACTCCGTGGGCAGCGGCCAGACGACTGTTCTCGTCACGAGCAGCCCTGCGCTGCTGTCGGTGACTCAACGCGTCGTCGTCCTCGGCGAGGGAACGGTCGTCGCCGAGGGCACGCACGCACAGTTGGCCGCCGAGGACGCGCAATACCGGCGGGCGGTGCTGCGATGAGTGAACTGCTCCCCATCGCGTCCGCAGGCCGCACCTGGGCATGGCTGAAAACCGAGCTTGGCCGGCGGCGTGGACGAAGCCTGCTCACCCTGCTGGTCGCGGCCACCGCCGCTGCGATGGCACTGGTGCCCGTCTTTGTGTTCGGTGTTCTTGTCGACCGGGTGCAGGACGGCGCTCCGCCGTCGACGATCGGGTGGGTGGTCGCGGTGATCGCCGCGGCCGCTGTGCTCGGTGGGGCCTGCGCCGGTTATGCGTCGTTCCTCATTCGAAGTCTCGGTGAGGGCATCCTGGCGGATCTGCGGGAGCGGACAATCGACCGTGCGCTACGCCTTCCGGTCCAGACGATCGAGCGCGTCGGCAAGGGCGACCTGTTGTCCCGGGTGGGCGACGACGTGGCTGTGATCGGCAAGGCCGTCACCGATGTGGTGCCCAACCTCGTGACGGCGATACTTCTGGTGCTGCTGAGCGTCATGACGATGCTCGGCATCGACTGGCGTCTCGGGCTCGCGGGCATGGTGGCCTTGCCGATGTATGCGCTCGCCATGCGCTGGTACCTCCCGCGCTCGGCCCCCGTCTACGCGAATGAACGCGTGGCGATGGGCGAGCGCTCCCAGGCGCTGATCAGCAGCATGCAGGGCGCAAGCACCGTGCGGGCCTACGGTCTCGAAGACAGCCACCTCGGGAAGATCGACGACGCCTCACGGAGAACCCGGGATCTGTCCGTCGGCGTGTTCGCACTCTTCACCCGCTTCGCGGGGCGCGGCAACCGCGCCGAGTTCGTCGGTCTGGCGACCATCCTCGCCGTGGGTTTCGCGTTGGTGCAGCGTGACCTCGTGACCGTCGGGCAGACCACCACCGCCGCCCTGCTCTTCCACCGATTGTTCAATCCGATCGGCATGCTCATGTACACCTTCGACGAGGTGCAGTCTGCGGGCGCGAGTCTCGCGCGGCTTGTCGGAGTGGTGGGGCGAAGAGACGACACCGTCAGAGTCGCAGGGGTCCCGGCTGCCGCGGAATCGACACTCGAACTGGTCGATGTCCGGCACACTTACGACGACGAGCACGAGGTGGTGCACGGCATCAGCCTGCGCGTCGATCACGGCGAGCGTGTCGCGCTGGTGGGCTCGACCGGGGCCGGGAAGACCACTGTCGCGGCGATTGCGGCCGGGTCGATCGTCCCGACGTCGGGTTCGGTGCGCATCGGTGGCACGGCGCTGTCGGAGCTGCCGCCGCGCGAGCTCCGGCGTCGGGTGGCCATCGTCAGCCAAGAGGTGCATGTGTTCGCCGGGCCCCTCATCGACGACCTACGGCTGGCGGCGCCCGGTGCTTCCGAGGAAGACGCGGCAATGGCACTGAAGACGGTCGGTGCGGCCGATTGGGTGAACGCGCTGGCCGAGGGTGTTCGCACCGTCGTCGGCGAGGGTGGGCACGAACTGACCGCGGCGCAGGCCCAGCAGTTGGCCCTTGCCCGCCTCGTCCTCGCTGATCCCGCAGTCGCCGTCCTAGACGAGGCGACTGCAGAAGCCGGCAGCGCCGGTGCCCGGGACCTCGAGGCGTCCGCCGAAGCCGCGACCCGCGGTCGCACCACGCTGGTCGTGGCGCATCGGCTCACCCAGGCCGCCACCGCCGACCGCGTCGTCGTACTCGAAAAGGGCCGGATCGTGGAGGAAGGAACACATCGCGCGCTCGTCGCCGCGGGCGGTCGTTACGCGCAGCTCTGGTCGGCGTGGCACGGGCGTCAGCCCAGGTAGCCGCCGCCGTGGGGGAAGAACTCGATGCCGGCCAGTTCGGTGCCGTCGTCGAGGCGCACGCGCTGGATCTTGAGTCCCTTGTTCTTCCCGGTGCGCGCGTCGGGTCCGGCGACGATGACCATGCCGTCGCCCTCGTGGATGAAGACACGCCCGGGGGTTCCGCCGTAGTTGCCTTCGGACACCGAGGCCTTCAGGACCCGGATGCGCTGGCCCTTGTAGTGGGTGAAGGCGTTGGGATACGGGTCGGACTGTGCGCGGACGAGCCGCTCGATGGCGTCGGCCGGCCAGGTCCAATCGATGCGACTGTCCTCGGGCGCACGCTTGTGGAAGAAGGTGGCCTGCGAGCGGTCCTGAGGTGTCCAGTCGGTGCGGCCGGAGGCGATGAGGTCGAGAGCGTCGAGGGTGATCGGGCCGATCATGTCGACGGTGCGGTGGAACAGGTCGGTGACGGTGTCCGTGGGTCCGACCGGGGTGGACCGCTGCAGGACGATGTCGCCCGCGTCGAGTTCCTCGTCCATGAGGTGAGCGGTGAGCCCGACTTCTTCTTCACCGTTGAGGAGCGCCCAGATGAGCGGCGAGAAGCCGGTGTATTTGGGTAGGAGGGAGTCGTGAATGTTGAGTGTGCCGTAGCGGGGCGAGTCGAAGACGTCCCGCGGCAGCCACGTGCGCCAATTGTTCGCGACGATGATGTCGGGGTCAGCCTGTTTCAGTGCCGCCTTGAAGTCTTCGTCGGGCTTGTTCGCGATGTGAACGGGAACGCCGTGTTCGGTGGCCAGATCCGCAACGGAGTCGGCCCACATCTGTTCGTAGACGTGCTCGCTCTTGGGATGCGTGATCGCGAGGACGACCTCGTGCTCGGACTCGAGCAGGGCCTTCAGGGTACGGTGACCCCAGGTTTGATATCCGAGTGTGGCGACTCTCAACGCGGTCCTCCTGGACGAGCTTGACGGTCAGCGCCGCAAAGAAGCGGCAGCAATGCGAGCTTAGGCTATCCAACCCCACATCGGTGAGGCCGCCCATGGAAGGAAGGCAGAAATGACGATCGCCACGATCAACGGAATATCCTTGAACTACCAGGTCAAGGGGTCCGGAGATCTCGTGGTACTCATCATGGGCACCGGGAGCCCGGGGCGGGTGTGGGATCTCCACCAGACCCCCGCGCTCGTCGATGCGGGCTATCGCGTCTGCACTTTCGACAACCGGGGCATCGCTCCTTCCGCCGAGAGCGTGGCGGGCATCACCATGGACGACCTCGTTGCGGACACCGCGGCACTGATCGAACACCTCGGTGGCGGTCCCGCGCGTGTCGTCGGTACTTCGATGGGTGCCCGGGTCGCTCAGGAACTCGCGTTGACGCGCCCGGACCTGGTGTACAAGGCCGCCTTCCTCGCCGGCCACGCCCGGATGGACTACTTCCAGCAGACGCTCACCGAGGGTGAGCGCGCGCTGCACGACAGCGGCGTCGAGCTTCCGGCCAAGTATCGGGCGGCGGTCACTGCGGTGATGAATTTGTCTCCCGCATCGCTTGTGGACCCGCACACCGCCAGGGACTGGCTCGACCTCTTCGAGTTCAGCGGCGGCCGGACGTCCGCGGGTGTGCGCGCCCAGATGGAGATGGACCGCACGTTCGATCGACGGCAGGCATACCGGGCGATTACCACACCGTGTCTGTCGGTCGGGTTTGCCGACGACCGCATGATTCCGCCGTATCTCTCACGGGAGGTTGCCGAGGCCATTCCGTCGGCTCGCTATTACGAGATCCCGGATGTCGGGCACTACGGCTACCTCGAGCAGCCCGAGGTCATCAACAAGGTCTTGCTGGAATTCCTGGCGGACTGACCGTTTCGATCGACGTAGAGGTTGAGTCCCGGGCGTTACAGTGATATTCGGCACCTGCGAAGAAGCTGGGAACCGGTTGTTGCTGGTGGGTAGCCTAACCTAAACTCCTCGGGTGCCCGTCGTGCGACGAGCACTCTCGACGGACGATCGGATCACCCATGTCACCGGACGACTCGGCGGCTGCCCAGCCTCGGTTTCCCTCCACTGAGAGCGTTCGCACCTCAGTGTCTACGCCGACCGCGCTGCCACTCACTGCCGCGCAGTCCGAGGTCTGGGTCGGTCAGGAGTTGAACCCGGGCAGCCCGGTGTACAACCTGTCGCTGGTCGTCGAGGTTGCCGGTCCGGTCGATCTGGACCGCACCATCATCGCTGTCCGCAAGACGGTCGAACGCGCCGAAGCGCTGCACGTGCGTTTCGAGCGGGGAGACGGCGACGAACTTCTCCAGGTTCCCACGGCTCGCGACGACTGGACTCTGAGCGTCGTCGATCTGCGCGCCGAAGACGACCCGGAGTCCAGTGCGCACGCGTGGATGGAACGCGACATGCAGACCGTGGTCGCTGTCGGGGACGAAAAACCGTTGTTCCACCACGCTTTATTGCGCACCGACAACGAATCGTTGATCTGGTACCAGCGCTACCACCACAGCATCATCGACGGTTACGGCATCACCCTGCTGGTGGCCGATGTCGTCGAGCGCTACGACAACCCCGACCTCGAGACCGCCGCAGGCCCCTGGTCCCTCGACACGCTCCTTGCCGCCGACCGTGAGTACCGCGGGTCCGCGCGATTCGCCGCCGATCGCGAGTTCTGGCTGCAGCAGGTGATCGACGCACCGGAACCTCCGCGGTTGCTCCCTCCCGTGGACGAACGGTCGGAAGCGCCGATCTCGGCAGTGGTCGAGATCGACGGGGAAGACGCCGACGCCCTGTACGCCTTCGCCGCCGATGCCGGAATCCGCCGCACCCGGCTGCCGCTTGCGATCGTGATGGCCTACATCCACCGGATCACCGGCAGGCGCGACCTCACCTTGTCGCTGCCGATGACGGCGCGGGTCGGGCGCGACATGCGCCGAGTGCCCGGTATGGCCTCCACCATCCTGCCGTTGCGGATTCAGGTCGATTCCGACATGACGGTGGCCGCGCTGGCCCGGCGCATCGACACGACCCTCATCTCGGTGCTGCGGCACGGTCGTTACCGCGGTGAAGACCTGGCCCGGGACCTGCGGTCGCTCGACCCGGATCGCCAGATCTTCGGACCCGGCATCAATTCGATGATGTTCGAGCATTCGCTGACGTTCGGCGGTTTCCCCGCATGGGTGCGGAGTTCGGCCACCGGACCGGTCTCGGACCTCGACTTCTCCATCCGCGGAGGACAGGATTCGGAAGCCATCCAGATCGATCTGCGGGCGCCGCACGGCCTGGCCGCCGAACTCGAGGAACACCGTCGACGGCTCGAACATTTCGTGGGCCAGTTCGTCGCCGATCCCGTCGCGGCCGTGTCCTCTCTCGACCCACTGACGGAGGCCGAACGTCACCAACTCTTGGTGGAGTTCAACGACACCGGCCGCGCACACGAGTCGGTGACGATCCCCGTACTGTTCCAGGAGCAGGTGCATCGCACCCCGGATGCGGAGGCGCTGGTGGCCGGCGAGGTCCGGATCACGTACCGCGAGCTCGGGGAGCGGGTGGCCCAACTCGCCCATCACCTGCGTGAGCGCGGTGTGGGTTCCGAGGACGTTGTGGCAGTGGGGTTGCCGCGTTCGGCGGAGATGGTGGTCGGCCTTCTGGCCGTGGTGTGCGCGGGTGGCGCGTTCGTTCCCCTCGATCCGTCCTGGCCGCGGGGGCGTCGCGTCGCTGTGCTCGAGGACGCGGGGGTGAGCCTCGTCCTCACCGGGCCCGGCGGGGTGGCGGACGCCGGTAGCAGCGCAGTCCCGGTCGACCTGGCGGACTGGGCGCACGCGGACAACGCCACCGACATGCCCGCCGTCACCATGCAGGGTTCCCGGTTGGCGTACGTCATCTTCACTTCGGGATCGACGGGCCGGCCCAAGGGTGCGATGATCCGTCACGAAGCGGTATGCGCACGCTTGCTGTGGCAGCGTGACGAAATTCTGAAGTTCGGAGCCGGGGACACGTCTTTGTTCAAGGCCCCCTTGTCTTTCGACATCTCGGTCAACGAAATCCTACTGCCACTGGTGTCGGGCGGACGGCTGGTGGTGGCCGAGCACGGCGGGGAGCGCGACCCTCAGTACCTGCTCGACCTCATTGCGCGAGAGTCGGTGACATTCGTCTACCTCGTGTCCTCGATGCTCGACGTTCTTCTCGACTTGTCGCGCGGCACGGAGCAGCTGTCCGCGCTGAAGCATGTGTGGTGTGGCGGTGAGGTTCTCACACCAGAGCTGTTCGAGCGTTTCCGTGCCCAGTTGTCGACGACGCTGTATCACGGGTACGGCCCCGCGGAAGCCACCATCGGTGTGTCGCACGTCGTCTATCGGGAGGATGCCGCACGGATCGCGACGTCGATCGGCCGTCCCAATCCCGGGACCCAGCTCTACGTTCTGGACGGGCACCTGAACCCGGTACCGCTCGGTGCGAGTGGTGAGCTCTACGCGGGCGGATTCCTGCTCGGACGCGGGTATGTCGGCGCGTCTCCTCTGACAGCGGCACGCTTCGTTGCCAATCCCTTCGCCGACGACGGTTCACGCCTCTATCGCACCGGCGACCTGGCTCGATGGAGCGCCGACGGTTCGCTCGACTTTCTCGGCCGCGCCGACAATCAGGTGAAGATCCGGGGTATGCGCCTCGAACTCGAGGACGTGGAGGCTGGACTCGTCGCTCACCCCGAGGTGCGACACAGCGCAGTGGTCGTGCGCGAGACACCGACCGGCGCCAAGTATCTCGCCGCCTACGTCGTGCCCGACTCCGGTTCGGCACTGGACAACTCCGGGCTGCGGGAATGGGTGTCGTCGAGGCTGCCCGAATACATGGTGCCCTCGGCTTTCGTGATTCTCGACCGGTTCCCGCTCACGCCCAACGGCAAACTGGACCGGCGGGCCCTGCCTGAACGCGACCTCGGAGCAGCGGGTGACAAGGTCGCCCCGCGTACCGCCGTCGAGAAATCGCTGTGCGGGTTGATGGCCGGAGTCCTGGGGGTGGAGTCGGTCGGTGTCTCTGATGACTTCTTCGCGCTGGGCGGTGACAGTATCGTCGCCATCTCGTTGGTAAATCATGCTCGCCGGGAAGGATTTTCGATCAGTCCGCGCGAGGTGTTCCAGCTCCGCACTGCCGAAGCGCTCGCCCGGGCCGAGGCCGGGCGTGAGGTGGCAGCGGCCGACACGGACGATGTCGCGTTCGGCACTGTCACCGGCACTCCGATCCTCGCCCGCATCAGCGAAGCCGGAGACGACATCACCCGGTTCCACCAGTCGGTGCTGGTGCAGACCCCGCCCGCATTCGGTGAACAGGCTGCGCGCGGAGCGCTTTCGGCCGTACTCGAGCGGCACGACGCCCTGCGAGCGCGGCTGATCCGTGGGGAGCGGTGGACACTGTCTGTGCCGCACTGGGATCCCGCGTCGGCGTCCGACGCTCTGCGTGTCGTCGAGGTCGAAGGGAGCGTAGATCAGCTCGATCCCCAGCTACTCGACGCCGAAACTTCCGCAGCGCTCGGCCGGCTCGATCCTGACCGCGGCGCGATGCTGCAGGCCGTCCTGTTCCGGGCCACCTCCGGTCCGGGCAGACTGCTTCTGGTCGGCCACCACCTGGTGGTTGACGGTGTGTCCTGGCGCATCATTCTCGAAGACTTGGCGCACGCGGGAACGGCACTCCTTTCCGGCGCCGAGCCCGCCCTTGCCCCCGTCGGCACTTCGCTGCGCCGTTGGTCCGCGCTGCTCGAAGAACGCGCACGGGCCGGCGCATTCGATTCCGAATTGTCGTTCTGGAAGACGGTGACGTCGACTCCCGACCCGATGCTGGGATCCCGGCCACTCGACCCCACGGTCGACCTGGCCGGTGATGCCGAGACCCTCACCGTGACTCTGGCGCCCGAGTTCACCCGCCCTCTGCTCTCAACCGTTCCCGCGGCGTTCTCCGGCTCTGTCAACGACGTGCTGCTCACCGCTTTTGCCGTGGCTGCGAGGCGGTGGCAGGTCGCTCGTCGAGGGGACGTAACGCCGGGCACGATGCTGCTCGACCTCGAGGGTCACGGACGCGAAGAGGACCTCGTGCGCGCGCCCGGCGGGCCCGCGGTCGATCTCTCTCGAACTGTCGGCTGGTTCACCACGGTGTATCCGGTGTCGATCGACGCCGGTGTCGTGGACGACGACGAGGGGCTGGCGTCGGCGCTGAAGGCCGTCAAGGAGCAGCTGCGCAGCATCCCGGGCGCCGGGTTCGGTTACGGCGCACTGCGATACCTCGGTGACTCGGTCCCTGTACTCGAGAACGCACCGACTCCTCAGGTGCTCTTCAACTACCTCGGCCGAGTCACGTCCGGTGGAGACGCCGACTGGCTGCCTCGCGCGATGGGCGGCGCCGACGACCCGCGCATGCCGCTCGGGCACGTGCTGACCTTGGACGTGATCGCCGAAGACGGTGCAGACGGTCCGGTGTTGAGTACTTCATTCACTTGGGCGCCCGGGATTCTTGGGCGCAACGATGTCGAGGCGCTCGCCGAGGAGTGGTCGACGGCGTTGTCGGCCGTGGCCGCGATCGAACGCCTGGGCGGCCGCACACCCTCGGACTTCCCGCTGGCCGGATTGACGCAGCAGGATGTGGACGCCTTGTCGGCGCCGTCCGATGTGCTCCCGTTGACGCCGTTGCAGGAGGGCATTTACTTCCAGTCGGTCTTCGAGGACACGGGCTCCGATCCCTACGTGGTCCAACAGGTGATCGAGCTGAGCGGGCCGGTCGACCCGGGCGCACTGCACCGGGCATTGCAGTCCGTGGTCGATCGGCACGCTGCTCTGCGCACCGCACTGTCGTCCGTGTCGGACGGCCGGATCGTGCAGGTGATCTGTGACGGTGTCCGGGTACCGATGGATGTGCTCGACCTCACCGAAGTCGCGAACCCGCACCAGCGGGTCGAAGAGGTGCTGGCCGCGGATCGTGCTCGCGGATTCGTCTTCGACCGCCCACCGCTGCTGCGCTACACCCTCGCCCAGGTGGAGTCGGAGAAGTACCTTCTGCTGCAGTCGATTCACCACGTGATCGCCGACGGGTGGTCGGTGCCGGTGATGCTGCGCGAGATGCTGGCTTTCTACAGTGCGGCGAACACACCGCCGGCGTTGCCGGCACCCACCCCGTACCGCAGTTACCTCGAGTGGCTCGCGGCGCGGGACCGGAATGCGTCGCTCGAGGTGTGGCGGGAGGCGCTCCGGGATGTACCGGAGCAGGTGGAGTTGCCCCGCACTGCGGCACCGGGCGAATCCGGCATTCGCAGCGTGCGGGTGGGGCTGCCGTCCGCGGATACCGACGCACTCGTCGCAGTCGGCCGGGCCCGCGGGTTGACACTCAGCACGCTCGTCCACGGCACGTGGGGGCTCGTCCTGGGCCGGCTCACCGGCACGGACGACGTGGTGTTCGGTTCCACGGTGTCGGGCCGCGGCGGCGATCTGTCAGGGATCGAATCCATGGTGGGGTTGTTCATCAACACCGTACCGGCGCGACTGAGGTATCGGCCCACCGAGGCGGTGGCCGAGGCGCTCACGCGTTGGCAGGACGAGCAGTCCGCGCTCCTCGATCACCAGTATGTCGGCCTGGCCGAACTGCGCCGTGCAGCGGGCCTCGAGAACATGTTCGAGACACTCGTCGTCTTCGAGAACTACCCGCTGGGTGAGGGCGCTGCCGTCGATCCGTCCGGCACTGTGCATCTGACGAACGTGCGCTTCGACGAGCATCCGCCTTACCCGATGACGCTGATCGTCGTGCCTGGCGACACGTTGACCCTCGAGCTGAAGTACGACGCGTCGCGCATCGATTCGGTGACGGCTGACCGGTTCGCCGAATCGATGGTGGCCTATCTACGGGAGGTGACCCGTGACGCCGACCAAACCGTGTCGAGTGTGGCTCTGGTATCGCCCCGGCCGGCCGCGTCGGCGGTGCACGACGCGCGGCGGGCGTTTCCCGACACGACTCTCACCGCCCTTCTCGTGGAGCAGGCGGCTCGGACGCCCGACGCGGTGGCCGTCGTGTTCGAGGACGAACAGCTCACCTACTCCGAGTTGCATTCCCGGGCAAACCGTCTCGCACGACTGCTGATCGAGCGCGGCGTGCTCCCGGGCACGAGGGTGGCCGTGGCGCTGCCACGTTCGCTCGATCTGATGGTGTCCCTTCTGGCGGTCGGGAAGGCCGGCGGAGCGTACGTTCCGCTCGATACCGGCTATCCCGCAGAACGTGTGGCATACATGATCAGTGACGCGCGCCCGGTCTGCGTGCTCACCGACAGCGGTTCCGCCGCACTCGTCCAGGACGCCGGCGTCCCGCTGGTGCGCGTCAGCGATGCGGACGACTACTCGTCGGTGCCGCTGCCCGAGATCGGCTCGTCGTCGCGCCATCCCGCATACGTGATCTACACGTCCGGTTCGACCGGACGGCCCAAGGGCGTCGTCGTGCCTCACGCCGGCATCGTCAACCGACTGCTGTGGATGCAAACCTTCCGGCCGATCACCGCATCGGACAGGGTGCTTCAGAAGACCCCCGCCAGCTTCGACGTGTCGGTGCCCGAACTCTTCGGCCCCCTCGTCGCGGGCGCTACCGTCGTCCTCGCGCGCCCGGACGGACACAAGGATCCCGCGTACCTCGCCGACGTCATCGTCGGAAAATCGGTAACCCGAGCACATTTCGTCCCCTCCATGCTCGAGGCGTTCCTCGCGGAACCTGCCGCAGCCGGCTGCACTGGATTGCGGATCATCGCCTGCAGCGGTGAGGCCCTGCCGGTGGCGTCGGCACGCCGGGTGGCCGAAGTGCTGCCGGGCGTGGAAGTCGACAATTTGTACGGTCCGACCGAGGCGTCGGTGGAGGTGAGTTACGCGGCGTCCGTGCAGAACATCGACGCTGCGGCGTCGTCGGTGCCGATCGGCTTCCCGACGTCGAACACCGGACTGTACGTCCTCGACCGGTACCTGCATCCGGTGCCGCCGGGTGCATCGGGAGAGCTCTACCTGTCCGGACCGCAGGTGGCCGACGGATATCTCGGCAGGGCAGCGCTGAGTGCCGAGCGTTTCGTCGCCGACCCGTTCTCGTCTTCCGGTACTCGCATGTATCGCACCGGCGACATCGCACGGATCAACCCTGATGGTGCCGTCGAGTACGTCGGCCGAGTGGACGATCAGGTGAAGCTGCGGGGCTTCCGTATCGAGCTCGGTGAAATCGAGGCACACCTGTCTGCCTGTCCCGGGGTGCGGCAGGCGGCCGCCGTCGTGCGTTCGGACCGCCCGGGCAGGCAACAATTGGTGGGGTACGTCGTAGGCGACGTCGATCTCGACGACGTTCGCGCCCGGCTGCAATCCGCTCTTCCCGAGTACATGGTTCCCGTCCTCTTCGTGGTGCTCGACGCTTTCCCGCTCACCCCGAGCGGCAAGCTGGATCGCACCTCGCTTCCGGCGCCCACGCTCCCGGCTCCGGCGGCATCAGCGCTCGCCGGTGGGGATGACACCGCCGCGATGCTCGCCGCCCGCTACGCCGAAGTCCTCGGACTCGACACGGTCGGAGTGGACGACGACTTCTTCATGCTCGGTGGGGACAGCATTCTGGCCATCCGCCTGGTCAATCTCGCGCGCCGCGAAGGAATGACGATCACGCCACGCCAGATCTTCGAACAGCGGACGCCGGCGGCCCTCGCCCGGCTGGCAGGGGATGCCCCAGTCGTTGCCGAAACCGCCGCGCCGGTCGGCGCTCGAACGGGCGCGCTGCTACCGCTTCCCGTCGTCCACCGGCTCTCCGAGTGGAGTGGCGACAAGGACCGTTTCAACCAGGCCGTCCTCCTGCACACCCCCGCCGGCACCAGCACCGACGTGCTCACAGCCGCGCTCCGCTCGATAATCGCGCATCACGACGGCCTTCGTCAGCACCTGACCCGGCATGCACCCGGCGTGTGGTCGCTCGAGATCACAGAGTCGGCGGAGGCGTCGTTCCGCCGGGTCGACGCGACTGGACTCGACGACAAGGCACTGCGTCAGCTGGTGGCAGCGGAATCCGACGCAGCCACCGACCGGCTCGACCCCGACAGCGGCACCATGGTGTCGGCCGTGTGGTTCGACGCGGGGCCGGACGCGCTCGGCAGGCTGCTGCTCGTCGCCCACCACCTCGTCGTCGACGGGGTGTCGTGGCGAATCCTGGTCGAAGACCTTGCCATGGCGTGGGTGGCCGCCGACAGCGGGCAGCCGTCGGCGCTCGATCCGGTGTCCACCTCGCTGCGGGGGTTCTCGCGAATCGTGACCGAACAGGCGCACGAGCCCGCACGTCTCGCTGAACTCGGCCACTGGCTCGAGGTCACCGAACCGGGCGCCGACCTCGTGCCCGGTGCCTCGGGTACCGCGGTGGTGGGCAGCGGCGCCCGCCGCACGGTGCGTCTGGACTCCGCACTCACGAACGCGCTGCTGACCACCGTTCCGGTCGCAGTCGGCGCTGACGTCACGGACGTCCTGGTCGCCGCACTGCGGCTGGCCGTCGACCGATGGTTCGCAGCGAGCGGCCGCAATCACGACCTGCTGGTGGACCTCGAACGGCACGGCCGTGAGGAATTGACCCCTGGCCTCGACCTCTCGCGCACGGTCGGTTGGCTGACCAACGTCGCTCCGGTGCGGTTGCGCAGTGCCGGGGGCGCGCTCGACACCTTGAAGGCGGTGAAGGAACAGCTGCGTGCGGCGCCGGACGGCGGAATCGGGTACGGGATGTTGCGGTACGTCAACGCGCGGACCGCTCGGATCCTCGGGTCTCGGCCGGAGTCCCAGGTGTTGTTCAACTACCTGGGCCGGATGCCGCACGCCGGGTCCGGGGCGTGGACGCCTGCCGCCGAATCCGATTCCCTCGTCACGGATCCCGGCGCCGACTTCGGTGCGCCCTACCGGTTGGTGGTCAACGCGCTCTGCGACGACGGCGAACACGGTTCGCAGCTGCACGCAGTCTTCGCCTGGTCGGCAGACGACCTGAGCGAGGACGACGCGATCGCGCTCAGCGAGGGCTGGGTGTCGGCTCTCGGAGAATTGGCGGAGTCCGTATCCGAACACCGGGGGCCGGCCCTGCTGACCCCGTCGGATCTGCCGTTGGTTCACCTGACCCAGGATGAGATAGACCGCATCGCGGCGACCTGTCCCGCGGGCGTCGAGACGGTGCTTCCTCTGTCACCCCTTCAGGAGGGGTTGTACTTCCAGGCAGGCTTCGCGGCAGGTTCGGACATTTACACGGCACAGTTCTCCCTCGATTTCGCGCACCGTCTGGACCTCGACCGGCTTGCTGCTGCCCTGCGCACCCTGCAACGGCGCAACCCCACCCTCCGTGCAGGGTTCGTCAGTGAAGGACTCTCGACGCCGGTGCAGTTCTTCAGCGCCGAGCTCGATGTGCCGATCACCGAATTCGATCTTCGCGATCTGGGCGACACCGAACGGGCCGACTATGCAGAACAATTGGCCGCCCGCGATCGGCTGACCCCGTTCGATCTGACGGCCCCGCCGCTGTGGCGCGTTATGGTCCTGCGTCTCGAGGACGACCACGACCGGTTGGTGGTCAACCGGCAGTTCCTGCTGTGGGACGGCTGGTCCAACGGCCTCGTGGTGAGTCAGCTTCTCGCCCTCTACGACTCGGCGGGGGACGACTCGAGCTTCGCCGCTCCCGAGGGCACGTTCGAGGACTACCTGACCTGGCTGGCCACACGGGACGCGGACGCGGCGCAGGAGGCATGGACGGAGGCGCTCCGCGGTCTCGAGGAACCGACTCTGTTGGCCGCCGCAGTGGTGGACGAGCCACAGCCGCCCCAGCGCCGAGATGCCGTGCTCGATGCGGACTTCAGTGAGCGGCTCCGGGCCGCTGCACGTGGGGCAGGTGTCACGTTCAACGCCGTGCTCAACGCGGCCCTTGCCGTCGTACTCGGGATCGAAACGGGAAAACAGGATGTGGTGTTCGGCACCACTGTGGCCGGTCGTCCCCCTGAGGTGCCGGGCCTCGACGCCGTGGCGGGCATGTTCCTCAATACGGTGCCGGTCCGCCTGACGCTGCGTCCGGGCGAGCGCGTCACCGATCTGCTGCGCCGGACCCAGTCCGAGCGGCTGGCGCTGACCCCGTACGACTACCTCGGTCTGGCGTCCATCCAGCGAGTATCGAATCATCGCCAACTCTTCGACGTGCTGTACGTGCTGCAGAATTTCGTGGACGAGAACCAGGTGTCGGCGCTCAACGCCGCCCACGACATCAGCGGTGGCGACAGCATAGACCACACCCACTACCCGCTGACCGTCGTCGTGACGCCGGGCACCAGTGTGAAGGTGAAGTTCGAGTTCCACCCCGATCGCATGGCGCAGTCGCGGGTGGAGGCCATGCTGGCCCGATTCGTGGACGTGCTCGCCCAGTGGTCCACCGATATGTTCGGGATGGTGGGCAGCATCCCGGGGGCAGCCGCGGGCACCCCGCCGGCAACGAAGGTGTTGCCCGACGCGACCATCGCCGACCTGTTCGCGGACGCCGCCCGGCAGCGCCCGGACCACTCGGCCCTCGTCTTCGGGGACCGCACAGTGACGTACGCGGAACTCGACGCCGACATCAACCGCATGTCCCGGCTCCTGCTGGGTCACGGCGCAGGCCCCGAGAAGATCGTCGCGCTCGCGCTCCCGAGGTCGGTGGAGATGGTCGTGGCGTTGTTCGCAGTGTTGCGCACCGGATCCGCGTACCTACCGCTCGAATTGGACCACCCGGCCGAGCGACTGGTGGGCATGCTCGACGACGCACGCCCGGTGACCCTGGTGACCACCTCCGAGGTCGCGGACACGTTGGCCGCGGCGCACGTCGACGTTCTTCTGGTCGACCCCGCCCTCCTCGGCTCCGTGTCTTCGGAGCCGCTGTCCGATCTCGAACTCGGGAGTTTCGTTCCGGGGACACCGGGACGGCTGGACCATCCCGCGTACGTCATCTATACGTCGGGGTCGACAGGTAAACCGAAGGGCGTGGTCACGCCGTACCGCGGTTTGACCAACATGCAGTTCAACCATCGCGAGGCAATCTTCGAACCCGTGGTGAGTGCCGCGGGAGGCAGGCGTCTACGCATCGCCCACACGGTGTCGTTCGCATTCGACATGTCGTGGGAGGAATTGCTGTGGCTCGTCGAAGGCCACGAGGTACACATCTGCGACGAGAACCTCCGGCGCGACGCCGAAGCCTTGGTGTCCTACTGCGACGCCCACCGGATCGACGTCGTCAACGTCACGCCCACGTATGCGCAACATCTGTTCGAGGAAGGACTGCTCGATGACGGCGACGGACGTCATCGGCCTCCTCTGGTGCTGCTCGGCGGGGAGGCCGTGTCGGACTCGGTATGGAACCGGTTGCGGGACACCGAGGGAACGTGCGGTTACAACCTGTACGGCCCCACCGAGTACACGATCAACACCCTCGGGGCAGGCACCGGCGACAGCGTCACTCCGACGGTCGGAACCCCGATCTGGAACACCTCGGCGTATGTGCTGGACGCCTGGCTGCGTCCGGTCCCGGATGGTGTTCCCGGTGAGCTGTACATCTCGGGAGTCGGGCTGGCGCGCGGTTATCTCGGCCGATCCGCACTGACGGCCGAGCGGTTCGTCGCCGATCCGTTCGGCTCATCCATACGTATGTATCGGACGGGTGATCTGGTCCGCCGCCGCGCCGTCTGGTCGAGCGGAGCGAGGGGAAATGTACTAGCGTGTGTTGATTTTCTCGGCCGTACCGATGATCAGGTGAAGATTCGCGGTCACCGCGTCGAGCTCGGCGAAATTTCCTCCGCCCTCGAAGCGCTGGACGACGTGCGCCAGGCCGCGGTCGTGGTCGATTCGGGCGCGGGTGGTTTCAAGCGACTCGTCGGCTACGCCGTCCCCGTGCGCCTTTCTGGTAGCCAGGACAACCACAAGTACGCACGGGCGCTGCGCGCCACCCTGCCGGACTACATGATTCCCGCCGCGGTCATCGAGGTCGAGTCGCTGCCGATGACGGTCAACGGCAAACTCGACGTCAAGGCGCTCCCCTCGGCGGACGAGGTGCTCGGCGCCCATGCCGGTGCGCGCACCGAACCGCGCGACACCACCGAGCGGGTGCTGTCCGAGCTGTTCGGCGAAATCCTCGGAGTCCCGGCTCCCGGCGTCGATGACAACTTCTTCGACCTCGGCGGGCACTCACTGCTGGCTACTCGCCTGATCAGCCGTGCGCGAGCCGCGCTCGACACGGACCTCGCTATGCGCGACCTGTTCGAGGCTCCCACCGTCGCCGAGCTGGCCGACCGGATCCGGGGCAACACGGGGTCGACGCGTCCCGTGCTGAGCGCCCGATCGCGGCCCCAGCACCTTCCCCTTTCGGCTGCGCAACAACGTCTCTGGCTGCTGCAGCAGATGGACAGGTACTCGGGCGCCTACAACTTCCCGATCGTGCTGCGACTGCGGGACCCGCTCGACCCTGCGCTGTTCGAGCAGGCGCTGACCGACGTCGTGGTGAGGCACGAGTCGCTTCGCACCGTGTTCGGGGAGCACGACGGCGAGCCGGTGCAGGTGATCCTCGGCGACGTGCGACCCGAAGTCTCCGTGGTGGACGGCACGGACGCCGACCTCGTCCGGTTGGTCGGTGACGCGGTCGGTCACCCGTTCGATCTGGCGACGGAGATCCCGGTCCGAGCGGCCGTCATCGGGGTCGGTGACGAGCAGGTCTTGGCCATCGTGTTGCACCACATCGCCACCGATGAGTGGTCCGACCGCCCGTTCCTGCGGGACCTGATGACGGCTTACGCCCACCGCGCGCAGAATTCGGCACCGGTATGGGAACCGCTCGACGTGCAGTACGCCGACTACACCCTGTGGCAGCGGGAGATGCTGGGCGATCCACAGGACCCGTCGAGCCTGGTGAGCCGTCAACTCGACTACTGGGCGACGACACTCGACGGGGCACCCGAAGAACTAATGCTTCCCGCCGACCGCACTCGCCCGGCGCGGCCCAGCTTCTCGGGCGGAGCCATCGAGTCGGTGCTGGATGCTGCCACCACTCGTTCGCTCCGTGCGCTGGCGCGTGCCACCGGCACCACCATGTTCATGGTGATGCACGCGGCATCCGCGGCGTTGTTGCATCGGTTGGGTGCGGGTGACGACCTGCCGATCGGGGCACCGGTCGCGGGAAGAAGTGAGCAGGGTCTGGACGAGCTCATCGGCTTCTTCGTCAACACCGTGGTGTTGCGGACGGACGTGTCCGGCAATCCGACGTTCGACGAGTTGCTGGATCGGGTCCGGGGCGTCGACCTGGCCGCATTCGCTCACTCGGACGTGCCGTTCGAGGCGGTCGTGGAGAGGGTCAATCCCGGCCGCACCCTGGCCAGGAATCCCCTGTTCCAGGTGATGGTCGGCTACCACAGTCGCACGGTGGAATCGGCGGTCGCTCCCGGACTCTCGGTGACCCCGGTGCAGTTCGAGGAACGCACGGCCAAGTTCGACCTGGTGTTCAACTACACCGAGTTTCTCGACGAGGAGCGGGTGGAACTGCGCCTCGAGTACGGCAGTGACCTGTTCGACCGGGACACCGCTGCGAAAATCGCACGACGGCAGATCGCCGTGTTCGATGCGATCGCAGCGCAGTCGGACGTCCCGGTCGTCGATCTCGACGTATTCCTCGACGAGGAACGAGAACTGGTGGTGCGACGGTTCAACGACACCGCTCTGCCCGTCGCGGAGGAGACGTTCTACGAGGCGTTCGCACGTCACGTAGCAGGCACCCCGGACGCCGTCGCTGTGGTCGACGAGCACGGTCAGGCGTCGTACGCGCAGTTGAGTGCACGCGCCGACCGCATTGCGACACTGCTGCATCGCCGCGGTGTGTCCGTCGAAAGCGTTGTCGGGTTGGCGGTTCCCCGGTCGGTGGACATGGTCGCCGTGGTCCTCGCCGCACTGAAGTTGGGCGCCGCTTATCTCCCGCTCGACCTGAACCATCCGTCCGACCGCATCTCGTACATGCTTTCCGACTCCGGCGCGCAGGTACTCGTGACAACGGTTTCGGAGAGTCCGCGCATCGCGGAGGTGGACGGACTCGTCCGCGTCCTCCTCGACGATGCATCGATTGTCGCCGAATTCGACACCGCGCACGATGAGAAGTTGCCGTGTCCGCCCCGGGGTGTGGACCACGTCGCGTACGTCATCTACACGTCGGGTTCCACCGGAAAACCCAAGGGCGCGATCCTCACCCACGACGGCATCCCCAGCCTGGTGGCCACGGCGGAGGAGCGGATGCGACTGGTTCCGGGTTCGGTGGTGATGCAGTTCGCGTCGATCGGCTTCGACGTGGCGGTCTTCGAGCTGTCGATGGCCCTGTGCACGGGTTCGCGTCTGGTCATCGTCCCGGATAACGCCCGGGTGGCAGGACCAGAACTCACGGACTTCATGGCCGTGCAGGCGGTGACGCACGCGATCATCCCGCCGTCCCTGTTGGCGGCTCTTCCCGCGGGATGCGTTGTTCCCGAGGGGTGCACGGTGCTGGTGGGCACGGAGACGGTGCCACCCGAGCTGATCGGACGATGGGCGGAACGGCTCAATCTGCTTGCTGCTTACGGCCTCACCGAGGCCACCGTCAACAACACCCTGTGGCAGGCCGAGCCTGGTTGGACCTCGGCCGTGCCGATCGGCATTCCCGACCCCAACGAGCAGGCCTACGTGCTCGACGACCGCCTGCAGCCGGTCCCGCCCGGTGTGGCGGGGGAGTTGTACATCGCCGGACGCGGGCTTGCGCGTGGCTATCTGGGCCGGCCCGACCTCACTGCGGCGCGCTTCGTGTCCTCGCCCTTCGGTGCCGCCGGTTCGCGGATGTACCGGACAGGTGACCGGGCGCGCTGGCGGGCAGACGGCAACATCGATTTCCTCGGGCGTGTCGACGATCAGGTGAAAATCCGTGGATTCCGCATCGAACTCGGTGAGATCATCGCGGCGCTCGGTAGCCATCCGGGTGTCAAACAGGCTGCTGTGGTAGCGGATCGGGAAGGCGACATCGTCCGGCTCGTCGGCTACGTGACCCCGTCCGACGGTTTGGTGTCCGACTCCGTGGACCCGCGGGCGTTGCGCGAGCATGCTGCCGCACGACTGCCCGATTACATGGTGCCGACTCTCGTGGTGGTGCTCGACGGGGATCTGCCGTTGACGCCGAACGGAAAACTCGACCGCAAGGCACTTCCCCTGCCGGACTGGTCTGCGCTTACCGGGGACGGCACCGCCCGGACGCCGGAACAGAAGGAGATCGCCGAGGCATTCGCGGAGATTCTGCACCTGCCGTCGGTCGGGATCCATGACAATTTCTTCGACCTCGGTGGAAACTCCATGGCATCGATGCGGTTGGTGGGCAGAATCCGTCAGCGATTCGGTGTCGACATCGGCATTCGGGACATCTTCGACCGGTCCACGGTGGCCGAGCTCGCGGCGATCGTGCTCGACGCCGGTGGAAGCGGGAGACCGGTACTTGCACCGGTGTACCCGCGCCCGGACGTGGTGTCGCTGTCCGGACCGCAGCGTCGGTTCTGGAAGCAGTTCCGCGCGGCCGGGGGCGACGCCACAGCCAGCCATGCACTGTCCCTGCAGCTTCGTGGGACGGTCGATCCAGCGATCCTGGCGCAGGCGTTGGGCGATGTCGCGTCCCGCCACGAACCGCTGCGCACCGTGTGTGTGGAGATCGACGGCACCGTCATTGCACAGGAAGCGGTTCGGCCGTTCCTCGACGTGGTCGACGTCGGCGACGGCGACGGCGACGTGCACCGCACGGTCTTTGCCCTGGCACAGAAGCCGATGGATCTCACCGAGCAGGCGCCGCTCCGAGCGCATCTCGTGGGTGGCGCGGACGGCACGCAGGCCCTGCTCCTGGTGATGCACTACATCGCGGTGGACGAGTGGTCGGTGGTGCCGTTGCTCGGGGATCTGTTGGGCGCGTACGCGTCGCGTTCGGACGGCAACGCACCGGAGTGGGAACCACTGCCCGTGAGCTACCCCGACTACGTCGTGTGGTCGCGTGCGCTGCTGGGCGATCCGGCCGATCCGGGCAGCCGGCACGCCCGGCAGCTCGCGTACTGGCGGGAGCGGTTGGCCGGAATGCCGGCGGAGCTGGAGTTGCCTCGCCCGGATCCGCAGACCCCCCCGCGCGCGGAGATCGTGCCCGTGGAGATCGACGCGGATCTGCACGCCGCCATCGATGCGCTGGCGAGCCGTACCGGAACCAGTTTCTTCATGGTGTTGCAGGCTGCGCTTGCGACCGTGCTGACACGTCACGGCGCCGGTACGGACATCCCGATGGGGTCTCTGGTCGCGGGACGCTCGGAGGAGGCGCTGGACCACCTGATCGGCTGCTTCTTCAACATTGTTCTGCTGCGGACGGATACGAGCGGAGAACCGGACGGCCCGGAGCTGTTGCGACGCATCCGCGCGGGCAACCTCGATGCCTTGGACAACCAGGACATCGCCTTCGCCGATGTAGTGGATGCGCTCGACGGAAACGATTCCCCGGTGATGCGTCCGCAGATCATGTTGGTGCATCACGAGCAGGCACGGCTGTCGCACCTGGGTGCGCTGGGCGGGTTGATGCCGGTACCGGTCGGCGTGCCGGACGCAGATCTCACGCTGAGCTTCTACGAGCCCGTCGGAGACGGGCCCGTGCACGCCTACTTCTCCTTCTCCTCGGCGGTCCTGGAGTTCGACACCGTGGCGAGGTGGGCGGCGGAGTTGACGGCGCTGGTGGCGACCTGGAGCGGGGAAGCGGCATGACCACACGTGATCCGGATCGCAGGGTCGGTGCCGAGATGGCCGTCCCGGACCGGCCTTCTTCTTGGTACTGTGCTCAAAATAAGGATAGGCTTCACTACTTTCTAGGGCAGACGGCAGCTGGGTCGGGTGCGACGCGGCGTCGAGGACGGGACAGCATGCTATGAACGAATCGCCGGAAATGGTCGATACGGATCTCCCAGTGCGAGATGTCGTGGGTGTCGGGTTCGGACCTGCGAATCTCGCGCTGGCCATTGCCATCGAGGAACACAACATGAACTGCGCGCCGGGCGAGCAGATCAGCGCACAGTTCCTCGAAAAGCAGGATCGTTTCGCGTGGCACCCGGGAATGCTGCTGGACGGGGCGACAATGCAGATCGCCTTTCCCAAGGACCTCGTCACGTTCCGCAATCCCCGTAGCGCGTACACCTTCTTCAATTACCTGTTCGAGCGCGGACGTCTGGTCGATTTCGTCAACCACCAGACGTTCTTTCCCACGCGCCACGAATTTCACGACTACCTGCAGTGGGCGGCCGGACGCGTCAGCGCGGACGTCCAGTACGGCACTGCGGTGGAATCAGTGCGAGGAATCCGCAACAGCGACGGAACAATCGACCGTTTCGAGGTCCGAGCGTCCGACGGCACCGCGGTGATCGCCCGCAACGTCGTGATGGGGGCCGGTCTCCAGGAGCGCATCCCGGAGTGGGCCTCTCAATCCATGCGTTGCTTCCACAATCACCAGTTCCTGTTCCGTATCGGTGAGTTGCCCGCCCCCGTCCACCAGCGGTTCGCCGTCCTCGGTGCCGGTCAGAGTGCAGCCGAAATCGTTCAGTACCTGCACAGCAACTTCCCCGAAGCCGAAGTCCACAGCGTCTTCTCGCGGTACGGCTACAGCCCGGCGGACGACAGCCCTTACGCCAACCGCATCTTCGACCCGGAGGCCGTGGACGACTTGCACGGCGCACCCGAAGTGGAGCGCCTGCGGCTGCTCGATGTCCATCGCAGCACCAATTATTCAGTTGTGGACATCGAACTCATCAACGAGTTGTATGCCAAGGAATACCAGGAGCGGGTACGTGGTCGTCGCCGGCTCTTCATGCGCCGCGCGTCCGAGATCGTCTCCGTCGAGGAGAGTTCGGACGGTATCGACGTCGCGGTACGCAGCGCCGTCGACGGCCTCACCGACACACTCGCCTGTGATGCGTTGATTCTTGCCACCGGGTTCACCCCGGCGCATCTCGAACCGCTTCTCGGTGACCTCGCACCGAAGATGCACCCGCCGCGTGAGGTGGGTCGTGATTATCGGTTGGCGGTTTCGCCGGACGTCACAGCGGGAATCTATCTTCAGGGCGGCACGGAGAAAACGCACGGAATCACGTCGTCGCTCCTGTCGAACGTTGCCGTGCGGGCGGGAGAGATCTTGACATCTGTCGTAACACGGCGCGGCCGGATCGGCACGCTTGCTAGTGTGAACGCACAGGACACGTATGCGACAAGCGAGGCGAGATGAGCACCAATCCATTCGATGACGAAGAAGGCCGCTTCTACGTGCTGGTGAACGACGAAGAGCAGCACTCTCTGTGGCCGACGTTCTCTGAGGTGCCGGCGGGCTGGCGTGTGGTTTTCGGCGAAGAGAGCCGCGCAGCATGCCTCGAGTACGTGGAGAAGAACTGGACGGACATGCGGCCGAAAAGCCTGCGTGAGGCCATGGAGGCCGACGAGAAGTCAGGTGGTCGTCACAGCGTCGACAAGAGCTGACCTGAACGGAGCTGCACTGCAGTGACAGCTCACCGAGCCTACGGCCGTTCGATCCGCCCCGCAGGGGACGGATCGAACGGTTCCGTGTCTTTCAGGCTGCCCTGGGCGTTTCCACAGGCTTCCGCCGCCTCGTCTTGATGACGGGGCGGCGGATGTTCTCTGTGTAACGCAGGATGCGCGGCCGTCGCAGGGTCCGGGCCAGCCATTCGCCGAGAGTGACGCCCGCCGCGAGTGCGCAACCGATACCGAACGCAGCCAGCAACGAGCTGAGTCCGATAACCACTTCGTTGTTGAGCAGCGCATACAGGCCTCGATACAGCGAGAGACCCGGTAGCAGTGGCGTGATGCCGGCCACGGCGACGACCAGAGGCGGTGTGAGCGCTCGCCGAGCCATCAGGCCACCCGCAAAACCGACCACCGTCGCCGCGAGGGCGGAGCCGATGATGGGTCCCACTCCGAATTGGTGCGCCACCATGTAAACCAGCGAGCCGGCCGCGCCGCCCATCCACGCCGCCGTCAGCGCGCGCTGCTCGGCGTAGCAGGCCAGCGCGTAGAACATCGAGGCGAACGCCCCCGACATGACCAGCACGGGCAGCTGAGTGAGCTCGTTGATCTCCACGTTGACCGGCGGAAGTGTGGAACCGAACAACCCGGTGACACGCAGGGAGATGGCCACGCCGGCGATGATGCCGCCGGTCATCATGACCACTTCGAAGAACCGGGCCGCCGCAGTGATCGGTGCCCCCGTGATGGCGTCCTGGACGGAGCCGACCAGCGACAATCCGGACAACAGCACCACCACACCGGCGGCGATGATCTGTGACGGTCTGACGTCGACTCCCAGCTGATCCTGGAACGTGTAGAGCGTGGCAGCCGGGGCAGCGGCCACGAGACCGCCCGCCACCTGCTGGAAGAAGAACGGCAGCCCCACCCGGTTGAGCACGCGGTTGACCCGGTAGATCACCATTGTCGTGAGGAAGGCGACCGAGGCCATCAGCACCCCACCACCCATCAACACGGAGATGGACGCGGCCATCGACGACCACGCCAGCGTCGCGATCCACCGGCTGTAAGGGTGCGGCGCCGTGGTGACCGCAGTCAGTGCCTCGTGGGCCTCGCTCGGAGTGACGGCCTCGCGGCGGATACGTCGAGTGAGGCGGTCGACCGCGGCGAGGCGGGTGAAGTCCATGGAGCGGTAGTGCACGATCCGCATCGTGCTCGCCGGCGGAAGGGTGGGGCCGCGGTAGGCGGAAAGGACGATCGAGTTGTAGGTCACGTCCACGTCGCACTGCGCGAGGCCGTAGGTCGCGGCGATGAACTGCACCTGTTCGGCCGTGTCCATCGCGCCCGTCCCCGACGCGAGCAGTACCTCACCCACCCGGACGGCGAGGTCGAGAACCTCGGCAACCACCGCATCGTCGGTGAGGTCGATCGGCTGGAGTGGCGTCGGCGCCGCCGTCACCGTGTCGACGGTGGCGCGGCGGTCGCCGGTCAAACGCTGGAGCGTGTCTGTGAGCTTTGCCATACCCTCTGTGAGCTTCGCCATCCTACGTGTCTGAGACACGATCCTTCTCGGTCAAATCTGTAGCTTTCAACGCCGAATCGAGTGTCTCGTGGCGGAAAGTGGAGATGACCTGATCGTGGACTACTCGGAACGCGGACGCCACAATACTCGTCTCCTCGGGTGCGGTCGCCCACGTGGCCTGCTGTTCGACGACAATGACCCCGTCGTAGTAATACATCCGCTTCGGAATCAGCGTGATGTTCACGGTCGACGCCCATTCGCGCAGCGCCGTCAGGCCCTGACTCGCGCCCTTCGGCCCACCCACTTCGACGTCGTCACTCGACAGCGACAGTAACGTGTCGATGTCGCCGGAGTTGAGGGCGTCGTGCCAAGCAAGGACAGTGGCGATCTCCGAGGTACTCATGACATCAACGCTATCCAATATGGCCGGAAGTCGACGGCGTTCTCCATATGGATATGATGGGCGCGCGTGTCCGCCTCCTTAGCTCAGTGGTAGAGCACTCGCCTTGTAAGCGAGCGGTCGTCAGTTCAATCCTGACAGGAGGCTCAACCACTCTCTTCGACGCGTTTCGTCACGCCGGCGAGACCTGGGCGATGTACTGCCGTGAGTACGAGTGGCGGCCCACTCCGAGCTTCAGCTGCCGGCGGGATCGGTGGTGTGCGTGGTTCGGCGGTGGAAGGTCTCGACGGTCGAGCTGGTGCGACGCCATCGCTGTCACCGGTGCGATGAATGTCCCCTGCCAAACGACGAAGACCGCCGTCGAACTGGCCATTGAGGTCCGTCCGGGGGCGGTTTAACGTGGAGGGTGCGGGCCGTATCCCGTCGGGTCGAGATTGTGCAGTCCGGGATACGACTCGCCGAGGGCTTCAGTCAGAATGCGTGAGTGAATTGACGCATGCATGCACTGATTCGGGCAATGTCGGTGCCGCGGGCCGCGATCTCGTCCCGGTCCAGGTTCGGTTAGCGAAGGTGGGGCAGATCTTCCGGATGAACATGTACCACCCCAACCATCCAAACGGTGACTACCAGGTGGCCAACCAGGTCGAGGTGCTGGACCCGCCGCGCGCCATTGGCTGGCTGACGGGGCAGGAGAAGGACGACGGTCACCTGGAGTTCGGCGGCTGGATCTGGCGTTACGATCTGGTGCCGCGTGGTCCGTCCGAGACTGAGGTCACGCTCACCTACGACTGGTCGGCGGTGCCGCAGTTCATCCGGGAGTACCTCCAGTTCCCGCCGTTCGGTCCTGAGCATCTCACCAACTCACTGCACCACTTGGGCGAGCTTGCACCGACGTCCCCGTCCTGATCGCCCGAAGGCTAGACATCTGCCGATCGACCTGCGGAGCGCTCCCACCGTGATCGCCTTCGAGTGATCCTACGGTTGGGCGACCCGCTCGAGCAGCCAGGAATGGACGCCGCTCAGCGCCGTCCTGGCCATTGCCGTGGGGTGGCCCGTGAACCCGTGTGGCGACTCGGGATAGATCCGGAGCTCGACGTCGTTACCGGCGGCGGAGAGCTGACCTGCCATCGCGAGGTTGTCTTCCAACAACACGTCTTTGCTTCCGACGACCAGCAGCGCCGGGGGAAGGCGGCGGAGGTCGCCGTAGATAGGAGAGATGTCTGGCGCAGTGCGATCTTCCACGTGGCCGACGTAGGCCTGGATGAAGTATTCGTCCGCGATCCGACGTCCGGCCGGAGTCTGCGCGCTCGAGTCATACGTGCCGAATTGGAGTGCGGCGCCGGTGAACTTGTCCACGGCTCCTCGGTCTCTCAGTCGGAGCAGGGTTGCTGCAGCGAGTGTTGCTCCCGCCGATCGCCCCCCGATCGCCAGTCGGGATGATCCGAGGTAGGCATCGGCGTGTTCGATGAGCCAGAGCGCCGCCGCTTCACAGTCATCGGGTGCGGCAGGCCACGGGTGTTCGGGTGCCAACCGGTAGTCGACGCTGACGACGGCGATGTGGAGCGCCTCTGCGAGTTCGCGGTTGCGCACGTCTTCTCGTGCTGCGGAGTCCATGTAGAAGCCACCACCGTGAATGTCCAGATAAACGCCCCGCGCTCGCCCGCCGGTGGGAATGAAGATCCTGACCGGGACGCGCACTCCCGCGGCTTCGACCATCTCTTCAATCGCAGGTGGATCGGCGGGAGAAGGAGCGGACCGCGTCGCCCGTACTTCCCTCAACTCCTCAGGAGTGTTGGGGCCACGGCCAGCCGCCCGCGAGTTGTAGAAGCTCCGAGCTTCATCCACCTGCTCCTCAGGCACGTCAGCCAACAAATCGTTCAGCGCGAACCGCACGCGCCCTCCTCACACTCCGAAGTCTCATCACGACGCTATCGCCGTGCCGCGCTCGGCACCGTTCAACCGACTTGGGTTTTGCGTGATCCTCGGCACGCTCAGAACGCTCTCGCAAACGATCTCGGTCTTGCCGGCAACAGTTCGGCCGCAGTACGGCTCGATACCGCCACGGCGAGCAGGACCTTGCCGCGGGCAGCGCCATCGCGAATGTAGGTATTGCTGATCTTGCTCGCGGTCCCTCCAGGTTGCGCTGACCGCGCGGTCCTACCGCGCTGTCTCGCCGCGACCAGGCGCACGAGAAGAACCGGCGGCCTTGGCATTCAGGCGAGTGGCTCCGTGGCATCCGGCCCGGAGCCTGCGCAAAAACCTGTTGGCGGACCACGGTGACCACTGCTACTTTTCCAGAGGCCGTGCAACGAGGAGGTGGTACCCGTGAACGCAGTATCGACATGGGTGCTCCCCTCTGGGGTCACGGTCGGGCGATAGGTCGTCCGGGAGCGCCGTCCAAGAGCATTCCCGAAAGGCACGACAATGCGATTCACTTCCGAACAGCGCCTCGACGACGGCGTCCTCGAACGCGAATTCACTCTCGGCGAGATCCCTGGCATCCTGTGGACGCCCAGATCCGCATCCGCACCGGCGCCGCTGATCCTGATCGGCCACCCCGGCGGCCTGCGCATGATGTACCCCCGACTGGTGGCCCGGGCCCGGCACGCCGCGGCGGAGGGATACGCCGCGGCCACCATCGAGCTCCCCGGGAGCGGTGACCGGCCCCGTTCCCCGCCGCCGAGGAGGCCCGCGCCGACCTTCGCCGGGCGCTGGAGGCCGGCGAGCCGGTCGACGACGAGATCGTCGACCGGCTCGTCCTCCCGCTGGTCGAAAAGGCGGTCCCGGAATGGCGGTCCGCCCTCGACGCCCTCCTTTCGCTGCCCGAGATCGGCGGCCCGGTCGGGTACTCGGGAGGGGTGATCGCGATCGGCATCCGGCTGGCGGTGCTCGAGCCGCGCATCTCGACCGCCCTCCTGTTCGCCGGGAGTTTCGTACCCCGCAGCATGTTCCAGGAGGCCCGGCAGGTCACCATTCCGCTGCAGGTCCTGCTGCAGTGGGACGACGAAGGAAACGACCGGCAACTGGCCCTGGACCTGTTCGACGCCTTCGGCGCCAAGGAGAAGACGCTGCACGCCAATATGGGCGGGCACACCGGCGTCCCGCAGTTCGAGGGGGACGACGGGAACCGGTTCTTCGCCCGGCACCTGAAGTGAGGCCGGCCCGTCGGGCCGGCAGCAGACGATAGGATCTGTCGGCCAGGATGCCGCAAATCGAGGACGGGCCCTCGGCCCTCCTCGACAGCGGTGGCAAGCAGATGCGCACGCCAGCATCGTCGGGAAAAGTGGTTGCCGAGGATGCGTGGAGTCGGAGGCGATGCCCGCTGTCAGTGCGTCGGACTGGAGGCGATGCTGTGGAGAATCCACCGGAAGATGCGTACGGACGGGTGACGAACCCGGAGCGGTTTGCCCGGGAGAAGACCTGCGGAAAGTTCCCGAGAGCGGCCGGTGCTGGTGTCGAATTCCTCGGCGTACAGACGCGTCCTCTTGCCTGACCGACTGAAGTCACTCCGTCTCCGGGATCGTCCGCTACGGGATGAAAGATTGCCTCAGAAGGGCGGCGGGGTCGGCGCTGTCTCCGGGGTCCACCGTCGACCCACTGTCCCGGCGGCTCGCGGTGTCCGTGATGTCGCCCTGACGACGAGCCCGGACTCGTCTTCTGACCTTGTCGATGAAATTGATCATCGGCATTCCTTTCCGTGTAGACGACAACGGAGTCATTCGAGCTTGGTTCGCAGATCTTTCAGTGTTTTGGTCAGCAGTCGTGAGATCTGCATTTGCGACACGCCCACCCGCGCTGCGATCTGTGACTGCGTCATGTTGCCGAAGAAGCGCAGCACGAGCACGGTGCGTTCGAGGTCGGGCAACGAGTCGAGAAGCGGTTGGACCGTGACGTGATCCTCGACGCGGGACAAAGCCGGATCGATATCACCGAGCGTCTCCGACAGAGGCCGTTCGTCGTCGGTGAGCGGGTAGTCGACCGACAGGGTGCTGTAGGCATTGGCCACGCGCAATCCCTCGAGGACTTCGCTCTTGTCGATGTCGAGTGCCTTCGCCAATTCACTTGCGGTGGGCGCGCGTCCGAGCGTGGTGGTCAGTTCCTTTGTGGCGCCCGTGATGGCGAGGTGGAGTTCCTGCATGCTTCGCGGCACGCGCATGGCCCACCCCGTGTCGCGGAAGTGGCGGCGCACCTCGCCGGTAATGGTCGGGACGGCGAAGGACACGAAGTTCGCGCCGTAGCTCGCGTCGAATCGGTCGACAGCCTTCACGAGTCCGAGACGCGCGACCTGGATCAGGTCGTCCAGCGGTTCTCCGCGTTCGTGGAATCGCCGGGCGATGTGTTCGGCGAGTGGCAGGCAACGTTCGATCAGCTTCTCGCGCATCAATTCCCGGAGCGGATCAGAGGCATCCAGCTGAGCAATCGCTTCACATTGCGCCGGTACGTCACGGTACTGATCGCGCTCGCGGTGGGTGGTGTCCGGAGTGGTCCGTGGGGGGCGAGTGCGTTGCGGGATATCCACGGAGATCTGTGTCCTGGGTAGCTTCCGGCACGTCGTCGAGGAGGTCGCGGTGGTGTGGCGGAGCTCGCGGGGTGCTTCGGCGAGCGGGGTGGACATGGTCATGTACTCAGCCCTTCTCTGACCGGCCGGTATCAGCGGAGCGCTGATGGTGTCGGCAAGGATCTTCGTTCCGGATAGCGGGGTCCGGCCTAGTCGACGAGAGCCGGGGAGGCGTCGGCGTCCTCGACTGCAAACATGGCCTCGATGCGTGCCTTGATCTCCTCGGTGCTCATCGCGCCCCCGCTTCGCATGTTGGCGATTCGGGTGGGGGTGGGGGACGACGAAGTAGTGGGCATGATCATGGAGTCCTGTCGGGTGGCGTGCATGCTTTCTCATTCTCGAGCGGATCGGCGGGTGGCAGCGGAGAGGCCGGCAACTCCGAGGAGGGCTGTGCTGACCAACGCGGCAAGGGGGATCGAACCGGACGTCACGGCTGTGAAGCAGGCGATGACGGACAGGCCGATTGCGCACTGGGCGGCGACTGGGCCGATCAGAGACGGTCGCTTGGTCACCCTGGTCCTTTCGACGCCTATGTGAGTTCGTTCCGGGTCGTGTCAGGTCGGAAGTGATTCGAGGACCGTGAAGGCGCTGAGGGCGAGCGTGGCGAGGAAGCCACTGACGATGGCTCCACCGCTGCCCGCTCGCAGGACCAGAACCTCTCCGTCGTTGGGGGACGAGTCTGCTTGCCGGCTGGCCATCGTTTTCCTTTCCTGCGCCCGGAACGCTGTCGCGCGGTGCCGCTCGACATCTGACCGAGAACTTATCTGCGTTGGTGAAGATAGATTTTGTTGTACAGCGCTGGGGCTAGAAGTTCAAGCGGACCAATCAAGAATTTTGCTCGTCCAACGCACCGGTATCTGCGCGACAAGGCTCCGGTCACGCGCCGGGGGCAGTCTCCGAAAAACGTCTGACGTGCGGGTTATCCGCGATCTCGGGGGCCGTGAAACCCTGCTTCGCGCCCGGAGCGTTGTCGGAAAAGGTGACATTCGGTGCATAAGTTCCGGTGCGAGGGGCGGAGGCCGGAGTTGTGCGGTGCCCCGGCCATGGCGGAGATTGTCTCCGGGCTCACCGAGTAGAAGTCCGGCTCGACCGAATTTGTACCCCCCGCGTCACATTGTGTCTGTCGATCCTTGATAGGATTGGTATTCCCTGAGAAGAAGGGAGATCCGGTGACGTCCTCTCAGATGCCACCTCGTTCGAAGCGAGGTGTCTACGGGATCTCGGTGACGTCGGAGCTGACGGGCATCGGGCCCCAGACACTGCGGTTGTACGAACGCCGCGGGCTGATCACGCCCACTCGTACCGGTGGCGGTACACGCCGCTACAGCGAAGACGATATTGCGCGCCTCGACAAGATCACCGAACTCGTCGCCGACGGAGTCAATCTGATCGGCATCCGTCAGATCCTCGAACTGGAAACGCAGAACGCGCTGTTGGCGGCGCGAAACGCCGAATTGGAACAGGTAGTCAAGTCTCAGAACTCGCCGCACGCAGGGGTCTGAACACGCGCCCGCGCCGCGAATGTGCTGGCGGGCGAACTTCTCGTTTGGTCAGATCGCGGTCTGATCGTCGTTCGTCGGATTGAACTCGTCGAACGAGGCGTCGGCCGCTTGCCACTTGCCGCTGGCGCGAATGTTTGCGAAAGCGATATCGAATGCGTCGACCAGCCACGAATGCTCTGCGGTCGCAAGGACTTGGTCGGCAGTGCCGTCGGTGGTGCCCTGGTGGAGGCTCACCCGCCACAACGTGGCGGGGTCGGTCTGATCGACCAGTCCATCGGTGCCGTTCGACGCCAGCAGGTAGCGGTTGTACTCGAAATCCACGCGGATCGCGTAGCCGGCGCCGGTGTTGACGACGTTCGCTGGCCGCTGAGTGGCCGCAGCGAGCGCGGTGAGTGCGTCGCGGTAACGTTCGGCGTGTTCCTGAGTGCGGGGCACCGTTCTCTCGTCTCTGGGCGCAGAGGCCGTGACACTCCTGGTCACGACACCTCCACGAACCTCTCCTCGAAGCCAGAGATTCGTGTCGGTTCGCACCAAAGATTACGGCACTGGATTCTCGGCCTGTCGCAGCCCGTCGGTCAATTGGGGACCCGTCGAGGCGCGGCGAACCGCGATCGCAATGCACGCGGCCATGTTCATCGCCCAGCCGAGGAGTGGCATGGTCGGCGCATCGATCAATCCAGTTGCTGCCGAGGAACTTCGAGCCTGTATTCGCGCGAGTTCGGGTGAATGGTGGGAGGCCGATTCAAAATCTATATCCGCTGTCGCAGATTGGTTTCATCCTTCTGTTAACATCGTCTGGTTCCTTGAGAAGAAGGGAGCCACACATGGTGTTCGACACCATGCCCCGGTCGCGACGCGGGGTGTATGGGATAGCGGTCACGTCGGAGTTGACCGGAATCGGGCCGCAGACATTGCGGTTGTACGAACGGCGCGGATTGCTGACGCCGGCCCGGACCAGCGGCGGAACCCGTCGTTACAGCGAAGAAGATTTGGTTCGTCTCGGACGAATCGCCGAGCTCATCGAAGGCGGCGTCAACATGCCGGGGATCCAGCGGATTCTCGACCTCGAAGCGGAGAACGCCGATCTCCTGGCGCGGTTGAACAGCGTCGCACGCGGTGCGGCCACCGCCTGACGAACGGCGCGCAAGGGTCATTTCGTTGTCGGACACCTGAAATCACAGAATGATCTCGAGCAGTGGGACGCGTCCGCTCTCTATCGGGCCTGGTCAAACGCTACTCAGCCGCCGAAAGCTGATTTCGTGCCAATTGTTTTACATTCGAGGGTTGAACTTCTGTCGTCAGCCGATACGATAAAATCTATATCCGTCGGAGCAGATAAGTTTCTCAACGATTCGCGACGGTGGTAGCTAGCGACACGCTGGTCGTGCAGAAGGCCGCGGCCGGCGTCGCACCGGGAACGCCAGTTCCGGTGTGTACGCCCGAAGACATCTGGCCCAGACTCGACGCAAGACGGGACCTGAACCATGACTCTCGCCGCACATGACGTTTTCTGCCCTCATACGCCCCGACACGCAAGGTCTTCCCCCGATGCGCCCGATCGGCGCTTCTCAGTTGGCACCGCGCTGACCGCAGGCCTCATTGCAGCCGTACCCACGGCGACCGTGACCGGTTCGGTGGTTCTTGCCGCCGCTACTGCCACCTCTGTACTGATTGGAGTGATTCTGGCCGCATTTCTCATCTCGAGCTTGATCTGACCGAATTCGTCCGCCACATCAGCAATCGAAGGAGAAATATATGACCAGCACAACCACCGCAACGCTGATCACTCAGCTGCGCACAGTTCTCGACCTCACGAACACCGAGATTCAGGTAGCAGAGACCCGCATCGCCCAGGCGCGCACCGAGGCTGTTCGCCGCGAGCTCACGGAGAACGCGGAAAACGGACGTCAACGCGCCGAGGCCATCGAACGCGCCATCCGTGAGCTCGGCGGTGTGCCCGAGGTCATCGGGCCGTTCCTCGGCCGGCTTTCGGCCGTGCTCAAGGCGATGGCCGAGCAGGCGCAGCCGTTCGACGAGGCACTCCTGGGTGATCTCGCTCTCGAGCATCAGCTCCTCGACCGCGCGCGTTACATCAAGGCACTCGCCACAGTCGTGAAGGAACCGGGGGTTGTCGGTCTCGCGGACCGGTTGATCACAGCACATTCCGCGACCGTGGACTGGCTGACCACAGTTCTGGCCGAGGATGCGCTCGGCGGTCCGGCCGCGCTGCGGCGCACCCCGTTCCAGGCTGCCGCCGGAACTACGATTCGGCTGCTCAACGTCCCGGTTACCTGGTCCGCGCGCGGAATCGATCGAGCACTGGACACGGCACGCACCACGCCGCCCCTGCTCAGTGCGTTGCTCAGCCGCGGCGCACATGCCGGCGATGTCGCGGTGAAAACGTTGTCCGCCTCGCGTGACGCGGCCCTCGAAACTGCGGAAAGCGTCACCCGCAGGGAAGGCGCTCGAGGGGTCGCCGACGCCATCCATTCGGCTCGCGCCGCAGGTGGCGTCGTCGATTCGGGTGAGCTTCCGATCGACGACTACGACGACCTGAACGTGTCGCAGGCAGTCGCTGCGGTCAAGGAACTCACCGATCCCGCCGACGTGCGCACGATCGTTGCTTACGAGGAAGCGCACAAGAACCGGCACGGCGTCGTCTCCGCCGCGCAGACCCATCTCGCGTCCATCGCGCAGGAAGTCGCCGGTATCAGCTGACCCCTTATAAGAGAATTCCGCCGGTCCCCTCAGGGGGCCGGCGGAATTCTTTATGCGGTCAGCAGGCGCCGGATTTGGCCGCGTCGTAAGCCTTGACCATCTGATCCTTACGTTCCTGAGGAGCGTCCTTCCATTCCGGGGTGAGGGCCGACTGGTCGAAGAGACTTTCGAGAGCCTTCGTGCGGTCGAACGGTTCGCCGCTCTGCTGTGCGCGGGCCTCGGCGCTGTTCGCGTACTGGAGCAGTCCGGCGCACAGATCGGCGACCGTGGGTAGGTCGGTGGCCGCCGCCTCCGCCTCCTGCGTCGTTGCGCTCACCTCGGTGACGGTGCTGGTCGATTCGGAACTGCACGCCCCGAGGAGAAGGGCGGCGGGGATCAACAGCGCAACGATGGTTCGGGTCATGCGAAATACATACCAGAGTGGCCGGCGCCGCTCGAACCGCGCACGCGTCAGGCGGGTCCGAGCGTGTAATCGATGCCCGGTCGATCGCCCTTGCCCTTGAGCCAGCGGCCCGGAAGGCGGCCCGCGAGTTCCCCGAGGGGACCGACTGCGGCGCTCAGGACAGCGACCGTGTCCTGCAACAGATCAACGCTCGCGCTCATCCGCTCGAGGTTCGGTGCCAGCGCCGTCAAGGTCTCCGAGAGTGCGACGATCTGGTCGAGCGGTCCACCCTCGGCAATCAGCCGTTCGAAGGCGCCGCCCTCGGACAGCAGCGTGTCGAGGATGCCGTTTTCGGCCAGCGCACGATCCACGATGCCGCCTTGCGCAGTGAGTCGTTCGACGGCGCCGTCGGCGGCCGTGAGCCGTTCGAGGGGACCCTGGTCGGCGGTGAGGCGGTCGAGGAGTCCGTCCTTGGCGAGCAGACGCTCGAGGGTGCCGTCCTCGGCGAGCACGCGGTCGAGTGGGCCGTCCTTCGCGAGCACCCGGTCCAACGGTCCGCCGGGTTCGAGGAGGCGTTCGAGGGTGCCGCCCTCCGAGGTGAGTCGGTCGACCGGACCACCGGGCGCGAGCAGTCGGTCGAGCGGTCCGCCGGGCTGAAGTGCCTGTCCGAGTGGCCGGTCGTTCGCCGCCAGTGAGGACAGTTGACTGATCATCTGCAGCGGACTGCCCTGGGAACCCATGCCGGTCACGACACCGGTGCCCGCCACCGCTGTGCGGACCGTCGCCAAGGTGGCCTCGGCGATTCCGAGGCCGACATCGGCCGCCGCAAGCCCGGCGCGTACCGGGAGGGTCATCAACGAGACCACGTTCATACGGTTACTGTAACCCGCGACACACAAGCATTTCGCGGCTCGAGCGCTCAGTGGAGGACTTTCAGTCCCACGACGCACGCCACGATGGCCACAACCAGCAGAATCTTCACGAGCGACGTACTTTCGGCAGCGGTGACCATGGCGAAACCGACAGTGAGGGAAGCGCCGATGCCCACCCAGACCGCGTACGACGTACCGGTCGGCAGAGTACGCATCGCGAATGCCAGCCCTGCCATGCTGAGGATCAGTGCGATGACGAATACGACACTGGGGCCGATCTTGGTGAAGCCCTCGGACCGACCGAGAGCGGTGGCCCAGACCGCCTCCAGCACACCCGACAGCACCAGCACGATCCACGCCATGACAACTCTCCCGAGCACCGTCTTGTCGCTGGCCGGGTACGGTGCGCTCGTCCGGGTGTCGTATCGACGCTCTTCACGGTACCGAAGGTGTGTATGGTCCGATCGGGCGCCCAGCCGTGCAGAAGAAAAACAAGATAAGTCAGCCCCGTCGTCGCGATCGGAGATTACATTTCCCGACACCGGCGGGAAACCATTGTTCCCGATGCAAGGTCGTGCCGGCGAATGCGTCGAATAGTGCAGCGGATCGCAGCTCGCTTGTTTATTGTCGAGCACAATGCGTGAATTCCGTGCGCACTCCACCGACGATGACGAGGCACATCATGATGCTCGGACTGCTCGCCGCAATCAACAGCGCGTTCACCCTCGGGGTCGCCAACACCATTGGGACGTTCGGGGGAGTGATTCTCAACCTGAACGTGGTCGCCTGAGAACCGGTCGACGTCGACCGCTGTCAGACCAACAGCGGGACACGAAGTTTCATCACATCCTCGATCGAGACCCCGCCGCGCCCACTGCGGCGGGGCTGTGGCGCACTCTGGGGGCGCCTGCCTGCGGAAGGCGCAACTTTCCCATCTTCGCTCATTGCTCCTGAATTTCGACTCTTTTCGCTGAAGAAGTCTGGGTGAGAAATCTCGGGAAAATCCGTTACGTGTGTCGCCACGGATTTGCGGCGATTCACCTATTGTTCTCGACAACGCGCAAGAAACGCGCGTAATCGGCTCGACACGGAAGTCCGCCCTGAAACAGGGGAGATGATGGAGAACATGATGCTCGGATTACTCGGCGCACTCAACAGCGGTGTCACGCTCGGTCTGGCCAACACGATTCTGACGTTCGGTGGCGTAGTCCTCAATCTCAACATCGTCGTCAACTGAGGGAGACACCCGTCGTCAATTGACGACGGGTGTCGTACCGCCCGCCACGGTTCCCTGGGAGGCTCACAGGGACTTCCCAGGGAACCGACAGCGAGTATGCAGCGTTTCGCGTGATGATGGGTTTCGTGAATGAGAAGCCCGTCGAAGCCCGAGTCCTCGTCGTCGATGACGAACCGAACATCCTCGAACTGCTGTCCGTCAGCCTGCGTTTCCAAGGTTTCGAGGTGGCCACCGCGTCGAGTGGCACGGAGGGTCTCGACACGGCACGCACTTTTCGGCCCGACGCCGTCATTCTCGACGTCATGATGCCGGGGATGGACGGTTTCGGGATGCTGGGTCGCCTGCGCGCCGATGGCGTGGACGCGCCCGTTCTGTTCCTCACTGCCAAGGATGCGGTCGAAGACAAGATCAGCGGCCTCACACTCGGCGCCGACGACTACGTGACCAAACCGTTCAGTCTCGAAGAAGTGGTGACACGGCTGCGGGTGATCCTCCGCCGATCCGGCAAGGTGTCGGTCGAAGAGCGATCGTCGCGCATCACATTCGCCGACATCGAACTCGACGACGACACCCGTGAAGTGTGGAAAGCGGGGGTGCTGGTGTCGCTGTCACCCACGGAGTTCACCCTGCTGCGGTACTTCATGGTCAACGCCGGCACGGTTCTGAGCAAGCCCCGAATTCTCGATCACGTGTGGAACTACGACTTCGGCGGTGAGGTCGGGGTGGTCGAGTCGTACGTCTCCTATCTGCGTCGCAAGGTCGACACGGGGGAGACACCGTTGATCCACACCCTTCGTGGAGTCGGGTATGTGATGCGCGAACCGCGGCGATGACCACCCCATCCGTGCTCGAAAGCTCTGTCGCGGCTGCCGGTCCTGCGGGTAGGCGTTGGGTGTGGGCGATGCCGTTGCGGATCACTTTGGTGGGTGCGGTGCTTCTGCTCGCTGCCCTCGGGCTGCTCGCGTCAGGTATCGCAGTGACCTCGGCACTCGAGACCTCTTTGACGAGCCGGATCGACCACCAACTCCGCGAGGCTGCGCAGGGGTGGGCCAAGCCGCGTGAGTTGCGTCCACTCCCGCCCCCGGACGAGCCGAACCCGGGACGACCGCCCAGCCCGTTCTACGTGCGTACCGTGTCGCCGGACGGAACGGTGCTCTTTCAGATCAACGACGAATCCAGTGCTCCCGCAATCCCGAACGATCCCCCTCCTGTTCCCGTGACGGTGGGCTCCACCGGCGGATCCGATGTCCAGTGGCGCGTGCTCAGCACCACCGCGGCGAGCGGCACCCAGACGACGGTGGCGGTCACTCTCACCGAGAACGACGAAACGGTGAACCGATTGGTGGTGCTGCAACTCGTCATCGGCACGGTGGTGCTCATCGCGCTGGGCGTCGTCGCCTACTTCGTCGTCCGTCGCAGCCTGCGCCCTCTGGCCGAAGTCGAGGAGACCGCCGCCGCGATCGCGGCCGGCGACCTCCATCGGCGTGTCCCGGAGCGGGACAACCGCACCGAGATCGGAGGCTTGTCGGTCGCTCTGAACGGAATGCTCGCCCAGATTCAGCATGCGTTCGCCGCAACCGAGGCGTCCGAGGAGTCGGCCCGCCGCTCCGAGGAGAAGATGCGGCGATTCGTCGCCGACGCCAGCCACGAACTGCGTACCCCGCTGACCACCATTCGCGGGTTCGCCGAGCTGTATCGGCAGGGTGCGATGACCGACACCGAGACGTTGATGAGGCGTATCGAGGGAGAGGCCTCCCGGATGGGTTTGCTTGTGGAGGACCTGCTCATGCTCGCTCGGCTCGACGCCCAGCGGCCGCTCGAGAATCGGCCGGTCGACCTGCTGTCCGTGGTGTCGGACGCAGTCCATGCCGCCCGCGCGGTGGCGCCCGACCGGTCCTTCGCCCTCGAAGTGGGTTCCGGACCGGGAACTCCCGAAGTCCTCGGTGACGAGGCGCGGCTGCGGCAGGTACTCGGCAACCTACTTGCCAACGCCGTCAGGCACACTCCCGCGACCGCGGACGTGATGGTTCGATTGCAGACCACGGAGCACAGCGTCGTGCTGGAGGTCGCCGACACCGGCCCGGGTCTCAGCGAGGAAGATGCGGCGCGGGTGTTCGAACGTTTCTACCGAACCGACGCGTCACGCACCCGTGAGAGTGGTGGAAGCGGACTCGGCCTGTCGATCGTGGCGGCGCTCGTGGCGGCGCACCAGGGCACCGTGACGGTCGAAAGCCGGCCGGGTGAGGGCGCGACCTTCCGGGTGGAACTGCCCCGGTCGGTCTAGATCACACGCCGGTGTCCGGCAGGGTGCGTGGGGTCTGTGTTTGTCGGCTGGGCGCCGGGACCTTCTCTGGCGGCTCCCGACCGCGAGCCGTGAGCCTCGAGTAGCGGTCAGTCGGGGATTATCGCTCTTGCAATCACGTCTGGTTCGTATTCGTCATGGCGGCGCAGCCAACTCATGAACGGGTCGTCGCCGCGGCGGGGTTGTAATTCCCAGTCTTCCTGGCGGCCGCGGGCGGTGAGGTCGAGCCAGTGGTAGGTGCCGAGAAGTATTTCGGTGGAGCGCGCGTAGCCGGAATAGGTGTGGAAGATTCGCTCACCATGGCGGAGGAATGCACTGACACCGTGCTCTTCGCCGGACCACCCTTTCCAGGCGGGGTTCATCCGCTCGAGCTCGGCTTGGTCCTTGTAGTTGTATTCGACCGGTGCGACCCCCGCGTCGAGAGTGACGTGGAAGTCGTAGTTGAAGTCGTTGCCGTGCGAGGAGTACCAGGGAAAGGCCCAGCCCATCCGCTGTCGGTAGCGCTCGAGTCTGTGCAGCGGTGCGCGCGACACGGCCGCCAACGATGTGTCCCGAGCATAGAGGTGGTGGAGGTCGCCGACACTGTCCATCGTGAACGAACAGGAGGGGCATCCCTCGTCGGCATCGGGTTCGAACATGAAGTGGTAGACCAGGAGTTGACTGCGGCCGTCGAACAGGTCTACAAGTTTGGCCCTGCCGCGGGGACCGTCGAAGACGTAGTTCTCGGTGATTTCGACCATTGGTAGCGCGCGTCGGGCCGCGTTGACCTGGTCGCGGTGTCGGGTCAGGTCCTTCTCCTGCGCGAGTAGCTCGCGCCGCGCGATGAGCCATTGCTCGCGGGTAGTGACCTGTGGATCGGACGCTGTCATCGTTCGTCTCCTCTCGTAGGGCACATGTAATCGTCTCAGGCGGCTCTGGGCCGCGGCTACCACCGTTTACGTCGTCGGTCGACGAAAGTTGCCGTCGTTGCTCGTCGTCGGCGGCGAACCCGGCCCCGCGCGCCATGGCGTTACCGTATCGGCGGATGCACCGATCGTGGACGCGAGCCGCCACAATCCAGCGGCGGCGAGAACGTGCCACAGCGCGTGGCCCTGCAGGACACTATTCGGCCGGCAGATCGACGTTTGGTCGCCGATGGCGCCGAGCAGAGCGCCGGACGCGAGAAGTACTGCCGCAACGACCGTCGCGCGCCGCAGCTGCGGACGGACGCGAGCGCGTTCAAGGCTGAGTCCCACCGCGACCGTCGCGAGCATTGCCTGCACGATCGTGGATGCAGTCGAGCCGGCAGCCACGGTGGGAACCATGACGAGTGGAACAACGAGCCACCAGCCCGGCGACAGGCGACGGCCGAACCTGTCGGACGCGGCCTCGACGGCTACGTAGGAGAGCAGTGTTGCGATCGGCATGTCGTGTGCGTAGGCCTGCCACGGCGGGTTGGGTCCGTGCTGAACGAGCGACCCGGCGCCGACCGCGACGACGAGCAGGCCGAAAATCACGGTCGGCGCGCCATGCCGACGACGCGCGACCACCGCGAGACCGGCAACCACAAAGGCCAGGCTGGTGACAGCGGCAGCCGGCTGCCCGACAAGGCCTGCGTCTCGATACAGCTCACAGGCATTCGCCAGCATCATGGATCGGAGGTCACCTTCCAAGCTGTTCCGTCGACACCTATCCGTCAAGGTTTCCAAAAGGGTCTTCCGACCGCAATCGCGACCGGACCGGCCGTTCCAGTTCAGGATCGGCGACCGGGGAAATCGGCACTCGGGTACTGCGGAACGAAGCGCGACGATTGTCCGGGGCTGCGGGAGCGGAGATACTTGGTGTCATGCGAATTCTGGTCGATTGGCTCATGGGCTAGGCACACAATGAGGCATTGCCATCAACATCGTTACGAGCAATAGGGGGTGCCGAGCGTGGTGCAACCAACTGAGGGATACCGCATGCGACGTATCGGCAGTAGCGCGTCTCTCGCCCTCGGCTCGATCGCCTTGGTAGGAGTCTTGCTGGCTGGTGGGTGCGGACAACAGCGCACGGAGTCTGGTGCGTCATCGCAGCAAGACGTGACGACATCCGGGACGAACCTGTTGCCTCAGGAGGTTCTGGTCGGGCTCGAGGTAGTACAGAAGTACTTCCCGGAGATAGATCAACAGACCACGGCGACTGAAAACTCTACTGCTTCCGGTGTCCCTGCAGCGACGAGAATGGTGATCTACGAAGGGGGTGACGGCAGAAGAGTAACCGTTTCGGCAGATCAATACTCCAGCCCCACCTCGGCATCGTCCGCATTTGAGCAAGCGATCGACAAAAGTGAAGTCGTCCAGGGTTTCGTAGCGCTACCGGCGCCATCCGATGTCGGCGACAAGGCGTTCGCCGGCGCCGTAACTCAGGGAGACGAAACGCACATCGGGTACGGTGCGCTTGCCGGCGAGTACGTCATCGGGGTGACTTCTGCCGGACACCCGGCTACCGCCGAGAATATCGGAAAACTGACTGATCTCACTCGCGAAGCGGTCGAGAAGGCTGAAACGGCATAGTTTCACCCGCCGGGACCTCCTCGGTTGCCGTCAGGAATTCTCCGTGACGCAAGGAGAATCAGCTTGGTTCCGGCGCAAGACCGTTCGCTGTCAGCGTGAGAATGTCGAAGGCGTGACTGAGGGCGATGAAGTGACCACCACCGCTGATCGGATGCCAGATAGCTCCCGGGGTCTTGTCCGCCACTGTCTTGTTGATGATTTCGGGCACCAGAGTGTCCGCGCTGCCCTGCCAGAAATGAATCGGGCGCTTCACTGTCGTCATGTCGAACGGCCAAGCCTTGTAGAGCATCGTGGCGTCGACGACGAGTCCATCTGCGCCATGGTGGAAACACTCTCGCGCTGCTCTCAGAAACGCCTCGAGGACCTCCTTGTCGGCCAGCACCTCCCGATCCGCGGTGCTCACCGTCTGCTTGATGGCCTTGGCGTAGCGATCCTCAAAGTGCTTGGCACTCATACCAAGCAGTTCGTACATGAGCGTGAAGCCGGGATGGAAGTGAAGCGCCAGGCGACCGCCCAGCGCGTCCACGCTGCTGAGATACTTCGCGGCCCAGTTCGGTCCAAACGTGCCGTAGTTGCCACCAGCGATGCAGACGACATCGGCGAGGCGCGCGGGGTCTAGGTACGCGGCGGCCGCCAAGGCCCAAGGTCCACCCTCGGACCATCCAGTTACCGCGAATCGTTGTGCGCCAAAGGAGTCAGCAAGCAGCAGGAGGTCATTTGCCCAGCCTTCGAAGGTGCGGCCCGGCTGAGGATCGGACCCGCCTATGCCCGGCCGATCCGCGCAGACAAATCTCAATCCAATGGCCTTCGCAGACCGATCGAATAACTCAGCCTCCAATCGGCTCGAGGGTCCCCCGTGGTTATGCAGTACGAGTGGTCCGCCCGGGTCACCGGCCTCGAGATAAGTGACGGTCCGGTTACCGACCTGGATGCTTCCCTCTCTTGTCACGCGGACTCCTCACAGTGTTGGCCGGATATCGAAACTGGGTTGGACCGGTGTCGAAACTGCAGATACTCCGTTTCCCATTTTAGGCTTGACCGTTCGTTCGTCTCGGCTGAACGCTCTCCTGCCGCCAGTTCCTACTTCCCTCCGCGCCTGCCCTTCCACGGAGGCGGCCGGCGCTGACCTCACCGCGCCCGATCAACCATCGCAGCTGGCAGGCGAGGTGCCGGCCACCGTAGATGCGTTCAAACCGACATTCTGGCCGGACCTAAATATGATGGTGGAACTTATTTCTGGGGTTTGGGGGCGTATGGATCCGCGGGGAGGAAAAGCAGGCACTGCCGGCCGGGGTGGTGTGCGTGCGTTGTGGCCGTATGCCCGTGAGCATCGCCGGCTACTCGGGGCGGCGGTGGTGTTGTCCACGGCCGCCGCCGGGTTGAGTCTGGCGCAACCGGTGCTGGTGGGCCGGATCATCAGCGCGGTCGGAGACGGTGCCCCGCTCGGCGGATTGGTGTGGGCGCTGGTCGGGTTCCTCACCGTCGGCGCGGTCTTCGGCACGATCCAGTACTACCTGCTGCAACGGACCGCAGAGAGTGTGGTGCTCACCGCCCGGACCGAACTGATCGGGCACCTGTTGCAGTTACCGATGAGCGAGTACCGGAGCCGCCACGTCGGCGATCTGGTCTCCCGGGTCGCCTCGGACACCACCCTGCTGCGCGCCGCCCTCACCGATTGCCTGGTCGAACCCCTCGGCGGGATCCTCGTCCTGGTCGGCGCGCTGACTGCAATGGTGCTGCTCGACCCGGTACTGGCCGGGGTCGCTGTCCTGGTCGTTGCGATCGTGGTCGCAGCGTCACTTCATGTCACTCGGCGACTGAGAGCGTTGACATTCGAGACCCAGTCCCGGCTCGGGGACCTGACCGGCGACCTGAACCAGACCCTGACGGCGATCAGCGTCATCCGCGCCAACGGGGCCACCGAACGCGCCCGTGCCCGGCTCGGCGACCGGGTCCGGGCGGCCTTCGATGCCGGGGTGCGTGCGGCCCGATCCGGCGCCGCGATCCAACCGCTCCGGCAGACCACCGGGCACGCGGCGCTGCTCGTCATCCTCGGCGTCGGCGGCTACCGGGTGGCCACCGGCCATCTGACCGTCGCCGAGCTGGTCACGTTCATCCTGTTCATGCTGTTGTTCATGGACCCGGTGAACACCGCCTTCACCGCGGTGCAGTCCCTCGCCGCCGCCCTCGGCGCCCTGCAACGCATCACCGACATCCAGCAGATTCCCGCCGAGGACGCCACCGACACCATCACGCACCGGCAACTGTCTCCGTCGGCATCGTCGGCGCCGATCATCCAGTTCCGCGACGTCCGCTTCGGGTACCGCCCAAACCATCTCGTGCTCGACTCGGTGAGCTTCACCGTCGCGCGAGGCTCCCGGACCGCGATCGTCGGACTTTCCGGCGCCGGTAAATCCACCCTCCTCGCTCTGGTCGAAAGGTTCTACGACCTCGACGGTGGCCGCATCGAACTCGCCGGGGTGGACATCACTTCCCTGCCGCGGACCGTGCTGCGCTCGCAGCTGGGTTACGTGGAACAGAACGCGCCCGCGATCTCGGGCACCGTTCGGGAGAACCTCATCCTGGCCGCGCCCGAGGTGACGGACGAGCAGTGCTGGTCGGCCCTGGACACCGTCAATCTACGCCACCGGATCGACACCGAGGCCAAGGGTTTGAACGCCCTGATCGGCGAGCACGGGATCCGCCTGTCCGGTGGCGAGCGGCAACGGTTGGCGATCGCCCGCGCACTCCTCGCCCGACCACCGCTGTTGCTGTTGGACGAGCCGACGTCGAGCCTCGACAGCCGCAACGAGGAGATCTTCCAGAGGGCGCTCGAGGCCACCGGAGCCGATCAGACCGTCGTCATCGTCGCGCACCGGCTCGCGACGGTGAAGAACGCCGACCAGATCATCGTCCTCGACCACGGGCGGGTCCGCGCGGTCGGCACCCACAACGAGTTGCTCGGGACCAGCGAGCTCTATCGTGAACTCGCCCACCACCAGCTGATCGGCACTCCAAACAAAATCCGGGCAAACCAGCAACCGGCACCGGCTTCAGAACCGAGGTGGTGACAAGCGGGTACTGCCCGAAGCGGATTGGCGACCGGTCACCAATCCTTCGGCAACATCGAGCGCTATGTTTGGATTCGTTCCACTGACCGGTGCCTGAATCGGCCTAGCCGGTCCTACGCCAGAATGGTGGCGTGCTGCCTGTCAGAAAGGTCCTGTTCTCCTTCGCCGGCGGGATAGGCCATCTGAATCTGATGCTCCCGGTCGCAAGAGCGCTCCGCAATGCCGGGCACGCTGTCGGCGTATGCGGCCAAGCGAACATCATTGACGGCACGAGCGGATTCGACGCGTACTTTCCGTGCGGAAGTTCGGCCCCACCGCCTACGGACCAGTCGACGGGCATACTCGCCGGCCCAGATCTCGACCACGAGTTCTCCGTGATCGGCGCGTATTTCGCGGGCGCTCTCGCAACCAGGCGCTTGCGCGACGTTCGGCAGAGCATCGATCGCTGGGCGCCGGATCTACTGGTCTGCGACGAGATGGACTTCGGAGCCATGATCGCGGCCGAACAGGCCGAGATCCCGCGCGTCGTCGTCAACGTCATCGCCTCCGGCGCTTTGACCCGCGTCGAACACATCCATGAGCCAGTAGCGCGGCTCCGAGCAGTACACGGCCTGCGGGACGATCCCGGCTGCACAGAGTTGACCCGGAACCTCATCGTTTCACCCGTTCCGCCGTCCTTCCGGCACCCCGACTTCCCGCTTGCCGAAACTGCGGTATCGGTCCGGCCGGAATTCGATCGCGACACCGGCCGGCAGGCTGCCGTTGACTGGCTTGCCGCAGGAGACGAGCCGGGTCGGGTGTACCTGACGCTGGGCACCGTCTTCAACACCGAGTCCGGTGACTTGTTCATCCGCGTCCTCGAGGGATTGCGACGGCTCCCTGTGCGCGTTCTCGCGACGGTCGGTATGAACATCGATCCGGCCAGCATCCCGGTCGTCGCCGACAACGTCCGGATCGAAACGCTTCGTACCCCAATCGGCCGTGCTTCCGCATTGTGATCTCGTCGTCAACCACGCGGGTTCGGGGAGTGTCATCGGCGCGCTGGCTTGGGGCGCCCCTGTGATCGCCCTTCCGATGGGGGCGGATCAGGAACTCAACGCCGAACGGCTGACAGCCCTCGACGCTGGGATCACGCTCGATCCGATGACGCTGACGTCGGATGAGATCCGCCGATCCGCACTCAGTACTTTGGCCTCGGATTCCTTACGTCTCGGCGCACAAAGGGTGTGCGAAGAGATCGACGAAATACCATCCCCTACAACGATAATCGAAGATTGTGAACGTCTGATGGGTCAGGGAAGGTCGTGCTGAACCGGCACCAGTGGCCGAACCATGAAACCGTCCGACGTCGAGCCTGCGGCCCGTGCCACAAGCGGACCCCTGAGAGGACGGCTGGACCAAGGTTGCGCTTCACCCCCTCAGGACTCTCAGCGTGCCGGTTCGAAACCCGCCAGCATCTGCTCGAGGGCGGCCTGGTCGGGACCGACGAAGGCATCGGCCTGCGGGGCGGCGGCGAGCATCTCGAGATACTCGGCGGTGCGGCCGTCTGCCGGTGGAAGGTGAGTGCTCAGGAGCCGTTGGGGTTCGAGAGCACTCAGGGCCGCCACGGTGGCCATGAATTTCTCCTGGTCCACCGTGTGCACCCAGGGGCTGTCCACTGTGGCCCACAGATGCTGGGCGGCGCGTACGGCACTCGGCAGGCAGTAGCCGATGTCGTCGGCGGTGGCGAGCTCCGCGGTCTCCAGCGGGGCCCCGAAGCAGTCGGACGAGAAGTAGGATCCGCTGCGGTCGTCGAAGCAACCGACCGTGCTCGGATTGTCGAACAGCGGCGGACGCAGCGCGGTCAGCCGTCGGTCGCCGACGTCGAGGGATTGCCCGGGGTTGAGCAGGTACACGCGGTCCAACGGGACGGGCCGTTCGCACGACATGATGCCGACACCGGCGAAGGTGGTGATCAGCCGGGCGTGGGGTGCCTGGTCGAGCAAGTCGAAGAGCGAGCCGGTGTGATCGCGGTCCGGATGGGTCAGCCACACCCATTCGATGTCGGCGGGGTCGACCACCGATCCGAGTGCCTCCAGGAACCCGCGGCCGGGCAGACTCAGTCCGGTGTCCACGACCACCGGTTCGGCGGCCCGGAGAACGTAGGCGTTCACCGGGAGATGTCCGATGCCGGGTACTTCCAGTTCGTCGCTGAGGACCACGATGTCGGGACGTATTCTGTTGATGCGCATGGGAACTCTCCTCAGTCGTCGTAGTCGACGCGGATCAGCGACCGGGCGATCTCGGCCAGCTCGGCTTCGGTCGGCACGTATCCCCTGGGAACCTTCAGGCCGAGTTCGAACGGCGACGCCCCGTCGTCGAGAGCGGCACGGAATGCGGCGCCTGCCTCGGCAGGGGTGGCATCGAGCAACAGTGCGCGCCCCCGGCGAACCCGGCCGCGGTGGGTGACCGTCACGGGTGCGCCGCCGGCGAAGTTGAACCGCCACGGCCGCTCGGTGAAGATCAGCGTGCCACCGTCGACGTCGTGCAGGCACACCGGCACCCGCATGATGCGCCCAGTACGCCGTCCGGTGAACTCGATCAGTCCTTGGCGCCGAATGCGCCGACCCCAGGACCGGGTCGTGAGGGCACGCCGGACCAACGGATTGACCAGCCGCATCAATTGGGGAGACGGGGGACTCAGCCGCACATTCGCGGTATCGGGCTTGGACATGTCCCCGACGCTAGGCCCGGCACGGCGGGGGCACCATTCCAGATTTCTGGTATTTCCGGCGGTCGATCCGGGCTCCTACTATTGACGAGTGAGCACGGATTCCGTGCAGTGCGCGGCCGACAAGATCGCACGAGTGTGCGCCGCACCGCGCGGCCTCGTCGCGTTGTGGCAGGACGCATCGGAGGTCGTCGCCGGGGTGGTCCCGTACTACTGGACGCCGTGCTGGTTTACGGTCGACCCGTTGTCTTTGCTGATGACCAGCCACTATCACTTCGGCATGGACGAGTTTCCCCGTGAGTGGCTGGCCGCCGAGTACTACGAGGACGATGTCCAGTCGGTACCCGGTGTAATGGGTTCGGCCACTGGGATTTCCACGCTGCACGACGCAGCTGAGGGTGATCCGTCGCGCAGCCCGCGCTGGCGTCGAAACCGCACACTCGGTGGCGATCAGGAGTTGATCGCCCGATTACGCACCCGCTCCGGCGAGAACTGGGGAGCGCTCTCGCTCTACCGGGACGAGGGCATGCCCCTGTTCACCGACACGGAGAAGTCTTTCCTCCGTGAGATTTCGCCGGTCCTCGCCGGCGGCGCCCGACGTGCGTTGCTGTACGGGCAGGCGAAGGAGCCGGAATATTCCGATTCGCCGGGCCTGCTCGTCCTCGACCACAATTGGGACATCGAGTCCGCCACCCCTGGTGTCGACCGTTGGATGGCAGATCTTCCCGGCGGGAACTGGGATCGCGGCGAGTTGCCGGCCGCCGTGATAGCTCTCGCCGCCCGGGTGCTGCGTTCCGCGGAAGACCGCGATCACGTGGGCGAGGTCGCGCTCTCACGGGTGCTTTCCCGCTCCGGAGCGTGGCTGGTACTGCACGGTGCGTGCCTCGCATCGACCGGCACCCAGCGGATCGCCGTGATCGTCGAACCCGCGCACCCCAGCCGGCTCTACCCCCTGCTGATGTCGGCCTACGGGCTGACCGAGCGCGAGAAGGAAGTCACCGCGATGGTGCTGCAGGGGGCGTCGACCTCGCAGATCTCGGCCGCACTCTCCGTATCTGCGTACACCGTCCAGAAACATCTCGAGAGCATCTTCGACAAGACCGGCGTCCGCAGCCGACGCGACCTGGTCGGCAGGGTGTTCTTTCACCACTACGAACCACGGTTCCGCGACAACGAGAAACGCACGCTCGCCGACCGGCCGCTGCGGGGTGGCCCCTGGCCCGCGGATCGTCGGCGCCGCACAGGTCAGTAGACGATCGGTGACCGGAGTCCACTCGAGCTGTGGTCAATCGCCATCAGCCGATAGCTTCAGTCTGGTGTGCGCTCGGTGGACTCTGACATGAGCAGTTGCTCGGACAGCAGCTCGAGTGCCTGTCGTGCGTAGCCACGCCACATCGAGGTGACCAGCGGCATGACGAGTGCCCCAATGCCCCTCGAGTGCAGGACCCATCGCCAGGTGATCTTGGTTCCGGTTCCGTGTGGAACGAACTCCCACGTTCCGTCGATGCTGTCTACCAGCGGCCGCAGCGGGCCGGTGATGTCGCTGAGCCGGTAACTGAACGAGTGCGGGGCATCGACGCCTGTCAGCAGCTCGCGCATCGTTCCACCGTCAGTGGTGACCACTGTGCGCGACTGTCCGACCCGGCCCCAGATCCCGTCCTGCCCGCGGACCTGCTTGATGGGCGGCAGCAGGGCGTAGCGGCGGGAGAAGATCGCGGTCAGCGGGATCGGCAGCGTCACGTCGAAGGCTTGCTCGGGCGCGATCGGGATCGCCCGCGACTGCTCGACTGTGGAAGGCGTGGCCATCACGCAAGCCTAACTGAGGCGGGCGAAGGCCAGCGAGGGAACGTCATGTAGGCCTGCGGCCGCACAGGTACCCGCCAAGCTCGCTGGTCTGCGTGGTGTGGAACCGAACCTGCTCGTCGCTAGGGGTCGTCCACCCGAACACGCCCTCGCGGTCGGCGATGAAGCCGTCCACGGAGACGCTCATCGAATAAATCAGCACGGGTTTCAGATCGGGCCGGAGTGACCGACGATGATCGGTAATGAGTCAACCTTTTGGCTCGGCCTCGGGCTCTCCTTTTCTTCTGCGGGGCCTTCGTGTCGCGGTCCTGCAGCATCGTCGCCCGCGCAACAAGGTCGCTGAAACTGTTGCACAGTGGCGAGGGCGAGGGGGAGCAGGCGTCGGATTACCTCAGTCGGGCACGTTGTCTGCGTGACCGAGATCCCGGAGGGCCCCGCGCAGCTTGGTCATGGCCTCGTCCTGCGACTCCTGAGACGGATCAGGATCGGCATTGCTGATGTTGAAATCACCGAGGTCGTACGCGGGGAAGACGTGCACGTGCAGGTGAGGGACCTCGAGTCCGGCGATCAACAGGCCGGCGCGGGGGGCGTCGAACGCCGGACCCACGGCCTGCCCGATCGTGCGGGCCACATTCATGACCTTGGTCCACAGCTCGCCGTCGACCTCCTGCCAGTGGTCCACTTCCTTCCGGGGCACGATCAGGGTGTGGCCCTGCGTGACGGGTGCGATGGTGAGGAACGCGACCACGTCCTCGTCCTCCCACACGAATCGTCCGGGCAGATCTCCGTTGATGATTGCGCTGAATACAGATCCCATGACCCGAGATTAATCGTTTGCCATTGACAGGAAACTCGCAGGCCGTGTCCAGGGAGGCCGGAGCGTACGGGCCGATCTTGTACTCATGACGACGAATTCCCTCTCCCGCGCATCGAGTGCACCGGTACGAACCGAGACCTCGCCGACCTCGCCCGTGCTGGACGTTGTCGTGCCGGTGTACAACGAGGAAGCCGGCCTCGAACGCTGCGTGCGCCAGCTGCGGCGGCACCTCGACGACAGCGTTCCCTACTCCGCTCGCATCACCATCGCCGACAACGCCAGTGTCGACGCCACCCTCGCGGTGGCGGAACGGCTAGCCGCCGAAGTTCCCGATGTTCGCGTCGTCCACCTCGACCAGAAGGGGCGGGGCCGGGCGCTGCGGGCGGTGTGGAGTGCATCGGACGCCGAGGTCGTGGCCTACATGGACGTAGACCTGTCGACGGACCTCAACGCCCTCATGCCGCTGATCGCGCCCCTGCTGTCGGGGCATTCGGACATCGCGATCGGTTCGCGGCTCGTCCGCTCGTCCCGTGTGGTCCGGGGTCCTAAGCGCGAATTCATCTCCCGCAGCTACAACCTCATCCTCCGTGGAGCACTGCACGCACGATTCTCGGACGCACAGTGCGGGTTCAAGGCGATGCGGGCGGACATAGCCCAGCGCCTGCTCCCGCTTGTCGAGGACACCGGCTGGTTCTTCGACACCGAACTGCTGGTCCTCGCCGAGCGTGCGGGCCTGCGCATCCACGAAGTCCCGGTCGACTGGGTCGACGACCCGGACAGTCGGGTCGACATCGTCGCGACCGCGGTCGCCGACCTGAAGGGGGTCTGGCGGGTCGGCCGCGCGCTGTCCACGGGCTCGTTGCCGCTGGGCAGCCTTCGCACCAGTTTCGGTCGTGAGCCGCTCGTCCCGGGCGTGCCCCGGGGAATGGTCGGGCAGCTGGTCAGATTCGCGGTGATCGGAGTGGCGTCCACTCTGGCCTACGCGCTGCTGTACCTGGTTCTCCATCCGATCATGGGCGCGCAGTGGGCCAACGCGGCATCACTCCTCGTGACCGCCGTGCTCAACACGGCAGCGAATCGTGCGTTCACCTTCGGGGTGCGTGGAACGCAGGGCGCAGCCCGGCATCAAGTACAGGGGCTACTCGTGTTCGCTTTCGGCCTGCTCCTCACCAGCGGATCCCTCTTCGTCCTCCACGCGGCAGCTCCCGATGCATCCAAGCACGTCGAACTCGCCGTCCTCGTTCTCGCCAATCTCGTCGCCACCATCACTCGTTTCATAGCCCTTCGCTGGGTGTTCCGGAACGCACGCCCCGAAGGAGTTCACGCATGACGACGACCCTCGAACAACCGAAGGTCGACGCGGCCGAACCACCTCCCGCCCGGAGGCGGTGGGAGCCCTGGGCGCTCGGCGCCCTTCTGGTCGGGACCGCGGTCGCCTACCTCTGGGGGCTCGGCGCCTCCGGCTGGGCCAACTCGTTCTACGCGGCCGCGGTCCAGGCGGGTTCGGAATCGTGGAAGGCGTTCTTCTTCGGATCCTCCGACGCCGCCAACTCCATCACCGTCGACAAGCCCCCGATGTCGCTGTGGCTGATGTCGCTGTCGGTCCGGGTCTTCGGCCTCAGCTCCTGGGCGATGCTGGTACCGCAGGCACTGCTCGGCGTCGGTTCCGTCGCCCTGCTGTACGCCACGGTGAAGCGGTGGTTCGGCGCCCCGGCCGGTCTGCTCGCGGGTCTCGTGCTCGCGCTGACGCCGATCGCGGTGCTGATGTTCCGGTTCAACAATCCCGACGCCCTGCTGGTGCTGCTGATGATCGCCTCCGTGTGGGCGACGCTGCGGGCCGTGGAGGACGGACGCACCCGGTGGATGGTGCTGACCGGCGTGTTCGTCGGTTTTGGGTTCCTGACCAAGCAGCTTCAGGTGATGCTCGTCGTCCCGCCGCTCGCCCTGACCTATCTCGTCGCGGGTCCGCCGAAGTTCGGCAAACGCCTCGCCCAGTGCTTCGCCGCGCTCGGCGCGATGATCGTCTCCGCGGGCTGGTGGCTACTGATCGTCGAACTGTGGCCGGCGTCGTCGCGGCCCTGGATCGGCGGTTCGCAGAACAATTCGATCCTCGAACTCACGCTGGGCTACAACGGTCTCGGCCGGTTGAACGGTGAGGAGACCGGCAGCGTCACGCCTGGCGGTGGCGGTCGCGGGGACGCAGCAATCGCCATGGGCGAGGCCATGGCGAGCGACGGCATGCCCCCGGGCGGCCCCGGTGGCGGTATCTGGGGCAGCACCGGCATCACGCGGATGTTCGAATCGGCTCAGGGCGGTCAGATCGCCTGGATGCTCCCGGCCGCACTGATCCTGCTGGTCGCCGGTCTCGCACTGCGCGGCAGGGCGCCTCGCGTCGACACCCAGCGCGCGTCGTTCCTCGTGTGGGGCCTGTGGCTGCTCTTCACCGGACTGACGTTCAGCTTCATGGCAGGTATCTTCCACGCGTACTACACCGTCGCACTCGCACCGGCGGTGGCTGCGCTGGTGGCGATCGGTTCGGTGACGCTGTGGCGTCGACGGGACACGCTGTGGGTGCGGGCGGTTCTCGCCGCGACACTGCTGGTCACCGCGGCCATGTCCTGGGTTCTGCTCGAACGCAGCGCGTCGTTCGTGCCGTGGCTGAAATGGGCCGTGGTCGTCGTCGGCGTCGTCGCCGCGGCTGCCGTGCTGGTTCCTGCGCTGACCCGAGGCCGTGTCGCTGCCGTCGTCGCGCTGGCCGCGCTGTTCACCGGGCTCGCCGGACCGGCGGCCTACGCAGTCGACACCATCGCGACGCCGCACACCGGTTCGATCGTTTCGGCCGGACCCGACGTCGAAGGCGCCCGCGGCGGCCCCGGCGGAATGGGTGGCCCCGGAATGGGTGCCCCCGGCATGGACGGTGCCGGACGCATGGGCCGCTCGGACGGCGCCGCCGCACCCGCGATGCCGGGCGGTGCCGTCTCCGGCGCAACGGACGGCGCGGTGGCAGGAGCCCCCGACGGGATGGGCGGTATGGGTGCCATGGGCGCTGGCGCTGCCGGGGGACTGCTCTCCGGTAGCGAACCGGGCGCGGAACTGGTGGCGTTGCTCGAACAGGACTCCGGCAACTACACCTGGGTGGCAGCGGCCATCGGATCCAACAGCGCGTCCGGTTACCAGCTCGCCACTGAGGACCCGGTCATGCCGATCGGCGGTTTCAACGGCAGCGATCCGTCACCCACGCTGGAGCAATTCCAGCAGTACGTGGCGGACGGCAAGATCCACTACTTCATCGCCGGCGGCCGAGGCGGCGGAATGGGTGGAGACGGAACTGCATCGGAGATCTCGACGTGGGTGCAGGAGAACTTCACCGCTGTCACGGTCGACGGCGTGACCCTGTACGACCTGACCGCCCCTGTGAGTACTGATTAACCGCCCGCGGCTAATCAGTACTCACAGGGGGTGTTCCCCGACATCCGCGGCGGCGAGGGTGATGACCAGCAATGGCACCACCTTCGCCGCCGCGATGCGGTGGTGGTTCCTCGACTCCTGCTCGACGATGCGAGCCCCGCTGAGTGCGCGCAGGTGGTGGTAGAGCGCACGCTCCGGACATCCCGTTCCCCGCGGCCCGTAGGCTGACACCCGTGCGCGTACTCGTTATCGGCTCCGGAGCCCGTGAACATGCCCTCCTTCTCGCCCTCGCCCGCGACCCGGGTGTCAGTGCCCTGATGTGCGCGCCCGGCAACGCCGGGATCGGCAAGATCGCCGAGCAGCATTCCGTCGACATCACTTCCGGGGAGGCAGTCGCCGATCTCGCGAAGAAGCTCGACGCCGACCTCGTCGTGGTGGGCCCCGAGGTCCCGCTGGTACTGGGTGTTGCGGACGCCGTCCGCGCGGCAGGCATCGCCTGCTTCGGCCCATCGGCCGACGCCGCGCGCATCGAGGGTTCCAAAGCGTTCGCCAAGGACGTCATGGCCGCCGCCGGTGTGAAGACCGCGCACAGCGAGATCGTCGACTCGCCCGCCAAGCTGGACGAAGCACTCGACCGCTTCGGGCCCAACTGGGTGGTCAAGGACGACGGCCTCGCAGCAGGCAAAGGAGTCGTGGTCACCACCGATCGGGACGCCGCCCGCGATCACGCGGCCGAACTGCTCGAGAACGGTCACCCCGTTCTCCTCGAATCCTTCCTCGACGGTCCCGAGGTGTCGCTGTTCTGCGTCGTCGACGGCGAGACCGTCGTGCCGCTGCTGCCTGCCCAGGACCACAAGCGCGTCGGCGACGGCGACACCGGACCCAACACCGGCGGCATGGGCGCCTACACGCCGCTGCCGTGGCTGCCCGAGCAGACTGTGACCCAGATTGTCGACGACGTCGTCAAGCCGGTCGCGGCGGAACTCGTCGCCCGGGGCAGCGCGTTCAGCGGCCTGCTGTACGCGGGCCTGGCGATCGGCAAAGACGGCCCCGCTGTGGTCGAGTTCAACTGCCGCTTCGGTGACCCCGAGACCCAGGCGGTACTCGCCCTTCTGAAGAGTCCGCTGGGCGAGCTGCTGAACGCGGCGGCCACCGGAACGCTCGATCAGGTCGCGCCGCTCGAATGGCACGACGGTTCGGCGGTCACCGTCGTGGTCGCCGCCGAGCACTACCCGGCGACGCCGCGCACCGGAGACGTGATCGGCGGCGCCGACGGGGAGGGCGTTCTCCATGCCGGCACGAAGCTTGTCGACGGCCAGGTGGTGTCGGCGGGTGGGCGTGTGCTCAGTGTCGTCGGGGTCGGCGCGGACCTCGGCGAAGCGCGTGAGGACGCCTACGCCAGGATTGCCGCGATCAAGTTGCCCGGCGGTCACTTTCGCAAGGACATCGGATTGGCCGCGGTCGAGGGCCGTATCGCCATTCCCTGAGTCTGTTCCTGATTTCGGCACCGAAAGACGTGCACCCCTGAGCAATTCAGGGGTGCACGTCCTTCGTTGAGTGTTATCGCGCCGTCCACCCGCCGTCGATGGTGTACGAGGCGCCGGTGACCATGCCGGCATCCGCCGACGCCAGCCATCCGACAAGGGACGCGACCTCGGCCGGTTCCACCAGCCGTTTGATCGCGCTCTCGGTGAGCATCACCTTCTCGATCACGTCGGCCTCGCTGACGCCGTGCAGCTGTGCCTGATCGGCGATCTGTTTCTGCACCAACGGTGTCGACACGTAACCCGGGTTGACACAGTTGCTGGTTACGCCGTGGGGGCCACCCTCGAGGGCGGTCACCTTGGACATGCCCTCGAGCGCATGTTTGGCCGTCACGTATGCCACCTTGAATGCCGAGGCCCGGAGCCCGTGCACAGAGGAGACGTTCACTATCCGCCCGAATCCCTGTGCGTACATGTGCGGTAGCGCGGCACGGATCAGTAGGAACGGCGCCTCGACCATCAGCGTCTGGATGCGCCGGAAGTCCTCGGGGCGGAATTCCTCGATGGGATTGACGGTCTGGATACCGGCGTTGTTGACGAGGATATCCGTATCCAAGCGCCGATCCGTGAGCTGGTCGGTGTCGAGAAGGTCGACGTGCCAGGCCGTTCCGTCGATGTCGTCGGCGAGCGTCTTTGCCGCGACATCGTCGAGGTCTGCGACGGTGACCTGTGCTCCACGAGCGGCCAGGTGTCGCGCGCATGCTGCACCGATCCCGCTCGCACCGCCGGTGACGAGGGCCGTGCGGCCGGAGAGGTCAAGCACGGTCATGCTGCCGCTCCTGCCTTCTCCGCGGCCACATTGCGGGCGTCGGCTGCGTCGATCGATTCGAGCGAGATGCCCTTGGTCTCTCGGGCGACGATCACGGCGACGACGGTGACGAGGCACGCGATCGCCAGATAGATCGCGATGGGCACCGAGGAGTGGTACTTGTTCAACAGACTCGCCGCAATGATCGGTGCCAGGGAGCCGGCCACGATCGACGTCACCTGGTAACCGAGGGAGACGCCTGAGTAGCGCATCCGGGTCGGGAACATCTCTGCCATGATCGCGGGCTGTCCCGCGTACATGAAGGCGTGGAACACCAGGCCGATGACGATGGCGCCGAGAATGACGGCGTTGTGGTCGCTGTTCATCATCGGGAAGGCGAAGAAGCCCCAGGTTCCCGCGGTCACCGCACCGATCATGTACACCGGGCGCCGGCCGATGCTGTCGGACAACCGGCCCACCAGTGGGATCACCGCGAAGTGCACCGCGTGGGCGATCAGCATCCACCACAAGATCTGTGCAGTGTCGGTGTGGACCACGACCTTGAGGTAGGTGATCGAGAAGGTGACGACAAGGTAGTACATGACGTTCTCGCCGAATCGAAGTCCCATCGCGGTGAAGACGCCACGCGGGTAACGCTTGACCACCTCGAAGACGTTGAAGGACGTCTCCTTGATCTTCTCGGCATCCTTCTGGGCCTGGAGGAAGATCGGAGCGTCGGTCACCTTGGTGCGGATGTAGTAGCCGACCAGGACGATCACGGCGGACAGCCAGAAGGCCACGCGCCAGCCCCAGCTCAAGAAGGCTGCATCCGGCAGCGTCGTCGTCAGGACGAGCAGTACGACGGTGGCGACCAGGTTGCCGGCCGGAACTCCCGCCTGCGGCCAGGAAGCCCAGAACCCGCGTGATCGGTCGGGGCTGTGCTCGGCGACGAGCAGTACCGCGCCGCCCCATTCGCCACCGACCGCGAAGCCCTGGACGAAGCGAAGCGTGACGAGCAACGCGGGCGCCCAGTAGCCGATCTGAGCGAACGTAGGCAGACAGCCCATGAGGAACGTGGCCGTGCCCACGAGGACGAGGCTGAACTGGAGCAGTTGCTTGCGGCCGAACTTGTCACCGAAGTGGCCGAAGACGATGCCGCCGAGCGGACGGGCCACGAAACCGACCGCGTACGTGACGAATGCCGCGATGATGGCGTCGAGCTCATTGCCTCCGGCCGCAAAGAAGACCTTGCTGAATACCAGGGTCGCCGCTGTTCCGTACAGGAAGAATTCATACCACTCGACCACGGTGCCGGCCATCGATGCACCGACCACCTTCTTCAGCCCCGAAGGGGTCTCCTCCGCGCGTAGTGTCTCGTCGACGCTCATCTGCCGCTCCTTGCTGCCCTGTGACTGGGGACACATCGGGTGTTGTCTGCCGAGTATTGATGCATATTTGTGCGCACACAATGCCCCATGATGCAGTCGCGGTGTGCAAATATGCAGACATGACTTCAGGGACGGCTCTGCCCAGCGCAGATGACCTGCTGGTACTGCTTGCAGTGGGACGCACGGGTCGCTTCAATACCGCTGCCGACGACCTCGGTGTCAACCACACCACCATTTCCCGGCGCATCGCGAATCTCGAGAAGACCCTCGGTGGTCGAGTCCTCGTCAAGGCCGCGGGCGGATGGGAACTCACCGAACTGGGACAGCAGGCCCTCACGGCGGCCGAACGGGTGGAAGCGGCCGTGCACGGTCTCGTCGCCGAACCCGGTGGCGGCGAGGGTCTGAAGGGCGTCGTGCGCGTCTCGGCCACCGACGGGTTCAGCGCGTACATCGCAGCACCCGCTGGCGCGTTGATCCGCCGACAGCACCCCGAGGTGTCCGTCGAGATCGTCGCCGTCACCCGCCGGGCCTCACAGCATCGTTCGGGTCTCGACATCGAGGTCGTCGTGGGCAAACCGCAGGTGCACCGCGCCGAGGCGGTGTGGCTGGCCGACTACGCCCTCGGTCTGTACGCGTCGCAGTCGTATCTCGCACGGCAGCGCCTTCCCCGGACCGTCGCGGAACTCGCCGACCATTCCCTGGTGTACTTCATCGACTCGATGCTGCAGGTCGACGAACTGGACCTCGCGCGCCGGCTCACCGTGTCGATGCGGGAATCGGTGACCTCGACCAACGTGTTCGTCCATGTTGAGGCCACCCGCGCCGCCGCGGGGATCGGGCTGCTGCCGTGCTTCATGGCCGACCGGCACGACGACCTCGTGCGGGTCCTGCCCGGACAGGTGGAGGCGACGCTCGCGTACTGGCTCGTCGCGCGTCCCGAGTCGCTTCGCAGACCCGAGGTCGCTGCAGTCGTGGCTGCCGTCCGCGAGACGGTGGAGTCCCACCGGGACGCGTTGGCCGGGCGATGACGGTGTCACGCTAGCGTCAGGGTGTGCGCTCCGAATCCCAGCGATCCGACATTCAGACCTTTCACGTGATGGACGTGTGGAAGGCCGCCGCCGAGCGCGAACGCACCCACGGGGACGTGCTGACGCTCGCAGCGGGTCAGCCGTCCACGCCCGCGCCGAAGCCCGTGCTGAGCGCCACCCGGCAGGTCCTCGACGGACACCTGCTCGGCTACACCGAAACGTTCGGGATTCTGGGGCTCCGCGATGCGATCGCCGAGTACCACTCCACCAAATCCGGTATCGAGGTCGACGCCGAGGACGTGGTGGTGACCACCGGTTCGTCCGGAGCATTCACGTTGTTGTTCCTGGCCGCGTTCGACGCTGGCGACACCGTGGTCGTCGCTCGCCCCGGCTACCCGGCGTACCGGAATACCCTCGCCGCCCTCGGTTGCGACGTCGTCGAACTCGATTGCGGTGCCGATACCCGATTCCAGCCGACGGTCGCGATGCTCGAGGCGCTCCCCGAACCCCCTGCCGGTCTGATCGTCGCGAGTCCCGCCAACCCCACCGGAACCGTGATCGACCCGGACGAACTGGCCGCTCTCGCCCGGTGGTGCGACGACCGCGGCACCCTCCTGATCTCCGACGAGATCTATCACGGGATCGGATACGGCGGGCAGACGATGACAAGCGCATGGGAGACGTCGCGGGAATCCGTCGTCGTCGGGTCGGTGTCCAAGTACTTCTCGATGACGGGTTGGCGGCTGGGGTGGATGCTGGTGCCCGCCGGGTTGCGGGGAGCGTTGCAGCGCCTGGCGTCGAACATGACGGTGTGCCCGCCGGCCATCTCGCAGTACGCGGCCATCGCGGCGTTCACACCGGAGTCGCGGGCCGAACTCGACTCCCACGTCCAGCGCTACGCCGTGAACCGCGAACTGCTTCTCACGGGACTACCGGAACTGGGCATCACCGATCTCGCCCCCGCGGACGGCGCGTTCTACGTGTACGCCGACATCGGGCATCTCCTCGGCGGGTCCCATGGCGAAACGTCGACACTGTGGTGCTCGCGATTGCTGCAGGACACCGGGCTGGCGCTGGCACCCGGCATCGACTTCGACACCGTCCACGGGGACTGGACCATTCGGCTCTCGTTCGCCGGGTCCACTGCCGAGGTGCGCGAAGCACTGATCCGGCTGCGTCGATGGCTCTAGCGATCGACCGAAGTCGGCCTACACTATGACCAGGATTACAGTGTTGCGGCGCACGCGGGCAAGAGGCGAAACCATGAGCGAAATCAGCAACCCAGACCCCTCCACTCCTGGTGGACTCCGCATAGGAACCCTGGAGCGGGAGCAGGCCGCAACGGCACTCGCCGCACACTTCGCGGCCGGACGCCTCGACACCGACGAGTTCGATGCGCGAGTCCGTCAGGCGTATCTCGCCAAGACTGCGGCTGACCTCGCACCACTGTTCGCGGACCTTCCGGGCGAACAGCGCTTCGGCACCGAACCAGAACCCGAACCCGAGCCGATCCGTCGGAATCCGGGACGGGAGGCCGCAGCCCTGCGAACGCTGCTGTTCGTGATGGCCGTACTTGCCGCGGTCCTGTGGGTCGCCGTCGTCCGCGTCCCGCCCCTCGTCTTCCTTCCCATCATCTGGCTCGTCCTCGCACGGCATCATCTCGGTCGCCGTTCGTGTCGAGCCTGGTGACTTCGTCACAGCGCGGACTTCCCAGTCTGTAGTCCAATCTGCCCTGGTGCGGCACCCCCGGCTGGCAGGATGAATTGGTGTCGACAGCGGCAACTCCCAAGGGCGAACGGCGCCGACAGGCGCTGGTCGAGGCTGCCGCCGACCTACTCCTCGAGGGCGGCTTCGAGGCGGTGCGGCATCGGTCGGTGGCCGCGCGCGCGAACCTTCCGCTGGCATCCACCACCTACTATTTCGCGTCGCTCGAAGACCTGATCGCGAAAGCCGTCGAATGCAACGGTGAACGCGACCTCAACGTCATGCGGGCGCGAGTCGACGACGTCACCCACCGTCGTCGCGGTCGCGAGTCCACCGTCGACCTGCTCGTGGAACTACTCGTCGGGCCCGTTCTGATCAGCGACTGCAGTCGCGAACGCTTGATCTGCCGATACGAGCGGCTCACCGCGTGCGCGCGGCGACCCGAACTACGCGAGGTTCAGCTCCGCTTGCGCGCACAGCTCGACGACATCCTCACCGAGGCGCTGCGCCGTTCCGACCGCGACGTACGGCAAGGACAATTGCGTCGTCTGGTCGCCACCGTGGACGGCGCCGTGGTGACGGCCCTCGGCGAGCACGACCCCGACCTTCGTGGGCTGGCCCGCGCAATGCTGCTCGACGTCGTCGACCTCGTCGCGCCGGCGCTGGACCGGCCGGACCACGTTCACCTCTAGCGTCGCCGTAAACTGAAGTCTCGTGACCCGCATCCCGAACGTCCTCGCCAACCGTTACGCCAGCCCCGAACTCGTCGAGTTGTGGTCGCCCGAGCACAAGATCGTGCTCGAACGCCAGCTGTGGCTCGCCGTGCTGCGTGCCCAGGCGGAACTCGGGATCGACGTGCCGGCCGAGGCTCTCGCCGATTACGAGCGGGTCATCGACCAGGTAGACCTCGACTCCATCGCCGCCCGCGAACGGGTCACCCGGCACGACGTGAAGGCCCGCATCGAGGAGTTCAACGCCCTCGCCGGTCACGAGCAGGTGCACAAGGGCCTCACCAGCCGCGATCTCACCGAAAACGTAGAACAGCTGCAGATCCTGCGGTCGCTCGAGCACGTGTACGCGCACGGCGTCGCGGTTGCCGCACGGCTGTCCGAGCGTGCCGCCGAGTACAGCGGCATCGTCATGGCCGGCCGATCCCACAACGTTGCGGCGCAGGCCACGACCCTCGGCAAGCGCTTCGCGTCCGCCGCCGACGAACTGCTCGTCGCGCTCACCCGGCTGCGCGAACTGATCGACCGTTACCCGCTGCGCGGTATCAAGGGTCCGATGGGAACCGCGCAGGACATGCTCGACCTTCTCGACGGCGACGCCGACAAACTCGACACCCTCGAGCGGAAGGTCGCCCAGCACCTCGGGTTCTCCCACGTGTTCACCAGCGTCGGACAGGTGTACCCGCGCTCGCTCGACCACGACGTGCTGTCCACGCTCGTTCAGGTCGCCGCCGGACCGTCGTCCTTTGCTCACACCATCCGACTGATGGCCGGCCACGAACTGGTCACCGAGGGCTTCCAACCCGGCCAGGTCGGGTCGTCCGCGATGCCCCACAAGATGAACACCCGCTCCTGCGAACGTGTCAACGGACTGCAGGTCGTTCTCCGCGGCTACGCGTCGATGGCCGCAGAACTCGCAGGTGCGCAGTGGAACGAAGGTGACGTGTTCTGCTCCGTAGTGCGCCGGGTCGCCCTGCCGGACGCGTTCTTCGCGATCGACGGGTTGATCGAAACGTTCCTCACGGTGCTCGCCGAGTTCGGTGCCTACCCGGCCGTCATCGAAAAAGAACTCACCCGCTACCTGCCGTTCCTCGCCACCACGAAGGTCCTCATGGCCCTCGTGCGGGCCGGTGTCGGGCGCGAAACAGCACATGAGGTCATCAAGGAACACGCCGTCGCCGTCGCGCTGGCCATGCGCGAGCAGGGCAAGGAACCTGACCTCCTCGACCGGCTCGCCGCCGACGACCGGCTACCCCTCGACCGGGCAGCCCTCGACGAGGCGCTCGCCGACAAGAAGGCGTTCATCGGTGCGGCCGAACCTCAGGTTGCCGCAGTCGTCACCGAGGTACAGAAGCTCGTCGACTCACACCCCGAAGCGGCTGCCTACCAGCCGTCCCCAATTCTGTAGGCGGCTTCGCCGCCCGTGCGTGGTTAACGAGTGCAGGCACTCGTCAACCACGCACAAGCACCGGAGGTGCCTACCCGTGAACTGTACTTTCTGCGAAATCGTCGCCGGTCACGCCGAAGCCAGCGTCGTGTACGACAGCGACGACGTAATGGCCTTCATGGACATCCGGCCGTGGACTCCCGGACACCTGCTGGTGGTCCCCAAGCGGCATGCGACCGGTCTGTCCGACCTCGACCCCGTCGACGGCGCCGCAGTGTTCACCGCAGGACAGCGCATCGCGACCACGTTGCGGCACGGGCCGTTACGAGCCCATGGAGTCAACCTCTTCCTCGCCGACGGAATCGCGGCGGGCCAGGAAGTTTTCCATGTTCACCTGCACGTCGTCCCTCGCACGAACGGTGACGGATTCGGGCTGCGCGGAATGCCGACCTCACCCAGCCGGAATGCACTGGAACAGACTGCCGGGGTCATCCGTTCGGCGCTTACCTGACCTACGTGGAGTCGAAGCGGACTTCGCGGGTGACACCGTTCGGGTCGAAGCGACGTTCGGTGATGTCATAGGTGCCGTCCGAGTGGACCCGGAGGACGGTCGATGCCCGGGTGCCGTACTCGCCGTGATGGATGAAACGCGATGACAGTGCCCGTTCGAGGTCCGGCGCGACCCCGGTGTCGGGCAATGAGTCCCACGGTGCCGGCTCGCTGTCGGCGAGGACGGTGAAATACGTTTCGAGGTCGGTGTCCGGCTTGCCGTCGTCAGCGGCGAGGGCGGCGCCGAACGCGCGTGTGCCTCCGCTGACCTTCGGCCATGGGGTGTCGAGTTCGGCGTTGGACAACCCGTGGATGCCGGGTTCGACACGTTCGCGGTGGCCGTGCGGCCGATTGGTGGACCACCATAATTCCTCCCGGTCGGCGACGAGCAGGTTAAAGCTGCCGTACGCACTGCCCGTTGTGGCAACGCTGTCTGCACGAGTGGCCGCCGAGTCCTCGGAGACGAGGAAATCCGCGGGCAGCCGTCCGCGGGACAACGCCCCGGCGGCAGGGGAACCATCGCGGACGTTGGTCACCGCCGCGAACCGCAGGCTGTCGCTGACCCCCATCCAGGTGCCGCCCGCGAGGAGGTCGCGGCCTGCGACGAAGCCCTCGTCCCAGCGATGCAGCGGCTCGGTGGGGCGGGCGTAGAACTCGTCGCGGTTGGCTGCCACGACCAGCGGGAGGTCGGGGTGGGTATGCCACGCGAACAGGACCAGACACATGCCCCTGACAGTAGTGCGCGCTGAGCCGGTGCCGAAGTCGATGGTGTGGGTCGCATCACCTCAGCGCGGACCTACGGTGTCACGAGTGTTTTCTCGAGGGCTCGGCGCAGTTCGGACTTGCTGATCTTGCCCACGCCCGTGACCGGAAATTCTTCGACGAACACCACTTTGTCGGGGACCTTGTACTCCGCGAGGCCGCGGCTGCGCACGAACTTCTTGAGTTCCGCTGCTTTCGGTTGCTCACCGAGGACGACCACGAAGGCGCAGCTGCGTTCGCCGAGGTAGGGGTCCGGCATCGACACCACCGCGACATCGGCGACGCAGGGATGCGCCAGGAGGTGGTTTTCGACCTCCTCTGCAGCCACTTTCTCGCCACCGCGGTTGATCTGATCTTTCGCCCGGCCCTCGACGACGAGGTAACCGTCGTCGGTGAGGCGAACGATGTCACCGGTGCGGTAGAAACCGTCTTCGGTGAATGCCGTCGAATTGTGTTCGGGTGCACGGTAGTACCCGCGGATGGTGTACGGGCCGCGAGTGAGGAGGTGCCCGGAGGTGCCCGCGGGAACGGGTACATCGTGGTCGTCGACCACGAGCACCTCGTCGTCAGGGCTGATCGGCCTGCCCTGTGTCGAGACGAGTGTGCTTTCCGGATCGTCGAGTCTCGTGTAGTTGACGAGGCCCTCTGCCATGCCGAATACCTGCTGCACTGTGCATCCCAGCTCGGGTCGCACTCGCTTGGCGGCCTCGGCGGCGAACTTCGCGCCGCCGACCTGCAGCACCTCGAGGCTGGACAGATCGCGTTCGGTGCGGTCGGCGGCGGCCAACCATGCCAGTGCGAGCGGTGGGACGAGTGACGCCATGGTGACGCCTTCACGTTCTATGAGGGTGAAGGCGGTGTCGGGACTCGGGTCGGGCGCCAGAATCACGCGGCCGCCGGCGTGCAGCACACCCAGGATTCCGGGCGAGCTCATCGGGAAATTGTGCGCTGCAGGCAGAACCACGAGCATTCGGGTTCGTTCGTCGACGCCACAGATGCGAGCCGACTCGCGAACAGAGTAGAGGTAGTCGGCGTGCGAACGGGGAATCAGTTTCGGCACACCGGTGGTCCCGCCCGACAGTTGCAGGAAGGCCACCGACTCCGCGTCGACTGGCGACTCGAGTGTGATCGGCGCCGGGCTCCGCAGCTCTTCGAGCGCAACGAATTCCTGCGCGTCTCCGGCGACGATCACCGTCGGCGGATGCTCCGACGCGGAGACCACCTGCCGGGCCAGTTCTCGATAATCGAAACCGGCGTGCCGGTCGGTGACGATGTATGCGGCCGCGTCGGTGAAAGTGCAGAAGTACGAGATTTCGTGGTCCCGGTGCGCCGGCAAGGCGAACACGGGCAGCGCGCCGAGGCGGAAGATCGCGAAGATCACCTCCACGTATTCGACGATGTTCGGTAACTGCACGACGACCCGATCACCGGAGCGGACGCCCAGGTCGAACAGTCCGGCCGCCACACGATCGGCGCGGTCGGCGAGTTCGCGGTAGGTGAGACTCGATTCGACCCCGGCAGCGTCCGGCCCGACCACAGCAACGGCATCCCCGAATTCTGCTGCGCGAGCGCCCAGGAACTGCTGGAATGTTTCGTCCGTCCAATATCCTGCCCGCCGGTACTTCTCGGCGAAGGATGCGGGAAAGCTGGTGGTTTCGGTGAGGGGAGCGCGCACGCTCGTGGTCATCGAATGTCCTTTCGCAGCATGGTAAACGGGTGTCACGCTCGGAGGGTGGCGCCACCGTCGACGTAGAGGGCTTGCATAGTGATGTGCCGCGCGCGATCGGACAGCAGGAACTCGACGGAATCGGCGATGTCGGCCGCCTCCGCGATCCGGCCCAGGGGGATACCGACCTTGAACGACGCGAGATCGCCGTCGATCGCGGCGCGGGCTCCCGCGTCGTCGGCAGGGTCGGACCACAGCGACCGCTGCATGGCGGTGTCGGTCGAGCCCGGTGCAACGATATTGGCGCGGATTCCGTACTCGGCCAGTTCGAGTCCGAGGACCCGTACGATCATCGCGACTGCAGCCTTGGAGGATCCGTACGCGCCCATGCCGGTGCGGGGCACCCCGGCGGCATTGGAACCTACCACGACGATGGAACCTGCTCTGCGCTCGCGCATTCCGATTCCGACGGCTCTGAGCACGTTGACCAGTCCGGTGACGTTGACGTCGAAGACGCGTCGCCAGCTCGCAGGATCGGCGTCGAGGATCGAACCGGTTTCGAGTATTCCGGCCACGTGCGCGAGTGCGGTGACCGGTCCGTGCCGGTCCTCGATGCGTCGCACGGATTCGGTGACGGAGCCGGAGTCGCGGATGTCGGTGACGGCGGTGGCGAGCGGCGCGCTGTCCAGTAGTGTGGCGGTGCTTGTCAGGCCGTCGCCGTCGCGATCGAGAAGCGCCAGGCGATGGCCGCGCCGGGAGAGAGTGACGGCGGTGGCCCGCCCGATACCGTGGGCGGCGCCGACGACGAGGGTGACTCCATCGCTCACAGCTGCACTCCCAAACCCGTCAGGATCGTGCCCAATTTGGTTGTCGTCTCGGCGAGTTCGTCGTCGGGGTCCGACCCGGCGACGATGCCGCCGCCCGCGTGCGCGACGATCGTGGTGCCCTGCGCATCGATTTCTGCGCACCTGATTCCGACCATCCATTCGCCGTCCCCTTCGGAGTCGGTCCAGCCCACTGCGCCGGCGTAGAAGCCGCGGCCGCCTTCGAGTTCGGCAATCAGCCGGCGTGCGGCGTCGGTGGGAGTGCCGCAGACGGCGGGCGTCGGGTGTACCGCGACGGCGAGGTCGAGGGCCGTGACCGAGCGGTCTCGCAGCCGACCCGAGACGGGTGTGCCGAGGTGCCAGAGTTGAGGTGTGCTGGTGAGCGTCGGACGGTCGGGGATGTCGAGTTCGGTGCACAGCGGTGCGAGGCTCGCCCGGAGCGCGTCGACGACCAGTGCGTGTTCACGCACATTCTTCTCGGATACGACGAGAGCTTCACCGGTCCGACGATCCGACTCGGGGTCGTTGTGGCGCGGCGCAGAACCGGCCAGGGGGTGGCAGCTCACCACGTCTCCTCGGCGTCGGATCAGTACTTCGGGACTCGAACCGACGAGGTGCTTTCCGGACCAGGTGCTGCCGGCCGCTCCGAGAGCGACGCTGAAACCGTTGCCGCCCCGGTCACCTGCGACGAGTCGGCCGAGCAGCGCGTGGGGGTGCAGACGTTCGTCTGCGTGCAGCATGAGCGAACGTGCGAGGACCACCTTGGCCAGAGTCGCATCGGGCGCCCGCAATTCGCGGAGCGCGGCCGCCACCCGAGCGACATGCTCGGCCTCCGTCGGGAGCGATGAGCCGATCCGTATGCGCGGAACCCTGAGCGACTTGCCGTTCCAGCTTCCGGGTTCGTGGCGCAGGACATGCGGTGTGATGAGCGCAGCAGGATGTGCGGGGTCGAAGGGGAGCGCACCGACTATCGCGGTGGCACGACCGTCACGCAACGCCTTCGTCGCCGCGAGTGTGGAGTCGTACTGCGTTCGGGTTCCGTCGGCAATGACCGTGCCGTGGGGGCGGGAGAGGATGAACGGCGTGTTCGACGGTGAATCCATGTCGGTGGACTCGGCGACTGCCGTCGATTCCATGTGCGATCCCCTCTCGAAAACTAGCAACTCCGGACCCACTCTATATGGTTAGCCTTACCTTTGGACGTTCGTCGATTCGGTGACCCGAGCATCTCGCCCTACACCCGAGGAGTGGCTATTCGCTGATCGGCTCCGCAGTGCTCGGTGCGGGCGCGGTGGCGGACTTCTTCGGCATTGCGACAGCAGCGAGGACGAGTACGACGGCGGCGCCGAGGGCGGCGGCGAAGACCAGGTGCAGTGCCTCGGCGAGGTCGGCCGGGGCGGGATTCTCGGCACCGCCCAGGCGGGCGTTGACGAGGGCCCCGAAGAGGGCGACCCCGACCGCGCTGCCGATGGACCGGGCGAACATGTTGGTGGAGGTGACGACACCGCGCTCCGACCAGTCGACGCTGGACTGCGCGGCGATGAGGGTGGGGCTGGCGACGAGGCCCATTCCGCCGCCGATGACGAAGCAGCAGAGCGCTGTCTGCCACACCTTCGATTCGGTGGACAGTCCCAGAGTGAGGGCGGTGCCGACCACTACCAGCAGACTTCCCGCTGTTGCGGTGATGCGGAATCCGAATCGGAGATACACACGCCCGGCCTGCGATGCGGCGATCGGCCAGCCGATGGTGAGGGTCGCGAGCGCGAACCCGGCCACCAATGCTCCTGTCCCGAGCACACCCTGCGCGAAGGTCGGGACGTACGTGGTGAGGCCGAGGACGATCGCGCCGACCAGCAGGGAGACGACACTGCTCGCCGCGAGCACCCGTCGTGTCAATACCCACAGCGGCAGGATGGGTTCAGCGGCTCGTCGTTCCACCAGGACGAAGACGAACAGGAACACGGCGCCGGCAGCGAAGATCCCCAGACTGGTCGGCGAACTCCACGCCCACGCCTGGCCGCCCTCGAGGAGGCCCAGGATGAGGAGCGTTGCGCCCACGGCGAGCAACCCGGCCCCCGTGTAGTCGATCGACCGCCGGGCGCGTGCCCGCTTCTCGTCGAAGTTGCGGATCAACATCACCGCGGCGAGAAGGCACAGCGGAATGTTGACGAAGAAGATCCAGCGCCACGACAGATACTCGGAAAACACGCCGCCGAGAGTCGGTCCGACCACCGCGGACATGCCCCACACGCTCGCGAGGTAGCCCTGCGCTTTCGCGCGCTCGGCGAGCGTGTAGATGTCGCCGGCAATGGTCATGCTCATGGGGTTGCACCGCGCCTGCCCCGAGGCCCTGCACGGCTCGGAAGGCGATGAGCGCAGGCATGCTCCAAGCGAACCCGCAGAGGACCGACCCGAGCGCGAAGATCCCGATCCCCAGCAGCATGACCGGCTTCCGGCCGAAGATGTCGGCGAGTTTGCCGTAGATCGGGACGGACACGGCCTGGGTGAGTAGGTAGATGGAGAACAGCCACGGGAACTGCGTGAAACCGCCGAGATCGCCGACGATGGTGAAAACCGCGGTGGAGATGATGGTGGCGTCGAGGGCGACCAGGGACGTCGTAAGCATCAGCGACACCAGTACCGGTCCGCGCTCCGACCGGAACCCGACGTCGACGGGCGCTGCGTCGGTTGTCATTGCTCACCTGTTTCGTCCCTGGGACCACACCGTGTTCGTAACCCACGGTAACGACATGGCTCGGGAGTTGTTCCGCGCGGTCGGCTCAGGGGCCATGACGTCACGGTAGAGCGCACCGCCGACGCCGGAGCGCTGTGAGCGCCGCAAGGTCAGCCGTCGGTGTGTCCGTCAGGACCGATAGGCTGGCTCACCGTGCGCCCCTCACTCGATTCCTACGCCCATCTGGCCGGTGGCAAGGTCCGCGACCTCTACACGATCGACGACGAGCACCTGCTGTTGGTCGCGAGCGATCGGATCTCGGCCTACGACCACGTTCTCGGTACCGCGATTCCGGACAAGGGTCGGGTACTCACCGCGATGAGTGTCTTCTTCTTCGGCGTGCTCGGTGGCAACAACCATCTGGCGGGTGAGCCCGACGACAGCCGCATCCCCGAAGAGGTCCTCGGCCGCGCGCTGGTGGTGCGCAAGCTCGAGATGGTTCCGATCGAATGCGTCGCCCGCGGTTACCTCACCGGTTCCGGCCTGATCGACTACAACGAGACCGGTTCGGTGTGCGGGGTGGCACTGCCCGAGGGGCTGGTGGAGGCCAGCCTGCTCCCCGATCCGATCTTCACCCCGGCCAGCAAAGCGGAGTTGGGGGAGCACGACGAGAACATCACCTTCGATGTGGTGGTCGACAAGGTAGGCCAGGATCTGGCGATCAAACTGCGGGACGACACCCTGGACGTCTACGGCAGGGCGGCCCACTTCGCCGCGGACCGCGGCATCATTCTCGCCGACACCAAGCTCGAGTTCGGGCTCGACAAGAAGGGCAACCTGGTCCTGGCCGACGAGGTCCTCACGCCCGACTCCTCCCGCTACTGGCCTGCCGACGGATACGAGGCCGGGAAGGTGCAGCCGAGTTTCGACAAGCAGTTCGTCCGCAACTGGCTCACCAGCCCCGAGTCGGGCTGGGACCGCGCATCCGATACACCCCCGCCGCCGCTGCCCGCGGAGATCGTGGCGGCCACGCGTGAGCGCTACATCGAGGCGTACGAGCGCATTTCGGGATTGTCGTTCGCGGAGTGGGTGGGCTGAGAGATGACCGCCGAGAACAAGATCCTGACACCGCCGGTCGCCAAGAAGGTTCCCACCGAGCGAGTCCATCACGGGCACACCTTCGTCGACGAGTACGAGTGGTTGCGCGACAAGGAAGACTCGGAGGTGATCGCCTATCTCGAAGCCGAGAATTCTTACACCGAGCAGCAGACCGCACACCTGGCTCCGCTGCGGGATCAGATTTTTTCGGAGGTCAAATCCCGGACGCAGGAAACCGACATGTCGGTGCCTACGCGAATGGGCGAGTACTGGTACTACGCCCGGACCATCGAGGGCAAGCAGTACGGCGTGCAGTGCCGGACCCCGATCGCGGGTCCGGACGACTGGACTCCGCCGGAGCTGACCCCGGGCGTCGAACTCCCCGGTGAGCAGGTCCTGCTCGACGGCAACGCGGAGGCCGAGGGTCACGACTTCTTCTCCATCGGCGCCTTCTCGCTCAGCCACGACGGCACGCTGCTCGCGTACTCGGTGGACGTGGTCGGCGACGAGCGCTACACGCTCCGATTCAAGAACCTCGAGACCGGTGAATTGCTGCCCGACGAGATCACCGGCACCGCACCGGGAGTCACCTGGGCGATCGATCACCGACACGTCTTCTACCTCACGGTCGACGAGTCCTGGCGCCCCGACACCGTGTGGCGTCACCGGCTCGGCACCGATCGCGGACAGGACGTCGCCGTGTACCGGGAGCCCGACGAACGGTTCTGGGTTTCCGTCGGATCCACCCGCAGCGAAAAGTATCTGATGATCTGGGTGGGTTCCAAGATCACCAGCGAAGTTCGGGTCCTGGAATCGGCGGACCCCGAAGGCGAGTTCCGGGCGGTTCTGCCGCGGCGCGACGGGGTCGAATACGGCGTCGAACACGCGGTCGTCGCGGGTGAGGATCGCTTTCTCATCATGCACAACGATGTCGTCGACGGGGTGAAGGCCGAGAACTTCGTGCTTGCCGAGGCGCCGGTGTCGGACCCGACGTCCTTGACCACCCTGATCTCGCACCGTCAGGATGTGCGGCTCGAGGAGGTCGACGCCTTCGCCGACCACCTGGTGCTCAGTTATCGGCGGGAAGCGTTGACACGTTTGGCGATCTGGCCGCTCGGCGCGGACGGGTACGGCGAATTCACGGAGATCGCCTTCGACGAGGAACTCTTCAGCGTGGGCCTCGGCGCCAATCCGGAATGGCAGCAGCCCACCCTGCGAATGGCGTTCACCTCGTTCATCACGCCCGGGCAGGTCTACGACTACGTGCTGTCGACGGGTGAGCTGGCGCTGCGTAAGTCGCAGCCCGTGCTCGGCGACTTCGATGCCGGCAACTATGTGCAGCAACGTGATTGGGCAATCGCCGACGACGGTACCCGAATTCCACTGTCGATCGTGAAGCGTGCCGATGCCGCGGCCGGACCGGCGCCGATGCTCCTGTACGGCTATGGCTCGTACGAGGCCAGCATGGATCCCGCGTTCTCCGTCGCGCGCCTCTCGCTCCTCGACCGCGGAGTCGTGTTCGTCGTGGCTCACGTGCGTGGTGGCGGCGAGATGGGGCGGCACTGGTACGAGAACGGCAAGACGCTGACGAAGAAGAACACCTTCACCGACTTCGTCGCGTGCGCACGCCATCTCGTCGAGACCGGCCGCACCACTCCGAATCGACTTGTCGCGGACGGCGGCAGCGCCGGTGGTCTTCTGATGGGGGCCGTGGCCAATCTGGCGCCCGAACTCTTCGCCGGCATCCTCGCCAACGTTCCCTTCGTGGACCCCCTCACCTCCATCCTGGATCCATCGCTTCCGTTGACGGTGATCGAGTGGGACGAGTGGGGTAACCCGCTCGAGAACCCCGAGGTGTACGAGTACATGCGTTCGTACAGCCCGTACGAGAACGTCGAGTCCAAGGACTATCCGGCCATCCTCGCGATCACCAGTATCAACGACACGAGGGTGCTCTACGTCGAGCCCGCCAAGTGGGTGGCGAAGCTCCGGGCTACCAAGACCGGCGACTCGCCGCTGCTCCTCAAGACCGAGATGAGCGCGGGCCACGGTGGGGTGAGCGGACGCTACGAGAAGTGGAAGGAAGTGGCGTTCGAGTTCGCCTGGGTGCTCCACATCGTCGGGAGGGCCTGACGTCAGGTCGTCGTCTGCTCCGCGCGCAACTGGGCGTTGTCGGAGTGGAGACGGTCGTTGTCGGCGGCAAGTCGGGCGTTGTCCCGCTCGAGTGACTCGGTGCGGTGCTCGAGGTGCAGGATGCGCCCGATGCCCACCAGGTTGACCCCGGCGGCGATGAGTTCGGCGACGCGTTCGAGCCGAGCGATGTCGTAGTCGCTGTAACGGCGGCTGCCGCCGCTGGTGCGGGCAGGCGAGACCAGTCCGTACTGCTCGTAGAGGCGCAGCGCTTGAATGCCGAATCCGGACAGCTCCGAGGCCACGGAAATGCCGTAGACGCCGCGTCGGGATCGAGACTTTGTTGTTCCTGACACTGGGGTCCTCCTGCCTGGACCGCGTACCGGCTTGCTCGTCCCACTCTAGTCCTGAGGCAATAGCGAACCTATTGCGAACGCTACAGGCTTAGGCTGGTGAACAGCCTGGTTCCGAAGTGGCGAGGAGATGGCGCTCGTGGCAGAGATGACGATCGACCTGGCGCGAGCGGTGGAGCGATTCGCGGCGATGCTCCGCGTCCCCACAGTGTCCACTCGGGGAGACGCGCATACGGACTGGACGCACTTCGCGCGGTTCCGAAGTCTCATCGACGAGCAGTATCCGCTGGTGCGGGCGCATCTGGACAAAGAGATCGTCGCTTCGCATTCGTTGGTTTACCACTGGGACGTCGGTGTGCCCGACAGGCCGATCGTGCTGATGGCGCACCAGGACGTCGTGCCCGCGGACGAAGACGGATGGACTCATCCACCGTTCGGCGGGGTAGTGGCGGACGAGGCCGTCTGGGGGCGCGGCGCCATCGACGACAAGGGCGTGCTCGTCAGCATTCTCGAGGCAGTCGAAGGACTGCTGCACAGTGGTGTCGTTCCGGTGCGTGACGTCTATCTGGTTTTCGGCCACAACGAGGAGGTGGGAGGAGACGGTATTGCCCAAGTGGTAGCGATGTTTCGCGAGCGCGGCATTGTTCCCGGTGTCGTCATCGACGAGGGCGGTGGAGTTGCCGGCGACGCGTTCCCGGGAGTCGACGCAACGATCGCGGTGATCGGGACTGCCGAGAAAGGGATTCTCGATCTGCAGATGACGGCGAAGGATCCCGGTGGTCACGCATCGATGCCAGGGAGGAAGACTGCCACCGCCCGGCTTGCCCGCGCCATCACCCGCGTCGACCACCACAAGTTCCCTGCCCGGCTCACCGGGCCCACCGTCGACCTGCTCACCACCGCAGGCGTCCACGCGAAAGGTCCGCTGGGTGCGGTGCTGTCCCGGACGGACAAGCTCGGACCACTGGTAGCGAGAGTGCTGCCGCGCACCGGTGCCCTCATGAACGCCATGTGCCGCACCACGACAGTCGCCACCGTCCTCGAGGGCAGCGCCGGCAACAACGTGATGGCGGAGACCGCGCGTGCAGTGCTCGACATTCGCATACTGCCGGGTGAGACCGTCGACGGCACTGCCCAGCGGATACGAAGGATGATTCGCGACAACGGCATACAGCTCGACGTCCTCGGCGCAACCGAACCGTCACCGGTGTCGCGTACGGACGACGAGGTGTTCGCGCGACTCCGGCAGGTGGTGGCCGATACCTTTCCCGGGGCCATCGTGTCACCGTTTCTGGTGGTGGGGGCCACCGACGCGCGGCACATGGCCAGGATCAGCGAGTATGTCTATCGCTTCTATCCCTTCGAGCTCGACGCCGTGAGTCGGAGGCTCATTCACGCTACTGACGAACGCCTGGCGGTGTCCGGGCTGCGTCACGGAATCGAGTTCTTCACCAGGCTGATCCGCGACTGGCGTTAGCGTTCCGGTCCGTCAGCTCTTCGGCCGGTCGATGCCGCCTGCGCGAGCACGTCCTCGGCCATCGCAACGAGTTCGGCGGCCACCCGGTCGAGTGCCTGCGTGCTGCGTTGCGCTCTCGACAGCACGAGTGCGCCTTCGATCGCGGAGATCGACATGGTCGCGATCGACTGCGCGCGGGACATGCGTACGCCTTGTTGCCAGAGTGAGGCCGCGATGGTGGCTTCCCAGGAGCTGAAGGCCTCACCCGCCGCATCCTTGGCTGTGGGGCATTCGCCGCCCTGCAGCGCGCCTGCTGCGACCGGACACCCGGCCGAATAGTCCGTGTCCACCAGTTCGCGGCGGAACAGATCGATGATCAGGACGAGAGTCTCGACGGGCCCCTTGTTCGACAGGCTCTCGCTGATGAGGGCGCCCATCAGGCCGCCTGCCCGGTGCGTGGCCTCCTCCGCCAGTTGACTCTTGCCGCCGGGGAAATGGTGATAGATCGATCCGCGCGGGGCGTCCGCGTGAGCGACGACGTCGGCGAGCGACGTCGCTTCCACGCCCCTCTCGCGGAAGAGGGTGACCGCGCTCAGCAGCATTCGGTCGCGTGCTGTCGTTCGTCTTCCCATTATGTCGACCAGCATAGCTCTTCGACATGTTTCGGGTGATGGGTATCCCGATCATGCGCCCTTTGTGCGGGATATGAGCGACGACACACATTGACTGTTACGAGCGGTTACGTCTATCGTCGCCGCAGGAGATATGCAAGCCCGCATAACAGCGACGAGGAGTCGATTCCGGTGCCACACTCAACGGCGGTACATTCAGCCGCGCCTCGAACTACCGACAGCGGCCTGAGCCGAAGAGCGCGCTACCTTGCACTCTTCGTCATCTGCCTGGCCGAACTGCTCGTTGTCCTCGACAACACCATCGTCAACGTCGCGCTGCCCTCTCTCGGCGTGGAGTTGCACACCGACATCAGTGGCCTGCAGTGGGTGGTGGACGCCTACACCCTGACGTTCGCTGGGTTGCTGCTCGCGTTCGGCCACCTCGGTGACCGGTACGGGCGGCGGCGGGTCATGATGATCGGACTGGCCGGTGTCGCCGTCATGTCGGTGGGCGGAGCCCTCGCGACCGACCTGGGTCAGGTGATCGCCGCGCGGGCCGCCATGGGTGTGTTCGCCGCCGCGGTGTTCCCCGCGACTCTCGCGCTGATCATCAACATCTTCCACGATGTAAAGGAACGGGCGATTGCCATTGCCGCCTGGACGGCCATGGCCGGAATCGCCATCGCTATCGGCCCGACCGCGGGTGGCTGGCTCCTCGAGCACTTCTCGTGGCACTCGGTGTTCTGGATCAACGTACCGGTGGCGGTGGTCGTGCTGGTTCTCACTCGACTCCTCGTCCCGGAGTCGAAGACCACGCACGTCGGCAGGATCGACCTGCTCGGGATCGCCTTCTCGCTCCTCAGTGTGACCACGTTGGTATGGACGATCATCGAAGCGCCACACCAAGGATGGGTCTCGGCGATCAGCCTGTCCGGCTACGCCCTGTCGGTAGTGTTCTTCGCGGCGTTCGTGTGGTGGGAATTGCGCACGGATTCGCCGGTGCTCAATATGGCGCTGTTCCGTATTCGGCGGTTCTCGCTGCCGGCGTTGGCGATCGCGGTTGCCTACTTCAGCATGTTCGGATTCCTCTTCATGATTACCCAGTACTTCCAGGGCGTCATGGAACTGACGCCGCTGCAATTCGGGATCCACTCGTTGCCCTTCGCCGCTGCCATCGCCGTCGGCGCGCCGCTGGCCACGCTGATCGCGCAACGGATCGGCACCACAGCAGTCATCGTGTTCGGTCTCGTCGTGATGAGTGTCGGAATGTTCATCGCCGGGCAGGTGAAGGTCGAAACCCCGTACCTGGGGGCGGTGGTCGTGTCGATGGTGTTGATGGGACTGGGGCTGGCGATCGTGCAGGGACCGGCCACCGAGTCGATCATGTCTTCGGTGCCGCTCGAGGAGGCCGGGGCCGGTTCGGCTGTGAACGACACGACCCGCGAGGCGGGCGGCACCCTCGGCGTCGCAGTACTGGGGTCGATCGTGGCTTCGGTGTACACCACCAAGATCGGACCACGCGTCGATGCGATCCCCGACTTCCTGATGACGCCCTACGAGAAGAGCTTTGCGCGTGAAACCGTGATCAGCGTGCTCGAAATCGTGAAGCGACCGACCATTCCCGCGTTCGCACAGCAAAAGGCCGATCTCGTCTACGCCATGAAGGCGGCGTCGCTGGAAGGCTTCCAACTAGCCTCCTACGTCACCGTGTCGGTCTCACTTCTCGTCGCTGTGGCAGTGGCCGTCTTCCTGCCGTGGAAGCCTGCAGGCGACTCCGTCCTGCTGGCCTGGAAAGAGCCATCCGAGAAGAGTCCGGCATCGACGTCGAAGGAATCGCTCGTATGAACAACGAACAGACGGTGAAGAACACGAGTACCGAGCTGACCGATCCGCTCGAGCTTCGCTGTGGTCAGTTGTTGCCCAACCGGCTGATGAAGGCGGCACTCAGTGAGGGACTCGCGAACGAGGGGCACGGTCCCGACTCTCGCCTCGAACGCCTCTATACCCGCTGGGGCAGTGGCGGCTACGGACTCGTCGTCACGGGAAACGTCATGGTCGATCGCAGCCAACTGGGCGAACCGGGCAATGTGGTCCTCGATGACGACCGCGACCTCGACGGGCTCACCCGATGGGCCAAGGCCACACAGGACGGTGGCGCACCGATCTGGATGCAGTTGAACCACCCCGGACGGCAGGCGAATCCGCTGGTGACCCGTACGCGTCCCGTCGCCCCCTCGGCGATAGCGTCGAACATTCCCGGCATGACCACACCACGCGAGCTGACCGATTCCGAGATCGAGAACATCATCGATCGATTCGCCGCGGCTGCGGGTGTCGCAGAGACGGCCGGCTTCAACGGCGTGGAGATACACGGTGCGCACGGATACCTGGTGTCCCAGTTCCTCTCGCCGCTGTCGAATCAGCGCACCGACCGCTGGGGCGGCGACTCCGAACGTAGGATGCGGTTCGTTCTCGAAGTAGTCCGCCGGATCCGCTCCGTCGTTGCACCGGGCTTCGCTGTCGGCATCAAACTGAACTCCGCAGATTTCCAGCGCGGGGGATTCACCGAGACCGAGTCACGCTCGGTGGTCGAGCAGCTGTCTGCCGAGAGCATCGACCTGATCGAAATCAGTGGCGGTAGCTACGAATCCCCGGCCATGATGGGCCGGAATGCCAGCGTATCCACCAGTACGAGGCAGCGGGAGGCCTACTTCCTCGACTACGCCGCGTCGGTGCGCGAGTCGGCGGGCGACGTACCGCTTGCGGTCACCGGCGGATTCCGCTCGCGCTCCGCCATGGCTCAGGCCGTCGATTCCGGAGCATGCGACGTAATCGGTCTCGGCCGGCCGACGGTGACCACCCCCGATGCGGGATCGGCACTTCTCGTGGCAGGTGACGATCGAGTCGACACCATCCCGGTGTCCTTCGGTCTGCGCGGCAGGCTGTCCAGGGTCGCGAATCTCCGGGCTCTGGACGGGGCCCTGGACCTGCAGTGGCACACCGACCAACTGGACCGGCTCGGCGCCGGAAAGGACCCCGACCTCGAACGGCCGTGGTGGAAGACGGCGGCGTCGATGATCAACCGGAACGGCGTCGGCGCCCTCCGTAGCAAGCGGGGTGGCTGACCGAGAAACGGCAGGTCTTCCTCAGCGCAGCGCGTACCGTACCTGCGGTCGTCCCGCCCGGCCGTATTCCGTGTGCCGGGCGAGGACGCCGTCGTCGGCCAGTCGCTCGAGGTACCGCCATGCGGTCACCCGCGACACTCCGATCGCGGCGGCCACCTCGGCTGCAGTCAGGGGCCCCGCCGCGTCGCGGATGCACGCGGACACGTGGTCGAGGGTTTGCGGGGCAACACCCTTCGGGGCGCTCGCGCGCTCGTCGGAGGTGCGGAGGGCGGACATTGCCCGGTCGATGTCTTGTTGACTCAACGCGTTGCTCCCGGCCGGAAGCGCATCCCGGAACTCGCGATACCGTTCGAGCTTGTCACGGAAAGCGGCGAAGGTGAACGGCTTCAGCAGATACAGCGCTATCCCGCGGGCCACCGCGGTACGCACCAACTCGAGGTCGCGGGCCGAGGTGACAGCGATGACGTCGGGGCTGGGGCGGATCCCGCTCAGTGCGGCCGCCACGTCGAGACCACTCGAATCCGGCAAACCGAAGTCGAGCAGAACGAGATCGATCGGATCCTCGGTGCCGCCCGCCTCCGCGACGGCGCGCATCGCACTGCTGCCGTCATGGACGACAGTATGCACGGAGAACCCAGGCACCCGCTCGACGTACGCACGATGAGCCTCGGCGATCAGTGGCTCGTCCTCGACAATCATCACTCGAATCACGAAGCCGCTCCGGTGATCGGTATCTCGACGACGATCATCGACCCCAGTGAAGGTTCCGTGCGGATCGTCCCTCCGTGGCGCACCACGACCTGGACGACGAGGGCGAGTCCCAATCCACGCTGGCCGGACTTCGTGGAATAGCCACGGGTAGCGGCCTTGTCGAACTCCTCCGCGGGAATGCCCGGACCGCTGTCCGCAACACGCACCACCATCGACGAATCCTCCTCACATACCGTGACTTCCACCCAGGGACCGTCTGTCGTCTGCTCGGCAGATCCGCGCGCGGCGTCGATGGCATTGTCCACGAGATTACCCACCAGCGTGACCAGTTCACGCGGTGTCAGCGGAGCGACCGGGCCCAACGCGGTGTCCTCGGTGACGATCAGGTCGACACCTCGTTCCGCTGCCACACCCACCTTGCCGAGCAGCAGTGCTGCCAGCGCCGGTTCGTGTACTGCCGTCATCAGCCGGTCGATCAGTTCCTGTGACAGGCGCAGATCATCCGTGGCGAACGCGATCGCGTCCTCGTAGCGGCCCAATTCCACCATCGTGATGATCGTGTGTAGCCGGTTCGCCGACTCGTGGGCCTGCGAACGCAATGACTCGGCGAATCCGCGCACGGAATCGAGTTCGCCCATGACACTTTGCATTTCGGTGCGGTCACGCAAGGTGAGTACCGTACCGATGCGTCGGCCCTCCCATTCGACGGGTTCACGGCTGACGAGGAGCACGCGATCGGTGGTCAGATGTATCTCGTCGCGCGGCTCGCCGGTGTCCGAAGGGGAAGCGGCCGTGCGCAGCGACGGTGGCAGGGCGGCAACGGGTACCGGGCCGTCGGATAGGTCGAGGAGACGACGGGCCTCGTCGTTCACCACCTCGGCGGTGGCGCCTTCGCCGTTGTCTCGACCGAGGACCACCAGACCCTCGCCGATCGAATGCAGGACGGCGTCGTGATGCTCGTACATACGCCGCAGTTCGTCGGGCGCCATTCCGAGTGTCTGACGGCGCAGCCGCCGGCTCAGCAGGAACGAGCCGGCGGCGGACACCACGAGTCCGATTGCGGCGACCGTGAAGATGGTGGGCAGGCTTTCCGCCACCTGGCCGCCGATCTTCTCGCGGGTGACACCTACGGAGACGAGACCGACGAGGCGGCCGCCGTCGTAGATGGGCGCGACCGCCCGGATGGACGGGCCCAGCGAACCGGCGTACGTCTCGGTGAACGTTTCCCCGGCGAGCGCACGCTCGATGTTTCCGGTGAACGTGCCGCCGATGAGCTCGGGACTGGTGTGCGTGAAACGCGTGCGGTCGGGCGCCATCACCACGACGAAATCGGTTCCGGTGGCCGTGCGGATGCGCTCGGTCTGCGGTTGGAGGACCGCGCTGGGATCAGGAGTGCGCAGAGCGGCGACGGTGCCGTCGGACAATGCGAGGGCCGTGGCCACCGCCGTCACCGAGCGCCGGGTGCTGTCGTCGCTGTCGCGTCGCTGATCGAGGACCGCGAGCAAGGTTCCCGCAGCGATCACCAGCGTCAATACCACCAGCTGTAGGAGGAACAGCTGACGCGCCACGCTCATGGGCTGTCTCGGCAGTTGGTGAGGCACCGCAGCTCTCCTGAACGTAATGAACACAAACTTCTCCAACCGAGCGATCGCTTACAAGATTCTCTACAAGACGTGATCGCGGTCACTACCCGGCTTACCGATCAGCTTGCCATTCGAACTGGAGGACCACCCCATGAGCACTGCGACAGGGAAAACGAAGAAGCGTGACCGTACCCACTGGTTGTACATGGGGGTCATCGTCGCCGTGATTGCGGGCGTTCTCGTCGGATGGCTTGCGCCGGGGGCCGGCAAGTCGCTCGGCGTCCTGGGCACGATGTTCGTCGACCTGATCAAGATGATGATCAGCCCGGTGATCTTCTGCACCATCGTGCTGGGAATCGGATCCGTGAAGGCAGCGGCCAAGGTGGGCAAGGTCGGCGGGCTCGCTCTCACCTACTTCATCGGCATGTCGACCGTCGCCCTCGGTATCGGCTTGGTGGTGGGCAACCTCCTCGACCCGGGAAGCGGCCTGAACATCAGCCCGGACACCGCCGGAACCGGCGCCCAGCTGGCCGAGAAGGCGCACGGTGCAGGCGGCACCGTGGAGTTCCTCGGCTCGATCATCCCCACGTCGCTGCTCTCCTCCCTCACCGAGGGAAGCGTCCTGCAGACGCTGTTCGTTGCACTGCTCGTCGGCTTCGGTCTGCAGGCCCTCGGTAAGCAGGGTGAGCCGATCCTGCGCGGTGTCGGCTACGTGCAGAAACTCGTGTTCAAGATCCTGTCGATGATCCTGTGGCTCGCTCCCATCGGCGCGTTCGGTGCCATCGCCAACGTGGTCGGACAGACCGGACTCGGCGCGGTCGTGCAACTTGCCACCTTGATGCTGGGCTTCTACCTGACCTGCTTGATCTTCGTGTTCGGTGTCCTCGGCTCCATCCTGCGCGTCGTCGCCGGCGTCTCGATCTTCAAGCTCGTCCGGTACCTGGCACGCGAATACCTGCTGATCTTCGCCACGTCCTCGTCCGAATCGGCCCTGCCCCGCCTCATCGCGAAGATGGAGCACATCGGCGTCGAGCGCACCACCGTCGGTGTCGTGGTCCCGACCGGATACTCGTTCAACCTCGACGGCACCGCCATCTACCTGACCATGGCATCGATCTTCATCGCCGATGCGATGGGCCAGCCGCTCTCGTTCCCCGAGCAGCTGTCGCTGCTGGTGTTCATGATCATCGCGTCCAAGGGCGCCGCCGGAGTGAGTGGTGCAGGTCTCGCCACCCTCGCCGGTGGACTGCAGAGCCATCGCCCGGAACTGCTCGACGGCGTCGGACTGATCGTCGGCATCGACCGGTTCATGTCCGAGGCGCGCGCCGTCACCAACTTCTCCGGAAATGCCGTTGCAACGCTGCTCGTCGGTTCGTGGACCCACACCGTCGACAACGACCGCGTCCGCAACGTCCTCGACGGGAAGCTGCCCTTCGACGAGGAGACGATGGTCGACGACGGTCACGGCGAGGTCGTCGAGGAGGAGAAGGCGACGCCTGCTGCCCGCGAGGACGACGCACGCGTACTGCTCACCCACTGAAAGATACGAACTGACACCACGTACGGATGAAGGAAGGGCTGTGCGCCCGGGCGGATCTCACGCCTGGGCGCACAACCCTTTTGTCGCTACGTTGGGTGTCATGACGACTCCTGTGCAGAACATTGCCATCAACACCCTGGGCGGCGTGCCCACCTCGCTCGGCGAATACGACGGGCGCGCAGTCCTCGTGGTGAACGTGGCCTCCAAGTGTGGGCTCACCCCGCAGTACAAGACCCTCGAGCAGCTGGCGGTGGACTACGCCGGCCGCGGCCTCAGCGTCATCGGGATTCCGTGCAACCAATTCATGGGACAGGAGCCCGGCACCCCCGAAGAGATCGAGACGTTCTGCTCCACCACTTACGGCGTCACCTTCCCCTTGTTCGAGAAGATCGAGGTGAACGGAGAGAACCGTCATCCGCTGTACGAAGAGCTGACCAAGGCCGCGGACGCCGAGGGCGAGGCCGGGGACGTGCAATGGAACTTCGAGAAGTTCCTCGTCGCACCCGACGGCACCGTCGTGAATCGGTTCCGTCCCCGCACCGAACCCGACGCCCCCGAGGTCGTCGCAGCCATCGAGGCCGTCCTGCCGAAGTAGGCGCCCCCGGCGCCCGTGCGCCTTTCCGGTTGTCCCGGCGACCAGAAAGGCGCACGACCTTTGCCTTGTGTTCACCTTGGGCTGTCACCCTGAAGCCATGACCGGACAGTTGCTCGTGTCGGTGTCAGGACTCAGACAGGAAACGCGCGACTTCGCCGCCGCGTTCGCCGAGGAGATGGACGCGCGGGGCGTGCCGCTGTCGCTGCTGGTCGCTCCGCGACTGAAAGACAAATACCGCCTGGTCAACGACTCGGCGACACAGGACTGGCTGCGTATGCGCCGGTCACAGGGTGACGCCGTCGTCCTGCACGGCTATGACCAGGCTGCAACCAAACGTCGTCGCGCGGAGTTTGCGGCACTCCCCGAGCACGAAGCCCGACTGCGGTTGATCGCCGCCGACCGTGTGATGGAGCAGACCGGCCTGCGCACCCGGGTGTTCGCGCCGCCGCGCTGGCTGGCGTCGCAAGGTGCTGTCGCGGCCTTGCCTTCCGCCGGTTTTCGCCTTCTCGCGAATATGACTGCCATTCATGACCTCGAGCGGGGATCGGCCGTACGGTCGCGCGTATTGGGCATCGGCGAGGGGTTCCGGGCGGAACCGTGGTGGTGCCGGGCGCTCGTTCACGGCTCGGGCCGCACGGCCAAGCGCGGGGGAGTGGTGCGTCTCGCGGTCACGGCCAAACAGTTGGGCACACCGGGTCCGCGGCAGGCGCTACTCGACGCCGTCGACCTGGCCCTTCGGCACGGCGCGGAGCCGACGGTATATAGGTGGCAACCGCGCCTTCCACGAATGGGCGCTGCCTGACCCGTCACGCGACCTCGACGCTCGATTCGCTGGGAAGGGTGCGGAACTCGGTTCCCGTGGGGGCCATGTCGGAGTAGCGACCGTAGAAGATCCCGGTGGCCTGGTCGGTGATGATCGCCTGATGAATGGGTACGGCGACGCGCGGCGCGACGGCACGCAGGTAGTCGATTGCCTCGGAGATCTTCAGCCACGGCGCCGCGGCGGGCAGGGCCAGCACGTCGACCTTCTGTTCCGGGACGAACAGTGAGTCGCCCGGGTGCATCAGCCGCGCGGGGTTGCCGGCATCGCCGAGCAGGAACGCCGTGTTGTCGATCACGGGGATGTCGGGGTGAATCACCGCGTGCGTCCCGCCGGTGCCGGTGACGTGCACGTTGCCGATGTCGAACTCGTCGCCGGCGTGCACCCCCGTCCACCCGCCACCGAGTTGCGCGGCGGTCTGCGGATCCGAATACAGGGCTGCGCCGGGGTTCGCCTGGACGAGGGCGGGCAGTCGTTGCTGGTCGACGTGATCCGGGTGCTGATGGGTGACGAGTATCGCGTCGAGCCCGGTGATGCCCTCGAATCCGTGGGAGAAGTTGCCCGGATCGAAAAGGATGGTGGAACCGTTCAACTCGACGAGGACGCAGCTGTGGCCGAAGTGAGTCAGTCGCATGGATTCGAGTATGCGCCGCTTCCGTCCGATGCGGGCTGCACACCGGTGGCCCGGTAAACTCCCTAGTGCCCGGTGTTCCACTCTGGGCTCGCGCACTACTAACGAGGAGCAGCACGTGGCCCGTGTCGTCGTCGAAGTCATGCCCAAGGCCGAGATTCTCGACCCCCAGGGGCAGGCCATTGCCGGAGCCCTGCCGCGGCTCGGTTTCGCTGGAATCTCGGATGTCCGTCAAGGTAAGCGATTCGAGCTCGAGGTCGACGGCAGCGTCGACGACTCGCAGCTCGAGAAGATCGCCGAGGCCCTGCTGGCCAACACGGTGATCGAGGACTGGACCGTGAGGCGCGTCGAGGCATGAGCGCACGCGTCGGAGTCATTACTTTCCCCGGCACCCTCGACGACGTCGACGCCGTCCGCGCGGTGAAACTCGCCGGCGGCGAGGCCGTGAACCTCTGGCACGGCGATGCCGACCTCAAGGGTGTCGACGCCGTCATCGTCCCGGGTGGGTTTTCGTACGGTGACTACCTGCGTGCAGGCGCGATCGCCCGTTTCGCGCCGGTCATGGGCAAGGTCATCCAGGCAGCTCGGAGTGGCATGCCTGTCCTCGGTATCTGCAACGGTTTCCAGGTGCTGTGCGAAGCCGGCCTCCTACCGGGCGCGCTGACCCGCAACGACGGCCTGCATTTCATCTGCCGCGACGAATGGCTCCGCGTCGAATCCACGTCGACGGCATGGACTTCCCGTTACGAACCGGGTGCCGAGATTCTCATTCCGCTGAAATCGGGTGAGGGCCGCTACCAGGCGTCGAAGGAAGTGCTGGACGAACTCGAGGGCGAAGGCCGGGTTGTCTTCCGGTTTGCGGGCGACAACCCCAATGGTTCTCAGCGTGGGATCGCCGGCATCTCCTCCGCCAATGGCCGCGTCGTCGGCTTGATGCCGCATCCGGAGCACGCCACCGAAGCTCTCACCGGACCCAGCGACGACGGACTCGGCATGTTCTACTCCGTCCTCGACAGCGTCATCTCTGCCTGACCTGGCGTTTTTGCTCTACGCCGATGCCTTGTCGCTCTCGATGAGCGGCTCGGCATCGGTGTCGGTGTGCACCGCCGTGACGGGAGTCAGTGCACCGACTTCCTCGATGATGCGTTCGGGAGCGTCGTGCACACAGATGCACGGAATGCGCTCGCTACGGACCCGCTGCAACATGGTGGCCTCGGAAGGAAGGCAGAGGCCATCCAGAACATCTTCGGTGGCAACCGCGCACACCACAGGCCCGCCGGCGAATGTCCGTGTGGTTTCCAGCCCGTGTCCGGTCGCCCAAGCCCGCATCGCGGCCCAATGAATCACTTCGATGAATTGGGAAGGGTTCCCGATGAACAACAACCGCCGCACCTGGTGCTTCACTCTCGACGTCACACGACACTCCGTTGTCAGCCGCGGTCCTCGCGGGCTTCGTCCTGCGCGAACATTGCCTCGATGCGCGCTTTGATCTCTTCGGTACTCATCGACGACCCACGTTTTGGGGGAGTCGCCGCTACGGGCACGGTCTGCGTCTTCGGTCCGGTCATGGTCGGTATCGGCTCTTTCAACTTGCGTGACGATTGGCGAGCATCGGTGCCCAGGTCTCGTCCAGAGCGGCCGTCTCGGTGCCATGGAGTCGATGGGCCTCCGCCACCACGCGGGAATCCTTTGCCGCGAGATCGATGAGACGTTCGGCGGCGCGGCGGACATCCACGTGATGGCGGCGCGCAACATCCATCAGCTCGTCGAACGCTGCGTCGCTGCTGTACCCGCGGCACTCGATCAGGATGCGCTCAGCCGTGGCCAGCACGTCACCTTTGGTGGGTTGCTGGCGTAAGGACTGTGACCGTAAATCAACTACGTTGTGGGACATCAGTTCTCTCTTCGAAATAAGTTGCAATCGAGCGCTGATCGAGGGAGTGTCCTCGGCTCGATGCCGAATCATCGTGTAATGGCAGAGCTCCCATTGAACGTCCGGTCGAATCCGAACGGAGACGCGTACATCGATCAGCGAAGGAAGGCGCGAAAATCGCGAAAGCCGAGTGGGGTTGAGCGTTGAAATACCCGCGCGGCGGCAAAATCCGGCGTCGGCTGCGTGCTCAACCTTCGTTCAGGATAGCGTGCCGGAAATGTTTCCGCAATGAAACTGACGAGTAGCGACTGGAAAACCGTTGTCACACAGTAATCGAATTGGTGTTGTCACCGCGATCGAAATGGTGCCGGACTACTTGACCGCCCGGATCACGACAATCTGCTCGCGGGACTGCCCGGATTCGATCAGGCCACGGTCCTCGAGCATCTTCCGTCGCCCTTCGAGTACCGGCCCGAACGGAATGTCTGCCGTGGCCGCGATCTCCACCTTCAGGTTCCGCTCTTCGAGCATCGTCTGGGTCTTCTCGATACCGCTGAGCGCGGACTGGGCGAGGAGAAGTACACCGCCGGGAACCAGCACGTCCGGCGATTGAGCACAGATCCGATCGAGGAGCGCGCGGCCGTTCTTGCCCGCGTCCCACGCCCGCGCAACCCCTCTGTTGGGAAGGGCGTCGTCGTGTGCGGGAACGTACGGGGGGTTGGACACCACGAGGTCGAATCGCTCGGCCCGTATCGATTCGGTGAGATCGCCCCGAAGAACGCGAATCGGGAGTCTTCGCGTCAGCGCGTTGAGCCGGATGCTGAGCACGGCCCGGAGCGAAACGTCCACCGCGGTGACCGAACCGGCACCAGCTTCTGCGGCCCGGACGCTCAATGCACCGGTGCCCGCGCAGAGGTCGAGAACCCGCGAGGAAGGCCCTAGTTCCTCGGCTGCGATCACGTCAGCCAGCATCTCCGTATCGTCCTGCGGACGATAGACTCCAGGAAGACGTAGCAGCATCTGGGCTCCTTGGTCGGTGAGAGTGCCGGGCGAGTCCGAACTCTCTCACCTGGCACTCCCGGCAATGTCGAGTCGAACGGCAATGTCGATTGGGGTCCAATTACCCGGGACGCGGTCGGATCAATCAGGCGCGTGGCCAGGAGGCATGCCGGTACCGATCGTGGCCCGGTCAGTGGGGGATCAGCACGCTGCGAACAAGGCGCGCGAGCACACCGTCGACCTGGCACGATCGACAGGGTGACCTACAGCCAGCAGTTGCGGAATCTAGCGGCCCGGCACGGCGTGGCGACGTCGTACAAGGGTTGGGACGAGAAACGTCACGAGGTCGGGGACGAGACCCTGCGCAGCGTCCTCACGGCCATGGACGTGCCGGCCGGCACCGACTCCGAGGTCGAGCGTGCGCTCGCCGAGTGTGAGCTGGCCCCGTGGCGGCGCATGCTGCCGCCGGTGGTTGTCGGAGTGCACGGAACCGAGACGCGGTTCGCGGTCCACGTGCCGCACGGTGACCCGGTGCGGATCACGATCGTCACGGAATTCGGCGACGACGTCCAGGCACGGCAGCTCGACGTGTGGGTCGATCCGCGAGAGGTCGACGGCGCCCTGGTCGGCCGCGCGACCTTCGCTGTCCCGGCGGATGTACCCGCCGGATGGCACAAGATCCGTGCATCGACACACAGCGAAGGGGGTGAGCCGTCCGACACCACTGCGTCGTGCACGCTCGTCGTCACCCCGGCCCGGTTGTCGACGTCGGATTCCCTCAACGATCGACAACGGTGGGGAGTCCTCACCCAGTTGTATTCGGTGCGATCCCGTCATTCGTGGGGTGTCGGCGACTTCGGTGATCTGGGCGATATGGCCTCGATCTTCGGTTCCGTGCACGGCGCCGACTACGTTCTGGTCAATCCACTGCACGCGGCGCAACCGCAGCCACCGGTCGAGGCGTCGCCTTACCTGCCTACTACGCGCAGGTTCGTCAATCCGCTGTACATCCGCGTCGAGAACATCCGGGAGGCCGCGTACCTGCCCCGGGCCCGATACGCCCGTATGCGGGAGGCGGCGGCACGCTTCGAGCGGGCCAACGGCAAGGCTGACCGGATCGACAGGGACAGGTCCTACCGGGCGAAGCTTCGGGTGCTCGAGCGGGTGTTCCGTGTCGAGCGCAGCCCGAGCCGGCAGCAGGCGTTCGACGACTTCCGCCGCACCGAAGGGGACGGCCTCCGCGACTTCGCGACGTGGTGCGCCCTCGCCGAGAGAATGTCTGCGCGGGACCCGCGATGGCGGACGAAGGCGTCCTCACCCGACAGCGAATGGGTGCGAGCGCAGCAGGACAAGCTCTCCGATCGGATCGAATTCCATTCCTGGCTGCAGTGGATTTGCGACGAACAACTCGCCGAGGCGCAGCACGCGGCTCGCGCGGCAGGTATGGACATCGGCGTGGTGCATGACCTGGCCGTCGGCGTCCAGCACGGCGGAGCCGACGCGTGGTCGCTCGGATCTGCTCTCGCAGAGGGTATTACGGTCGGCGCCCCACCGGACGATTTCAACCAGCAGGGGCAGTCCTGGGATCAGCCACCGTGGCGGCCGGATCGGCTCGCCGAATTGGGCTATGCCCCGTATCGGGACATGCTGCGCACCGTACTCAAGCATGCGGGTGGATTGCGCGTCGACCACATCCTCGGTCTGTTCCGGCTGTGGTGGATACCGACGGGTGCCGCATCCCCGGCGGAAGGGACTTACGTCACCTACGACCACGAGGCCCTCATCGGGATTCTCGCCCTCGAGGCGGAACGGGCAGGGGCCGTGGTCATCGGTGAAGATCTGGGCGTCTTCGAGCCGATGGTGCAGGAGTATCTCGCCGAACGAGGGGTGCTGGGAACGTCGATTCTGTGGTTCGAACGCGACGACGACGGGCCCATTCCGCCCGAGAAGTACCGGTCTCTGTGCCTGACTTCCGTGACAACACACGACCTTCCACCGACTGCCGGCTATCTCGCGGGCGAGCACATCGAGTTGCGCTCGCGGCTGGGTCTTCTCGAACGCGACCTCGAATCCGAGAAGGAGCACGACGCGCTTCAGCGGGAATCCGTCCTGCTGATGGCCCGCGATCGTGGGTTGTCGGAGGACGATGCGTCGATCGAGGACATCGTGAAGTCGTTGTACGCGTTGATCGGCCGGAGTCCCTCTATGCTGCTGGGCGTCGCACTCGTCGACCTCGTCGGTGAGCACCGCATCCAGAATCAACCGGGCACCGGTGATGCCCAGTACCCGAACTGGAAGATTCCTCTCGCCGACGCCTCAGGTAGGGCGGTTGGACTCGAGGATTTGGCTCGGGCTGACTACAGCTACGTCGGGTGCGAGGCAGTCACGGCGCAAGGGCCCGCATGACAAGGTCGACTACCGCGTCCGCATGGTCGTGGGTGAGGGGCTCGGCTCCGCTCTGCCAGCGGTAGAACATCGGTGCCATGAAGAGTTCGAAGGCGATCGTGAGATCGACGTCCTGTCGTATCTGTCCAGCTTCCCGGGCCGAGCGGAAACGCTCCTCCACGTAGGCGAATTGCGGGCGATAGATCCGTTCGACGATCTGCTCCTGCAGCCGCGGGTCTTGCAGGGACTCGATCGACAGCGCACGGAACAGCGGCTCGAAGTCGGGGGACGTGAACTCGTCGACCGTGGCCCGCAGTACCAGCCTCATGTCGGCCGTCAGATCGCCGGAGTCCGGCAAGGCCGACAAGGTCTTGCTGATCTCGCTCGGCTCCGCTTTCACCGACCAGGCCGATTTCTATCGTCGGTGCGTGAAAGCGTACGGCGACCTCGACGGCTGGCACGTAGTGCTGCAGATCGGGAAGCACGTCGACGAAGCAGAACTCGGACCCGTGCCCGCCTCGGTGGAGGTGCATCGCTGGGTACCGCAATTCCACATCCTGCACCAGGCGGATGCCTTCCTCACGCATGCCGGAATGGGTGGGTCGAGCGAAGGCATGTTCACCGGAACTCCGATGATCGCAGCCCCACAGGCCGCCGACCAATTCGAGAATGCGGACGCGCTCGTGTCGGCGGGTGTCGCGGTGCGAGTGGACAGTTCGACGGCTACCGTGGCCGAACTGCGCGACGCGCTCGCGCGGATCGATGCGGAACCGGTCCGTCATCGTAGTGCCGAACTCGCAGCCGAACTGCGGGTTGCGGGGGGTGTCGATGCCGCGGTGAGGGTTCTCCAGGAGGTAGTGCTCGACGACGGGAGCCAGCTGTTGCAGGGTCGCCCGGCGGTGATTCGATTGCGGGCACCAGGGTATACGGACGTTGTCACCGGTCGGTCAGGAAGTGCGCCGACGCCGATGTGAGGCGTTGGGGCGCGGGTGCCGCCCTACGCCACACCGTGGAGGAAATGGGGTGTGGCCGTGCTGATGGCGGATGGCCGAACAATACGGGGCTCTCGTGTCCGAGCACGAGGTGGGCGGTTGCCATTTGCGCGAGGCGATCGGTGATCGGGAGACCGCGGTGCAGACGTGCAACTACCTGCGGCGCTCTGGCTGCCCGCGCTTGTTCTTTGAGTACCAACACCGCCGATGACACATCGGGGAAGGAAATCGACGTGGCCGAACGCAGAGCTTCCGTCTTCGAGGTGGAGCACGAAATCGATGCCGAGACGATCCGGAAAGCGCAGCGGGCGGTCGCGTCGCGCTCGCGTGATGCCCTCGAGTGTAAGGATTTACTGTCGATCCTCGGGATCCTGCATATCACGCCGGCACGGGAGTGACACCGCGGTGTCGCCGGCGCGCCAGACCTTGTCGGTGGGCGGGACTATCGTGCGCCCATGGCACTCGAACTCGGCATGATCACCTTCGACAGCACAGAGCCCGGACCCCTGGCCGCCTGGTGGGCGAAGCAGACCGCGGGCACGATCGAGCAGGAAAACGACGGATGGTTCTATGTCCTCGCGCTTCCGAACTCGCCGTATAAACTCGCGTTCCAGAAAGTGGACGACCCCACGCCCGGAAAGAACCGCATCCACCTCGACCTCACGTCCGAGGACCTCGACGGTGAAGTGAGCAAACTGAACGCGGAGGGCGCGACGGAGGTGGCGCAGCGCGAGATGGACGGATTCCGCTGGGTCACCCTCGCCGATCCCGACGGCAACCAGTTCTGCGTCTCGGGTCGACACGGCTAGCATCGCGTCCTGCATGATTGGCTCCATGCATTCCACTACGTGGGCCGACGCCCAGGGCCTGTGCACTTTCGTCGATGCGTCACCGTCGCCGTTTCATGTGTGCGCGACGGTGTCGATGTTGCTGTCCGGCAACGGTTTCACCGAGCTCCACGAGACCGAATCGTGGCCCGGGGAACCAGGACGCTACTTCCTGGTTCGCGGCGGATCGCTCATCGCGTGGAGTACCGAGCGGGTCGGACGCACGGCGCCGTTCCGCATCGTCGGTGGGCACACCGACAGCCCGAATCTGCGCGTCAAGCAGCACCCCGATCTGTGGTCGGCAGGGTGGCAGCTCGTGGGTCTCGAGCCGTACGGAGGTGCGTGGCTCAATTCGTGGCTCGACCGTGACCTGGGTATCTCCGGGCGGCTCAGCGTGCGGGTCGGCAATGTGGTGGAACAGAAACTCGTCCGCATCGACCAGCCGATTCTTCGGGTGCCGCAGCTCGCGATCCACCTGTCGGAGGACCGCAAGGGAGTGCACCTCGACCCGCAGCGGCACCTCAACGCGGTGTGGGGTGTCGGTTCGGGGCCTCGATCCTTCATCGACTTCGTGGCAGACCAGGTGGAGGTGCCCGCCGATTCCGTGCTCGGCTGGGAACTGATGACCCACGACCTTGCCCCCAGTGCGCTGGTCGGGACAGAGCAGGATCTCGTCAGCGCGCCGCGGCTCGACAATCAGGGCACCTGCTACGCCGGAACCCAAGCGCTGCTCGCGGCCGCGGAGTACCCGGCAGGCGATCACGTACCCGTGCTCGCACTCTTCGATCATGAGGAGGTGGGCAGCATGTCGGATCGAGGGGCTTTCTCGGATCTGCTGAACACCGTCCTCGAGCGCATCGTCCTCGGCCGAGGCGGCGGGCGAGAAGAATTTCTGCAAGCGATGGCGGGCTCGGTATGTGCGTCGGGCGACATGGCGCACGCCACGCATCCCAATTATCCGGACCGCCACGAGCCCGCACACCAGATCGCCGTCAACGCCGGGCCGGTGCTCAAGGTCAATCAGAATCTGCGCTACGCCACCGACGCGGCCGGCGCGGGAGCATTCGCGCTGGCCTGCGATCAGGCCGGAGTCCCGTTGCAGAGGTATGTGCACCGCGCCGACCTGCCGTGCGGGTCGACCATCGGCCCGATCACCGCCTCACGAACCGGTCTGAGCACCGTCGACGTCGGCGCCGCTCAGCTGGGTATGCACTCCTCGCGGGAACTGATGGGTGCCCGCGACGTGCGGGCATACTCCGACGCCCTTGCGGCGTTCCTCACACCGACGGCGTGACGCGGTCGGGCGGTGAGCGTCAGGTCGATGGAGGAAGAAGGTGCCGGATAGACTGACCTACGGCTCGTCGCCACCCGGCTCACCGGCCGGCCCTGACTCCGGCTTGCCGCTCTTGACTCCCGTAGGGAAGGGACCACACCTCCAGTGTCAGCACACCCGGTCGATACCGTCACAGCCGCCGCCGCGACCCCCGAAGTTGCGCAGCCTTTCAGTGAATTGGGCCTCAAGGACGACGAGTACGCCCGTATCAAGGAGATCCTGGGCCGCCGCCCCACCGAAGCCGAGCTGGCGATGTACTCGGTGATGTGGAGTGAGCACTGCTCCTACAAGTCGTCCAAGGTGCACCTGAAGTACTTCGGCGAGACCACCACGGACGAGATGCGCTCCTCGATGCTCGCCGGTATCGGCGAGAACGCCGGAGTGGTCGACATCGGTGACGGCTGGGCGGTCACCTTCAAGGTCGAAAGCCACAACCACCCGTCCTACGTCGAGCCCTACCAGGGTGCGGCCACGGGCGTCGGCGGCATCGTCCGCGACATCATGGCCATGGGCGCGCGGCCCATCGCCGTCATGGACCAGCTGCGTTTCGGCGCGGCGGACGCCCCCGACACCCGTCGTGTCGTCGACGGTGTGGTGCGCGGTGTGGGTGGCTACGGCAACTCCCTCGGTCTGCCCAACGTGGGTGGCGAAACCGTGTTCGACGAGTCCTATGCTGGTAACCCCCTGGTCAACGCGCTGTGCGCGGGTGCCATGCGTGTTGAGGACCTGCACCTCGCCTTCGCCTCGGGCACCGGTAACAAGATCATCCTGTTCGGTGCGCGCACCGGCCTCGACGGCATCGGCGGCGTGTCCGTCCTGGCGTCGGAGACGTTCGACGGCGACGAGGGTGGGGACGAACACGAAGCCGAAGGCGGAGCTGGAGCATCGAAAAGCCGGAAGAAGCTTCCTGCTGTGCAGGTAGGTGACCCGTTCACCGAGAAGGTGCTCATCGAGTGTTGTCTCGAGCTGTACGCCGCGAAGCTCGTGGTCGGTATCCAGGACCTCGGCGGCGCCGGCCTGTCCTGCGCCACGTCCGAGCTGGCCGCGGCCGGCGACGGCGGCATGCACATCAACCTCGAGCAGGTCCCGATGCGCGCCACCGGCATGACCGCGGCCGAGGTGCTGTCCAGCGAGTCCCAGGAACGCATGTGCGCGGTCGTCACCCCCGACAACGTCGACGCGTTCATGGAGGTCTGCAAGAAGTGGGACGTCCTCGCCACCGTCATCGGTGAGGTCACCGACGGCGAGCGGCTCACCATCTCCTGGCACGGCGAGACCGTCGTCGACGTGCCGCCGCGCACCGTCGCCCACGAGGGCCCCGTGTACGAGCGGCCCGTGCAGCGTCCCGCGAGCCAGGACGCCCTCGTCGCCAACACCACCGCCGGACTGAAGCGTCCCGAATCGGCCGACGAACTGAAGGCGACGCTGCTGAAGATGCTCGCGTCCCCGGCGCTGTGCAGCCGCAAGTGGATCACCGAGCAGTACGACCGCTACGTGCGTGGCAACACCGTCCTGGCCGAGAACGCCGATTCGGGCGTGATCCGCGTCGACGAGAAGACGGGCCGCGGCATCGCCCTGGCCACCGACGCGTCCGGTCGCTACACCGCACTAGACCCGTACACCGGGGCGCAGCTGGCACTCGCCGAGGCGTTCCGCAACGTTGCCGTCACCGGAGCCACCCCGAAGGCCGTCAGCAACTGCCTCAACTTCGGCTCCCCGGAGGACCCGGGAGTGATGTGGCAGTTCCAGCAGGCCGTGCGCGGTTTGGCCGATGGTTGCGCCAAGCTGGGCATCCCCGTCACCGGCGGCAACGTCAGCTTCTACAACCAGACCGGTTCCACGCCCATCCTGCCCACCCCGGTGGTGGCCGTGCTCGGCGTCATCGACGATGTGCATCGGCGCATCCCCACTGGCCTCGGTCTCGAACCCGGTGAAACGCTGATCTTGCTCGGTGAGACGCGCGACGAATTCGACGGATCGATCTGGTCGCAGGTCGAGCACGGACATCTCGGTGGCGTCCCCCCGCGGGTCGACCTCGAACGCGAGCAGCTTCTCGCCGACATTCTCCTGGCGTCTTCGCGTGACGGTCTGGTGTCTGCCGCACACGACCTGTCGGAAGGTGGTCTCGCGCAGGCTGTCGTCGAGGCTGCGCTCGCCGGTGAAACCGGTTGCCGCATCCTGCTTCCCGATGACGCCGATCCGTTCGTCACCTTGTTCTCCGAGTCGTCGGGCCGCGTGCTCGTCGCCGTTCCGCGTACCGAGGAAACTCGCTTCACCGGAATGTGCACGGCACGTAACCTCCCGTGGGTGCGCATCGGTGTGGTGGACGAGGGCTCCGACTCCGTGGAGATTCAGGGACAGTTCTCGGTCACCCTCGCCGAACTGCGCGCGACGTCCGAGGCGACCCTGCCGGCGTTGTTCGGGTAATGCGTGGTCGAATCGGGGGCGCTGGACAGAATTGACGCCGAGCCGCGGGAACGCCCGCGGCTCGGTGGATCGATCCGTCTTCGCGACCCCCGGCTCGAGCGAGTGTGGCGTCTCCTGGGCCTCGACGTCACCGGCATCGCCTGTGCGACGCTGTTCTTCTGTTGGTCACTCACGCCGTCATTGTTGCCTCGTGACTGGTTGTTCCAGGGTCTGATCGGCGGTATCAATGCCGCGATCGGTTACGCGGTGGGAACGGCGCTCGGCTGGGCTGCGCGCCGATACTTCCTGCGCCGCAAGGCCTGGTGGCCGCTGCCGGAATCACGGTCCACCACCATCAAGGTGTTCGTCACGGTCACCTCCGTGGTGGTCAGCCTTGTCATGCTCGGGTACTCCGCTGCATGGCAGCGTGAGATTGCCGCGCTGATGGGTGCGGAGGGCACCACCACCACGGGATACATCCGTACCGGGGGGCTGAGCCTGCTCGTCGGTGGCGCCATCATCGCGGTGTGGCGGCTGCTGCGCGAGTGGGTGCGATGGATAGCGGGCCGCCTGATCCGGCGCTGGCACCTCGCTATTTCCACCGCCACGACGGCAGGCATCCTCATCGTCACGGTTTTGTTCCTCCTCCTCGTCGACGGGGTTCTGTTACGCGGAATCTACGCCGGCGCCAATGCAGCGTTCAGCCTGCAGAATTCGTCCACCCGGGACGGTGCCTTGCAGCCGGTCGACCCGAAAAAGTCGGGCAGCCCGGAATCATTCGCGCCGTGGAACACGCTCGGGTTCGAGGGCCGGAACTTCGTCTCCCGCGGTCTGGACGCAGCGGGGCTCACTGCAGCGAACGGCACTCCGGCCGAGAACCCGATCCGCGTCTATGCCGGCCTCGAGACGGCCGAGGACCCAGACGCCCGCATGGACATCGTCATCGACGAACTCGAGCGGACCGGCGCGTTTCAGCGCAAAGTGCTCGTCGTCATCCCGACCACGGGCACGGGATGGGTGAATCCCACTGCAGCGCAGGCGATCGAGCTCGTCCACAACGGCGACACCGCGTTGGTGGCCAGTCAGTATTCCTTCCTGCCGAGTTGGGTGTCTTTTCTCGCCGACCGCGACAAGGCCGCCGAGGCGGGAAGACAACTCATCGGCCGGGTGCACGAGCGCTGGCTCCAGGAACCCGAGGCGACCCGCCCCAAACTGCTGGTCTACGGCGAGAGTCTCGGCACTCAGGCGGGAGAGGGTGCCTTCGACTCGCTGACCGACATCCGGCAGACCGTCGACGGTGTGCTCTGGGTGGGCCCGCCCAATACGAACCGCCTGTGGGGGCAACTGATCGAGCGTCGTGATCCGGGAACCTCCGAGGTGGATCCCGAATACGCCGCAGGTCTGGTGGTGCGATTCGCCGACGACGCCGCCGACATGGTCGACAACACGGGTGAGTGGCTCTCGCCCCGCATCCTCTACGTGCAGCACGCGTCCGACCCAGTGGTGTGGTGGTCGCCCGACCTTGCGTTCACCAGACCGGACTGGCTGACGGAACCGCCGGGCGACGACCGATCGCCGTCCATGAAGTGGTTTCCCTTCGTGACGTTCTGGCAGGTGTCGGTCGACCTCACCAATGCGGCCGGAGTTCCGGACGGGCACGGCCACAACTACGGGACGCTGGTCCTCGACGGATGGGTCACCGTCGCTCAGCCCGAAGGATGGACACCACTCGACACCCTGCGGGTCCGGTCGGCGCTCGACATGCTCGCCGGTAGTGACGGTCCCGAGAAGTGAGCAGATCCTCGGCCGTCTTCGTCGCGGCGGCGGTCGTGGTGTGGAACAACGGGATACTTCCGCGGTGCGGGTGGGGGCCGTACGGGCGGGCTGTCGCAGGCGCCGGATCGGCGGTGATCGCGGCGGGGGCCGCGCGTGCCGCCGGGTACACCCGGAGCGAACTCGGGCTGTCCCCGTCCAGAGTGCCTGCGGGACTACGGTACGGCGCGATGGCCTCGCTGATTCCATTGGCGGCCGGTGCAACTGCCGTCGTGGCACCGACGTGGCGTAGCCGGATACGGCTCGCTGCCGGCTCCGCAGACTTCTACGGCTGGGTGGGTTTCCGGATACCGGTGGGCACGGTGCTCGCCGAGGAACTGCTGTTCCGCAGCGTTCTGGCAGCGGTCCTGCGACGGGCGTGGTCACCGTGCACCGCACGTGCGATACACGCGGCGACGTTCGGGTTGTGGCATATTCGGGCTGCACGGCTCGCCGGCGACAACGTCGTCGCCACGGTGATTTTCACGGCCGCATCGGGAGAGTTGTTCGACTGGCTGAGGCGGCGGAGCGACAGCGTCGTCGCGCCCGCACTGCTGCACCTTTCGGTCAACGTCGCCGGAGCGGTGGCAGCCCGGGCCGCGGAATCTGGACCAGTAGATTGAGGGAATGCCGCCGCGTCGAGCCGTAGACCCAGCCGAGATGAGGGCAGCTGTCCTCGAAATCGGCCCGTGGTTACGCGGGGACACCGAAGAGAAGCCGTCCCGGCCGGTCCTCGCTGCAGCAGTCCGGCTCAGTGCCCGGACCCTCGAGCAGGTGGCGCCCGGGTCGAGTGTCGAGGTGCGGGTTCCCCCGTTCGTCGCCGTGCAGTGCATCGAGGGTCCGCGCCACACGCGGGGCACGCCGCCCAATGTGGTGGAGACCGACCCGCGGACATGGTTGCTGCTCGTGACGGGCCTGATCGACTTCCGCGAGGCGACGAAGGGCGGCGTCACGGTGTCGGGAAGCCGCGCCGGCGAGATCGCCCACTGGTTACCCTTGCTCCGGGTGTAGCGATGGGACACCGAGGCCCGGACGAATCCCAGTTCGTTCGGCGACCACAGCATTCTGCGGATCGCCGGGCGGTTCGGGAACACGGTGAGGTCCGGATCGGCCCCCGCCTCGGAGCCGTCCAGCATCGGACGTGCACCGGAAGTGGTGTCCCGATGACGCCCTCGAAGGCCTCAGGGAGGCGTGGGGGCGCGGCCGGAGTCGTGGTGCGGACGTTCATCGGAAAAGACCACACTCGAGTCGATCCAGCTTCCGATCGGTATCGAAACCAATCGATGCAAGCCCGTCCGTCCGGGATCTGGGGCACACCGATCAGGCACCGCAGCCGAGCCCACCGCAGACGGCACGTAGACTGTGGTTGCCCCTCACACGCCCATCCCCAGGGAGCACCCCGGTGACCAGAGCCGATCTGTCGGTCAACAGTCCTAATCTCCTCTCTTCGAACCCGTCCGACGAGGACGAGAACGAACCCCGCGAAGAATGCGGAGTCTTCGGTGTCTGGGCGCCGGGAGAGGATGTGGCGAAACTCACCTATTACGGGCTCTATGCCCTACAGCACCGTGGACAGGAAGCGGCAGGGATCGCGGTCGCGGACGGCTCCCAGGTGCTGGTGTTCAAAGACCTCGGTTTGGTCAGTCAGGTATTCGACGAGCAGACGCTTGCGGCCATGCCCGGCCACGTCGCAGTCGGGCACTGCCGGTACTCGACCACAGGATCGACCACGTGGGAGAACGCCCAGCCGATCTTCCGGACCACCGCTGCGGGCAGTGGCATCGCCCTAGGGCACAACGGCAACCTGGTGAACACGGCGGAGCTGGCCGGACGTGCTCGTGAAGCCGGGCTGGTCAACGACAAACGCCCGGGCGGCGCCACCTCCGATTCGGATGTCGTCGGTGCGCTCCTGGCCCATGCCGCCACCGACAGCACCATCGAGCAGGCGGCCATGAAGCTACTGCCGACGCTGCGCGGCGCGTTCTGTCTTACTTTCATGGACGAGCACACCCTCTACGCCGCCCGTGACCCGCACGGCATCCGCCCACTGTGTCTCGGCCGCCTCGACCGCGGTTGGGTAGTGGCCAGCGAGACGGCCGCACTCGATATCGTCGGCGCGTCCTTCGTCCGCGACATCGAGCCCGGCGAACTTCTCGCCATCGACGCCGACGGAGTCCGCTCTTCCCGCTTCGCGAATCCCGAGCCCAAGGGCTGCGTGTTCGAGTACGTGTACCTCGCACGCCCGGACAGCGTCATCGCCGGCCGTTCGGTGCACTCCACCCGCGTCGAGATCGGCCGTCGCCTCGCCACCGAGCATCCCGCCGACGGCGACCTCGTGATTCCGGTCCCGGAGTCGGGCACGCCGGCCGCGGTCGGTTACGCGCAGGGGTCGGGAATTCCGTACGGCCAAGGCCTGATGAAGAACGCCTACGTGGGCCGTACCTTCATTCAGCCTTCCCAGACCATCCGCCAGCTCGGTATCCGGCTCAAGCTCAATCCGCTCAAGGAAGTCATCCGCGGCAAACGCCTCGTCGTGGTGGACGACTCCATCGTCCGAGGCAACACTCAGCGCGCGCTCATCCGGATGCTGCGGGAGGCAGGTGCGCTCGAGATCCATGTCCGGATCGCGTCGCCGCCGGTCAAGTGGCCGTGCTTCTACGGCATCGACTTCGCGTCGCCGGCCGAGCTGATCGCCAACGGCGCCGGCGGTGGAGCCGAACCCGGAAGCTTCGACGAGATGCTCGAGGGCGTGCGCCGCTCCATCGGTGCCGACACCCTCGGTTACATCTCCACCGACGGCATGATTGCGGCCACCGAGCAGCCGGCCTCGCGGCTGTGCACGGCCTGCTTCACCGGCACCTATCCCATCGCGCTCCCGACGGAAACGTCGATGGGCAAGAACGTCCTCGAAGGAATGCTCGAGAGCGCAGCCGGCGGTCCCGCGACCCGGGAGAACGACAACGCGCACGCGCTCAGCCGGCCCTAGACCAGTACATCGGGTCGGCCGTCGAATGTGCTCCGGTACCGTAAGGGCGCAATCGCAGCACTCGATTGCCCGACCGACACCACTTTGACGAGCAACAGAAGGCTGGAGTAACAACCACATGACCGAGGATCCGACAAGTCGCCCTGGAGCGTCCTACGCCGCCGCAGGAGTCGACATCGCCGCAGGCGATCGGGCGGTGGAACTCTTCGCGCCCCTGGCCAAGAAGGCCAGCCGTCCCGAGGTTCTCGGTGGTCTGGGTGGATTCGCGGGTCTGTTCGCGCTCAAGGGTGACTACAAGGAGCCGCTGCTCGCGGCCTCCACGGACGGTGTCGGCACCAAACTCGCCGTCGCCCAGGCACTCGACAAGCACGACACGGTCGGCCTAGACCTGGTCGCGATGGTCGTCGACGACCTCGTGGTGTGCGGCGCCGAGCCGCTGTTCCTCCAGGACTACATTGCTGTCGGACGGGTCGTCCCCGAGCGGGTCGCCGAGCTGGTGAGCGGCATCGCCGAAGGCTGCATCCAGGCCGGCTGCGCGTTGCTGGGCGGCGAGACGGCAGAGCATCCCGGCGTCATGGCCGACGGCGACTACGACCTGTCCGCGACCGGTATCGGCGTGGTCGAGGCCGATCAGGTCCTCGGTCCCGAGCGGGTCCGTCCCGGCGACGTCGTCATCGCCATGGGCTCCTCGGGGCTGCATTCCAATGGTTATTCGCTGGCCCGCAAGGTGTTGCTCGAGATCGACCACATGAGCTTGACGGCACATGTCGACGAGTTCGGCCGCACGCTGGGCGAAGAAATGCTCGAGCCGACCAAGATCTACGCGAAGGACTGCCTGGCTCTCGCCGCCGAGACCGACGTGCGCACGTTCTGCCACGTTACCGGTGGAGGACTGGCCAACAACCTGGCGCGCGTCATGCCCAAGGGTCTCGTCGCCGAACTCGACCGCGGAACCTGGAGCCCGGCTCCCATCTTCGCGATGATCGCGCAGCGCGGCCGGGTCGAGCGCAGTGAGATGGAGCAGACGTTCAACATGGGCGTCGGCATGGTGGCCATCGTGGCGCCCGAGGATGTGGATCGTGCGCTGGCCGTCCTGACGGCACGGCACATCGACTGCTGGACGTTGGGCAGCATCAAGAAGTCGCACGACGCGTCGGAGTTGCGCGCACAACTCGCCGGCGATCACCCGCGATTCTGAGGATCTGACAAAGCCGGACGGGGCGGGCTAGTGGCCCTATCCGGCTGAAGATGTGGAAATGAGGGGGAGCCGGACTCGGCTCCCCCTCATTTCATTGTCGCTACTATCAGCGCCGCCAGTCGTCATCGTCCTCCAAGGAGTAACCCTCCCTGTCGGCACGCTGGTCAGCAAAGACCTCGTCCCGATGCGAGTTGGACGACCCACCTGAGAGCTCTCGTTGCAGGCTGTCAAAATCCGTGGTCGGTACGCTGTACTTCAACTCGCGTGCAACCTTGGTCTGCTTTGCCTTAGCCCGGCCGCGGCCCATGGCTGACCCCCTCGCGCTTTCGCGGGGCGGCCTGGGGAATTTGGCGGCCCCGTTTGAGTGTGTAAGTTCCTGCCCACACTCTAGCGTGGAAAACTCGCTCGCGCTTCCATCCACCGCCTGTCGCGGTGTCTGTTGTGTCTCACCGCGTCCGCGAGCAGCCAGAATGGCGAAATTATTCGGCTCAGAACGTTCCGGGAATCGCGCGGACGGTTCCCACCCGGACGCCGCCGCCGAGTACGGGCTGTGAAGCGAGGGCCGCGAGGTCTTCCGTCCACTCCGCGCCCATCCTGTGCAACAGGGCTGCCGCCAGCGGCAAACGGGCCCGCTCGTGGCCGTCCTCGATCTTGAGGGCGAAGGCGGAACCGTCCGGCAGCGCTCCGGCGTAGACCCCCTCCGCGCCGGCCTTCGACACCAGCCCGGGTACCACCGGCATCAGCCGGGCGTCGTCCTTTCCGGTCCCCGAAACCAGATAGGGGTGCTCCCGGATGGCATCGGCGACGGCCCGCTCCGGTGAATCGGGCTCGGCCGTGACGAGCCGCGCGAATGCCCGCGCCAGATGCGTCAACGAAAGCGGGACGATCGGGAGGCCGCACCCGTCGATACCCAACTCGGCATCGACGTCACCGCTGATCGACCCGAGGGTCTCGACGACCGCGAGTTGCAACGGGTGCGTCGGCTCGAGGTAGCTGTCCAACGGCCAGTCGTTTGCCAGGCAAGTAGCGAGCATCGCGGCATGTTTGCCCGAGCAGTTCATGTACAGGGGCCGGGGGAGTTCTCCGGCAGCGAGCAATTCGGCGCGGGCGAGTTCGTTGGACGGGAGGTCGGCGGGACAGCGGAGCTGGTCCTCGTCGAGTCCGTGACGGAGGAGTAGTTCCTCGACCAGTTCGACGTGGTCGGATTCCCCCTCGTGCGAGGCGGTGGCGATGGCGAGCTCCTCCGGACTCGTCGGCGTGAAGCCGTTTCGGAGGAGGGTCACTGCCTGCCAGGGCTTGTTGGACGAACGCGGGTAGATCGGGGTGTGCACCTCACCGAGTGCCAGGGCGATATCGCCGTCCGGACCCAGGATTACGGCTGACCCTCGATGGAGGCACTCGCGGAACCCCGACCGAACCACCTCGACGATTTCGATGCTCACGTCGTCACCTGGTCCTGCGATTCGGCGATGCCCGCTCGCTCGACGATGCGCCGGGCCATCTGGGCGGCGGCCGGCGAGAGATCCCTCTGCTGTGCGAGCAGAGACGCGCAGCGCTCCGGCTCGCGGCCGCTGAAGAGGTCGCGCACCGTGACACCGTGGGCCGGGACGTGGCGGCGGTGCACGGTGTCACCGGGACTGATCGACCCTTCCGTTACCACCCGCAGATACGCCCCGGTGTCCCCGCATTGGGTGAAGCGCCTGACCCAGTGCTGCTCGCCTGCCCACACCGCGAAGGTGCGGCAGGGTGTCCGGGGGCTGTCCACTTCCAGTTCGGTGGTGCCGATCCGCCAGCGCTCACCGATCACCGCGTCGCTCGTCGGGATGCCACGGACCCGCAGATTCTCGCCGAACCAGCCCGGCGGAAGCTCGCGGCCCAGCTCCGACTCCCACCGCCGCGCCTCGTCTTCCTGGTAGGCATACACGGCCTTGAACGAGCCCCCGTGGTACTTGGTGTCGCAGACGTAGTCCCCTGCCAACCCGGCGGTCGTCACACGTACCGGCCCGTCCACCGGACGCTTGTCGATCGCTGTGCGTTCGACCCGCCGGACACCACTGTCTCGCTCGGTGTGCAGGACGCAGACGGCCAGCACCTCGCCGACCGCCCCTGCCCCGCCGCTCACCGGCCCCGCAGCCGCTCGATGGCGGCCCGGCCGGCCTGCACGGCCTCCTCGGTGGGAACGGAGTCGGGGTCGATGGAGGCGGAGCACGGCCCGGTGATCAGCTCGGTGTCGACGGGGATGGAACGTTTGATCAGAGCGAGAGCGATGGGCCCGAATTCGTGGTGGTCGATCACCGTACCCACACGGCCCACTGCGCGACCGCCTGCCGTGACAGGGTCACCGACCTCCGGGCGACCGTCGGCGCTCCCATCGAGGTGCAGCAGAACGAGGTGGCGAGGCGGCTTGCCGAGATTGTGGACACGAGCCACCGTTTCCTGCCCGCGATAGCAGCCCTTCTCCAGGTGGACGGCCCCGTACTCGGCAGGACCGCCGATCCACCGGACTTCGTGCGGAATGGTGCGGTCGTCGGTGTCGAGCCCGAGGCGGGGCCGGACGGCCGCTACCCGGAGTGCTTCGAATGCCCACGTTCCGGCCGGTGCAGCACCCGCCGCAGTGAGCCGGGCCCACCAATCGGTGAGCTGCTCGCGTGGCACGAGGAGGTCGAACGAGGAATCGGTGGGCCACGGCATGCGACGAACGAACCCCCCGCCCGCGAGCGCGACAGCGGCGTACGGCTCGGTGGGTGCGGCGGCTCCGGCCCCGTCGAGCACCACGGCGGCGTCCGGTCCGATCACGGTGAGGACCGCCAGTTCGTTCCCGTCGCGGGGTTCGGCCTTGGCCCAGAACACCATCTTGGTCAGGAACGACAGGAGGTCGGGTCCGCGATCGGTCTCGGTGTCGATCCACGTGATGCCGTCGAGATCGGTCTGCACGAAGTGGTGCTCGACGCGGCCGTTGAGGTCGAGGCTGAGGTTCTCGGCACTCGCGCCGTCGGCAAGGGCGGCGACGTGCTGGCTCGAAATGGTGTGTAGCCAAGTGAGCCGTTCGGAACCGCTGACAGCGAGCACGAAACGGTGCGATCGATCGATGACGACGGCGGAACGCTCTGCGCTGCGCTGTTCCCCGAGTGGGTCGCCGTGATGCCATGCGACCCCGGCGTCCGGCGAGTCGTCGGGCGCTCGGACCGCGCCCGGGGCCGTGAGAAGTGGACTGGGTGAAACGGGCAGTTTGTCGACCACGAACCCAGTCTAGGGACCATGGAGGGGGTGTGGCCGCAGGCAGGGTGGATAGGGTGGGCCACATGTCTGATGCAGTGCTGGTGACGCTGGACCACGAGGTACGCGATGCGGACGCACCGCTCCTGTACGCGGACGATCTGGCTGTGGTGCGCGGCGACGGCGTCTTCGAGACGCTGTTGGTCCGCGGTGGCCGCGCGCTCAAGGTGGAACCCCATCTGTCACGTCTGGTGATGTCGGCCCGGGCCCTCGCTCTGCCGATGCAGGGTCTCGACGAGTGGCGCCTTGCCATCGACCTTGCCGTGGAGCAGTGGGGTTCCGAACGCGAGGGCGCGATGCGTCTGGTGCTCACCCGGGGCCGGGAGTCCGGTGGCGACCCGACGGCTTTCGTCACGATCGGTGCTGTCGCCGGGCGGATTCTCGACGCTCGTCGAGACGGCGTGTCGGTTCTCACACTGGCGCGTGGGTATTCCGTGGACCTGTCGGCGAGTGCGCCGTGGCAGCTACTCGGGTCCAAGACCTTGTCTTATGCGACCAACATGGCGGCGTTGCGGTATGCGGCGACACTGGGTGCCGACGATGTGATCTTCGTCAGTAGCGAGGGCAATGTGTTGGAAGGGCCACGTTCCACTGTGGTCATCGCCCGGGACAAAACGCTTCTCACGCCGCCGCCGGAGCACGGCATCCTCCCGGGGACCACGCAGCAGGCGCTGTACGAGGTGGCGACCGGAAGGGGTTTCCGCTGCGAGTACGCCGCGCTGCGTCCCGCAGATCTCATTACGGCAGAGGGTGTTTGGATGATCTCCAGTGTCACCATGGCTGCTCGGGTGCGCAAGATCGACGGGCTGGTGCTGCCGGAGCCCCCTCTCGCTGACGAGATCGTGAAGCTGGTCGACCTCGCGGTGGAGACCGCGGGCTCCGAGTCTGCCGAGGCTTGACAGGCCTACTACATTCGGTAGTAGCCAGGTCCTGCAAGGGGAGACTGCAAGGGAAGACTGCCTCGGCAGGACCAGGCGCACAGGGATCGAGCGGATGCCCACGCCTCGACCCCGAAGCCTGTCCACGGGCCCAGTTTCGGAGTAGCCATGGATACCCTGGATGTCTCCCGGTGGCAGTTCGGCATCACCACCGTCTATCACTTCATCCTCGTCCCCCTGACGATCGGGCTCGCGCCGCTCATCGCCGCGATGCAAACGATGTGGGTGGTCACTGGTAAGACCCACTGGTATCGACTCACCAAGTTCTTCGGCAAGCTCTTCCTGATCAACTTCGCGCTCGGTGTCGCAACCGGCATCGTGCAGGAATTCCAGTTCGGCATGAATTGGAGCGAATACTCTCGCTTCGTGGGAGACGTGTTCGGAGCTCCGCTGGCGCTCGAGGGTCTGGTCGCATTCTTCCTCGAGTCGACATTCCTCGGACTCTGGATCTTCGGTTGGGGCCGACTGCCCAAGCTCGTCCACCTGGCTACCATCTGGCTGGTCGCCATCGGGGTGAATGCGTCCGCGTACTTCATCATCGCGGCCAACTCCTTCATGCAGCATCCCGTCGGGGCGACCTACAACCCCGACACCGGTCGCGCCGAACTCACCAGCATCTGGGCGCTACTCACCAACAACACGGCGATGGCGGCCTTCCCCCATGCGGTGGCCGGCGCGTTCCTCACGGCAGGAACCTTCGTCGCGGGTATCGCCGGATGGTGGATGGTGCGCAGCATGCGACGGGCGAAGACGGCCACCGCACCCGAGGCGGCGAAGCTGGAAGGTGACGCACGGACCATGTTCCGTCCGGCCGCGCGGCTGTCGCTGCTGGTGGTGATCGCCGCAGGTGCCGCACTCGTCTTTACCGGCGACGTGCAAGGCAAGCTGATGTTCGAGCAGCAGCCCATGAAGATGGCGTCGGCAGAATCGCTGTGCCACACCGCGACCGACCCCGACTTCTCCATTCTCACGGTCGGCACCCACAACAACTGCGATGGTGTGACGCACGTGCTCGACGTGCCGTTCGTCCTGTCCTATCTCGCCGAGGGCGAGTTCACCGGGGTGACGTTGCAGGGCGTCGAGGATCTACAGGCCCAGTACGAAGAGCAATTCGGTCCCGGTAACTATCGCCCCAATCTGTTCGTCACCTACTGGTCGTTCCGCGCCATGATCGGTCTGGCCGCCGGTTCCGCTCTGCTTGCGGTGGCTGGGCTGTGGCTCACGCGCGGTGGCCGGGTTCCTGATCAGAAGTGGTTCTCGTGGCTCAGTGTCGCCGCGATCCCTACACCCTTCCTCGCCAACAGCGCCGGCTGGATCTTCACCGAGATGGGCCGCCAGCCATGGGTTGTCGCGCCCAATCCCACCGGAGTGGACATGATCCGGCTGACCGTCGACCAGGGCGTGTCGCATCATTCGGTGTGGACCGTGTGGTTCTCCCTGATCACCTTCACTCTTCTGTACGGCGCTTTGGGCGTGGTGTGGTTCAAGCTGATTCGTCGCTACGCCGTCGAAGGGCCGCTCGAGCACGACGCCCATCCACCGGGCGACGACGAGGAACCCGAGGAGCCGGACACGCCCAAACAACTCTCGTTCGCCTACTAGGGGAGACGGTCATGGGACTCGAAGAAGTGTGGTTCATCCTGATCGCGGTGCTCTTCACCGGGTATTTCGTGCTCGAGGGATTCGACTTCGGCGTCGGAATGCTGATGCCGGTGCTGGGCAGGCGCAAGGACGCCGACGGGGACACTCGCCGGCGAGTTGTCCTCAACACCATCGGCCCGGTGTGGGACGGCAACGAGGTGTGGCTCATCACGGCGGGCGGCGCCTTGTTCGCAGCGTTTCCCGAGTGGTACGCCACGTTGTTCTCCGGTTTCTACCTCCCGCTCCTGCTGATTCTGGTGGCACTCATCGTGCGAATCTGTGCCATCGAGTACCGCGGCAAGATCGACGACGACACCTGGCGCCGGCGGTGCGACTGGGGCATCGTCTTCGGGTCGTGGGTTCCCGCGGTGCTGTGGGGTGTGGCCTTCGCGAACATTGTGCGGGGCGTCGACATCAATGCCGAGAAGCAGGTCACCTCGAGTCTTCTCGATCTGCTCAATCCCTATGCGCTGCTCGGTGGGCTGACCACGGCGCTCGTGTTCGCGTTGCATGGTGCCGTGTTCCTGGCGCTCAAGACCGCCGACGACGTCCGCGTCGACGCCGTCGAACTGGCGACGAGGCTGGCACTGCCTACAGTTCCGGTGGCCGGGGGATTCGTCCTGTGGACTCAGCTGGCGTACGGCAAGGGGTGGACCTGGATCCTGGTGGTGGCAGCAGCCGCGGCTCTCGTCGGGGTGATCGCCCTCACGCGCGCCGGACGCGAGGGCTGGGCGTTCGCACTGACGTCGATCGCCGTCGTCGCCAGCGTGGTGCTGCTGTTCGCGTCGCTCTTCCCCGAAGTCATGCCGTCTACCCTCGACGCCGCCTATAGCTTGACGATCGACAACGCGTCGTCGAGTCCGTACACGCTGAAAGTGATGACCTGGGCGGCTGCGTTCCTCACTCCCGTGGTCCTCATCTATCAGGGCTGGACGTACTGGGTGTTCCGTCAACGTATTTCGACCAAGCACATCCCGCCGTCGATCGGTCTCCCACTCGGGCGCAGATGAGCGTCGACACAGGCGCGGAACTTCGTCTCCCCGGTGAGCGGCCCACCGGGAAGACCGGTTCCCGCCCGCCGATCGATCCCCGGTTGTGGCGCTACTCCGCCGCGGCCCGCGGCTATCTCGTCCTGACCGTCGGGCTGTCGGTTGTCAACGTCGCGATGGTCGTCCTGTCGGCCCTGGCCCTCGGACGGATTCTCGCGGGAATCATCGTCGACGACGCCACCGACGTGCGTCGATGGACCACCGAACTCTCGATTCTCGTAGTGGCGACCGGAGTTCGAACTCTCGGCACCTGGTTGCAATCAAGGTTCGCGCATCGTGCGGCCAGCCGGGTGGTGGCAGAACTGAAGGGTGAAGTCCTCACGGCCGCCGTCCGGCTGCGACCCCGAGACCTCGACGTGCGGCGGGACGAGATCGCGACGGTACTCACCCGCGGAATCGATGGTTTGTTGCCGTATCTCACCGGCTATCTGCCCGCCCTGGTTCTCGCGGCCACACTTACCCCCGCGACTCTGGTGGTCATCGCCTTTGCGGACCTGACGTCGGCGGCGATCATCTTCGTCACCCTGCCGTTGATCCCGATCTTCATGGTCCTCATCGGTTTGCTGACCAAGGGCAAGGCGGCAAAGACGCTGACTGCGATGACGGCACTGTCTTCACAGCTGCTCGACCTACTCGCCGGTCTGCCCACGCTCCGTGCGTTGGGGCGTGAGCACGGCCCAGCCGTGCGAGTGCGGGAACTCGGTGACGCCCACCGCCGCACCGCGATGTCCGCCCTGCGGGTGGCATTCCTCTCGTCCATGGTGCTCGAACTGCTCGCGACCCTGTGCGTCGCGTTGGTCGCTGTCAGTATCGGTCTGCGCCTGGTTTACGGGGAAATGACCCTGGAGGCAGGAATAGTGGCGCTGATCCTCGCGCCCGAGGTGTATCTCCCGCTGCGAATGGTCGGAACCCGCTTCCATGCCGCGGAAGACGGAATGGCGGCGGCAGACCGGGCATTCGCGGTGATCGATGCCGACCGTCCCGTCAGCGGCGCAGGGACCAGCGGCATCGACGCACGAGGAGCGAGGATCGAGTTCGACGGAGTGAGCGTACGTTCGCGCCACGGCATGGCTCCGCGTGCCTTGTCCGGAGTGTTCGAGCCCGGTCGCGTCACTGTGCTGACCGGACCGAACGGCTCCGGCAAATCGACCGCCGTGCAGGTTCTTCTGGCCCTCACCGAACCGGACGCCGGAGAGGTGCGCGTGGCCGGAATGCCCGTCCCACAACTCGACCGGACGGCGTGGTGGGCGCATGTGGCCTGGCTCCCGCAACGTCCCGTTCTCGTACCCGGCACCCTGGACGAGAATCTCCGGCTGATCGGGGACGTGGTGGACGTCGAGGAAGCTTGTACGGCAACCGGTTTCGATTCCGTTCTCGCTGAACTCCCGGACGGTTGGGACACTCGCGTCGGTACGGGTGGCGAGGGCTTGTCGCTGGGCCAGCGTCAGCGGCTCGCGCTGACCCGGGTGCTCGCCACCCGGCGTCCCGTCCTGGTTCTCGACGAGCCGACCGCGCACCTCGACGACAGGTCTGAATCGACCGTGCTCGCCTCCCTCCGGAGGCTCGCTTCGGCGGGGAAGACCGTGGTCGTGATCGCCCACCGGCCCAGTGTGCTGGCGGCCGCCGATTCCGTGATCGAGGCGCGTGCCGATGCCGACTGACCCGCTCCTGCGTGCCCTCCTGCTCCTCGAACTCGCGCCGAGGCGAGTGCTGCGTGCCGTGGCCGCCGGTGTGGCCACCCTGGGCAGCGCACTGGCACTCGCTGCGCTGTCGGCGTGGCTGATCACGAGAGCCTGGCAGATGCCGCCCGTCCTCGATCTGAGTGTCGCGGTGGTCGCGGTCCGGGCCCTCGGGATCTCCCGCGGGGTGTTCCGCTACCTCGAGCGGCTGGCCACCCACGACACCGCTCTGAGGGGGACGACGTCCGCCCGTAGTCGGCTGTATCAGCGGCTGGCCGCCGGAAATCCCGCCGCCGCGGCGGGACTGCGCCGCGGCGACCTCCTCGCCCGCACCGGGGCGGACGTGGACACTCTCGGCGATGTCGTGGTGCGTGCGCTCGTGCCCATTGCCGTCGCGGTCGTCCTCTCCGGGGCAGCGGTGGGCATCCTCGCCGTCATCTCTCCTGGCGCCGCGCTGATTCTCGCGGTCTCGCTCGCCGTGTCCGGGATTGCCGCGCCGGCACTCTCTGCCCGGGCAGCGCTGATGTCCGAGACGGACGGCGCCGATGCTCGGGCACGCTTCAGCGAAGAGGCAGTCACGGCGTTGGATCACGCAGCCGAGTTGAGAGTGGCCGGACAACTCGACCGCACCGTCGACGGTGCAGTCGGCGCCGAGCGGGCCGCCGTCGCAGCGACCGACCGCGCCGCTGTGCCCGGCGCGTTCGCGGACGCCGCCACACCGCTCGCGGTCGGGGCGAGCGTGATCGGTGCGCTGCTCATCGGCGTGAACCTGTACTCGTCGGGGACGATGAGCCCGATGGCCCTCGGCATCCTCGTCCTCGTGCCGCTGTCGGCGTTCGAGGCGACCAGCGCCCTTCCCGCGGCCGCTGTGGCGCTGAGCCGGGCCAGGATCGCGTCACGGCGGATCCTCGCGCTGCTCGATGTCGCCGCCCCCGACCCCCATCCCGGAGACCGGGAACTGGTCGGTCCCATGCACGTGCGAACGACCGGCCTGCGGTGCGGGTGGCCCGGCGGCAAGACAACGGCACCGATCGACCTGGACCTCCCGCCGGGTGCCCGGGTCGCGATCGTCGGCGGAAGTGGCGCAGGCAAGACCACCGCGCTGATGACACTCGCCGGACTGCTGCCGCCGGTGTCGGGAGAAATCGACGTCGACGGTGCCGACCTGGCCGAAGTCCGGCCCGACTCCCTGCGGCGCAGAATCGGATTCTTCGCCGAAGACGCGCACCTCTTCGACACATCCGTACTCGAAAATTTGCGCGTCGCGCGCGGCGATCTACAGGAGGACGAAGCGCTCGACGTCCTCGATTCCGTGGGGCTCGGCGAATGGGTGGCGCGGCTGCCGCAGGGCCTGTCCACCACACTCGCCGGCGGCGCTCGGGCCGTGTCGGGCGGGCAACGCCGCAGGTTGTTGCTTGCCCGCGCCCTCCTCTCACCAGCCGACGTGCTGTTGCTCGACGAACCCACCGAGCATCTCGACGCGGACGCCGGGGCGCAACTGCTGAGAGATCTCCTCGAGGGGGACGGAAATCTGGTGTCGTGGCAGCGCACCGTCGTCGTGGTCACTCATCAGCTGCCGCAGGATACCAGCGCTGACCTGGTGATTCACGTCGAGAACGCGGAGAGCGAAAATACGTTGCCGACGCCGTGAGTGCGGCGTACTTTCTTGAGTACACGAGGAAGGAGGTGGTCTGAAGTTGAATGACATACGGACACGTGAGGTGGCTGCCAGCTAGCCGCTACCGCTGACGGAATTCACTGACCGTGCGAGCGGCGAGCGAATCCCAGGCAGCTACCCGGCCTCCGAGCCCCCGGTCTGGTCCAGATCGGTTCCGGTGCACCCGCACCGGAAGGCTCGGGGGCCGTTCTGCGCTCCGCGCCTGTGCGCACATGTCAACCGCGGACTGTTGACGATTACTCACGGGTGGGGTCAGCCGATGTAGCGGGTGAGGCGCGCGGAGAGGCGCGGGAGGAGTTCTCCGTCGGCGATGATGCGTTCCTCTACGTAGGCGAGGTCGCCGCCTTCCACGATTCCGTAGAGACGCTTGGCGCCGCCGACGAGGTCACCGGAGGTGCTGCGGATGACGACGTCGGTGGCGAGTTCCCACGACGATTGTGTGAGGGCGCGACCGTAGAACAATTCGACGATGCCGGAGCTGTGGGTGAGTAGCAGCTCGACGACTTCTTCGTTGGTGCTACCGGGAATGCCGTCGCCGCTGATGCGCCAGAAACCGGATTCGCGGAGATCAGGGCGGACGTATTCGCCCTCGCTGTCGAGAACCCAGGACTGCGATTCCCAGCTCAGGTAGTTGCTACCGTTGTGGGACACGATGATCTGCTGCCCGAATCGGTAGTCGCCGGTGTCGGGGTCGTGGCCTTCGCCTTCTCCGCGCCATACACCCACGAGGGGCAGTACCGCCAAGAGTTCGTTGTTGAGGTCCGGGCCGAGACGCAGATTCGCGGTGTCCTCGGGCAGCGGAAGGTCCGGAAGCAGGGGAATGTTGCGCGACGCCGTCGACTTTGAACGCTCGATGGCGGCCGCTACAGCTGCGTCTCCACTGCCGCGACGAACGGCCGCCGAATCACCGGCCTGCTCGTCGGAAGCCGGCCGGTCTGAAGACGGATCTGCGCCTGCGTCCGAAGAGGAACTCACGACTCGTCGGTGACCAGGCGGTAGATCGTGTACAGCGAGAACCACGTGATCAACACGGCGGCAAGGACAAGAAGTACCTCGAAGAAGATAACCACGCTGACATCTTAAACCGGCGCATTCGAACGGTCGAAACGGGAGCAGCGTTCGTGGATGCCTAGTACCGTTTCCGCGTCGCTGGCCTTCGGGACCAGGATTCTCTTTTCTCCATCCGGCCAGGTCGTTCCGCATTAATCACGGAGGTTTCATGCTGCGCCCACGCTCCGATTTACTCGCGAGAGGTGTGATCATCGCCACAGCAGTTCTTTTCGCGTGGGCGATACCGGGTGTCGCGGTGGCGGCGCCGGATACGGGAAGTGTCGGCTCGGGGAGTGCCGACACGGACCGGGTGGATCCCAACAATTACGCCGCCGACTGCCCGGATGCGCTGATCGTGGCCGTGTCGGGCGCCACCGATTCGACGGAAGACCGCGACCCCCTCACGGACGAGGAGCGCCAGCTCTGGTCGAACTGGGTGGGCAACGTGACGGTGCCGACCGGGGCGCGCAACGCGGACGAGCCCGGGAAGGTGGGATGGATGTACGTCCCGTATCCCTCCACCTACGGTGTGGGTCTACTCGAACCCGTTCCCACGTATCAAGATTCGATGACGGCCGGTGTCGCGTCGACCAATCGGATCCTCGACGAGAACAAGACGAAGTGCGGTGACACCACCGAGTACGTCCTCGTCGGGTACAGCGTCGGCGCCGAGGTCGTGGAAAGGGTGGCGCGCGAACTGGGCCACCGTGACGCCACTGCGCTGGTGACCGCCGACGACATCGCCGGGGTGGCCTTGATCGGCGACCCGTACCGGCCCGCGGGGACTCCTTCGCTCGGGAACACTGGCCCCGCGGGTGGGGGATTCATGGCGTCCGAGCCGGCCGACTACGGCGCGCTGGAGGGAAAGATTACCTACGCGTGCAGGCCGTACGACATCGCGTGCGACGCGCCGCAGGAAATTGCGGTCCTCGAACTCGCGTTGGGAGTGCTCGGTCAGATGCACTTCACGCTGCTGAACCCGGGCGAGACGTTGTCCGACTTCGCGACAGCGGTGTCGGGCATGGCTGCGCGCTCGATCGTGCACATCATCACCCACGAGGACTGGTTCGCTTCGGACGAGTCGTTCCTCGACGTGCTCCGGAAAGTGGCGGACCTCAGTTACGACCCCGATGGCCCCGACCGCGACATCGAGCTGACGAACAAGCAGGTTGTCGAGGCGCTGAACTGGGCGATGGGGCCCGGCTCGGAGGTGGTGCAGGCAAAGCTGGCCGACGAAGGCGCCGGATTCGTCGAGGACAACAAGGACATCTTCGACCTGGTGGTCGAGCCGTATATCTTCCTCGGGTTCATCCAGCACTTGTTCTACTGGAACAACAACCCCAACGACCCCTGGTACTGGGAGAGCGAGAAACTGGTCGACTGGATCACCGACTTGGCTCATGCCGAGAATGGCGGCGGCACAGCAGCGCAGACCGATGCGACGACCCCGGGCAACTAGACCTTGGGGACGAGAAAGGCCCCGCTCCGGATGCGGAGCGGGGCCATTCTGTTGTGCGGTGGAATTACTCGCCGACGGTGACGTCGACGTTGTGAACGCCCGCCCCGCTCGGGCTCACCGTGGCGGTGCCGTTTCCGGAGCTGGACAGTGCACGCACCGTCCAGTCGCCGGGGGCGGCGAAGAAGCGGAAGTCACCGGTGCCCGAGGCAACGACCTCGGCGGTGAACTCGCCGCTGCCGTCGAGGAGGCGCACGAACGCTCCACCGATCGGCTGGCCGTCAGTGGCGAGGACACGGCCGGTGATGACCGTTTCCTTCTCCACGTTCACGCCTGCGGGCAGGGTCTGGGTCTGGACGGGTGCTCCACACATAATCAGTGAACCTCCAACTCGATCGGGGCGCCGACGAGTGAGCCGTATTCGACCCAGCTGCCGTCGTAGTTCTTGACATCGGACTTGCCGAGGATTTCCTTGAGCACGAACCAGGTGTGGCTCGAGCGCTCACCGATGCGGCAGTACGCGATGGTGGGCTTCGACTCGTCGTACCCCTTCTCCGAGTACAGCTTCTCGAGGTCGTCGTCCGACTTGAAGGTGCCGTCCTCGTTGGCGGTGGTGCTCCACGGGATGTTGATGGCCGTGGGGACGTGTCCACGCTGCTGGGCCTGCTCCTGCGGCAGGTGCGCCGGCGCGAGGATCTTGCCGGAGAACTCGTCGGGCGAACGGACGTCGATCAGGTTCTTGTTGCCGATGGAGTCGATGACCTCGTCGCGGAACGCGCGGATCGACAGGTCGGGAGCCTCGGCCTTGTACTGGGTGGCCGGGCGGGTGACGGTCTCCTTGGACAGGGGGCGTCCGTCGAGCTCCCACTTCTTGCGTCCGCCGTCGATCAGCTTGACGTCGTCGTGGCCGTACAGCTTGAAGTACCAGTACGCGTAGGCCGCGAACCAGTTGTTGTTGCCGCCGTACAGGACGACGGTGTCCTCGTTGGCGACGCCCTTGGCGGACAGGAGGTCGGAGAACTGCTGCTGGTTCAGGAAGTCACGACGGACGCCGTCCTGCAGGTCCTTCCGCCAGTCGAGGCGGATGGCACCCTCGATGTGGCCGCCGTCGTATGCGCTGGTGTCCTCATCCACCTCGACGAAAACGATCTTGGGGGCATTGAGGTTCTGCTCAGCCCAGTCGGCGGAGACTAGGACATCGGAGCGAGCCATGGTGTTCCTTTCGGTGTACTTACTCGGTTTCGGGTGGATGGTGCAGTGGTGTAGGACGGTCAGGGGAGTAAAGCGGTCAGGCGCTGACGCGCGCTCGCGCGATCAGTGGATAGATCTGGCAGCCCAGACAGAAGCCGAACGCGGCGTTGAGGAACGCGGCGAACAGGGCGAAGCCGGTGGCAACGCCGCCGACGATGCCGGAACCGGCCAGGAAGCCGATGGTTCCGACCGCGGCGAAGACGAAACCGACGAGCTGGGCGAACCGAAGCGGTGCGACGGGTTCCTTCTCGGTTACCGGGGCGAGCCGGGGAGCGACGAGTGCGCCGAAGACTCGGCCGTACGGGCTGCGGCGCGGCCCGGTGGCTGCGCCGACTGCGAAGACGACGGCCTGCAGGGCGAGCAGGACGCCCGCGGCGAGCAGTGAGAACACGGAGAGAACGAATACAGCGACCAGGACGGCGGTGGTGACCCAGGCGGCGAACCGTGGGCCACGGACATCGACCTGCTCGACTTCGAGGGTTGTGGACATGAGAGGTGCTCCTGCGGTGAGTGCTGAATGCTTGCCTGGCTCCGATGGGCGACGAACATCGTCCTCATCGGGTTTCGATCACGTGAGCGGTCCGCGGTGTCAGCAGAAAGTGACAGTCCTGGTGATCAGCAGCAGGTACAGCAACAAGCCCCGAGGCGGCACAGGTCAACCGTGCGGCGTCGGGTGAGCATGAGCTCGTGGCTGGATTGCACGTCGGTGAGTTTACCCGGTTCTTCAGGAATTTGAAGCGGGGGGCCGGGAGAGTGGTTCAAGCGCAGCGCGCAGGTCGGCCGCGGCAGGCACTCCGGATACCCGGAAGCGTTCGCGCAGGTCGCTGTCCAGAATGAACGTCGTCGGCAGGGACAGGACGCCCAGTTCCCTGGCGAGAGCGGGATATTCGTCGATGTCGAGCTCCACCTCTGCCGGCGGGTGGGGCTCTTCGGAGAGGTCGTTCACGACCTGTCCGACCACCCTGCGCACAGCGGCACACGGCCCGCACCAGTCCGCAGAGAAATGCAGCACGGTCGCCGAATCTGCAGATGCTGCCGCGCCGGCGGCCTCGAGCAGGCGCCGCCGTTCGTCGGTCACGGGAGAATCGGACTCGCTCGTGGTGCGGACCCTGCCTTGTCTGCGCTGCCACACCAGCCCGAACGCGATCGCGACGAGCAATGTGACGATCAACAATGTGATTCCGGTCATCTGTTCTGCAATTCGTTCAGGTCGATCGTGACGTCGTCACCTACCCCTTCGATGACTATTTGTGAACCCTCGGCGTAGACCTGCGTGGGCTGGACCCCGAACGGCAGTTCCCGGGGGTCGATCGTGCGGGTGAAGAGTCCGAGGATGCCGGGAGCGAGGGGGTCGGGGATGCTGAAGTCGGCGTGACCCTCCGGTCCGAAGTAGAAGTCGCTGGCCACGATCTTCACCTGACCTCCCTCGAGGACGAGGTCGGCCTGCACGCTGACCGTGGTCTCGATCGGTCCCACCGGAACCGTGCCCGTGAGGACGACCCCTCCTGCCGTGGGCATACCCGAGCCACCCGACCCGCCGGTGCCGTCCGATTTGCTCGCCGGAGGGGCCGACACCTGCAGGTCCGGTATACCGAGGAATCTGCCGAGATCGGTGGCGTCGATCAGCATCCGGCCCGTCAGGTGATCGACGGGAAGAGCCTGCACCGTGCCGTCCACCAGATCGGACAGCGGCGCTGACACGCCCTGCAGGGTGGACTCGATCGTCACTTCACCCACGACGTCGCTCTGTACGCCTTGCGCGCGGATCTCGATGTTGTCGTACTCGCCTTCCCAGGCCTGAGTGAGGAACGGGAACCCGTGGACCGTGACCTCCGGGTCCGCCGTGAGCGACGCGCCCGCCCTCAGCTCTCTCGACACCCGGTACTCGGCGTAGGCCGCTGCGCCGAAGTCGACGACGAGACCGAGGGCGACGAGGAAGACGATTCCCATGATGAGTTTCCGCACGGCCCCATTGTGACCGACAGGGTGACCGGGGGCGCCGGTGCAACCATCGGCGCCGGGCCTGGGGGGTTCGGTGCAACGAACAGCTCAGGTGGCGCGCTACTCTGTCACCGACAAAAGTGTCGATACCTTCAGTGTCGATCTACCTGCACCCGGCCGTCTCACCAGTCGGCCGGTCGGGGACGACGGTGACGAGATGGGAGGCTGTGTGGAGCTACTGCTTCTTACCTCCGACCCCAACCCGGATGCGGTCCTACCGGCCCTCTCCCTGTTGGCGCATTCGGTGCGGCCTGCTCCGACGGAGGTGTCTTCGCTTCTGGAAGCGAGCTCCGCTGATGTCGCCCTGGTGGACGCGCGGACGGATCTCGCCGCCGCCCGTGGCCTGTGCAGGCTGCTGGGAAGTACCGGCTCTGCCGTACCGGTGGTGGCCGTACTGACCGAGGGTGGCCTGGTGGCCGTCAATTCCGATTGGGGATTGGACGATATCCTTCTGCCCGGCACCGGACCGGCAGAGGTCGACGCACGTCTGCGGTTGCTCGTCGGGCGCAGTGGTGGCGTCGCCAGCCCGGAGGCCTCCGGCAAGATCACGCTGGGCGAACTCGTCATCGACGAGGGCACGTACACGGCCCGTCTGCGCGGCCGCCCCCTCGACCTCACCTACAAGGAATTCGAGCTCCTCAAGTATCTGGCACAGCATGCGGGGCGGGTCTTCACCCGCGCACAGTTGCTGCAGGAAGTGTGGGGATACGACTTCTTCGGTGGCACGCGCACCGTCGACGTGCACGTCCGACGCCTACGGGCGAAGCTGGGCAGCGAGTACGAATCCTTGATCGGTACAGTCCGCAATGTGGGGTACAAAGCCGTTCGGCCCGCCCGGGCCAAGTCGGGTGCGCCTGTCGCGCCCGTCGACGACATGGATGCCGACGACATCGACTTCGAGTCGGCCGAGGGTCCGGCGATCTGATGAGTGCTTCGGTGCAGTCCTGGCAGGACCGGCTCGACGCGACGCAGGCCGTCAAGGTATCCGCGCTGTTGGCGCGGGCAGCCGAGGCGGACGGAACCGCGCCGGTGTCGGAGCAGGGGATTCACGCGTTGGCCGGTGTCGCCGAGGTTCGACACCTGGTGTGGACCGACGAAGACCGTGTGGTCGGCTACGCGCAGTTGCAGCCGGGTCACGGCGAGCACCCCGCGATGGCGGAACTCGCGGTAGACCCGAAGGCGCGTGGCCGCGGAATCGGTGGCCGCCTGGTCGCCGAGGCATTGGACGAGGGCGGCCAGGGTGCGCGGGTCTGGGCGCACGGCAATCTGCCCGCTGCACAGGCGGTAGCGCAGCGTCTTCAGCTGACCGGCGCGCGTGAGCTGTTGCAATTGAGGCGTCCGCTCGCCGGTGCCGATATTCCGGATCTCGTTGCGCCGGAGGGTATTACACTACGTGCCTACCGCGGCGTCGAGGACGACTCCGAGGTGCTGCGAGTCAACGCCGCTGCGTTCGCCTGGCACCCCGAGCAGGGCTCGTGGACCCCACGCGAGATTGCGGAGCGTCGCGCCGAGGACTGGTTCGATCCGGCGGGACTGTTCATGGCCTTCGCGACATCGGACGAGAGCACATTGCTCGGCTTCCACTGGACGAAGGTGCACCCGGCGCAGGGTGACGATCCGGCTATCGGTGAGGTCTACGTCGTCGCGATCGACCCCGACGCGCAGGGGCGCGGGCTGGGTCGCTTCCTCACGCTGGCCGGACTGCACTATCTGCGCGACCGTGGAATCGGGGCGGTGCTGCTCTACGTCGAAGGTGATAACACCGCCGCCCTCCATACCTACGGGCGTCTGGGTTTCGAGTCGTTCCACGTCGACGTGGCCTACGCGCGCCGCTGACGATCTCACTACGTTCCGGTCGGTCGTACGTCCGGGAAATCTGGACGAATGCGTGGTCTGTTCACTTTCCGTTCACCGATCGTGGTCCAACTGGACATTCACTACCCCTAGGTTTCTCCATGGGCAGCGCCGTGTTGCCTGGTGCAGGATTCAACCAGCGATCCGCGCCTCATGTCGCCGCCCGATCGTGGGGCGAGACGATATTTCCGGAGGACCTAGGTGAATTTCAAGCGCAATGGTGCCCTGCTCGGTGCAGTGGCCCTGGGTGCCATGACCTTGGCCGCGTGTGGCAGCGACAACAACGCCGCGTCCAGCGGAGTCGACGTTGCTGCGTCCAACGCAACGTGCGAGGGCAAGGCAAACCTTTCTGCCGCCGGTTCCTCGGCGCAGAAGAACGCGATGGACCAGTTCGTGTCCACTTACATCTCCGTCTGCCAGGAAAAGGGTAAGACCGTCAACCTCGCCTACAACCCCAGCGGTTCAGGTGACGGACGCACGCAGTTCATCGCCGGGCAGATCGACTTCGCCGGTTCCGACTCGGCAATCAAGGCCGAGCAGGCAGAGCAGGCGAAGGCCCGTTGCGTCGGCGGCGAGGCATGGAACCTTCCCCTCGTCTTCGGGCCCGTCGCGATCGCGTACAACCTGGACGGCGTCGAGGACCTCGTGCTGAACGGTGAGGTGACGGCGAAGATCTTCAACGGCACCATCAAGAAGTGGAACGACCCGGCGATCGCCGCACTCAACGAGGGCGCCACCCTCCCGGATCAGGACATCACCGCCATCATTCGCTCGGACTCCTCGGGCACCACCGACAACTTCCAGCAGTACCTCGGCGCCGCATCCAACGGTGCCTGGACCACTGGTGCAGGCTCCGACTTCACCGGTGGTATCGGTGAGGGTGCCAAGGGCTCGGCCGGCGTCGCGCAGGCTGTTGCGTCCGCTCCCGGCGCGATCACGTACGTCGAGAAGTCGTTCGCCGACCAGAACAAGCTGAAGGCCGCGCAGATCGACAACGGCTCCGGTCCGGTCGAGTTGACCGACGAGACTGCCGCCAAGGCCATCGAGGGTGCGAAGTTCAAGGGTGAGGGCGTGGGTGACCTCACCCTCGACCTCGGATCCATCTTCGGTACCAAGGAGGCCGGCGCATACCCGCTCGTGCTCGCCACCTACGAAGTTGTCTGCTCCAAGGGCTACGACGCCGACACCTCAGCTGCTGTCAAGTCGTTCCTGACCAGTGCCGCGAACGAGGGCCAGGCAAACCTGGCCGAGCAGGGCTACGTGCCGCTGCCCGACGCTTTCAAGGAGAAGCTGAACGCGTCGGTCGCCGCGATCGGCTGATTCGTCGGCAGTTCGTTCGGACCGCCCCAATCTCTATATTCTGACGAGAAGGAATGCGAGCGCAGATGAGTGAAGCGCCCACCGAATCAGCACCTCGCACCTCCGGCGCCGCTTCCGGCGGCGCCGGGGTGGGCGGTCCGAACGGCACGACGGAGGCCGAGTTGAGTTCTACCCAGGCCGAGACCCCGACCCCGACCCCGACTTCGGCGGGAGGGACGCCCGGCAAGGCGGTAACCAGGCCCGGAGACCGAGTTTTCCGCTCACTCGCCACCAGTTCGGCGATATTCGTCTCCGTTCTCATCGGGGCGATCGGCATTTTCCTGGTCTGGCGCGCGGTTCCTGCTCTGAGCAGGAACGAGGTGAACTTCCTCACCAGTCGCGAGTGGGTCACCGTGGACATCAATGCGATGGCTTTCGGGGTTCTCGACCTCTTCCAGGTGACCGTACTGGTGTCGGTGTTCGCGTTGGTGCTGGCAATGCCGGTGGCTCTCGGGATCGCGATCTTTCTCACGGCATACTCACCGAGTTGGCTCAAGCGCCCGCTGGCGTACGTGATCGACCTGCTCGCCGCGGTGCCGTCGATCGTCTACGGATTGTGGGGCCTCCTCGTCTTCGCCCCGGCGATCAGACCGTTCGCCGTGTGGCTGAACGAGAATCTTGGATGGTTCCCGTTGTTCGCGACCGGTAGCGGATCCATTCTGGGCGGCGGCACCATCTTCACCGCGGGCATCGTGCTCGGTGTGATGATCCTCCCGGTGATCACCGCGGTCACCCGGGAAGTCTTCGTCCAGACGCCCACCGCGCACATCGAGGCGGCGCTTGCGCTCGGTGCCACCCGGTGGGAGGTCGTCCGGACCACCATCATCCCGTTCGGTAAGTCCGGTTACATCAGTGGTTCCATGCTCGGCCTCGGTCGCGCTCTCGGGGAAACCATGGCGCTGTACCTGATCTTGCGGACCACGTCGCAATCGTTCTCCTGGTCCTTGTTCGACGGTGGCGCCACCATCGCCTCCAAGATTGCCCTCGGGTACGCCGAGTTCAACAACGACATCCAGGCCGGCGCCTACATCGCCGCCGGTCTCGTGCTCTTCGTGCTCACCTTCGTCGTGAACGCCGCAGCCCGCGCCGTGATCGCAGGAAAGAAGGACTGACCCATGACCGCGACCCTCGACAAGCCGGTCAAGGCGCCCACCTTCCGTGGTGTCGGCACCCGGCGCCGTGTCACGGACCTGACCGCGACCGTGCTCGTCACATTGGCCGTGCTCGTAGCGCTGGTTCCTCTGGTGTGGGTGCTGTTCACCGCGATCGCCAAGGGAATTCCCGCCCTGACCTCGGCCAGTTGGTTCACGCACTCACTCAGCGGCTTGACGTCTTCGGCTGCCGGCGGCGGCGTGTACCACGCGCTGATCGGCACCATTCTGCAAGGACTCGTCTGCGCGCTACTGTCCATCCCGCTCGGCCTCTTCGTGGCGATCTATCTCGTCGAGTACGCCGACCGGAAGTCGCGGCTGGCCAAGCTCACCACCTTCATGGTCGACATTCTCAGCGGTGTCCCGTCGATCGTGGCCGCCCTGTTCATCTACGCGCTGTGGATCGCAACCTTCGGGTTCCCGAAGTCGGGATTCGCAGTCTCGCTCGCGCTGGTGTTGCTGATGGTCCCTGTCGTCATCCGCAGTACCGAGGAGATGCTTCGTATCGTTCCCCAGGACCTGCGAGAAGCGTCATACGCGCTCGGTGTTCCGAAGTGGAAGACGATCGCCAGGATCGTGCTTCCCACTGCGTTGCCGGGCATCATCACGGGTGTCATGCTGGCCCTCGCCCGGGTGATGGGCGAAACTGCTCCGCTGCTGATCCTCGTCGGTTATGCACCCTTCATCAACTTCGATCTGTTCGGTGGTGAAATGGGGACACTGCCCGGTGTCATGGTGGCCGAGATGAACAACCCCACCGATGCCGGCACCAACCGCATCTGGGGCGCGGCGCTGACGCTGATTCTCCTCATCGCCGTCCTCAACGTTCTGGCCAAGGTCATCGGCCACTTCTCACAGGTTCGTAGCAAGTGACACATACACACACATCAGTAGGGAGCCGGTAATGGCCAAGCGTCTGGATCTCAAGGACGTCAACATCTACTACGGCAAGTTTCATGCCGTCGCCGATGTCGGGCTGTCGGTTCCCCCGCGGAACGTGACTGCCTTCATCGGACCGTCCGGCTGCGGCAAGTCGACCGTTCTCCGCACCCTCAACCGTATGCACGAGGTGACTCCCGGTGCGCGCGTGGAGGGTTCGATCCTCCTCGACGGCGAGGACATCTACGGTTCCGGCACCGATCCGGTCGGTGTCCGCAAGACCATCGGCATGGTGTTCCAGCGACCCAACCCCTTTCCGACGATGTCCATCAAGGACAACGTGGTGGCCGGTCTCAAACTGCAGGGCGAGCGCAACAGGAAGCGCCTCGACGAGGTCGCGGAGCGCTCACTGCGCGGCGCGAACCTGTGGAACGAGGTGAAGGACCGTCTCGACAAGCCCGGCGGCGGCCTCTCCGGTGGTCAGCAGCAGCGTCTGTGCATTGCGCGTGCGATCGCGGTATCACCCGACGTGCTGTTGATGGACGAGCCCTGCTCCGCTCTCGACCCCATCTCGACGCTTGCGATCGAAGACCTCATCACCGAGTTGAAGAAGGACTTCACCATCGTCATCGTCACCCACAACATGCAGCAGGCAGCGCGGGTGAGTGATCAGACGGCGTTCTTCAACCTCGAGGCGACGGGCAAGCCGGGCCGTCTCGTGGAGATCGACGACACAGAGAAAATCTTCTCCAACCCGACACAGAAGGCCACCGAGGACTACATCTCGGGCCGCTTCGGATAGAGCACAACGACGAACGCCCCGACCGGATTCCGGTCGGGGCGTTCGTGTGTGGAATTGCTCTTACGTCTCGGGGTAGGTGGTCAGGTTGTCGGCGTCGGCGACCGGGCCGGTCTCGTCGGGCAGCTTGCCGGTGACCAGGAAGATGACGCGACGGCCCACCTCTACGGCATGGTCGGCGAAACGCTCGTAGAAACGGCCCAGCAGGGTGACGTCGACAGCGGCGGCTACGCCGTGCTTCCATTCACGATCCATGAGGACGGTGAACAGGTGCCGGTGCAGGTCATCCATCGCCTCGTCCTCCTCCCGGAGACGTGCGGCGCGCTCGGGGTCTCGCGTCTCGAGAACCTCACGGGCTGCTGCACCGATGGAGACGGCGATGCGCCCCATCTCCGCGAAGTAGCCGTTGACCTCCTCGGGCAGAACGTGATTCGGATGTCGGCGGCGCGCGATCTTCGCGACATGGAGGGCGAGGGCTCCCATGCGGTCGATATCGGCGACGATCTGGATTCCGCTGACGACGGAGCGGAGGTCACCGGCGACGGGCGCCTGAAGGGCGAGGAGGGCGAACGCACGCTCCTCGCAGATGGTGCTGAGATCGGTGATCTGGTCGTGCTCTCCGATCACCTGCTCGGCAAGGGTGAGGTCGGCCTGGAGCAGTGACTGGGTGGCCCGCTCCATGGCGGCCCCCGCAAGCCCCGCCATCTCACCGAGCAGGTCGGCAAGCTCGGTCATTTGTTCGTTGTAAGCCACGCGCATGAGGTCACAGCCTACGGTGCACGGGAGTCCAAGTCACGATCGCGGGGTGAACGCAGGGTGAACGACGTGCCTGATCAGCGCTCAATCGCAGGACGCGTCACCGGCGTTGACCACCGCGAGATCAGCGGGAATTTCGACGTCCTCCGGCTGGCCGACACGCACCCTGGACATGTCCAGCGGAGTGTCGATTGCACTCGGTACGTCCACCGCCCCGGAGAAGTTCGAACCGATCGCCACCTCGGCTACCGTGCCCAGACCCGAGGTCGACTCGAGAATCGCGCCCGGGAATGCCGACGCGAGGGTTGCAGCTTCCGCTTCGTGCCCAGGGGAGAACCGGACGACCGTCTCGGCACTCGTGGCCGTGTAGTTGCCGACGTTGTAGATCTGAAAGCCCTGCGCCGCCAGTGCGTCTGCGGTGGTCGCGGCCAACCCGGATTCGCCGGAAGCGTTGGACACCTGCACGGACACGCTGGCCGGGTCTACCGCAGAAACGGAGAGAGGTGCGCTCGGTGTCGGCGTCGGGGCAGACGCTGCGGCCTCGATCGGTTCGGCTCGCTTCTCGCCGGGCAGCGGGGCGTCGTCGATGATGGCGCGGAAGATGGCCTTGATGTCATCGGTGCGCGGAATTTCGTTTCCCCACTCGGTAGTTCCTGCAGTCGGGACGGTCAGGAACGTGACTGCGCCCGCGTCGACGTTCTGCAATGAACGTCCCAAGGTGACCAGCGATTTGGTGTCGATGTTCTCCACGAACGTGTCCCGGGTGAAGGCGTTGATGAACCCGTTGAGTTTGCCGGGGTTGAGGAGCACCTGACTGGACAGGGCTCCGCGGAGCAGCGCAGACAGGAACCGCTGCTGACGATTGATGCGGCCGTAGTCGCCGTTGCCTTCCGCCTCCACATGACGTGCACGCACGAAGTTCAGTGCAGTCTTACCGTCGAGTACCTGGGTGCCGGCCTGCGGGAGAACCGTTCCGAGGACGTAGTCCTCGAGCGGCTGGGTGGTGCAGATCTTGACGCCTCCGATTTCGTTCACCATGGACTCGAAACCGGCGAAGTCCATGCCGACGAAGTGGCCGATCTTCAGACCGGACAGTTTCTGGATCACCTTCACCAGACACTTCGGCCCGCCCAGTGCGTAGGTGGCGTTCAGCTTGTCGCCCTCGGCGGAGGGGAACGTTTCTTCGCTGTATGTCCCGGTGTCGTTATCCCAGCCTTGGCAGACCGGGCGCTCGACATCGAGGTCGCGGGGAAACGACACCGCCACCACGCGGCTGCGATCGGCCGGAATGTTGACCAGCATCACGGTGTCGGCGCGCGAACCCTCGGCGTCGTCAACGGTTCCGGCACCGATCGCACCACTCGCACCGGCCCGGGTGTCGGTGCCGACGATGAGATAGGTCTCGTCACCGGTCTGTCCACCGGCGTCGACGATGTCCGTCGACTCGGTGTCGAGGGCAGCGATCTGGTCGAACTTGCCTTCGGTGGAACGTAGGTAGCCCCACACGATTCCCGTTCCGGCGAGCGCGATCACTGCGACCAACGCCACGAACCCGCGTCCCGCGGCCCGCAGGCGGCGCCGTCGACGGCTCTTGCTCAACGCCAGACGCGTCAATGCCGGATTGCCGACGACCTGGGGTGTCGCGGTGGTCTCGGCGTCGGCGTGCCAGCCGGTATCTGCGTCACCGGTAGGAGGTTCCGAAGGTGAAGGAGTGAACGTCGGCTTCCGTGGGGGGACGGCACCGGGCGGAGGATGACGCTCGTCGACGGGGGGGATCGTCTCGGTCTTGTCCGGGTCATCCTGCCTACCCGGTTCGTCTCCGGCGACCTTCTTGACGAGGTCTGCGACGGAGAGGCCCTCCGTAGGTCCGCCTGCCGCGCGGCGGCCGGCGCGGCCGCTGTCGTGGCGCGACGCGTCCGAGTGCTCTATCGGCGAACGGCGGTCGGACGGAGCCGGACGCTCAGGAGTGTGCAGTTCCGGGGGTGGCTGGCGGGGGGGAAGTCGACGTTGCCGTCCCGATTGTGCCTCCCGATAGTGTTGATCGGCGAGAGGGCGTTCCCAGGGGGCGCGAGTTTCGGGCGTCGGGGCATCCGAAGTGTGATCATCACCCACCGATACAACCTGCCCTTTCCGCCGACCCGGACCTCCGTCGGCGCCGACGGATTCCAGTCATAGTACTTATCGAGCGTCGGCGCTCCACTCGGGAAGCGATGCGACTCGCCTTCCCTCTCCTAACCACCCGAGTGCATCATGTCCGCTCCTGCGGGGACCAGGCAGTCCTCGGGGTCGTCGAGCCAGCCCTCGGGGAGGGCGACAGTTCCCGGCGAGCCCTGCCGTCCGCGGGGACCCTCGGCGTCCTTGGGAAAGGGGATCGACGGATCGAGCTGGGCGAGCAGGTCGTCGAGCTCGGTGAGGGTGCTGACGAGGGCCATGGCCACGCGCAGATCGGAGCCGGCGGGGAATCCGCGCAGATACCAGGAGACGTGCTTGCGCAGCTCTCGGAGGCCCTTGTCTTCCCCGTGGTGAGCGGCGAGGAGTTCGGCATGCCGGCGGATGATGGCCGCGACTTCGCCGAGGGTGGGCGGGGTGGGTAGCGGTTGGCCGTTCAACGCGGCGCTCAGCTCGGCGAACAGCCACGGCCTGCCCAGGCATCCGCGGCCGACGACGACGCCGTCGCACCCGGTCTGGTCCATCATGCGGGCAGCGTCCTCGGCGGCGAAGATGTCACCGTTTCCGAGAACGGGAACGTCCGTGACGTGTTCCTTGAGCCGGGCGATCTCGTTCCAGTCGGCTGTACCCGAGTACCGCTGCGCTGCGGTGCGCGCGTGCAGTGCGACGGCAGCGGCACCCTCGGCCGCGGCGATGCGGCCGGCGTCGAGATGCGTGTGGTGCTCAGCGTCGATGCCGACCCGGAACTTGACCGTCACCGGGATGTCGGTGCCCTCGGTGGCCTTGACGGCGGCAGCGACGATCCGGCTGAACAGTGTGCGCTTGTACGGCAGGGCCGCGCCGCCACCCTTGCGCGTCACCTTGGGCACCGGGCAGCCGAAGTTCATGTCGATGTGGTCGGCCATGTTCTCGTCCACGATCATCTTCGCCGCCGCGTACGTGGTATCGGGATCGACTGTGTACAGCTGCAGCGACCTCGGCGTTTCCGTCGGCCCGAACGTGGTCATGTGGAGGGTCGCGGGCTGTCGTTCCACGAGGGCCCGGGCGGTCACCATCTCGCAGACGTAGAGGCCGGACGTGCTTCCCGCCCGCGCGGTCTCGAGCTCCCGGCACAGCGTGCGGAACGCGACGTTGGTAATGCCTGCCATGGGAGCGAGCACCACCGGACTGCGCAGCGCGAGCGAACCGATTCGAAGGGATGACATTGGTGACCTCTGGGAAAGTGATGACAAAAAAATGTGCCCGGCACCGAATCCGGTACCGGGCACAGGATAGCTGTTTCGACTAGGAAGCCTTCTGCTCGCGCTTCTTGGCCTCGCGAGCCAGCATGCGGTCGCGCTGCTCCTCGAACTTGGTGGCCTGGCCCTCGAGATTCTCGAGGAACGCGCCGAGCGACTCGCGGATCTCTTCGCCTCGGGCCGTGAAGTCGGACCGCTCGAAGATGTTCCACTTGCGCAGGACGGGCATGACGACCTCTTCGAGGTGTTGACGGAGGTCATAGATGCCGTGCTTGGCCATCAGTACACCGTTGCGGCGGAAGTTCGGCATTCCGGCGCCCGGCATCTGGAAGTTCTGGACGATCATGTTGATCGCCTCGAGTGCCTGGTCCGGCGCGAGATCGAGCGCTGCACCGCACATGTTGCGGTAGAAGATCATGTGCAGGTTCTCGTCGGCCGCGATGCGCTGCAGCATCTTGTCGGCGACGGGGTCCTTACAGGCCTTACCGGTGTTGCGGTGGCTCACCCGGGTTGCCAGCTCCTGGAAAGTGACATAGGCCACGGAGTGGAGGAAGCCGGCATCGACATCGGCGGGGGAGGCAAAGCCGTTCGTCATGTGCTCCATGCGGAAGCGCTCGAGCTGGACAGGGTCCACGGCGCGGGTAACGACGAGGTAGTCCCGCATTACGATTCCGTGACGGTTCTCCTCGGCGGTCCAGCGGCCGACCCACGTGCCCCAGGCGCCGTCCTGCGAGAAGTTCTCGGCGATCTCACGGTGGTACGAGGGCAGGTTGTCCTCGGTGAGAAGGTTGGTGATCATGGCGGCCTTGGCGACCTCGTCGAGCTGCGACTGCTCGGGGTCCCAGTCGATTCCGCCCATAGCAGCGAAGTTTCGGCCTTCGTCCCACGGAACGTAGTCGTGCGGGTGCCATTCCTTGGCCATGGAGAGGTGACGGTTGACGTTCTCTTCTGCGACCGGCAGCAGCTCCTGCAGCAGTTCGAGTTGGGTCAGATCCCTCGCCATGTGTTTAGCCTCCATATAGCTCACTGTGACTGTCGTTCAGCCTACGGCACCGTAAGTACGTCGGTAAACGTCTTCGGTGCGCCGGAGACCGACGAAGTTACGGTTCCGTAATCGAATCTCCGGGGTCTGTCGCCGCAGCGCGGCCGACCGTTACACAACAGTGTACTGGGAGTCGCGGATAGGTAGTGACCTGCGCCGTTATGCGGGAAAAATCATCACGTCCGTCGCCCGGGCATTGTGTGCCCTCACAGATTGCGGCGTTTTCCGAGGTCGTCGTTATGCGCTCGAATCATTCGCGGGGTGATTCCCGACCGTTTCGTGTCGGGATTCTTCGGTGTGTCGTGCGCCGATGTGAACCCCGACACCCAGAGAAGAGGCCTCTCGTCGTCGGTGTCGCCACATGGTTGCGCTGCGCGGCGGGACAGCCAACAATCGTTTCATGGCAACTGTGCCGATGCAGGGGGATCAACGATGACGGCCGACAGCAGCGCTTCCACCACGCCGGCGAAGCCTCGGTTGCCGGTCTGGGCCAGGAAGGCCATCGCGATCGCCGCGATCCTGGTAGTGCTGGTTATCGCCTACTTCATTCTGGCGGCCTATCTTCCGCGAGCGTGGGCGCAGAATGTCGGCGGTCTGGCCGACGGCAGCTTCGGTGCCGGAATCCTCTGGGGGCTGTTGTTCGGCACGCTGTGCACCCTCATTCCGCTCCTGCTGTTCCGCGCGGCGTGGCGATTGTTCCGCCGGCGCCGATTCAAGCCGATGCAGGTGGTCGCGCTCGTCGTCGCTGTGATCATCGCGCTGCCCAACCTCCTGACGCTCAGCGTGGTGCTCGGAGGGAACAGTGCGGCACATGCGGGCGAACGCATCATGGACGTGGACGCGCCTGGTTTCCGGGGGGCGTCACTGGCAGGGGCGATCCTCGGTGTCATCGTCTTCCTCGGCGTCATCGGCCTCACGTACACCTACCGCAAGCGTGGTGAGGACCTGGCCGAGTTCCGCGCTGATGCGAACCCGAAGGGCACGGCGACAGGAACCGGCGAGGCGCCCTCCGCACGCTGAGGAATGCCGATCACCACACCAATACCGGTTTGACGACGCTGCCCGAAGCCTGATCGGCCACGGCGCGATTGATGTCTTCGAACGAGTATCGGGTGATGAGCCGGTCGACGGGGAACCTCCCTTCCGAATGCAGGGCGAGTAGTTGCGGAATGAAGGACTGCACGGACGAGTCGCCTTCGATGCAGCCGCGCAGAGTCTTGCCTTTGCGCATCAAGTCCTGGATGTCCACCGTCACTTCCGGTGCGCCGAGTCCGACCACTACCGCGGTGCCTCGTTCCCGCAGGGCTGAGACGGCCAGGCCGATGACGGTGGGAATTCCCGTCGTATCCAGTGTGTGGGTGGCGCCGCCACCGGTCAGTGCGCGAATCTCCGCGGCAACGTCCTGGGTGGTCGGATCGATGGACACGGCACCGAACTCCTCGGCGAGGGCACGTCGCGCGGGGAGGGGGTCTACGGCGCACAGTGTCGCAACCCTCCTCGCGCGGGCAGCGAGGAGGGCTGCGAACCCGACGCTTCCGGCGCCGAAGACCACCATGCTCGAATCTTCCTCCGGTGCAAGAACATTCAGCACTGCGCCCGCGCCCGTCTGGAACCCGCACCCGAAGGGCGCGGCCGTGATGAGATCCACGGACTTGTCCACCACGACCACGTTGTCTGCCGTCGCCACGACGTACTCGGAAAAGCTGGACTGGCCGAAGAAGGCACCCCGCACACGTTCGCCGTCCAGCGTGATCGTCGTCGATCCGTCCGGTCGGCTTCCCGAACTGTTGAGCTGGTGTGCGCGTTCGCAGTAGGCGGGATTCGCGCCACGGCACTGCCGACAGGCGCCGCAGTGCCGATAGGTGAGCACCACGTGGTCGCCCGGCGAAATGGTCTCCACCAGTGCGCCCACCTCCTCGACGACTCCGGCGCCCTCGTGCCCGAAAACTGCAGGCCCCAGTGCGGCCGGAAGCACCGACTTGGCGAAGAGGTCCGTGTGGCACAGGCCGGTGGCGACGATCCGCACTACTACCTCGTCGGGACGTGCTCGATCGAGTTCTACCGTCTCGAGCGAGAAGGGGTACTCGGGGCCACGGGAAAGTGCCGCCTTCATCAGCATGGGGGCGTCCTCGGTGTCGCTGGTGGAATTCGTCGATCCGTCACCGCCTCAGTCCTTTTCGAGGAGGAAGTAGTAGTGCTGTCCACCGTCCAGGACGAGTGAGGACTTGCCGTTCATGATGCCCATCAAGGTCGACTCGTCCACCCGTTTGAAGTGATCGAAGATGGGCGCGCCGTCGTAGACCATCGTGGCGGTCACCTCACCCCGGAACTCGATGTTCCACAGGCTTGCCTCCCCGTTGCCGCTCGCGACATCGGAGAAGAGATTGCCGTCCGGGTCGCGGCAGATGAGGGGTTTGGCATCGTCCAGCGAGTTGAACGTCTTCCCGTGCCAACGGCTCGCGAACAGCTTCTCGTGGAGACGATGTCCGGTGGCGAAGTCGTCACCCTTCCACTGTCCGAGGATGTCCTCGGCGCGCACCGTGTCGAGAGCCGCCCACACGGCATCGAGGTCGTCGGGGGATACGCCGCTCTCGAGTCGGCGGAGAGTGCTGAACGTGCTGCGGGCATGATCGAGGTCCATGGACAGTCCTTCGGGAGAGCGCGTGGAGTCTACGCTCGACGCGACGTTCGCGAACCATTCAGTTCGTCAAGCCTGGAGGTTACGCCGAACCAGATAGTTCGGCAACGGCCAATTTAGGATGTCCGTATGCGTTCAGCCGGTGAAGCCACGAGGGAGCGGATTCTCGCTGCAGCGAAGGAGGAGTTCGCTCGCCACGGAGTGGCCGGGGCGCGGATCAATCGCATCGCGGCGGCGGCGCGGGCCAGTAAGGATCGGCTGTACGCCTACTTCGACAGCAAGGAAGCGCTCTTCGATGCGGTCTCGCACCAGTGGATCGCCGAAACGACAGAAGAGACGGCACTGCGCGGAGACGACCTGCCCGGCTACGTCGGCCGGCTGTTCGACAACTACCTGGCTCACCCCGAAAATGCGAGGCTGCAGGAATGGGCCGATCTGGAGATGCCAGAACCAGGCGGCGAGGACGATGTGCGGATTCGTACCCTCCGGCCGAAGATCGCCGAGATTCGCCGCGGCCAGGAAGCAGGGTTCATCGACTCGTCGTGGAACGCCGGCGAGCTGCTTCTGGTGATCACCGACATCGCTCGCACGCTCGCGGCGTCCCGTCCCGCGCTGCAGAACGGAAGGTCGGCCCGGCGCGGCGTCGCGGAACGAAGGCAGACCGCTGTGGAGGCGGTCCGGCGACTGATTGCGGTGCCGGACGCCGAGCCGTGAAGTGGACGTTGAACCCCTTACTCGGCAAGACGCCGAGTAAGGGGAATAGTGCCCCCAGTAGGGCTCGAACCTACGACCTGCGGATTAAAAGTCCGTAGCTCTACCAACTGAGCTATAGGGGCGCGCGGCCAGAGTCTAGTGCGCGGTCCGCCGGAATGAGAACAGCACCCCCCGAAACGCGGTGCCGCCTTCAGACCGACAGATGGGCTCGGGTGCGCACCCCCTGCAGCGCACCCGAGCCGAACCAAATTATACCACTCGGTGTGTTTTTGGCAGAGGTCGGTTTAGAGGCTCATAAAGTTCCCGAAGTTGGCTCCAGTGCCAATTTTCATAGCGGACAGACTGTTGTGTCGGTTTTTTCAAAACGGGCATACTGTTATGTGAGACTTCGCGTTCCTGAACGTCGGAGCCCAGAACAGCTGGAGAGGGATCTACCGCCATGGCACGTCAACAGGAGCGTGCGCGACGTACTCGCGCGGCACTGGTGGAGTCGGCCGCGATCGAATTTGCCAGGCGCGGCTATGCCGCTGCATCGGTGAACACGATCCTCGAGGGCTCGAACGCCACCAAGGGGGCGATGTACTTCCACTTCCAGTCCAAGGAGGAGCTCGCCCGGGCTGTACTGCAGGCGGGTGTGGAGCAGTTCACCGGCTTGACGGAACGCTGGACACGCCGCACCGACCTCGGCCCGTTCGAAGCGCTGCACTGCCTCGTCGTCGATCTGGCCAAACTCTTCCACGTCAGCGTCATCGTTCAAGCCGAGTTCCGGCTGATCATCGAGCCCGAGTTCTATGCGGACGTGCAATCCGGCGGGTCGAAGGTGTGGGGCCGCACTGCCTACGAGTTCGCCATCCGTGCCCAGAATGAAGGGCTGCTGCGGGAGGGCGCCGACACGGAGAAGTTCACCCGGGTGTTGGCGGCGTCGCTGGCCGGTCAGCGGTACATGTCGGACCTGACGGAACTGAAGGGCGATCTGGCGGAGCGCTTCGAGGAATCACTCGAAGTGGTCCTCGCGGCCATGGCATCCGAGCAATGGCTCGCGAAGTTCGCCGAGCAGGGCTGGCCCGAATGCGGTTCCGAACTGCCCGAATTGTAGCGTGACCTGGCGATTTGGGATTTTCTCGATCCGTGTCCTAAGCTATCCAAGCTCCCAACGGAACGCCGTTGAGGTACTGGTTCGGAGAAATCCGACGGGCCCCCTTCGTCTAGCGGCCTAGGACGCCGCCCTTTCAAGGCGGTAGCGCGGGTTCGAATCCCGTAGGGGGTACGTTTGACCGGTGTCGAGCATGCGGTATGGTTCGACGGCAGTAAAAGTGACACGCAGTATCGCTTCACTTCGTGAAGCACAGCAGGACAAGCAAGGCCCTGTGGCGCAGTTGGTTAGCGCGCCGCCCTGTCACGGCGGAGGTCGCGGGTTCGAGTCCCGTCAGGGTCGCAGATGCGTATCCGGTACCCAGTATCGGATACGCAATGCGATAGGCATTCGGTTCCGGTGCCGTCCGGCCAGGTAGCTCAGTTGGTACGAGCGTCCGCCTGAAAAGCGGAAGGTCGCCGGTTCGATCCCGGCCCTGGCCACCAAGTCACACTCCGCTGTCGGATCATCGACAGCGGAGTTTTTTCATTCCGACGTCGAACGATGCCGCAACGTGTCGAAGGTCTCTCGTGTTGATGAGCCACGCAGCGCTCGCCGGGGCGGAAGGCGAGGAACGGTTCGCGCTCCGATCGGATTGCCGCCAGGGGTGAGCTCGTCCGGTGAGTCGCTAGGCTGACCTCCATGAGCACTGCTGAAGAGCCGTTGACCACGGGCCGCGACGGACTGCTGTCGTTGCTGCGTCACGGACAACTCCCCTCACGGGCAGCGAAGGCACCGCAGCGGGAGCGTTATCAGCGCATCGTCGCGGCGGCCATGGAACTCGCTTCCGAGGGCGGCTACGACGCCGTGCAGATGCGGACAATCGCAGATCGGGCCGGGGTTGCCCTCGGAACGGTGTACCGGTACTTCCCGTCGAAGAACCACATGTTGGTCATGGGGCTCCTGATGGTGTTCGAGGGCATGCGCGCTCGCTTCGAGGACGTCGTGATTCCCGGTGACACTCCCTCCGAGCGGATCCTGTTCGTTCTCCGGAAGAACACCGAAGTACTGGAGAAGGACCGTCCGCGATACGAGGCGCTGGTTCGGGCCTTCATGTTCGCCGACGCGTCGGCCTCGGCCGAATTGGACGCCTTCGGCGCGTTGATGACCGAGATGTTCGCCAAAACCATCGGTGTCGAAAAGGTTTCGGACGACCAGTTGAACGCGATACGCGTGATCGGTGACGTCTGGATGTCGAGCCTGGTGTCGTGGGTGGCCGGTCGAATCTCGGTGGACGAGGTGATAGCCCACCTCAGTTTGGCTGTCCGCCTCGTGTTCCGGCGACTGGGCGGCTGATCTACGCCTTACCCCACAGCGGTGGAATGTCGGGTCCCTCATCGTTCTGCTGCGCACCGCGGAACCTCAGCGCGAACACGACCCAGCCGATGGCCGCCATCAGCAGGAAGCTCACCAGCCGGTAGACGACAATCGCCGACACCGCCTCGGCGCCGGTCATTCCGCTGGCGGTGAGTGCGGGGACCAGCACGGCATCCATGACCCCGAGCCCGGCGGGCAGAAGCGGGATCGCCGAACCGGCGGCGTTGCCTGCAGCGTAGGCGACGGCGAGCCCGGCGAGTGCGGGTTGCCCGCCGATGGCGTAACACGCGAACCCCAGGCACGAGGCGTCGGCGACCCAATTGAACAACGACCATCCGAACGCGCGGGCCGTGTCGCGGCGCTCCATCCGTACGGCACCCATCTGGTCGACGATGTGCTTCCACTGTCGGACCCCGGTCACTGCCGGATTCTTTCGCAGTGAGTTGACTGCCCGGAGAGCGGTGATGCCCACACCTTCGAGGGCGTCCGGCCGCGACGCCGCATATTGGGCCACGACGAGGAAAACGCAGAGACCGCCGAACGTGAACACGAGGGAGAACGGGTTGGTCTCGGCGCCCACGAGAAGGGCGCCGGCCAGACCGACGACGGCAAGGCCGATCGCCTGCAGAACCCCTGCCATCACCAGCTGCCAGGTGGCGACGACCGGTGTTGCACCCCAGATCCGGGTCTGACGGTAGGTGAAGGTGGTAGCGAGAACCGGGCCACCGGGGAGAGTCACACTCAATGAATTCGCCGCGAAGGTGACCGACAACGACTGGCTCTGACGGATGTGGACGTCGGCGACGCCCAGCAGGCACCGCTGCACACGCGCGAAGCTCGACATCGACGCCAGTGACGCCACGACCGCCGCAGCAACCCACTCCCAGTGGAGGTCACCGAGATTGCGCACGCTCTCCGAGAGATCCGGCCAGATCAGAACTGCTTCGACGGTGAGTACTACGACGAGCAGGGCGCCGACACCCACGCGATCCGACGCCCGCGCGGCGTTGTGCGGGTGTCCTCGGCGTCGGTCATATGCCTCCATTACACATGGCGGCCTGTTACGCCGTGTATCCACCGTCGACGTCGAGTTTCTGTCCGGTGATGAACCCCGCACGGTCACTCGCCAGGAAACACACTGCCTCGGCGATGTCCGTGGCCGTGCCGAAACGGCGAAGCGGGATGCGGCTCATGGCCACGTCGAGGGCGCGCTGGTCGAGATCGGCTGAAGAGATGAGGCGCTGCGCCATTCCGTCGGTCAGCATGCCCGGGCCGACCGAGTTGAAGCGGACTCCGAAGCGACCCTCCTCGGCCGCGAACCCCTTGACCAGTTGCTCGACAGCACCTTTGGTGCCTGCCGAGAGACCGTCGCGGACGGGGTAGCGGCTGGTGGCGGCGGTCGTGACCGCGACCACGGAGCCTGCGGATTCCCGTAGGGCCGGGAGGGCGGCGCGGACGGCGGTGAAAAACGCGACAGCTTCCTGTTCGAGATGGACGGCGTAATCCTTCGGCGTGATCTGCGAGAGGTGGACCATCGGAATGTGCGGTCCCGCTGCGTGAATCAGGATGTCGAGCCCGCCGAAGTGCTCGACCGTCTGCCGGACGACCTCGGCGACGCGAGGTTCGTCGACGAGGTCGGTGGAGAAGGCTGCGGATCTGACGCCGCGGTGCTCGAGTTCGGTCACCAGGTCTGCCGCGACATCCGCGTTGGACCGGTAGGTGATGGCCACGTGGTGCCCGAGGTCCGCGAGCTGCCGCGCTATGGCGGAACCGATACCGCCGGTGCCGCCGGTGACCAGCGCGGACAGTTGCCGTGTGGGAGTGCTGTTGCCGGGTGTCGCCATGAGGACTCCAAAGGGTCGGGACGAGCCTGGTCGGGGTCGAGCCGCCACTAACCTAGCAACTGCTTGGTCGGCGAGTGAAGTAAGCGAGAGCGCAGCCTTGCCTCGCTTTCCGGCGGGCCCGCACCGACTTAGCCTGAACCCATGTCCGCACATCGAGCCGAGTCCTCGCATCCTGCTGTGGAACCGCACTCGCCCAGCCTGGCCGGTCGCCTCAACTGGCTGCGGGCCGGGGTACTCGGTGCGAACGACGGCATCGTGTCGACGGCCGGGCTGGTGATCGGTGTCGCGGCAGCTACCACCGAACGATCGGCGATCTTCACCGCAGGTTTCGCCGGTCTGGCGGCCGGTGCAGTGTCCATGGCTCTCGGCGAATACGTCTCGGTGAGTACGCAGCGCGACTCGGAACGGGCGTTGCTGTCGATGGAACGACGGGAACTCTCGGAAACGCCGGATGCCGAATTCGAAGAGCTCGTGGGGATTTACAAGCGAAAGGGGTTGCGCGAAGACACCGCTCGCACGGTAGCACGCGAACTCACCGAGCACGATGCCTTCGCCGCGCACGTGGACGTCGAGTTGGGTCTCGACCCGGACGAATTGACCAATCCGTGGCAGGCTGCCGGGTCCTCGGCGCTGTCCTTCACCCTCGGTGCTGCCATCCCGCTGATGGCAATCCTTCTCACGCCGGTGCATCTTCGCGTCCCGGTGACATTCCTGGCCGTATTGCTCGCGCTGGCCCTCACCGGGTCGGTGAGTGCTGCCCTCGGTGGCGCTCGGCGAAGCCGCGCCGTGCTGCGGGTGGCGCTCGGCGGCGCACTCGCAATGCTGGTGACCTACGGGATCGGCCAGCTGGTGGGCACCAGCATCACGTAGCCGGCGTCTCAGCTTCGGCAGATCATGACCGGAACGGTGGCGTGATGGAGCAGGTTCTGGCTCGTCGATCCCATCAGAGCGCCGAGAAGGGGCCCGCGGCCATGGCTGCCCACGACGATCATCTGGGCGCCTGCGGCATGCTGCAGGATGACGTCCGCGGCGGCACCCTGCTGAGCCACCTTCGTCACGGGGACGTCCGGATATCGCTCCGACTCACCGGCCAAGCCCTCCGAGAGGACCGCGGCTTCTTCCTGTTTCACCGCGTCCCAGTCGACCAACATGCCGGTGCCGCCCGCTCCGAACGTCGGGGAGCCCTGCCAGGTGTGTACCGCGACGAGGGATGCACCGAAGAAGGAGGCGAACTCGAACGCATGCGACACCGCGTCACCGCTGAGTTCGCTGCCGTCGACTCCGACCACGACGGGACGCTCGTCCGGCGGGCTTCCTTCGCCGCGCAGCACGACGACCGGGCATTCCGCGCGATTGGCCACGTGCAGCGCCGTCGACCCGAGAAGAACCGAACGGAACGCGCCTGCTCCCGTCGAACCCAGCACGATGAGCCGGGCCCAGTCGGCGGCTTCGAGCAGCGCCGTGCCCGCCGGCCCGGGGCTGATGGTGGTCTCGATTTCGAGGTCCGGATATTGCTGTCCCAGTAGCGCCTTCGCAGTGCCGATGATGGCCTCGCCGTCCTCCCGCAACTGGCCGAGGAACTGGGATTCCAGCATGATCGACGCCGGGCTGTACAGCGGACCGTCCTGCGGCAACGCGTGGACGAGTGAAAGTGTGGCGCCCCATTTCGCTGCGACTGCGGCGCCCCACGTGGCGGCGGCTGTGGAGGCGGCGGATCCGTCGAGGCCGACGACGACGGAATGGCTGGCAGGTGTGCTCACGTCTGGTTCCCTTCGGTCCGGCGGTACTCGACTTCCGGTGTCCACAGTGCCCTATTGCCGGGCCCGCAGTGCCCTGTTTCCGGACGTTTCGGACCCACCGCCACGATGTAACGTCATCGTCACGACACGGCTTCGAAACCGCATCGAAAATCTCGAACTGTGAAGATTCAGCTGTCCCGAAACGATAGTCGAACCTCTGTACTTCACTTCTGCCTCACAGGTGTCGAAAGGAGGTCACGACGGGGAGAAGCCGACCACGTCCGCAAGTGCGGAGAGGAAGGACTCGACATGACCACATGCCACATCGAGAAACGTGCCCTCGGCTGGATCGCCACGGTAGGCGCAGCCGTAACCGTTCCGCTGGGCCTGGGCGCTGGAACTGCGTCTGCGGCGCCGCACAACTGGGACGCTGTCGCGGAGTGTGAAAGCGGCGGCGACTGGACGATCGACACCGGAAACGGCTATTACGGTGGTCTGCAGTTTCTGCCGGAGACCTGGAAAGCCCATGGCGGGAAGGGGGATCCGTCGGAAGCCAGTAAGGCGGAGCAGATCCGTGTCGCCGAGACGGTGCTGAAGAGCCAGGGTGTCGGTGCCTGGCCGGACTGCGGCCAGTATCTCACGGAGCCCACCGAGCCGGTCGAGATACCGAAAGCTTCCGAGATACCGGATCCGACCGAGGATCCGGAAGAAACCGAGGCTCCGGACGCGGCACCGGTGCCCGACGGGGATCTCACTCCCGCCGAGAGATCGGCAGCGGTGAAGGCGGCGGCGCAGGAAGCTCTGGACAGCGCCCGTAAGCTCGCGGAGCAGAACGGGTCCGGTCCGGTGTTCGAGCAGAGGGTGGCGTCTCAGGAGTGACTGACGACCTTGCAGCCGAGCATCATTGCGTCGGAAGAGGCGACGTCGGCCAGTCGAGGGTCCGCTCACTGACGAACCGGCGGTGCGCGCCCGAGTAGGGATCGGTGAATTCGACGGAGCGTGCGAGTAGGCGCAGCGGAGTCGAATAATCGTCCCCGGCAACGTCATAGAAGTCGGGGTAGAAATTGTCGCCGAAGATCGGGATGCCGAGCGCACTCATATGCAACCGCAGCTGGTGTGTCTTGCCGGTATGCGGGAGTAGCCGATAACGCGCGGCGTCCCCGCGGATTTCGAGCAGTTCGATGCGACTCTCGCTGTTCGCGGACCCTTCCGCCTCGAAAGCCTTCAAGACGCCGCGTTGTTTGACGATGCGGCTGCGGACCGTTGCCGGCAGGTTCAGGTGGGGATTGTAGCGGGCAAGTGCCTCGTACTCCTTGCGCACTTCACGGCGATCGAACAGCGATTGGTAGTCCCGCCTGACCTCTCGTCGCACTGTGAAGATCAAAATTCCTGCGGTGAGGCGATCCAGCCGATGTGCGGGCGTCAGGTCGGGAAGGCCGAGGTCTCTGCGTAACCGTACGAGTGCGGACTCGACGATGTATGCGCCGCGGGGTGTGCTGGCCAGGAAGTGGGGCTTGTCGACGACGAGCAGATTCTCGTCGCGATGCAGGATCTCGATCTCGAACGGCACCCGCGATTCCACCGGAGGATCCCGGTAGAGATAGACGTCCCTACGCGGAACGAACGCCGTCGACTCGGTGACCGGGCCTCCCTTCTCGTCGACCACCTCCCGAGCGGCCACCTTCTCGCGGAGCCGGAATTCGTCGTGAGGGAAGCGGCCGACGAGGTACTCGAGGACGGTGGGCCACGGTCCGTCGTCCGGCAGCCTCAACCGCGTCGGGTTGAGGCCGTCACGAACAGGAAGCGGGGCATCAGGCACGCCATCGACGGTAGTGGAGCTCCTCCGTAACCCGGCGTTGACCTGGCGCGGAACCCATGGTTACTATCCGGTAAGTTTGTGACGCGGGCCACCCTGGCCTTTGAGGCGCGTCATCGGAGAGTTCACGGGGGTTTTAGGTGATCGTGCGTCGCTGGGCGTTTCGACCAGGGATATCGGCAGTCGCGGTAGCAATGGCAGTGGGGATCGCTGTTGCGCCGACGGCATCGGCAGACCCGACCGGGGGAGCCGCAGCCGTTCAGTGGCTGGCCGCCGTCGACGCGCCGCCGGCCTATCCGGTCGTCGCGATCGACTGGGACGTGCCCATCACGATGAGCGACGGGACGGTGCTGAAGGCCAACGTCTATCGCCCCGCCGACGCGGCAGGCAAACCGATCGACACCAAGATGCCCGCGGTGCTCAATGTCACGCCGTATACGAAGTTGGTGGGCAATGTCGTCGACTCCGTGCTCGCGGTGCCGGGGCTGGAAGACACTGTCGTCGACCTGGTGAATACCTACAACCTCGCAGGGACGCCGTTCGACGGTATCACCGAGGCCGCGAAAGTGCTGTCCGGAGGCGGCATGCGTGTCTTCGGCGTCAACCGCGACCTCGTGCAGAACGGGTACACGCAGGTGGTCGTCGATGCTCGGGGCACCGGTTTCTCACAAGGTGAGTGGCAGGCACTCGGCCCGGTCGAGCAGCGGGATTCCGTCGAGATCATCGACTGGATGAGCAAGCAGAGTTGGTCCGACGGCAGGGTCGGAATGGGTGGTGTGTCCTACTCAGGCATCAACTCCCTGCAGGCCGCGGGTCATCAGCCGCCTGCCCTGAAGGCGATCTTCCCCACCGAACCGGGAAACGATCTGCTCCGCGACATCGTCGGAACCGGAGACGGACTTGGCGTCGGTTTCATGCCCCTCTGGCTCTCGCTGGTCAACGGGCTCAAGTTCGTGCCCGACGTGCAGGCGCTCGCGCAGGGGCGGTTCGATCAGACCTGGCTCCAGGATCGGCTGCGTGATCCTCTGACGCTGTTCCCAGCCCTTATCGAGGCCATGACCGCGCCCACCGTGAACGACCTGGATCCCGGTACCTTGCGGGTGGCGCAGGACGGTGAGTTCTACCAGGAGCGCAAAGCCCAGGTGGAGAACATCGAGGTGCCGACGATGCTCTACGGCGCGTGGCACGACATCTTCGCCAACAGCGAGCCCCGGGTCTACAACGACATCCCCCTGCCGGCGGGCGAGAAGCAGCTGATCATGAGCGACGCCTACCACATCAACTTCGGTGGTGGGTTCGGGGAGCCGGGGGCGCCGCCGCGCCTCGACGTCCTCGAACGCGCTTGGTACGACAAGTGGTTGAAGAATGCAGACAACGGCATCGACAGGTACGGCCCCGTCACGCTGTATCAGCAGGGCAACGGATGGACCACTACCGAATCGTTCCCCCGGGCCGGCGTCGACTACCAGCGGATGTACCTGTCGAACGCGCCGAGCGGCACGGCGGCTCACGCCGCGATCGACGGCAGTCTCGTCGCGGACAAGCCGGCCGACTCCGCCAACCTCACGGTGGCCCCCGGCCTGCGAGCGCTGTGCTCGCGTGACGGCGCGCAGGGAACCGCAGGAGCCGCCGTCATCTTCGGAACGGCATGCACCAGGGACTCGCGTTTCAACGAGGCTGAAGGCCTCACATTCACCAGCGCTCCCGTCACCCGGCCCACCGAGTTGTCGGGGCCCGTCAACCTGCATCTCGAGACGGTGCTCGACGCCACCGACGGTTTCTGGGCGGTCACACTCAACGACGTCGCCCCCGACGGTACGTCGACGACCTTGACCAATGGGGCGCTCACCGCGTCGATGCGTGCGGTGGACGATTCGCAGAGCACGAAGTCGCCGAACGGTGATTACACCGAACCTCATCACTACCTGACGGTGGCAACCCGCCAGCCCCTCGTGCCCGGGGAGGTCACACCCGTGGACATCAACTTCGTGCCCACCGATGCTGTCTTGGCGCCCGGACACCGGCTGCGGGTCGACGTGTACGCGAGCAGCATTCCACGGTATCTGCCGCTCGGGCCGATGCTCGCGGACAGCCAGTTGAAACCGCAGCACGTCCGGTTGTCGTCGGACAGGCCGAGTTTCGTCAACCTTCCGCTGGTCGGAGCGACGGCGTGGTGACGGGTTTCCGTCGCGTCCCGACATCCGTAGGGTTGCCCTCATGACCAAGTGGACAGCAGCGGACATCGCGGATCAGCAGGGCCGGACGTTCGTCGTCACGGGTGCCAACAGTGGATTGGGGGAGGTGGCTGCGCGCGCACTCGCCAAGGCGGGCGCTCACGTCGTCCTCGCCTGCCGCGACACCACAAAAGGTGACGCGGTCGCGCGCACCATCGGTGACAATGCCGAGGTTCGCCGGCTCGACCTCGCCGACCTGGCTTCGGTTCGGGACTTCGCCGGCGGCATCGATTCGGTCGACGTGCTGGTGAACAACGCCGGTGTGATGGCCGTTCCACAACGCAAAACTGCCGATGGCTTCGAAATGCAGATCGGCACAAACCATCTCGGCCACTTTGCGCTCACGGGCCTACTCCTCGGCAAGATCACCGACCGGGTTGTCACGATGTCGAGCGCGGCACATCAGATGGGATCCATCGACCTCGACGATTTCAATTGGGAGAACCGCAAGTACAACCGGTGGAGCGCGTACGGACAGTCGAAACTCGCGAATCTTCTGTTCACCTACGAGTTGCAGCGCAGGTTGGCCGCGGCGGGGTCACCGGTCAAGGCAGTGGCCGCACATCCGGGGTACGCATCGACCAATCTGCAGGCGCACACCGAGTCGATTCAGGACAAGCTGATGGCCGTCGGCAACCGGATCTTTGCGCAGTCGGCGGAGATGGGGGCACTGCCGATGCTGTACGCGGCCACCGCTCCCGGGGTGGCAGGCGGGAGTTACCTCGGGCCGGACGGGTTGTTCGAGCAGCGTGGCCACCCCAAGGTGGTCGGGTCCAGCAAGAAATCGCGGGACGAGAACACCGCGCGCGCCCTGTGGTCGTTGTCCGAGAACCTGACGGGCGTCGAGTACACATTCGGGTGACCGACGCCCGCCGGGAGGTCTAGTCCTCGGTGACTTCGAGGGTAACCTCGACGTTTCCCCGAGTCGCGTTGGAATACGGGCAGACCTGGTGTGCCTTCTCCGTCAGGTCGAGGGCCTCGTCCCGAGAGAGATGGGGAAGCGAGACCTCGAGGGTGACCGCGAGACCGAAACCGCCGCCGTCTGCCGAGCCGATTCCGACGCGTGCACCGACCGCCGAGTCGGTGACGTCGGCCTTGGCTTGGCGGGCCACCAGCTGCAGGGCGGAGTGGAAGCACGCGGCGTAGCCTGCGGCGAACAACTGCTCGGGGTTGGTGCCATTGCCCGATCCACCCATCTCGACCGGGATGGCGAGGTCGAAGTCGAGTCGGCCGTCCGAGGTGCGGGCGTGGCCGTTGCGGCCTTCTCCGGTGGCGAGGGCTTCTGCGGTGTAGAGAATCTGCACAGGATTACTTCCTTTTCGTGGGTTCGGTGGCGGTGTACTGGTGTAGCGATTCGGTGAGACGACTCAAGGTGTCCCGGAGGGCTACGAGTTCGTCGACATCCATACCCGTCGAGCGCGCCAGTGCGGCCGGAATGCCGACGGCAGAATGCCGAAGCTCGTCCCCGGCCTCGGTGAGGTGGATACCGACCCGCCGCTCGTCGGCCGAGTCGCGACGACGCTCGACCAACCCGAGCGATTCGAGCCTCTTGAGTAGTGGTGACACGGTGCCGGTATCGAGATCCAGGGCGTCGCAGATGTCGCGAACGCCGCGGCCGTCCCGTTCCCACAGCACCAAGAGAACCAGGTATTGCGGGTACGTCACGCCCAACTTCTCGAGCATCGACCGGTAGGTGGCTGTCATGGCTCGGGAAGCCGAGTAGAGAGCGAAGCACACCTGGTGGTCGAGGGCGAGAGCGTTGGTCACGACAGAATGATTGCACACAACTTAATTGCCCGCAATAAGGACGTGCACCGCTTTTCCTGTTTGCGGGAGCGCTTAGACTGTCGCCAGTGACACGGGGTGCTGCCCGGCGGAAGGTTGGGCGGCTGAGAACACACCCGTCGAACCTGAACTAGGTAGTGCTAGCGAAGGGATGTCGCGCCGACCGCTGCTGCATGCGGTCGTCCGGCGTTTCTCGCGGCCGGACGAAAGGCGTGCAATGCAGATCGACAAGCAGATCGTTCTCGTGACCGGGGGTGGACGGGGCCTCGGTTCCGCCATCGTGCGCTCGTTCGCGGAGCAAGGTGCGCGGGTGGTGGTGAACTATCGTCGTAGCCGGGACGCGGCCGAAAACCTTGCGGCGGGGTTGGGTGACGGGCAGGCCATCGCGCTCGAGGCCGATGTCACAGACCGCGACCAGGTGGACGCCCTGTTCGCCGCGGCGGCTGACCACTTCGGCTCACCGCTCACCACGGTCGTCAACAACGCGCTCGCCGATTTCTCCTTCAACGGCGACGCCCGCGACAAGGCCGACGCCATCGCATGGGACGCCTTCGACGCGCAGCTGCGGGGGAGCGTCAAGGCCACCCTGAACACCACGCAGGCCGCGCTACCGGGCATGCGCTCGCTCGGTTTCGGCCGCATCGTCAACATCGGCACCAACCTGTTCCAGAACCCCGTGGTTCCCTACCACGATTACACGGCGGCCAAGGCTGCAGCACTGTCACTGACCCGCACGCTCGCCGCCGATCTGGGCGCCGACGGCATCACGGTGAACATGGTGTCGGGCGGGTTGCTGCGCACCACGGATGCGAGCGCCGCCACTCCGGACGAGGTGTTCGATCTCATCGCGGCGAGCACACCCCTGCAACGCGTCACCACGCCGGAGGAGTTCGCCGATGCGGTGCTGTTCTTCGCGTCCCCGTGGTCGCGTTCGGTGACCGGCCAGAATCTCGTCGTCGACGGGGGATTGGTCAAAGACTGATGACATCACGTAAGCAACTGCACCTCAACGCGTTTCTGTTCGCGTGCGGACATCACGGCGCGGCCTGGCGGCATCCGGCGTCGCAGGTGGAACGGCTTGCCGACATCACCTATTACGAAGAGTTGGCGCAGACCGCAGAACGCGGCTGCCTCGACGCGGTCTTCTTCGCAGACGGGCATTCGGTACGCGATCCTGCCGCCGGGGGGATGTGGTTCCTCGAACCGCTGACGGCGTTGTCCGCAATGGCCCGGGCGACGGAGCGAATCGGTTTGGTCACCACCGTGTCCAGCACCTTCTACACGCCGTTCCATGCCGCCCGGATGCTGGCGTCACTCGACCACATCAGTGGCGGCCGAGCGGGGTGGAACGTCGTGACCTCCATGTTCGACGCGGAGGCCCGCAACCACGGACTCGAGGAAATGCCACCGCACGACGAGCGCTACTCGCGCGCCGCCGAGTTCGTGGATGTGGCTCTCGCACTCTGGGATTCGTGGGATGCGGACGCGCTGGTCCTCGAGCGGGACGGGGTGTTCGCCGACCCGGCGAAGATCGCACCGATCCATCACCGTGGCAAGCATTTTCTGGTGGACGGCCCGCTGACCGTGCCGCGGTCGCCGCAGGGACGTCCCGTGCTGTTCCAGGCCGGTGCCTCCGAGCAGGGACGCGACCTGGCCGCCCGCTGCGCCGAAGGAATCTATGCCGTTGCCTACGACCTCGAGTCCGCTCAGAGCTATTACGGAGACGTCAAGCGGCGTATCCGGGCCGCGGGCCGCGACGCCGACGCCGTGACAGTGATGCCCGGTCTTGTCACCTACGTCGGATCGACCACCGAGGAGGCGTACCGGAAGAAGGCCGAACTCGATGCGCTGCTGCCCGTCGAGCAGTCGATCGCGCAACTGTCCCTGTTCACACACCAGGACTGCAGCACGTGGGAACTGGACGCGCCCGTTCCCGCTCTGCCCCCGCTGTCGGAATTTACCGGACCGCAGGGCCGCTACGACACCATTCTGCGCATCATCGAGAAGGATCGGCCGACTGTCCGCGCGCTGCTGGGCACCCTGGCCGCCGGCGGTGGGCACTGCACGATGATCGGCACCCCGGAGTCGATCGCGGACGACATCGAACGGTGGTTCCACGCCGACGGCGCCGACGGCTTCAACCTGATGCCGCCGATGTATCCGGACTCTCTGACCGAGTTCGTCGACGAGGTTGTTCCCGTACTGCAGAAGCGTGGGCTGTTCCGGACGGAGTACGAGACCGCAACGCTGCGGGAGCATCTGTCGTCGCCACCACAATGAACACAACCTTCTCTACGTCCGTAACAGTGACTGTGAGCGCCCGCTCGATCAACACTTGCTGTTGTCGCGATCACACTGCGGCTTTCGAAGTGCGGACGAGGAGTGGCAATGCTGGTAGCACTCGGCTTTCTGATGGTGGCCGTATTCATGTTCTTGATCATGTCGAAACGGGCCACCCCAGTGGTCGGGTTGATTGCGGTCCCGGTCGCTTTCGGTATCGCGGCCGGGGCGGGTCTCGGTATCGGCGACATGATCACCGACGGGATCAAAGCGCTGGCACCCACTGCGGCATTGCTGTTCTTCGCGATCATCTTCTTCGGGATCATGATCGACGTCGGGCTCTTCGATCCGCTGGTGAAGGTGATTCTGCGGCTCGTCCGCAACGATCCCATGCGGCTGGTCGTCGGAACCGCGGTCTTGGCCATGGTGGTGTCGCTGGACGGTGACGGGTCGACGACGTTCATCATCGTCACCTCTGCGTTGCTGCCGCTGTACCTGAAATTGAAGGTGAGCCCTGTCGTTCTCACCGTCGTCGCGGGACTGGCCAACGGTGCAATGAACATCATTCCGTGGGGTGGGCCGACCGTCCGAGCTGCTGCGGCACTCGGAATCTCCCCGTCCGACGTCTTCGTGCCGATGATCCCGTCGCTCGTTGCCGGACTCGTCATCGTGCTGCTCTTCGCCGTGCAGCTCGGCTACTCCGAACGACGACGCATCGGCACCCTGGTTCTGACGTCCGAGCGCCTGCTCGTCGGCGCGGGCTCCGCCCGGACCGGGGTGGGTTCCGGCGGCAGTGGCGGTGACAGTGGCCACGCGCCCGGTGGCGGTTCCGGTGACTCCGGGTCGGACGACGGTCTCGACGGATTCGTCGATGGGCTGGACCCCGAGCGGCCGACCCTGCGACCGAAACTGTTGTGGTTCAACGCTGCTCTGAGTGTGGGTTTGCTGGCCGTTCTCGTGATGGACGTCCTGCCCATCCCGGTGCTCTTCATGGTGGCGGCATCGATCGCATTGATGGTGAACTTCCCGCGCGTCAAGGAACAGCAGGAAGCCATCACCCGGCACTCGTCGAGCATCGTCTCGGTAGTGGCGATGGTGTTCGCCGCGGCCGTGCTCACGGGCGTCTTCCAGGGCACCGGCATGGTCGAAGCCATGGCGCAGTGGTTACTCGAGATCATCCCGCCATCGCTCGGACCGCACCTCGCTGTCATCACCGGCGTCCTGAGCCTGCCCTTCACGTTCTTCATGAGCAACGACGCCTTCTACTTCGGTGTGATGCCCGTGCTCGCCGAAACCGCAGCCACCTACGGCATCGAGCCGGTCGAGATGGCGCGCGCCTCGATCACCGGACAAACCTTCCACATGCAGAGCCCATTGGTCCCGGCTATCCTGCTGCTCGTCACCCTGGCCGGGGTGTCCCTGGCCGACCACCACAAGAAGGTGCTGTGGCGCGCCGCGCTGGTGTCGCTGACCATGCTGGTGGTCGGGGTTGTGGTCGGTCAGATTCCCTGGTGATCGTCGCGGCGGTCAGTCTTCCGTGTCGGTGGCCGGCCCCTCCGGGGTCGCGCCACCTTCGCCGCTCCAATCCGCCCCCGAACCCTTGTCGTCCTCCGCGGGATCGGACACCACGTCTGTGTGAGCACCCGACTTGCCGCTGTCCGTACTGCTCGTCGCCGGGCCGGATGTGTTCTCATGCTTCTCGGTGTCCTTGTGCGTCATATCCGACGGTTACCCACACGGCCGCACGTTCAAAAACTCCGAGCTCGTCTGCCACCGATTTCGCCGGCGGGCAGGCATACTGATCGAAAGTTGATCCCTCCTGGTGAGGCGGTGCCTTCGTGGGCGATCCCGAAGTGTTGGTGGCCGGAGCGGGTCCAGTAGGACTCGCCGCGGCAATCGAGCTGCGCAGGCGCGGCATCTCCTGCCGCATCATAGATCCGCTCTACGAGCCGCCGCAGTACGCGAAGGCGGTGGGAATCCAACCCCGCACCCTCGAGGTGTTCGAAAGCATGGGCTTGCTCGGGGGATACTCGACGCGGCGATCCAATTCCGGGGACAGATCCTCTACGTCGACGGAGTCGAGGTCGGGCGCATGGAGTTGGCATTGCCCGCCGATGTGCCGTACGGATTCATCGGACTCCCCCAGTACGAGACCGAACGCATTCTCGCCGAGCACCTGGCGTCCCTGGGCACCACGGTCGAACGCGGAATCGGCCTGGTGTCGTTCGAGCAGGACGAAAATGGCGTGGTCGCTACGGTGACTGGCAACGGCGGCGACACCATCCGGACGCAGTACCTCATCGGATGCGACGGCGCCCACAGTGTGGTGCGCAAGGGTCTCGGTCTCACGTTCGAGGGCGGCGCGTTCGCCGAGCAGTACATGCTGGGTGACGTCGAAGTGGATTGGTCGCTTCCGAGTGGTTACGGAGTGCGGTCGGTTCACCGGACGGAGGACGGACCCGACGACCTTCTCGTGTGCATTCCGTTGCCCGGTCGTCATCGGTACCGGATGTCGATGCTCGTGCCCGCGGAACTCTCGAACACCAGCGCCCAGCCCGCAGACAAGATCCAGCACGGATTCGAGGTGGGGCCGAAACCGCAGCTGGGGCACATTCAAGCCGTACTCGACAGGCTGGCTCCCGAACCGACCACAGCCTCGAATCTTCGGTGGTCCTCGGTATTCCGAATCAGTCACCGCATCGTCGACTCCTACGGACGGGGTCGTGTGTTCGTTGCCGGCGACGCCGCCCACATCCATCCGCCCACCGGCGCCCAGGGAATGAATACCGGCATCCAGGACGCCCACAACCTGGCGTGGAAGCTTGCGCTTGCAGTGTCCGGAGTCGCAGCCCCTGACTTGACGGACAGCTATGACGCCGAACGGCGGCCGGTCGGGGAGGAGGTCGTGGGTCGCACAATCCGCAGCGCGCGGGAAGGGATCGGCGCCGGATCTTCGGACCCCGAAGTGGTGATGCGCCGCGAAGCGCAACTGCTCATCGACTACTTCGACAGCCCGCTCGTGTCCCGGGCCGAGGGCACTCCTGCGCTGCGGCCCGGTGAGCGAGCACCCGACGCGCGTGGGTTGACCCGCGCTGCCGTTGCCTTTCCGATCCGGCTGTTCACCCTACTCGGACGCAAGCAGCACACACTGCTCCTGTACGCCGACGCTTCGGTCGACGCGCGTGGTCTGGCCGTCCTCGAGGCCGCTGCATCGTCCGCGACGACGGCGGCCCACGGCTTCCTCGACACCTACCTGATCGCACACCCGGGTGCCGATGTCGGCGAAACGATCCTTCCGCTCTTGCGGGACGCCGCCCACGAATTCGCGGCGGCGTACGGCGCGGAGAACTGCGCGGCATATGTCGTCCGGCCTGACGGCTATCTGGGTTTCCGGATGGCGCCCGTCTCGATCGAGGGTCTCGCCGAACACCTGAAATCGACCTTTCGCTGAGCCGGCCGGGGAAGACCGGACAGCTGTTCGGTGTTGTAGGGAGTCCCGACGGGCAGCTGATGCCCCACCGGTATGACGGCCGTCACAGTGAACGCCCCCTCGCTCCGGGAATTGATCGGAGCACTGGCACGTTAGTTGAGTGAGTAACGCTCAACTTCCTACAGGAGGCTTCGGAATGCCAGCATTCTTCGGGCCGGAGGGCCCTGGTCGCATCGACATCAGCCGTCTCATGAGCCGCTCCACCCAGGAACTCATGGCAGCGTCCGCGCGTTTCGCGGCCGGTCGCGGTGACTCCGAACTCGATGCACTGCACGTTCTTCGTGTCATGGCCGAGCAAGACCCGACCAAGACGCTGATGCAACGTGCGGGCGCCGACGCGTCTGCCGTGTCGGACGCCGTCGAACTGCGTCTTCCGCAGGGCCGGAACTCGTCCGGGTTCGCCGTGCCCTCGTTGAGCGGTGCGCTCAAGACCGCGCTGCTCGAGGCACATCAGCTTGCCCGCGCGCTCGGTTCCACCTACATCGATCCGGAGCACCTGTTCCTCGCGCTCGCCGCAGATCAGGACCACGCCGCCGGCCGCCTGCTCGCGTCCGAGGGCATCACCCCGGAACGACTGCAGACCGCCATCCAAGGTGGATCGGTCGAGCAGGCCCTGGACACCGACACCCCTACCCTCGACAAGTACGGTCTCGATCTCACCGAGCGCGCCCGAGGCGGCGGCGTCGACCCGGTGATCGGCCGGGCCGACGAGATCGAACAGACCATCGAGATCCTGTCTCGGCGCACCAAGAACAACCCCGTCCTCGTCGGTGAGGCCGGAGTGGGCAAGACGGCGATCGTCGAAGGCCTGGCCCAGCGGATCGTCGACGGCGACGTGCCCGACCGCCTCACCGGTAAGCGCATCGTGCAGCTCGACCTGTCGAGCATGGTGTCCGGAACCCGGTACCGCGGCGACTTCGAGGAACGCCTTACCAAGGTGATCGACGAGATCGCCGCACACAAGGACGAGCTGATCGTCTTCATCGACGAGGTTCACACCATTGCCGGGGCCGGTGGCGGAGCCGAGGGTGCGATGGATGCCGGAAACATCCTCAAGCCGAAGCTCGCCCGCGGCGAACTGCACATCGTCGGCGCCACCACACTCGATGAGTACCGCAAGCACATCGAGAAGGATCCGGCGCTCGAACGCCGATTCCAGCCTGTCACGGTGGCGGAGCCCAGCATCGAGGACGCAGTGGCGATCCTGTCCGGTCTCCGTGACCGGTACGAAGAGCACCACGGCGTGCGCTACACCGATGAGGCCATCACCGCCGCCGTCGAGCTGTCCGCCCGGTACATCGGTGACCGCTTCCTGCCCGACAAGGCGATCGACCTGATCGACCAGGCCGGGGCCCGGTTGCGCCTACGCATGCCGAGTGTCGACGTGGAGGCCCTCCGGAAGCAGGTGGAGGAACTCGAAGAGGCCAAGAACCAGGCCGTTGCCGGCGAACAATACGAGAAAGCATCGGGATTGCGTGATCAGATCACGAAGCTGCAAGCCCGCATCGGCGGCAAGGCCGACGCGTCGGACATTACGCCTGACGTGACGGCCGAGCAGATCGCCGACGTCGTGGCGCGGTCGACGGGCATTCCCGCCAGCCAGATGACACAGGAGGAGAAGGAACGTCTCCGCCGGCTCGAAGACGAACTGCACCGGCGGGTCATCGGTCAGGACGACGCCGTACGGGCCATCGCCCGGGCGGTGCGCCGTAGCCGAACCGGCATGAACGATCCCGACCGTCCCGTCGGCAGCTTCCTGTTCCTCGGACCGACCGGAGTGGGCAAGACCGAACTCGCGAAGGCGCTGGCCGCCACGCTGTTCGGTGACGAGAACAAAATGCTGCGGCTCGACATGAGCGAGTTCGGTGAACGGCACACGGTCAGCCGGCTCGTCGGTGCTCCTCCCGGCTACGTCGGATACGGGGAGGCGGGACAGCTCACCGAGCAGGTCCGCCGGAACCCGTACTCGGTGATCCTGCTCGACGAGATCGAGAAGGCGCACCCCGACGTGTTCAACACGCTGCTGCAGGTGCTCGACGACGGTCGGCTCACGGACGGTCAGGGCCGGACGGTGGATTTCAAGAACACCGTTCTGATCATGACCAGCAACCTGGGGTCCGACATCATCTCCAGCAAGTCGGGCGGACTGGGCTTCAGCACCGGTGACGCGGAGGCGTCGGAGAAGCCGCTGCGGGACCGGGTGATGGGCCGGCTGCGCGAGTCGATGCGGCCGGAGTTCCTCAACCGGATCGACGAGATCGTGATCTTCCGCAAGCTCGACACCGAGCAACTGCACCGGATCACCGACCTGCTGCTGGACGACAGCCGGAAGCGACTGCAGTCCAAGGGTATCGAGATCTCGTTCAGCGAGGCCGCGGTCGACTGGATTGCCGAGCACGGACACCAGCCCGAGTTCGGGGCGCGTCCGTTGCGCCGGTCGATCCAGCGGGCCGTCGACGATCGGATCGCCGATCTGCTACTCGACGACGTCCTCGTCGCGGGTGGCAGCATCGCAGTCGGAGTGTCCGACGACGAGTTGGACCTCGTAGTCGGCTGATCCCCGACGTGAGTGGCAGGGCGTGCTTCGGCACGCTCTGCCACTCACGTGTGTGGGTAGCCCCTTGCCCGCCCTCGCCGTCTCGGATCAGCACCCGGTGATGAGTTGTGCCTCGTGCACCGTCACCTGTGCGGTGTGCAGGGCTGCAGTGTGATCCGGGTGTGTGCCCGGGGTGCGCTGCCCTCCGCGCAGGAGAAGTGGCCGGATTGCCGCCGACCGCGGTGCGTGCTCGCCTCCGGAACGGTTACCTACCACCCAGCTTGGTTCAGTCGAGTAGCTCGACTTCCCAATTCTCCTTCTGCACTTGCAGATCGACTTCCCGGATCTGCCGGGCGAGATCGTCTGCCGTCCGTCGGAGATCCCGGACGGGCAACGCCGCGACGAAGACGAGTTCGGAGCGGAGTTGCCTGCCGTATCGGTCCTGCTCACGTCCGGATGCGGCATCCGCGGCGGCGGACACCACCCGGTGCCGGATCCGCAGCATGTCCCGGCGGGCCAGCGCGTCCGTGATGCTCGCATCGCCCAGGGGCGCAGAGGTATTCGTCCGGTTGATCCTTCGGACGAGAACCTCCAAGCGGTCCAGGACCTCCTCGAGTTCGACGAGGAGGGCTGCGGCGTCCTCTGCCGGCGACTCGCCCTCTTGATGTCGTGCATTCGCGAGAATGCGCGACTTCAGGTGTTCCACCCGGCGCATCAGATCGCCACGTTCGGCCAGTGCCTCAGCCAACTTCATGTGTACCTCCTTTCTCGAAGTCGTTGTAGGGCATCGAAAATAGGTGACTACGAAGTGCCCGTCTGGGGTCGGACGGGTCGCGGCATCGCGAAGGGAGCGATCGAAGCGCGTCGAACGCGCGGGTGAATTCCCCGAACCGTTGTGTCGGAGGGATATCTCGGTGGGCGCTCATGCGCCTTTCGTCGAGTCGAATTCGAGCATCTTCAATAGGTACCACATCCGCGCGCCCGAGGCGACCATCGATTTTTCGGCACTCACGCGCTGGTGGGGGCGACTATCGTCGAGGGCATGCGAGCGGAAGACGGCGAATTGACCTCCAAGCACCAACCGTTGCTGGTGCTGAGCAAGATCACGGAGATCCTCGATGCCTTCAGCCTGTCGCGTCCGTCGATGACGCTGGGCGAGATCCAGCAGGCGACGGGTCTGCCGACGTCGACGGTCCAACGGCTGGTCAGCAACCTCGTGGCGCAGGAATTCCTCGACCGGACCGGCGACCAGATCCGGATCGGCGTGAAAACGGCGTTCTGGGCCGCGACGTCCACCAAGGGACTCGACGTACTCGCTGTCGTCACGCCGGTGCTGAAGGAGATCCGCGACGCCACCGGCGAGACCGCCAGCTTCTTCCGGGTCGAGCAGGGTTACCGCGTGTGCGTGGCCATCGCGGAGACCGAGCACGCGCTGCGACGGAACATGTACGTCGGAAAGATCGTCCCCCCTGCCCGCGGGATCGGCGGGCCGGGTGTTGCTCGCCTGGAACCCGGACCTCACCGAACAGGTCCTCGCAGGCCCCATCGAGCCGATGACCGAGGGCACCGTCACCGACACCGCGGTGCTGCGCGAACTGATCCACCAGGCCCGGGCCGACGCGTACGCCATCACCGCGGGGGAGCGGGAGGACAGCGCCTCGGGATTGGCTGCGCCCGTGTTCGATTCGTCCGCCGACGTGATCGGTGCTCTGGCGATCAGTGGGCCGACACTGCGCATGCCACGTGAACAGTGCGAGAAGTGGGTGGATCTGCTCGTCGGCAGCGCCGAGCAGGTCACCCGTACGCTGGGTGGCCGCTACCCGTCATGAGTGGTGGGCGATCAGGACGGTCATGAGTTCCAGGCTTCCGGGTTCACCGGATGCGGGGGAATCCGGTTCTGCGCCATGGCCACGGCGTTCTCGGCGCACAGCCTCGCCATCTCGGCGCGCACCGACACCGTGGCGCTGCCGAGGTGGGGGAGCAGGACCGTGTTCGACAGTTCCGCGAGCCCCGGGGCGAGCGCGGGTTCGTCCTCGTAGACGTCCAGCCCGGCCCCGGCGATCTCCCCGGATTTCAGGGCGGCGACGAGGGCGGTTTCGTCGACGACGGGACCGCGGGCCGTGTTGATCAGGATCGCGGAGGGCTTCATCGCCGCCAGCACGCCCGCATCGACCAGGTGGCGGGTCTGTGCGTTGAGGGGCACGTGCAGCGACAGGTAGTCGCTGGTGGTGACGAGGGTGTCCCAATCGGTGTGGGTGACGAGTCCGGCGAATTCGCCGAGTTCCTCGTCCGGCACCGGCCGGTCACCGGGCGGGCGCGGGCAGAACAGCACCTGCATCCCGTAGGCCAGTGCCCGTTTCGCGGTGGCCATGATCAGCAGCATCGCGACGTCGGCGGTGGCGTCGGTGAGCACACCGGGTGTGTTGCCGACCAGTATCGAGTTCGCGGTCGCCGCCCCGATGTCGACGTTGTTGAACCCGACCGCGTAGTTGGAAATACCACGGATCTTCGCGGCGGCCAGGAGATCGGCGTCGAACGTGTCGCGAAGCTGGGACACCACCACGTCGTAGTCGCCGGACACGCAGACCTCCCGCAGCCGGGCCGCGTCCGGAAGCTCGTCGGGAACGTCGACGCTGCCCGCGCCGCGCAGCAGCGTGAGAGCGGGTTCGGGGATCGGGGTGGTGACGTAGAACCGGGCGCGGTTCATCGGCCGCCGCCGATGACCCACTCGAACGCGGTGGCATTGGAGCGTGCGCCTTGCGCGGCCTTGGACCGGTTGGCTTCGCCGAGTTCGGCGAGAGTCTTCTCGGACAGTTCGACGAAGGATCCGAACGTGGTGGGGTTCAGCCAGTCCGGGCGGGTGGCGAACAGCAGGTCCTCGCTGGCGGTGTTGCCGCTGGCGCCGGGTGCGAACGGGCAGCCGCCGAGTCCGCCGAGGGCGCCGTCGACGGTCATCGCGCCTGCCGCGACCGCGGCGAGGCTGTTCGCGACCCCGAGACCCCAGGTGTCGTGACCGTGGAAGACGATGCCGCGCTGCGGGGTTTCGAGCCGGACCCGGGAGACGAGCGAGTACACCTCGGCGGGGACGGCCTGGCCGAGGGTGTCGCAGACGACGACGTCGACGGCGCCGTGGGCGCGCGGGTCGTTGGCGATGTCGATGACCCGCTGCTCGGGCACCCGGCCCTCGAACGGGCAGGTGAACGACGTCGCGATGCACAGCTGGATGCTGCCGCCGACCTGCTGGGCGAGTTCGATCGCGGCGGGCATCGCGGCGAGGCTGTCCTCGGTGGAGCGTCCGATGTTCGCCTGGTTGTGGGAATCGGAGGCCGAGAAGCAGTACTGGAAATGTCGTGCGCCGGCGGCGGCGGCCTTCTCCACGTGCCGGGGCGTCGCCACCCACACCCAGCAGCGATCGAGTTCCTCCGGGGTCAGTTCCGAGATCACCTCGACGGTGTTCGCCATCGGCGGTACGAGGTCGGGGCGGGCCATCGACCCGATCTCGAGCGCGGGAACACCGAGTTCGAGGAGCCGCCGGGCGATCTCGAGCTTCCGGGCGGTCGGCAGCATCTTGCCCGTCAACTGCAATCCGTCACGCAGGGTGACGTCGCGGAGCAGGGTGCGTGATTCGAAGGACTGTGTCATGAGAGGCCACCTACCGTGTCGTTGACGATGGAGTCGATCTGTTCCGGGGTCTTGCCGAGCACCGTTTCGAGGACCTCCCGGGTGTGCTCGCCGAGGTCCGGTCCGACGTTGCGGATGGGCAGCGACTTGCCGCCGATCACCGGGACGATGCCGGGGAACCCGACCTGCTTCGGCTCGGCCTCACCGATGTCGACGGTGAACTGCTGAATCATGTTGCGGGCCGCGTACTGCTCGTCGCTGCAGATGTCGGCGGCGGTGTTGATCGGACCCGACGGCACCCCGGCGGTGTCGAGGATCTTCAGCGCCTCGTCGCGCGAGTACTGGATCGTCCATTCACCGATCGCCGTGTCGAGTTCGTCGCGGCGCGCCCACCGGCCGGCGTTGGTGGACAGGTCGGGGTCGGCGCCGAGGTCGGGGCGGCCGATGGTGTCCATGTAGCGCTGGAAGATGGCGTCGCCGTTGCCCGCGATGATGATGCTGTTGCCGTCGTTGCAGATGTACGCGTTCGACGGGGCGATGCCCTCCATCCTGCCGCCGACGCGTTCGCGTTTGATGCCGTACGCGAGGTAGTCGGGGATCAGCGACTCCATCATCGACAGGATCGATTCGTTGAGCGCGACATCGATGATCCGATGAGGCAGGGACGGGCCCGGCGTTCCGGCGACCTTCGCGGCCTCGCGCTGGAACAGGGCCATCACCGCCCCGAACGCCGCGTAGAGGCCGGCGATCGAGTCGCCGATCGACACCCCCACCCGCACCGGTGGCCGGTCCGGGTCGCCGACGAGTTCACGGAATCCGCCCGCGGCCTCAGCGACCGCGGCGAACCCCGGCTGCTGCGACATCGGCCCGGTCTGCCCGAACGCGGAGATTCGGGTGATCACCAGGTCCGGATTGGCCGCGTTCAACGCGTCCGGTCCGATGCCCCACTTCTCCAGGGTGCCGGGCCGGAAGTTCTCCAGCAAGATGTCGCACTTGGCGGCGAGGTCCAAGACGAGCTGCCTGCCTTCCTCGGTGCGCAGGTCCAGCACGATCGACTTCTTGTTGCGGTTGATTGTGCGGTACAGCATCGAGGTGTCGCCGGAGTAGAGCCGCCAGTTGCGCAGTTCGTCGCCGGTCTTCGGGCGCTCCACCTTGATGACCTCGGCTCCGAAGTCGGCGAGCATCCGGCCCGCGGTCGGCGCGGCGATGTAGTTACCCAGCTCGAGTACCCGCACTCCGTCGAGTGGCCGAATGGTGTTGTCGGAGAACATGGTGATCCTTAACTGATAGTGACGCTCAGAGAACGAGGCTCATGGGCAGGATGAGCAGTATTGCGACGACCGATGCCACCGATACTCCCACCGAACACGTCTTCAGCGTGCCTCGTGTGGTCTGACCCATCAAGGATTGCAGCAGCCAGAAGGTGTTGCTGGTGACGTGCACCGCGAACAGGGAGCCGGCGCCGGCCGCGAGGGCGATGACGACGGTCCGTCACGATCGCACCGTGACAATTGTCAGGGGCCTGGGGTAGGTGTGGCGCCGATCGGGGGCAGCCGCTACTGTGGTGGCCATGCAGCGCGTGTATTTCTGGTTTAGCAGGCCGGCCCCGGGTGGGTCGGTCGGTGCAACCACGCGCTGATCACGTCCACCCCAGAGCCGGATTACAGACCGGCTCGCGGGAATTTGCACAGTCTTCGAGGGTCGGCCTGAGAACAGGAACCTCAACCCATGACTGTCACTCTCGACACCACGCCCAGAACTGATCGCCTGGACGACCAGCGCACGGTGAGCATCAGCCCCCTGGTGGCGCCCTCTCTCGTGCGCCGTGAATTCGCGCCCGACGATGTCGCGGCCGCGACGGTGCGTACGGGTCGCGCCGACACAGTGAACGTGCTGAACGGCGAGGACGATCGACTGCTCGTCGTGGTCGGCCCGTGCTCGGTGCACGATCCGGATGCCGCCATGGACTACGCCCGCCGGCTCGCCGCGAAGGCCGAGGAATTGCGCGACGACCTGCACATCGTGATGCGGGTCTACTTCGAGAAGCCGCGCACCACACTCGGCTGGAAGGGTCTGCTCAACGACCCGCACCTGGACGGCACGTTCGACATCGACACCGGGATCCGCATGGGTCGCAAGCTGCTGCTCGACGTGTCCTCCCTGGGTCTCCCGGTCGGCTGCGAGTTCCTCGACCCGATCATGCCGCAGTACATCGCCGACCTCGTCACCTACGGCGCGATCGGTGCGCGCACTGCCGCCAGCCAGGTGCATCGGCAGCTGTGCAGCGCACTCTCGATGCCGGTGGGTATCAAGAATTCTACGGAGGGTGACGTGCAGGTAGCGGTCGATGGAACGAGGGCCGCTGCGGCGAGCCACGTGTTCCCGGGCACGGACCTCGACGGTCAGGCCGCTCTGATTCGGACAATGGGTAACCCCGACTGCCATGTGATTCTGCGCGGGGGATCCGACGGCCCGAACTACGACTCCGAGACGGTGTCCGACACGCTCGCTCGGTTGCGGAAGTCGGGTTTGCCCGAGCGGGTCGTCATCGATGCGAGCCACGGCAACAGCAGTAAAAACCACGAGAAGCAGGTCGATGTGCTGAACGACATCGCAGCCCGGCTCGAGGAGGGCGAGAAGGGGATCGTCGGTGTGATGGTGGAGAGCTTCATCGAAGCCGGCCGTCAGGACCTCACACTCGGAAAGGCTGAGGACCTCACGTACGGGCAGTCCATCACCGACGCGTGCATCGACTGGAACACGACGGCGGCACAGCTGGACCGCCTCTCCCAGGCAGTTGCCGCACGTCGGAAGTGATCACCGCACGCCTCTCGTGCGGAACTGCACGCTGATCCGCGGTCCGAGCAGGCGGCTGCTCTTCGGTACGCAGTGTTCCCACGTGCGCTGGCAAGAACCGCCCATCACCAGAAGGTCGCCGTGTCCGAGTGAGTACCGGATCGAAGGCCCGCCGCCGCGCGGCCGCAGCAGGAGCGGTCGCGCGGTGCCGAGGGAGAGGATGGCCACCAAAGTGTCCTCGGTGCGGCTGCGCCCGGTGTCGTCTCCGTGCCAGGCCACGCTGTCGGAGCCGTCCCGGTAGAAGCAGAGACCCGATGTCACGAACCTCTCACCCATCTCGGGCTGGTAATGCGTGCTCAGGGCCTCGCGCGCAGCGACGAGAAGCGGATCGGGAAGCGACTCGTTCTCACCGTAGAAGCGGACGAGGCGGGGTACGTCGACCACCCGGTCGTACATCTGCCTCCGCTCGGCACGCCAGGGGACGGAATCGGCGAGCGTGGTGAACAGCTCTTCGGAGCCCGTCATCCAGCCCGGCCGCACGTCGACCCACGCACCGACCGTGAGTGTGCGACGCTGCACCGTCGGGCCGAGCTCGCCGAGTTCGACGCCGCCCGTTGCGTCGTCGAACAGTGAGGCCTGGAGCGCATACCGCGCATCCGCGGAAGTCATGCCGCCATGCTACCTCGAGATTCGAACGTATGTTCACCCGATTTTCCAGCGGCGTGATCGCAGCCGCGCTCAGATGCACCCTGTTTCGGTGCGCGCACTTCTTTTGGGGCCCTGAAAGCGGTGCTTCTGCGGAGAAGTGGTGCGTCTGTGGGAAGGCCTGCTGGGATAGTGCGCGTCCTCCAGTCCACCGAGGCAGGACTGGACCGTGACGGCGAGTGGCGCTGGTGGGATCGTCACGGCCATGATCGATTCGACGGCAGTACTCGGGGTGGCGGCGATTGCGCTCGGAATGGTTCTCACACCGGGACCCAACATGCTGTACCTGCTCTCGCGCAGCATCACTCAGGGCCGAGCAGCGGGTTTGATCTCACTGGGTGGAGTCGCGCTCGGGTTTCTGTGTTATCTGACAGCAGCGACGCTGGGAATTTCGGCGGTATTCTCGGCGATTCCGGCGGCGTATACGGCCCTCAAACTGGCGGGGGCGTGCTACCTCGGCTGGCTGGCGTGGCAGGCACTTCGACCTGGGGGAAGTACGCCGTTCGCGTCGAGCCGGAGCCTGCCGCGGGATTCGTCGGCCCGCCTTTTCGCGATGGGCCTCACGACGAATCTGCTCAACCCGAAGATCGCGGTGATGTATTTGGCGATGATTCCCCAGTTCGTTGACTCCGACTCCGGCCCGGTGTGGTCGCAGAGCTTGCTGCTGGGCAGTGTTCAAATTACCGTCGCCTTGGTCGTCAACGCCGTAATCGTTTGTCTGGCAGGATCTATCGTCGGGTTCCTCTCCGGGAGGCCACTGTGGCTGCGCGCTGAGAAATTCGTGATGGGCAGTGTGCTGGGCGGTCTCGCGGTACATCTCGCGTTGGATCGGGGACGCCCCGCAGTGGTCTGATCCTGTCGGGTGATCGTCGGGTGCACCTCGCCTCGACGTGTCGGTGGCCTGCTATACCGTCGAAAAATGGGATACGAAGTTCAGGTCACAGTCGACTCGGAGAACCCGCACAGCCTCGCCAAGTGGTGGGCACAGACGCTGGGCTGGGAGGTGGAGCCGAGCGACGAGGAGTTCATTCGCGGTCTGGTGCAGGCCGGTCATGCGAAAGAATCCGACACGATGATCTTCGAAGGTGTTCTCGTCTGGCGGGAGGGCGCCGCGATTCGAGATCCGGAACATTCGGAGCGGCCCCGGGTGTTGTTCCAGCTCGTTCCCGAGTCGAAGACGGTGAAGAACCGTCTGCACCTCGACCTGCGGGTGGGAGACGGACGGGAAGATCTCGCCGAGAAGCTCGAGGGGTCGGGGGCGAAGGTGCTGCACCGCGGACGCCAGGGCCCGAGCGAGTGGATCACCATGGCCGATCCGGAGGGCAATGAGTTCTGCCTCGCCTGACGGGATGTGCCCTAGCTCAGCGATACGTGCTGGGAGTGGTGCCGGTCCACCGCTTGAAGGCGCGCCGGAACGCACTGGGCTCGGAAAATCCCAGGCGAGCGGACAGGTCGTCCACCGTCTCACCGCGTCGGAGCCCCGCGACTGCGGCGTCACGCAGAACTTCCTCGCGGAGTTGATTGAGCGAGGTGCCTTCCTGCCGGAGTAGTCGCCGTAGGTGGGGCACGCTGACCGACAGCATCTCCGCGATGTCCTCGGCGGTGGACGTCCGTCCCTTCATGCCCAGTTCCAGGACGCGTCGTACCTGCGACGAAGCCGTGCTGTCGTAGTCACGCTCGGACATCAACAGCGTCGGCGACTCGCGGAGATATTCCTCCAGCGTCTCCTCGGTCTGAATGATCGGCAGTTTCATCACCGCGTTGTCGAATTCGATTGCGGGAATAGCAGAGTCGAAGGTGACGGGAACGCCGAAGATGTGGTCGTAGTTCTCGGCCAGGCGCGGAAGCGGCGCGGGATACGGCATGTCGACCGCGAGCAAACGCACGCGCTTACCCACCAGCCACGCCGCGAAGCGGTGCAAGAGGATCAGGAGGAAGTCGGTGGTGACGCGCGCCGCCTCGAGCGAGAGTTGCGGGTCCTCGGCCGACTGCACCGTCACCCCGGGACGAATATCGATCGTAATTCGGGTTCCGCCATGGTTACCGGGGGCAATGTGGAGAGCGGGAAGTGATGGCAGTGCGCGGAGAATGTCCGCCATCCGCTCGAGCGCGGCAGACAGGTCCGCGGTGTGGATCAACGCCAGACACACGAGTCGAAACGTGCCGCGCGGCACGGGAGCCGGTCCGAGACCGAACAGTTCGTCGCCGGTGATCTGCCAGACCGCTTGCGTGAACGCGGTGACCTGGGTCGGTGTCAGCCGGGTCAGTGGGTCCTGCAGCGATGCCGTCGTAATTCCTGCGACCGACAGTGCAGGGGAGAGGTCGACCCCACTGCGTGCCGACAGTTCCAGTGACCGCCGGACGAAGTCGGCGGGAATGGTGCGGACAGTCACGATCCAGGCTTTCCGAGCGCCCGCAGTCGCCGTGCAGCCTCATCGAGCACCTGGTCCTGTTTGCAGAAGGCGAAGCGGACCAAGGGTTTCCACTTAGTGGGGTGGTCCGTGAACACACTGACCGGTACACCGGCGACACCGATGCGCGCGGGGAGGTTGCGGCAGAACTCGATGCCGTCGTGCTCGCCGATCCCAGTGATGTCGGCACAGAGGTAATAGGTGCCCCCGCCGGAGCGAACCTCGAGGCCGGCCGCGACGAGAGCGTCGTAAAGAACGTCCCTCTTCGTTTGCAGGCTGTCACGTAGTCGTCTCACCCACTGTTGTTCGTGCGTCAACGCATGGGCCACCGCAGGCTGGAACGGGCCTCCACCCACGAACGACATGTACTGCTTGGCGGTGCGCACCGCGTCGATCAGTTCTGCGGGGCCGCATGCCCAGCCGATCTTCCACCCGGTGACGTTGAACGTCTTGGCGGCACTCGACACGCTGACGGTCCGTTCGTACATGCCGGGCAGGGTGGCGATGGCGGTGTGGGTTCGGCCGTCGAAGACCAGGTGCTCGTAGACCTCGTCGCTGAGAACCAGCAGGTCGTGCGCGCAGGCCAGGCGAGCGATGGCCTCGAGCTCCTCGCGCGTGAACACCGTGCCCGTCGGATTGTGCGGAGTGTTGAGCACGAGCATCCGGGTCTTGCTCGTGACCGCATCGCGGAGTCCGTCGAGGTCGACGGCAAAGCTCTCCCCGGAACGTACGAGCGGCACCGTCCGGCGCACCGCGCCCGCCAGCGCGACCGAGGCCGCATACGAGTCGTAGTACGGCTCGATCAGCAGTACCTCTTCACCCGGCTCCACGAGGCCGAGGATCGCCGCGCTGATCGCCTCCGTGGCGCCGACGGTGACCAGCACCTCCGAATCGGGGTCGTGGTCGAGCCCGTATCGGGCCAGGCGGTCGGCCGCTACAGCGTGCCGGAGCACGGGCATCCCGGGGCCGGGTGGGTACTGATTGAGGCCGTCCGCGATGGCCTGACGCGCGGTGTCGAGCATCGACACCGGCCCGTCGGTGTCTGGGAAGCCCTGGCCGAGGTTGATGGCATCGTGTTCCACCGCAAGTGCGGTCATCTCGGCAAAGATGGTGGACGCGAACGGCCGCAGGCGCGAGACGGTTCGATTACGCGGCGAAGCCGACAGGCGATTGCGCGGCGTTTCGGGCATTACTGCAGCGTAGTCGGTGTGGCACAGAACCCTGCACACGGCCGTGTCACGTTCTGTGGGGCTGTCTCGTCTTCTCTGTAGACGGCGCGCGAAGGGCGCCCGGTGACGATGGAGGACACAATGCCCCGCATTCCCGCAGTGGCCCCGGCGGACGCGAGCCCGTTGGTCAAGGTCGCGTACAAATTTGCTGCCCACAAATTCGACGAGGTCCCCGAGCCGTTCGCCGTGCTCGCCCATCACCGCAAACTCTTCGTCGCGTCGGCGCGCCACGAGATGGCGGTGCAGAAGGCTTCGACCGTTCTTCCCGCGAATGTCCGCGAGGTGGCCGTGTACCGCGTCGCGTGGACGATCGGCTGCTCGTGGTGTGTGGACTTCGGCACCATGCTGCAACGCCTCGACGGGCTGGACACGGCGAGGCTCGAAGACATCGGCAACTACGCCGACTCACCGGCGTACAGCGAGGACGAACGTGCGGCCATCGCCTATGCCGACGCGATGACCGCAACACCCACCACCGTCACGGACGAACAGGTGGCCGACCTCGAACGCCGTTTCGGCAGGGACGGCGTCGTCGAACTGTCGTATCAGATCGGGATCGAGAACATGCGCGCCCGGATGTATTCGGCTCTGGGCATCACCGAGCAGGGCTTCAGCACCGATTCGTGCCGGGTGCCGTGGGCCTCGGACGACGCCGGGGTCACGAAGGACGGTTCGGGAGTCTGATCCCGACGAGCTTCTCCGGATTCGCGATGTCGTACGCGGCGTAGACGAGTCCGTTCCGGACGGTGAACCCACCCACTCGCGGAGGCGAGCTGCGGTGGGTCCCGTCGGCGGCGATCCCGGAGCTGAAGAAACCGAGCTGGCCGTTGACCAGGACCGGCTGCATGGTGGTGAAGGCGGCGGCGCCGTACTTTCGGATGAGACCGAGGTAGAAACGTGCGAACCTGTCCGCTCCGCGGATGACGTTGACGGCGGTGCTCGTCGTGCCGTTGGCGTCGCCGATGACGAGGGCGCCGGGGTGCAGAGCCGAGACCACCGCATCGATGTCACCCGAGGCGAGGGCTTCGAGAAGTCGCTGCACCGCACGCGAATGTTCCTCGTCCGGCACCGCGGGAGTGGTTGCGGCGGCGGCTTTACGGGCGCGGGACGCGAGCTGCCGCGCGGCCGGAACCGCGATTCCGAGCAGGTCTGCCACCTCGTCGAAAGGCACCCCGAAACCGTCGTGGAGAACGAAGGCGACACGTTGCTGTGGAGTGAGTGTGTCGAGCACGATCAGAGCTGCCAGTCGGTTGTCTTCCTCCTGCACCACAGCTTCGAGTGGATCCGGCTCCGCCGACGGTGCCAACCCGGTGACGATAGGCTCTGGAAGCCACTGCCCGACATAGTGTTCCCGCCGCACTGCGGCCGACCGCAACCGGTCGAGGCAGATTCTGCCCACCACGGTGGTCAGCCAGCTTCGGAGGTCCCGGATACCCGTTGAGTTCTCTTCGTCCAGTCGCAGCCACGACTCCTGGACGGCATCCTCAGCATCGCTGACACTTCCGGTCAGCCGATAGGCGACCGACAACAGATGCCGCCGGTGAGTCTCGAATTCGTCTACCAGCGTCGCTGACGGCATGCCGACATCGTACGTCCGATCCAGACATAAAATCCGTGGTGTGTATAACCGTTGACCCTGGTGGGGGGAGCGGACGTACTGTGAGGCAACCACACGACGTCAGGGAGTCCTGCCATGTTCCAGTGTTGTAGCTGTCGCAGCTGACCTGGCTTTTCTGCACCCTTCTTTTCGCAGGCACTGTGCGACCGGCAGGGACCCCTCCGGTCCCGGGCCGAACTGTGCGCGCACCACCCGACCCGCCGCCCTTTTCCGTGTGCGGGCATCACCCTGAGGAAGATCTCGATGATTCGTCCACGTCTTGCGCGGACTCTGGCTGTCACGGCCGCCCTGCTTTCTTTCACCAGCCTCGCCGTCGCCTGCTCGAGCGACAAGACCGTCACGACCGCCGACGGTAAGACCGTCCTGCGCTACGAGGGAACCACCGGGCAGGTCTCGTTCTCGGAACTTGCCGCCGACCTCGGCTACTACCAGAAGGTCGAACTCAACTGGATCGGCGACAGCACCAGTGGGCCGCAGAGCATCCAGAACGCCGCAACCGGCCAGACCGATTTCGGTGGGGCCTTCAACGGTGCGGTATTGAAGCTGGCCGCTGCAGATTCGCCCGTCACATCGGTCATCGGCTATTACGGCTCCGACAAGGAGACATTCAACGGGTACTACGTGCTCGAGGACAGCCCGATCCGCACCGCCCGGGACCTGATCGGCAAGAAGGTCGGAATGAACACCCTCGGCGCGCACCACGAGTTCCTGGTCCGTGAATGGCTGGCCCGTGAAGGCCTCACTCCGGACGAGATCAAGCAGGTCGAGCTCACCGTCGTGCCGCCGGTGAACACCGAACAGGCACTGCGGCAGGGGCAGGTCGACGTCGGAACGCTCGGGAGCGTGTTCCGGGACAAGGCAGTGGAAAAGGGCGGCATCCGCCCGCTGTTCACCGACGAGTCCATCTTCGGTTCGTTCACTTACGGCTCGCTGCTGTTCCGCAACGACTTCATCGCCAAGAACGAGGAGGCGGTGGCCGACTTCGTGCAGGGCACGGCTCGGGCGATCCGCTGGACCCAGACAACACCCCGCGACCAGGTGATCGCCAAGTACAAGGACATCATCACGAATCGCGGGCGCAACGAGAACACCGACCTCGTCGACTACTGGCGCTCGCCCGGTGTCGCCGGCCCCGGTGGAGTGATCACGGACCAGGAAATTCAGACGTGGACCGACTGGCTCGTGCGCAACGGTGAACTCGAGGACGGCAAGCTCACACCGGCCGACGTGTACACGAACGAGTACAACCCGTATGCCAATGGCACGTACCACGCGGACAGCGGTCCCGACGGGCAGGCCCTGGCCACGAAATGACAACACCGAACGGAACTGACGGAGAAGTTTGGAAGGACAGACATGAGCGCCACAGCCTCGGACCTCGAGCTGATCACGACACCCAAACTCCGCCTCGAACACGTCACCAAACAGTTCGACGTGCGCGGGACGAAGGACAAGTTCACCGCAATCGAAGACATCGACATCGATCTCGCAGACGGTGAGTTCCTCGTCCTCGTCGGACCCAGCGGTTGCGGCAAGTCGACGTTGCTGGACCTTCTCGGAGGATTGAGCACGCCCACCTCGGGCCGGATCCTCCTCGACGGAAAGCCGGTGACGGGACCGGGTCTCGACCGCGGCATCGTCTTCCAGCAGTACGCGCTGCTCCCGTGGCGCACGGCGCGGCACAACATCGAGTTCGGGTTGGAGGCCAAGGGGCTGCCCAAGAAGGAGCGCCGGAGTCTCGCAGAGCACTACCTCGAGTTGGTTGGCCTGCACGGATTCGGTGACCGGTACCCGCACGAGTTGTCCGGCGGGATGAAGCAGCGTGTTGCTATTGCCCGTAGCCTCGCCTTCGATCCCGAAGTGCTGCTGATGGACGAGCCGTTCGCCGCCCTCGACGCGCAGACCCGCGAATCGCTCCAGGACGAACTGTTGCGCATCTGGAAAGCAACCGGAAAGACCATTCTGTTCATCACCCACGGCATCGACGAGGCCATCTACCTCGGGCAGCGGGTTGCGGTCCTGACTTCGCGGCCTGGACGGGTGAAGACGTTCGTCGACATCGACATCGACCGTAGTGGCGAGGACGTCCGTTCCAACGAACAGTTCCGGCAGTACCGGCACAAGATCTGGACGCTGTTGCACGGTGAAGTGGAGCGCGCACAGGTAATCGAGAAGGAGGAGGCTCATGTCTAGCGCACTCGCCACACCAGCGGACCTCGACCGGGCGCCCGTCGTCACCGCTCCGCCGTCGACCCGCGCAACGTCTCCCACACCGGAAGCCGTACCGGCGACGCCCGGCGCAGCGAAGCGCGCGGGTGCGGTGCTGGGACCCGTCGCCTGGCGAATCCTCAAGCCCTCCATCGCGATCGTCGCCTTTCTCGCATTGTGGGAGTTCGCACCCCGAGTCGGGCTGGTGGACGAGGTGTTCTTACCGCCCTTCAGTACGGTGATCGACGCATTCTTCGACCTGGCTGTCAGCGGTGAGCTGTGGCAGCACGTATCCGCGAGCCTTTCCCGCGCCCTGACCGGCTTCTTCGTGGCAGTCGCGATCGCGATCCCGCTGGGTATCGCCATCGCCTGGTATCGACCGGTGTCGGACTTCCTGAACCCGATCCTCGAACTATTCCGCAACACGGCGGCACTGGCCCTGCTGCCCGTCTTCATCCTGATCCTCGGCATCGGTGAGGAGTCGAAGATCGCGCTGGTGATCTACGCGTGCACCTTCCCGATCCTCCTCAACACGATTTCCGGTGTGCGCACCGTCGATCCGCTGTTGATCAAGTCCGCCTCGTCGTTGGGACTCTCGCCGGTGCGCCTGTTCCAGAAGGTGGTTCTGCCCGCCGCTGTTCCCACCATTTTCACCGGTATCCGCATGGCGGCGGCGTCGTCCATTCTCGTGTTGATCGCCGCCGAGATGGTCGGTGCCAAGGCCGGGCTCGGCTATCTGATCACCGCCTCGCAGTTCAACTTTCAGATCCCCAACATGTACGCGGGTATCGTCGCGATCTCCGTTCTCGGGCTGACGCTCAACGCCGTTCTCGTACTGATCGAACGCAGGCTGTCCCGCTGGCGGGTCTAGCCACTTACCGAAAAGAAACTCCACATGTCACAGAATTCCCAGTTCCACCTCAACGCGTTTCTCATGGGTGTGGGACATCACGAGGCGGCGTGGCGGCATCCGCGCACCGAGGCTCACCGCGTTCTGGACGTGAAGCACTTCCAGGAACTCGGGCGGATCGCGGAACGCGGCAAACTCGACTCCGTGTTCTTCGCCGACACACTCGCGGTCGGTCCGCGGCTCGAGCACAACACGCAGGCAATCTTCGAGCCCGTCACGCTGCTGTCGGCAATCGCTGTCGCCACCGAACACGTGGGTCTGATCGCCACGGCGTCCACGAGTTACGGCGATCCATACAGCCTGGCGCGGAAGTTCACCTCGCTCGACCACATCAGCGGTGGCCGGGCGGGGTGGAACATCGTGACGTCGGCAGGCGCGGACGAGGCGGCGAACTTCGGTGTCGACGGTATTCCCGCCCACAACGGAAGATACGAGCGGGCAGCGGAATTCGTCGACGTAACACTCGCGCTGTGGGACAGCTGGGAAGACGACGCGGTGGTGCTCGACCCGGACACCGGTTTGTTCGCCGACCCTGGGAAGGTTCACACGATCGACCACGACGGGCCGCGGTTCCAGGTCAGGGGGCCGCTGAATTCCCCGCGATCAACGCAGGGGCGTCCGCTGTTGGTGCAGGCCGGCTCTTCGGAGAGCGGCAGGGAGTTCGCGGCCCGGCACGCGGAGGCCGTCTTCACCGCGCAACGCACCCTCGCGCAGGGGCAGGAGTTCTACCGGGACCTGAAGGCGGGGGTGGTGAAGCACGGCCGGAATGCCGGTGATCTGAAAGTGCTGCCGGGCATCGTCCCGTTCATCGCCGACACCCAGGAGGAGGCGGAGGCGCTGGAGCAGTCGTTCACCGATCTGATCTCACCCGCGTACTCGCTGCGTCAGCTGTCCACGATGCTCGGCATCGATCTCACCGGGCATTCCCTCGACGCCCCGCTGCCACCCTTGCCGCCGCTGGACGAGATTCAAGGGAACAAGAGCCGGTACCAGCTGGTGAAGGATCTCGCCGAAGACGGCTCGCTCACCGTGCGGCAGCTGATCGGACTTCTCGGCGGCGGGCGTGGACACCGCACCTTCGCCGGAACCCCCGAGCAGGTGGCGGACGAGCTGCAGATCTGGTTCGAGCAGGGCGCGGCCGATGGCTTCAAAATCATGCCGCCGTACCTGCCGGGAGGACTCGACGACTTCGTCGATCGGGTGGTTCCGATCCTGCAGCAGCGCGGACTGTTCCGGACGGAGTACACCGCGACCACCCTGCGCGGTCACTACGGTCTCACGGACGTCGGTAACCGGTTCGCGGGCGCGGTCGACGAAGCGAGCGCATGAGCGGTCCGACCGGCCTCACACCCTTCGTCACCACGGTCTTCGTCCCGGCCGCGCTGCTCGGCGCGGGTCTGCTGTTCCGTGTCATTCCCGTGTACTCGCCGTGGCCGCCTCGACCGAGCACCGATCCAGGTTCCGTCCCCCTCGAAAAGCAGGAGGCCTAGGACCCGGGCGGGCTCGACGAGGCGACTCCGGGTGGCTAACTCGACAGGGCTGCTACCGGGGAGGCGGCCCCCGCACGCCGGGCGGGGAGCAGGGCGGCAATCACCCCGCAGACCCCGCCGATCGCCGCGATGGCGAACAGCTGCAACCAAGGGATTGCGCTGAGTGCCACATCGTCGTATCCGAACACCGAGGCGGTTCCCGCAGCCCCGAAGATCAGACCGAACACAACGCCCATCACGGACGCCACACCCGTCACCAGCACGGCTTCCCAGATCAACATTGCGCGTACCCCCTTTCTCGTCAGTCCGAGTGCCCGGAGCAGTCCGGATTCGCGGCTCCGTTCGAGGACGGACAGTGCCATCGTGTTGCCGACGCCGATCAGGGCGATCAGCACCGCAACCGACAGCAGTCCGGCAACCACCATGAGCATGGTGTCGAGCACCGAATCGATAGCCGAGCGCATCGCGATCATCCCCTGGACGTCGCTTCCGGGTGCCAGCTCACGGGCAACTTCTGTCACCTGGTCCGTAGCGGTCAGCGACTGCTCGTCGGAGTTGCCGTCGGACAGGCGAATCCAGAACGCGTCGATCACAGGGGACGCCGCCGACGACATGTCGGTGTGGTCGAGGAGGGCGGGCTGACCGTCCAGGCCCTCGGCCACCGTAAGTGTGACGGCGTCGCGATCACCTCGGACCGTCACCGTGTCACCGGGGCTGAGATCGTAATCCCGCAGTCCGGCGGGGGAGAGCACCAGCTGACCCGGCGCGGGAAGGGTGATCGGCGTCCGCAGCACGGACTGTGCCGCACTGCCCGACACTCCGAAGGCGTCCAGTTCTCCGCGTCCATCGAGGACGAGGCCGGCCCGTTCGAGTCCTGAAACACCCGCCACACCTGCGGTCCCCTCGATCCGCGGACCCAATTCCGGTGGAAGCCCTTCGTTCCCCGTGCTGCTGACCATCACGTCCACCGGGAACTGTTCGTCCATCGCTGCGGGGGCCGTCGATTTCACGGTCGCGATCCCGACCACCAGTGTGCTGGTCAACGCCACCCCGATCAACAAGGCAGTGGCCGTCGCGGATGTCCGGCGCGGATTCCGGCCGGCGTTGCCCGCGGCAAGTTCGCCGACCGGCCCCGCCAACCGCGCCAGAACGATGCCCGCTCGGCTGATCAGCGCAGGCACCACGGTGATGCTGAGTAGTGCGATGCCGAGGAACGAGAGCAACCCACCGACTGTTGCCACCAGTACCTGCTGTCCGAACACCCCCATCACGGTCGCCGCGACTCCGGCGGCCAGCGCCCCCAGTCCGAGAACTTTGCGGCCGAACGACATTCGCGCGCTCTCCGGCTTGGTTTCCATCGGCTGCAGCGCTGCCAGCGGCGACAGTCTGGTCGCTGCCCGTCCGGGCGCGGAGGCCGCCACCATCGTCATCACGATCCCCACCGCCACACCGGCCCCGATCGACACGGAATCGACATCCAACGTGGACAACGGGATCGGTGCATCCGCCGCCGTGGCCACTCGCCCGACAACCCAGGCCAACGCGATCCCGACCCCGGCGCCGAGAACCGACGCGATGATCCCCACTGCGGCCGCCTCCGTCCGGATGCTGCGGCGCACCTGTGACGCGGTTGCACCGACACATCGGAGGAGAGCGAGTTCCTGAGTCCGCGCCGCGAGCAACACCGCGAAGGTGTTGGCGATCACCAGCGCCGCGACGACGACTGCGATGGCACCGAAGGACAGAAGAATCGTACTCAGCAGCTCGGCCTGGCCGAGATACTGTCCTGCAGCATTTTTCGTCGCCGCGGCGCCGGTGACCACAGTCGAGTCGGCAGGCAAGGACGCGCGGACGCGGGTGGCAAGTTCCTGCTGTGACAGTGACCCGTCACCGGCGATGCGTACCTCGTGCTCGGCGGCGTCGCCGGCCCACTGGAAAAGCTGGGCAGGCGTCGCGAAGACCGTGGTGCCGCGCATCCGCTGCGCGGTACCGGAGAGGTCGACCAGCCCGACGACGCGAACACTGGTGGACGCACCGTCGCTCGCCCCAGGCGCGGTGACGATGATCTCGGAGCCGACGGGAATGTCGGCGTCCTTGCTCACCAGCGCCTCTCCCAGCCCCGTGGGCAGCTCTCCGTCGGAGACCTGCTGCCACCGCAACGTACTGTCGTCCGCGATTGAGATGGCGTCACCGTACGATTTTCCGTCGATCGCGGAATCGACTCGGATATAGGCGCTCACGTCGTCGGTCGTCGCGGCGACGCCGGGGACCCGGGCGAGGTCGGCCGCCGTGGCGCCCGGACCGGAGGCGACCGCGTCGGTGCCCTGATATTGCGCCGCGAGCGAGTTGTTGATTCCGGCATCGACGGTGGAGTTCAAGGTCAGCGTCGCCACGATGTACCCGACGGCGATGACCACTGCGAGAATCGATGCCACGTACCTGCCCGCATGGGCCCGGGCCTGCGCCAACGCCAGCTCCCTCATCGCTGCACCCCCGCGAGGTCGTCCGCGCCGAGCGCGCGCATCGACGCGATCACGGCATCTACTGTCGGCTGAAGAATTTCACCGGCGAGCAGGCCGTCCGCGATGAGGACGACCCGGTCCGCATACGATGCGGCCACCGGATCGTGGGTCACCATCACCACTGTTTGCGACGTCTCCCGCACACTGGTACGCAAGAGTTCGAGAACCTCTGTGCCAGAATGTGAGTCGAGGTTGCCGGTCGGCTCGTCGGCGAAGATGACATCGGGCTGCGGAAGCAGAGCGCGCGCCACAGCCACCCGCTGCTGCTGCCCGCCCGACAGCTCGTGCGGGAGATGATCGAGCCGGTGCGTGAGGCCGAGCTTGGTGATCACTTCGTCCATCCACTGCGGCGACGGGTTGCTACCCGCCAGGCGCATCGGCAAGACCATGTTTGCTCGTGCGCTCAGGACCGGCAGGAGGTTGAACGCCTGAAACACGAATCCGATCCGCTCGCGCCGCAATTCGGTCAACTCCCGATCTCCCAGCCCGGTCACCTCGGTATCGCCGAGGAAGACTCGACCGGCCGACACCGTGTCCAGTCCGGCCAGGCAGTGCATGAGCGTCGACTTGCCGGAACCCGACGGACCCATGATGGCCGTGAAGGCGCCCCGCTCGAAGTCGACGTCCACACCGCCCAGTGCCCGCACCGCTGTCTCACCCGTGCCGTATACCTTGGTCACTCCGCTCGCATGTACCGCTGACTGCATCGTCCCGACCTCCGTGTTGTCACCCGTGATCACGGAATCGACGTTATTGCAGGTGAAGCGGTGCGCGCGTCGGAGCGCGGAGCCATCTTTCCGCTCGCCGTCGTCATCCTCGGGTAGGACGAATGCGGTTTGGGCGTCAGTCCTCGGTACCGAGCAGGTCCGAGCGGCGCACCAAACCGACCTGGAAGGCGAACACCACCGCTTGCACACGGTCTCGTGACTGCGTCTTCGACAGGACACGTCCCACATGCGTCTTCACGGTGGTCTCCGAGATGTGGAGCCTGGCCGCGATCTCCGTGTTGGACAACCCGTATGCCATGGCCTCGAGGACTTCCACCTCACGGGGTGTGAGTTCCTCTGGCAGCTGTGCGCGGTCCATCGAGTCCTCCAGCAGTGGCCCTACGTGCTGGAGGAGCCGGCGAGTGGCCCGTGCCTCGATTACGGCGTCACCCCGGTGTACCGTCCGAATGCCGTCGAGTAATTGCTCCGGCGGAACGTCCTTGAGGAGGAAACCGCTCGCCCCGGCCCGGATTGCGGAGATGACATATTCGTCGTTGTCGAACGTGGTGAGTACCACCACCTTCGGCGCATTCTCGGCGGCCAGCAGCAACCGGGTGGTTTCGATGCCGTCCATGCGGGGCATTTGCACATCCATCAGGACGACATCGACGCGCCTCGCCGCGAGTTCGGTGAGTGCCTGCCGTCCGTCCGACGCCTCCACCACCACCGACAGGTCCGGCTGCGAATCGATGACCATCCGGAACCCCGCACGGACCAGTTGCTGATCGTCGATCAGCGCAACATCGATGCGGTCGCCGTGTTCGTCCATGCCCTCACCCTAGGGCTTCTCGTACGGGAGGACGGCGCGGACCCGATATCCGCCACCGGGTTTGGGACCTGCCGTCACCCGGCCGCCGTGGAGTCGTGCCCGCTCTTCCATTCCGATCAAACCCTGCCCACCCGCGGAGGGCTCGATGAGCGCCGCGGCAACGCCACGGCCGTCGTCGACGACAGTCAGGGTCAGATCGCGGTCGGTCCAGCTCATCTCGACACCGGCGTGTGCCCCCGGCCCGGCGTGTTTGAGCACGTTGGTCAGCGACTCCTGAACGATCCGGTACGCGGTCAGGCCCGTCCCCGGCGGCAGCTCCCGGGGACTCCCTTCGACCCGCAGGTGCACGTCCACCCCCTTCTTGCGGAGGTCTGCGACGAGCGAAGTGATGTCCGGCGCACCGGGAATCACGGCGAAGTCCCGGGGCCGGTCTTCTCGCAACACCGACAGCAGTGCCCGCATGTCCGTCAGTGCTTGCCGGCCGGTGGCTGCGATCGTCTCCAGCGCAGCGACAGCAGCTGCGGGATCCTGGGCGGCCCCGTACCGTCCGCCGTCGGCCTGCGCGATGACGACGGTCAGCGAGTGGGCGACGATATCGTGCATCTCCCGGGCAATACGCGTGCGCTCGCTGATGGTGGCAATCTCGGCTTCCTGCTCCCGTTCGAGTTCGAGTAATCGAGCGCGCTCCGCGAGCCCGTCGAACTCCTTCATCCGAATTCGTCGCAGGTCACCGAAGGCCCACACCGCAAGCACGAAGGCGACGAATGCGAGAGAGTTGTACACCAGTATCTCGAACGACTTGTTCTGGGTGAAGTATTTCGTCGTCGCGCCCACCGCGCCGACCATGGCGATACCGAGCGCGGTGAAACTGCTCCAGCGTGGACCGTAGGCAGCAAAGGCGTAGAGCGCGATGGGGACCGCCACCACGGACAGCAGGAGGGTGTTCGCGATGACGACGAGATGCAGCACCGAGAACGCGGCGATCACGAACCCCGACACCACGGTGTGCGAACGACGCCAGGCCAGCGGCACCGTCATGCCCAGCGAGACGATCACTGCGGCCACGCTCGCCTCCGCCGCCGTGAGGAGGCTGAGGACGGTGACGACACCGGCTACGCACACGTCGATTCCGCGGCTGTGCTCCGCGCTCCATCGATACCATCGTTCAGTCGAAGGAAAGCGGGCCATGCTGCCACGGTAGCGCCTGCTCAGGCGATTCAGCCGCGGGTGGCGCCGCTCCCTGCAGGACTACCCGGACTGTGGGTACATTCTTCTCATGCGCTTCGGATTGTTCGTTCCTCAGGGCTGGCGTCTGGACCTCGTCGGAATCGACCCCTCCGAGCAGTGGGCGGTGATGCGCGACTTCTCGCTGCGCGCCGACCGCGGCTCCTGGGATTCGCTGTGGGTGTACGACCATTTCCACACCGTCCCGGCGCCCACCGAGGAGGCAACCCACGAGGCGTGGACCCTGATGTCCGCTCTCGCTGCCGTCACCTCGCGGGTGCGCCTCGGCCAGATGTGCACGGCGGTCAGCTATCGCAACCCCGCGTATCTGGCCAAGGTGGCCGCCACCACCGACCTCATCTCGGGTGGACGAGTGGATATGGGCATCGGAGGTGGCTGGTACGAGCACGAGTGGCGCGCTTACGGATACGGATTTCCCTCTCCCGGTGATCGTCTCGGCCGCCTCGACGAAGGCGTTCAAATCATGCGCCAGGCCTGGGTAAACGGCACTGCCACCCTCGCGGGCAAGCACTACCAGGTCGACGGGGCGATCGTGCAACCACTTCCCCTGCAAGAGGGCGGCATTCCCCTGTGGATTGCCGGTGGTGGTGAAAAGGTCACCCTGAAGATCGCCGCGAAGTACGCGCAGTACACCAACTTCGACGGCACCCTCGAAGGGTTCGCCCACAAGTCCGAGATTCTCCGCAGGCACTGCGAGGACGTCGGAACCGACTTCGATGCCATCGTCCGGTCGGCCAACTACAACGTCGCGATCGGAACCACCGAAGCCGAGGTCGAGCAGCGACTGGCCACGTTGGTGGAGCGGGTCACCCCGTATGTGGGCGCCGAGGCGGCGGAGGGAACTTTGGGCGCTTTCCGTGGGATGCCAGGTGTGGGCACCCCGGATCAGATCATCGAGAAGCTGTCCGCCCTGAAGGCGCAGGGCATGACCTACGGCATCTTCTACTTCCCCGAAGCCGCATACGACACCTCCGGCATCGAACTGTTCGAGAAGGAAGTGCTCCCGGCGCTGCGCTGATCGGTCGCTCACAGGCCTACAGTGGCGGCATGTTCGTCGTCACTCTGAACACCGACTCCGTGTGGCTGAGTCCGCCGGTCATCGGCGACATCGACGCAATCTGTGCCGCGTGCAGCGACTCCGTGATCGCCGAGTGGACCACCATGCCGTCGCCCTATACGCGATCGGACGCGGAGCAGTTCGTGCGGCGTACCGTCCCCTCCGGATGGGCGGATCGCAGCCCCGTCTGGGCAATTCGCGAACGCGCCGACGGACCCGCGGTGGGGATGATCGGATTGCTCGCGCGCGACAGCTCAGCGTCCGAAATCGGTTACTGGCTCGCGGCCGATGCGCGCTCACGCGGTCTCATGACAGCCGCGATCGAAGTGGTGTGTGGCTTCGCGTTTCGGCCGGATGGTATGGGTCTCGAACGCATCGAGTGGCGTGCCTTCGTCGGCAACCGCGGCTCCGCGGCGGTGGCCCGGAAACTGGGATTTCGGTTCGAGGGAGTGCAGCGCCGCGGACTGCTCCAACGTGGCGTTCGACGGGACTCGTGGATGGCGGCGCTACTGGCGGAGGATCCACGGACGCAGGTAGACGGCTGGCCCGACTAGATCAGCGCAGGCTCTCCGGAAGCTCGTGCTCGGACACGACCACTCGCTGATCGGGACTCGTCCGAACGTGCTCGGACTCGGGAATTTTGCTCTGCAAGAACTCCCACTCCGCCTGATCGATGGCTTCGGCCGCGCGGGCGCGCACCGAGGCGTCGCGGGTGCCCCAGGCGATGGGCATCGGACTGACCATCTCCCAGGTGTCGGCGGCACTGTGCGTGTTGCGGTCGTTCAGAAGCGCGACCGACGGCACCTTGTCACCGACGCTCTGCTTCTGATGTGCGCGGATCGGGACATTGCGGGTGACCAAGACGTAAGACGGCCGACCTGCGGCAGGCTTCGCCACGTCGATCAGCGACAGCAGCGTGAGCGCGCGCGGGTGCACCTCCGAGATCACCGCCGGGACCAGCGGGCTCTTCGCATACAGGTCTTCGATCCTGCCCACCTTCTTCGGCACCCAGAACGCCACCCACACCGACGTGAGCGCGACGAGCGCCACCACGACACCGAGGATGATCGACCACGCATGCCCGAACAGGATCAGTCCCACAGCCGCGGCCGCGAACAGCAGGGCAACGATGACCGCGGACACCTGGAGGCGTCGCATATCGGCGAAGGTCTGATTCACAGACTTCGCGTAGGCCCGATCGACGGTGAACTCGAAATGTCGCACGGCACCAGCTTAGAGTCCCGGGTGCCGCGGCGGCGGAGTCACCCGATAGCCGGCCCGAGGAGATCGTCGGCATCGGTGATCCGGTACGCGTAACCCTGCTCTGCCAAGAAGCGCTGCCGGTGCGCGGCGTACTCGGCGTCGAGGGTGTCGCGGGCGACGACGGAATAGAAGTGTGCTTGGCCGCCGTCCTGCTTGGGACGCAGGAGCCGTCCGAGCCGCTGAGCTTCTTCCTGTCGCGAACCGAACGTGCCCGAAACCTGCACCGCGACGGACGCTTCCGGGAGGTCGATGGAGAAGTTGGCGACCTTACTCACCACCAGCGTCTGGATTTCACCGGCGCGGAAGCTGTCGAAGAGTTCCTCGCGCTCCTTGTTCTTGGTGGAGCCCTTGATGACCGGCGCGTTCAACGCCTCACCCAGCTCGTCCAGTTGATCGAGGTAGGCACCGATGATGAGGGTCGGCGCGTCGGTATGCCGCTCGAGTATCGATTTCACCACCGCGATCTTCGTGTGTGCGGTCGAACACAACTTGTACCGCTCGTCGGGTTCGGCGACTGCGTAGGCCATGCGTTCGGCGTCCGTCAGCGTCACCCGCACCTCGACGCAGTCGGCGGGAGCGATCCATCCCTGTGCCTCGATGTCCTTCCACGGTGCGTCGTACCGCTTGGGCCCGATCAGCGAGAAGACGTCACCCTCGCGACCGTCCTCACGCACCAACGTGGCGGTGAGACCGAGGCGGCGACGAGACTGCAGGTCTGCGGTCATGCGGAAGACCGGGGCCGGCAGAAGGTGGACCTCGTCGTAGATGACGAGGCCCCAGTCGCGGGAGTCGAAGAGTTCGAGGTGCTTGTATTCACCCTTCGTGCGTCGCGTGATTACCTGATACGTGGCGATCGTGACCGGCCGAATCTCCTTGCGCTCACCCGAATACTCTCCGATCTCCTCCTCGGTGAGGGAGGTGCGCGCGATGAGCTCCCGCTTCCACTGACGTCCCGCGACGGTGTTCGTGACCAGGATCAACGTGGTGGCCTTCGCCTTGGCCATGGCCGCGGCACCGACCATGGTTTTGCCTGCCCCACAGGGAAGGACGACGACACCGGAACCGCCCGCCCAGAACGAGTCGGCTGCCATCTCCTGATAGTCGCGCAGGTGCCAATGGCCGTCTGCCGATCCGGGGGAGGTGCCGTCGTAGTCGAGATCGATCTGGTGGGCTTCGCCGTCGACATATCCGGCGAGGTCTTCGGCCGGCCAGCCCACCTTGAGGAGGAGCTGCTTGAGTCTTCCGCGCTCACTGGGGTGGACTATGACGGTGTCGTCGTCGACGCGGGCGCCGAGCATCGGAGCGATCTTCTTGTGCCGGGTCACCTCGGTGAGCACAGCGCGGTCGAGGCTGACGAGTGTCAGCCCGTGCGCAGGATTCTTCACCAGCTGCAGGCGGCCGTACCGAGCCATGGTGTCGACGATGTCGACCAGCAGGGGTTGCGGCACGGCATAACGGGAGAAGTTGACGAGGGCGTCGACCACCTGTTCGGCGTCGTGCCCGGCCGCTCGTGCATTCCACAGGGCCAGGGGAGTGATGCGGTAGGTATGGACGTGTTCCGGCGCCCGTTCGAGTTCGGCAAACGGGGCGATCGCCTGTCGGGCGTCGTTCGCGCGTTCGTGATCGACCTCCAACAGCAACGTCTTGTCGGATTGGACGATCAACGGTCCGTCGGTCACGAAAGCCTCCTTGTCATGCGGCGCCGGATCTGGCCAGCCTGTCCATTGTCCTGGTATGGGCGTCGGCGCGCCACGTCGCCACCTCTCACCTGGCTCGATACCAGCACATTCCGGGCGGTTGCAGCCTAAATTGAAAGGTCAGCCGGTGGATTCCCCAGAGACGAGGCCTGAGATGACCCAGCCCCCCGACCCCTCACGTCCCGATCCGAACACCCCCGGCCAACCGCCGAACAACCCGCAGCAGCCGTACCAGCAAGGTCAGCCGTATCAGCAGGGTCAGTACCCGCAGCAGCCTTTCCAGCAAGGTCAGTACGGTCCGCCGCCCGGACAGCAGGGCCAGTACGGTCCGCCGCCCGGACAGTACGGGCAATACCCGCCCGGCGGCCAATACCCGCCACAGAAGAAGTCGCGCAAGGGCCTGCTCATCACCCTCGCCGTCGTCGCAGTAGTGCTCCTTGCTGCTGTCGCCGCGGTCGGCGTCTTTGTCGTACGCAGCGCCGACCAGAACAGCCTCGACGTCGGAGACTGCGTCTTCTTCGAATCCGCGTCGACCACGGCCGCCGACACCGAGCACGAAAAACGTGACTGCTCCGACGACGACGCCACCTACGAGGTGGCCACCAAGCAGGACGGTGACGCCCAGTGCGGTGACGACTACTTCTCCTACACGCTGGTGGGTGAGGAAGACACCGTCGAAAGCACGCTGTGCCTCATCCCGAACATGGTGGAGAATTCGTGCTACCTCCTGGAGGACGACGGCAGAATCGTCCCAGGCACCTGCTCCGAACCCGACACGGTCAAAGTGGTCGAACGCGTCGACGGCCAGGAGGACGAATCCCTCTGCAACCAATTCGACGCCGCATTCCCCATCGCCTTCTCGGAGCCGCAGCGCACCTACTGCATCGAGGTGAACCTCACCGGCTAGCTTCTGTCACGTGTGAGTATTGCCGGTCGGCTACGCCGCGGGCCGGAGTCGAGATAGCAACGAGTTGAGATGACGACGCCAATCTCCGATTCGATCTGCTCGACTCTCGCATTAGCGCAATTGGCGATCGGTGTCAAGGCTCGGGCGCACCCTAGCTCTGAGGCGAATGTAACGGCGTTGCCCGAGCCACCGATCGGCCCGGGCATCAACGTGGCTCATGTTGTGAGCGCAGCCATTTGCGTATACGTCCGCGGGCGTTGCTGTAGGGCGATGCGGTGTTGAGCTGAATCATCCGGCCGGCCGTATATTTCTTGTACCAGGGCTTGGCGTACAACTCCTCATTGCTCATCGAGTCGATCAATGCCACGATCCGGCTCTCGGCCGCGGAGAGCCGCTCGAGCAGCTCGGCCCACGACTCCGACGCACAATTGCGGTAGAAGCTCTGGGCGAGCTCTCCGAGTTGGCTCCAGGTGTACCCCGTCGCTGGGAACTCCGGTTCGATTCCGAGAGCGCGGTCGTGGTGCCAAGTGAGCACCAGTTCGTTCCAGCCAATGAGATAGGCGACCAGGTCGGCTGGACTGATCAGCGTCCCAGTTGAGTGCCCGGGCAGCGACCGCTCCCGCGACCGTTCCGGCGGCACCCGCGCGAGATCGGCAACGAGCTTGATGTAATTGGCATCGATCGCGGTCAGCAAGCTGGCTTTGTCGTTCGGAACCGCCATCCCTCACCTCTCGGGCACTGTCGCCGCCCGACGCTGCGTACGCAACGCCGGTAAAGCGAATCTTATGCAACGGGTTTCGGCTCGTGTCCGGGGTACCGCGGTGCACGAAGTGCTTGGGGGAGCGTAAATAGATGACGTTGCGACTGGGCACCCTTTCGGCGATCGGCTACAGGAGCTATCCGCCGCGGCCGAGACCCGTTCAGAGCCGATTCGGACCTGAACCCTCCACGGCGAGTTCGTCTTCCGGGTTGAGCAGGTAGCACGCCTTCATCGACAGGCATCCACACCCGATGCATCCGGTGAGCTCGTGTTCGAGGCGTTCGATTCGCTTGCGTTGATCCTCGAGTTGCACCCGCCACAGCTTCGATACGCGCTGCCAGTCGCGGATCGTCGGCATCCGGTCGGGTGGGAGCGTCTCGAACACCGTCCCCACATCGGCCAATGGAATCCCGAGCCGCTTGGCCACCACGATCAGCGAGATTCGGCGGAGCATGTGGCGTTCGTACCGGCGTTGATTCCCGGACGTCCGCGTCGAGGCGATCAGTCCGAGCTGCTCGTAGTAATGGAGCGCCGAGACGGCCACACCCGTCCGACGGGACACCTCCCCCACCGACAGCAGATCCTTCGGATCCAAAGACATCCCATCACCCCCTTGACCTCGAGTCCACTCGAGATTTTAGCCTGGCTTCCATGACTACGACCGCCCCGTCACCGGCCAGCTGGTCCGAACTGCTCGGACCCCGCTACCGCTCCACCTCCGTCGTCCTCGCCGGCGGCGTCGGCCTGCACGCCGTCAACATCTTCCTGACGACGAGCCTGCTGCCCACCGCCATCGGTGAACTCGGTCGCGAATCGCTGTATGCGTGGAGCGCGACCGTCTTCATGGTGGCGTCCGTGATCTCGTCGATGACCGTGAGCAGGCTGCTGGCGCACCGCGGGCCGCTCGGTGCATATCTGTTCGCTCTCGCGCCGTTCTTCGTCGGCACGATCATCTGCGCCGTCAGCCCGTCGATGGAGGTTCTTCTCGTCGGGCGTGCGGTCCAGGGGGTCGGCGGGGGTCTGCTGGCGGGGCTGAGTTACGCCGTACTGCGTCAGGCGCTGCCAGAACATCTGTGGGCCCGCGCGACCGCACTGGTCTCGGCAATGTGGGGCGTCGGAACTCTAGCCGGACCGGCGATCGGCGGACTGTTCGCCCAACTCGGCCAGTGGCGTCTCGCGTTCGTCACGCTGGCAGTGGTCGCCGCCGCCATTGCTGTGATCGCACCCCGGGCATTGCCGCGCACCGAGCGAGTGCGTGGCGGAGAACCCGTGCCCGCCACGTCGCTCACACTGCTGACCGTGGCGACGATCGCGATCAGCGTGGCGGGGATCCTCGGCAACCGCACCCACATGTTCGTCCTGATTGCGGCCGGGGTGGCGTTCATCGTTCTGTTCCTGGCCTGGGAGCGGCGATCGCCGCGACGCGTGCTGCCGCAGTCGACGTACACCCGGGCGTCGTCACTGAAGTGGATCTACCTCACCATCGCGGTTCTGGCGTCCGGCACCGTGTCGGAGGCCTTCACACCCCTGTTCGGTCAACGGCTCGCCGGACTGGTGCCGTTCGCGGCGGGATTCCTCGGCGCCATGATGTCGGTGGGATGGTCGGTGACCATGATCTTCAGTTCCGACATCGTTCGCCCCCGTGCGCAGACGGCAGCGAAGATCGCTGGACCTCTGGTGCTCGCCGCAGGTCTGCTCCTTACTGCGGCCCTCTGGCGTGAGGACGCCGGACTGGGCGTGGCGATTCTGTGGGCAGGCGCGCTGGCCGCCGCGGGTGCCGGGATCGGGCTCGCTTTCCCTCACCTGATGGTTGCTGCCATGCGGAGCACCGATGACGAGCAGGAGGGGTCCAAGGCCGCGGCCGGGCTCAACACGGTCGAGTTGATCGCCATGGCCGTCGGGTCCGCGGTCGCCGGTGTGCTGGTCAACCTCGGCGCTCCGTCGGCCCTCATCTCTGCACAACTGCTCTTCCTCGGTCTCGGCGTCATCGCGGCAGCCGGTGTGTTCACCGCGTATCGTGCGACCCGGCAGGTAGAACGCGCAGTCACCGGACCGTCCTGACCCGGCCGGCGTCGCCGGAGCGACCGCGACGGTTCGACCTCATCGCAGCGACGGTTTCCTCGGCGACGGTGGCCGGGTCCGTACTTCTGGGCCGAACGAGAGCTCCTGCACTGGGGGAAATGGCACGCCCCAAATGGAAGCTGGCAGAGACGAATTCGCAGGGCTGGGCAGCGCAGGACCTGCATCTGTCTGAGCTGTGTGTCACACTCCATGTATGGAGGGGGCTGACAAGTTTGCGCGTGAGGTGATTGCCGCGTTGCGTCCAGTCCTGCCGGCGGAGACGATCGATCATGTGAGCTTCTCGCTCGAGACCGGGCAGGTCCACAAGGCGCTGATCGAAGCGATTGGTGGCGCGGTCAAACAGGAGGTGGCCGTTCCGGCCCGTGTGGTCGAGACGGTGCGGGAGTTGCTGGCGGGCGGGTCTTTGCGTCGCCGGGATGCCCGTGCGTTGAACCGAATGCTTCCGCGGCTTCGCGTGGACACCGCGACCTGAGTTCGGTGGCACCGCCGCCCGGGCTTCCCATTGATGCATTGGTGACATGGACTCCGGAGCAATTCGCAGAATGCGCATTGACGGACGGGCATAGAACGTGAAAATCGATCTTCGCCTGCTGTCGATCCTGAGGTGGCCGAGTCGATCATCCCGGCGCTTTCAGCTGGCTGTTGCTCGGTGGATCTTCATCAGTGTGATCCGTGTCCAGCTGCCCCGCCCGGCCGCGTGCGGCTCAGGCGCCGATCGAGGCCTTCATCATCGGGAGCATTGCCCAGAGCTGATCTTGCCAGTAGCCCCAGGAGTGAGTTCCAGACGCGGGGAAGTCGTAGTGCGCGGGGATGCCGAGCGTGTCGAGCCGTACCTGGAAGGCGCGGTTCTGGGCCAGAGCGATGGCCTCGAGGCCCATGCCCGTACCGACGTTGAAGACGTCGATGGCGGATCGCGGCTGATCGTGCGGGCCGGGGAGGCCGGCGCCAGCCGAGATCCACATCGGGAGTCCGCGAAGCATGGGGGCGACGACGAAGGGGTCGTTGCGGAGCCACGCCGGATCCCACGGCGGCCCCCACATGGAGTCGGAGTTGTAGCCGCCGGAGTCGAGCATCGACACCCGGATGGCTTCGCGCATGCCCGGTGCCGAGAGATTGAGATACCCCGACATCGACCCGGCGAACGTGAATTGGTCGCGGTGATAGGCGGCTAGAACGAGGGCTGCATTGCCGCCCATGGACAGGCCGGCCACGGCGTTGCTCGTCCGACTGATGCCGTACACGTTCGCGAGGAAGTCGGGCAGGTTCTGGGTGAGGAACGACTCCCACTTGTAGGTGTAGGGCTGTCCGTTCGTGTTACTGGGGGCGTACCAATCCGTGTAGAAGCTGGACATGCCTCCGACGGGCTCGACGACATTGATTCCGTGATCGGACAGCCACGCGGCGTTGGTTTCGTGCTCCCACCCGCTGACATCGTTGGTCGCGCGGAGGCCATCGAGAAGGTAGAGGGCCTTGTTACTGCCGTTGTTCGCCAGCCAGATGCGTACCTTGATGTGCCCGACACCTCCCGGGGCGGCAACCCAGTGTTCACGCAATCGGTCATACGGGTTCGCCGAAGCGGTGCCGCCCCCGACGAGTACGAACGCCAACGGCAGGATCACCACGGCGACCATCAGACGTACGACGGCGCCCGATATCGCACGCCGACGCCGCGTTGCGGTAACACTCATGTTCCAGCCTCCTGGTAGTGGTCCCCGGCCAGGTACATACCCGTAACACGCTATTGCCCAGAAACCCGGCGTCCAGGCGTTTGCGCACAATCGTTATCTGGGCGCCGCTCAGTCGACGCGGGCGACGGACGTTATCCGGTGCAAAGTGAAGCGACGGACACTGCCACTGGCCGGATCGAACGCGTCGAGTTGACCGCCGCCGACGCTCACCGGATCCACGATGCGATGCGTCGCCACCCCCTGCGCGTCGACATAGCCGATCGACACGCTGCTCTTTTCACGGGCGGCGGTGTTGAGTAACGCGACGGTCGCGGCGCTGCTGGCTCGCGAACCATCGGAGCGGACGCCGCCACGACCGCGAGCCGACGCGGCCAGATCACCTGCACGGAGTGTGCGGACCACCGCATCGAGCTGCGCGTCGGTGGCGACGGCCGGGACTCGACTTCCAGGAGGCTTGCGCCGGGCAGGCACCCGAGCCCCCCGCGGGCGGAGATCGACCAGGGCTCCGGACGAATCCTCACCCGCAGGCGCGAACCCGGCGGTGCGCAACTCGTTCAGTACCTCCCGCAGCGGGGCATGCGACACCGCCACCGTCGGCGCCAGCGCGCGGAGCGCCAGCGACGCAGCCACCGGCGACGCCAGGACCTCGGCGAGCAGGGCGGGATCCTCACAGCGAACGAACGAGGAGGCGACTCCGGCCCGCAGCCGTCCGTGCCGTCGGGCAACGTCGTCGATCAGGTACGACAACGACTGCGGGACGGGGGTGCGCGACCGGGTGGTGAAGAGGCTGTGCAGTTCAGCGGCCGTCATCCCGGCGTCGAGTGCCCTGCGCACGCTGTCTTCGCTGATCCGGTACATGGACGCTGCACCGGCCGACTCGATATCTGCGACCAGCGTGATCTGCTCGAGGAGGTCGGGGGTGAGCGGTCCCGGAGCGACGACGGTGAGGTCGGCCTGAACGAGGACGTGGTCGACGGGATCGGGAAGCGAGGCGTGCATCTCGGCTTCGGCGTCACCGCCGTGGAGAAGCGCCCGGCCGGGAGAGCTGAGGGCGCCGCGGGCGACGAGGCCGAGGGTCGCGGCCTCCTCGAGGGTCCGCTCCACCGCGTGGACGCGCAGTCGGGCACCCCACCGCGGGCGACGCCACGCGAGTAGTCGACTCAATTCCGCGGGCGCCGCGGCCTGGCCGCTGCCCAGTTCGGCGAGGAGCCCGAGGATGACCTGCCGGTCGCGGGGTGCGGACGGCGCGCGCACCTCCTCCGACAACGCGGCGACCGGCTTGTCATTGGAGTCGCGCATACCGATGAACCACGGCATGCGCGGTAGGTCGAGCCAGCCGGCGGCCAATGTGTGCCATCGCCGGGCGATCGGCGCGTTCAACCAGTTGTCGACGGCAGTCGTCGGCGCCCAGTAACTGTCCCCGCTGTCCGACGGCGGAGCGGGATCCGGCGCACCGCTCGCGATCAACTCGGCCGCCGAGAGGAGTTCGACCAGCAGGCTCAACCGGTTCTCGTCGACTCCCGACACCTTCGCGATGCGCCGCAGCTCCCGGACACCCAGACCGCCGGCACGCAGGGCAGGCGCGGGCGCCTCCCCGAGAACCTTGACGACGTCCTCGCAGTGGCGGACCAGCTCGAGAGCCTCACCCGCTGCGGCGGCATTGATGTCAGCCGGCTTGTACTTGCGACCGGTCACGGCGGGTGGCGTCAGCGAGGTGGGGTCGAAGGCGGCTTCACCGCGCAAGACCTGACGAACCTGGAACGGCAACTCCACCGTCTCGTCGTCGACCCAGCGCAGGAGTCCGGCGGCGAGGAGGCGTGGGACGGGCCGGTCGGCCGGCGTTCCGGGAGCCGCGTCCCGCGTCCGCCCGATGGACGTGGAGCGGGCGAGTGTTTCCAGGATGTCGCGTTCGACTGTCGCGAGCTGCGCGAGAGCGGCAGTGATGGCGGCGTCGTCGAGAGTCTCGGTGGGCTCGGTGATACGTCCGACGCGCCACGGAATGGTCGCGACGACGGCGGGGACGATGCGGAGACTGTCCGCGTCACCCCACACCAGTGCCAGTGACAGCAGGACGTCGAGCGTGGCGTCGACGGTCTTCTTCGTCACCCGTGACCCCACTGCATTCAGGAGTGTGGCCCGGGAGACGGGCGTCTCGTCCGCCTTTTCGAGTGCGAGTAGCTCGAGGATGCCGAACTCGAGCGAGGTGAGGTTGTCGGCGGCGCGGGCCACCGACGCTCGTTGTTCCGCGCGTCCGGCGAGAACGACGATGGTGGCAGGCGGCGGCACTGCCAGGTCGGGGCGTGCCCGCAGCAGGGCGGTCAGGTGGGCGTCGCTGCGTGCTGCCAGCCAGTCAGCGAGGCTCGCGCCGCTAGGGGTGCTCGCAGCGGCGCCGGGGCTCATGACGGTGTCGTCGGTGTCGGTCATCGACTATCAGATTAGAGACCTGGGCTGTACGTCGCCGACCGCTCCTGTCAAAATGTCCCCGTGGCTAACAATTCGAAGAAGCAGTATGTGGATCCAGGGTGGCCCGACACCGCCGATGGAGATCACGCCGTGACCGAACTGTCGTCGAGTCGGGCGGGCGGTCTGTCCCCGTTCGGCGAGGACACCGAGTTCCCGCTGCCGGCGGAGTCGTTGCTGTACGCGCATCCGCACACGGTGATCAACCGCTAGTACAAACGGCAGAAGAGGGGCCCTGCACCAAATGGTGCAGGGCCCCTCTTCTGGTCGCTGGGACTTACTGCGGAAGCAGGGCCCGGTTGGCGTCGATGAGCTGCAGGATCTGGGGATCGATCTGGATTCCCTGAGCCTTGACGGCGTCGATGGCCGAGTCGACGACGTTCGCGGCCTGCGGGGCCGCGTTGGTGCTGGGAACGCCGCTGGTGAGGTCGGGGAGTGCCGGGGCCTGCGGGACATCGGGCACGGTGGCGGGCGCGTTGCGCTGGGTGGGGGCGCTGCTCAGGCCGAGGCTCGAGGAGCAGGACGGCCATGCGCCCCATCCCTGCGAGTCGAGAACACGCTCGGCCACGACGATCTGCTCTTCACGCGAAGCCTGGTTGGCGGTGGCGGCGTACTCGCTGCCGCCGTGTGCGCTCCAAGTGCTGGGCGAGAACTGCAGGCCGCCCTGATAGCCGTTTCCGGTGTTGATGCCCCAGTTTCCGCCGGACTCGCACTGCGCGAGGCGGTCCCAGTCGGAGTCGGGGGCTGCGTTCGCGGTGCCCGAGAAGGCTGCTCCGGCGACGCCCATGATGGCGCCGGTGACGGCGACCTTGGCGACGGTACGGCCGGTGGTGGTGGGCTTGCGATGACGTCCGCTCATAGTGGGTCGAGATCCTCTCCACACGCGCCTGCGAGGTCAGCTGTCGGGTTCGGGCTGAGAGGTCGCCCGGCCTCACCCCTCCTGGCTGGAGAGGGTCTGGCTTCACCCCAAGATCCGAGTGTGCGTGGCACATTCGGACCGGTGTCCGTCTGGAAACTTGCGTTCCCTGGAGGACTGTGGGTCCCCCGTCCTCGTCCCTGGAATGCTTCGTCGGGACTCCGGTACCCGCGGGACGAGGTTTGGCGCGGCGGGCCGGATGTGGCCGATGTTTGCTCGACCGCTGACGACGGTAACGGGCCGAGGCCTCAGTGTCACCATTTGATAACGCAGCGTGTCCGTGCCTGATGCGGCCCACTATTCGAGGCGCTGCGGACTCTTCCCAGCTAGTGGCGATGAGACGTGCCTATCGCCGAGCCGTTGCCCTTCTGTTACCGAGCCGTTATGTGAGTAACGTCACATCAGCGCGGAGCGTCGACTATGTCCTTGCCGAGAGGCATGAGCGAGATCGGAACCATCTTGATGTTCGCGACGGCGAGAGGAATGCCGATGATCGTGATCGCCATGGCAACCGCGGTGACGACGTGGGCGATCGCGAGCCAGAGGCCGGCGACGATGACCCAGATGACATTGCCGATCAACGACGCCACCCCGGCCGTCGGTTTGTCGACGACCGTCTTCCCGAACGGCCACAGTGCGTAGACGCCGACACGGAACGAGGCGATTCCGAACGGAATGGTGATGATCAGGATGCAGCAGAGGACGCCTGCCACGAAGTAACCCAGGGCCAGCCACAGCCCACCGAAGATCAGCCAGATGATGTTGAGCAGAATTCTCATGATCTTCCCGTCGTAGTGAGGGTCTGGTTGTGGTCGCCGAGTGTGTGCACGAATCAGCGTGCGCGTCTGCCCTGTCTGAGCGCCGCCGCGATGCCGAGAAGGAACCCGATCGGGCACGCGAGCGCGATGAGATACAGGACCAGGCCGGGGTCGCTGTCGGAGACCACGGGGGTCAGGAAGATCGCCACGATCGCGAGAAACCCGACCGCGAACAAGACGAGCGCCACCCGCAGCAGGCCATCTCGCGTGCGGGGGGTCTGGGGTGTGCTCGGGGGAGTCGGTTCTGGGTGCACACCTGCAACGATAGTGCCTGGAAACCCGAATGCCGGAGGCAGTGCGTGCAAGGTAGACTGCGAGTACTGCGCGTCCCGCACCAAAGGTGGGGCGCGTTGTTTTGCATACCAATTGCACTTCAAGTGATGAGCGGGTGAACGCGGTGCCGACCGGCAAGGTGAAGTGGTACGACGTCGAAAAGGGCTTCGGCTTTCTGTCGCAGGAGGAGGGGGAGGACGTCTATGTGCGTTCGTCCGCTCTGCCCGAGGGCGTCGAGGGCCTCAAGGCCGGCCAGCGCGTCGAGTTCGGCATGGCCGCCGGGCGGCGTGGTCCCCAGGCGCTGAGCCTGAAGGTGCTCGACCCCGCGCCGTCGCTGCGCCAGAACGCCGGGCGCAAGGAACCTTCCGCGAAGAAGCACACTCCCGACGAATTGCACGGCATGGTCGAGGACATGATCACGCTTCTGGAGGCGAAGGTGCAGCCAGATCTGCGTAAGGGTAAGTACCCCGACCGCAAGACGGCTCAGCGGATCTCCGAGGTGGTCCGCGCGGTCGCCCGGGAACTCGACAGCTGACAGCACCCCACACGAAGAAGGGACCCCCGCACAGAGTGAGGTGCGGGGGTCCCTTCTTTTGTCTGTTCGCTCAGGCCGTCTTGATCGACCAGGCGGCCCGCGCCTGCGGCAGCCCCTGCTCGTCGACGACGGCGGACGGCAACTGAATCTCGACGCCGGCCAGCTGTAGTTCCTCCGTCGACGGCACTGTCACCGAGCGGGTCTCACCGGCGCGGTGCGCCCTCTCCTGCACCACGACCTGACCCGACGGGTCCTGGTAGACGACGACCATCCGCCACGGTGCGTCGACGATTTCCTGCGGCAGCGACAACTGCAACGTAGAGCCGGGGGGGACGTCGAGTTCGGCGAGGTCGCCGGTCTCGCAGTTCTCGAGATAGAGATTGCAGAACGCCAGTGGCGCCACCTGCTCCGCACGGCCGTGCGCGAATGCGGTGATCTCAGGCAGGCGGGGATCGGAGTCCCGAACGAGCACGTACAGAACCCCGACGAAGGCCACGGCGGCCACCACCAGTCCCACGGTGATCAGTGCCAGGGTCTTCTTCGTCCTCGCCTGCATACTCACTTACGTCACATTTCCTGTCGATCGGTCGGCCCTGTGGGTCGAGATTGGCTGAGTAACTTCCTGCTCGGCCAGGTCTGGCCGCTTACCGCCGAGCCCAGGCAGCAGCGTGCTGCCCCGGTAGGTGAGGACGGTCTGCACGAGCCCGACAGTCATGACCGCCGACACCACGGTGAATCCGATCCAGTACTCGGTGGGAAGCAGGACGCCCAGCGCACCACCGACCACCCAGCTGAGCTGCAGCACCGTCTCGGAGCGGCCGAAGCCCGATGCGATCGATTCTTCCGGCAGATCGTGCTGCAGCGATGCGTCGAGCGACACCTTGGCCAGGGCGCTCGCCGCCGAGCCGACAAGGGTGGCGACGGCTGCGGTCAGCAGATTGTCGGTGACGGCGGCGATGACCGCAACCACCCAGACGGCGCCCGTGCAGCGCAACACGATCAGAGCGGGACGGCCGAGTTTGAGGCGGGCGCCGGCGGCGTTGCCGGTGAAGTTGCCGATGCCGGCTGCTGCCCCGACCAACCCCAGCATCGCGGCCTGGATCAGTGGTTCGTGATCGGTGCGGGACTTCGCCACGAATGCGATGTACAGGGTGAGGAACCCGGTGAGAACGCGGATGGTGCTGTTGCCCCACAGGCCGGTGATGACCGCCCGCCCCAGCGGTTGCCTGCGCTTACCCGACTTGGAGGCGGCGTCCGCCTCAGCCATCACGCGGGTGCGGTCGATGACCTCGGTATGCCGGTCGTCACCGTGGTAGGTGAGGGTGGCCGGGACCTCACCTTCGGTCACCTCCACCCATGACGGGATGCGCATGCTCAGGTAGGCGCCGAGAAGGGTGATCGCCGCGGCCAACCACAACGTCGCCATGGACGATCCGGTGACCAGTGCGAGACCACCCGCGAGAGCGCCCGCGCCGATCGTTCCACCGAGCAGACCGAACACGGTGAGGCGGGAGTTGACCCGCACGAGGTCGATCTCGGGCGGTAGTACACGCGGTGTGACCGCACTTTTGAGGACCGAGAACGACTTACTGAGCACCATCATCCCGAGGGCGGCGGGATAGAGCACCCAACTGTCGAAATTGAAGACCAGAACGACCGCGAGAACGGTACGCAGCCCGAACGACGATGCGAGGGCGACGCGCCGACCGTGCTGCAGGCGGTCGAGCATCGGGCCGATCAGTGGGGCGATGACCGCGAACGGGGCGATGGTGATCAGGAGGTACAGCGCGACCTTCGTCTTGTCCTCGCCCGTCGCAGCGGAGAAGAACAAGGTATTCGCGAGCGCGACGGCGATGGCCGCGTCGGTCGCGTTGTTGGTCATCACCGCATAGGTGAGTGCGGTGAGCCCCGATTTGTCGGCCCCGTCGGCCTTCGCCGCCCGATGGAAGGTGGCGATCGTCTTGTTCGTCAGCTCGCGGCTGCGCATGGCGGCGACCCGGGTGACGGTGAGCTTGCGCGGCATCGGTGGAGCTTTGGGTGCGTTCGCGCGTTCCTCCTCGGAACGGGATCGCTGCCCACCGTCCACCGGATGCAAGGGCGGTAACGGCGTACGCCGTCCCCCAGAGCGGGACGCCGGAGGATAGTTGTCGTAGCCGGGATGAGCCGTGGGTCCGGAATTGCCGTGGGGCGCCCGACTGCTGTCGGGGTCGAAGGGTTCGCGCGGTCCGGTCACTCCCCAATTCTGTCCTAGTCGAGAGACATCCGACCACAGCAACCCCGGGCAAGCTGGTGGGACCGGCCTGTCAGGGAACGAATCGGACTTCGAATATGCGCGGCCAGTACTTTCCGGTGAGCAGGAAACGGTCGGTTCCGGGGATTTGGGCGATGCCGTTGAGGACGCCGACGTCCCGCGGCCCGGGCGGCAATGCGTCGCGGAGTGCGCCCGCGTCTATCGCGGCGATGACGTGGCCGTCGGCCGGGTCGATGCGGACGAGAGTGTCGGTGGCCCAGACATTGGCGTAGATCGTGCCGTCGTCCGCGCACTCGAGTTCGTTGAGGTGAGTGACGGCGACCCCGTCGCGTCGTGCCTGGACGGTGCGCTGCGGTTCGAAGGTTTCCGGGTCGCGGAAGATGAGTGTCGGCGAGCCGTCACTGGTCACGAGACTGCCGGAAAGCGCGCAGATGCCCCAGCCCTCGGTTTCCAGCGCGACCCGTCGCCTCTCGGTGAGGGTTGCCCGGTCTCGGGCGATGGCCACGCCGTCACGCCACGTCAGCTGCCACACGGTGTCGTCGTCGACGGTGATGCCCTCGCCGAAAAGTGGGGGAGGGAGTTCGGCCCGAGCGCGGACGGCGCCGCTGTCCAGGTCCGTCGCCCGAACCCACGACTCGCCGCTGCGGCCCGTGCCCTCGAAGAGATCGCCGCCGGAGATCTCGAGCCCCTGGGTGAAGGCATTGGGGTCGTGATCGAGGGTGCGCAGTATCTCCACACGCAGCTCGGCGTCGGTGGGGGCGGTTGCCGTGGGTGCCTGCGCGGAGCAGGAGGTCACCAGCATCGCGACTGCGCAAAGGGGTGCCGCGACGCCGGGGACGAGGTGCCTCCGGCCGGTCATCGGACCAGCATGACAGCCCAGGTGGGCACGCACTTGCGGTGGTGCGGCAAACTGGGGGTGTGAGTGTTGCTTCTTCCGACGAGCGCGCGATGGCGCGTCCCGTACTGACCGACGCCGTCGAGCTCGCCCGAACCGCGCTGGTCGAACTGCAGGACGGGGGAATCGGCGAGTACTTGGGTGTCACCACCGAAGACGAGTGCGCCGCGACTCACCGTTTCGTTGCCGACCTTCCGGGTTACCGGGGCTGGCAGTGGGCGGTGGTGGTGGCCGCAGATCCCGAGGCGGATCATGCCACGGTCAGCGAGATCGCCCTCCTGCCCGGACCCGATGCCCTTGTAGCGCCCGACTGGATTCCCTGGGATCAGCGCATTCGGCCGGGTGACCTGTCGGCCGGGGACCTGCTGGCACCTCCGGCCGGTGACGACCGACTGGTTCCCGGCTACGTCGCCACCGGCGACGCCGAGGTCGACGACGTCGCCCTCGAGATCGGGCTCGGCCGCAAACAGGTGATGAGCCTCGAGGGTCGTCTCGATGCCGCGCAACGCTGGCACGACGGCGACTACGGCCCGGATTCGGAGATGGCCAAGGCTGCCCCGTCCACGTGTTCCCTGTGCGGGTTCTACCTGCCGCTCGCGGGGTCGCTGCACGGGGCGTTCGGAGTGTGCGGCAACGAGCTGGCCGCGGACGGACACGTCGTCGACGCTGATTACGGTTGCGGCGCCCACTCGGACACGGCCCTGCCGTTGGGTGCCGGTTCGCCGCAGTTCGACGCCTACGACGACGGCGCCGTGGAGATGGTCGACGGTCCGACCGAGCCGAAGGCTGCGAACACCGCCACCGAGACCGCTGCCACCGAGAACTCCGACGCTGAGGAATCCGCATCGACCAGCTAGCCGATCCTTTCGGCACGGGTGCCCTTCGGGAATCGACGCTGCAAGCCTGGCGCACCTCACCCACCCGGTTGAGGGAAGACGCCGCCGCGGAGTCGGATCTCGTCCGCGCCGGCTACCGCGACCGGTTGCTGACCGAGCTGGCGCAGAACGCAGCCGACGCCGCAGCCCGCGCAGGCGTGCTCGGTGAGGTTTCGGTGCGCCTCGACGGGCGCGTACTGAGCGTCGCCAATACGGGTGCACCGCTGGACGAGTCCGGGGTGCAGGCTCTCGCCGCCCTCCGTGCGTCGAACAAGTCGGCGGGCACGGTCGGCCGCTACGGGGTCGGTTTCACCGCGGTGTTGTCGGTGAGTGACGAGGTGGAGCTGCGCTCGACGTCCGGTTCGGTCGTCTTCTCGTCGCGGCGCACGAGATCGGCACTCGCGCAGTTCGACGGCGCCGACCCCGGTGCCGATGTCCCGGCGTTGCGGCTCGCGTGGCCCACCGCCAACCTCCCTGTCGCGGGCGCGACGTCCGAGGTGGTGTTGACCCTGCGCGACAACGTCGACGCAACCGCGTTGCTGGGTCACATGGTCCGCGAGGCTCCCGACCTGCTGCTCGAGCTTCCCTCACTGGCCTCGATCACCGTGGGGGGCAGGGAGTTCCGCAGACACGAGCACGCGCTGGCATCCGGACTGACCGACATCGCCATCGGGGGCGACCACTGGTGGCAATTCGTGTCCGGGCGCGCCCGCTGGCTGGTTCGCGTCGTCGACAGCGTCGTCCGCCCGTCTGCCGACGACGTCCTGCGCGCCCCCACCCGCTCGGACGAAGAACTGTCGATCCCGGCGCTACTGATCGCGGACGTTGCGATGCAGCCCGATCGCCGTCGGGTCATGCCCGGCGCTTCGCTTGCCGAGGTGGCGGTCGGTTATGCCGACTTCGTGGCTGCACTGCCCCCGAAACAACGACTGGCCATGGTTCCTCTTCCCGGTTTCGCCCGCAGCGAGGTCGATTCGGCGCTGCGTGAGCACCTCCTGGCCGAACTCCGCGAGAAACCGTGGCTTCCCACAGTCGGCGGAAAGGACAGGGCACCCAACCGGGCGGCGGTCGTTCCCGGACTCAGTGACGACCTCGCCGAGCTCCTCGCCGACATCGTGGACGGCCTCGTCGTGCCGGAACTGTCCGGACCACGCTGGGCGCACGCCCTGGCCACCGTCGACACCCACCGGATCGGACTCGCCCGCATCGCCGAACTACTCAGTGGGGTCGTACGCGAGCCGGCATGGTGGGCTCGCCTCTATGCCGCGCTCGAACCTCTTGCTGTCGACGCACTCGCGGCCGAGGAACTCGCGTCCATTCCCGTGCCGCTGTCGGACGGCCGCACGGTGACGGGACCGCGAACGGTGTTGCTGGGCCACGACATCGGGGACGTTCTCGGCGTCGACTGGACGCGTCTGGTCCATCCCGAGGCGGCGCACCCGCTGCTGTCACGGCTCGGTGCCAAGACCGCGACCGCCGTCGACCTGCTGTCCGATCCGGCCTTGCGGGCCGAAATCGAGGACCTCGACCACGACGACCCGGCGGCGGCGGCGGATCTGTCCACGGTGGTGCTGGCGCTCGCGGCGCGGGGCGATCCCGGCGCCCTGCCGTCGTGGTTGGGTGAACTCCTCCTGCCCGACGTCGACGGCGAGTTACGCGGCGCCGACGAATTGCTGCTGCCCGGCGCACCTCTCACAGCGGTGCTGGTGGACGACGCACCGTTCACGTCGGTGGACTCGGCCTTCGCCGAGCGAGTAGGCGAGACCGCACTGCGCGCCGTCGGTGTGGGCTGGGGCTTCACCGTGCTGCGCGCCGAACTGCCGACCGGACCCGATCACGACCTCGACGACGAAGACCGCTGGTGGGACACACTCGATGACGATCCCGAGACGATCGACGCCGTACGCGACCTCGACCTGGTGGACGAGGAGCGCTGGTCGGCGGCTCTGACCATGCTCGCGACGGATCCGTCGACCCGCCCCTTGCTTGCTGACCGCGGCGGTTACACGGCGTGGTGGCTGCGGCACAACGCCGAACTGGACGGCCAGATCCTCGGCCTGCTCCGCGAGCCGGACGACGACACCTTCACCGGGCTGCTGGACGCGGTCCACCACCCGGAGTCGGCCGTATTCGCTGCGGCACTGGCCGCTCCTGCCGTCGATTCCCCGGAACTCGCGCAGCTACTCCTGGATCGTCTCGCCGACGCGCACCGGCAGCCGTCCCCGGCGGCAATCATGCGGACGCACACCCTGCTCGGGGCAGCGGCTGCCGCCCGGGTGCTCGACCTCGACGAACTCCACCTGCCGGACCACGTGCGTGCGGTCACCGGGGCGGTCATCGATCCTGCTGACGCACTGGTGCTCGACAAGCCGTGGTTGTCCGCTGCAGTCCCGCACGACCATCTGGTCGTCGGCTCCCTCGACACCGGTGAGGCGCTGGCCGACCTGCTCGATGTGTCGATGGCCTCCGCAGCACTGCGAAGTGTCGTGATCAGCACGGGACGTCCGCTGTCGTGGGGGGAGGACCCGACCGCAGTGCTCGCCCACGCCACCCTCGGCCGGCCCCTGCCTCAGGGCGAGGTCGTGGTTCACCCGCGGCTCACCGTATCGCTCACCGGCGCATTCGACACCGAAATGACCGTTCCGTGGTGGGTGGACGAAGAGGGCACCACACACGTGTCCGCGTCCTGGGCGGCAGCCACCTGGGGTGTCGCCGATGTCCGTTGATCACAGCGTCCTGGACGGGGCGGTCGTTGAGCGGCCGCCGTGGCTGATCGACCTCGTCACGGTGATCACGAACAGCGGCGGAACCGTCGCCGCCTGGATCATCTCCCTCGTGCTCACCGCCACTCTCCTTCTGCAGGACCGCCGCCGGGACGCGCTGCTCGTCGGTGGCGCGATGCTGTCGGGCTGGGCGGTGATGAGCGGCTTGAAACTCTTGTTCCGGCGCGAGCGACCGCCACTTTCGGAACGGCTCGTGGACATCTCGACCTATTCGTTCCCGTCCGGCCACGCCATGATGACGGCAATCCTGGCCGGCGTCGTCGGCACCGTCGTCGTTCGCCTCGTCGCGCTACCTCATGTGCGGGCGGCAGCCCTGACCGTGCTCGCCTTCTACACGCTGATGGTCGGGCTGTCGCGGGTGTACCTTGCGGCGCACTGGATCACCGACGTCCTCGCCGGCTGGGCCTTCGGCGGGGTGTGGGCGGCGTTCTGGATCCTGCTCACCGGCACCCGCTCGCGCACCCGCACCCGCACCCGCACCCGCACCTAGAGCAGACCCTGCTGTGTCACTAGAGCAGACCCTGCTGTGCCCCCCGACTGCCTCGCCTCGCCGCCCGCCGCTGCACTGCGAACAATCCGTAGCCGAGGAACCCGACGACGACGCCCGCTATACACGTCGGCAGCGCATCCGCCCACCGATCGCCCGTGACGATCACCACGACGATCGCCACCGCCCACGCGAGCGTGCCCAGTATCAGCGCAGGTCGCGGGTCGGCGAGGCGCCGGCTGAGGGGTTGGCGGTCTACGGTCTCGTCCACCGAATGAACGCTACCCTCGTCGTCGTGCCTTAATCTCCTGTAGCGACGCGCGACTTCTGGCGATGGGGATCAAAGACATGGGTGCACCTCCGAAACTGCTCGACAACTACTTCAAGATCACCGAACGTGGTTCGACGGTGGGCACGGAGATCCGCGGCGGTGTGGTGACCTTCGTCGCGATGGCATACATCGTGGTGCTCAACCCGCTGATCCTCGGCAGTTTCTCAGAGGACGATGCCGTCGCCAAGACGGACGTTCTCGGCAACATCCTCCCCGTCAACCAGGTGGCCGCTGTCACCGCGCTCGTGGCCGGGTTGATGAGCATCATCTTCGGCATCGTCGCCAACTATCCCTTCGCGATCGCGGCAGGCCTCGGTATCAACAGCCTCCTCGCCGTCACTATCGCGCCACAGGTCACCTGGCCCGAGGCGATGGGGTTGGTGGTGATCGACGGAATCATCATCGTCGTGTTGGCGCTCACCGGTTTCCGGACCGCGGTCTTCAACGCCATTCCGCCCGAACTGAAGTCCGCGATCGCAGCCGGCATCGGTATGTTCATCGCGTTCATCGGCCTCGTGGACGCCGGGTTCGTGCGACGCATCCCCGACGCGGCCGGAACGACAGTCCCCGTGGGCCTCGGTATCAACGGGTCGATTTCCTCCTGGCCCACAGTGACCTTCGTCTTCGGTGTCCTGCTGATGGGCATTCTGGTGGTCCGCAAGGTGCGCGGCGGTCTGCTGATCGGCATCGTCGTCACCACCGTGCTCGCCGCGATCATCGAGGCGGTCGCCGGCGTGGGCCCGTCCCTCGGAGTGAACCCGAGCGGTTGGAACCTCAGTGTGCCCGCACTTCCCGATGTCGTCGCGGAACTCCCGGATCTGAGCCTCGTCGGCGACGTCAGCCTCTTCGGCGCTTTCACCCGTATCGGTGTGCTGGCCGCAAGCCTGCTGGTGTTCACCCTCGTGCTCGCCAACTTCTTCGACGCCATGGGCACCATGACGGGCCTCGGCAAGGAGGCCGGTCTCACCGACGAGGAAGGCAACCTGCCCAACATCGGACGGGCCCTCGTCGTCGAGGGAACCGGCGCCATCGTCGGCGGTGGCGCGTCCGCTTCGTCCAACACGGTCTTCGTGGAATCCGCATCCGGCATCGCCGAGGGCGCGCGCACCGGCCTGGCGAATGTCGTGACCGGACTGCTCTTCCTGGCCGCGATGTTCCTCACTCCGCTGTACTCGGTGGTGCCCATCGAGGCAGCCGCGCCCGCGCTGGTCGTGGTGGGCGCCATGATGATCGGTCAGGTCCGCGACATCGACTTCTCCACGTTCTCGGTGGCGTTGCCCGCATTCCTCACCATCGTCGTCATGCCGTTCACCTACTCGATCGCCAACGGCATCGGTGTCGGCTTCGTGTCCTGGGTGGTCCTTAACGCTGCGAGCGGCGGTTTCAGGAAGATTCACCCCTTGATGTGGGTGGTTGCCTTGCTGTTCGTGGCGTACTTCGCCGTGGGCCCGATCACCGACGCAGTAACGTAAACGACCGCCCATCGGTCCCGTATTGTCATTCCCGTGACCACGGATACGCGCGCACTCGCCAGCGACCTCTCTTTGGCCGTCGTGCGCCTCACGCGTCATCTGCGTGGGCGCCGCGTCGACGCGCAGGTGTCGCTCACCCAGCTGTCGGCTCTTGCCACCCTTGCCCGCGACGGCGCAATGACGCCGGGCAATCTCGCTGCCCGCGAGAAGGTTCAGCCGCCGTCGATGACACGCGTCATCGCCTCGCTCGTCGAACTGGGACTGGTGGAGCGCGCAGCGCATCCCACGGACGGCCGTCAGATCATCGTCACCCTCTCCGACGCCGGTCACGCGCTGATCGCCGACGAGACGCACGCGCGAGAAGCCTGGATGAACGAGCGGCTGTCCGGACTCGAAGAGGAGCAGTTGAAGACACTTCGTGACGCGGTCGGCATCATCACTTCCATCGTCGCCGACTCCGAGTAGTCGTACCGGAGCACAAACGCTTCCGGCGCCGGGAGCAAGATGGAACGGTGCCGCCCGAACCTGATACCGCCTCGCCCGACCGGCAGAAGCCCGGAATGTTCGCTGCTCTGCACACCCGCAACTACCGGTTGTGGGCGTCGGGACAGATCGTGTCCCTCGTCGGGACGTGGATGCAGCGGGTGGCGCAGGACTGGCTCGTCCTGACTCTCTCGGACGGCAACGCCCTCGCGGTGGGCATCGTGATGGCACTGCAGTTCGGGCCGACACTTCTACTGTCGGTGTGGGGTGGCGTGCTCGCCGACCGTTACGACAAGCGGCGAATCCTGATCATGACTCAGGTGTCGATGGCGTTGTGCGGCCTTGTGCTCGGCCTGCTCGACGTCGGTGGGGTCGTCGCGTTGTGGCACGTCTACCTCATTGCCTTCGTACTCGGCTGCGCGTCGGCGATCGACGCACCGGCCCGTCAGTCGTTCACCATCGAAATGGTCGGCAAGGATTCGCTCTCCAATGCCATTGCACTGAACTCGATGACCTTCAACACGGCACGCATCATCGGCCCGGCGGTGTCCGGAGTACTCATCACCCTCATCGGCACAGGCTGGGTATTCCTCCTGAACGCTGCGACGTTCACCGGTGTGCTGGTGGCGCTGGTGATGATGAATACGGGTGAGCTGTTCACTGCGCGGTCCGCGGAACGCGGCAAAGGGCAAGTGCGCGAGGGCTTCCGTTATGTGTGGGGCCGCGCAGACCTGCGCGTCCTCATGATTGCAGTGTTCCTGGTGTCGACGTTCGGGCTGAACTTTTCGATAAGCCTGGCTGTGCTCGCCCGCAACACCTTCGGGCACGGGGCCGACGCCTACGGCCTGCTGTCCACCACCCTGGCCATCGGTACTCTCGCGGGCGCCACGATCGCCGCCAAGCGAAAAACACCGCCGCGACTGCGAACGTTCCTCGGTGCCGCGGCGGCGTTCGGCGCGTTCGAGATCCTAGTCGGGCTCATGCCCACCTACCTCCTCGTGGCGATCATGCTCGTCCCCACCGGGGCGCTCACCCTGACGTTCACCACGGCAGCGATGAACATCCTGCAGATGTCGGTGCCATCGGAGATGCGGGGCCGGGTGATGGGTATCTACATGCTCTGCTTCCTCGGCGGCACCCCGCTGGGCAGTCCGGTCCTGGGTTGGCTCGCCGACGTCCTCGACCCGCGGGCCCCCCTCGTGATCGGAGGTGCGATCTCCCTGGTGAGCGGCCTCGGCGCAGCGCTCTACCTGATGCGGCACCAACGAATGCGACTGCGAGTACGCAGACCGGATGCGGGCCGCTACCTTCCGGTGTTCGAGCTGCACAACGTCGTCGACCCGCACCCGGTCGTGGTGTGCGACGCCACCGAGCAGGCGGTGGAAGCCGGCCGCGACTCGCGGCCCTGACGGCTGCCGCGACCGTTCAGACGCCGACCGCCGTCGCCACGGCCCGCCGGGTCAGCACTCTCGCAAGGTGGCTGCGGTAGTCGGCGTCGGCGTTACCGTCGGTGACCGGGTCGGTGCCCTCGGCCGCGTGCTCGGCCGCCGCCCGGATCAACTCCGGATCGGCGGCATTGCCGACGAGCGCGTCCTCGACGCCGCGAGCGCGCACCGGCACGGAGCCCATGTTGGTCAGCGCCACCCGGGCCTGACGGATGGTGCCGCCGTCGACCCGGATCGTCGCGGCCACCGCCACGATCGACCACGCCTCCGCGACGGTGTTGAACTTCTCGTACCGCGCCTCCCAACCGGTGTGCTTCGGGATCCACACTTCCGCAAGGATTTCGTCCGGTTGCAGCGCCGTCGTGTAGTAGCCCTCGAAGAAGTCGGCGACCGGAATGCTCCGCCTGCCCGCGGTCCCGACCGCGGTCAGGGTGGCGTCGAGTGCCAGTGCGGGCGCGCACAGGTCACCCGCCGGATCGGCATGCGCCAGAGCGCCACCCAGCGTGCCGCGGTGACGGATCTGCGGATCGGCGACAGTGCGCGTCGCTTCGACGAGCAGCAGCGCGTGCTCGTGGACGAGCGGGTCGCGAATCATGTCGTAGTACGTGGTCATCGCGCCGATCACGATGCTGTCGCCGTCCTCGCGCACACCGCGCAACTCGCCGATCCGGCCAAGATCGACGAGAGTGCTCGGCGAGGACAAGCGCAGCCGCAGCACCGGCAGCAGGCTCTGGCCGCCCGCGAGTATCTTGGCGTCGTCCCCGGCCTCGGTGAGTGCGGCCACCGCCTGTTCGACAGTGGTCGGGGCTACGTAGTCGAAGGTCGAGGGAATCATCGGGCACCTCCCTGAGCGGACCGGATGGCGTTCCAGACCCGCATCGGTGTACAGGGCATTGCGATGTCGCGCACCCCGAACTGGCGGACGGCGTCGAGGACGGCATTGACGACGGCCGGGGTGGATGCGATTGTTCCCGCCTCACCGACCCCCTTGACGCCGAGCGGATTACCGGTGGCGGGAGTCTCGGTGCGGCCCGTGGTGAACGTCGGCAGATCCGCCGCGGACGGTACGTGGTATTCGGCGAAGGAACCCGACAGCAAAGTGCCGGACTCGTCGTACACCGCCTCCTCGTACAGGGCCTGCGCGATGCCTTGGACCAGTCCGCCGTGTACCTGACCCTCCACGATCAGCGGGTTGACCACGTGTCCGATGTCGTCGACACACACATAGGACCGGATGCCGACCTTCCCGGTCTCGGTGTCCACCGCCACCGCGCACAGATGCGTGCCGTGCGGGAACGAGAAGTTCTCCGGGTCGTACGTGGCCTCGGAATCCAGGTTCGGCTCCACCCCGTCGGGCAGATCGTGCGCGGCGAACACGGCGAGCGCGACGTCGGCGATGCCGACCGCCTTCTCGGTGCCCTTCACCCGGAATCGGCCCTCGGTGAACTCGAGATCGTCCTCGGCGCACTCCATCAGGTGTGCGGCGATGGGCCGGGCCTTCGCGATCACCTTCTCGGCGGCCTTCACCACCGCGATCGCCCCGACGGCCAGCGACCGTGAACCGTACGTGTCCATGCCACGCGGCGACGTCTGGGTGTCGCCGTGTAGCACCTCGACGTCCTCGAACGGAACCCCGAGCTGATCCGCGACCACCTGGCTCCACGCGGTCTCGTGTCCCTGGCCGTGCGCCGAGGAACCGGTGACCACCTCGACCTTGCCGGTGGGCAGCATTCGGATCGCCGCGTGTTCCCACCCGCCGGCCCCGTATGCCAGCGCGCCGAGGGTGCGCGACGGCGCCAGACCGCACATCTCGGTGAACGTGGACACCCCGATGCCGAGTTGTACCGGGTCCTTCCGCTCGCGTCGCTCCGCCTGTTCGTGCCGGAGCCCGTCGTAGTCGAACAACTCCCGCGCGTGCGCGGTGGCGGCCTCGTAGTTGCCGGAGTCGTACGTCAGGCCCGCCACGGTGTCGAACGGGAACTCCTCGTGGGTGATCCAGTTCTTCGCCCGCAGTTCCAGCGGATCCATCGACAACTCGGTCGCGAGCTCGTCCATCATCCGCTCGATCGCGAACGTCGCCTCCGGCCGCCCCGCGCCGCGATAGGCGTCGGTGGGAACCTTGTTGGTGAACACGTTCGTGCACGTGAAGTGATACGCCGGGAACTTGTAGATGCCGTTGAACATGAACGCGCCCAGGATCGGCACCCCCGAGGTGACCAGGCGCAGATACGCGCCCATGTCGGCGAGCAGTTCCACCTTCATTCCGGTGACGGTGCCGTCGCGGCGGGCGGCCAGGGTCAGTTTCTGGATCTGGTCGCGCCCATGATGCGCCGCGACCATCGATTCGCTACGCGACTCGGTGTACTTGACGGGCTTGCCGAGTCGCCGCGCGACGAGCAGCGCGATGACTTCCTCCGGCGTCACCTGAAGCTTGCCGCCGAAACCACCGCCGACATCCGGGGCGACGACGCGCAGTTTGTGCTCCGGTATGTCGAGCGTCATCGCCAGCATCAGCCGCAGGATGTGGGGGATCTGTGTGGCCGACCACATGGTGATCTGAGCGCCGGTCGGGTCGACCACCACCGAGCGGGGTTCCATGAACGCCGGGATCAGCCGCTGCTGCCGGAATGTGCGCTCGACGAGTACCTCCGCGTCGCGGATGGCCTGCTCGACGTCGCCGCCCGTGCCTGCCTCCGCGGAGTCGAAGGTCCAGGTGGCGCTGACGTTCGTCCCGAGATCCGGGTGCACGAGTTCGGCGCCGTCAGCGGCCGCGGCCGCGAGATCGAGCACGACCGGCAGTTCGTCGTACTCGACGTCGATCGCCTCGAGTGCGTCGTGCGCCTCGTACGCGCTCCGCGCCACCACGACCGCGACGGCCTCGCCGGCGAAGTTCACCCTGTCGACCGCGAGGGACGGGGCGGGCGGTGACTTCATGTCCGGTGTGATCGGCCAGGCACACGGCAGGCTGCCCTGCTCGGCGGCGAGATCTGCGCCGGTCAGGACCGCGACGACACCGGGCATCTCGCGTGCAGCGGTGGCGTCGACACCGGTGATGCGCGCGTGCGCGAACGGGCTGCGCAGAATCGCCAGATGCTGCATACCCGGCAGCACGAGGTTGTCGGTCCAGCGGGTGCGGCCCGTGACCAGATGCTCGTCCTCCTTGCGCTTCCTGGCCTTGCCGATTTCCGGTTCGGCGGTGGCGGTCATCGCACACCTCCCTGCGCGGTGTCGGTCTTCGGGGCATCTGCCGCCGTCGGTGTTTCGGTGGTGCTGCCGCCGCGCAACCGCTGCGCCGCATCCTGCACCGCGCTGACGATGTTCTGGTATCCGGTGCAGCGGCACAGGTTGCCTTCCAACCCCAGCCGCACTGTCCGCTCGTCCGGGTCGGGTTCCTCGGCGAGCAGGTCGAGGGTCTGCATGATCATGCCGGGGGTGCAGTAGCCGCACTGCAGGGCGTGGTTGTCGCGGAACGCCTGCTGCACGGGGTGCAGGGTCCCGTTCCGGGACAGTCCCTCGATGGTGAGGACGTCGGCGCCGTCGGCCTGCACGGCAAGCACCGAGCAGGACTTGACGCTGTGACCGTTCAGGTGAACGGTGCACGCCCCGCAGTTTCCGGTGTCGCAGCCGATGACGGTCCCGACCTTGCCGAGCCGGTCCCGTAGGTAGTGGACGAGGAGTAGTCGTGGTTCCACCTCGTCCGTGTATTTTATTCCGTCGACGGTGACAGTGATGCGCATCGCGCCTCCAAAGCCGGGAGCCCCAGGTGATACGTCCTACTCTGCGCCGAAAGAGCGCGAACAACACCCGAAATCGTGGAACCCGTTCCGGAATGGTCACGTTCGGCGTGCAACCTCGAGCAGTTCCTGCAGTGTCGCGAGGCTGTGGCCGGCGAGCAGACGATCGATGTACGGCAGCGCGGCCGCGATCCCGGACTGCACCGGCTCGTAGCCGTCAGCGCCGGCGTGCGGATTCACCCACAGCACGGTGCGGGCAAGCCGGCGCAGTTGAGCCATCTGCTCCGCGAGCAGGGTCGGGTCACCGCGCTCCCAGCCGTCGGAGAAAATCACTACGACGGCGCCGCGGGCCACGCCCCGCCTGCCCCAGCGGTCCAGAAACGCGCGCAGCGTATCACCGAGACGAGTGCCGCCCGCCCAGTCGGGCACGGCCCGGCCCGCTGCGGCGAGCGCCACTTCCGGGTCGCGGACCCGCAGCGCCCGGGAGAGCCGGGTCAGGCGGGTGCCCAGCGAGAACACCTCCGTGCCGCCCGGGTTGCCGCGGGCGATGACGTGCGCAAAACGCAGCAGTGCGTCGGCGTACGGGCTCATCGAACCGGACACGTCGATGAGCAGCACCATCCGGCGTGGTCGGGTGGCTTTGCGGTGGAGGCTCGGCCGCACCGGTTCGCCGCCCGCCGCGAGCATGCCCCGCACGGTGCGGCGCGGGTCCACCGTCCCCCGGCGGGCCGGGCGCATCCGGATGGCTGGGCGGGTCGGGGGCCGCGGGCGCAGGGCGGCGATCAACTCGGCGAGGTGCGCGCGCTCGGCCGCGGTGAGGTCGGCGATGTCGCGGTGGCGCAACACCTCGGTGTCGTCCGCGGCGACCCGCAGATGTGGCGCGTCGCCACCGGTGTCGCCGCCGTCCGTCGTGGTCAGGGCGGCGGTTCGGGCACGACGAGGCAGTTCCCCGGCTCGCGGCACCCGGGCGGGAACGGTACCGCCGAACCAGGCTGCGAACGCCGAGTCGTACCGGGGGATGTCGCCCTGACCGCGGCACAGCGTCGCGCGACCTGCCCAGTACACCTGTTCGGAATTGCCCACTTCCACCTCGCGGAGTGCCCGGGTGAAGGCGGCGACGGCGTCCGACGCGACCGGCAGTCCCGCGGCTGCGAGGGCGTGCGCAAACCCGGCGAACCCCACGAGAGGATCGCCGGCGTCCGGTGCTGCGGACATGGTTCTCACCCGGCCAGGAGCCGGTCCAGTCCGGCGCGGGCGACCCGTTCGAGGTCCTCGCGGTACTTGAGGACGGCGCCGAGCGTCGCGGCGGCTGTTTCCGCGTCCAGCACGTCCCGGTCGAGCTCGCGCAATGCGCGTGCCCAGTCCAGCGCCTCGGCCACCCCCGGCGGCTTGAGGAGTTCCATCTCCCGCAGGGAGTGGACGGCGCGGGCGACCTGCGTGGCGAGGTCGGGGCCGATGCCGGGGATGCGGCGCCGCAGGATCGCGACCTCCCGGGCCAGGTCGGGGTGCTCGAGCCAGTGGTACAGGCAGCGGCGTTTGAGGGCGTCGTGCACTTCGCGGGTGCGGTTTGAGGTGAGCACCACCAGCGGCGGTGTCGCCGCCCGCACCTCGCCGAGTTCTGGGATGGTGACGGCGTTCTCATCCAATACTTGCAGCAGGAACGCCTCGAACTCGTCGTCGGCGCGGTCGATCTCGTCGACGAGCAGCACGCAGGGCGCTTCGGTGAGCGCCCGCAGCAATGGGCGGGCCAGCAGGAACCGCTCGGTGTACAGCGAGCGTTCGACGGTGTCGGCCTCGAGCAGGCCGTTACTCGCCGCCTCGAGCGTCCGCAGGTGCAGCAGCTGCCGCGGGAAGTCCCAGTCGTAGAGCGCCTGCGCGGCGTCGATGCCCTCATGACACTGCAGGCGGATCAGCGGCAGGTCGAACGCCTCCGACAACGCGGTCGCGAGCGACGTCTTGCCGGTGCCGGGTTCACCCTCGCAGAACAGCGGCCGTCCCATACGTATGGCGAGGAACGCGGCCATCGCGACGCCGTCGTCGGCGAGGTAGCCCGTGGCGTCGAGCGCCCGCGCCAGTTCCGCAGGCGAACCGACCGTCGGTGTGGAATCCCTCACCCACGCGAGCCTAGGTGAGTGCCCGCCCCCGGACACGCGACTCGGAGGAGCTTGCTGCCGTCAAGCGTCCGGCTCCACCCTGCCGCGGTCCTCGCTCAACCGCCGGAACATCGCGGTGGCGCCGAACCGCGCGGCCACCCGTTCGACCAGTCCCGGCGCGATCTGCCCCAGAGCGAGCAGCGGGCGGATCGGGGCTCCGCTCTCGACGATCTCGGGCCGGTCACGCTGGATTGCCCGGATCACGGCGGCGGCGACCTTGTCGGTGGTGGTCTCGCCCGTGATCCGGCCGGCCCTGATGCCACGTTCCGTCATGCGCTGGTACATGCCGTCGCCGGCGATGAAGCCGGGGCACACGACGGAAAAGCCGACGGGCGAGCCCGCGTACTCCGCCCGCAGCGACTGGGTGAGACCGATCAGGCCCGCCTTCGTCGTGGCGTACGGCGCGCAGTACGCCGGACCGATCTTCGCTGCCAGCGACGAGATGAACACCACGTGTCCCCAACCGCGGTCGAGCATCCCGGGAACCACTCGGCGTGTGAGAAGCAGTGGTGCGGTGAGATTGACGTCGACCATTGCGGTGAGCTCGCCGGGGTCGAGTCGGGTGAAGGCCGAGACGTTCTCCACACCGGCGTTGTTCACCAGCAGGTCGAGGGGACCGACTGCCGCCTCGGTGCGTTCGATGAGCGAATCGAGCTGTTCCAGCCGGTTCAGGTCCCCGGGCACGGCCTCGGCGCGCACACCGAGAGCACGCAGTTCACCGACGACTTCCGCGAGTCGATCCTCGCGCCGGCCGGACACCGCGACGGTGACGCCTTCACGCGCCAGCGCCCGTGCGATGACGCGGCCGAGGCCGCCGGAGGTACCCGTCACCAGAGCCGTGCGTCCGTGCAGTTGCTTCATCCCTTCGAGCTTTCGCGTTCGGTGGTGGGGAGTCAACGGGGTGACTCTGCACATACGGCACGATGGACCAGTGGTTTCCGTCATCGACATAGCAGATCCGGCCGATTCGCGGCTGGACAACTTCCGCGATCTCAACTCCTCGGATCGCCGCCCGGATCTTCCCGAAGGTAAGGGCCTGGTGATTGCGGAAGGCGTGCTGGTGGCTCAGCGCCTGCTTGCCTCTCGTTTCGACCCGATCGCGCTTCTGGGCGTCGATCGCCGGCTCGGGGAACTCGCGGACGACCTGGCTCGGGTGGACGTCCCGTTCTATCGAACGACGGCGGATGTCATGGCCGAGGTCGTGGGATTCCATCTCAATCGCGGCGTACTGGCCGCGGCGCGTCGACCGGTGCCGCTGGAATTGCCGGAGGTGCTCGACAACGCGCGAACGGTCGCTGTTCTCGAGGGAGTGAACGATCACGAGAACCTCGGTTCGATGTTCCGCAATGCCGCCGGACTGGGAGTGGACGCCGTCGTCTTCGGCAAGGGATGTGCAGACCCGCTGTACCGCCGGGCGGTTCGCGTGTCGATGGGGCATGTCCTGCGGGTTCCGTTCGCACACGTATCGGCTTGGCCGCGCGACCTCGACGCGTTGCGCGAGCGCGGATTCCAGTTGATCTCGCTCACTCCGAACCCCGAAGCGATCACCTTGGCCGAGGCCATGACGGGGGAGAAGGTCGCCGTCCTGCTCGGCGCGGAAGGCCCAGGCCTCACCGAACATGCCATGCGCGCCACGGATGTCCGTGCCCGCATCCCGATGGCCCCGGGGACGGATTCGCTGAACGTGGCCACCGCCGCCGCGATGGCGTTCTACGAACGCGTCCGGACGGGTCGGTGACGGTGCCGCCTGAACCACGGCCGGTGTCCGGTGCCGGGGTCCCGTGGTTCACCGGGCTTCTGGTCACCGGATTCACCGCGGTTGTCGTGGCGGTTGCGGTGATCGCGTTCGGCACCCAGTTGGCCCGCATCAACCCGGTGCTCGCGGTCTTCCTGGAGCTGGTCGTAGTGGCGGGTGTCGCGCCGACGGCGTGGCGATACCGCCGGACACAAGTGTGGCGCTGGGTGGTCTACGGGCTGGGCGTGGGAGTTCTCGCGGGATGGGTCGCGGCGCTCGCGGGCGCGACCTGACGGCTCAGAAGCCGAAATACCTGCGCAGGCGTCCGGGCCTGCGGGCCGGGTGTGGACCGACGGCAACGGGCACCGATTCCGGCTCCGGTTCCGGCGCGGCCTTCTTCGCCTCGACCGTCTCCTCCGTATTCGTGTTCGCGTCCTCCACTTTGTCGGGCCCTTCGCCCGGGCTGTGAACGGCGAAGGCGAGCACCGGGAGGGACTTCGGGTCGAGTTCGGTGTCCTCTCGGGGTCCGGTATACCGGAATCCCAGCCAGTTCCGGTTGGCGGCTTCGGCGAATTGTTGTGGGTGGAACGGCAGCGACTGCGGATCGGGAAGAACCCCCGAGGGATACTGCAGCGGGAACTCGCCCGCCCAGTACGGTCTTTCCCACACCAGGGGAAGACCTAGGTCTTCGTGGATGTGTACCGGTGTCGCGCTGAACGAGCGGGTCATTTTGCCGTCCTCCCATACCGCGAACGAACCCCACGCGACGTCGGGCCTGGACGCCACGTAGTAGATCCGCTCGAAATCCGAAGAGAGAACCCGGTTTTCGGGCAGGGTGGATGGACGGGGGATCGCCAACTCGGCCGTGCACACGACGGTCACACCGGGGTAGCAACCGATATACACCGTGCCGCCCCCGTCGATCGCGGACGCGTCGGACAGCACTGCCGCACCCGTGGGCGTGGCCAGGAGATCGGGGTAGAGCCGGCTGGCGAGCGCCTGGGCGGCATCAGGATCGGATCGCGGGTGTCCACGTAGGACCGCGAGTGGATCAGGGGCGTCTACGTACCAGATCGTTGATACCTTCGCCCCCACGGTCCTCCCTCTCTTTCTGTGCTTACCTGAAAGAGTACGACCACGAGCGTGTCTCCGGCTCGCTCACCGCGCCGGTGATCAGCGTCCGCTGCTGCGAACGCCGAGCAGAACGTCGTCCCAGGAAGGAAGCGACGGCTTTCCGCGCTTGTCCTTGTTCGAGGTCTGGTGAGGGGCGATCTTCGGTGCGGTGTGCTCGGGCGCGGTGTCGTCTTCGTCGACCGGCTCGGGCACGTCGGACTCGGCTTCGACGATGCGCTCCGGCTCGGGCGCAGGTAGAGGGGGCTCCACCGGGTAGTCGGCGAATTCGAGTTGCTCAGGCTCGTCGAATGCCACGGGCGCCAATCCGCGCAGCGGACGGCCGAAGTCGGGGTCGATCAGGTCGAACGCCGTGTCGTCGAGCGCGACGATGGTGCCGCCGTGGGCATCCGGCTGGTACCGCCAATGCGCGGCGTTGGTGGTGCGCCCCGCCTGCCACTGCAGCTGGGCGACCCAGTGGTTGTCCTCGTCGCGCCATGCGTCCCACGTGGCGTCGTCGATGTTGTGTCCGCGCGCCCGGAAGGCCTGGGTGACGATCTCTGCCAGTGTGGGAACGGCGGGACCGTTGTCGCGGACGGGGTGACCACCCTGCGCCATGTCGGCGGCACGGGAGCGTTCGAGCAGAACCGGGTAGGCGAAGCGTTCCACCTTCGACAGCGGAATACCGGCCTCGTCAGCCACCTGCTCTACGGAAGCGCCGGCGCGAATGCGGGCCTGGATCTCACGGGGTCTGAGCTGACTGTCCATTTCGATCTCAATCTGGCCGAGTCGAGCGATGTCCCCGCGGGATGCTGCGCGGAGCTTGTCATCGGCGGGAAGCCGGAATTTTTCGCCGGTATCAGCATCAGCGCACACGACGTGCGAACCATCTGGCTCGAGACCGATCACTCGAAGCTCTCGCACGTTGACCTCCTTATCGCGCCGGCTCGCGACTATGTACCGCGCCAACTGTAATTCATTCGTGACAGCCGGTGCGGGAGGACACGCGCGGGTGCGATCCCGGCAAAAGGGATCACGTCCGCGTTACGCTTCGACGTTTCGCCCACCGCCCGCGGAACCGTCCCCTACTCCGGTCGCCGGGTTTGCTGGTGGGCGTTGAGCAGCAGATGATCGAACCAGGTGCGCAGACCGGCGTCGGGTTCGTACTCGATGAGGCCGGTGACGATCTGTTCGGCGAGGGTGCGGAGCCGGGTATTGGTGTGCTGGGAGCGCCATGCGAGGACGTCGAAGGCGCGGGCGGCAGGAATGCCGTACACCAGCATCAACGCGCCCTTGGCCTGATCGATCACCGCCCGTGACTCGGAGAGTTCGGCGACCGCCTCGTCGACTGACTCTTTGACGTCGCTGCGGTGCGAGTGGGTGATGTCGATGTAGAACCCGGTCGTGCCGATTGCCGTGCCGGTGTCGTCGAACATGCGGTCGCCGACCACCACGACCTGGTGGACCTTGCCTGCGGTGTCGATGATGCGGTGTTTACTGCTGAACGGTTCGGCGTCATTGATCATCCGGTCCAGCGCCCGGGCGACGTGTGGGTGGTCCTCGGGGTGTTTGTGGGAGAGCAACAGCTTGGTGGTCGGTGTCACCTCGCCGGGCTGATACCCGTGCAGGCGGGCGACGGCATCGGACCATTCCCACCGATGCCCGTCCAGGAAGAACTGGAAGCTGCCCACCCGCTGCGGCTCGCCGCCACCGAATACCTGCTCTGAATCCACGCCCATATTTCTAGCGCATCAGTAGCCGGAGAGTTGCAGGGGTCGCGCGTTCGATTTCGGCCGCCCGCCCCTCCGTTCGCGACTCCTGATCGAAGATGCGCGCAGAGTCCTCAGCGGTCAGTCCGCCCCATGCCCGGCAATGTGCTGACACGGTGATGCCCCGGCCTCGCGGCCGGGGCATCACCATGGTCTCAGGTCAGGGGCGGCGGGTCGGGTCGGTCCCGGCGTCGGTGCGCACGGTCGGCTCGTGCCGACGCTTGAGCCCGGCGAGACCCAGCAGGCCCGCGAGGCCCAGGAGCCCCCACAGTCCGGTCTTGTCGCTGTCTTCGCTGTCGCTGTGCTCGTCCTGCGCTTGCTGCGCCACGACAGAGGTGCCGGTTGCGACTTCGGGAGCGGTGGCATGGGCTACGCCGACGCCACCGAACGTGATCGCGGTAGCGGCAAAGGTGGCGACAATGGTCTTGCGCATCGTGTCTCCTGTTGGTTCGGGTGTAGCGAGAGCCTCGGTCCGGCTTCGCGGACCATCGCTGAGGTTCCCTGTACCCGAAGCGCTCTCCCGCAAAACAAAAGGCGTAGATCCCGTGGGCAACCGGACAGCGGGAGTCGGGTCGTCGCTATGCCAGGTTGTATCTCGCGAAGTCGGATCGCGTCGAAGTCGATCACGGCCAGGCGCACGCCAGCGGCCAGTTCTGTTGACCGAGAACGTTACACGTCGGAGCATCCGCGTTCTCGGGCCGGTGGGGCTGGAACCCCTGCGATGGAACACACCCGGACCAACGCCGGGGTGTCGGACATAGGACATCACCGTCTACAACTCCGCCGTGATCGGCCTCCAGGACCCGGTGGCGGCGCGCATACTGATCGACAGAGCCCGGGAACGGGAAGTCGGAACAGAAGTGGACCCCGACGATGAGCCATACCGATGTCGACGGCACCGACCTCGCCCATCTGCGGCGCACCATCGAACTGGCCGACGAGACCGGCGACGCCGGCAACAAACCCTTCGGCGCGGTGGCCGTCGGCTCCGATGGGCACGTCATCAGCGAGGGCGCCAATTCTGTCGCCACGTCCGGCGACGTCACCGAGCACGCGGAACTCGATGCGATCACCACCGCCTGCGCCGAAGGGCGAACGGAACAGCTCGTCGGCGCCACCATGTACGCCAGCGGTGAGCCGTGCCCGATGTGCAGCGCCGCGATGGTCTGGGCGGGGATCAGCCGGGTGGTGTTCGCCGCGTCGTCCGACGACTTCGGCCGAATCCTCCCGGACGGACCGCGGTTCGGCTTACGCTGCTCCGACGTAGTCGATTCCGCGAATGTCGAAATCGAGGTCAGTGGCCCTCACCTCGGGGACGAGGCATTGGCCCCGTTCCACCGTTTCCTCGCCACCGACTGAACGAGGTCAGCCCCCGGCAGCGATGCCGGGGGCTGATACGGGTCGAGCGCTAGCCGAGCTGCGAGACGACCCAGTCGATACTCTTCGTGAGCTGCGAGACGTCCTCGGGATCGATCGCCGGGAACATGCCGACACGCAGCTGGTTGCGGCCCAGCTTGCGGTACGGCTCCGTGTCGACAACACCGTTGGCGCGCAGGATCTTCGCCACCTTGGCGGCATCGACCTTGTCGTCGAAGTCGATGGTCCCGACCACCTGCGAGCGGTGCGCGGGATCGGTGACGAACGGGGTGGCGTACTCGCTCGCCTCAGCCCACTGGTACAGACGCGAGGACGAATCCGCCGTGCGCGAGGTTGCCCAGTCGAGGCCGCCCTGCTTGTTCAGCCACTCGATCTGGTTCGCGAACAACAGGAGTGTGGCCACTGCCGGCGTGTTGTAGGTCTGATCCTTCGAGCTGTTGTCCACCGCGATGGGCAGCGAGAGAAAGTCGGGGGTCCAGCGACCCGAATCCTTGATCTCCGCCACCCGCTCGAGGGCCTTCGGGCTCATCAGCGCGATCCACAGGCCACCATCGGCCGCGAAATTCTTCTGCGGGGCGAAGTAGTAGACGTCGGCGTCGGCAACGTTCACCGGCAGTCCGCCGGCGCCCGAGGTGGCATCGATGGCGATGAGCGCATTCTCCGACCCGGCAGGACGGGACACGGGGATCGCGACACCGGTGGAGGTTTCGTTGTGTGCCCAGCCGATGAGGTCGACGGACGGGTCGGACACGGGCTCGGGGGCGCTGCCCGGCTCGGCCGATACGACGATCGGATCACCGATGAACGGGTTGTTCTTCGCGACCGACGCGAACTTGGAGCTGAACTCGCCGTTCGTCAGGTGAAGCGACTTCTCGCGGATGAGGCCGAACGCCGCGGCGTCCCAGAACGCGGTGGTGCCGCCGTTGCCGAGAACCACCTCGTATCCCTCGGGGAGGGAGAAGAGATCGGCGAGCCCGGAACGCACGCTGGCGACGACGTCCTTGACGGGCTTCTGGCGGTGGCTGGTGCCGAACACCGAGGAGCCCACCTCCACCAGCGACTGAAGCTGTTCGGGGCGAACCTTGGAGGGTCCGCAGCCGAAACGGCCGTCGGCGGGCAGGAGGTCCGCGGGGATGATCGGTGTGGAGGTCATCGCTACTTTCTGTTCCTTACTGAATATTTCCGGTGAGGTGCTCAGCTGGTGTGGGCGATCTGGTCCCAGCCCTCGACGGACTCGGGGGAGCGGGGTGCGGGTCCGGTGTAGATGGCGGCCGGGCGGACGAGCTTGCCCAGACGTTTCTGCTCGAGGATGTGGGCACACCAGCCTGCGGTGCGACCACAGGTGAACATCGCGGGCATCATGTGCGCGGGAACCTCGGCGAAGTCGAGGATGACCGCGGCCCAGAATTCGACGTTGGTCTCGATTGCCCGGTCTGGGCGGCGTTCACGCAGTTCGGCGAGGGCGGCCTGTTCGAGGGCGGCAGCCGCTTCGTAGCGGGGGGCCTTCAGTCGTTCGGCGGTGGCGCGCAGCACGCGGGCGCGGGGGTCTTCGGCGCGGTAGACGCGGTGCCCGAAGCCCATCAATTTTTCCTTGCGGTCGAGGATGCCCTTGACCAGTGCGCGGGCGTCGCCGGATTTCTCGGTGTCCTCGATCATCGGCAGGACGCGGGCGGGGGCGCCGCCGTGCAGCGGGCCGGACATGGCGCCGATGGCCCCGGACAGGGAGGCGGCGACGTCGGCGCCGGTGGAGGCGATGACGCGGGCGGTGAAGGTGGAGGCGTTCATGCCGTGCTCGGCGGCGGAGACCCAGTAGGCGTCGATCGCTTCGACGTGGGCGGGGTCGGGTTCACCCTTCCAGCGAACCATGAACCGTTCGGTGACGGTCTCGGCCTCGTCGATGCGTTTCTGCGGGACGGCGGGTTGGTAGATGCCGCGGGCGGACTGGGCAACATAGGACAGGGCCATCACCGAGGCGCGGGCGAGTTGTTCGCGGGCGGTGTCGTCGTCGATGTCGAGCAGTGGCTGGTATCCCCAGATGGGGGCGAGCATCGCGAGGCCGGCCTGGACGTCGACGCGGACGTCGCCGGTGTGTACCGGGAGGGGAAACGGTTCGGCCGGGGGCAGGCCGGGGCCGAAGCGGCCGTCGACGAGCAGCGCCCACACGTTGCCGAAGGTGACGTGCTTGTCGACCAGGTCCTCGATGTCGACTCCGCGGTAGCGCAGTGCGCCGCCGTCCTTGTCGGGTTCAGCGATGTCGCTGGTGAACGCGACCACGCCTTCCAGTCCGCTGACGAAATCCTCCGGTACTGCCGCGCTCGCTGACATAGCTCGTGGACTCTCCTCGTTCGAGTGCCCCCGGTCAGAGCGGCACTGCCTCGGCGTTCGACAACTGCGCTGATCGTGCATGCGGGATGGGCAGGCACTCGTCGTCCGCGCAATCGGCCTCCCACCCTCGTGGTGTCGCGCAGTGGAGGCGACGATCCGGCGGGGGCGGGTTCGGTCTCCAAAACTTTAGCCGGTGTCACCGGAGGGACGGTCAGTGCATACCCGGGAGTAGCGTTCTCCGCTGTGTCATCAGATGCAGAACAGCCGGGTCCGGCGAACCACGACCTCGCGGCGATGCGCGTCGGTTACGGACATCAGGGCATCGCCGGACCGTCCGAAGAGTCCGATCTGGACGCCGAGCAGTTGACTGACGGCTGGCTGCCCTTGATGCGTCGCTGGCTCGAAGACGCCGTGGAGGCGGGAATTCCCGAGCCGAACGCGATGACGCTCGGCACCGTCGACGAGAACGGTCATCCCTGCACGCGCACGGTTCTCTGCAAGGGTCTGAGCTCAGCCGGAGTGCTGTTCTTCACCAATTACGACTCGGACAAGGGGAGACAGCTCGCGGCCGTTCCGTACGCGTCGGCGACCTTCACCTGGGTGCCGATCGCCAAGCAGATCACTGTCCGCGGTCCCGCCGAACGGGTCAGCGCCGAAGTCACCGACGAGTACTGGCACAGCAGGCCTCGGGGGTCGCGGCTCGGTGCGTGGGCGTCGGAGCAGTCGCGGCCGATCGGCTCGCGGACCGAACTGGATGCAGCGCTCCTGCACGTCGCCGAGCGCTTCCGCGTGGACGTCGACATCCCGGTGCGGCCGAACTGGGGTGGCATCCTCATCCGTCCCGAGGTAGTCGAGTTCTGGCAGGGCCGGGCCAACCGAATGCACAATCGAATCCGGACGTCGCGGCACGGGGACGGCTGGACCGTCGAGAGACTGCAGCCGTGACCGGGCAAGTGACGAGAGGTCGTCGGTCGAGACGGTTCCTCGCAGATACGACGCCCTTGGAGAACAAGGACTACCGGCGCCTGTGGGCTGCCGGGATCGTCACCGTCATCGGTGGGCAGCTCAGCGTGGTCGCCGTTCCCCAGCAGGTGTACGAGATCACGCGCAGCTCCGCGTACGTGGGTCTGACCGGAGTGTTCGCCCTGGTACCGCTGATCGTGTTCGGCCTGTGGGGCGGCGCCCTCGCCGACGTCATGGATCGGCGCACCTTGCTGACGATCACGACGGTCGGCCTCGGGGCGACCTCCGTGCTCTTCTGGGTGCAGGCGGCGCTCGGCCTGGACAACGTGTGGCTGGTACTCGGACTGCTGGCGTTGCAACAGGCGTTCTTCGCCGTGAACCAGCCCACCCGCAGCGCGATCATCCCGCGGCTCATTCCGATGCGACAGCTGGCGGCGGCCAACTCGCTGAACATGACGGTGATGCAATTCGGTGCGATCGCCGGACCGCTGCTCGCTGGGGTCATGATTCCGGCCGTCGGCCTGTCGACGCTGTATCTCGTCGATTCGATAGCACTTCTGGCCACCCTCTGGGCGGTACTCCGGCTGCCGGCCATTCCGCCGACGGGGGAGTCACGCCGCGCCGGATTCCGGGAAGTGTTCGACGGCTTCGCGTACCTGGCTACCCAGAAGGTGCTGCTCGCGTCGTTCGTGGTCGACATCATCGCCATGGTCTTCGGAATGCCCCGGGCGCTGTTCCCCCAGATCGCCCATGACACCTTCGGTGACCCCGCCGGCGGTGGCGTCGCGCTCGGACTGCTGTTCGCGGCGATGTCCGTGGGCGCGGTGGCCGGTGGTGTGTTCTCCGGCTGGTTGCCGAGGGTGCGGCGGCAGGGGCGTGCCGTTGTCGTGTGCATCGTGCTGTGGGGACTGGCGATGCTGGGCTTCGGCCTCGTGGTGGGGGTTGCGTCCCCGGGCGAGAGTCCCGTCCTGTTGTGGGCAGCCCTCGCCTTTCTCGCTTTCGGTGGTGCTGTCGACATGGTGTCCGCAGCGTTCCGCAGCACGATGCTCCAGCAGGTGGCCACCGACGAGATGCGCGGGCGTTTGCAGGGCGTCTTCATCGTCGTCGTCGCGGGAGGCCCCCGCATCGGTGACGTCCTGCACGGCGCTGCTGCCGCTGCAGTCGGAACGAGCGTGGCCGCGGCCGGTGGCGGCGTCCTCGTCGTCGTCGGAGTGGTGATCGCGGCGGTGGCGTTCCCCGCGCTGATGCGATACAAGGTCGCTCGTTAGGTTCCTGTGCCCTGTCACAGATTTCGGGCACACTGTGGTGCATGGGTGAACCGCAGTCGTCGGAAACGAAGAGGTCCACAGCGAGCGGGGTGGAGATCCGAGGGGGCGGTTACCGGGCCGAGATCGCAGTCACGGGTGCCGGGTTGCGGCAACTCGAGTGCGACACCCCGCAGGGCCCGCGGGCGCTGACCGAGACGTGGGAACTCGGGTCCCGGCCGCCGCTGTCGGCGGGATTGATCCTCGCGCCGTGGCCCAACCGGATCCGTGACGGTCATTTCGTCTTCGACGGCATCGACCACCAGCTCGAGATCACGGACACGGAGTTCGGCAACGCCAGTCACGGCTTCGTCCGCCGCCGGGACTGGCGTGTCGTCAGCCGTGCCGAGGACCGCGTCGAGATGTCGATCGATGTGGGACTTCACAAGGGCTGGCCGTATCCGCTGCGGGTCACCGTCGAATACGCGGTGGACGCGTCCGGTCTGACGGTCACCCACACCGCCACCAATACCGGGGCGATCCCGGCGCCGTTCGGCATGGGAATGCACTCGTACGTCCGGGTCGGTGACGTTCCCCTCGACGAATGCACGCTGCACCTGTCCGCCGGCACCCGGTTGCCGCTGGACGACCGCCGCTTGCCGAACGGTGGCTCGCAGGCTGTTGCCGGCAGCGACTACGACTTCACCAGCCCCCGGCCTCTCGCCGGGGTCTCGCTCGACACGCCGTTCAGCGCGCTGGACGTCGACCCGGACGGTAGGTCCCGCCACGAACTGCGTGCCCCGGACGGCACGGGAACCATGCTGTGGGCGGGCCGCGAGTTCGGCTGGTTACAGGCCTTCATCGCCGACCCGGCGGACGGCAAGTCCTATCCGGGTCGCGGGCGGGCACTGGCCCTCGAACCGATGACCTGTCCGCCGGATTCCTTCAACTCCGGCATCGACCAGTTGGTGCTCGCTCCCGGGCAGCACTGGTCCGGCCGATGGGGCATGACGACGGTGGGTTCCTGACGATCCGCTCCGCGGCGGCAAGTGTCCACAGAGTGAGACGGTGTAACACCGAATGCGCACCGTTCGATAAGTCTCGCGGGGGTTCATCTGTTGTCGCGGCCGGGTCCGGCCGATGGCACCATCCGGAGCAAGTTCGCCTCACCGCGTTCCGGGCGCGATTGTGCGTTCGAGCACTGGTGATGCCATCGGTGCAGGTAACGCCGCCTCTTCTCTGTCGGGCGACCACCGGCCGTTCATCCCGGCCGTTCGCACCGCACGAAATATCGGGTAGCGCAGTGGGCCGTCCGGTCTCGCCGCCATCGTCTCGTGGCATTCGGCGGCGCGGGCGGGTTCCGGCCCTTTCCGCGGACCCTCCTGCGGCATGCGCGCTGGAGTGGGACTAGTTTCTACCTGAATGAAGTTGTTACTCATTGGTTTGAGCTTGAGAGGGATGCTTCGTGCCTGACAATGACACAAAGCCCACGCTTACCTACCCTGGTGGTGAGCACACGATGTCCATTGCCAGGGCAACCGAGGGCAATGACGGTATCGAACTGGGCAAGCTGCTGGCCAGCACCGGGTACACCACCCTGGACCCGGGTTTCGTCAATACCGCCTCCACCAGCTCCGCGATCACCTACATCGACGGTGAAAACGGAATTCTCCGCTACCGTGGTTACCCGATCGAGCAGCTGGCCGGGAAGTCGACGTTCATCGAGGTCAGCTATCTGCTGATCTATGGTGAGCTGCCGACCGCAACGCAGCTCGAGTCGTTCACCGACCGGATTCGCCGGCACACGCTGCTGCACGAAGACCTCAAGAGGTTCTTCGACGGGTTCCCCCGCAACGCGCACCCGATGCCGGTTCTCTCCAGCGCCGTGAACGCGCTCTCGGCGTACTACCAGGACTCCCTGGACCCGGCCGACCCCGAGCAGGTCGAACTGTCGACCATCCGGCTTCTGGCGAAACTGCCGACCATCGCGGCGTATGCGTACAAGAAGTCCGTAGGACAGCCGTTCCTGTACCCGGACAATTCGCTGAACCTCGTCGAGAACTTCCTGCGGATGACGTTCGGCTTCCCCGCGGAGCCGTACGAGATCGACCCCGAGATCGCCAAGGCACTCGACATGCTGCTGATCCTGCATGCCGACCACGAGCAGAACTGCTCGACGTCGACGGTGCGCCTCGTCGGATCCTCGGATGCCAACCTTTTCACTTCCATCTCCGGTGGCATCAACGCACTCTGGGGCCCGCTGCACGGCGGCGCCAACCAGGCAGTCCTCGAGATGCTCGACGAGATCAAGGCCAGCGGCAGCAACGCCGGCGATTTCGTTCGCAAGGTCAAGAACAAGGAAGACGGCGTGAAGCTCATGGGCTTCGGGCACCGCGTCTACCGCAATTACGACCCGCGCGCGGCCATCGTGAAGCAGACGGCGCACACCATCCTCGACAAGCTCGGTGGCGACGACGAACTGCTCGACATCGCGATGGCACTGGAAGAGGCAGCGCTCACCGACGACTACTTCGTCGAGCGCAAGTTGTACCCCAACGTCGACTTCTACACCGGCCTCATCTACCGAGCTATGGGCTTCCCCACGCGCATGTTCACCGTCCTGTTCGCCATGGGCCGGTTGCCCGGGTGGATTGCGCACTGGCGGGAGATGCACGAGGATCCCGCCACGAAGATCGGCCGTCCGCGCCAGATCTACACCGGTTACACCGAGCGTGACTACAAGGACGTCACAAGTCGCTGATCTGCGATCCTGTGCCGAACCAGACAGCCCTCACCGAGGAGGACACATGACCAAGCCCGAGATCGAGTTCCAAGAGGGCCCCGCCCCGACCGACCTGGTCATCAAGGACCTGGTGGTCGGCGAAGGCGCCGAGGCCGTGCCGGGGGGCACCGTCGACGTGCACTACGTCGGTGTCGAGTTCGAATCCGGCGAAGAGTTCGACTCTTCGTGGAGCCGTGGTGAGTCCATTCAGTTCCCGCTGCGCGGCCTCATCAAGGGCTGGCAGGACGGCATCCCCGGCATGAAGGTCGGCGGACGTCGTCAGCTCACCATCCCGCCGGAGCTCGCTTACGGCCCGGCCGGTGCCGGCCACCAGTTGTCCGGCAAGACCCTGGTGTTCGTCATCGATCTCCTGGACGCCAAGGAATAGCTTCCCGCTCTGCGCGAGAAAGTCCCGTCTCACCTCGGTGAGGCGGGACTTTCTGCGTTCTGCGTCGCGGGGAGATGCGGCATCGGATGTGCATCGGCGGTGTGCAGTTCCACGACCAACCGGGCACCGCCGAGTGGGCTGTCCTCGAAATGCGCACGTCCGCCGTGCAGCGCCGCCTGTTGAGCGACGAGCGCGAGCCCGAGTCCCGACCCGCTCCTGGTGGCGTTGGTACCGCGGTGGAACCGCTCGAACACCTGGGTCCGCTCCGCGTCCGGTACGCCCGACCCGTTGTCGTCGACCGTGATGACGGTGGCGTCGTCCACGGCTCTCAGCGTGATCCGGACCGCTGTCGCACCCCCGTGCCGGACAGCGTTGGTGATCGCATTGTCCAGTGTCAGCCGCAGTCCACCCGGCATCCCGCGGACCGTCAGCGGAGCGGCATCGACGGTGACCTGGAGTCCGGGACGGTGACGCATCGCGTCCTCGGCGGCGAGGTCGCAGATGTCGACGAGGTCGCAGTCCACGAAGTCCTCGTCGGTGGACAGTTCTCCGCGGGCAAGCCGCTCCAGATCCGACAGCGTGGATTCAACCCGGCCCTGGGCGCGGATCAGGTCGCCGAAGATTTCGCTCTGCTGCGAGGAGGTCAGGTCGTGTGTGGTGAGCACCTCGAGGTCGGTGCGCATCGCGGTCAGTGGCGTGCGCAGTTCGTGGGCGGCCACGGCGGCGAAGTCGCGCGCGGTGGCGAGCGCGGCGGTGGTGGCGTTCTGCGCCTCGGCGACATCACGGAGCATCGATTCTGCCGCAGAGGCCAGTTCGTCTGCCTCGCGAACGCCGGAGGACGCGGGCGTCAACTCCGGTTCGCGGCGAACGATGCGGCCGGTGAGGTCGACGAGGGGACGAACCGCCCGGCCGCCGAACAACCAGCCGAGGCCGCTGGCCGCGGCAACGGCCAGGACACCGACGAGGGCCACCTGGCGCTGCTGTTCGGTGGTGACGTCTTGTGCCTCCGAGTACGGGACGGCGAGTGAAATCCGCGTTCCGAGGAAGGGTGTCGTCGCGGTGAACGCCCGGTACTCCGTGCCGCCGACGTCGACGGACTGCCACCCTGGTTCGAGGGCGGGTAGCCGGGTGGGTGTGCTCACCAGAACGGTGTCGCCGTCCGAGGATCGGATGGTGATCGCGAAGGCACCCTTGTCGCCCAGCGCGCCGAGGAACAGTCCGGCCGTCGCCGCGTTGGGGACCAGCACGTCGGACGCCGTTTCGAGCCGGCGGTCGAGTTGGGACAGATTGTTCCGGTTGATGGCGAACGCCACGAGGATGCCCAACGCCACGACGATGATGGTCGCCCCGAGCGCGGTGGCCGCCGCGACACGGGTCCGGAGGGAGAACGAGCGCTTCACGACGGCTCCCGCAGCACGAAACCGACACCGCGCACGGTGTGAAGGAGGCGCGGTTGTCCCTCGGTTTCGAACTTGCGCCGCAGATATCCGACGAAGACGTCCACCACGTTGGTGTCGGCAACGAAGTCGTAGCCCCACACCAGTTCCAGCAGTCGTTCGCGGCTCAGGACGATACCGACGTTGCGGGCGAGGACCTCGAGGAGTTCGAACTCACGCTTGGTCAGGATCACTTCGTGGCCTGCGAGAAAAACCCTGCGTGCCGAGACGAAGATCTCGAGGGCACCGACGCGGATCGGCGGAGCCGCCGGGGCGTCACCTGCCGGGGACGTGGTGCCGTGCCGCCGCAGCATGGCCCGGATGCGGGCGATCAACTCCGCCAGGACGAACGGCTTGATCAGGTAGTCGTCTGCCCCGGACTCCAGTCCGGAGATTCGGTCGTCGACGGTGTCGCGGGCACTGAGGACGCAGATCGGGATGTCGTTGTTCATCGCGCGGAGCGCGGTCACGACACCGGTGCCGTCGATGACGGGCATGTTCATGTCCAGGACCATCGCGTCCGGACGTTGCTCGCTGACCACGCGGAGCGCGTCGGCGCCGTCGATCGCGGTGAGAACGGTGAATCCGGACAGGCGCAGACCACGTTCGAGCGAAGTCCGCACGTCCTCGTCGTCGTCGACCACGAGAACACTGGCTGAGTCGGTGGCGGTCACTCCTGCATTGTGCCGTGGGGAGGGGGTGGATGGCGGTGGTCCGGCCGTGTCCGTCCGTACACTCGGGTGCGATGTTGTCTTCGCTGCAGGCATTCGAACTGACCGAAACCAACCGGGACTGGCTCATACACCGACCGGCCGAGATAGCGATCTACGTGGTACTCGCGTTGATCCTGCGGTTCGCGCTGCACCGGCTGATCGAACGTATGACCCGGCGGCGTACTCCCACCGACAAACCGGCGATGCTTCGCCCTCTGCGTGAGCGAGCGCCGAGAGGCATCAAGGAAGCAATGGTGAACGAGCGCCGAGCGCAGCGCGCCACCACCATCGGGTCGGTACTGAAGTCCGCAGTCTCGATCGTCGTTCTCATCTGGGGTGTGCTGCAGATCCTCGGGATCCTGGGGGTAAATGTCGCCCCGTTCATCGCGTCCGCCGGTGTGATCGGTCTCGCGCTGGGATTCGGTGCGCAAAACCTCGTCCGGGACTTTCTGTCGGGCGTGTTCATGTTGCTCGAGGATCAATACGGCGTTGGCGACGTGGTCGATCTCGGTGAAGCCGTGGGAACCGTCGAGACGGTGGGCCTGCGGGTCACCACGATCCGCGACGTCAACGGCACGCTGTGGTACTGCCGCAACGGTGAGATCGTCCGGGTGGGCAACATGAGCCAGGGTCACGCGGTTGCGGTGGTGGATCTGCCGATCGCGCACGCCGCCAACGTCCAACGGGCATGTGAGGTCGCCTTCGACGCCATCCTGGAGGCCGCGCGGAGTGATGCCATCGAAGCCGACGTGCTCGAAACGCCCGAGATGCTGGGCGTCAACGCCGTGACAGCCGAATCGGTGACGTTGCGCATCACGGCTCGCACCAGGCCGGGACGACAGTGGGCGGTTCAGCGGACGTTCGCGCGTGCGGCTCTCTCGGCGTTCGAGGAATACGACATCGATGCGCCGTACCTCTCGATCGTGTCCTCGGCCCGCGTGGACGCCTGACACGGTCCACTTCAGTACCGTGGCAGGCATGGACACGGCACTGGTCTGGTTCCGGCGCGACCTCAGACTCGCCGATCTTCCGACTCTGCACACCGTCGCCGAGGCGGGGGCCCGCGCGCTCGGCCTGTTCGTGCTCGATGACCGGCTACTCGGCGCTGCGGGCGGACCGCGCCGGGATTTCCTCTTCCGCAGCTTGAGTGCCCTCGACGACCAACTCGGTGGGCGGTTGCTGGTAGTGCGGGGCAATCCAGCTGAGTTGGTCCCCGCGGTTGCAGAGGCGGTGTCGGCCGGTGAGGTCCACGTGAGCGCCGACTTCGGCCCGTACGGGCGCGAGCGTGATGCGGCTGTCGCGGAGGACATCGGACTGGTCGCCACCGGATCGCCCTATGCCGTGGCGCCCGGCAGGGTCACCAAGGGGGACGGCGAACCGTATCGAGTGTTCACTCCGTACTTCAGGCAGTGGATCGACCACGGGTGGCGTGCGCCGATCGACACCGGCGCCGCGACGGTCGACTGGATCGAACCGGACGACGTCACCGTCCGGCGGGCAGTAATCCCCGAGCCGGAATCCGAGGGTGTCGCCGCGGGGGAGTCCGAGGCGTTGCGGCGATGGACGGAATTCCTGGAGAACGAACTCGACTCCTATGACGACGCCCGCAACCGTCCCGACCTCGACGCGACGAGCCGGATGTCGGTGTATTTGAAATACGGCAACATCCATCCCCGCACCATGCTCCGCGACCTTTCGCGCCGCCGCGGTAAGGGTGCCGAAGCGTATCGTCGCCAGCTGGCATGGCGGGACTTCTACGCCGACATTCTCTTTCAGCGGCCGGACAGCGCGCGCGGCAACTACGACCGCAAGTTCGACGCGATCCGACTCGACTCCGGTGCCGACGCCGACGAGGTGTTCGCCGCGTGGTGCGAGGGAAGAACCGGATTCCCGATCGTCGACGCGGGAATGCGTCAGCTCCGGGCGGAGGCCTGGATGCACAACCGGGTGCGGATGATCGTTGCGTCCTTCCTGGTGAAGGATCTGCACCTGCCGTGGTGGCGGGGAGCGAGGTTCTTCATGAACCGTTTGGTCGACGGCGATCTCGCCAACAATCAGCACGGGTGGCAGTGGACGGCGGGTACGGGCACGGATCCCTCGCCGTACTTCCGGGTGTTCAATCCGATTACTCAGGGCGAGAAGTTCGATCCCGACGGCTCGTACGTGCGTAAGTGGGTGCCGGAGCTGCGTGGCATCCCCGGACGGGCCGTTCATTCACTGAAAGCGCTTCGGCCCGAGGGATATCCGGAGCCGATCGTCGACCACGGACTCGAGCGGCAGGAAGCTCTCGCCCGCTACGGCGAGATCAAGGCCCTGTGAGTACTGGCGTTTTGCGCAGGAGAAGCCCGAGCAGAGCTGCCGCGGCCAGGAGGATGACGAGTCCGCCGTAGAGGCGGGTGGTGTCGACCAATCCCACCTTGCCGACCAAGTATCCGGCGACGAGCGCCGGGACACTGTTGGCGAGGTAGGCGATCACGTAGATGGTCGAGAGGAGTCCCGCCCGCTCGTGGGGCGCGGCCAGAGGCATCACAGTATGAATTGTCCCCTGGAAACCGGCGCCGAAGCCGATCCCCGCGACGGCTGTTCCCGCCAGAAGAATCACAGCTGAGGACGTTTCGGCGCCGACGAGTGTGACGGCCACACCGGCGATCAGAGCAGAGGTGCCGACGAGCAGGACTTGCCGCGCCGCCACGTTGCGCAGCAGGAAGACCGTGATCGCCCCAGTTCCCGTCAGTGTCGCCACCATGATGGCACCGATCAGCGACGTGTGGACGTCCAATGCGCTGCGGGCGAGTGAGGGGCCGAGTGACAGGTAGAAACCGCCGAGCGCCCACACGGCGATCAGGCACGGCCCGGTGAGGAGGAGCATGCCCAGAGCGGGGGACGGTACCGCGAGAGTCGGGCGCATCGAGGCCAGCGCGCCCTGCTGCCGGACGGCAGTTTCTGGTGCCGCCCAGATACCCAGGGTCTCGAGGGCGAAGAGCGCGAGGAAGACGAGGAACACGGTGCTGGTCGGACGCGGAAGGTGCTCGCTGATCAGACTCGATCCGATGGCGCCGAAGGCGAGACCCACTGTGGGCGCGATGCTGTTGACGGTGGAACCGCGGCCGGGCCTGCGCTCGAGGTCGATGAGGGTGGATCCGAGCGCGCTGATTGCGGCGCCGGTCGCAAAGCCCTGCACTACCCGGGCTGTCAGGAGCAGTCCGAGGCCCTCAGCTGAGGCGAACATGGCCATCGCGACCACCTCGAACGTCAGAGCAGTGACGAGAACGGGGCGTCTGCCGATGTAGTCCGAGAGCGAGCCGACGGTGAGCAGCGCCAGGAGCAGACTGACAGCGTAGATTCCGAAGACCAAGGTGGATTGCAGGGACGAGAATCCCCACTGGCTCTGGTAGACCTCGTAGAGGGGCGTCGGTGCAGCGGACGCGCCGAGCAGGGTGGCGATCACTACGGCGACGAGGGTGAAGGCGGCGCCGCGACGCAGTTCGGGTCGCGACTTCGGTAGTGCGTCGGGTGCGGCAAGGATCGTCATGTAGTACTCCCAGCTTTAAAGCAAAGCATTTGCTTTTATGAAGCTACGCTGCCGTCGTCCTTAATGCAAAGAATGCGCGTTAGTATGGAGTTCATGAGCCCCGTTCCAGGTCCACGCCCCGGTGGTCGCAGCGCCCGTATCCAGCAGGCGGTGCACGCGTCCACCCGCAAACTGCTTCAGGAACGCGGCCGGGCCGAGATCACCGTGCCGATGATCGCCGCCGACGCCGGGGTCACCCCGTCCACCATCTACCGGCGGTGGGGCGACATCACCGAGGTGTTCGCCGACGTGGCGATCGAGCGACTGCGACCCGAGACGCCCCCGCGGGAGACCGGCAGTGTGCGCGGTGACCTTGTTGCCTGGGCCCAGGAGTATCTCGAGGAGATGTCCTCGCCGGTGGGCCGGGACGCACTGCGCGACATCGTGATGAGCGGTGACGAGGCCCGCCCCGACAACGACACCAAGCAGAACAAGTGTGCTGGCTTCTGCCGGATCCAGATCGACACGATTCTGCACCGCGACGAAAGTTTCTCGGCCACGCCAGGCGTCACCGAGCGGGTGATCGACCACGTGGTCGCACCGATCGTCTACCGCATCCTGTTCGATCAGGATCCGCTCGCCGAGGATCGCATCGAAGCGCTGGTGGACTCAGCCCTCGACGCGGCCGTTCACGCCTGAGGCACGTTCACGCCGGAGACCTCATTGCCGCAGCTGCTTCTCCAGCGCTTCGAGTACGGCGATGTCCTCGATGGTCGAGGGCACGGTGTACTGCTCGTGGTCGGCGATCTGACGCATCGTCTTGCGCAGTATCTTGCCCGAGCGCGTCTTAGGCAAGGCTCCCACGACGGTGACGTCCCGGAACGTCGCGACCGCACCGATCTGCTCGCGCACCATCGCGACCAATTCCGTCCGCAGGGTCTCCGGATCGATCTCGACACCGGCCTTGAGGACCACGTATCCGCTGGGCCGCTGACCCTTCAGCTCGTCGCGGATCCCCACCACTGCACACTCGGCCACGGCCGGATGCCCGGCGACCACGGCCTCTATGCTGCCGGTCGAAAGCCGATGCCCGGCAACGTTGATGACGTCGTCGCTCCGTCCGAGGACGAACACGTATCCGTCCTCGTCGATGTATCCCGAGTCGCCGGTGAGGTAGTAGCCGTCGAAGGTGGCGAGGTAGGACTTCACGAACCGGTCCGTGTCCCGCCACAGCCCGGTCAGGGTTCCCGGTGGGAGTGGAAGTCCGATCACAATGTTGCCTTCGGCCCCTGCCGGAAGGGTGTTCCCCTCACCGTCGACCACCTCGACGCGATAACCCGGAACCGGAACGGTGGGGGAGCCGGCTTTCACCGGCATGGGGTCGAGCCCGCGCAGATTGGCGCAGATGGCCCAGCCCGTTTCCGTCTGCCACCAGTGATCGATTACCGGGAGGTCGAGCACTCGGGTGGCCCATGCATAAGTGTCGGGGTCGAGGCGTTCGCCGGCGGCGAACAACGTCTTCAACGACGAGATATCGTAGTTGGCAATCTCTTTCGCGTCGGGGTCGGCCTTGCGGACCGCCCGGATCGCGGTCGGGGCGGTGAACAGCGCGGAGACCCTGTGGTCGGAGACCACCCGCCAGAACGCCCCGGCGTCGGGAGTGCCCACCGGTTTGCCCTCATAGAGCACGGAGGTGGCGCCGACCAGCAACGGCCCGTAGACGATGTACGAGTGGCCGACCACCCAGCCCACGTCGGAGGCGGTCCACCAGACTTCACCCGGTCCGATGTCGTAAACGTTCGACATAGACCAGGTCAGCGCGACCGCGTGCCCGCCGTTGTCCCGGACCACGCCCTTCGGCTTACCGGTGGTTCCCGACGTGTAGAGGATGTACAGCGGATCCGTGGCCGCCACGGGAACCGGCTGGGCGGGTGACGCATCGGCGGCCAGGGCGTCCCAGTCGAACCAGGCGGCTGCGCCGTTCCGGTAGTCGGCGGCCGATCCCGGTACGTGGTCGCGATTCTTGACGATCACCGTATGCGGTGGGGTACTCGACAATTCGAGCGCCTTCGCCACCATCGGCAGGTACTCGACGGTGCGCCCCGGCTCGAGACCACCCGATGCCGTCACCAGCGCCACCGGTCCGGCGTCGTCGATGCGTGTCGCCAGTTCCTTCGCGGCGAAACCACCGAACACCACCGAGTGGACCGCGCCGATGCGGGCGCAGGCGAGCATCGCGATGGCGGCCTCGGGGATCATCGGCATGTAGATGATCACGCGGTCGCCGGCCACCACACCCTGTCCGGCGAGCACACCGGCAAACCGTGACACTTCGTCGAGCAGCTGCGTGTAGGTGTACGTGCGGGAGGCCTCGGGCACCATAGCCGAGTCGTAGACGAGGGCATCCTGGTCACCTCGCCCGTCCCGCACGTGGCGGTCGAGGGCGTTGAAACAGGTGTTCAACCGTGCGCCCGGGAACCAGCGATACATCGGGGCGGAAGTAGCGTCGAGTGCCTGCGTCGGTTCCTCGACCCACTCGACTGCCGCAGCCGCCTTCAGCCAGAACTCCTCAGAATGTTCGACGCTCTCGCGGTAGACATCTGCGTAGCTACGTCCTGCGCTCGCTGTCGGAGAGCTCATCGATGTTCGTCCTCTCGCCGTTCACCTTGTGGCCTGAAACACCCTATGTGATAGCGGGTGACGCCACGACAGACAACGGCAGAGGCGGACACCGGCAGAGCTAGATGCCGAGGGAAGACGCAATCATCGGCCAGGAGTTGTGCAGATCGTCCTGCCAGTAGCCCCACGAGTGGGTGCCGGTCGGATGGAAGTCGAACGTGGCCGGGATCCCCAAGGCGTTCAGCCTGTCGGCCAGCCGATAGGTGCACTGATTGGTTCCCGCCTCGATGATTCCGCCCACGATCACCTGGTTGGCCAGGACACCCGGATCCCCGTTGACATCCGGACCGTTGAGGGTGTCGTGGTGGCCGGGCAACCCGGAACCATTGCTGACGTAGAGGTCGATTCCCCGCAGCTTCTCGGCGTTGACGACCGGGTCGTTGGCCACCCAATCCGGATCGTCGGGCGGTCCCCACATGTTCTCGACGTCTCCGCCGCGGGCACTGACGACGAAGGTGACGTAGTCCCGACCCGGTTTGGTGCTCGTCTCGGCGCATCCGCTGTAGGAGCCGACCGCGCGATACAGCGAGGGTGCGTGCTGGGCCAGGCTCAGGACGGAAGTGCCCGACATCGACAGTCCGGCGATCGCGTTCTCGCCGGTCGTCCCGAGCGTGGCGTCGACGATCGGGGGTAGTTCCTCGGTGAGGAAGGTTGTCCACTTGTTGAGGCCGAGGGTGGGATCGGGCTTCTGCCAGTCGGTGTAGTAGCTGAACGCGCCGCCGACGGGAGTGACGACATTGACGTTCTTGTCGGCAAAAAAGCTGACCACGTCTGTCTTGGCCTTCCAGGTTGCCGAATCCTGGCCGCCCCCGGCGCCGTTGAGCAGGTACAACGTGGGTCGGGGCACGCTGGTATCTGCGGGACGGATCACCTCGAGCAGAATCACTTTCTCCATCGCCGCCGAGTAGACATACATGTTCAGTTGGCGGTCGTCGACCTGCTCGATGTGGTCGAGAACAGATCCGTCTGCCGATGCCGGCTTGTCGGCGGGAAGCGCCCGCCACTCGTCCGCCGAAGCTGCGGCCACCTCGCCGAACAAACTCGCCGAGGTGACGACGGCGACGATCAGGAGCGCCCGACAGTGTCCGATCGCGCTCATAGCCGCTCCTCGTGCTTGACTGCGGTGCCCGACAACCGTCTGTGATGGTCAAAATATTTCCCCATCACGGTAACCGGCAAACATTCCCCGGGGCGGCTGAACGGACACCGGACTTCGCCGGGGACGTCCGCCCTATCGTGGACGCATGACGCTGCTTGCCGAAGACCTGCTGTTGCTGCTGCTCGACGACGCCTCGGGAAAGCCAGTGAGGAGAAGGGCAAGGTGCTCGGCATCTTCCCCACCGCCCGCTGGCCGGAGGTCGACAGCAGCCGAGAACGCGCGCTGCGGTCCGAACTGAGCTCCGCACTCCTCGACGGGGTCACCCCTACTCCGCGAACCGCCGCGCTCGTCTCCCTCCTGTCCGCGGTCGACGCGGCCCCGAAGCTGTTCCCGGACGCCGATCGTCGCGCCGTGAAGAAACGGGCGAAGGAGATCGCCGAAGGCGACTGGGCCGGCAAGGCCGTGCGCAAATCAGTCGAGGCAGTCAACGCCGCGATCATCGTCGCCGCCACCGTGCCCGCCATCGTCGCGGGGAGTGGCTAGGTTTCGATCGGGGGTCGCGCTGCACTGTGATGTTTGCGGCCTCGAACACGGACCTCGATCATCATCGGCCGTTCGATCACTCCGATCCCGCGGCCGGAGGTCCGACAGTGGCTCGCGACATCGCCGCATACTGTCGAAAACACGATCAAGCTTTCCTAGTCGAGGCCGAGGTTCCGGTAGCGGGCGAGCCGGGCCGCGAAGCGTTCGCTCTCGGGAACCCCGGTCAGGGCACGGAGTTCCCGGGAGATGGCCTCGCCGACTCGCTTGGAGAAATCGACGGCCTCGTCGGCGGCGTCCGGATGCTCGGGGATGATGGCGTCGATGACGCCGTCGCGAAGGAGGTCGAGCGAACGAATGCCCTGGGCGGCCGCCATCTCGGGGGCGTGTGTGGTGTCGCGGTGGACGATCGCGCTGGCGCCTTCGGGAGGTAGCGGGGCCAGCCACCCGTTCTGCGCCGCGAGCACGCGGTCGGCGGGGAGGAACGCGAGCGCCCCACCGCCCGTGCCCTGACCGAGCAGAACGGACACGGTCGGCGTCTTCAACGTCACGAGGTCGGAGATGCAGCGTGCGATCTCAGGGGCCAGCCCGCGTTCCTCCGCCTCCTGCGACAACGCCGCACCGAGGGTGTCGATCACCAGGACCAGGGGGATCTGCAATTCCTCGGCCAACCGCATGCCGCGGCGTGCCTCGCGGAGGGCGGCAGGCCCCATCGTGTTCAGCGCCGACTGCCCGGCGCGGTCCTGGCCCAGCAACACGCACGGAGCGCCGCGGAAACGGGCCAGCGACAACAGCACCGTCCCCTCGGTTTCACCCTGGCCGGTGCCGCTGAGGGGGACCTGCTCGGTGGCCGCGTGCCGCAGCAGGTGGCGGATGCCGGGCCGGTCGGCGCGCCGCGACAGCATCACCGACTGCCAGGCAGGAACGTCGGGAATCTCGATGTCCGGGATCTCGGCGGCGACCGTCGGGGTGGCAGGGGGGTCGATCAGCACCCGCAGCGCCCGATGTACGAGTAGTCGTAGCCGGGTCGCGGGGACGACGCCGTCGATGACGCCGTTGCGGTACAGGTTCTCCGATGTCTGTACGCCGTCGGGGAACTTCTCGCCGTACAGCGCCTGGTAGACGCGGGGCCCGAGGAACCCCACGAGTGCACCGGGTTCGGCCACGGTGATGTGCCCGAGGGAACCCCAGGACGCGAAGACACCGCCGGTGGTCGGATTCCGCAGGTACACCAGGTAGGGGAGATGGGCGGCCTTGTGGGTGGCGACGGCGGCGGCGATCTTCACCATCTGCACGAAGGCGACGGTGCCCTCCTGCATCCGCGTGCCTCCGGACGTGGGGGAGGCGAGCAGGGGAAGCCCCTCGCGGGTGGCCCGTTCGATGGCGCAGACGATGCGTTCGGCCGCCGCCACTCCGATCGAACCCGCGAGGAACGCGAACTCGCAGGCGATCACCGCGACCGGGCGACCGCGAACCGTGCCGACTCCGGTCAACACCGATTCGTCGACGCCCGACTTCTCGGCGGCCTTCATCAGGTCCGATCCGTACTTCTCGTCGGGCCGAACGTCCACTGGGGTGGTGTCCCAGGAAACGTAACTGCCCTGATCCAGCACCAATTCGAGGACGTCGTGGGCGGAGATCTTGGCGGCCATGGCCCTGAGAGTAGCGGTACGTCCGTTTGGCTCGATGCCTGCTACGGCGGGTGACGGCAGTCCCTTCGGGTGGAACAGCGCAAAACAGCGCCGACACACCGCAGCGGGTGTCTAGAGTCAGAAACGTCGATGCAGGTTGGGCATGAGAACGACACCTTCCCCCGAGGGGAGCAGTCCCATGGATCTCCACACTGTCACGGACGTCGTTCGACGACCCTCCGACAGGCCGGGGGAGGCATGGCGCGACGGTGACGCCTGGCTGGCCGGGGGCACGTGGTTGTTCTCGGTCCCGCAGCCCGACGTCCGCCGCCTCGTCGACATCACCACTCTCGGCTGGGACACGCTCGTGGTCGGTGACGCCGCCCTGCAGATCGGTGCCACGTGCACGATCCGCGAGCTGTATGCGCTGGAGCTGCCGGGTGACTGGCCCGCCGGCCCGTTGCTGGCGACGAGCTGCGAGGCGTTTCTTGCGTCGTTCAAGGTGTGGAATTCGGCGACGGTGGGCGGCAACATCTGCATGTCGCTGCCTGCCGGCCCGATGATCACGGTGACGGTCGCGTTGGAGGCGACCTATACGCTCTGGGATGCGGACGGGTCGGAACGCACCGTCGACGCCGCCGACTTCGTCACGGGGGATCACCGGAACGTCCTCGCTCCCGGCGAACTGCTGCGGCGCATCGACATTCCGGTGAGCGCTCTGCGCAAGCGCTACAGCCACCGTCGTTTCACCCTCACACAGTTGGGTCGTTCGACGATCTTTCTGATCGCCACGCAGTCGCCGGGAACCGATGACCTTCTGCTCACCGTCTCCGCAGGCACCACCCGTCCGGTGTGCCTGTCCTTCGACTCCATGCCCGATGCCGACGCGTTGCAGCGCAGCATCGATGCCATCCCCGCAGAAGTGTGGTTCGACGATCCGAACGGCACCCCCGACCACCGCCGTCACCTGGCGAAACACTTCGCCGAGGAGATTCGCAGCGAACTGGCGTTGGGAGAGCTGCCATGACGTACACCGTGAACGGCAGGACTTTCGACGAACAACCCGAGCCCGGCCAGTGTCTGCGCACCTTCGTGCGTGCACTGGGTCATCACGGCGTGAAGAAGGGCTGCGACGCGGGCGATTGCGGCGCATGCACGGTCTGGCTCGACGGCGCCCCGGTGCACAGCTGTATCACCCCTGCGTTCCGGGCCGAGGGCCATGAGGTCACGACGATCGAGGGACTGGGCTCACCCGACAACCTGCACCCGGTGCAACGCTGTTTCCGCGATGCGCCCGGCTTCCAGTGCGGCTTCTGCACCGCCGGGATGATCATGACCTCGGCGACGTTCACCGACGCCCAGAAGGCGGATCTGCCCCGCGCGCTGAAAGGTAACCTGTGCCGCTGCACCGGTTACCGAGCCATCGAGGACGCGGTCAACGGTGTCACCGCGATCGAGGAAGCGCTTCCGGGCAAGGCCGTCGGCACCAGCGTGGGAGCGCCCGCAGCCACCGACGTGGTGACGGGCCGCGCCGAGTTCACCATGGACACCGAGATCGAAGGCCTGTTGCACCTGAGGGTGCTGCACTCGCCGCACGCCCACGCGCGCATCGTCTCCATCGACAAGACTGCGGCACTCGCCGTGCCCGGTGTGCATCGCGTCTACACGTGGCAGGACGTGCCCCGGAAGAGGTTCACCACGGCAATCCACACCGACCATCTGGTCGATCCCGACGACACCTACATCCTCGACGACACCGTGCGGTTCGTCGGGCAGCGGGTGGTCGCGGTGCTCGCCGACACCATCGGAGCCGCCGAGGAAGGATGTCGGAAGGTGGTGGTCGAGTACGAGGTGCTCCCTGCGGTGTTCGATCCGGAGGAAGCGATGGCCGACGGGGCTCCCCGGCTGCACGGCTCGCACGATCCCTTCGTGCGGGACCCCGACCACAACATTCTGCTCGAACTTCACGGCGACATCGGCGACCTCGAGGCGGGTTTCGCCGAAGCCGATGTGATCCACGAGGGCACCTACTTTTCCCCGCGCGTGCAGCACGCGCATCTCGAAACGCACGGTTCGATCGCCTGGATGGAGGACGGCCGACTTCACGTGCGTACCAGCTCGCAGTCGCCGTCCATAGCCAAGGTCAAGCTGGCCCATCTCTTCGATCTGCGCCCCGATCAGCTGCGAGTGTTCTGCAAGCGAGTGGGCGGTGGTTTCGGTGGCAAGCAGGAAGTGATCGCCGAGGACCTGGTGGCTCTCGCTGCCTTGGACACCGGTCGTCCGGCCTGTTTCGAGTACACCCGGGAGGAGGAGTTCACGACGGCCTCGCCGCGGCACCCGATGAAGCTGACGATCACCTTGGGAGCGCGGGCCGACGGTACGCTCACCGCGTTTGCGGTGCGCAACGTGTCGAACACGGGCGCCTATGGCAACCACGGCGGCGAGACGCTGTTCGCGGCCGGAGCCGCCATCTCGCTGTACCGGTGTCCCAACAAGAGGTTCGACGCGTACTCCGTCTACACGAACACGGTGCCGAGCGGTGCGCTGCGCGGGTACGGCATGACCCAGCCGGCGTTCGCGGTGGAATCCGCCATGCACGAACTCGCGGTCGCCCTCGACATCGATCCGCTGGAACTGCGCAGGCGCAACATCGTGCGTCCCGGTGATTCCCTCGTCGCGATCGACGACCGGCCGGACGACGTCACCTTCACCGAGGACGGCCTCGCCCAGTGCATCGACCTCGTCGACGCTGCCCTGATACGCAGTGCAAACGGAAAAGTCCTCGGAGACCACTGGCTGGTCGGCACGGGTACCGCGAGTTCCGTGCACGAGACCGCCCCGCCCACCGAGCACATTTCCGAGGCATGGCTGACGCTCGGTGACGACGGCGTGTACGAATTGGCCATCGGCACGGTCGAATTCGGGGAGGGAACGTCCACCGCCCACGTGCAGATCGCGGCCAACCAGCTCGGCACCACGCCGTCGCGGGTACGGCTCGTGCAGTCCGACACCGACAGGACGGGTTTCGACACCGGAGCGTTCGCGAGCGCGGGCCTGTTCGTCGCCGGCAACGCCGTACTGCGGGCATCCGACGCCTTGCGCGACCGCATCCTCGCGTTCGCGGCCGCACACACCCGAGCCGATCTGTCCGAGTGCTCGATGGACGACGACGGTGTCGTCTGTGGGAGCCTCCGCCTCACGTTGGGCGAACTTCTCGATGCTGCGGGCCGACGCGGTATCCGGTTCGCCGCGGCGCGCAAGGCATACGGCTCGCCGCGCAGCGTGGTGTCGAATACCCACGGCTTCCGCATCGCCGTTCACCGAGTCACGGGCGAGATCCGCATTCTCTACAGCGTTCATGCCACCGACGCCGGGGTCGTCATCAACCCGGCCCAGGTGCGCGGTCAGATCGAGGGTGGGGTGGCCCAGGGCATCGGGTTCGCACTGACTGAGAACTACCACGTCGACCACACCGGCACGATGATCAACCCGAATCTGCGCAACTACCGCATCCCTACGTACGCCGACGTGCCGCGCACGGAGGTGTTGTTGGTCGACTCGACGGATTCTGTGGGCCCGTTGCGATCCAAAGGCATGGCGGAGTGCTGCATCAACCCGGTGGCGCCGGCGTTGGCCAATGCGCTCGAAAACGCGACCGGTGTGCGCTACCGGGAGTTGCCGCTGACACCCGAGCGCATCTACCGCAGGCTCGGCGAGTCGACTCGTGTTGCGACGGCGCAGTCCTAGGGCGGCGGCGATGCGTGCGGAAAGGCTCGACGGCGGCGCCGCGACGGTCATCATCGGCCAGAAGGTGCTCGCCGGTTCCGAGCGGGCGTTCGAGACGTGGCAAGAGGACATGAATGCTGCTGCCTCGGATTACGCCGGTTTCCTGGGCGCCGAGATCACCCCGCCGACCGACGTGCAACCCGACTGGGTGGTGGTCTACCGCTTCGATTCCGTCGCCCACGTGCAGGCCTGGATCAACAGCGCCACTCGGCAGAAGCACCTCGACGAGGGGCAGCGGTACTTCGACGGTCCCGCCACCCAGCAGGTCCTGGGCGGGGGCAAACAGCCCACCGACCCGCTCGTGACCGTCGTCGTGTCGCACCGTGTCGCGCGCGGCAAGGTCGACGCATTCCTCGAATGGCAGGAGCGATTGCGGTTGGAAGAGAGCCAATTCGACGGCTTCCGGGGCAGCGAACTCTTCCGACCCGTCGAGGGCGTGCAGGACGAGTGGACCGCGCTGTACCGCTACGACACCGCAGCGAACCTCGACGCCTGGCTCACGTCGAAGAAACGACAGGACCTGCTGGCGGAGGGTGAGAAGTTCTCCGACTTCGAGTTACGCACCGTCGACAACTCCTTCGGCAGTTGGTTCGCGTTCGACGAGAACGGCAACGAGGCGCCGCCGCCGTCGGAGACCAAGACCTCCATCGCTGTCTGGGTCGGGCTGTATCCCACCGTCGTGCTGCTCACTCTTGCTCTGGCACCGTTGCGGATGCCGCTGTGGCTCGGTCTGCTCATCGGCAATCTGTTGTCCAGTTTCATCATGAGTTTCCTGACGATGCCCCATTACGTGAACCCGCTTCTGGGGCGGTGGCTGCGGCCCCCCGCGGGTGCGTCGAAAGTGAAGACCAATCTGAGAGGGATCGCACTCGTCGCAGCCGCCAACGCGTTCTGGGTGCTCGTGTTCTTTCTGGTGACCACTCAGTTCTGGACCCTGCCCTGAGAAGCAGTGGAACCGACACGGAAGGATCGATGATGACCGCGAAAACCGTTCGAGATACGAGCCTGATCGCCATTGCCATGGCCTCGGCACTGCTCCTGGGAGGTTGTGGCTCGGACAGCACCGAAGACTCGGGTTCGTCTGCCACCACCACCGCCGCCGCCACCACCACCACAGGAGCGGCAACCACCACGGGCTCGGAGGCCTCGCCCACCGGAACGGCGGCCGCGGCGGTGGGCAAGCAACAAGCCGAACAGGCCGCTCTGGCGACGGTGCCCGGAGGCACGGTCATCTCGTCCGAAGAAGTGCAGCGGGATGGTAAGACGGTGTGGCACGTTCACATCCGCGACGGCAGGGGCTGGGACTACGACGTGAACGTCGACGCCGCCACCGGCACCGTCGTATCCCAGGACCAGGACCACGACGACGACAACACTGCTTCGACGCCCACCGCGCCGGCCGTGCCGCAGCCGGTCAGCCAGCAGCAGGCGGAACAGACGGCTCTCGCAACAGTGCCCGGGGGCATGGTGGCCTCGTCCGAGGAACAGCAGCGCGATGGTAAGATGGTGTGGCACGTCCACATCCGCGACGGCAGGGGCTGGGACTACGACGTGAACGTCGACGCCGCCACCGGCATGGTGGTACCCGACAACTGAGGGACGTACTACCGCCCACCGAGCGGAACCGGGCCGCTCGGTGAAGGCAGCGCGGGCAGAGTGCCCAATGGGGACGGCACCAGGGTGGTGGACCGCGGGTCGACCCTGCCGAGGCCGAACTTGCGGACCTCGCTACCGCCCGGTCCGGTACCACTGACGAGCAGATCTGCGCCCGTGGTGGTGCTGGTGGTGGCCACCTGCACGCCGCTCCCCTGGAAGGGTACGAAGGAGGCGATCTGCGCGAACGCGACGGGGCCCGAATGATGGTTGGGGCTGTCGAGATACATCGCCGGTTCACCGTCGAGTCGTGAGCCGCTCGACCAGACTCGGACGGTGCCGTCGCCGCCGAGCATGCCGGTGACGATGCTCTGCGCGCCGCCTTCGGCGCCGGCAACCCACCCGGTGGCCAGGGAGACGCCACCGGTGTAGCCCTCGTCGAAGGCCAGGAATTCCGAGGTCGTCACCGGTCCCGCCGAGTGGCCGGCATGCTCGTCAGCCGAACCGTTCGCCTCGGCCGCGGCGGTCGGGGTGTACAGGTCATAGCGGAAGGTCTTCACGCGCGGTACCTCACCCGGACCGGGCGCGGTGACGATGCTGTCCCGGCCGGAGACGGCGTCGACCATGCCGGTGGCAACCGTGACGCCCGAAGTCGATCCTGGGTACGGCGTGAAGGATCCGAACAACGCGGGGGCCGTGCCCTTCTCGCCGGGGAGGCCGAACACCTTCACTTCCGACTCGATTCCGGGACCGGACCCGACGATGATGTTGTCGGCCAACGCGTTCCCGTCGATGTCGGCTCCTGCGACATTCACGCCACCACGGAACTCCGAGTCGAACGGCGCGAATCGGGTGAGTTCGGCAAGGAAGTCGTCTGCTCCGTTGTAGGCCACCACCTCGGGTGCCACCCCGGCACCCGTGCCGGCCACGAGGTCGAGCACCATGTCGCCGTCGACGTCGGCCATGGCGACGGTCGGCGTGCCCTCGAACGAGGGAAAGGGCGTGGCGGTCGAGATGAGCCTGTCACCGCTGCCGTCGTAGACCTGCACGGTCGCAGGTCTGCCCGGTGATCCCGGGACCGCGACCGCGTACGTCGACACCTCGGGGATCACATTGACGGTGGCCATCAAACCGTTGTCCTCGTGGTTGAGGCGATGACAATGGATCACGAACGTGCCGATGTATTCGGTGAACTTCGTGCGCAACGTCACCGATGCCGGCGCGAGTGGGTTCTCGTTCGCGTCCGTCACCGGCGCAGGCACGTTGACGTTGTCCTCACCCCACATCTGCACCCCTGTCCTCGTGCCGGCTACCGGGTCCACGATTTCGGTGACCTGAAAGTCGTTGACATGGATGTGCATTGGATGTTCGTCGTTGTTGAGGTTGGTGATCAGCCACTCCTCGACCGAGTTCAGCCGCGGCTGGATCAAGGGAATGTTGGGAAAGGTGTTGTCGTCGAACTCGTAGGTGAATGCCTTGGGGTCGCTGTTGCTGGCTTTTTCGTTGCCGAAACCGCCGGAGACGGTGAGGGTGCGCTTCACGTCGGGCGTCATCGCCGACGTGTCGACGAAAGACGTGTACGCGTCGAGGTTCTGCCCGGGCTCGAACGGTGTGGTCCGTCCCTCCCCGCTGTCCGGTGTGGCATGAATGAGCTTCTGCGTGGGAAAGGTGAAGAACCCGTCGGCATAGCTGATGACCGACGGGTCGACCGTGACGGTGCCGAGAACGGCAGGTGGGTTCTCGGTGCCGTTGTTGGTATACAGCACACCGGGATTGGTAACCGGCTTCGCGCCTTCCAGGGGTGGCATGTCCAGCACGAGATCACCGGTCTGCGGCATCGTCACCGCGATCGCGTAACGCGACGCCGGGGGGATGACGAGCCGGGTCCCATCGCCGCCCACGGGCAACTCCACCCGGGAAAAGGGATTACCGTCCTGACCGAGCACCGCGAACTTCGGATGGTTGCCCGTCGCTGTCTCGGTGAGGCGCAGCGGCATGTAAGCGAAGTCGCTGATGTTCGCCAACACCCAGATCTCGGTCTGACCCGGCTTCAGCTTCAGCTCCGGCTGGAACTGACCGTTCACCGTGTACTGCACGTCGCGTTGGTTGTCCGGCAGTGACAGGTCTGCAGGAATGTCGGCCCCGTCGCTGCTGAAGCTCTGCAGGTTGCCGGGCACGAATTGGTTCTGCCCGCGATGATTGGCGGGCGAGAGCGGTCCGCTGTACCAATTGGTGAAGTACTGGGCACCCTCCGACGTCTCCGAGAAATTCACCGGAGCCAGGCTCGGCGAGTACGTGCCCTCGGCGAGCTGGTTGCCTTCCGGTGGGGTCAGCGTGCTCACGTACTGCGGCCAGTTCGGGTCGTTCAACTGACGGCCGGTGCCCTTGCGGTCGAACACGAAGTTGTACTGCAACGCCATGTCCCGGATCGGGACGTCGTTCTCGGTCACCAGCGGCAGGTCGCCGTCCGGGCGGCCGATTTCGAGCAGACCCGCGAGCCCGAGATACGTTTGCTGCGCCGTGACCGTATGGCGGTGGCTGTGGTACCAGTACAGGCCGTTCGGCATGTCCTTCGGCACCGCGTAGTCGTAGACGTTGCCTTTGCCGGCCGGGATGTCGAGCAGGACGTTGTCGGCGTTGCCGTCCGGGCTGACATGCAGTCCGTGGGTGTGCAGGTTGAGCGGTGACGACGTCAGCGACGGCGGGTAGATCGGTACGACCCCGCCTGCGGGTGTGAAGGCGGGGTCGTAGAAGTCTTCGATCGTGAGATCTTGCAGATCGTTGTCGTAATGGATGATCAAGCGCTCACCCGGATCGACCCGCAATGTGGGCGCCGGGTAGACGCCGTCGGCCTCCCTCGACCCGTCGGAGGCTGTGCCTCGGAGGACTTCGTACCCGAAGAGCAGGAAGTTCGATACCGGCGCCGAAGCGGTGTCGAGGTCGACGGTGCCCTGGTGGGCCGAGAGTCGCACTTCGAGGACACCGCCCTCGCTCGTCAGCTTCACCGGCTCCTGATACGCGACCGGTGAGCCCTCCGGACCGAAATTGCCGCCACCAGCACCGGTCGTCTCGGACGTGCATCCGGTGAACATCAGGGCGAGCGACGTGACCACTGCGACAGCGACTGCGACGACCGGTCTTTTGCGACGGACGACCATGGCGTTCCCCGTTCCACGACCGAACGTGAGCAGCGCCGATCGACAGATCGAACACTACATAGCGCGCGAGGCCGTGGTCGGGGATTCGCGCCTTCGCCCGCTGGGGTGTTCGAGCGGTGAACGAATCCAGCCGCAGGAAGCGGAGTTCGGAGTACCGGCGCTTGTATGGTCGTGGTGGTGTCGCACGTAGCCTTGTGCTCGACGCGATACCGTAGCCGCACGCAAGCTCTTCGAAAGCGGAACCGAACTGACGCGGGAGAATAACCATGAGCGCCGATAAGCAGTCGACCATCATCTACACGCTGACCGACGAGGCGCCGTTGCTCGCGACCTATGCCTTCCTGCCGATCGTGCGCACCTTCGCCGATGCCGCGGGCATCGAGATCGAGTCCAGTGACATCTCGGTGCCGGCGCGGATCCTGGCCGAGTTCCCCGATCGTCTCACCGAAGAGCAGCGCGTCCCGGACCGCCTTGCCGAGCTGGGTCGTCTGACGCAACAGCCCGAGACCAACATCATCAAGCTGCCCAACATCAGCGCGTCTGTGCCGCAACTTCTGGCTGCCATCAGGGAACTGCAGGGTAAGGGCTACCAGGTCCCGGACTTCCCGGACGCCCCGAAGACCGACGAGGAACGTGAGATCCGGCAGCGCTACGGCAGGATCCTCGGCAGTGCGGTCAACCCGGTCCTGCGTGAGGGCAACTCCGACCGCCGCGCACCCAGGGCGGTGAAGGAGTACGTCCGCAAGCACCCGCACAGCATGGGTGAGTGGTCGATGGCCTCGCGCAGCCATGTCGCGCACATGCGGCACGGCGACTTCTACCACGGCGAGAAGTCGATGATGCTTGACCGGGAGCGCACGGTCCGGATGGAGTTGGTGACCAAGGACGGCGAGACGATCGTTCTCAAGCCCGGGATGGTTCTGGGCAAGGGCGACATCATGGACAGCATGTTCATGAGCAAGGAGGCCTTGCTCGATTTCTACGAGGAGCAGATGGAGGATGCGCGCAAGACGGGCGTGATGTTCTCCCTCCACGTCAAGGCGACGATGATGAAGGTTTCGCACCCCATCGTCTTCGGTCACGCGGTGAAGACGTTCTACAAGGACGCCTTCGCCAAGCATCAGAAGCTGTTCGACGAACTGGGCGTCAACGTCAACAACGGCCTCGTCGACCTCTACGACAAGATCGAGAGCCTGCCCAGTACGCAGCGAGAGGAGATCAATCAGGACCTGCACGACTGCCATGAGCACCGTCCCGAGTTGGCCATGGTCGACTCCGCCCGCGGCATCTCGAACTTCCATTCGCCCAGCGACGTGATCGTGGACGCCTCGATGCCCGCGATGATCCGCTCGGGCGGGAAGATGTACGGCGCCGACGGACGGCCCAAGGACGTCAAGGCGGTGATGCCGGAGTCCACTTTCGCGCGCATCTACCAGGAGATCATCAACTTCTGTAAGACCAACGGTGCGTTCGACCCGACGACCATGGGTACCGTCCCCAACGTCGGGCTCATGGCGCAGCAGGCCGAGGAGTACGGCTCGCACGACAAGACCTTCGAGATTCCTGAGGAGGGCGATGCCAACTTCGTCGACGTCGACACCGGTGAGGTGCTGCTCTCCCAGCACGTCGAGGCCGGTGACATCTGGCGCATGTGCACCGTCAAGGACGCGCCTATCCGCGACTGGGTCAAGCTCGCGGTCACCCGGGCACGCAACTCCGGCATGCCGGTCCTGTTTTGGCTCGACCCGTACCGCCCGCACGAGAACGAGCTGATCAAGAAGGTCGACCTGTACCTGCAGGATCATGACACCGAGGGCCTCGACATCCAGATCATGTCGCAGGTGCGCTCGATGCGGTACACGCTGGAGCGGCTCATCCGCGGGATGGACACCATCGCCGCGACCGGCAACATCCTGCGTGACTACCTCACCGACCTGTTCCCGATCCTGGAACTCGGCACGAGCGCCAAGATGCTGTCGATCGTGCCGCTGATGGCAGGCGGGGGCCTGTACGAGACGGGCGCCGGGGGGTCGGCGCCCAAGCACGTCAAGCAGTTGGTGGAGGAGAACCACCTGCGCTGGGATTCGCTCGGTGAGTTCCTGGCGTTGGCCGTCAGCCTGGAGGACCTCGGCATCAAGACCGGCAACGAGCGCGCCAAGATCCTGGCCAAGACGCTCGATGCAGCGACCGGTCAGCTGCTGGACACGAACAAGGGCCCGTCGCGTAAGACCGGCGAGCTCGACAACCGGGGCAGCCAGTTCTACCTAGCGATGTATTGGGCGCAGGAGCTTGCCGCGCAGACAGACGACGAGGAACTGGCGGAACGCTTCGCCCCGCTTGCCGAGGCGCTGGCCAGAAATGAGGACACTATCGTGCGGGAACTCACCGAGGTGCAGGGCTCGCCGGTTGACATCGGCGGCTACTACCAGCCGGACAGCGAGAAGACCGTCGCCGTGATGCGGCCGAGCAAGACCTTGAACACCACGCTGGCGGCCGTCCGAAGCTGAGCCCGAACCGAACCGAACCGTGACGGGGCAAACCTGCATCCCCGCGGGGTCAGGTCCGCCCCTCCACGGTCGGTGTGACCGCCAGGTCGTCGAGCAGTCCCAAGAATGCCCGGGCATAAGGGAGGTCTGCGGTGGCCCCCACCACGGTGGGCCAGTCGACCTGCTCGCACAGTGCGCGGGCGACCGGCAGCATCGGCACGAAGTCACCCCGATGAGAATCGAGGTGACGAAGTTTGTCGATCATCAGATCGGTTCCGCTGAGGACCGGTGCCCAGATCTGCCCGATCCGCATCGTCTCCGCCCGATCTAGGAGTCCCTCCGCGGTGCCGGTGGTGGAGGCCGGATACAGCAGGGTGACCCGGTGATCACCGTCGACGTGCTGCCGTGACCCGGACCGGGGCGAAGCGATGGACCGCATCCCACCCGCAGCCAGCGCGGCCCTTGCACCGGTCAGGTGCTCATCCGAGGCGATGATGGTCACCTGGTGCTCGGCCGGCGGTCCGCCGCGGGCGTACACGGCGCAGTCTCCGCCGACCGCGAACGGCAGGTCGGCGGTCGAGAGTATGGACACCGCCCGCCGCAGCGTCCGCATCAGCTGGGCTTCGCGGTCCGCGACCATCCGAACGGTCGGGTGCTGCTTCGCCCGCGGGAAATGATGGCGCGACAGGTGTTCTGTGGTCATGACCGTGGGTACCCGGCGCTGCCGACCTCAACCGTGCGATGGGTGGCCAACGCTGGGAACCGATGGTGTCTTGGACTCCGCCCGCTAACGTCCCAGCGCCTCTTTCCACGACACGACCTTGCCGATACGCAGGATCGAGCGCTGGTAGATCTTCGCGGCCAACACGCTGAGCGCGGCAGTCACGGCCAGCATCAGAGCCACGGTAACCACGACCTGCGTCGGTGATGCCACGCCGGAAGCGATCCGCAACGGCATCAGGATCGCGGAGAAGGGCGGGATCCAGCTGAGTACGTTGCTCAACGTGCCGTCGGGGTTGCTTACCGAGGAAAACGCGCTGAAGAACATGATGACGATCAACACCATCAACGGTGACGCCGTGGCATTGACATCCTCCTGCCGAGACACCATGGAGCCTGCGGCGGCGTAGAGCACGGCGAAGAATGCGAAGCCGAGGACGAACCAGCCGAGCGTTCCCGCCAGGACCCCCAGTGCCGTACCGGTCACGGTGAGGGTGCCGGTGGCGAGGCCTGCGCCCACGCCGGCCACTCCGTACGCGGCCAGCTGCACCAGGCCCACGGCGCCGATGCCGATGACCTTGCCCCACAACAACTGCAGTGGTCGCAGGGTAGAGAGGAGCAGTTCCACCACGCGGCTCGACTTCTCTTCGACGACTCCCATCGCGACGTACATCCCGAACATCATGATCTGCATGTACAGCAGCACCACCACGGCGATCGACAACGCCACCCGCTGACCCTTTTCCGGGTTGGGCGGGTCGAGGGCGTCGACCGTCACGACGGCCTTGCCGGCCGCGTCGGCCAGTTGCGCGGGATCGACTCCCTGCGCGGTCAGTGCTTCGGCTTGTGCTCGTTGCACGACGGCGCCGTCGATCACGGCTCGCAGCCCGGAGCCGATCTCCGATTCGGTGACCGCCGTGGCAGAACCGTCGGTCCCCGGAATCAGGGCCACGTCCAGATCGCCGTTCTCGACGCGTTCGCGGCCTGCCTGTTCACTGTCGGTGGCCGTCACCTCGACGGGGGTGCCGACGGCGTCCCCGGTCGCGACGAGAACCGGTGCGAGGGCCTGGTCGCCGACGAGGCCGATCTTCGCTCGGTCGTCGTCGCCACCCGAGAACAGCGAGTAGGCAACGATGCCGCCGACGATGGCGAGAAGAATGATCACGTTGCTGATGACGAAACTCTTCTTGGCGACCTGTGTCAGGAATTCACGGCGGGCTACCAAGCCGATGGCGCGGACAGGACTCAGTGGGGCACTCATGCAGTCACGACCTCTCGGAACATCTCGGTGAGGGACGGTCGGTGCAACGAGAATTCGTGCACCGGGCCAGTTTTCAATGCGGTATGGAGTATCAGTTGATCGTCCACGTGTGGTTCGAGCGACAGCAGCGTCCGGCCGTCGACATGGCTGATCGTGGTGACTCCGTCGAGATGGTGCGCCCACCCGACGGGCGCTTCCGGTGCGTACACGTCGAGCTGCACGTTGCCGGTGCCGCGTAATTCCTCGACGGTTCCGACGGCCCGCATCTTCCCGGATGCGATGATGCCCACCCGGTGGCACAGGCGTTGGACGAGTTCGAGCTGATGGCTCGAGAAGATCACCGGTACACCGGTTTTCGCCTTCTCCACCAGCACCTCGCTCATGACGTCCACCGCGACGGGGTCGAGTCCGGAGAACGGCTCGTCCAGCACCAGGACCGCGGGATCGTGGACGAGCGCGGCGGCGAGCTGGACACGTTGCTGATTGCCGAGCGAGAGCGCGTCCACGGTGTCGCCGGTGCGGTCCGAGATGCCGAGGCGCTCGGTCCACCGGTCCACCGATTCGCGGGCCACAGTACGGGAGAGGCCATGCAGCTCCGCCAGGTACGCGAGTTGCGCACCCACCTTCATCTTCGGGTACAGCCCACGTTCCTCGGGCATGTAGCCGATGGTTCGTCGTACCTCGAGGTCTATCGGCTTGTCGCCGATCCGCACCTCGCCGGAGTCGGCGGACAGGACACCGAGCGCGATGCGCATCGTGGTGGTCTTTCCGGCACCGTTGCTGCCGACGAATCCGAAGATCTCGCCGGGCCGCACGTCGAACGAGAGGTCGTCGAGGGCGACGACGTCGCCGTACCGTTTGGAGATGCTGTCGATGGTGAGTGTGTGAGACATGGGTCCTTCCCATTCTGGAGGGCCAGAAGTTGTTATGACGTCAGGTCTTCCGGTTCTGGATCGGGTTGTGTCCAGCCGAGAATTATCGCGGGGGTGCACCCGCCGATCATCAGTGCGGTGACCACGAGGAGGCCGGCACCGTACGGCACGTTGCTGTGATCGACGTCCAGCGCTCCGACGAATATCAGGTACAACGCGGGAACGAGCGTCAGTAGCTGGGTGACCGTGAGTCCGATCGACCGGGCACTGTTGCGCTGCTGAATCTCCCACTCGTCGAGGGCATCGCGCGGAGCGTCCCCCTGCCGCCCGGACACGATCTGGAGCATCGTCCACAGTGGGAAGAACAACAGGCACGCGGGCAGCCACAGCAGCGGCCCGACGACCATGTCGAAATGACACACGATGCCGACGGCGATCATGAACACGAACGTCACCGCGAGGGCGACCACCAGGATTCGTCTGCGGCTGCGCGTCCGCCACCTCGGTAGCCAGGTGCGGTAACGGCGTTCGTTCTGGAGGAATCTGCGCGTGCGGAACCCCTGGTACCGCTCGATCAGATTGGTCTCAGGCATGGGAACTCTCCCCGCTTCCTGTCGTGGACGGCGGTCGGTCGGTGCGATACAGCTCGGTGGACAGGGGTCCGAACTCGGTGCGGGAGAAGATGGCCTCCACCGGCAGTTCGAACACCCACGAGATACGGAACGCCAGGTCGAGGCTGGGGTAGTGGTCGCCCCGTTCGAGCGCGCCGACGGTCTGGGGATTGACGTCGATGAGTCCCGCCAACTGAGCCCGGCTCATCCCGCGCTCGGCGCGAAGGACGCCGATTCGGTTGTAGATGGGGAGGGCGTCCCCACGCCGTACTGGGCTCATGCAACAAATTGTTGTGAAAACCCAACAGTTTGTCAACTACATACAACGGCGACGGTTCGCCAAAATGACAGGTTGACCCTGCGAAATTGCGTGGCAGAGTGGAGGCGATTCGCGCGGGACGGCAGGAAAGGACAGGATTACTGACGTGACCTACACCATCGCTGAGCCCTGTGTCGACGTTCTGGACAAGGCATGCATCGAAGAATGTCCTGTCGACTGCATCTACGAGGGCGGTCGGATGCTCTACATCCACCCCGACGAATGCGTCGACTGTGGCGCCTGTGAGCCCGTCTGCCCCGTCGAGGCGATCTTCTACGAGGACGACGTCCCGGACCAGTGGGTGGAGTACACCAAGGCGAACGCCGACTTCTTCGACGACCTCGGTTCCCCCGGCGGCGCGGCGAAGCTTGGGAAGGTCGACTTCGACCCGCCGTTCGTCAAGGCGCTGCCGCCCATGGCCGAGGGCGACTGACCTACTCCTCGAACAGTCGGCCGCCGTCCATTCGCCACCGGCGGGTGCTGCGGGTCGTCTCCAGCATCCGCCGGTCGTGCGTGACGAGCAGCAGGGTGCCGTCGAAATTCTCCATCGCCTGTTCGAGTTGTTCGATCGCGGGCAGGTCGAGATGGTTGGTCGGCTCGTCGAGTACCAGGAGGTTGACTCCGCGGGCCTGCAACAGCGCGAGCGCAGCCCGGGTGCGTTCACCGGGAGACAACGACGACGCCGGGCGCAACACGTGGTGGCCCTTGAGTCCGAACTTCGCGAGCAGTGTGCGCACGTCGGCGTCCGGCCAGTCCGGCACCTGGGCGGCGAAGGCGTCGGACACCTTCTCCGCGCCTTCGAACAGGCCGCGGGCCTGATCGATCTCCCCGATCGCCACGCCCGAGCCCAGTGACGCGCTACCCGCATCCGGCGTGAGCTTGCCCAGCAGCACTTTCAGCAGGGTCGTCTTGCCGGAACCGTTGGCGCCGGTGATGAGGATGCGGTCGCCCCAGTCCACCTGAGTGGTGACCGGCCCGAACGTGAATTCGCGGTCCCCGCCCCAGGTGACCGTCGCACCGTTCGCCGTCGCGACTACGGACCCGCTGCGCGGGGCGGCGGCGACCTCCATCCGCAGCTCCCACTCCTTGCGGGGCTCTTCGACCACGTCGAGTCGCTCGATCCGGCGCTGCGTCTGACGGGCCTTCGCGGCCTGCTTCTCGGTCGACTCGGTACGCAGACCCTTGCCTATCTTGTCGTTGTCCTTTGCCTTCCGTCGCGCGTTGCGGACGCCGTGCTCCATCCAGTTCCGCTGCATCTGCGCGCGGTCTTCCAAATCCGAGCGGGTGCCCGCGTACTCTTCGTAGGCCTCGCGGGCATGCCGCCTGGCGATCTCGCGCTCCGCGAGATAGGACTCGTAGCCGCCGTCGTACACGGCGATCTGCTGCTGAACCAGGTCCAGTTCGACGATGCCGGTGACGGTCCGAGCGAGGAACTCGCGATCGTGACTGACCACCACCATCGCAGCCCTGCTGTCCGCGACGAAGCGCTCGAGCTGTTCGAGCCCGAGAAGATCGAGGTCATTGGTCGGCTCGTCCAGGAGAAGGACGTCGTAGCGCGACAGCAACAGCGACGCCAGCCCCGCACGCGCAGCCTGTCCACCTGAGAGGGTCGTCATCGGCGCGGTCAGCGGCACCCCGAGCCCGAGCTCGGCGACCACCTTCTCGGCACGCTCGGCGAGGTCGGCGCCGCCCAGCGCCAGCCAGCGTTCGAGGGCGGGGGAGTAGAGATCCTCATCCGACTCGCCGAGTGTTTCGGCGGCCGCGTTCATGGTGTGCTCGGCCTCGGTGACGCCGGTCCTTCGGCCGAGGAAGTCGAGCACCGTCTCGCCGACGATTCGGTCGGGCTCCTGGGCGAGGTAGCCGACGGCGGCGTCGGGCGGGCTGAGAACGATGCTGCCCTCGACGTCGGCCGAACCGACCCCGGCCAGGGCCGTCAGGAGGGTCGATTTGCCGGCGCCGTTGGCGCCGACGAGGCCGGTGACGTCGCCGGGGGCGACGGTCAGGTCCAGGCCCGAGAAGAGTGTGCGCTCACCCCGCGAAGCCGACAATCCGCTGATACGCAGTGTTGCAGTCACCTGGGCATTATCCCCCGTGCGTACTGGTCAACCGCGGGCGGTGGAGAAGTTCTCGCGAGGTCAGCGCTTGACGAGGCGGAACCAGCGCGGGTCGGCCTTCTTCAGCGGCCCGGGCATGCCGGTGGTATCGGCGTCCACATCGGACGTCAGTTTCCACTTTTCGAAGGTTCGCTCCACATTGGAACGCGAGGCGCCACGGGGAAGCGGCCCCCGGTGACCCGGGCCGAACGCGAACATCAGGAGAGTGGCGCCCGGTTCGGTGACGGTGGTGACGTTCTCGGCGTACGCGATGCGGTCGGCGTCACTCATGCCGTGGTAGCACCCGACGTCGAGGACGAGGTGGTAGCCGCGACCGACGGCGTGCTCGAGATCGGTGGCGTCCGCACGCATGAACCGCGCCTCGACGCCGGCCTTCCGTGCTTTGGAGCGCGCCTTGTCCAGTGCCAGCTGGACGGTGTCGACTCCGGTGACCTCCCAGCCTCGCCTCGCCATTTCGATCGCGTGGTCGCCCGTTCCGCAGCCGACGTCGAGAACTTTGCCCGGCGGGGTGTCGAACGGGTCGAGGAGTCCTTCGATCTGATCGCCGAAGATTCGGCCCGCCTTCACCCAAGGCGTGATCTTGAACCGATAGGCCAGTTCGTACCCGAGGCCCATGTTCGCCCCTTCCGACGGGCGTGTCCCCACCTGAACACGCCACTGGCAGCCGGTTACCCCCTCGGGACCGCTCGACACGCAATGTCCACATCATGAGACAGGGGAACATCTTCTTCGGGTGTCCGGTTGGATTTACCTATGGGTTTCAACAATGCACAGAGTTCTGTACCTACCGTCACGCTCAGCGACGGGAACAGCATTCCTGCGCTGGGCTTCGGTGTCTGGCAGGTGCCCGACGACGAGAGCTACGGCGCGGTCACCGAGGCGCTGAAGGCCGGATATCGCAGCATCGACACCGCCCGCATCTACGAGAACGAAGCCGGGGTGGGCCGTGCACTGGCCGATTCCGGGATCGCTCGGGACGAACTGTTCGTCACGACCAAGTTGTGGAACGACGACCAAGGTTACGACTCCACGCTCCGCGCATTCGACGCGAGCCTCGGCAGGCTGGGTCTCGATTACGTGGACCTGTACCTGATCCACTGGCCGGTGCCGTCAGGGGATCGTTACGTCGAAACCTTCAAGGCGTTCCAGAAGATCAAGGCCGAGGGGCGGGCCCGCTCGATCGGCGTCTCCAACTTCACTCCGGCCACGCTCGAGCGGTTGATCGCCGAGACGGGGGAGGTGCCAGTGCTCAACCAGGTGGAGCTCCACCCTCGGTTCAACCAAGCGGATCTGCGTGCCTTCCACACCGGGAAGGGGATCGCGACCGAAGCATGGAGTCCACTCGGACAGGGCACCGTCCTCGAAGACGAGTCGATCGCCGCAATCGCCGAGGCGCACGGCAAGTCGCCGGCGCAGGTGATTCTCCGCTGGCATATCCAGATCGGGAACGTCGTGATCCCGAAGTCGGTGACCCCGAAGCGTATCGCCGCCAACATCGACATCTTCGATTTCGAACTGACCCCCGAGGAGATCAACACGATCGGCTCCCTCACCCGCCCGGACGGCCGTCTCGGCGGCGACCCGGACACGTTCGCCGGCTAGACCAATCGAAAGTCCTCGAAGTCGAACCCCGGTGTGACGACACAGCTGACGAGAGTCGGTTCGTCGCCCACCGGGGTGGCGCGCTGCCAGTGCCGCGGCGGGACCAGTAGCTGCGGCTGGTGGCCCGCGGCGACGTCGTGTCCGAGGATCAGGGCAGCCGGGGCGACGGGTTCGTTGCCGTCGCCGCCGAGGTCGAGCCGAAGTGGGCTGCCCCGGTGGTAGAACCACAATTCCGCGCTGCGCACCGAGTGCCACTGCGACCGCTGTCCCGGCAACAGAAGGAACAGAATCGCGGTGCCCGCGGACCGCGGCCCCCCATAGTCGGCTGGCAGATTCGCTCGCGGGACGGTGATGTCGCTGCGCCACGTCTCCCGATACCACCCACCCTCCGGGTGGGGAGCGAGGTCGAGGGTGCGCGCCCAGTCGGGCAGATCCGTCATGGCGCCATTCTGTCGGCCGATGGCGCACGTGTCATTCTGTCGGCCGGTGGCGTTGCGGGTCGTACGGCTCGAAGAATGTCTCGCCGACCACGAACATGCCGCGTTGTGGCATCCAGAAGTCTCCCAGTCTCGCCTGGTGTTCGAGCGGCCCCGGTGGACCGATGTCGACGCCGTCGACCATGGCTCGGCTCTCGTCGACGGTCCACAGCATCCGCGGATTGGCGCGGAACCATTGGCCGTTCGACACCGTGCCAGTGAGACCGACCCGTCCGGCGCGCAGCGCCGGGCCCGCGACCCGCGACATCGCCGACAGCACCTTGTCGCTCCGCCACCACGATGCGGGCATCAGGCGGCCGATTCCGGTCATAGCGATGGTGGCGGCCGAACGCCCGAGTTCGAGTTCCCACACGATCCTGTGCCGTATCTCCACGGTGAATGCCTGCGGACCGGTCCACTGGACTGAAATGTCCTCGACCCGAGCGTCTTCGAGTGCTGAACCGAAATAGCGCGCGCAACTGGAGCTGGGTGGGACGCTGCTGTAGATCACCCAGTTCCCGGCGGGGTCGCGATGCCAGACCGAGTCGTACCCTTCCCCGAGTGAACTTGCCGGGAAGTGCCGGAACGCAAGGTAGTGCCCGCTGGCGAACGGCAGGCCCATCACCCCGTACCCGGCGAAGCGCTCCTGGTCCGCACCGGCGGGGAGTATCGTGTCGCGTTGGGCGATCGTTCGTGGGCTGTCCGTCATCACGGCCTCCTCGGCATTGCCCCGTCCGTCCATCATACTTTCGCGTTCGAGCCCGCTTTCCGACGACGGATCACCCTGCGCCGCATACGAGTCCACTCGGGACGCTCCCAGAACCGCGGCGGCGTGCGTTCGGGATCCATCAGTTCGCTCTCGGCGAGGGGACTGTCTTCACCCTCGACGGTGTCCGGTTCGAACGGCCTCAGCGTCCGGCCATTGCCGCGCAGTGCCTCGACGGTGGCCAGTAACGAGCCCTTCTCGGTGAGAAGGTCGTCGAAGGTGTCCGGCGCGACGTCGAGGTGCTCGCAGATCAACTGACGCCGTATTCCGACGATGGTGTCGCGGAGCCGGTCGCCGTTGGACGTGTCCGCTGTCACCTCGACCGCCAGGTCGCACTCCGAATCGAAGCCCATCGAGCGGTTGTTGAGATTGGACGAGCCGACGCGCAGAAGGCGGTCGTCCATCACCAATATCTTGGCGTGCACGTAGATCGGATTCCCGCCCGCGGTGACGGGGTAGTACACACCGAGCCGGCCACCGACGTCGGCGTCCCACAGCAGATGCAGCAACCGCCGGCGAGCCCCGTCCATGGCCAGCCGCTCGAGCCACCCGTCGGCGTTGCGGGGCAGCACCAGGATGATCTCCGGTCCGTCCGGTTCACGCAGTCGCGCGGCGATCGCCTCGGCGATGGTGCGGGACGCCAGATACTGGCTTTCGATGTACAGCGACTGTGAGGCGCCCGCGATGGCCGCCAGATAAAGAGCCTCGATCTCGCGGACCTCGGCACGCTCGGCGAGTTCGGGCAGTGTGCGGGCTATGCCCACGTCGACCGAGCGCATCGTCGGCTCCAGCCCGTCCGGCCAGGGTGCCGTCTGCGCGGTGTCGTCGATCGCCGCAAGATCCTTGCCGGTGGCAGTCTTCCATCGGGCGCGGGCCAGTTCGCTGACAGCCTTGGCCGCGTCACCGTCCACCGCGGTGGTCGCGTCGTGCCACGGTCCGTAACGATTGCCGTTCGGCTGGGTGCGGTAGTGGTTGTCGTCCCGGTGATCGGAGGTGTCCCAGCGGTCGACGGTCATGTCGATTCCGCCGCAGAACGCCAACGTGTCGTCGATCACCACGATCTTCTGGTGATGAGCGGACCCCACCGGGTGCGCCCCGTCGATCTCGAAATGCAACCGCCGGTCCGTCACCCAGTTCACCATGAAGACAGGGGTCATACCGCGGCCGATCGCAGCGAAGGCCCCGATGTTCCACTTCAACAGGTAGATCTCCAGCTCCGGGCGCTCCCGGGTCAGCCAGACGAGAAATCCGCCCAGCCGATTGGGGCCGTCGAGCGTCTTCTGGTGCGGCTCGAACTTGATCCGGGTGTCGAAATCCCAGCCGATCAGGATGATGCGACGCCGGGCCTGCAGCATCGCCGACTTCGCGTGGCGGAAGTAGTCGGCGGCGTCGACGATGCACGCCAGCCGATCGGCGTGCGTGACCTGCCAGCACGTGTCGCCCGGTATGAGTATCGGGCTCTCGTCACTCATGTTTCCGCTCTCCCCGTCCGGTGAGACCGCCCTACCCCGGAGGCGGACGATTCACAGTACTGCCACCCCTGCGCGGGCTACCGTGGAGAGGTGCGGTGTTCGTGGCGCATTGTGGCGTTACTCGCACTGGTCAGCGTGCTGTGGGCGCCCACTGTCGGTGCGGTTCCTGTGCGCGCCGATTACCGCGCCGGGACGGTGATCGCATCCTCCGAGCTCCCGGCGGAACTCCGACTCCCCGGCGCCGGCGCCGGCTACCGCATGACCTACCTCACGACCGACCGGCACGGGATCACCGAGTGCACGGGAATGGTGTTCGTGCCACCGGGCCTCCCACCCGACGAGGGCTGGCCCGTAATTGCCTGGGCTCACGGCACGGTCGGCAACTCCGACTACGACGCTCCGTCCGTGACGGGCGTCGACAAGGAGTCGCGAGACTACGTCAGCAGCTGGTTGCGACTGGGCTACGCCGTCGCCGCGACGGACTACGTGGGGCTGGGCACGCCGGGGATACCGCCGTACCTCGACGGCAAGGTCGCCGGACGCAGCGTCGTGGACTCGGTCCGGGCGGCGAGGAAAGTCGACGACAGGCTGTCCTCGTCGTGGGTCACGGTGGGACTGTCACAGGGCGGACAGGCGTCGGTTTTCGCCGCCCATGCCGCCACCACCTACGCGCCCGAACTCGACTATCGCGGCGCCGTCGCGGGCGGTGTGCCCTCGAACATCGAGATGGTGGCTCCGTGGAGCGGTCCCTGGTTTCCACCGCAGGGGCTCGCGGGCCTGACGGTGTACATGTCGTATCTGATCGCCGGGTTCCGCGACGCCTACCCGGAACTCGACCTCGACAGTTACCTCACGGAATCCGGCAGGCGATTGGTCGATGCGGCGCCGGAGTTGCCGCTGCGCGAGTTCGCGAATCTGACGCGCAACGTCTCGGTGGCGCAGATGCTTTCCCGCGGACTGGACGTACCCGACCTGCAGTCGGCCCTGCGTGAATATCTCGAAGTTCCTGTCGTCGGGTACGACCGCCCGCTGCTGATCGTCCAGGGCGTCACGGACGCATCGGTACCGTTTCCCCTGACGGACAAACTGGCCGCAGACATGCGGCGCGCGGGGACCCGGCTGGACTACCGCACGTACTCGGGCGGTCATTTCGGCAGCATGTACCAGGCGGGACCGGAGCAGGCCGTGTTCGTGGCGGAATTGTTCAGGTAGCGGGATTGTTCAGGTAGCCGACTCCAGGTACCGGGTGAGTTCGCGCGCGGCGGCTTGCCCCGCACGATTGGCGCCGATGGTCGACGACGACGGCCCGTAACCGACCAGGTGGATCCGCGGATCGGCCGCTACCTGGGTGGCCAGCCGTCCGGTCATCTCGATGCCGCCGCCCGGTCCGCGGAGTCGCAGCGGGGCCAGATGGTCGAGCGAACTCCGAAAGCCCGTGCACCACAGGATCACGTCGGCGTCCTGCTCGCGCCCATCTGCCCAACGGACACCGGTGGCCGTGATCTCGCTGAACATCGGCAACCGCTCCAGCACCCCGCGTTCGCGGGCGGCGCGAATAGCGGGAGTCACCGGCAGACCGGTCACGGACACCACCGATCCCGGCGGGAGACCGCGGCGGACCCGATCCTCGACGAGGGCGACCGCGGCACGACCGATCTCGGGTGTGAACGGCTCGTCCCGGAACTCGGGCAGGCGGCGGGTGACCCACGTGGTGGTGGTGACCCGGGAGATCTCGTCCAGCAATTGCACCGCCGAGATGCCGCCGCCGACAACCAGCACGTGGCGTCCCGCGAACTGCTGCGCCGACGAGTAGTCCTTGGTGTGCACCTGCTGTCCGCCGAACAACTCGGCGCCCGGATAGCGCGGAATGAACGGGCGCTCCCAGGTGCCCGTGGCATTGACGAGTCCGCGTGCCGTGAAAGTGCCGGTGTCGGTCTCGATCCGCAACCGTTGGCCTCGGGCACACACCACACGCGTGTGCACGGGCCGGTGCACCGGCAATTCGAACTGCTTCTCGTACGTCGCGAAGTACTGAGGAACGGCGGTCGACGCCTGAACCTGGGCCGCCGCCGCATCGGCGACCTCGACACCCACCGCATCGGCGAAAGTGAGGCCGGGAAGATCGTGCACTCCGTTGACCGTGCTCAGGGTCAGTGACGGCCAGCGGTACTGCCAGGCGCCCCCGGGCCCGGCCGCATGGTCGAGAACTACGAACCCGGTCTCGGGCTCCACCCCGAACTTGCGCAGGTAGTAGGCGACGGACAACCCTGCCTGACCGGCCCCGATCACCACCACGTCGATGTCGCTACTCATGTTCGTCCTTACCTCCACCTAGACAACTATCCGACTGGCTCCTGTGTTCCGGCCGTCCCGGCGTGTGGTTGGCTGGCAGCGGTCCAGTCGGGTGGGCACGTCAGCAACGCAATGGACAGCAAGCACGAGGAAAGCGAGTGGACATGATCGGGACGAGTCGTGACGGCGACGTCTTCACCCTCGAATTACAACGCCCCGACCGCCGGAACGCCCTGAACACCGAGATTTGCGAGCGCCTGCGCGAGGAGATGGAGAAGTCCGTGACCGACGGCGGACGAGTGATCGTGCTCACCGGACAGGGCACCGCGTTCTGCGCGGGAGCCGATCTGTCGGGCGACGTGTACGCCGACGGGTTCACCGACACGCTGCTCGAGATGCTGCACACCATCGACTCGGTCCCCGTCCCGGTGATCGCCGCGATCAACGGTCCCGCCATCGGCGCAGGAAGCCAACTGGCCCTCGCCGCCGACCTGCGGGTGGTGGCCCCCGAAGCGCGTTTCGCCATCCCGGCTGCCAAGCTCGGTATCTCCGTCGACCGGTGGACCGTGCACCGGCTGGCGTCGCTGATCGGCGGCGGCCCGGCCCGCACCATCCTTCTCGGGGCCGAGGAGGTCGGTGCCGACGAGGCCCTCGCCCACGGTCTCGCCAACAAGCGTGGCGACCTCGCGGTCGCACAGCGCTGGGCGCACTCCATCGCCCGGCTTGCCCCGCTGTCGTTGCAGCACCTCAAGATGGTTCTCAACGACGACGGCACGCAGAGCCCGCCGCCGCCCGAGCAGCTCGCCGCACTCCATGCCGCGTGGAAGAGCTACGACGCCCACGAAGCACGGATGGCACGCGCGGAGAAGCGGCCCCCGGTGTTCCGGGGCCGATAGTCGGCCCCGGCACCTACCGCGCACTCGTGGTTACAGTTGTCGGGATGAACGCGAAACGCGCTGTGACCACTGTCCTGGCAACTGCCACACTCGGGTGGCTGACGAGGGCTGCGTGGGGACTGCCCGCGCAGATCGGGGCATCCCGCGCCAAGGTGCGTCCCTACGCCGCGGTGTCGCCGAGATACCGGGGCAAGCAGTTCCACAACTCCGATCCGGGCAGCACGATGCTGCCCGGATCGGAGACCGGAATTTTGAAGGCGCTCATCACCCGGGGTGCGGCGGGCCGACCGCGCAGGCCGATTCCCTTGGCCACGCCTCTCGCACCGGTCGAGGCAGCCGACGTCGCGGTCACCTGGTACGGCCATTCGAGCGTGCTCGTCGAGGTCGACGGCTACCGGGTGCTGGCCGATCCGGTGTGGAGTCGCCGGGTGTCGCCGTCGACGTTCCTCGGTCCGTCGCGTATGCATCCCACACCCGTGCCACTGTTAGACCTGCCTGCGGTGGACGCCATCGTCATCTCGCACGATCACTACGACCACCTCGACATGGCGACGGTGCGGGAACTCACCTCCAGCCAAAAGGCGCCGTTCGTCGTCCCGGTCGGGCTCGGCGCGCACCTGCGCCGGTGGCGGGTGCCGGAGGAGCGGATCGTCGAACTCGACTGGGACGAGGCGACCACGGTGGGTGCGCTCACGCTGACATGCACCGAAGCACGGCACTTCTCCGGTCGCGGGCTCGTCCGCAACACCACGCAGTGGGCGTCGTGGGTTCTCGCCGGCCCCGAGCGCAAGGTGTTCTTCGGTGGTGACAGCGGGTACACCCCGAGGTTCGCGGACCTCGGTCGCCGCTACGGGCCGTTCGATCTGACGCTGTTGCCGGTCGGCGCCTACGACCCGCGTTGGGCCGACATCCACATGAACCCGGAAGAGGCGGTGCAGACACACACCGACCTCGAACAGGGTGACGCCACCCGGGGGCTGCTGGTTCCCGTGCACTGGGCAACGTTCAATCTCGCCTTTCACGCGTGGTCCGAACCGATCGTCCGGCTCGTCGAGGCCGCGAAGGCCAGCGGCACGACGGTCGCCGTGCCCATGCCGGGCCAGCGCATCGACGTGGCCAAGCCGACTCCGCAGACGCCGTGGTGGATCACCCTCGGCTGATCTGTCGGACCGGGTGCCGGGTGCTCACTTCATCTCGTTCGGGAAGCTGTCCTGGATCGGGTCGATCGGCGGGGTGACCGCCCGTCGTCGCCTCGTTGCGTAGCCTTTGGATCATGGCGTACGACGAGACCGGTACGGACGGCATTGCAGTTCTCGCTGCGGACGGCTTGACCGCCGACCAGGTTGCGGAGCGGGTGGCCGCGGGCAAGACCAACGACGTGCCGGACCGCGCCAGCCGGTCGATTCGCGACATCGTGCGCGCCAACGTCTTCACGCGGATCAACGCGATCCTCGGCATTCTGCTCGGCATCGTCCTGGCGACGGGTTCGATCATCGACGGGATGTTCGGCCTGCTCATCATTGCGAACAGTGGCATCGGCATCATCCAGGAAGTGCGCGCCAAGCGGACTCTGGACAAACTCGCGATCGTCAGCCAGACCAAACCTGTGGTGCGCCGGGACGGGACAGCCGTGGCGATGGCACCCCGCGAGGTGGTGCTCGACGACCTCATCGAACTGGGGTCGGGCGACCAGATCGTCGTCGACGGTGTCGTGGTGGAGGCGAGCGCGCTCGACATCGACGAATCGCTGCTCACCGGTGAGGCCGACCCCGTGCACAAATCGGTCGGTGATCCGGTTCTGTCGGGGAGTTTCGTCGCTGCCGGCAGCGGCTGCTACCGCGCGACGAAGGTGGGCAGTGACGCCTACGCCGCGAAACTAGCGGAGGAGGCAAGCAAGTTCACGCTCGTGCACTCCGAGTTGCGCAGCGGGATCGACAAGATCCTGAAGTTCATCACCTACCTGATGATTCCGGCCGGGTTGCTCATCATCTACAACCAGTTGTTCTCGAGCGGCCAGTCGCTGCGACCGGCGTTGAACGGCATGGTGGCGGCACTGGTGCCGATGGTCCCTGAAGGACTGGTCCTGATGACGTCGATCGCGTTCGCGGTCGGCGTCGTACGGCTCGGACAGCGCCAGTGTCTCGTACAGGAGTTGCCCGCCATCGAAGGGCTCGCCCGGGTAGACGTGGTCTGCGCCGACAAGACCGGCACACTCACCGAGAACGGGATGCGCCTGTCCGAACTGCGTTGCGCCGAACCCGAAGACGCCGGGCCGGCAGGTGTTGCACTCGCCGCCATGGCGGCAGACGACCCACGCCCCAATGCGAGTGTCCTGGCGATCAGAGAGGCGTTCCCGGACAACCCCGGCTGGGGTGAAGCGACAGCGCAGGCACCGTTCTCGTCGGCGAAGAAGTGGAGCGGACAGTCTTACGGCTCCCATGGGAACTGGGTGCTCGGCGCACCGGACGTTCTCCTGGACCCGGGCAGCGTCATGGCTCGGCAGGCGGAGGATGCGGGTGCGTCGGGGCTGCGGGTGCTGCTGCTCGGCAGCTGCGACGTTCCGGTCGACCATCCGGCGGCGCCGGGTGTCGTCACGCCTCGCGCTCTGGTGATCCTGGAGCAGCGGGTGCGACCCGATGCGCGCGGCACCCTCGAGTACTTCGCGAGCCAGAACGTCACGGTGAAGGTGATTTCCGGGGACAACGCCGTGTCGGTCGGGGCCGTGGCCGGGTCGCTCGGCCTCCCCGGTGGTGAGCGACCCGTGGATGCACGCACCCTCCCGTCGGACCCCGAGAGCCTCGCCGACACACTCGAGGATTCCACCACCTTCGGCCGGGTACGGCCGGATCAGAAGCGGGAAATGGTGGCAGCGTTGCAATCTCGCGGCCACACGGTCGCGATGACGGGTGACGGGGTCAACGACGTTCTCGCGCTCAAGGACGCCGACATCGGGGTATCGATGGGATCGGGAAGCCCCGCGACACGGGCTGTGGCGCAGATCGTGCTGCTGGACAACAAGTTCGCCACGTTGCCGTACGTGGTCGGTGAGGGCCGCCGGGTGATCGGCAACATCGAACGCGTCTCCAATCTCTTCCTCACCAAGACCGTTTACTCGGTGCTACTGGCGTTCCTGATCGGCCTGACGGGCGCGCTGTCGCAAGTATTCGATTTCGAACCGGTGCCGTACCCCTTTCTGCCGAGGCACGTGACCATAGCCGCGTGGTTCACCATCGGCATTCCCGCGTTCATCCTCTCGCTCGCACCCAACAACGAACGTGCCCGCTCCGGCTTCGTGCCGCGGGTCATGCGGCTGGCGGTGCCGTCGGGCGTGATCATCGGCGTCACGACGTTCATTTCGTATCTCCTGGTCTATGCCGGGCCCGAGCAGACCCAGACACAGAAGGTGCAGGCGGGCACATCGGCACTGATCACCCTCATCATGATCGCGTTGTGGGTGCTCGCGGTCGTCGCCCGCCCGTACGTGTGGTGGAAACTGGTACTGATCTTCGGGTCGGTCGCGGCATACCTCGTCCTGTTCGCACTCCCGTTCACGCGGACGTTCTTCGAGCTCGACCCCACCAATGTGGCTGCCACGACGTCGGCGCTCGCGTGCGGTCTCGTCGGCGTGGTTCTCGTCGAGGTGGCGTGGTGGGTGACGGGGCGCTTGCACGGAGAGCATCGACGACTCTTCGCACCACCGGAAGATCTGCCGGGCCGCCAGTGAGGGCGGCGGCTCGAGGACCAGCGAGAGTGCCCGAGCACCGGGCCTGATACCGGGACCGTTGGCGTCGGCGGCTCGATGCTGTGAGACTGGTTGCGCTGCGAGTGTTCGATCTCGCGCAGAGGCTAGGTGCGCAAGCACCGGAGGAGGAAGAACGATGAGTTTTGCCGACACACTGAAGGGCCTGCTGGGCAAGGGAAAGGCCGCGGCATCACAGAACGCGGACAAGGTTCACGGCGCCATCGACAAGGCCGCCGACATCGCGGACAGCAAGACCGGCCGCAAGTACAGCGACAAGATCGACAAGGCTGCCGACGCCGCGAAGAAGGCCGTTCCTCCCAAGGAATGACCATCCTTCCCGTCTAGTTCGTGTGGGCCCCGGTTCTCGAGCCGGGGCCCACACGCGTCTGCGGTCATGAGCCGCGATCTCGGGGCGGGCACGGCACAATCGAAGTGTGAACGGCGTCCTCGTGCTCCTCGTCATCATCGCGGCCATCGCTGTGACGAGTCTCGCCAAGCGCCGGGATCTGCAGCCACCACTGGTTCTGGTGACGATCGGCGCGATCGCCTCCTTCATCCCTGGCCTACCGCGCCTCGAGCTCGACCCGGAAGCCATCCTCGGAGTTGTGCTGCCGCCGCTCCTGTATTCGGCGGCCCTCAAGTTTTCGGTGGCCACCTTCCGCCGTCACCTCGGGCCCATCCTCCGGCTCGGCATCTTCACAGTGCTGGCCACGGCTTTTGCCGTCGCCTTCTTCGCCTCGTGGTTGTCGCCGGAGCTGACGCTGGGAGCAGCCCTGGTGCTCGGAGCCGTGGTCGCGCCGACGGACGCGGTCAGCGCTGTCGCTGTCGGCCGCAGGCTCGGGTTGCCGAATCGGGTGATCGCCATACTCACCGGTGAGGGCCTGGTGAACGATGCCACCGCCCTGACACTGTTCGCCGTGGCCGTCTCGGCCGTGGTCGGGACGGATGTTCCGGTTCACCCGGTGCTGTTCTTCGTCTACGAGGTGGTCGGTGGAGTGGTGGTCGGGCTGGTCCTCGCGAAGATCGTGGAGTGGGTCCGCCGACGCATGTACGACTCGCCGCTGGAAACGGTGCTGGGGCTGATGCTTCCCTTCGCGGCGTACCTCGCCGCCGGGCAACTGCACGCCTCCGGCGTCCTCGCGGTGGTCACGGCTGGATTTCTGATGGGCCACAAGGCAACCGACGCGTCGGTGTCCACCCGCATCCAGGAGCGGTCCCTGTGGGAGAGCGTGGACCTCGTACTCGAGATGTTCGTATTCGCCTACATGGGCTTGCAGCTCAAGTTCGTGATCGGCGACGTCCGCGACAACGGGTTGCCGGTGCACCACATCTTCTTCTACGGCTTCGCAGTCCTCTTCGTCGTGATGGCGGTGCGACCGGCGTGGATATTGCTGCACCGGCTTCGCCGCCGCGTCGGTCTGGTGGTGCGGACGCCGGGCAACACCGTGGAACTGGGCTGGCGCGAAAGCCTCGTGGTGTCGTGGGCCGGTATGCGCGGGGTGGTCACGATCGCCGCCGCGGCCGGTATCCCCATGACGCTCGCGAGCGGAGCGCCTTTCCCGGGCCGCGAAGTGATCCAGGCCATCGCCTTCGTGGTCGCGGTGGGAACCCTGCTCATCCAGGGCGCCACGATGCCGCTGCTGATCCGAGTACTCGATCTTGCCGACCCCCTCGAACGTCAGCGGGAAGAGGAACAGGTGAAGCACGCGCGCACCATCTCACGCGAGGCGGGGGACCGGTTCCTCGACGGATTCGCCGAGCATCCGCCCTCAGGGGTCGACCCCGCAGAAGTGACCGACATTCTGACACGGGTACGCCGATCGATGCGGGCACGGTCGCAAGCCGAAGAGGCGGAAGAGCCCGGTGCGAAGGCGCGGGCCGGCGTGGTCTTCGACGACATCCGGCGGGCAGCGCTGCGGGCGCAGCGGCAGGCGCTGATCGATGCCCGCGATACAGGCACCCTCGATGACGAGGTGATGCGTACCGTATTGGAAAGCCTCGACGTGGAAGAGGCTGCAGCGGAAGAGCGGGTCCGAAGGCGTCGAGAATGGGGTGCGCGATGACAGGTCCGTCGAGACGGCGTCCGGGATGGTCCGTTCTACTCGCCCTTACCGGTGTCGTGGCGCTGACTGCGTGCGGGGCGGACGCGTCCGCCCCGTCCCCTCCTCCCGCAGCGACCTCCAGCCCGCAATTCCCGCCTGCTCCCACGGGAACCGAGCGCGGCGCGCTGACCTCGCAGAATCCGGTGGCCGCCATCGACGAGGCGATCACGAATCTGGGGGCGACGGCCACTCGTGTGCTCTACCGGTCGACGTCCGGTGTCGACGGAGCCGGCACCGAAGTGGTGGGCACCGTGTTCACACCGGCAGGACCCGCTCCCGAGGGCGGTTGGCCGGTAGTCACGGTGGGGCACGGCACCACTGGAGTCACCGACGACTGTGCACCCTCGGCGTCACCGACGCTGTCGGGCACGACCGGACTCGTCGCGCCGCTTCTGCAGGCGGGGTATGTGGTGACTGTCAGTGACTATCAAGGCCTCGGCACCGACGGCCCGCACCCCTACCTCGAACCCGTCACCGCGGCCTACAACCTCATCGACGCTGTCCGAGCAGCTCGCAACGTGGTGCCCACTGCGTCGACGCGCTGGGCTGCGGTGGGGATCTCGCAGGGTGGTCAGGCGTCGTGGGCGGCAGCCGAACATGCGGACGACTACGGGGACGGGCTCGAGTTTTTCGGGTCGGCGAACCTGTCGCCCGCGGCTGATCTGTCGGCCATCATGGACGACGGCACCGCTGCCCCGTTGTCGTTGCCGCAGAAAATGTTCCTGCCGTATCTCCTGGAGGGCCTTTCGGTGCTGCATCCGGAACTCGATCCGGCCGACTACATGCGCGGCGTGCTCGCCGACAACCCCGAGGTCACGCTGTCGTGCGTCACGGCGAGGTTGTCCGAGAAGTGGACCGTGGCAACCCAGCTCACCCCGGCCGACACGGGACCGCGCACCGCAGCCGCCGCCGAACGGATGAACGGCTGGCTCGAGGACACCGCGCTGCCTCGCGAGCGTGCCGAGGGACCGATGCTCGTTGTGGTCGGCGAACGTGACAATCTCATTCTGCCGCAATGGACTTCGGAAGCCGTCGACAAAGCGTGCGAACAGGGTGATGTGATCGAGTTCGAATCCCGACCGGGCGAGGGACACGCCGACGGACGGGCCGTGCCCGGTGCGGTGCAGTGGATCGCCGACCGCTTCGCCGGTGTACCGGCGCCGAATACCTGTGGCGAAGGCGGGACGCCGTGAGCGAGTCTCTGATCGAGCGGCTGCGAGCGCTGTGCCTGGCATTGCCTGAAGCCACCGAACGCGTCAGTCACGGGGAACCGGCGTGGTTCGTCCGCCGGTCACCCCAGTTCGCGACCCTCGCAGACCATCACCACGACGACCGCATGTCATTCTGGGCCGCCGCTCCCGCTGGCGCGCAGCAGGATTGGGTTCGGCGCAACGAGGAACGATTCTTCGTGCCGCCCTACGTCGGCGGTCGAGGATGGGTGGGTGTGTACCTCGACGTGCCGCAGGATTGGCGGGACATCGCGGACATCGTCGAGGAGGCATACCGCACTGTGGCTCCGAAAACTCTGATCGCTCGACTGGACGCCGGAGAATGAGCGGTCGTGGTCTGTTCCACTGGTTGCGGGCGAGACAAGAGCTGACCACACCCACCGAACGAGCAGTCCATACCACCCTGCACACGGCGTCGCTGGCGGCCGGATCGTTGCGGCGGGGACTCGACGAGACCTCGGCGGAGGAGGCGGCACCCCATTTGCGCCGACTCACCGGCGCCCCGGCCCTCGCGATCTTCGATGCCGCCGGGCAGCTCCTCGCCTGGAACGGCCCGCACGAGGCAGTGGCGGAACAACTTCACGATGCCGCGCGCCGGGCCGTCGACGGTGAGCGCCGGGTGCTCGTCGCCTACGGGGGACTGGTCCGCAGCGCCGGTGACCACGGGGTGCGGGCGCTCATCGCGCAGCCGCTGCTCATCGAGGCCACCGGCGTGGTTGGAGTACTCGGTGTCGTCACTACCCAAGACCCGGGTCCAGGCATGCTGGGCGCCGTCACGGAGGTGGCCCGGTATGCGTGCAGTCAGATCGAGCTCGCCGACCTCGATGCGTCCCGGGCCAGCCTCGACCGCGCCGAGGTGCGTGCCCTGCGCGCGCAGATCAGCCCGCACTTCATCTACAACGCGTTGAACACGGTCGCGTCGTTCGTGCGCACCGATCCGGACCGGGCGAGGGAACTGATCCTCGAGTTCGCCGATTTCACGAGGTATTCGTTCCGGTCGGCGGGGGAGTACACGCTACTGGCGGACGAACTGCGCAACATCGACCGGTACCTCACCCTCGAGCGCGCCCGATTCGGTGACGCGCTGAACGTGAAACTGCAGGTGGCCCCCGAGGTCCTGAACGTGGTGCTGCCCTTCCTCGCGCTCCAACCGCTCGTGGAGAACGCGGTGCGCCACGGAATTTCCGGCAAACCCGAGGGCGGAACCGTCAGCATCGTCGCCGCCGACGAGGGTACGGACTGCGTGATCAGCGTCGAGGACGACGGGATCGGGATGGACCCCGAACTGCTGCGGTCGGGGTCGCTCGACGCCGTCGCCGAGTCGTCCGGGATGAAGGAGACGGCACACGTCGGGCTCGCCAACGTCGACGACCGGCTGCGCGCCGCATTCGGCAACGACTACGGGCTGGTGGTGGAGACCGCGCCGGGAGCTGGCACCAAGGTGAGCATGCGCGTTCCCAAGTTTCGGCAGGGGATTCGCCCGTGAACCGGTGGGGTCCGTGCGAAAATTGCTTCCGTTGTGAACGACACTGACGACATGGCCCTCCGAGCGTCCGGTACCGACGCGCCGCTCACCGTGCTGGCCGTCGATGACGAAAAACCCGCCCTCGACGAGCTGGCGTTCCTGCTGCGCGCCCAGGACGCGGTCGGGGAGATCCGCACCGCAGGTGAGGCCACGACGGCGCTGCGCATCCTGCGGGACGGTGAGATCGACGCCGTGTTCCTCGACATCAACATGCCGGGCCTCGACGGTCTCGAACTGGCTGGAATCCTGTCGAACTTCGCGTCGCCGCCGCCGGTCGTGTTCGTCACCGCACACGACGACCGCGCTGTCGACGCTTTCGACCTCGGTGCCGTCGACTACTTGCTCAAACCGTTGCGCGAGGAACGTCTGGCCGAGTCGGTGCGGCGGATCGTCGAGGGCCGCCGGCGGCATGAACCACAGGCCGCGACCGCTGCGGTGTCGGACGAGGTGATTCCCGTCGAACTCGGCGGTGTCACCACTCTGGTCCACCGGTCGTCGGTCGAGTGGGTGGAGGCCGACGGCGACTACGCACGACTGCATACCGCCGATCGTTCACATCTCGTGCGCATTCCGATCTCCGCGCTGGAGACGCGCTGGGCCGATGCCGGTTTCCTCCGCGTGCACCGTTCCTACCTGGTGTCGCTGCCGTTGGTGACGGGAATTCGCACCGTCGGCAACGGCCTCGTCGTCTGTCTACGCCAGCACGGCGACCTCCCGCCCGTCGAATTGCCGGTCAGTCGACGGCACACGCGAATGCTCAAGGATCGTCTGGTCCGCGCGCCGAAGCAGTCGTGGACCGCGCGATGAGCTCGCCCGAACGCGTCCGGGTGGTGCTGGCGCAGCGCCGAGGTGCCCGCATCGTCCGTACCCGTGTCGAGGTTCAGGAGCAGACCGCGGTCGGGGACGCCATGATTCGCGGGCTCGTCCGAGCCCAGCTGTGGCTCGCGGTCCGGCTTGCCGTCCTCGCGGCAGGTGTGCTGTGTGCGGTGCCGGTTGTCTTGTTGTCGTTCCCCGCGGTGTCGGAGGCGTCCGTGCTGGGAATTCGCCTGCCCTGGGTGGTGCTCGGCGCCCTGGTGTATCCGGTACTCCTCACCACCGGGTGGGTCTACATCAGGCAGGCCGAACGCAACGAGCAGGAATTCACCGACCTGGTAGACGACTGAGCACGCCGTGACCGCCGACCAACCGATTCCCTGGCTCACATTGGCCGGTCTGGCCGCGGCAGCCGTCGCCACCGTGGCCATCGGGATCTACGGCGTGCGGTTGGCCCGCACCACCTCCGACTTCCTGGTCGCCTCGCGCAGCGTCGGTCCCCGCTGGAACGCCGCGGCCATCTCCGGTGAATATCTTTCGGCAGCATCGTTTCTCGGAGTTGCCGGGCTCATCGCCAAGTACGGTGCGGACGCGCTGTGGTACCCGATCGGGTTCACGGCCGGCTATTTGGGCCTGCTGCTGTTCGTCGCAGCGCCGCTGCGGAGGTCCGGGGCCTACACGGTGCCCGACTTCGCCGAATTCCGGCTCGGCTCGGCACGGGTGCGGACCCTCGCGATGGTCGTCGTCGCCGTCGTCTGCGCGCTGTACCTCGTCCCGCAGTTCCAGGGGGCCGGCCTCACCCTGAACATCCTCCTCGGTGTCCCCAGCTGGGTCGGAGCGGCGGTCGTCGGGGTCATCGTCATCGCCAACGTGGTGGGCGGAGGCATGCGGTCCATCACCTTCGTGCAGGCGTTCCAGTACTGGCTGAAACTGACCGCTGTCGCGATCCCGGCACTGGTGTTGTCGGTGTACTTCTTCGCCGACTCCCACCAGTTGGGTGCACCCGCACCGCCCACCGTCGACGAGCAGACCACAGTCGACATCACCACCGACGTCGTCGTGCAGGTTTCGGCTCCCGTCACGGTCGGGGGGTCGGGGACGATCGACGGAGTGTCGAACGCGGAGGCCGTCCAGCTCGCACCGGGTGAACACCATCTCGGCGAAGGCACCTCGATGATCCTCGAGGCGGGGTCGCCCGTGCCCGTCGTCGCGGGCGCACCGGCTGACAACTCCGACTGGATCACGCCTGGATGGGGTTTCGGGGGAGGGCATCCGACGTACCAGGTGTACTCGCTGATCATCGCGACCTTCCTCGGCACGCTCGGGCTTCCACACGTCCTGGTCCGGTTCTACACCAACCCCGACGGACGAGCGGCGCGGCTGACGTCCCTCGCCGTCGTCGGACTGCTCGGGGTGTTCTATCTTTTCCCGACCCTGCTCGGCGTGTTCGCGCGGCTGTACGTGCCACAGCTGCTGATCACCGGCACATCCGACGCCGCAGTGCTGCTGCTCCCCGGCTCGGTGTTCTCGGGCTGGGGCGGTCAGCTACTGGCTGCGCTCGTCGCCGCCGGCGCGATCGCCGCGTTCCTGTCCACGTCGTCCGGACTGCTCGTCAGCATCGCGGGGGTCCTCAGCACCGACGTGCTGCGCGGACGGGTCCGCGACTTCCGGATCGCCGCGATCCTCGCCGGGGTCGCGCCGCTCGCGCTGTCGCTGGCGGTGACATCGCTCGACCTGTCCCGAACTGTCGGACTGGTCTTCGCTGTCGCAGCGTCGACGCTGTGCCCGTTGCTGATCCTCGGCATCTGGTGGCGTGGACTCACCGCAGCCGGGGCCGGCGCCGGAATGACGGCCGGTGGACTCGTCGCCGGTACCGCCGCAGCTGTCGTCGTGCTCGGCGGCGTTCCCGACGACGTCGCCCACGGCTGGCCCGCCGCGATGGTCGCCTATCCCGCAGCGGTCAGCGTGCCGCTGGCTTTCACCACGATGGTGCTGGTCAGCAAGATGACCCAACGGCAGATCCCCGCTGACCTCGGCCGCATCTTCACGCGGATGCACTCCCCCGAACGGCTCGGCGTCGGCTCCGACCGGGAGAGGGAGCTCCGCTCCCCGTGAGTGCTTGACGAGTCTCTGCACTCCTCGAGCACGCACGGGTGGCGGAGCCGCTTGTCGCGGTCGGGTGACCGTTCGGCGCACACTCCGACAGCTCGGCGTGTGACTGCAGACACAGTCTGTTGTTGTGACTCACCTCTCATTAGCGTCGACCTTCAGTTCACATCATGCGTGCGACCAAGGAGTCAGCAGTGACCACAGCCGATATCAGCGAGGGAGCGTCGCAAGAGCGCCGCGCCCCTGATGCGCAAGCCTTCCTCGACATGCAGGCGAGCCCCGAGTTCCAGGAGCTGCGGCACCGCCTCCGTAGGTTCGTCTTCCCCATGACGGCGTTCTTCCTCGCCTGGTATGCGGCATATGTACTCCTGGCCACCTATGCGTCCGAGTTCATGGCAACCAAGGTGCTCGGCAACATCAACCTCGGCATCATCCTCGGCCTCGGGCAGTTCGTGACCACGTTCGCGATCACCGCCCTGTACGTGCGGTTCGCCAACCGGGAACTCGATCCCCGTTCCGCCGCCATCCGTGAAGAGCTGGAAGGACCCGTCAAGTGATCACCACGCTCGCGGCCGGTACCGACGTCGGCAACCCGCTCCTCAACATCGCAATCTTCGCGGCCTTCGTCGTGATCACGATGACCATCGTGATTCGCGCGAGCCGCACCACCAAGAAGGCCTCGGACTTCTACACCGGAGGCGGTCAGTTCTCCGGACCGCAGAACGGGTTCGCCATCGCCGGCGACTATCTGTCGGCAGCGTCGTTCCTCGGTATCGCCGGAGCCATCGCGGTGTACGGGTACGACGGCTTCCTGTACTCGGTGGGCTTCCTCGTCGCCTGGCTGGTGGCTCTGCTGCTGGTCGCCGAACTCCTCCGCAATACCGGCCGGTTCACGATGGCGGATGTGTTGAGCTTCCGGCTGAAGCAGCGCCCGGTGCGGATGGCGGCAGCACTCTCCACGCTGGTCGTGTCGCTGTTCTATCTGCTTGCGCAGATGGCGGGAGCCGGCGGACTCGTCGCGCTGCTGCTCAACATCGACGGCAAGGTAGGCCAGGCCATCGTCGTCGCCGTGGTCGGTGCGCTGATGATCGTCTACGTTCTCGTCGGCGGCATGAAGGGCACCACCTACGTGCAGATGGTCAAGGCTGTGCTGCTCGTCCTCGGTGCCGGTGTCATGTTCTTCCTCGTCCTGTTCGCGGTGCGCGGCAACTTCTCGCAACTGCTGGCCGACGCCCAGGCCACGGCCGCCGGTTCCACCAACGAGGCGATCGCCGGCCGCGACCTGCTCAGTCCCGGCGCCAAGTACGGCATCAGCTCGATGAGCAAGCTCGACTTCATCTCGCTCGGTATTGCACTGGTTCTGGGTACCGCAGGCCTGCCGCACGTGCTGATGCGGTTCTACACGGTTCCCACCGCCAAGGAAGCTCGCCGCTCGGTCACCTGGGCGATCGGACTGATCGGCGCGTTCTACCTGTTCACGTTGGTCCTCGGTTACGGCGCCGCCAAGATGGTCGGACCGGACGCCATCCTCGCCGCACCCGGCGGTGAGAACGCGGCCGCGCCTCTGCTCGCGTTCGAACTGGGCGGCACCATCTTCCTCGCCATCATCTCCGCGGTGGCGTTCGCGACGATCCTCGCGGTGGTGGCGGGTCTGGCGATTACGGCTTCGGCATCGTTCGCCCACGACATCTACGCCAGCGTGATCAAGCGCGGTAACGCGTCCGAAGAGTCGCAGGTGCGGGTCTCGCGCATCACCGTCGTCGTGATCGGCATCGTGTCGATCGTCCTCGGCATTCTCGCGATGGGTCAGAACATCGCGTTCCTGGTGGCGCTTGCATTCGCCGTCGCCGCTTCGGCCAACCTGCCGACGCTGCTGTACTCGTTGTTCTGGAAGAAGTTCAACACCACCGGTGCGTTGTTCAGCATCTACGGCGGACTTATCAGCTGCCTCGTGCTGATCGTCTTCTCCCCGGCGGTGTCCGGCAAGAAGTCGTCGATGTTCCCGGGCGCCGACTTCGACCTGTTCCCGCTGGCCAACCCCGGCATCGTGTCCATTCCGCTCGCGTTCCTGCTGGGTATCGTCGGCACCTACGTCGGTCGCAGCAGGGCGGAGGATCCCGCCAAGCAGGCGGAGATGGAGGTTCGTTCCCTCACCGGTGTCGGCGTGGAGAAGGCTGTCTCGCACTGACGCCGTTAGGCTGCAGCGATGGCGAAACTAACGGTTGAGACGGACGTTCCTTTGACTCCCCAGGACACCTGGGACAAGGCATCGAATCTGCAGGAGTTCGACAAGTGGTTCGTGGTGCACGACGGTTGGCGCAGTGAACTCCCCGAAACGCTGACGGCAGGGACGGTTCTCAGCTCCGTGGTGACGGTCAAGGGACTGCGGAACCGGGTGAAGTGGACGATCAAGGAATACGACGCTCCGCGGCGGCTGGTTCTGAAGGGCGACGGTAAGGGCGGGGTCAAGCTCGGACTCACGCTGGAGGTGAAGGCGAAGGGTGGGGGCTCCGAGGTCGTGTTCACCATCGAACTGGGCGGGGCGCCGCTGTTCGGACCCATCGGCTCCGGCGTCGCGAAGGCGCTGAGGGGCGACATCGAGAAGTCGCTGCAGACGTTCGTGGAGCTGTACGGCTGAACGACTCACCTGCCGGGCCGTGATCGGAGCGAGGAAACTCCTCCCGCAGCGCACAATATGTATGTATTGGCGGCGGAAGGGTGTCGATGGCGAACGCGGGAACCCGGCAGGTGACGGTCGACGGACATCGGCTGTCACTGACCAACCTCGACAAGGTCCTCTACCCCGAGTCGGGTACCACCAAGCGTGAGGTGATCGAGTACTACACGCGGATCGCGCCTGCGATGATTCCCCACATCATCGACCGGGCCGCCACCCGTAAACGTTGGCCGAACGGCGTGGAAAGCGACCCGTTCTTCGAGAAGAACCTGGCGGCTTCCGCTCCCGCCTGGCTGCAGCGACGGGCGCTGGAACACTCCGATCGTTCCGTGCACTACCCGATTCTCGACTCTGTGGCGGCCCTCGCCTGGGCGGGTCAGCAAGCCGCGCTCGAAATACACGTGCCGCAGTGGCGATTCGACGGGTCACACCGCGGACCGGCCACCCGCATCGTATTCGACCTGGACCCCGGACCCGGTGTCGGTCTGCCGGAATGCGCCGAGGTTGCCCGCGCCGTCCGCGACCTTGTGGCAGAACTGGGCTGGACCGCCTTCCCTGTGACGAGCGGCAGCAAGGGTATTCACCTGTATGTGCCGCTCGACCGGCAGTTGGAGGGATCGGGGGCGTCGACCGTCGCGAAGCAGGTGGCGACGGGCTTGGAGAAGTTGATGCCCGAACTGGTCACCGCCACGATGGCCAAAGCGGTCCGCGCTGGGAAGGTGTTCGTGGACTGGAGTCAGAACAATCCGTCGAAGACGACCATCGCGCCGTACTCGTTGCGGGGAAGACCGCAACCGTTCGTCGCGGCGCCCCGCAGCTGGGACGAACTCGACGATCCGGGGTTGCGGCAGTTGCGTTTCGAGGAAGTGCTCGAGCGGTGGGAATCGGACGGCGACCTGCTGGCCGATCTCGATCCGCCGTGGGAAAACGATGCGACCCTTGCGGACTATCGCCGTAAACGTGACCCGAATCGAACCCCGGAGCCGATGCCGGACAGGGTGAATCCCGGGGCGGGCAACAGCTTTGTCATTCAGGAACATCACGCTCGGCGACTGCACTACGACCTCAGGCTGGAGCGGGACGGCGTCCTGGTGTCGTGGGCGGTGCCGAAGAATGTGCCGATCTCCACCGGTGAGAACCGGTTGGCCGTCCATACCGAGGATCACCCGCTCGAATACCTGACCTTCTCGGGCACCATCCCGAAGGGGGAGTACGGCGGCGGAACCATGACGATCTGGGACACCGGCACGTATGACGTCGAGAAGTGGCGCGACGACGAAGTGATCGTGCGCTTGCACGGTGATCAGGTGGACGGGCGATTCGCGCTGATCCGCACCAAGGGCGATCAGTGGTTGATGCACTTGATGAAGGATCAGTCGGCCGGAGAGTCGACGTCCGCCGAACTGCCGCATGATCTTTCCCCGATGCTGGCGACGCCGGGCGCCCTGGACGGACTCGACCCTGCCGAGTGGGCTTTCGAGGGAAAATGGGACGGCATCAGGGTGATCGCCGAGATCAGTGGGGGAGTGGTGCGTCTGCGCAGCCGGGCAGGCAACGACAAGACGCGGGACTACCCTGGATTGAGTTGGCTCGCAGACGCTCTCGCCGACCACGACGTCGTGCTCGACGGTGAGGTGGTTGCCTTCGACAGGCGCGGCATCACCAGTTTCAGCCTGCTGCAACAAGGTAACGAACCGCACTTCCTGGCCTTCGACGTGCTGTACCTGGACGGCGTGTCGTTGCTGCGAAAGAAGTACACCGACCGCCGTCGGGTGCTCGAAGCGCTTGCCGCGAAAGTCGACGATCTCGTGGTGCCGCCGCAGCTGCACGGGACCGCGGAGGACGCGCTCGAAGAGAGTCGTCGCCGCAGTTGGGAAGGTGTGGTGGCCAAACGCCGCGAGTCCGTGTATTTGCCGGGCAAGCGTGGGTCGAGCTGGATCAAGGTGAAGAACTGGCGGACGCAGGAAGCGGTGATAGGTGGCTGGCGGCGCGGACAGGGCGGCCGGTCCTGGGGGATCGGTTCTGTCCTGCTCGGAATACCCGAGGACGGCGGGCTGCGCTACGTGGGCCGGGTCGGCACCGGATTCACCCAGCGCGACCTGGAAGAGCTCGCGTCCACCCTGGCTCCTCTCGAAACCGACGCCAGCCCCTTCATCGACGATCTCCCGACCGCTGACCGCAAAGGTGCGGTGTGGGTCGAACCCACCCTGGTAGGCGAGGTGCGATTCATGGAGTGGACCGGCGCCGGACGCCTACGGCACCCCAGCTGGCGTGGGCTGCGAGAAGACAAGCAGCCGGCGGATGTGGTGGACGAATCGTAGCGCTCCGATCTGCCTACTCGCCGACAGTCGTTCCGCCCACGGACCCGCCCACTCCGCCGGGGGCCTGCGGAACGCCCGGCGGCCGGGTCTTCGGTCCGCCACCGGCCGGGAAGGGATCGGTCTCGGGCGAAAGCACTTCGTGGTCGATCTTTCCGGGGAACGGGAACGGACGCTTCTTCGGTGGGACCGGGTCCACCACCACCGGAGGCTCGTCGACAGGAGGCACGACCACCGGAGGTTCGACGACGGGCGGCTGCGCAATCGGGGGAACCACGACCGGGGGTGCTGCGACGGGGGGACCTGCGACCGGGGGTGCTGCGACGGGGGGAACGAACACCGGCGGCGCGAAGACGATCGGCGGGACGACATCCGGTCCCGGCGCCGCGACCTCGCCATCGGCCGCGTTGGCGGGATCCACCGCGACGTCGCCAGGCACAGCAGCAATCCCGGGAAGAACCCGCTGCTGGGAGTTCCCCCTGTCGGAAATCGGTGAGGGTGCGCCGTCGATATGCCCACCGGCGAGGAGGACGACTGCCGTCCCTACGAACGAGAAGGCAATTGCGGCGGTGGTGCCGATAGCGATGCGGGTTGCGGTGGTGGTCACGTGTAGGCCTCCGGTGGGTATGGGGGGTGTGCCGGGTTGATGACTAAAGCGTGCGCTGAACCCGAGCTTCTCGACAGTGACCCCAGGGTGAGGATCCGCCACCCGGCGCGCGGGTAAACCTGCACAGAATCTTCACAAGCCCTGACGGGGATCCGCACGTGCGGGCAATACAGTCGGGGCATGAGCCAGCGAAGAGTGCTCGTCGTCGACGACGAGGCGACGATCTGCGAGTCGGTCGCCGCCAGGTTGCGTGCGGAGGGCTTCGACGTCGTCACGGCGTCCGACGGACCGGGCGCGGTTGCCGAATGCGAGGCCTCGGAGCCGGACCTGCTCGTTCTGGATGTGATGCTTCCCGGATTCGACGGACTCGAGGTCTGCCGGCGTGTTCAGGCCACGCGGCCCGTTCCGGTGCTGATGCTCACAGCCCGCGCAGACGAAACCGACATGCTCATCGGACTCGGGGTGGGTGCCGACGACTATCTGAGCAAGCCTTTCAGTATGCGGGTGCTCGTGGCCCGGGTGCACGCGCTCCTGCGCCGCGCCGAGCGTGCCACCGAGGCCGTTTCCACCGGACCGGCCGGGATGTCGGTGGGCGATATCGAGGTGGATCTCGTCGAGCGCCGGGTCCGCCGAGGTAACGACGAAATACATTTGACAAGAACAGAATTCGACCTTCTTGCGCACTTTGCGTCGCGGCCCCGGGCTGCGATCTCCCGAGAGTCGCTGCTCGCGGAGGTGTGGGGATGGGGCGACGTGGCCGGCAGCAGGACCGTCGACAGTCACGTCAAAGCCCTGCGACGCAAACTCGGAGGCGACCTCATCCGCACCGTCCACGGAGTCGGTTACGCGTTGGACGTTCAGAAGTGAACGCCGGTGAACGGGTAGGCGGAAGCAGGATCGTCGACAGGTTGCCCAGACCGCTCGATCCGTTTCGCTCGTTCAAGGTCAAGACCGGGCTGCTTGTGGTCGCAGCACTGTTCCTCGCGTCCCTGATGTTCTGGGTCACGGCGCGTTGGCCATTCCGATACGCGCTCGCTCTGGCGTTGCTGGTGTCGTTGGCCGTGACGCAGATCCTGGCGCACGGTATGACGTCTCCCTTGCGGGAGATGACCGCCGCAGCACGTGCGATGGCAACGGGGGACTACTCCCGCCGGGTCCGCTCGACGTCGAGAGACGAAATCGGTGAGCTGGCCCGCGCGTTCAACTCGATGGCTGAGGATCTCGAGGCGGCAGACCGATATCGGCGTGAATTGATCGGCAACGTGTCGCACGAGCTTCGCACACCGATTTCCGCACTTCAGGCACTGCTCGAGAACGTGGTCGACGGTGTGGAAAAACCCGATCCGGCGAGGATGCAGGTGGCGCTCGATCAGACCGAACGGCTCGGCCGGTTGGTCGCCGAGTTGCTCGACCTGTCGCGCCTGGAAGAGGGTGCCGTGCAACTCGACCGCGAGCGCTTCACAGTCCGGGACTTCCTCGAGGATGTGGTCCGCCAAGCGGTGGGACCGGAAGGACCACGGCGGGTGCAGGTGGACGTGCAGCCTTCCGGACTCTGCGCCGATGCGGATGTCGCGCGCCTGCACCAGGCGGTGACGAACCTCGTCGACAACGCTCTACGGCACGGCTCGGCGCGCACCCAGGTCGTGGTGCGGGCCCGGCCCGGGCCGGAAGAGCACGGAGTGATCATCGAGGTGGAGGACGACGGACCGGGTATCACCCCCGGTGAGCGGTCACGGGCATTCGAGCGTTTTACGCGCGGCGGCTCCACGGACGGTGGGACGGGGCTCGGGCTCGCGATCGCGCGTTGGGCGGTCGACTTGCACGCCGGCCGTATCGAGGTTGTCGACACCGCGCGCGGCTGCTGTATTCGGGTGACCCTGCCCGCCGGATAACACGAACAGACCGAATACGGGACCCGCCGGTCCCGCGATGATGCCTGTCCGATTCCGGGCGGTGCAACCAGGGAGGACGCATGACAATCGCACCTGCACAACCAGTTCGGCCGATGAGGACAAGATCGTGGCCGAGGGGGGTCTGGCGGCGTGACCGCACTTCGATAGCGCCTCGCGCGATCGTCCTCGCCGCCGTCGGAGCCGGGCTGGTCGCTGCCCTCACTCTGCAGATCACTGTGGTCGGTCTCGGATACGTGCTGACGGGTAGCGCTGTCGCGGTGGCCGTCTTCGCGACGCGCAGGGTCAGACCCACAGCTACGCAGGCAGTTGCGATCGTCACTGCAATTGCCTTGCTCGCTGTGCTCAGTGTTCGCGGCGCCGGCTGGCTGGCCGTGGTCTGTGTTGCCCTCAGCTGGGTGGTCGGGTCCTTCGCCGTGGTCGGGGGAAGAACGTGGACGGGTCTGGCGTCCGGTTCGTTCGCGCTGTGGTTCACACCGCTGCGGGTGATCCGTTGGACGCGACGGGGAGCGTCCCGCTGGCACTCCGCCGAAAGGGTATCGCTGCTCCGTGTTTTCGGGGTGGCGGTGGTCAGCGCCGTGCTGCTGCTGGTTTTCGGAGCCTTGTTCGCCAGTGCCGATGCGAAGTTCGCCGAACTGCTCGAACAGGCGACACCCTCGGTCCAGGTGTCCAATCCGCTCGGCAGGATCGCGCTCGGTGTCCTCGTGTGCGGTGGAACGCTGGGTGCGGCCTATCTGCTGAGACGCACCCCGCGAGTGGACGCACTCGCACCCGGGCCTGGTCGGCCGGTTGCCCGGTGGGAGTGGGCGTTTCCGCTCGCGATGCTGGACGTGCTGTTTCTCGGATTCGTCGCCGTGCAGTTGAGGGTGTTGTTCGGCGGGAACCGGCACGTATTGACGACGGACGATCTTACGTACGCCGAGTACGCCCGGCAGGGTTTCTGGCAGCTGCTGGCCGTGACGGGTCTGACTTTGCTGGTGATTGCCGTCGCCATCCGCAAGGCGGCGCGGAGGGATACGCTCGATCGCACCCTGGTGCGGGTGCTGCTCGGACTGCTCTGCGTTCTGACGCTCATCATCGTGGCATCGGCGGTCGCTCGGATGTCGCTGTACGAGAGCCATTATGGGTACACGCAGCTGCGTCTCCTGGTGTTGGTGACCGAACTGTGGCTGGGGCTGGTGTTCGTGCTGCTGATCGTTGCGGGGCTGCGGTTGTCGGGACGGTGGCTGCCGGGTGCGGTTCTGGGTTCTGCGGTGTGCGCAGTTCTCCTGCTGGCCGCGGTCGATCCGGACGCCTACATCGCGCACAGAAACGTGGAACGCTTCGAGCAGACCGGACGCATCGATGTGAGCTACCTGAGGTCGTTGTCGGTGGATGCAGTTCCCGCCCTGAATCGACTGCCGGAGCCCGAACGTTCGTGTGCCCTGTACCGGCTACAACGCGAGGTCGCCGAAGAGGCCGAGTGGTACGAGTACAACGCAGCGCGGAACAGGGCGCGCGATCTGCTGTCCGAAGGCCCTGTCGGGAAGTGTGAGCGGGTCGCGTCCTAGGTTGCTGGAACGGCGGATCGTCGCGTGCCGGATCTCGCACGGTGATGTCGGGGACGGTTGGGGGCGGTTGGCGCAGATCGTGGTGTCCGGCGCCGGTCTGTTTCACTGTCCACAGTCCTCGGGTTTCGAGGCGGTGATGGCGCCGGCAGAGGCAGGCGAGATTCGAGTCGACGGTCAGGCCACCGTTTCTGGGGTCGTCGTGGTCGAACGGAGTCGTATGGTCGAGGTCGCAGTGTCGGGCGGGCACCTGGCAGTTCGGGAAGCGGCACTGCCCGTCCCGGGCACGGATGCGGCGGGACTGCGCGGTGCCGGGTGTGTAGGTGGTGGCGCAGGTGTCGTTACGGATCAGGTCCTTCGGTACGCCAGGGTGTTTCACGATGGCACTGAGGCCGAGGATGTGGCTGGCGTCGCCGGGTACGTCGTTCTCGGTGAGGGCGTGGACGCGTTGGAAGACCCCGTCTGCGGCGAGAAGGCGGGCGGTGTCGGCGTCGATGGGCCCATACCCGTCGAGGTGGGCCGGGGTTTCGTCCAACCCGAGCAGTGTTTCGGCGTTGATTACGACCTGGATCAGTGGTGCCCGACGGGTAGGAGAGGGCCTGGTACGGGTGTGGCAGCCGACGTCCAGGCAGCGGCAGAGGAGTCTGCCGCTGCCGTCTGCGAGTGCGGTCAGGGCGTCGGCACGGCGTTGGGCGAGGGTTCGGGGGTCGCCGGTGCAGACGTCGTGGATGGCCATCTCGCGTAGCCGCATCCCGATCGTGTGGGCGTCGGCCGCGGGAAGATGTCCGTCGACGTAAGACATGCCGTTCTCGGCGGGGCGCACCCGGACATCGCGGTCGGCGGCGGCGAGCTTCGCTCGGCGACGGAGACTACCGGGGTCATGTTTGGCGATCAGTCGGCGGCAGCGGGCGCGGAGCGTGGTGGGTGGCAGGTTTCGTCCGTCGAGGACTGCTGATTCGAGGATGTCGAGGGCGGCGTCGTTCACTCCGGTCAGCATGGCGGAGATGACGCGGGCCTGGGCCAGGCCGATCCGGCCGGTCGCAAACGCCTCGCGCGTCCGGTGAAGACGGTGTCGTAACTCCAGACCCAACTCGATCGACGCGGTGACCGTTCCTTCGTTCATCCCCAGCGCAGCGGACAGTTCGACGGCGGCGTGCGCCGGATTGATCCCACGTTGCTCATCCTCGTCGGCGCACAGGTAGTAGTAGTCGGTAATCGCGTGGACCTGTGCGTACTGTGCCTGCGCGAGCTCGGCCTGCTGCGCCCGCAGGGCGTCCAGTGCCATGATGCCTGGTGGCGTCGCGTCTAACTCGTTCTGTACCAACATCACTCACCCCCCGGTCGAATGTGCGTCGATACTACGTCCGCCCTCCGACACGACTTGTTCCGCTTGTTCCGTCCTGTCGGCCGGGGCAAAGGATGCCAGCACCGTCGCGGTGAATGGTCGCCAGGCACCCGAGGGGAGTCGATAAGCACCACACCCACACGGCACGCTCACCATCCGGCCCCTCCCGTCCTCCAACGCCGGCCCACCACGGCTGCTGTCGGGTTCGCGGTGCTCGTCATGTTCGACGGCGGCACCGATCTCGCGCCGGTAACCGCAGCCGCCGCGCTGGTGTACCTGGGTGCCGCACTGCTGCGACGCAGAGGTTCCGCGTGGCCGCTGTTCTTCGGAACGGTGGTAATGATCACCGCGGGAAAGGTGGCGGAGCGTGTCACGGAAGTCGGCGTCGACGTCACGTGGGTGCGGTGGGGCTCGGCGCCATCGGCGTCGGCTATACGGTGGGTCGAGCCGTCGTTCGGCGTACGTTCCGGGTACAGCCTGCGGTCCTGGCGATGGCCGCCTACGGTGCAGTGGCGGCCACGGCCATCATGGTGAGGCCTACCGCCGGGGCCCTCCTCGTCGGCGCCGGTTTACTCGCGCACGCCGCGTGGGACGTCTACCACTACCGGGCGAACAAGGTGGTCGACCGCTCACTCGCGGAGTTCTGCGGTGTGCTCGACACGCTGCTCCGGGTGGCGGTCATCGGGCTCGGCATCGTAGGCGCGGCGTCCTGAGATGTGAGTAACTGTGCATCACAACTAGTTTCACTCATCGTTAGGTGGGCACCAGATTTCACGGTCCGATCCCAAGTTACGACCGTCGCACTAGACTCATCGGATGAGGAATGCGATCGACGTTGCCCACGACTTATCGCAGATCGCCGAGGACTTCCTCGACGCCGGTGCCCGATGTCGGGTGGATGAGTTCCTGGATGAGGGTGAAGAACGCCTCGCTGTCGAGACGATCCTGCGTGCTGCGGTTGCCGGCGAGTTCACCATTCCCCGCCCTCTGCTGCATGAAGTGACTTCATGCTTTTTGGCCGGCGCGCGTTCCCAGCAGGTCGTGGCGGACCTCCGGTCGCTGGTCGACGCCGCACTGCGTCACAACCGAGGCGTCACCACGCGTCCATTACGAGCCGAAACTGGGCTGAACGTGCCCTCGGCAGGATTCGAACCTGCGACCTACCCTTTAGGAGAGGGTTGCTCTATCCCCTGAGCTACGAGGGCGCGTGTACACCGGTGGCGTACGCCGTGGTGAGTGTAGCGGGAATTGTGGTGCACTCGCGATCCGGAGGGGAGGGCGGTCGGCGGAAGTTCCGGATCTGCGGAAGTATCTCCGCTGATCAGGAGACGATCTCTCGCGCGCGGGAGGTGGCGTTCCGGTAGTGAAGTCCGCAGACCTGCATGACCTGCCCGAGCGAGAGGTACCCGTCCGGGGTGGTCGCCTTCGCGAACTTGCCGTCGGCGCGCACCGCGACAGTCACGGTGGTCCGCTCGCAATCGATCCGGGCGAGTTCGTACTCGTCCACACCGTTGCTCGCACGGGCCGCGGTCCGTACGGTGCCCTGTGCGTACGCGATCTCGATGAGGTCGTCGATCATGAACTCAGCTCCTGCCTCGGTAAGTTCTAGGAAGGTTAGCCTTAGCTAGGTGTGGCGTGTCAAGCCCTGCGTCCGACGAAGCTGCCCTCGAACGTGGTCCGCGAGGAATCCCCGCGTAACGTGACCCACGCTTTTGCGGACGCCAGACGCCGAGAGCGCCGGCACGTACTGAGAAAGGGTTGCAGGTTCCCATGGCTGACCGAACTTCCTCGACGGGCGCGATCGGATCGGACGCGAGTGGAAATCCGCCAACGGGCTCGGCGGAAGCGCCGCATCTGTCCCGACAGTTGGCCAACCGTCACATACAGCTGATCGCGATTGGTGGCGCCATCGGCACGGGCCTCTTCATGGGGTCCGGGAAGACCATCTCGCTGGCAGGGCCTTCGGTCATCTTCGTATACATGATCATCGGCTTCATGCTGTTCTTCGTGATGCGGGCGATGGGTGAACTCCTGCTCTCGAATCTGCAGTACAAGTCGTTCTCCGACTTCGCGGCAGACCTCCTCGGCCCGTGGGCCGGATTCTTCACCGGCTGGACGTACTGGTTCTGCTGGATCGTCACTGGAATCGCCGACATCATTGCCATCTCGGGATATGTGCAGTACTGGTGGCCCGATCTGCAGTTGTGGATACCGGCGGTCGTGGCCATTGCGGCTTTGCTGCTGCTGAACCTCCCGACCGTGCGGGCGTTCGGCGAGACCGAGTTCTGGTTCGCTCTGATCAAGATCATCGCGATCGTCAGTCTCATCGTCGTCGGTCTCGTCATGGTGTTCGCACACTTCACGGCACCGAACGGCGCGGAGGCCGGCTTCGACAACCTGTGGAACGATGGCGGCATGTTCCCTACTGGAGCAATGGGTTTCGTCGCAGGCTTCCAGATCGCGGTGTTCGCGTTCGTCGGCATCGAATTGGTCGGCACCACCGCGGCGGAGGCGAAAGATCCGGAGAAGAACCTTCCGAAAGCGATCAACTCCATCCCCATCCGCATCCTGTTGTTCTACGTGGTGTCGCTGATCGTGATCATCTCGGTCACGCCCTGGCGTGAGGTAGTGCCCGGCGAGAGTCCCTTCACGGCGATGTTCGCGCTCGCGGGTCTCGCAATCGCGGCCGGAGTGATCCAATTCGTGGTGCTGACCTCGGCCGCGTCGTCGGCGAACTCGGGCATCTACTCGACGTCACGGATGGTCTACGGTCTTGCCCGAGAGGGTGACGCACCCGCCCGATTGGGCACGCTCAGTTCGCGCAGGGTGCCTGCCAACGCCTTGATGTTCTCGTGCACTTTCCTGTTGTCGGCCATCGCGCTGCTCTTCTCCGGTGATTCTGTGATCGAAGCGTTTACGACGGTCACCACGATTTCGTCCGTGCTCTTCATGTTCGTGTGGACGATGATCCTCGCCAGTTACCTGGTCTACCGCAAGCGTCGGCCGGAGCTGCACGAGGCGTCGGCATTCAAGATGCCCGGCGGTGTGGTGATGTGCTGGGTGGTACTGGCGTTCTTCGTGTTTCTTCTCTGGGCGCTGACGCAGGAAGACGACACACTCGAGGCGCTCCTCGTCACGCCCATCTGGTTCGTCGTGCTCGGTATCGCCTGGGCCGTGGTGCGCACGCGCGCCCCGCACAAGGCACGCTATGCCGCCTTCCGCGCCGAACTCGACGAGCGCAGATCATAAAGATTCGGTCACGGTGGCGCTGACCTATATCGTTTTGTTACATTCGTCGCCAGACAGAGGAGTCCACCCCACACGGGGCGTGCTGCAATCCGACGACTGACGAGGTATCAACTGTGGGTTCCCACCACCGCTCGAACGGGCAATCGCTCCGATTCGACATCGATCCGGACGCGGCGCGCGGGCGCCACCGCAATCAGCAGGCCGGAGCGGGAGTGGGCATGAAGGCCGCCACTGTAGCGGCCGCCACCGGTGCCCTCGTCGTCGGCGCAGCTCAGCTCGGTGCGGGCAGCGCGGCCGCTACCCCGGCCGACTCGCATGCAGTCGAGCCGGCTGCCCCTCAGGCCGTCCCCGGCCTGCCCTTCGAGATCCCTGCGGGCGTCCTGCCTGCCGGATTCGACGTGCCCGCAGATCTGGGCGCTGCCGTTCAGAATCTCGGCGGTCCCGACCTGGGGGCTCAGGCCCAGCAGTGGCTGAGCTCGGTGAACCCGGTCAAGCCGCACGCGGTGCAGCCGGTCTCGGGCACCCTGACCTCCAACTTCGGCTCCCGCTGGGGAGCGCACCACGGCGGCATCGATATCGCGGCTCCCATCGGTACTCCCGTCCTCGCCGCTGCCGACGGTGAAGTCATCGACGCCGGTGCTGCGTCCGGTTTCGGATTGTGGGTGCGGCTGCTCCATGACGACGGAACGGTGACGGTGTACGGGCACGTCAACGACTACACCGTCGCCGTCGGTCAGCGGGTCTCGGCCGGACAGCAGATCGCTCACGTGGGCAACCGTGGTCAGTCCACCGGCCCGCACCTGCATTTCGAGGTGCATGACGCCGCTGGAAACAAGGTCGATCCCGGCCGCTGGTTGAAGGAAAACGGCGTGTCCGTCACGTGGGGCGACGCCGGCGCCAACGCGTAGCCGTCATTCCGGCTCGAGATCCGGGTCGTTGCGGAAGACCAGGGGACCACCGTCGAGCGCCACCGCCCATCGGCGCGACACGGCCCAGTTGCGGCCGTAGGACTCGTCGGTGATGTCCTGGACACCGCCGAATTCGTCGACGATGACCCCCGTCTCGAGTGGCCATTCCTTCTCGGGAAGCCCGGGATCGGCCGAATGTCGTGTCTTCACGCGCGTTCCCACGCTGAACTCTGGCGTCTTCTTGGAGTCGGTGTGAGGTGTCATCTCGGATCCTTCCGCTGACCAGCGTCTGGTTCGAGGTTAGCCCGCCACCCCGGTCTCGCGCCGACCGAACGGATATGCTCGCGGAACGGAAATCGCAGAGCAGAGCAGAGGAGTGGCATGGGCCGTGAGGTCACCTCTCGGACATTCAGCCGAGCAGATCGGCGTTTGTTCCGCCAGAAGGTGCTGATGTGCGCCGACGCGCTCGAGCGCATGCTGCAGGAGGGTGCGTTCGCGGACGACATCGATCCACCACGACCGATGCTCGGCATGGAGATCGAGTTCAATCTCGTGCACGCCGACATGACACCGGCGATGTCCAATGACGCCGTGCTCGAATCGATCGACGACGACGCGGTGTTCCAGACCGAGCTGGGTCAGTTCAATGTGGAGATGAACGTCAAACCGGGGCCGCTCGTCGGTGACGGGACGTTCGACCTCGAGCGCACCCTCCGGGCGTCGCTGTCCGTTGTCGATGCCCGAATCCACCGCCATGATGCACAACTCGTGATGATCGGGATGCTGCCGACCCTCGAGCTCGAGCACTTGGACCGTGAGTGGATCTCGGCCAACCCACGGTACGAACTGCTCAACGAGCAGATTTTTGCGGCCCGTGGTGAGGACATCGAGCTCGACCTCGACGGTGTCGCTCTCGAAGGCCGTCCGCGGGAGCAACTACGCGCCGACAGCAATTCGGTTGTTCCCGAGGCGGCGTGCACATCGCTGCAACTGCATCTACGTGTGGCACCCGAGCAGTTTGCTGCGCATTGGAACGCCGCGCAGTGCCTCGCAGGCGCACAGGTCGCGCTGGCGGCCAACTCGCCATTTCTCGCGGGGAAGGCTCTGTGGCACGAATCGCGGATTCCGATCTTCGAGCAGGCTACCGATACCCGCCCCCTCGAGCTCAAGAATCAGGGCGTCCGGCCACGGGTGTGGTTCGGTGAACGGTGGATCACGTCGGTCTTCGACCTCTTCGAGGAGAACTCCCGGTACTTTCCGGCCCTCCTGCCGGAGGTGACCGATGTCGATCCGGCCGCCGAACTCGACGCCGGCCGCATCCCCGACCTGAGTGAACTGCAAATGCACAACGGCACCATCTACCGCTGGAATCGTCCTGTCTACGACTGCGCCGACGGCAGACCGCATCTGCGGATCGAGAACCGGGTGTTGCCTGCCGGCCCGACGGTGCTCGACATCATGGCCAACGCCGCCTTCTACTACGGGGCGTTGCGCGGACTGGTCGAAGCCGACCGGCCCGTGTGGACGCGCATGTCGTTCAATGCGGCAGAGGAAAATCTGCGCGCCGGGGCCCAACACGGCATGGATGCCCAGATGTACTGGCCGGACGTCGGGCGGACGGGTGCGGACGAGTTGGTTCTCCGCAGGCTCTTGCCGATCGCCGACCAGGGATTGGCGGCCTTCGGACTTTCGCAGAAGGCGCGGGACCGTTACCTCAGTGTCATCGAGGGGCGGTGCCTCACCCGGCAGACGGGGGCGGCGTGGCAACGCGCGCAGGTCGTTCGTCACGAAGACGCCGGAATGAACCGGCGGGACGCGCTGGCCGCCATGATGCGTCAGTATGTCGAGAACATGCGTGATGGGAGCCCGGTCCACACCTGGCGAGTGTGAACGCCCCGGACGCCGGCCGCTCGGCGCTTTGACGTGCTAACCATCGGTGACACCGGCACGGCTCGGGAGGACGATGAAACGGACCGGTCTTATTCACCCGGTCTATCCATCTGCCAACCGTACAAGGAATGATCACCATGCCGGTTACCGAGCAGTCCGTCGTCATCGCCCGTCCTCCGTCGGAAGTATGGGACTTTCTCACCGTCGCGGAGAATTGGCCCTCGTGGGAAGCGTCCATCGTCGAATGCGAGCAGCTCACCGACGGGGATCCCGGGGTGGGCACCCGGTGGCGGGGAGCAACGCGGATCCTGGGTAAGCGATTCGACTGGGTAAGCGAATTCGTCGAGTACCAGCCGGCGAAGGCGGGCGTGTCCAAATCGGTGGAGAGCAAGATCGGGTTCACCGCGGCAACGAGGCTCGAGGAGGTCGACGGCGGCACCCTCTTCACCTATCGCGTCGACAGCGAAAGTGGTCTCGGCGGGATCTTCGGCAAGCTGGCAGACCCCATCGTCAACAAGGCGTACTCCCGCACTGTGCGGGCGAGTCTGGACAACCTCGCCGACCTGCTCACCACCGACCGCTGATCTCGGGAATTTTCATACCGCGGCGGTCCAGCTGTCGGGCCCGAACACCTCGTAGTGGATGTTCTCGGCGGGCACGTCCTTCTCGAGCAGCGCCGCACGGATTCCGAGCATGAAGGGCAACGGGCCACACAGGTAGGCATGGCTTTCGGGGACGACGGCGAGGTCGTCGAGATCGGCGCGGCCCAGACGCAGACCTCCCGAAGGTCGGCGAGCGCCGAGGTCTTCGTACCAACGATGCATCACTGCGGAGGGCAGGCGTTCGACGAGTTCGGTCAACTCCGCGCGGTGCGCATGATCGCTGGGTGAACGGTCGGCGTGGATCACCGAAATCTGTCTCCGGTCCTCGGTGGCGGCGAGATGGCTGAGCATCCCGATCATCGGCGTACACCCGATTCCCGCCGAGGCGAGCAACAGCGGTGAATCGTCGTCCGGTAGCACGAGATCGCCGAACGGTAGCGACACGGTGAGAGCATCTTCCTCGAAGATGTTGCGATGCAGAAAGTTCGACACCTCGCCGCCCGAGACACTTTTCACGGTGATCCGCCAATCGTCGTGCGAGGGGGCGGACGACAGGCTGTACTGCCGGATTTGGCGCGCGCCGTCCGGGAGGCGGACAGCCACGGACACGTACTGCCCCGGTGAGAACCCGGGAAGCGGGTCGTTGTCGACGGAGGTGAACACGAACGACACCGTGTCGGCGGACTCGTGTCGCCGTTCCCGAACACGCACGTCCCGCCAGACGTCACCAGCCGCGACGCCGGCGGACGCGTAGAGGCCGGCCTCCATCGCGATGAGGGTCTCTGCCATCAGCCAGTACACCTCGTTCCACGCCGCGACGACCTCCGCGGTGGCGGCGTCGCCCAGGACCTCGGCGATGGCCTCGAAGAGATGGGTGTGCACGATCCCGTACTGCTCGGGTTCGATTCCCAGCGAGGCGTGCTTGTTCGCGATCCGCGACAGAATGAGGTCGGTGCGCGCCTGATCGGCCTCGAGTTGCAGGCGTGCGAACGCAGCGATGGCCCCGGCCAGCGCCTTCTGCTGTTCACCCTTCTTCTGATTGCCGCGATTGAAAAGGTCCCGTTCGAGCTCGGGGTGGGCCGCGAACATCCTGCGGTAGAACAAGGATGTGATGTCGGTGACAGCGGCACCCACTGCAGGCAGGGTGGCGCGAACTATGTTTTTCGATGTGGCCGAGAGCATGTCGTTCTCCGATCTTCTCGCGACGTCAGTGGAGTCGCACAGGCTCGAGGGTACTGCGATCCTCTCTTCGGATCCGTATGGTGTGACGGACGTCGCGTTAGCGAAATATGTTTCATTGCAACGTGTTCGGGCAAACTCAGCGGCAAACCCCACATCTTCGCACGCCTGGATCGAGCCGTACAGAGGCTGGAGTCCCTGGTTGGTGGTAACTTCGGTCCTTCGCCGAAAGGTGAAGGGCGGCAGACGTGAAATGGTGACCGGGGATAGTGTGGAGGCATGAGCGCACGGGACCGCAACAGCGTCGTCGTCGGTGTCGACGGGTCGGACAACTCCAAGGCCGCAGTGCGAATGGCGGCGGAACTTGCCACCGAACGCGCACTGAATCTGAAGATCATCCACGCTCTCGATTTCGCCCCGTACGGTTTCGGTGGCCCCTACATGGACTCAGGGGGTGTGTACGAGTGGGTCGAGGCGAGCGGCAAGGCGATCCTCGCTGACGCCCAGGAGCAGGCGTACGTGGTCAACCCCATCATCGACCTCCACACCGAGCTGTCCATCGGCAGCAGTGCACAGTGGCTCGTCGACCTCTCCGAGAGCGCCCGGATGGTGGTGGTCGGAGCGTCGGGGTCGGGAGCCGCGGCCACGGCCCTGCTCGGCAACACTGCGATCAATGTCACCAGTCACGCGCATTGCCCGGTCGTGGTGGTCCGCGGTGCCGCGCACTCCGGCGGACCGGTCGTCGTCGGGGTCGACGGAAGCCGCACCAGCGAACGCGCCATCTCGGTGGGCTTCCAGGAGGCTTCGTTGCGGAACGCGGCGTTGGTGGCCGTCCACGTCTGGAGCGACCTCGGCCCCATGACGTTCGACGACCCGCGCAACGCTGCGCTGGTGCCCGCCGGGCTCGAGGAGGACGAGCGGGCAGTGCTCGCCGAACGACTTGCCGGCTGGCAAGAAAAGTACCCTGACGTGCAGGTTGCTCGGAAGGTGTACATAGACAATCCGCGAGCCCGCCTCCTCGAATGGTCGAAGAAGGCGCAGCTCGTGGTGGTGGGCAGCCGGGGCAGAGGCGGATTCAAGGGGATGCTGCTCGGCTCGACCAGCAACAGCCTGGTGCGTGCTGCCCTGTGCCCGGTGGTCGTCGTCAGGCCTGAACGCCCCTGACCCGATCGGCGGCAGTAGTGTGCTGGGTTACAGAGAAAAGCCAGGATTGGGGAGCGACGTGCGCATCGGAATGGGCTTGAACTACAGCGGCGGTTTCGCCGAAACGGTTGATGAGGTCGCGGACCTGGAGAGGGCGGGCCTCGACATCGCGTTCGTGCCCGAGGCTTACTCGTTCGATGCGGTCAGCCAGCTCGGTTACTTGGCCGCCAAGACCACCACTCTCGAACTCGCCTCCGGGATTTTTCAGATTTACACCCGTACGCCGAGCCTGACGGCCATGACGGCCGCCGGTCTCGACTTCGTGTCCAACGGGCGCTTCGTCATGGGTCTGGGGGCGTCGGGCCCGCAGGTGATCGAGGGCTTTCATGGCGTCAAGTACGACGCCCCGCTCGGGCGCACCCGCGAGGTCATCGAAATCTGTCGTCAGGTGTGGCGTCGTGAGAAGGTCCAGTACCAGGGCAAGTACTACCAGGTGCCGCTTCCCGCAGAAAAGGGCACGGGCCTCGGCAAGCCGCTCAAGATAATCAATCACCCTGTGCGGGAACGCATCCCGATCATCATTGCTTCCCTCGGTCCCAAGAACGTCGAGATGACGGCCGAGATCGCGGAGGGCTGGGAGCCGATCTTCTACCACCCGGAGAAGGCGGCGAGTGTGTGGGGTGAGCCGCTGGCGAAGGGCAAGGCGAAGCGCGACCCCAGCCTGGGTGACCTGCAGGTGTACGCGTCACCGGCCCTCGCCATCGGTGAGGATGTGGAGCACATGCTCGATTGGGTGCGCCCCAGTCTCGCGCTCTACATCGGCGGTATGGGCGCCAAGGGTAAGAACTTCTACAACGACCTCGCGGTTCGATACGGCTACGAGAAGGAAGCCGAGACGATCCAGGATCTCTACCTCGCCGGCAAGAAGGAGGAGGCCACTGCGGCAGTGCCCGACGAACTCGTCCGGGCCGTCTCGCTGATCGGACCGGAAAGTTACGTGGCGGAACGCGTCGCGGCGTTCGCCGAGTCCGGCGTGACCACCCTCACCGTGTCGCCGCTCGCTGCCGACCGAGCCGGCCGCGTCCAGTTGGTCGAGAAGCTTCGCAAGATCTGCGGGTAACCGAGCGGCCGAAGCCCGGCCCCGAAGCGGGTTCGGAAGAAGGGAAGGTGACCATGACCGGAAGTAGGCCGATCGTCGTGGGTGTCGACGGATCGGAGTCGGCGTCCGCCGCAGTCGTGTGGGCCGCCAGGACTGCGGCTGCGCTGTCCCTGCCACTGCGCATCGTGACTGTGGTGCATATCCCCGCCTTCTATTACACCGAGCCCTATCTGGCCGAGAGCTTCAAGGAAGAACTCGCCGACACGGCCAAGGCGCGTCTCGGCAGTGCCCGAGTGCTCGCCAAGCAGACTGTGGACGACGCCCTCGACATCACCACCGAGCAGCACGAGGGCAAGGTGAGTCAGACACTGATCGCGCTGTCGGCGAACGCGCACATGGTGGTGCTCGGCTCGCGCGGCCACGGTGAGTTCACCGGGTTGCTGGTCGGTTCCACCACGTCCTCGGTGGCGGCGCACGCGCTGTGCCCGTTGGTGGTGGTGCGCGGCAGAACGCTCGACGGGCTGCCGCCTACCGAGGGGCCGATCGTGGTCGGTGTCGACGGATCGGAAAGTAGCAAGGCTGCAGTGGACGTCGCTTTCGCGCAGGCGTCGGCGACGTCGTCGACGTTGGTAGCGGTAAACGTGTGGAGTGACGTCAGCGTCCAGCCGTCGCTCGGTGCCAGCCCGGACGACCCCTTGTGGGGCAGTGTTCAAACCGGGGAAGAGGTGGTGTTGTCCGAGCGGCTCGCCGGCTTCCAGGAGCGGTATCCCGATGTCACGGTCGAACGTGTCGTCGCGCGGGATCGTCCGGTGCGTGTCCTCAGTGAGTTCGCGGAGAAGGCGCAACTGGTCGTGGTGGGCAGCCGTGGTCGGGGTGGCTTCACGGGAATGCTGCTCGGCTCCACCAGTAATGCCCTCATGCACACCGCCGACTGCCCGGTGATGATCGTGCGGGAACAGTAGCGACATGACCACGCGAGTGTTTCTCGTCGACGACCACGAGATCGTCCGGCGGGGCTTGGTCGACCTGCTCGGCACCGTGCCGGACCTGGATGTAGTCGGGGAGGCCGGCTCGGTTGCCGAGGCGATGGCGCGGATACCCGTCAGCGGCGCGGACGTTGCCGTCCTGGATGTCCGGCTACCCGACGGCAATGGTGTGGAGTTGTGCCGGGATCTTCGAGCCGCCCTGCCTGCCCTTCGCTGTTTGATGCTCACCTCTTACTCGGACGACGAGGCGTTGTTCGACGCGATCATGGCGGGTGCGTCCGGCTTCGTCCTCAAGCAGATCCTCGGCACCGACCTGGTATCCGCCGTCCGCACAGTGGGGCAGGGGGGTTCGTTACTCGACAGTCGTGCCACGTCGGCGATGATGGCGCGCATTCGGTCCGAGCGGAGAGAGGATCCGCTCGCTCAACTGTCGGAGCAGGAGCGGGCGGTATTCGAGCTGATCGGGGAGGGACTCACCAATCGGGAGATCGCTGAACGGCTGTTCCTCGCCGAGAAGACGATCAAGAACTACGTATCGCGCCTGCTGGCCAAGCTGGGGATGCAAAGGCGCACTCAGGCAGCGGTATTGGCGACCGAGCTTCGACGCAGGCCCTGACCGCGGCTAGGTAATCGGCACCTGCCAGGTGACGAGTGTCCCCGAGGCGCCCGAATCGACCGTGCAGGTGCCTCCGCACAGCTCTGCGCGTCGATCGAGGTTGGCCAGGCCGCTGCGATCTCCTGCCGTGATGCCGATCCCGTCGTCCTCCACTGTGATGGTGAGCTCGTCCTCGACTGCGATGCAGATGTCGATCGTGGTCGGGCGAGCATGCCGTAACGCGTTACTCAGAGCTTCTCGCAGAACCGCCTCGGCGTGCTGATGGATCCGATTCGGCACGAGTGTGTCGATGGCGCCCGCGAATTGAACGTTGGGGGCGATCGGTGACTGCGCCGTGAGGTCACCGACAACGTCGAGGAGGCGTCTGCGCAGACTTGTCGCGGACGCGGCATCGGTGGCCTGAAGGTCGAAGATGGTGGTACGGATCTCGCGCACCGTCCGGTCGAGTTGCTCGACGGACGTAGCCACGATCGAACGCACCGCATCAGGCACGTCCCCCACAGCGTGAATGCTCTGCAGGCTCATTCCCGTGGCGAAGAGACGCTGGATCACGTTGTCGTGCAGATCCCGGGCGATCCGGTCACGATCGGCGAGTACCGACAACAGTCGCTGTTTGCGCTGCTGGTCGGCGAACTCCACTGCCACCGCTGCGAGGTCGGCCACCGATTCGAGCCGAGCGACCTCGTCCGGGTCCCACGGCGTGTTGCCGCGGGCGGTGATCACCAGGACACCGCCGACGCCGGAAGCTGTAGACAACGGCAGAACGGCGGCGCGCCCAGCACCGGTCGAGAACGGTTCCAAGCCGTGCAATCCCGTCAGCAGAGCGGGAATCCGGGAACGCTGGACCTCGGCCAGTGGCTCGGTCTGCGCAGCGATTCGGTAGGCGTCGGGAAGGGGGCGTGCGGTGGTGTCCGCTCCCACCGCCGCACCGTCGCCCTGCGTGACGACGATGAACACCTCTTCGCCGCTCGACAATTCACGTACCTGCCCGGCAAGGGTGCGTAGGGTCTCGTCGAGCGAGCCGCCGACCATCAACCGCGACGTGATGGAAGCGACCGCCGTCAGCCATCGCTCGCGCGTCCGCGACTTCTCGAACAATCGGGCGTTGTCCACAGCCACGCCGGCAGAAGTGGCGAGAGCGCGCAGGATCACCTCGTCCTCGTCCGTGAACTCCGAACCACTGCGCTTCTCAGTGAGATAGATGCTGCCGAACACTGTCCCGCGCATCATGATGGGCACGCCGAGAAAGCTGTTCATCGGTGGGTGGCCGGGCGGCAAGCCGACGGACGCCGGATGCCGGGAGAGGTTCGAGAGCCGCACCGGACGGGGGTCGTTGATCAGCAGTCCGAGCAGCCCGCGACCCTCCGGGAAATGGCCCATTCCGGCGCGCTCGTCCGGGTTGATGCCTTGAAACACGAACTCGGCCAGACCGCCGTCGGGGGCGCGGACACCCAAGGCGCCGTAGCGGGCATCGAGCAGTGAGGTGGCCGAATCGACGATGCGTTGGAGGGTGGAATCGAGTTCGAGGCCCGACCCCACCACGAGGACCGCCTCGAACAGGCGTTGCAAGCTCTGGCGGGTGGGAACGACGTCCGTGGGCCCCTCGCGGGCCAAGTGGATCCTCACTTCGTGCTCGTCGTCCCGTCCCATGTCAGCAGCATAGGTGTGAGACGGGGGTAACGCGGGGAAGTGCGGTGTCGATAGAGGCGCGAGAGTGTTTACTCATTCGAAGTAACGCTTATCCACTCACCGGGACGAGGAGAAGAAGAATGAATCGACGGCACTTCGGACGACGGATCGCGGCAGGCCTGACCGCTGCAGTGGCAGCGACGATGATGTTTACCGGGGCGGCTTCGGCGCAGCCCACAGATTCTGTTCCTGCTGTCGACTCCACCACGGCGATCGCCAAGCTCCGGACCGCCGCAGCAGGTAACCCGGAAGCCGAGGCCGCCATCCAACGGCTGGCGCTGTCACCGACCGATGCGGCTGCGATCGACATCGCGCTGCCGGGGCAGATCTTCCAGGTCCCCGCGTACTCCGACACCGGCCAGGGCGGCCCCGTCCTCGGCCAGCTTTACGGCGCAGGCGTGGCAACCAACATGAACAACCAGTTCCGCTTCGGGTTCTTCGGCGGACCGGGAACCATCGCCGCCAACCAGGCAGGTGCCCAACTCGAGGTCGTGTACTACAGTTTCGCCACCGGCGCCAGTGGCGTCGTCAAGCTGGACCAGAACAACGCGGCCGTACCCACCGTCATTTCCACCCCTCCGGTCGCGGGTCTCGGTGGCGGCCTGGTCGTGGCGGCGGTGTACGGATCGCTGAATCACCAGGTCGGTCCGAACGTCGTCAAGAGCACCATCTGGTGGCCCAGCCTGGGGTCCGTGCTCGCCTGACATTCGAGCAACTCAGGTGGCAGGTTCGGCCGGCGGCCGGGCCTGCCACCACTCTTTCCAGCGCTCCTCGAGCTCGCTGAACTCTTCGTCGTCCAGTCCGTACACGGCCAGCAGTATCTGAGCGCCACCGTTCGGCCGCGCCGAATTGACCGGCTGCTCGCCGAACTGCAGTAGACCCGGGCCGAGGTCGTCGACGCTGACCGCAATCTGGTGCTCGCCGACGAAGCACACCACGCCGGACAGCAGATCACCCGTTGTGGATACGGCGCTGTAGTGATCTCCCCGCCTCGAGCCCGTGAGCTTGTCGAGCCCCAGTAGATGCTGTGCCGAATCGCCCTGCGCGACAGGGCCTTCGAGGAATAACGTACGACGATCGCCCAACCCGTGCTGTTCGATGCCGAACTTCAGGAACTGCAGAAAAGTGGTCCAGCCCTCGGTGACGTCGTCATACCAGTCGGCAGCGTCCGGGATGCTGTCGCGGCGTGGCCGGGTGATCCTCACGATGGTGGTGCCCTCGTGTTCGTGGAGACTGAAGCGGTCACCTCCGCTCACGACGAGGCTGTACGAGGCGGGGTCCTCGACCACCTCGCCGAGATAGATCTCCTGGATCTCGGCGTCGAGGCCGTCATAGTCCCAGCCGTGCCAGCGCCGGATCAGCGCCGGATCGCGCAATGCCGGCCACACCACGGACGGAGCAGCAGCCACGGACACCTCGATCGCGGGTTGCGTGTCGGTCATGAAGACAGTGTCACATGGCGACGGTGAGGTCACATGGCGCCAGTGAGATCACATGGCGACAGTGAGCAGAAACGCCACGTCCTCCAACGCTTCGACGCTGTGCCGATCACTGGGGAGAACGAGGAAATCGCCGGACGAGCCCTTCCACGAGTCCTCGCCCGACACGAGGCTCAGCTTGCCGCTGAGAATGAACAGAGTGCCCTCGCCCGGGCTATCGTGCTCGGCCATCTTCTGACCTGCGGCGAGCGCCACGACGGTCTGGCGGAGACTGCGCCGGTGGCCGCCGTACACGGTCTGCGAACTGCGGCCGCTGGACGTCCCGGCTGCCAACTTCAGTTGCTGTCGGGCAAGGGCGGTCAGTGACTTCTTGTCCATGAGACGAGTATGACCCAAGCCGCGCACCGATACCCGGTGAATGGGGTAACGGTGCGGTCGTGGCGGTGTGGTCAGCGCCGGGTGAGCGTCCACCCCCTGCAGTGCCGCGAACGCCCCGACCACGGCGGCCGCATGCTCGCGATTACCTCGCAGGTAATGCCCGCGCGTAGGTGATCCACCGATACCGGGTGCCGTTCTTCGCAGACGTGAGCCACTCACCAGTGTCCTGCGCGCGCCAGGAGTCGTCGATCGGGGGTGCCCAGGCGTCGCCGTCGACCGTGACATCGACCTCCGTGACGTATAGATGAGTAGCCAAAGGCATTGCTGCACTGTAAATCTGGCCACCGCCGATGATGCAGACGTCTTCGCCCGTGAGTGCCAGCGCCGATTCGAGCCCGGACGCGCTCTCCGCGCCGTCCGCAGTCCAGTCAGCCTGACGGCTGATCACGATGTTGCGTCGTCCGGGCAGCGGCCGGAACTTCGGGGGCAGCGAGTCCCACGTTCTGCGGCCCATGATCACCGGGTGGCCCTGCGTCACCTTCTTGAAGTACGCCATGTCCTCGGGGACGTGCCACGGAATCGTGTTGTCCCGGCCGATGACGCCGCCGACACCCTGTGCCCAGACCAGCTTGACCTGCCGCGCCGCCACTAGACGGCAACCGGCGCTTTGATGGCGGGATGGTGCCGGTAGTCGACGATCTCCACGTCCTCGAAGGTGTAGTCGAAGATCGACTCCCGCTTGTTCAGCTTCAGCGTGGGGTACGGCAACGGCTCGCGACTCAACTGCTCGGTGACCTGGTCGACGTGATTGTCGTAGATGTGGCAGTCGCCGCCGGTCCAGATGAAGTCACCCGGTTCGAGACCGGCCTGCTGCGCCACCATATGGGTGAGGAGCGCGTAGCTGGCGATGTTGAAGGGAACGCCCAGAAACATGTCGGCGCTGCGCTGATACAACTGGCACGACAACTTACCGTCCGCCACGTAGAACTGGAAGAACGCGTGGCACGGGGCCAACGCCATCCGCGGGATGTCGCCGACGTTCCACGCCGACACAATGATGCGACGGGAATCCGGATCGGACCTCAGCGTGTCGATGGTCTGGGTGATCTGATCGATGTGCTCTCCTGACGGAGTCGGCCAGCTGCGCCACTGCACGCCGTAGACCGGGCCGAGTTCACCGTCCGCGTCGGCCCACTCGTCCCAGATGGTCACGCCGTTGTCCTGAAGCCACTTCACGTTGGAGTCGCCGCGAAGGAACCACAACAGTTCGTAGACGATGGACTTGAGGTGCACCTTCTTCGTGGTGATCAGCGGAAACCCGTCCGCCAGGCTCCAGCGCATCTGATGACCGAAAACGCTCTTCGTGCCCGTCCCGGTGCGGTCTGCCTTCGGCGTGCCGGTGTCCATCACGAGTCGGAGGAGGTCTTCGTACGGGGTCGGCACAGTCACGGCGCCCAGTTTAGGCGGCTCCGCCGCCCGTGAGTGGTTTGCGGGTCCCTGGACTCCTCGCGCACGCACGAGCGATAGCCTTCGCCCATGCGTGAACTCTTCGTGATCGGCATCGGCGCCGGCGACCCCGACCAGGTGACGGTTCAGGCCATCAAGGCGATGAACAAGGCTGATGTGTTCTTCGTCATCGGCAAGGGCGACGAGAAGCAGGACCTCGTCGATCTCCGCACCACGATCCTCGAGGAACACGTCACCGGTCCGTATCGCGTGGTCGACATCATCGACCCGCCGCGGAACCGGACACCCGATGACTACGAGGGCGTGGTGGACGACTGGCACGAGCGCCGGGCGGCACTGTTCGAGGCGGAATTCGCGTCCGAGCCGGGGGTCGGGGCGATCCTCGTGTGGGGCGACCCCTCTCTCTACGACAGCACGCTCCGGATCGTCGAGCGAGTGCTCGCCCGCGGCAACGTGTCGTTCGACTACTCGGTGATCCCGGGTGTCACCAGCGTGCAGTCGCTGGCCGCGCAGCACCGGATCGTGCTCAACCGGATCGGCGAACCTATTCACATCACCACAGGTCGCAGGCTCGCCGAGGGACTCCCCGAGGGAGTCGACAACGCGGTGGTGATGCTCGACGCGAACACGGCGTTCGCCCAGGTCCCCGGCGACGACGTCCGGATCTGGTGGGGTGCCTACCTCGGCACACCCGACGAGGTGCTGATCGCCGGTCGCCTGCGTGAAGTCGAGAGCGAGATCCAGCGGGTGCGGGCCGAACTGCGTGAGCGCAAAGGCTGGATCATGGACACGTATCTGCTGCGGCGGTAGGTAAGTGGAAAGTGCGCAGGAGCGCACATCCGCACTTCCGTGCGGTTAGCCTGGTGCCATGCCCGAGCTGCCGGAGGTGGAGGCGTTAGCCGAGTTCCTGCGGAAACATGCCGTGGGAGCGGTTGTCGGACGTGTGGACGTGGCCGCATTGAGCGTGCTGAAGACGTTCGACCCGCCGATCACGGCGTTGCAGGGCCGGGACGTGACCGGTGCTGCGCGCTTCGGTAAGCACCTCGCCCTCGACTGTTCCGGGTTGTGGCTCGTCACGCATCTTTCCCGCGGAGGCTGGTTGAGGTGGACCGACAACCCGTCGGCCGCACCGCCGAAACCGGGAAAGGGTCCGCTCGCGTTGCGGCTCCACTTCTTCACCCCGGAGGGCGCGACACCGGCATTCGACCTCACCGAGGCGGGAACGAAGAAGCGGCTCGCGGTGTGGGTGGTGCACGACCCGCAGGAGGTGGAAGGGATCGGGCGACTCGGCCCCGACGCCCTGGAGGTCACCGAACCTGACTTCGCCGCGCTGCTCGAGACTTCCTCGTCACGGATCAAGAACGCCCTCGTCGACCAGTCTCTGCTGGCCGGCGTGGGCAATGCGTACTCGGACGAGATCCTCCACACCGCGAAGATCTCGCCGTTCGCGACAGCGAAGACACTGCCCGAGGACGACGTCCACGTCCTGTACGACGCGATGCGCACGGTACTGACCGATGCCGTCGAACGGTCGCTCGGCCAGGATGCCGCGCGACTCAAGGGTGAGAAGAGATCCGGCATGCGGGTACATGCGCGCACGGGTCTGCCCTGCCCGGTGTGCGGCGACACCGTCCGTGAAGTGTCGTTCGCAGAGAAGTCTTTTCAGTACTGTGCCACCTGTCAGACCGGCGGCAAGGTGCTCGCGGATCGGCGGATGTCCAGGCTGCTGAAGTAAGTGTCTACACGCATATAGTTGTCGCCATGCGTACACAGGCACCCGAGCGGTTCGGTACACCTCTGACGGCGGGCGCGATCCGCGTGATGCTGCTCGGGTCGGGCGAGCTGGGCAAAGAAGTCATCATCGCCCTGCAGCGACTCGGTGTCGAGGTGATCGCGGTCGACCGGTATGACAATGCGCCGGGGCATCAGGTGGCGCACCGGGCGCACACCGTCGACATGGGCAACCCGGATGCGCTGTTGCGTCTCGTCGACGCCGAGAAGCCGCACTTCGTGGTTCCCGAGATCGAGGCCATCGCCACCGACGCGCTGGTCACCGTCGAGGAGTCCGGTACCGCCGTGGTGATCCCGACGGCGCGCGCCACTGCGCTCACCATGAACCGGGAGGGGATTCGCCGTCTCGCGGCCGAGGAACTGGGACTCCCGACGTCGCCGTACGAGTTCGCCGACTCGCTGGGCGGAGTGCGCGAGGCTGTCGAACGCATCGGCGTGCCCTGTGTCATCAAGCCGGTGATGTCTTCGTCCGGGAAGGGCCAGTCGACCGTCCGCGACACCGCCGACATCGAAAAGGCTTGGGAATACGCACTGTCCGGTGGCCGGATCAATCACGGACGCGTCATCGTCGAGGGGTTCGTCGACTTCGACTACGAGATCACTCAACTCACCGTTCGAGCCGTCGGCGCGGACGGTGAAATACATACCGACTACTGCGAGCCGATCGGTCACCTGCAGGACGCCGGCGATTACGTGGAGTCGTGGCAGCCGCAGCCGATGAGCCCCGCAGCACTCGCCCGTGCGCGGGAGGTGGCGGGCAAGGTGACAGCGGCGCTGGGTGGCAGGGGAGTGTTCGGTGTCGAACTGTTCGTCAAGGGCGATGACGTCTATTTCTCGGAGGTCAGCCCTCGCCCGCACGACACCGGTCTGGTAACGCTACGCACCCAACGTTTCTCGGAGTTCGAGCTCCATGCGCGTGCCGTTCTCGGTCTTCCCGTCGACACCACACTCGTAGCGCCCGGCGCGTCCGCGGTGATCTACGGCGGCATGGACGCCGTCGGTATCGGTTTCGAGGGTGTCGCCGACGCGATGTCCGTGCCGGAAACCGACCTGCGGTTGTTCGGCAAACCCGAAAGTTACGTCCGTCGGCGCATGGGGGTGGCCGTGTCCACGGGGCCCGACGTGGAGACCGCGCGCAGCAGGGCGCGCGATGCGGCGTCCCGCGTTCGCGTCGTCGAATGAGCACGGGAGCAGAGGCGCTTGTCGGCCTCGCCATCGCGGTCGGGTTGGTGGGCATCGTCATCCCGATTCTTCCCGGAACGATACTGATCTTCGCCGCGATTCTGGTGTGGGCAATCATCTCCGGCACCGCCACCGCCTGGGCAGTGTTCGCGGTCGCCACGTTGTTCCTCGTGGTGAGCGGCGTCGTGAAGTACACCTGGCCCGGTCAACGGATGCGCAGCGCCGGCGTGCCCAACATGTCACTCGTCGTGGGTGGACTGACGGGAATCGTCGGGTTCTTCGTCATCCCCGTCGTGGGGTTGTTTCTCGGTTTCATCGCGGGAACGTATGTGGCCGAGCTCTACCGGTTGCGCGTGCACAACCGCGCGTGGGCGTCGACCTGGCACGCGTGCAAGGCAGTCGGGCTGTCGATGCTGATCGAACTGCTCGGCGCCCTGATCGCCTCCGGTGTCTGGCTCGCGGCCGTGGTCGCCACATAGGGGTATCCAGAGACAGTCGTCACCTGCGAGTATGGAATGCGGAACGAGATCTCCCCACTCAGCGGAGGAACGCCCGTGACTACGAAGACGACCTGGATCCTCGGTCCCCTCACCGTTATCGCCCTGGCTCTGAGCGGCTGTGGGGACGACTCGTCCGGCTCGTCGGCGGCGAGCGACACCAGTGCTCCGAGCGCGGGCACCACCAGCCCTCCGAATGCGGGCACCACCTCTGCGGCCGCGGCCGCGCTGATGGAGCAAATCCCCTCACCGTTCGTGGAAAAACCCCAGCTCGAGAGAACCTTCCTCGGCGCGGTGGACGATTCGGACGCCTATGTCGCCGTTGTCACATCGGGTAGTGACGCTGTCGCGTTCCTGTGCGACGGTCACGACATGTGGATGTGGATGTCCGGAGAGATGGACGGTGACCGGCTCGCACTGACCGCGCCGGACGGGTCGACGCTGACCGGCACGATGAGCGACGGAAAGGTGTCGGGGACGGTCACCGGTGCGGGCATGACGGACAAGGCGTTCGAGGCCGAACCCGCAGCGGCCGATGAAGGCCTCTTTCGCGCCACCACCGACCACGACGGTGCCGACTACACCCTCGGTTGGATCATGAGCAGCGACGGGGTCCGTGGTCTGGAACGGCGCGCCGACGGATCGTCCACCGGCGGAATTGCCGTCGACCACGACGATATGGACGACCGGAACCGGGACCGGCGGCAGGAGCGCAGGGACAACGATCAGGCTGCGTGCCAGGAAATGGGTGGATACAACGACTGGCTGGCGGCACAACCGCAGACACCACCGGTCAGCGAGATGATGTCGATGAACAGTATGCAGATGGAAGGCTGCTAGCAGCGTCCGTGTTCGGAACTGCAGCGGTACCAGTCTCGTGCGTTGTCGCCCATGACAGCATCGACATCGTCACCCACCGCCTCCGCAACGATGTCGATATCACTGTCCTGGAACACTCTTCGTGACCGGCTGCCGGGGAGGTCGGTACCGAACATCAGTGCCCGAGGATTGACGGCGTGAATCTTGCGGAGCACATCGCACACGTCGTCGATGGTGGTTCGTCCGAACCCGGTTGCCTTCACGCGTGCGCCGCGGTCGACGAGGTCGAGGAGGTAGGGCAGCCCACGGGTCGACATCCCGAGGTGGTCGATACAGACGGCGGGCAGCTTCGCGAATACCGGCCCCAGCGATAACAGGAGGGTGGCGTCGACGTAGAACTCGGCGTGCCATCCGGCGAGTTCGTACGCGCGCAGCGCCTGCTTGGTGAGCAGCTTGACATCGGTCGCGCTTCGGCGGAGGTTGAACCGGACTGCCCGAACGCCGGCATGATCGAGCCGCAGAATGTCTTCGTCGGTGGCGTCGGGCTCGAGGTGCGTGACGCCCACCCAGTTGGGGCCGAGTTCTTCCAACGCGGCCATCAGATAGTCCTGGTCGGTTCCCTGGTAGGAGGCCGTGACGACGGCGCCGCCGTCCACACCGAAACCCTCGGTCCGTTCACGGTAGTCGGCAATCGTGAAGGGGTCCGGCAGGTAGCCGTGATTCTCGAACACCGGGAACCGGGGATCGATGATGTGCACGTGGGCGTCAAACACAGTTCACATTTTGCCTTGCCGAGGGCGTACAACGCGCGACGGGAGCCCCCGTCGGGGGCTCCCGTCGCTCACAATAGTCGCTCAGGCCTTGTCCGGCTCGCTGGCCTTGAGCATGTCTTCGCGTTCGACGACCTTGATGCGCTCGCGGCCCTCCGGCTCACCGAGGCTGCGCTCGTGCGCGTCGAGGCGGTACCACCCCTGCCAGGTGGTGTACGGGATCTGCTTGCCTTCGAGAAACTCGACGATGGCGTCCTCGGACGGGTTGGCCGGCTCGGCGAAGGTAGGCCGGTCCTCGAGCAGGTTTGCGACGGTCTCGTTGGCGTCACCCTTGGTGTGACCGATCAGGCCGACAGGGCCGCGCTTGATCCAGCCGGTGACGTAGGTGCCCGGCATGAACCGGGCCGCACCTTCGGCGGAGTCGTCGGCGATGACGCGTCCGGCCTCGTTGGGAACGGTGCCGGCCTGCTCGTCGAACGGCAGCTTCGCGATGTTCTGCGACAGGTATCCCACCGCGCGGTACACGGCTTGGACGTCCCAGTCGTTGAACTTTCCGGTGCCCTTGACGTTGCCGGTGCCGTCGAGCTGGGTGCGCTCGGTACGCAGACCGACGACCTTGCCGTCTTCGCCGAGGACCTCGGTGGGCGATTCGAAGAAGTGCAGGTACAGCTTGTGCGGCCGGTTACCGACGTCACGGATGGCCCAGTCCTGCAGGGTGTTGGCCACCATGTCGACCTGCTTGGAATTGCGGCGCGCCTGCTCGGAGCCCTCGTCGTAGTCGATGTCCTCGGGGTCGACGATGACCTCGATGGTCGGCGAATGGTCCAGTTCACGCAGCTCGAGGGGGGTGAACTTGGCCTGCGCCGGGCCGCGGCGGCCGAAGACGTGGACCTCGACGGCCTTGTTGGCCTTGAGTCCCTCGTAGACGTTGGCCGGGATTTCGGTGGGCAGCAGCTCGTCACCGGTCTTCGCGAGCACGCGGGCGATGTCGAGAGCGACGTTGCCGACGCCGAGGACGGCGACCTTCTCCGCGTCGAGCGGCCAGGTGCGCGGCACGTCGGGGTGGCCGTCGTACCAGGAGACGAAGTCGGCGGCGCCGTAGCTGCCGTCGAGGTCGATGCCCGGGATGTTCAGGTCGCGGTCGGCGTTGGCACCGGTGGAGAAGATCACCGCGTCGTAGAAGGTGTGCAGGTCTTCGAGGGTGATGTCGGTGCCGTAGTCGATGTTGCCGAGCAGGCGCACCGACGGCTTGTCGAGCACCTTGTGCAGGGCGGTGATGATGCCCTTGATGCGCGGGTGGTCGGGGGCGACGCCGTATCGGATCAGACCGAACGGTGCCGGCATCCGCTCGAACAGGTCGATGCTGATCCCGCCGTCCGAGGCGGCATCAGATTTCATGAGTGCATCGGCAGCGTAGATCCCGGCGGGACCGGCACCGACGATCGCTACGCGCAACGGACGTGTCTGATCAGTCATCTGGAGCGAACTACCTTCTGATGGGCGGACAACGAATGTTCAGCTTAAGTTAAGCCAGCCTAATCGGGTGGCCGAGGCGCGTATTCACGGCCCTCGGGCCGGGCCCGCACAACGGCAGCACTGGTCGACCTGAGCGCCTCCCATTGTCTGGACGTGCGGCCCTCGAGGGTAGTCGTCTCCGCGTTGGGGGGTCACAAACCAAGTTTGTAGCAGCTGCTCTATACACTGCTGGCACGCCGAAGTGGAGGGAAGTCATGTCCGATCCGAGCGAATTGCCTCGAGGTGCCGCGGGGGGCGACCCGGAGGACCCCCGGCGCACTACCGCCACACCGTTCATCGCCGCCGTCGTCCTCGTCGTGGTGATCTTGGTCGCGATCGTGGTCGGCGGAATGCTCTCGCCCGCCGACCGCAACGTCACCGAGGCCGATCGCATCACCCGCTCGGTGGCCGATTACATCCAGGCCCACAACCACGACGACGCCGACCTGCAGAAGTCACTGGTGTGCTCGACCTGGTCGGCAGACCGATCACCGCTCGAAGCCCGCGAAGGGGAGATCACACTGCAGGGTGTCGACTCGCCCGAGGTGAACGGCGACCGCGCCCGGGCCGATGTTCGGATCACGGCCGAGGACGGTCGGGGTGAGACCACGAATACCTGGCAGCTGATTCGCTCCGATGACACGTGGGTCGTGTGCAATTGACGCTTGCCCGGACAGGCATCGAAGAGAGGGCTGTGAAAAGCTGACATGGTGAGTTACGCAGGCGACATAACGCCGGAGCATGCCTGGGAGCTGCTTCGCGAGAATCCCGACGCTGTGCTGGTCGACGTGCGAACCGACGCCGAATGGAAGTACGTCGGTGTTCCCGACACGTCCTCACTGGGTAGGCAGCCGGTGCTGATCGAGTGGGTGAGCTATCCCGACGGTGCCCGTAACGACAACTTCGTGAACCAGCTGAAGGAAGCGGGGATCACCGGGGGCGAGGACGCACCTGTCATCTTCCTGTGTCGCTCCGGTCAGCGATCCATCGGTGCGGCGGAGGCCGCGACAGCGGCGGGCATCGGCCCGTCGTACAACGTGCTCGACGGTTTCGAAGGCTCCTTGGATGCCGACGGTCATCGTGGGGCGGTCGGCTGGCGGGCGCTGGGCCTGCCGTGGAGGCAGTGGTGAGTGCAATTCCTCAGGGTGGCGCGTTCGAGAAGGCGCTGCCGGACGGCATCGGCCAGGGCACGATCAGTGTGCGCGGCGGAACCCTCCGATCGGGCTTCGAGGAAACATCCGAAGCGATCTTCCTGAATTCGGGCTTCGTCTTCGAAAGCGCCGGAGCGGCCGAGGCGGCGTTCACCGGCGACATCGACCACTTCGTCTACTCGCGTTACGGCAACCCGACCGTGAAGATGTTCGAGGAGCGGCTCCGTCTGATCGAGGGCGCGGAGGCGTGTTTCGCCACCGCGAGCGGAATGTCGGCGGTGTTCACCGCCCTCGGCGCGCTGCTGAAGGCCGGCGACCGCCTGGTGGCGGCGCGCAGCCTGTTCGGGTCCTGCTTCGTGGTGTGCAACGAGATCTTGCCCCGCTGGGGTGTCGAGACGGTGTTCGTCGACGGCGAGGACCTCGAGCAGTGGGAGAAAGCTCTGTCGGAGCCGACCGCTGCAGTGTTCTTCGAGACGCCGTCCAACCCCATGCAAACCCTCGTGGACGTGCCCCGAGTGGCCGAGCTCGCGCATGCGGCAGGCGCGAAGGTCGTGCTGGACAATGTGTTTGCTACGCCGCTGCTGCAACGCAGTCTGGATCTGGGCGCCGATGTCGTCGTCTACTCCGGGACCAAGCACATCGACGGTCAGGGGCGGGTGCTCGGCGGTGCGATCCTCGGATCGCAGGAGTACATCGACGGTCCGGTGCAGAACTTGATGCGTCATACCGGTCCGGCGCTCAGTCCGTTCAATGCCTGGACCCTCTTGAAGGGGCTCGAGACGATGCCGATCCGGGTGCGGCACTCGGTCGGTTCCGCGTTGCAGATCGCGCGGTTCCTCGAATCGAATTCCGCCGTGGAATGGGTGAAGTACCCGTACCTCGAGTCGCATCCCCAGCACGAGCTCGCCACGCGCCAGATGAGCGGAGGCGGCACGGTGGTCACCTTCGCGCTCGCTGCAGCCGAGAACGAGGCCAAGAAGCGTGCGTTCGAAGTACTCGACGCGCTGCGACTGGTCAATATCTCGAACAACCTGGGTGATTCGAAGTCGCTCATCACCCACCCTGCCACCACGACTCACCGGGCAATGGGGCCCGAAGGACGTGCGGCAGTGGGAATCACCGATGGCGTCGTCCGGCTCTCCGTCGGCCTCGAAGACACCGAGGACCTTCTGTCGGATCTCGAGCACGCTCTGAGCTGACCGCACCGTGAGTACTTGTCGACGACGCGGAGTGTCGACAAGTACTCACGGATGTCAGACCGAGGTATCGGCCCGGTCGAACGGGTCGGAGGTGCGCCCGACGAGATCGGCCACCGACTTGAGGACCGCCGTGGGGCGGTACGGGAACAGCTCGACCGAATCTCGAGTCGAGATGCCGGTCAGCACGAGAATGGTCTGCAATCCGGCTTCGAGCCCGCACACGATGTCGGTGTCCATGCGATCGCCGATCATCAGGGTGTTCGCGGAGTGCGCCCCGATGGCGCGGAGTGCGGAGCGCATCATCAGGGCGTTCGGTTTGCCCACGTAGTAGGGGTCGCGTCCGGTGGCCTTGCTGATCAGCGCGGCAACGGATCCGGTGGCGGGTAACGATCCTTCCCGGGACGGGCCGGTGGGGTCCGGGTTGGTGGCGATGAAGCGAGCGCCTCTCTCCACCAAGCGGATTGCGGTGGTAATCGCCTCGAAAGAATAGGTGCGGGTTTCGCCGAGAACCACATAGTCGGGATCGTTCTCGGTGAGGACGTAACCGATGTCGTGCAGTGCAGTGGTGAGACCGGACTCGCCGACCACGTAGGCGCTGCCGTTCGGGCGCTGGTTCGCCAGGAACGTGGCTGTCGCCAACGCGGACGTCCAGATGGATTCCTCGGGAATGTCGAGCCCTGTGCGGAGCAGCCGGGCGCGGAGGTCGCGGGGTGTCCTGATGGAGTTGTTGGTCAGCACGATGAAGGGGATCTCGGCCTCGCGGAGCTCTGCCAGGAAGAGGTCTGCCCCCGGGACCAGGTGTTCTTCGTGGACGAGAACTCCGTCCATGTCCATCAGGTAGGTCCAGCCGGGGTTCTCTACATCTGTGCTCACCGATCCAGTATGAGGCAGCACCGGCCTGCATGCGCGGCTACGCCAAGAGCCGCCCCAGGCCGATCAGACCGACCACGACGATGGTCACCCGAAGCGCGACAGGGGACAGGCGGCGACCGTAGCGGGCCCCGAGCACTCCGCCGAGGAGCGAGCCGACCGCGATGAGCCCCGCGGCAGCCCAGCTGATCCGGTCGAAGGCGACGAGCGTGTACGCGAGCGCGGCCACGACGTTGACGATCAGCGAGAGCAGGTTCTTTGCACCGTTCATCCGCTGCAGACTCTCGGGGAGGATCGCCCCCATGACGCCCATCAGCAGAATGCCCTGCGCCGCCGTGAAATAGCCGCCGTAGATCCCGACGGCGAAGGTGCCGGCTGTGAGCAAGAGCAGACGCGGTCGACTGAGGCCGGCCTCGTGGCTGCCGCGCTCCTTCGCCCAGGCCTGGATCCGCGGCTGCAACACCACCAGCACGAGCGCGAGGATCAACAGCACCGGGACGATGAATTCGAACACCGACTCGGGCAGGTGCAGCAACAACCAGGAGCCGAGGATCGCGCCGCACAGCGACGCCGGGATCTGCCAGCGGAGCCGGGACCCCTGGCCGGCCAGCTCGCGCCGGTAACCCCAGGTGCCGGAAACGCCACCGGCCACCAACCCCACCGCATTCGACATCGTGGCGGTTACGGGCGGAAACCCGAACGCCACGAGGGTGGGGAAGGTGATGAGCGTGCCGCTGCCGACGACCGCGTTGATCGCACCTGCGCCGACGCCGGCAACGAGGATCGCAAGGGCTTCGAGTGGAGTCACCGAGGCGACGTTACAAGGGCGACCGGGAACCCTGCACCCGGGTTCCGGACGCGGGCGCCCGGGGCGCTGCCCACTCCATCCAACCCTGAGGCACCGGCCCGTGTCAGCACTTGTGCGCAGCCGGATTCGAACTCGCTCGATCTCTTATTGTCCTTGTGCAGCAGGGAAATACACGTATTGACGAGTTGGCCGAATGCGGATAGTGTTCGCGTCAACCATCCAGAGCGACCGAGAGACCTGGCTCGTCGACGTCGCAGCAACCCTTCCGGCCTGTTTCGGGTGCGGGTGCTACCGCCAGGATCGATGGAAGGCATCACATGACTCACACCGCACGCAGTACGTGGCGCAGACGGCACATCGACCTGTGCCGCACCAAGTCCTGCGGTTGTTGACGCAGGCCGATCACCAGCTCACCGTGCGCAGTGCTCGGTGAGCGCCTGAGGCGCGTCCGCACGGTGCGGGGCAACGCGCTTCCCTCTTCGATCCCTGCCTCGACGAAAGGCCGTGTTGTGATGTCTGTCATAAGTGCGCCCGTACCCGTGGAGGACTGCCTCGACGACGGCGCACTCGAGGTCGCCCGGACGTGGCATCCGTGGCGGTGGGTGATCAGTGCCCTCGTGCTGGTGCTGATGGCGCAATTCGTCCACGGCCTCGTCACCAATCCGGGATGGGACTGGTCGACGTTCGCGCAGTACTTCACTGCCGGCTCGGTGCTGAAAGCACTGTGGATGACGGTGAAGCTCACGCTGTGGGGGACGGTCCTCGGCTTCGTGTTCGGTGTGGTGCTCGCGGTAGGCCGCTTGTCGCACAACCCAGTGCTGCAGGTGATCGCCTGGGTCTACATCTGGGCGTTCCGGTCGATACCTCTGATCGTGCAATTACTGTTCTGGTTCAACATCACCTACCTGTATCAGACTCTCTCCGTGGGAATCCCGTTCGGGCCCGGTTTCTTCTCGTTCGAGGTCAACGGCGTCATCAGCGGGTTCACCGCGGCTGTCATCGGGCTGGCACTCCACCAGGCCGCGTATTCGGCGGAGATCATCCGCTCCGGCATCATCTCCGTGGACCACGGTCAGATCGAGGCCGCCCAGTCGCTGGGCATCCCGCGGCGACGTCAGTTCTTCACCATCGTTCTCCCGCAGGCGATGCGGGGAATACTGCCCAACGCAGCGAACGAAGTGATCAGCCTGTTCAAGGGCACCTCGATCGTGTCCACGATGGCAATCGCCGAACTCTTCTATCAGGTCCAGGTGATTTTCGGGCGTAACGGCCGGGTGGTGCCGCTCCTCATGGTGGCCACCATCTGGTACATCGTCCTGACCACTCTGCTGTCGATCGGGCAGTACTACGTCGAGCGCCACTACGCACGCGGATCAGCGCGGGCGCTGCCGTTGACTCCCTGGCAGAAAGTCACCCGGAAGTACGCCGAGATCCGCGACTCCCGCGTCGCCGTACCGAGAGGCGCCACCAAATGACTGTCGACGAGATCACCGCGGACAACATCACGGCGGCCGACCTCGCCGTCGAGGTCCGCGGAGTGCACAAGTCCTTCGGGTCCCTCGACGTCCTCCGCGGTGTCGACCTGCTGGTCCGCAAGGGCGAGGTGACGGCGATCCTCGGTCCGTCGGGGTCGGGCAAGTCGACCCTGCTCCGCACCCTCAACCACCTCGAGAAAGTGGACAAGGGCACGATTCGGATCGACGGCGAACTGATCGGCTACCGGCGCAGAGGAAACAAGCTTCACGAACTCCGGGAACGCGACATCCTGAAGCAGCGGTCGCGTATCGGCTTCGTGTTCCAGAACTTCAACCTCTTCCCGCATCTCACCGTGCTCGAGAACGTTGTCGAGGCGCCCGTCTCGGCACAGGGCCGCGACCGGGCGGAAGTGATCGCAGAGGCTCACGCTCTGTTGGAGCGGGTAGGCGTCGGCGACAAGGCCCGTGACTATCCGCGCCAGCTGTCCGGTGGACAGCAGCAGCGGGTGGCGATTGCCCGCGCCCTGGCCCTGCGCCCCGCTGTGATCCTGTTCGACGAACCGACGTCCGCGCTCGACCCCGAACTGGTCGGTGAGGTGCTGGCCGTCATCAAGCAGTTGGCGCGGGACGGGGCCACGCTCGTCATCGTCACTCACGAGGTCGGGTTCGCCCGTGAGGTCGCGGACAACGCGGTGTTCATGGACGCGGGAGTCGTCGTCGAACAGGGACCACCTGCACAGGTCATCGACAATCCGCGCCACGAGCGCACCCGGGCATTCCTCTCCCGCGTGCTCTAGTTGTTTGCTCTCCACACACTTTTCGCACACAGACTTTTCGAAAGGCACACATGTCCTCCGCACGGTTCCGTACCAGAGTTCTGGCCTCCACAGTGGCCGCCGTCGCCCTGCTCACCGCTGCGTGCGGTGGCGGCGACACCGCGGCGGGAGGCACAGAGCCCTCCACGGCAAGCGGATACAACCTCACCGCCGAGCAGAACCGCATCACCACCGACAAGGTCGACGCGATCGCCGCCAAGGTCCCCCGACAGATTCGAGATCGCGGCACCCTCGTCGTGACCGGTGCAGCGGGTTCGGCTCCGCCCCTGCGGTTCTATGCCGATGACGACAAGACCCTCATCGGATCCGAAACAGACTTCGCCCACCTGATCGCAGACGTCCTCGGCCTCGAGGTGGACCTCCAGGCCGCGGACTGGGCACAAAACTTCGTCCGCGTCGACTCCGGGGAGGCGGACGCCTTCATCTCCAATGTCACCGTCACCGAGGAGCGCAAGGAGAAGTACGACTTCGCGACCTATCGCCTCGACACCATCGCCTTCGAGACGAAGAAGGACAGCGGCATTCGAATCACGGGACCGAAGGACGTCGCAGGACTGAAGATCGCGGTCTCCTCGGGCACCAATCAGGAGGCGCTGCTCGTGAAGTGGAGCGAGCAGAACGTCGCAGCCGGACTCGCACCCACCGACATCACGTACTTCCAGAACGTCACCGACTACTACCTGCCGCTGGCTTCCGGCCGGATCGACGCTTATCTCGGCCCCAACCCGTCCTTGGCGTTCCATGTGGCGCAGTCGGGGGAGAGCGAGATCGCCGGCACCTTCTCCGGGGCCGGTGACGCCTTGCAGGGTGAGATCGGGGTCCTGACCAAGAAGGACAACGGACTGATCACCGCCGTGAACGAGGCGATCAATCATGTCATCGGAAATGGCACCTACGCAGAGGTTCTGAAGCGCTGGAACATCGAGAACGAGGCAATCGACGCGTCGGTTGTCAACCCGCCCGGTCTTCCGAAGAACAGCTGATCATCCGCTCTCGAGAGGAATCGACATGCATGCGACCTTCGTCGAACAGAGCGACCCGCTTGCTGCTCCACTGCTGGCGGAACTCGCGTTCGAGTACAGCTCACGCTATGGGCGTACCCGCGACGAGATGTACCAGGACCTCGTGACCTATCCCTCCGAGGAGTTCGGCGCACCGGACGGGGCGCTACTGATACTGGTCGAGGGCGAAAATCCAGTGGCGGGCGGTGCGTTTCGCCGATACGACGAGGTGACCGCCGAGTTGAAGCGAATCTGGACCTCGGCGGAACACCGCAGACGGGGCCTCGGCCGGACAGTGCTGCGGGAACTGGAACACGAGATCGCGCGGCGCGGTTACTCCCGCATCTTCCTCACGACGGGCCCGCGGCAACCCGAGGCGGTCGGGCTGTATCTCGCCTCGGACTACACGCCGCTGTTCGATCCCACCCGGCGGCCGGAAGACATCGGTGTGCACGCATTCGAGAAGAGCATCGCCCTGTCGGCGTCGCCGAGACCGAGGGAGTTCCTGTCGGCATGAAGTTCCTTCTGATGACTCTCATCGCGCACCAGCCCGACCCCGTGACCGGCGAGAAGGTCGACACAGCGACACGTTTGCAGGAAGTGGTCGATTCGGCGGTCGTCGCCGAACAACTCGGCTACGACGGGTTCGCTGTCGGTGAGCGGCACGAACATCCGTTCCTGTCTTCGGCCCCGCCCGTAGTGCTCAGCGCGATCGCGGCGCGCACCACCGCACTGCAGCTGTGGACAGCGGTGACCACCTTGAGCCTGCTCGATCCGGTCCGGGCCTTCGAGGACTATTCGACGCTCGACAACCTGTCGGGCGGCCGCCTGCAGCTGATCATCGGCAAGGGAAACGGCACGGCCCAGGCCGAGTTGTTCTCCGTGACCCCCAGCGACCAGTGGGATCGCAATCGCGAGGGGTATGAACTTTTCCGGAAATTGTGGGAAAGCGACGACGTGACGTGGGAGGGCCGGTTCCGTCCTCGCCTCGATCACGCCGTCGCCCTTCCGCGACCACTTCAGCCTCGGATCCGGATCTGGCACGGCAGTGCCACCAGTAGGGACTCGGTCGACCTGGCCGCGCGGTACGGCGACCCGCTCTTCTCCGCCAATGTCACAGGCCCTGTCGAGCCGTATGCCGAACTCATTCGCCACTACCGCGAGCGGTGGATCGACTACGGCCACGACCCCGCCGACGCACTGGTGGGCGCCGGAACTGCTGGCTTCTATGTGACACCCAACTCGCAGGACGCCGTCGATACCTGGCGCCCGATACACGCCGCACGGGTCGATTTCGCGCGCAGGACGGGCCTACCGGTGGTGTTCGACACGGTGGAAGACTTCGTGGAGCGAAGTTCGGCGCTCGTCGGCAGTCCGGAGCAGGTGATCGACAAGGTTGCGCGTTACCACGAGAAATTCGGCCACCAGGTAATCCATCTCGGTGCCGATCGGGTGGGAATGAGCGACAAACAGCACCGAGAAAGCCTCGAACTGTTCCAGGCCGAAGTGGCGCCCGAGTTACGCGCGACCATTCCGAGCCGCCCCCTCACAACCCTTCAGTACACGTGAGCGTTCCCGAATCCCGGGCCTCACTCGTACACGTCGTCGAAAAACGGAGTCCTCGGTGTCCTCAGTGACCTTGTCCTCGATTTTCTGCGGGAATGCCCGCACAACAACAGGTTTCGCAGTCGCCGCCGTGCTGGCGTCGGTACTCACCGCGTGCGGCGGCGATGCGAGCAACACCGCGGCGGACGCCGGTCCGCCGGGGCCCGGCGGAACTCTCCGCTACGGGCTGTCCCAGGCGCCGACGTGCGCAGACCCCGCACAGTCCGGCACGAACCAGACGATCTACGTGACTCGTCAGGTGGTGGATTCACTGACTGACCAGGATCCCGAGACCGGCGAACTGACACCCTGGCTCGCGGAGAGCTGGGAGACGAACGCCGACGCGTCCTCCTTCACGTTTCACGTAAAGGAGGGGGTGACCTTCAGCGACGGAACTCCCTTCACTGCGGATTCGGTGAAGAAGAATCTCGACGCCGTCGTGAACACGCTCACCGGGGCCAAGGCGCCTCTGGCTTCCAGCTACCTGACCGGATACACCGGAACCATCGTGATCGATGCCCAGACCGCACAGGTCAACTTCTCGGCACCCAACGCGCAATTTTTGCAAGCGTCGTCCACCCCGCAGCTGGGCATTCTGTCGGATGCGTCCGTCGCCAAGTCGCCGGAGGAGCGCTGCACCGGCAACATCTCCGGGACCGGGCCGTTCACGTATGCCGACTACCAACAGGACAAGTCCGTCACGCTCGCGAAACGCGCAGGATATCGCTGGGGTTCGGAGGTCTTCGGCCATGACGGTGAGGCTTATCTCGACAGGATCGAGTTCAGTGTGATCCCCGAATCCGGCGTCCGGACAGGAAGCTTGTCTTCGGGTCAACTCGACGCGATCAGTGATGCGCTTCCCCAGGATGCGCCACAGATCGAGGGCGTGGGCGGGAAGGTGCTCACCACGTCCAACCCGGGCACACCGTTCGGGTTTCAGCCCAACGTGACTCGCGGTCCCCTCACCGATCCGGTGGTCCGTAGCGCCCTCGTTTCGGCGATCAACCGGCAGGAACTGGTCGATACCGTGCTCGGCCCCAATTTCAAGCCAGCCACCAGCACCTTGGCGAGCCGTACCCCGGGCTACGTGGCGCTGGCCGAGGTGACCTACGACCAGGAAAAGACTAAATCGATCCTCGACCGCGCCGGCTGGACTCCCGGCGCCGACGGCATCCGGGAAAAGGCTGGGCAGAAGCTCAGCTTCCCGGTTCTGTTCAGCTCGGTGTTCGCGGGCAATCAGACCATCCTCGAACTGGTGCAACAACAGCTCAAAGAGGTGGGCGTGGATCTGCGTCTCGACCTCGTGTCGACCCCCGAATCCATTGCGCGCCAAAATGCCAAGGACTTCGACGCCGCCTACTACAACAGCACCCGCGCCGACGGCGACATCCTGCGCACCCAGTTCGGTCTCGACGGACGGAACCTCAACAGCCGCGGCCCGATTCCCGCCCTCGACCAGGTGCTCGCCGAGCAGCTCGCCACCACCGACACCGCCGCTCGGAGCGAACTTCTCGGCGACGCCCAGCAGCAGGTGCTCGACAACGGACTGTGGATCCCCACCGTGGAACTGTCCCAGGCGATCGGTGCCGGCCCGAACGTGCAGGATCTGAAGTTCGAGGCTTCGGCTCGACTCCAGTTCTTCGACACCTGGATCAGCGGAAGCTAGAACATGACTCGATACCTCGGACTACGCGTGCTGCAGGCGATCGCCGTCCTCTGGGCGACGTTCACCGTGTCGTTCGCTGTGTTGTTCCTGCTGCCTTCGGACCCGGTGAGCATCGCCGTCGACTCGGCGACCACCGGAACGACGGTCGACGCGGCGGCCGTCGCGGAGCTGCAGGCGCGGTACGGGCTGGACCAGCCGGTGTGGGTGCAGTACTGGAACTCCCTGAGCCACGCCGTCCGTGGTGACTTCGGGTACTCGATCGCCACCGGGCAATCGGTGACCGAGGCCATCGGGAACGCGGTGCCCAGTACACTCGCGCTGGCGTCCGCAGCGCTGGTTCTCGCGGTCCTGTTCGGGACCACGGTAGCGTTTTTCGCCACCTACACGCGGGTTCGCTGGGTCCGGAATCTGCTGTTCGCACTGCCCCCGCTCGGTGTCGCGGTGCCGACGTTCTGGGTGGGCTTGATTCTGCTGCAGCTGTTCTCGTTCCGGCTGAAGGCGCTTCCCGCGTTCGGTGACCAGGGGATCGCGGCCCTGGTCCTTCCCGCGGTGACGCTCGCGCTGCCGACCGGAGCCGTGATCGCCCAGGTGCTCGCGGCCAGTCTGCAGACCACGTGGCGGCAGCCGTTCATCGAAGCCGCGCGGGCGAAGGGCGCGTCCCGCTGGCGGATCCAGACGCGGCACGCGTTGCGTCTGTCGAGCATTCCCGCGTTCACCATCGCCGGAGTGTTGGTGGGTAATCTGCTGGCCGGTTCGGTCGTCGTCGAGACGGTGTTCTCACGTGCCGGCGTCGGGCGACTCACCCAGACGTCTGTGATGGCGCAGGACATACCGGTGGTCCAGGGAATCGTGGTACTGAGCTCGGTCGTCTACGTAGTCGTCAATCTCGCCGTCGATCTGCTCTACCCGCTGATCGATCCCCGGATCGTCGAGGGCAGGCGCAGTTTTGACTCCAGCGCGACCGCGGATGCGGAGGAGAAGGTTCATGTCTGACATTCTTACCAGGGACCTGATCGACGAGGCCGAAGGTTTCGGCTCTCCGCCGGTCGAACCGCCTCCCGTGATCGCGTCCTCGTCGGACAGCCGAGGACGCCGCGTGATGATGTGGTGGCGCCGCAATCTCGTGCTCGTTGCCTCGGCCGCCGTGATCCTCGTCGCCGTCGGATTCGCGGTGGCGCCGTCGGTGTTCGCGGGCGGCGACCCGCTGGTCGGGGTGCCCGCCCAGAAGCTGCAGGCGCCGAGTGCCGCGCATTGGTTCGGCACCGACAACATCGGACGTGACATGTATACCCGCGTGGTTCACGGCGCCGGATTGTCGCTGACCGCAACGCTGTCGGCTGTCGGCATCGCCGTGGTGGTCGGTTCACTGATCGGCCTGCTGTCCGGTGCGGTCGGGGGAATAGTCGATGCGTTGCTGATGAGGCTCGTCGACGTGCTGCTGTCCATACCGGCGTTGCTGCTCTCGCTCGCGCTGGTGACTGCCCTGGGGTTCGGTACCGTCAACGTGGCTGTCGCAGTCGGTGTCTCACTGATCGCGAACTTTGCGCGCGTGATGCGCTCGGAGGTACTGCGAGTCCGCCGGTCTCTGTACGTGGAGGCCGCGTTCGCGTCGGGAGTCCGGTGGCACACGGTGGTCCGCCGGCACATCCTGCGGAACTCATACGCACCCGTCGTCGCTCTGGCCGCCGTCGAGTTCGGCATGGCCGTGCTCGCCGTCTCCTCGCTGAGCTTTCTCGGATTCGGGGCGATACCACCGACACCCGAGTGGGGTTCGCTGATCTCCGAGGGCCGCAACTACCTCGCGACGGCGTGGTGGATGACCACCTTGCCCGGCCTGGTGATCGTGGCCGTCGTGTTGTCGGCGCACCGACTAGGGCATGCACTCGAACAGAGGGAGTCGCGATGAGTACCAGATCGGGGACAGCGGAGTCCGCACCGCTCCTGACGGTGTCCGGGTTGCGGGTGGCGTACCGCAGTGCGAACGAGCCGGTGCTCGCCGTGAAGGGGGTCGACCTCACGGTGTCGCGCGGCGAGGTGGTGGCCGTGGTCGGGGAATCCGGCTCTGGCAAGTCCACCACCGCGCACGCGATTCTCGGGCTCCTCGCGGGTAACGGGCGCGCGATCGGCGGGGCCGTCACCTTCGACGGAGAACGCCTCGACACCCTGTCGGAGCGCGCGCTCGAGCGGATCCGCGGGACAAGGATCGGGCTGGTGCCGCAGGACCCGACCACCTCGCTCAACCCGGTGATCAGAGTGGGGGATCAGGTGGCCGAGGTGCTGCGGCTGCACGGCCTCGCCGACCGGCGGACCGCCCGGCTCGACGCTGTCCGCATCCTCGCCGAGGCCGGTATCGACAAGCCCGACGTGCGCGCCCGGCAGTACCCGCAGGACCTGTCCGGGGGGGCAGCGACAACGCGTCCTGATCGGCATCGCGTTGGCCTGCAACCCCGAATTGGTGATCGCGGACGAGCCGACCAGTGCACTCGACGTCACGGTCCAACGCCGCATCCTCGACCACCTCGAGGCCCGCATCGCCGAATCGGGAACCGCCGTCCTGTTGATCACGCACGACTTGGGTGTCGCGGCCGACCGCGCCGACCGGATCGTCGTGATGAGTCAGGGCGAAGTGGTGGAGTCCGGACCAACCCGCGAGATCCTGACGAACCCGCAGCACGCATACACCCGGGCACTGCTGGCCGCCGCGCCGAGCCTGTCCGCGGCACCCCGGCGCACGGACGAGTTGACAGCCGCGGTCACGGTCGACCCGGTCCTGCGTGTGTCCGGGGTATCGAAGACATTCCGGATCGATCGGAGGATAGCGGTCGAGGCTGTCGAGAACGTCTCCTTCGCGGTCCCACGCGGCCGCACGCTGTCCTTGGTAGGAGAGTCGGGTTCCGGCAAGTCCACATTGGCCCGAATCGCGATCCGGTTGGAGACGCCGTCACGTGGCAGCGTCGAGTTCGACGGAGAGGACATCACGACGCTGCGGGGCGGTGCACTACGCGCCCTCCGCCGGCGAGTCCAGATCGTGTACCAGAACCCGTATGCCTCGCTCGACCCGAAGCTTGCCGTCGCCGACATCGTGGCCGAACCGCTCGGTGCCTTCGGGATCGGGAACAGGGCGGAACGCTCGGAGCGGGTCGCCGAACTCCTCGAGCAGGTGGCGCTGCCGCGTACCTACCTCGAGCGGAAACCCGCGGAACTGTCCGGCGGCCAGCGTCAACGGGTCGCCATTGCACGGGCCCTGGCTCTGCACCCGGAACTATTGGTGCTCGACGAGCCGGTGTCCGCTCTGGACGTCTCGGTGCAGGCACAGATCCTCGATCTGCTGGCGTTACTGCAGCGAGAACTCGGCCTCAGCTACCTGTTCATCTCCCACGATCTCGCCGTTGTCCGGCAGATCAGCGACACAGTCGCCGTGATGCGATCCGGCCGCATCGTCGAATTCGGTACCACAGCAGAGATATTCGACACGCCTCGTCGAGATTACACCCGTGAATTGCTCGACGCGATTCCCGGGCAGTCCATCGCTCGCCCACCGTCAGCACAGCTGGAGGAAGCTCTTCATGCCTGAACACTATCCCCTCATCGCCGTCGACCTGCATGGCGCCGGTCTGCATCCGCAGGCGTGGCGCCGCCCCGACTCGCGCGCGGAAGACCTCTTCACGGCCGGCTATTGGACCGACCTTCTGGGAGTTGCCGACAGAGCCGGAGTGGACCTCGCCTTCCTCGGCGACTCCTTCGCCCTCGCCACGACGGGGCACGGCGAACAGCAGGGGCAACTCGACGCCGTGGCGATCACGTCCCGTGCTGTGACGAGGACCCGGACGATCGGTCTGGTTCCAACGGTCACCGTGACCCACACCGAACCGTTCCACGTGTCGAAGGCGATCGCGAGTCTCGACCACGCCTCTCTGGGCCGCGCCGGGTGGCAGCTGGATGTGTCGGCCGGTCGAGCCGAGGCCGAACTCTTCGGTCGGAAGGAGCCCCAGGACGACGCAGACCTGTGGTCGGAGGCGAGCGAAGCCATCGAAGCCGTGCGCCTGTTGTGGGACAGCTGGGAGGACGACGCCGAGATTCGCGACGTGGCGACGGGCCGGTTCATCGACCGGGACAAACTGCACTACATCGACTTCGAGGGAACCCATTTCTCCGTCAAGGGGCCGTCGATCACCCCTCGCTCACCGCAAGGTCAGCCACTGGTCGTGCTCGGTGCGTACGACGAACACTCCCGCCGGGTGGCCGTGTCGCACGCCGACGTGATCCGCATCAGCGCCTCCACCCTCGACGCGGCCGGTCGGACCGCGGCGGAGGTCCACCACGGTGTGGGCGAGGCGGGCCGCGACCGGAGCGCAGTCCGGGTACTTCTCGACATCGAGGTGCTGATCGCACACAGTGACAGTGACTCCCGCCGGGACCTCGCCCAACTGGAGAACTGGGCCGGGACCCCGTATGAGCCTCGCTCGCTCCTCTACCGCGGCGACACGGCGGGACTGGCCGATCTCGTCACGGACGTGGTACACGCGGGCGAGGTGGACGGAGTGACCTTCCGCCCGCTCGCCCTTCCCGCCGGACTGGACGCGATCACCGAGGCAGTACTGCCGCTCCTGCGACCGGACGGCACCGATCTCGGTGGCGGACTACTCCGGGAACGCCTCGGCTTCGACCGTCCCCTCAATCATTTCGCCCGAACAGGACTTCCTTCATGACGACACAGCGAGCGGCGCACCGCAAGCAGATTCACCTCGCAGCGCACTTCCCGGGGGTGAACAACACCACGGTGTGGAGTGACCCCGCATCGAAGAGCCAGATCGAGTTCGACTCCTTCGTACACCTGGCGAAAACGGCGGAGCGAGGGTTGTTCGACTTCTTCTTCCTCGCCGAGGGTCTGCGGTTGCGCGAGCACCGCGGCCGGATCCACGACCTCGACGTCGTCGGCCGGCCCGACACCCTGACCGTGCTCGGTGCGCTGGCGGGGGTCACGACTCACCTCGGCCTCGCCGGAACGATCAACACCACCTTCAACGAACCGTACGAACTGGCGCGACAATTCGCGTCACTCGATCATCTGTCGGACGGCCGGGCTGCGTGGAACATGGTCACCTCGTCGGATGCGTTCACCGGCGAAAACTTCCGGCGCGGGGGATATCTCGACCGCAAAGACCGTTACGTCCGCGCACGCGAACTGATCGAGGGCGCTCGGCAGTTCTGGGACAGCTGGGATCAGGATGCGCTCGTGATCGATCGGGCGCAAGGAGTCTTCGCGCCCGAGTCGTCGATCCGCGAGGTCGCCTTCTCCGGCTCGCAATTCGACGTGCGGGGGAGGTTCACGGCTCCCCGTAGCCCGCAGGGGCATCCGGTGCTCCTGCAGGCGGGGGATTCGGACGAGGGCCGCGAGTTCGGGGCCGCCCAGGCCGACGCCATCTTCACCGTCCACGGCACACTCGAGGACGGCCGGAAGTTCTACTCCGACGTGAAGGGCAGGCTGGCGAAGTACGGACGCACAGCCGAGGAGCTCAAGGTGCTGCCCGCGGCCACGTTCGTTCTCGGTGAATCGGCGGCAGACGCGGCTGAGCGGGCCGATCACATCCGACACCAGCAGGTGAGCCCGCAGACGGCCATCGCGTTTCTCGAACAGGTTTGGGGGCGAGACCTTTCCGCGTACGACCCGGACGGTCCCCTGCCGGACGTCGAACCCGCCGACAATCCGGACATCACCCGCGGCCGCGTCCGGCACGTCAAGGATCCGCGCGAGATCGCCGATGCATGGCGGGCGAAGGCCGAGGCAGAAAAGCTCAGCATCCGGGAGCTGATCATCGCAGTCACCGCCCGGCAACAGTTCGTGGGCACTCCGGCCCAGGTGGCCGAGGAAATCGACCACTACGTGCAGTCCGACGCCTGCGACGGTTTCATCCTCGTGCCGCACCTCACGCCGGCCGGACTCGACGAGTTCGTCGAAAAGGTGGTGCCGGAACTGCAGGACCGTGGCAGTTTCCGCACCGAGTACTCGGGCACCACCCTGCGCAGCCATCTCGGGCTGAGTCATCCGCACCTCGACAACGAAGGAGTACGAGCATCATGACCGCAGTCACCGAAGGCACGGCGTTCGAGCAGGATTGGCAGGACTGGCATTCTTCGCGCGAGGAGGCCTTCCGCGATCCGCTGGGGTGGTTGAGCCTCACCGCCCTGCACTGGCTGGTGGAAGCGGACTCGAGCTTCCCCGATCTGCCGGGACTGTGGCGGGCCGACGGTGGCCGCGTCGTCATCACCGCCCCCGCGGCGTCCGGCCTCGACATCGACGGTGTCGCGGTGGACGGCACGGCCACACTAGTGTCCCGCGTCAGAAATTCGTGCGATATATTTGGCCAGGGAATCGAGGATCTCCTCGGCGGTCTTGTGCCAGACGAACGGCTTCGGGTCGTCGTTCCAGGTCTTGATCCAGTTGC
>NZ_JANFQF010000002.1 GCF_024438035.1 Rhodococcus tibetensis
CAGGCCGGTGTCCTCAAGGGTGAGGTCAAGGACGTTCTGCTCCTCGACGTCACGCCGTTGTCCCTCGGTATCGAGACCAAGGGTGGGGTGATGACCAAGCTCATCGAGCGCAACACCACCATCCCGACCAAGCGCAGCGAGACCTTCACCACGGCCGATGACAATCAGCCGTCGGTGCAGATCCAGGTGTTCCAGGGGGAGCGCGAGATCGCCTCGCACAACAAGCTCCTCGGTTCCTTCGAACTCACCGAACTGCCGCCCGCCCCGCGTGGCGTCCCGCAGATCGAGGTCACCTTCGACATCGATGCCAACGGCATCGTGCACGTGACCGCGAAGGACAAGGGCACCGGCAAGGAGAACACGATCAAGATCCAGGACGGCTCCGGTCTGTCCAAGGAAGAGATCGACCGCATGGTCAAGGACGCCGAGGCGCACGCCGAGGAAGACAAGGCCCGTCGCGAGGAGGCCGAGGTTCGCAACCAGGCCGAATCGCTGGTGCACCAGACCGAGAAGTTCATCAAGGACAACGAGGACAAGGTGGCCGGGGACGTCAAGGAGAAGGTCGAGGCTGCCATCAAGGAAGCCAACGACGCTCTGGCCGGAACCGACATCGCAGCGGTCAAGTCCGCGGTGGAGAAGCTGGCCACCGAGTCGCAGGCTCTGGGGCAGGCGATCTACGAGGCGAGCGCTGCCGAGGAGGCGGCGAACACCGACGGTGCCGGGGCCAACGGCTCCGATGACGTGGTCGACGCCGAGGTCGTGGACGAGCCGTCCGACGCGGAGAAGAAGTGACGTCCGACAACACCGAGCAGGAGCCGGTCACTTTCGTGGACAAGCGGAAGATCGACCCCGAGACCGGTCAGGTGCGGGAAGCGGAACCGGTGACGGAGTCCCTCGCGGGCGCCGCCGCCGCTCCGCAGCCCGGCTCGGTGGATGAAGGGGAAGTGCAGGAGCAAGCTGCACCCGAGAAGGACGAGCTGGCGGAACGCACTGCCGACCTACAGCGACTGCAGGCCGAGTACGCGAATTACCGTCGCCGCGTCCAGCGTGACAAGCAGGCCGACATCGAGACAGCCAAGGCGTCGGTGGTCGGTGAACTGATCGGTGTGCTCGACGACCTCGATCGGGCACGCAGCCACGGTGACCTCGACTCGGGGCCGCTGAAGGGTGTGGCTGACAAGCTCACCGGCACACTCACCTCGCTCGGCCTGAGCGAGTTCGGTGCCGAGGGCGATCCGTTCGATCCGGCGCTGCACGAGGCAGTGCAGCACGAGGGAGACGGTCACGACCCCGTGCTGGGCACTGTGATGCGAAAGGGCTACAAATTCGGTGACCGCGTCCTGCGGCATGCGATGGTAGCTGTGATCGATCGCATCGAAGACGGCGGCGCGAACACCTCCGACGAGGCTGCGAAGCCCGCCGAGTCGGAACAAGAGTAAGAGCGAGAGGAGGAGACGCCCAGTGAGCCAACGGGAGTGGATCGAGAAGGACTTCTACAAGGAGCTGGGCGTCTCGTCCGACGCGTCCGCGGACGAGATCAAGAAGGCGTATCGCAAGCTCGCCCGTGACCTGCATCCTGATGCGAACCCCGGCGACACCAAGGCGGAGGAGCGGTTCAAGTCCGTCAGTGAGGCGCACGCCGTGCTGTCGGATCCCGCGAAACGCAAGGAATACGACGAAGCCCGGCGCCTGTTCGCCAGCGGCGGTTTCGGTCGGGGTGGATTCAGCCCCGGCGCCGGCGGCGGCTTCAGCCAGGGCGGATTCGACATCAACGACCTGTTCGGCGGCGGCGCAGCGGCCGACGGCGGACTAGGCGACCTCTTCGGAGGCCTGTTCAACCGCGGTGGCGGCGGCGCCACCCGCACATCCAGTCGTCCGCGTCGCGGAAGCGACGTGGAAACCGAGACTACGCTCGATTTCCGGGAAGCCAGTCTCGGTGTCACGGTTCCGCTGCGCCTCACCAGCCCGTCGCCGTGCACCACGTGCCACGGCAGCGGCGCCAAGCCGGGAACCAGCCCGCGGGTATGCCCCCACTGCAACGGAACCGGGATCGTCAGCCGCAATCAGGGCGCGTTCGGTTTCAGCGAACCGTGCGACGACTGCCGCGGTACCGGCTCCATCATCGATTCTCCGTGCGAGGTGTGCCACGGCAACGGCGTCACCAACCGTACCCGCACTATCACGGTCCGTGTACCGGCCGGCGTCAGCGACGGTCAGAAGATTCGTCTCGCCGGGCAAGGGGAGGCGGGCCTGCGCGGTGCACCGTCGGGTGACCTGTTCGTCACCGTGCGTGTGCGTCCCGACAAGGTGTTCGGCCGCAACGGTGACGACCTCACAGTCGTCGTGCCGGTCAGCTACGGTGAACTCGTGCTCGGTACGACCGTCTCCGTCCCCACCCTGGAGGGGCGTGTGGGAGTGAAGATTCCGGCGGGAACAGCTGACGGACGTATCCTCCGCGTCCGCGGCAGGGGCGTCCCCAAGCGTGCAGGCGGTGCGGGAGACTTGCTGGTCACCGTCAAGATTGCGGTACCGCAGAAGCTGGACGACCCCGCTGTCGACGCATTGAAAACCTATCTGGAAGCCGAAAAGGCCAGTGGATTCGATCCCAGGGCCGGGTGGGCAGGTGCGTGATGACCGATACAACCCAGGATCCACGCGAATCGTCTGTTGACCCCGACGCCCAGATCTTCGTGATCTCGGTGGCGGCGGAGCTTGCGGGCATGCACGCCCAGACGTTGCGCAATTACGACCGTCTGGGCCTCGTCACCCCGCACCGCACCCAGGGCGGCGGCCGACGCTACTCCCCGCGCGATGTCGCGCTGCTCCGTGAGGTGCAACGACTCTCCCAGGACGAGGGCGTCAACCTTGCTGGGATCAAGCGCATCATCGAGCTCACCAACCAGGTGGAAGCGCTGCAGCACCGGGTGCGTGAACTCGCCGAGGAACTCGCGCGGGTGCACGCCGGTTTCCGGCGCGACCTCGTTCCCATCCCGCGCAGCAACGCCCTCGTGGTGTGGAAGCCGCGGCACAAGCGCTGACGCCGGCCCCGGCTCATCGGTCGCGGTTGCCCCAGCGGGGCCCGCGGCGAGTGCGTGAGCGCGGAATGTCCATCTCCTCGAGACGTGCCTTGATCTCCGCGGTGGTCCACATCGTCCGGGAGACGGTGGGGGTGGGGGTTTCGGTGACGTGCATGATCATGGTCTCTGGCTTTCGTCGAATGTTCGGTGGTCGGTCGGGATCGGCGGTCGGCAGGGTCGTCAGGGGTGTCCGTACAGGTGGTAGCCGGCGTTCATGTTCGGGTAGCCCGAGTCGATCCAGCTGCTGATGCCGTAGGCGTGGCCGAAGTTGGCGTCCACGCGAGTTCCGTCCACGTCGGTCGTGTTGCTGTAGTTGTCGGCGCGGAACACGGCCTGAGCGCCACCGGGGAGCGAGTAGGTGGCGTCCACCTCGACGCCGTTCGGGTCGTTCGAGAATGCCTTCACGATCTGGCTGCTGTGCGGGGCGAGGTAGTCCGACGGTGCCTGAATCCACTGGCCGTAGGGATTCGACGATCCCGCGAGGACCATCGGCAGGTCGGTGTCGTTGCTGATCGTCATCGCGATCGTGGGTCCCGACGTCGGCATCGTTCCGGCAGTGGCAACCCCGGCGGCTGCGATGGCGAATCCGGTGACCGCCACTGCGGTGGCGGGTAATGCGATGAAGAGTGCGACGCGGCGGCGGGCGGTGGTGCGCATGTTGGCTTCTCCTGGGTTCTGGAACTTCGGGGTTCTGACTCTTGGGCGGAATGTATGGGGCCGTGGGCTTTCGGTTTCCGGCGTCCCGTTTTCCGGTGTGCATCAACTATGTCGCGAATGTGCGCCGTCGTCTGTCCACCGACAGGACCGCAGGCGGGATGAATCCGGTGTCCACCGATCGGGGGACACTGGCGCCGCGAAGTGCTCCGCGCGGGCCGGCTCACGTGAGAAAGTGAGCAATGGACTTCGCCGGAGTCGCATCGCATCGGACCACGCCTTGAGCGCCGTGCGTGTCGTGGTGGGCGACGACCATCCGATCTTTCGGGACGGTGTCGTCCGTGCCCTCGTCGCGAGCGGCGACATCGAGGTGGTCGGCGAGGCGGACGACGGTGCGGCGGCGCTCGCCTTGATCCGCGAACTCGCCCCCGACGTCGCGCTGCTCGACTATCGGATGCCGGAGCTGGACGGTTCCCAGGTGGCGGCGGCCGTGCGACGAGCCGAACTCGCTACGCGGGTGTTGCTGCTGTCGGCGCACGACGAATCCGCGATCGTTTACCACGCGTTGCAGGAGGGGGCGGCGGGTTTCCTCCCGAAGGAGTCGACCCGGGCGGAGATCGTGCAAGCCGTCCTGGACTGCGCTCAGGGCCGTGACGTCCTCCCCGCGTCTCTCGCGGTCGGGCTGGCCGGCGAGGTGCGTCGTCGCAGTGAACCGGTCGGGCCGGTGCTGAGCGGCCGGGAGAAGGAAGTGCTGGCGCTCATTGCGCGCGGACAGAGCATTCCCACGATCGCCGGTGAGCTGTATCTGGCGCCGTCGACGGTGAAGACCCATGTTCAGCGTCTCTACGACAAGCTCGGGGTGAGCGACCGTGCCGCGGCCGTCGCCGAGGCGATGCGACGCGGGCTGTTGGAGTGACGTGTCGGCTCCCTCGCAGCGGCGCGTAGTCCGGCGCTATACCACCGAAGCGGTCCGGGTCACTGCCCTTCTCCGGTTGCCGCTCATCGGCCTCATGGCATTGCTCGGCCCGGTGATTCACGTATCACATTGGCAGCCGGACGTTTTCACGGCGCTGCTGATCGTCTACGCAGCTATCGCGCTGGCCTGGCTCGTCGTCGTGCTCGCGCGGGAGGTAGGCCCGTGGGCGGGGTGGGCGTCCACCGCGGTCGATGTCACGGCGGTGCTGGCATTGTGTATCGCCTCGGGCGGTGCGACGTCGGTATTGCTGCCGGTGTTCTTCCTGTTGCCGATCTCGGTGGCGTTCCAGTACCGGCCACGCCTGACGGCGATAGTCGGACTGTGTACGGCCGTCGGCTATCAGGCTGTCTGGATCGTGTACTCGAAGAGGGACGACGCCGTCGGGTTTCCGGACGAGGTGTACCTGTATTTCGGGTTCCTGCTGTGGCTCGCGGCCGCGACCACCGCTTTGTCCTACGTCCTCGTCCGGCGCTCGGCCACCGTCATCTCGCTGCTCGACGTCCGTAAGCAGTTGATCGCCGAATCGATGGATGCCGAACAACGTGAACGGAGGCAGTTGGCCGAGAACCTGCACGACGGGCCGCTGCAGAACGTCCTCGCCGCCCGGTTGGACGTCGAGGAGGCCTTGGAAAGAGTCTCGGACGACAGGCTCACCGCCGCCGAGTCCGCGCTACGAGAAACCGCCACCCAACTGCGGTCCACGGTGACGACGCTGCATCCGCAGGTGCTCGCCCAACTCGGACTCACCGCGGCGTTGCGCGAACTGGCCGACGGGCAGGCACGCCGCAGTGATCTCGAATTGCGGACGGCACTCGACGAGGTCGGACAACCGGCCGCTCAGGAACTGCTCTACCGGGTGGCCAGTGAACTTCTGGCGAACGTGGGCAAACACGCTCACGCTACGACTGTGGACCTGCGGCTCACCCGTGAGCGCGGACGGCTGGTCATGACCGTCGAGGACGACGGGGACGGCTTCGACCCCGCTGTTTTACCGGAGCGGGTGGCACAGGGGCACATCGGGCTGGCATCGCACATCGTGCGGGTCGAAAGCCTTGGTGGCACGTTCGACCTGACCTCGGTTCCCGGAGCCGGGACACGGGTTGTGGTCACCGTTCCCGACGAGGGCTGACCTCGCGATCGGTTGGTACTGCGGCACGCTGGGTAAACGGTGGGCATCCGATTTCGTCCGAGAAAAGGAGTGCCATGAGTACACGTGATACGTCGGTCACCCGGTCGCCGGTGCAGCTAGCTGCCCTCGCCGTGGGTGCGGTGTTCTTGCTCGTCGGGATTCTCGGGTTCATTCCGGGGATCACCACCGACTACGACGCCCTCAGCGGTGCCGGCCACCACTCCGAAGCGAAGCTGCTGGGAATCTTCCAGGTCTCGATCCTGCACAACATCGTTCACTTGCTGTTCGGCGTGGCCGGTATCGCCTTGTCCCGGGCAGCCAACACCGCGCGCCTGTTCCTCATCGGTGGTGGCGTGATCTATCTCGTGCTGTGGATCTACGGGCTCCTGATCGATCAGGAAAGTTCCGCCAACTTCGTGCCGGTCAACACGGCCGACAACTGGCTGCACTTCGTGCTCGGTGTGGGCATGATCGGACTGGGTGTGCTGACGGCACGGATGGGGGCCACGCCGGCAACCGACGCGACCCGTCCCCACTCCCCCATGGACTGACTGCAGGTGAACTGACGCAGTAGCCGTTGGTGCGGTCACCGGTTGTGGCGACCCTCGGCGAACTCCTCGACGATCTTCGAACAGAAGGCGGGGAGGTCGTCGGGGTTGCGGCTCGACACCAGTCCGTTGTCGACCACAACCTCTTCGTCGACGACGTTGCCGCCCGCATTACGAATATCCGTCCGCACGCTCGGATACGACGTGAGGGTCCGGCCGCGGACGACGTCGGCTTCCACCAGAGTCCAGGGGCCGTGGCAGATGACTCCCACGGGCTTGCCGGAGTTCACGAAGTCGCGGACGAAGCCGACGGCCGACTCGTCCTGCCGCAGGTGGTCGGGGTTGGTGGTGCCGCCGGGGAGGATCAGCGCGTCGAAGTCGTCCACGGACACATCACCGACGACGGCGTCGACCTCGTAAGTGCCGGCCTCGTTGACGTCCGACTTCATTGCCTGGATTCGGCCGGGGGACAGCGAGATCAGGCGCACCTGCGCGCCGGCGTCCTCGACTGCCTTGCGAGGCTCGACGAGTTCGACTTCTTCGACGCCGTCGGTCGCGAGAATGGCGACTTTGCGGCCGCGTAGTGCTTCTGCCGAGGTCATAATTGCTCCTTTCGTGCGGTTCTCTGTCACGGACGACGCAAGTTCCGGGTCGACGGCCCCTCGAGAACGGTGCCGTCGGAGGCGAATCGGGAACCGTGGAGTGGACAGTCCCACGTTTCTTCGGCGTCGTTCCACTTCAGGATCCCGCCGAGGTGGGGACACACGACGCAGACCCGCTCGGTGTGGCCGTCCTCGGTGTGCTCACCGACCGGGACCAGTCCTTCCCGGACCACGCGGGTGGACGGTGCGGGCTTGTCAGCGGTGCGGCGACCGAGGAGTGCGCCGCCCCATCCGGTGGCCAGATGCACGGCGACGGAGCCGTTGAGTTTCGCGGCGGCTGTCACGTCGAACACCTGGTGGGGCGACCAACTCTGGAATGCGTCGGCCCAGCGGATGTGCCCGCCGAGGATGCGTGCGGACAGGACGAGGGCGGCGGAGACGGCGTTGGTCATGCCCCACTTGGCATATCCGGTCGCGACGAGAATGCTCTCCTGTCCGGGTACGAGGGGGCCGACATACGGGAGCATGTCGAGTGACGAGTAGTCCTGGGCCGACCAGCGGTGGGTGAGGGTGGTGCCGGGGAAGTGCCAAGACGTCCAACTGATCAGGTCGTCGACGGCTTCCTGGGCGGAGTCGGTGCGCCCGACTTCGTGGCCGTTACCACCGACGAGCAGCTTCGTCCCGTCGGCGGCAGGGCGTAGCGAGCGCGTGGGCTGATCGGCGCTCAGGTACATCGCGTCGGGTGCGCCGCCGGGGATGTCGAACGCCGCGGCATACGATCGCTCCGGCGAGAGCCGTGCGAAGAACCCGCCACGGTCGAGAATCGGTATGCCAGTTGCCAGAACGACGCGATCGGCTCGAATGTCGCCGTGGTCGGTGGTCAGGATGTGGGACTTCGTCACCGAGCGTGTGCCCGTCACTCGCCGATGTTCGAAGACGTCGCCGCCGTGCGAGAGGACGTCTCGCGCCAGTGCCTGCAGCACGGGCATCGGATCGATGTATGCCTGATCGTCCAGGGTGACCGCACCGACATTCGGCACCGGGATGTCGAGGTCGGTGACCAGGCGCGCGGGCAACCCGGCGACACGGCACGCTGCATACTGTGCCTGAACGGATTCGGAGCCCGAAGACGTCTGCGCGTAGGTGAAGTCCGATGTGATGCCGACGGGAATGTCGCGTTCGCGGCAGTAACGGATCAACCATTGCTGCCCCTCGAGATTGCCTTCGACGTAGGACCGGAGGGTGTGGGTGGCGTGCCGGCGCGCGATCTCGGCAAGCCGTTTGCCTTGCATCACACTGACCTTGCCCGTGGTGTTCCCGGTGGTGACGGCGCCGAGAGTGCGGGCTTCCACGACCGCTGTCCGCTGGCCGGAACGGGCGAGCAGCAACCCCGTGACAAGGCCGGTCAAACCCCCACCGACCACCACCGTGTCGTATTTGCCGCGCTCGTTCCAGGACTGCTCGGCGTCGACGGAAGGCGTGAACGGTTCGGCACGGTCGAGCCAGAGAGAAGTCATGGTGTGCGCTTTCCCTTCTGATCTGTCGATGAAACGACCCGTCTTCGGGTACCAGGTGGCCGAGCACTCGAAGGCACGCCACGCATCGAGCCTGGACGAACTACGGCCGCAGCAGGATCTTCACTGCGCCGTCCTGTTTCTTCTGGAAGATCTCGTACGCGTGGGGCGCCTGGTCCAGCGGAAGCTCGTGGGTGGCGAAGGTGTCGACGCCCAACGGGTCGTCGTCGGTAAGCAACGGAAGGATGTCCGGGACCCACCGCAGCACGTTCGCCTGCCCCATCCGGAGCTGAATCTGCTTGTCGAACAAGCGGAGCATCGGCATCGGATCCGCCATTCCGCCGTACACGCCGCTCAACGAGATGGTGCCGCCCCGGCGGACGATGTCGATGGCGGAATACAGGGCGTGTAATCGGTCCACGCCGGCCGTCGTCATCAGCGGTCCCGCAATGACGTCCGGCAGGAAGGACGTGACCTGATGGAGGAGCTTCGCACCCGGTGACCCGTGTGCTTCCATGCCCACCGCGTCGATGACGGAGTCGGGCCCGCGCCCACCGGTCATCTCGCGGATAACGTCACCCAGGTCGTTCTTGGCGCCGGACAGGTCCACCGTCTCGATCTGCCGCGCCTTCGCACGCGCGAGCCGCTCGGGGACGAGATCGACCCCGATGACCCGAAAACCCTTGTGCGCCGCGATGCGTGCCGCCATGTCCCCGATGGGGCCGAGGCCTAGAACCACCACGGAACCACCGTCGGGTACGCTCGCGTATTCCACTGCCTGCCAGGCGGTGGGTAACACATCGGACAGGTACACGAAACGCGAATCCGGGGGCCCCTCGGGAACTTTGACATGCGTGTTCGCTACGTGCGGTACCCGGAGGTACTGGGCCTGGCCGCCCGGGACGCTGCCGTACAGCTTGGAATATCCGAACAGGGCCGCGCCTGATCCGTGCTCGCGAATCTGTGTGACCTCACACTGGGTGTACAACTTCTGCTCGCACATGTAACAAGCACCGCAAGAGATTTGGAATGGGATGACGACGCGGTCGCCGACCTGGACATCGGTCACTGCGGACCCCACCTCGCGGACGATGCCCATCGGCTCGTGACCGAGAATGTCGCCCGGCTTCATGAATGCACCGAGGACCTCGTACAGGTGGAGGTCGGAACCGCAGATGTTCGTGGTCGTGACTTCGATGATGGCGTCGGTAGGCTGTTCGATCACCGGATCCGGGACCGTATCGACGCTGACCTTCCGCTTACCCTGCCAGGTCACAGCCTTCATCGGGCTCTCCGATTCGCCTTCTTGATTGCCTCGACCAGTTCGTCCTTCTTCATCGTCGATCGGCCGGGAACATCGAGTCTGCGCGCGATGTCCATCAGGTGGTCCTTGCCGGCGTTGGCGTCGACGCCTTCGGCGGTCTTCCCCGACGCGTCGGGGCCGCCGCTCTCGGCCCGTTTGTCCGAGGGCCCCTTCTCGTCCTTCGCCTCCCAGTGGTCACCCACCTTCTCGAAGCTGTGCTTCAGTGCCGCGTAGGCGACGCGATGGGCGCGCTCTTCGTCGTGGTACTCGTCCATCGCCGAGTCGTAGGCCTTGGTGAACGTGCGTTGGGCCTTGGCCGGCGCCTTCTGCAGCGTCGACGGAAGCTCGCTCTTCTTCGGCTTTCCGCTCTGGGTGGTCTTCGGCACGGGATCCTCCTCACGTGGTGGTGGTGCCCTTTCGACCATGGGTACCCGGGGAGGCTGAACTCAATCGGCGCGTGCGCCGAGGATCCTTACTGGGACAGTGCGTCCAGGGTCTTCGCGAGGAGAGACAGGGCGTGCCCGGTGGTTGCTTCGACCACCTCCTGCGGGTCGCCGTCGAATTTCTGTAACTCCGCGCTCACCTCGCCGCGCGCGATGATGCCGAACCACACTGTGCCCGGCGGCTGCCCGTCCTGCGGGTCCGGTCCACCGGCGCCCGTCACGGCGACGGCGACATCGGCGCCGAGTATCTCCGCGACCGCCGCCACCATGGCGCGGGCGCTGGCCTCGCTCACGACCGGACCCTCCGGCACCTTCAGCACCTGATGCTTCACTTCGCTGGAGTAGGCGACGATGCTGCCCCGGTACCAGTCCGACGACGACGGCGCGGCTCCGAGGACGCAGGAAATCTGGCCGCCGGTCAGCGATTCGGCGGTCGCGACGGATACCTGTGCGCTTCCGGCCTGCTCGGCGATACGTTCTGCGATTGTCTCGTTCGAACCCATGTCATCACGTTAACGGAATCGGCGGCGCAGGCTCTCGGGAAGACGGGGGAGTGTTGGCTCGAGCACGCTCCACGAATAGGTGGAACAGGTTTCAGTTTTAGCGATTTCCGGTTATGGTATCGAGGACCGGAGGGCAACGAAAACCAGGTCGCCGAACCATGCGCCTCGGCGTCGCGGGAACGAAAGGGACGACAGATGACCGACGAGCTCGCAGAACTGCATCGCCCTGCCTTCGCGGCAGATCTCCTCATCACAGCGCTGGAACGCAACACCGACAAGCCGGCGTTGTACATCGGCGACGTCGTGCTCACCGGCGGCGAGATGCGCGATCAGATCAGTTGCTTTGCGCAGGCACTTGCTTCGCTCGGAATCGGCAAGGGCGCCAGCACTGCGATGCTGTCCAAGAACCGGCCCGAGGTTCTCATCAGCATGGGTGCCACCATGATCTCCGGATGCCGGGCAAGTGCCCTCAATCCGATGGGTTCGCTCGACGACCATCTGTACATCGTGGGCGACGCCGAGATCGAAACTTTGATCTTCGACCCGAACGCCTTCGAGGATCGCGCGGCGCAGTTGAAGGAGCAGTGCTCGTCGATCAAGAACGTGTTGTCGTTGGGACCGTCCGAGGTCGGCATCGACATCCTCGCGCTTGCTGCCACCTTCACTCCGCAACGCCTGCGCGCGGCGAAGGTGGACGCCGACGACAACAGCAGCATGGTCTACACCGGCGGCACGACGGGCAAGCCCAAAGGAGTGGTCGGTTCCTATCAATCCGGCGCCACACTCAATCAGATTCAGATGGCGGAGTGGCAGTGGCCGGAAGAGCCGCGCTTCCTCATCTGCACTCCGCTGTCGCATGCCGGCGCCGCCTTCTTCATTCCCACCCTGCTGCGAGGTGGCGCGCTGATCGTGCTGCCCGCATTCGAGCCTGGTGCCGTGCTCGAGGCGATCGAGAAGCACCGGATCTCGGCCACCATGCTCGTGCCGACGATGATCTACCTCCTGATGGATCATCCCGATCTCGCCCGGCGCGATGTGTCGAGTCTGGAAACACTGTTCTACGGAGCCTCGGCGATGTCGCCGGCACGACTGAAGGAAGGGATCGAGAAGTTCGGGCCGATCTTCTTCCAGTTCTACGGTCAGACCGAATGCGGCATGACCATCGCGGTTCTGCGCAAAGAGGAGCATCTGGCGAACGACCCGAGCAGGCTTGCCACCTGTGGGCGTCCGGTGCCGTGGCTGAAGGTGGCGCTGCTCGACGACGACCTGAACGAGGTCCCGCAAGGCGACCTCGGCGAAATCTGCGTTCGCGGTCCGCTCGTCATGAAGGGGTATTGGAAGAAGCCCGAAGAGACCGCCGAAGCGTTCCGCGGGGGATGGCTCCACACCGGCGACATCGCGCGCAAGGACAAAGACGGCTTCATGACGATCGTCGACCGCAAGAAGGACATGATCGTCACCGGTGGCTTCAACGTATTTCCCCGGGAGATCGAAGACGTGATTTCCGCGCATCCCGCCGTCGGCTCGGTCGCCGTCGTCGGTGTTCCGGACGAGAAGTGGGGTGAAGCAGTCAAGGCCTGCGTCGTTCTCCGCGCGGGGCACAGTGCGGACGCAGCAGAGCTCGTCGAGAGGGTGCGGGCGGCGAAGGGGTCGGTCCATGCGCCCAAGTCGGTCGACTTCGTCGAGACGCTTCCGGTGACTGCTCTCGGCAAACTTGACAAGAAGGCGCTTCGGGCGCGCTACTGGGAGGCATCGAACCGGTCGGTCGGTTAGCGGGACCTGGGCAGATACCGAGGGGACCTTGTCAGCGGCAGTGCCGCCGCACCTATAGTCTGCCCAAGTACTTCGCGGCGTGGCCGCGTTTCAGTCGGTGACGAGGATGCGCGGTGGATTCACAGGCAATATCCCTGGTCCGGTCTAGTTTCAAGGCAATTGCAGCAGTTCCGGACGGGCCGCAGGCGCTGTCGCGGTCGTTCTATGCCCTGCTGTTCGCACGGTATCCGGAGGCGCGTGACTTCTTCCCGGCAGCCATGGATGTGCAGCGCGACCGGCTGATCTCCGCTGTCCAGTACGTCATCGACCGCCTCGAGCAGTCGGGACCCATCCTCACCTACCTGGCGCAGCTCGGCCGCGATCACCGCAAGTACGGTGTGGAGGACGCGCACTACGTCGCAGTGGGCAATTCCCTGATCGCTGCAGTGGAACAGTTCCCGTCCACCGAGCCGTGGACCGAGGAACTCGAGCAGGCGTGGCGTGACGTTCTCTCCGTCATCGCCGCCACCATGATGGATGCCGCCAACGCCGAGTCCGGGCCTCCGGCCTGGGGCGCCACTGTCATCGAGCATCTTCCGGTTCGCAAGGACATCTCGGTGGTCCGGCTCCGACTGGACGAGCCGATGAACTACAACCCCGGTCAATACGTGAGCGTGCAGGTGCCCTCACGACCCAGGATGTGGCGTTATCTCTCACCGGCGAATCCGCCCAACGACGAGGGCATCATCGAATTTCACGTACGCCGGGTGTCGGGTGGCTGGGTGAGTCCGGCCATCGTCACCCAGACCATGGTGGGTGAGCGGTGGGTGGTCGGATCACCGCTCGGCGACCTCGGAGTGCGATTCGACAACGGCCGCGACGTCCTGATGATCGGTTCGGGTACCGGCATCGCCCCACTGCGCGCCCAGATCCTCGACATGGCCCGGCGCCGTCAGGAGCTCCGGGTACACCTGTTCTTCGCGGGCCGCTATCCCTGCGACCTGTACGACCTCGGCACCCTGTGGGCTCTCGCCGAACAGAACCCGTGGCTCACCGTCGTCCCCGTCACCGAGGAAGACGAGGATCCCTGGTGGTACACCGGTCCCAGCAGCGCGACCCTGCCCGGCATGCACCGCAGGCTGACCGGCAAGGTCGGTCAGGTCGTCGCCGACTTCGGCACGTGGTCCGAGCGCGACATCCAGTTGGTCGGATCCGAGGCGATGATCAACACCACCAAGTTCCGGCTGCAGGCGGCGGGAACTCCGCCGGAGAACATCCGGCACGATCCGGCCTACTGATCCGGCCCGATCAGTACGGGTCGTACTGAATGTTCTCGGCCGGCGTTCCCGTGTCCCGCAGGCGGTCGAGGGTGGCGCGTACCATCGCTGCCGACCCGCATACCAGCACCTGGTGTTCGGTGAAGGCCCCGTAGGACGTCACGACGTCGGGCAGGGTGCCCTCGATGAGGTCCTCGTCCGAAAAGCCGATGTCCACCCTGGTCCGCTCGTGCCACTCGTCGACCCAGTCGGGATTCTCGACGCTCTCCACCACCGGGACCACCGTGAGCCACGGAAGGTCCTGCAACAGCAGGTAGAGCAGGTCGGACGCATAGAGGTCCCGCGGCGTCCGGTCGCCGACGAACAGGAAAACACGCGGCGGATTCGGCTTCCGCGCGAGGTCCAGCAAGATCGCCCGGAACGGGGCCAGCCCGGTACCTCCGGCGATCATGATCACGTCCGGCCCGTCTTCGTCGACCGACATCGTGCCGCGAGGCTCCAGGATCTGCCATCGGTCACCGGGCTCGGTGCCCGACACGATGTCCTTGCTCACCCAGCCGCCGGGCACGGTCCGGACATGGAACTCGAGCTTGCCATCCAATGACGGGGGAAGCGCCGGCGACAGTCTGCGCAGCAACCGCGGGTTCTGGGGCACGCTGACATCGACGTACTGTCCCGGCCGGAATGGGACGTACTCGCCCACGAGCCGAATTACCGCAAGATCCTGCCGTAGGCGGTGATGTTCCACGACGGTGCTGGTCCAGGTGGTCTGCGTGGCTTGCATGTGTGTGTTGCTCTCCCGACGATGGAACCGGACTTCGGTGGGCGGGTGGCTGGCCGATCAGTGGGCGGACGGGTGGCTAGACGAGCGGATCGTGCTGGATCAGTTCCGGTGGTGTACCGCCGCCCTGCAACGCATACACGGTGGTCTTGATCATCGCTGGGGAACCGGAAATCTGGATCTGTCGGTCGGCCCACGACCCGAACCGGGCGACCACCTGACCGAGCCGCCCCTGGAGTCGTCGATGAAGGCCGGGCGGCTCGTCAGGGACGGGCACGGCATGCCACCACGGGTTCTCGTCCTCTTCGGAGACGGGCACCACGGTGAGCCACGGGTTGCTGAGCGACAGCTGCCAGAGCGTCTCGATGTCGTAGAGGTCGCACGGGTACTTGCCGCCCACGAACAGGTGAACGCGCGGATTCTGGGCCCGCATCGCCATTTCCATCACCTGGGCGCGCAGGGGGGCGATTCCGGTGCCCGAACCGATCATGAGAACGTCCCGGCCGCTGGTGCGATCGACCTCGAGCCCGCCGAGCGGCGAGCTCAGCAGCCATCGGTCGCCCACCTGGGTCTCGTTCACGATGGCCGGACTGACCCAGCCGCCCGACACCCGCCGCACGTGGAACTCGATCTGCCCGTACGGGTTGGTAGGGATGGCCGCGGACAGATAGCGCCACAGGCGAGGGCGTTGCGGGATCTGGACGCTGAGGTACTGGCCGGCCGCGTAGGGGATCGGGGAGTCGGCCTCGAGCCGGACCACCGCCAGATCGTCGAGGAGGCGTTCGTGGCCGACGACGGTCGCCCCCCACACAGCAGGGAGGTCGTCGTTGTCGGCGGCGGCGGCCATCGTGTGGAGCACCAGCTCGATCAGTTCCGACCAGGCGGTGGTGAGGGACGGGGTCCAGATGGCCCGGGTGAACGAGTCCTGGACGGCGACGAGCAAGGCCTTCGCCGAGGCCGAATAGTGCCGGCCCTCCACGCTGTACTTGCGGTGATCGCGCCCGAGCTGGGCGAGGAATCCGAGCATGCGGTCCTGGTCCTCGAGATTGTCGATGACGAATTCGAGTGCCTGGAACAGTCGATGCTTCTGCTGATCGAGCGCCGCCGGAAAAAGTGACCGGAACTCGGGGTGCTCGGCGAAGAGGGCCGAATAGAACGTGGTAGCGAGACGAGTGCGCCCCTGCTCGGTGGAAACGATCGACGAAAAGCTTGCGCGCAGACGCGAAATCACGAGCGGATCGAGGCAATCTCGTGTCAAGCCGTCCCCTGTGTCGTGAGTGCCGATACGAACACCTGCATTCTAGCTGTCGGTGCAGTGGACTCCGGGTTACGGCAATCGTCACTCCCGGCGGATTCGAGGAAGATTCGGTGGGTCACGTGCGGGTGGTCGCGACTCGCAGGGCACGATATGGTCCGGTATCGGTGGGGAGTGACTCAGGGGGGGCCATGCGGGCTGACGATGCAACATTTTTGCGCGGTGCAAGGCGACGGCGCGATGGCTGGCGGCGCACGTCGACGGTAGCCGCCGGACTACTGGTCGTGGCGCTGTCGGCCCTGACAGGACTGCCGACAGCAGCAGCGGAGCCGCGGGGAGTGACGGAGGCGATCACGGCCGACCGCGCCCCGGACGGATCGCGACTGGTCGAGGTCAGGTCGGCAGGAGATGCGCAGCTCGACTTCATCGTTCATTCGGCCGCGATGGACAAGGACATCACCGTCCGCGTGGTTCGTGCCGCGACGGCGAAGCGCCCCACCGTCTACCTACTGGGGGGCGTGGAGGGCAACTCCGAGAAGAACGGGTGGGAACCCAGGGCGGACGTCGGGCAGTTCTTCGCGGACAAGGACGTCAACGTAGTCATTCCGTTCGGTGGCCAATCCAGCTACTACGCCGACTGGAAGCGGGACGACCCGAAGCTGGGCAGGAACAAGTGGCAGACGTTTCTCACCGAGGAATTGCCGCCCATTGTCGATTCCGCCCTCGGTGCCAGCGGCATCAATGCGATCGCAGGGCTGTCGATGTCGGCCACGAGCGTGCTCAATCTCGCGATCGCGCGGCCGGGTCTGTACCGAAGCGTCGGCGCCTACAGCGGATGCGCTATGACGAGCGATCCGGTAGCCCGCAGATTCGTGGAAATCACCGTCGCGGATTTCGGGGGAAATCCCGAGAACATGTGGGGGCCGGCCAACGACCCGCTGTGGATCGCCAACGATCCGTTCGTCAACGCCGAACGGCTCCGCGGCACCACCCTCTATCTCTCCAACGGCACGGGCCTCCCCGGGAAACACGACACGTTGGAGTCGCGGACTGTCGGCGGCGACCGGGGCACGCTCGCCACGCAGGTGGTGGTCGGCGGGGTGATCGAGGCCGTCACCAACGACTGCACCGTTCGGTTGGCCGAGAAACTGAACACCCTCGGCATCCCCGTCGCGGTCGACCTCCGTCCGGCGGGCACTCACTCCTGGGAATACTGGAAAGAAGACCTCTACACCTCGTGGCCGATGATGGCGGCCGCGATCGGTGCCTGAGCGCTCTCGCCATGGCATGTCCGGGGAACGATGATGGAGTAGAGAAAAAAATCCAAAGTTGAGCGGAACAGACTCAACCTTTCGTGCGTTGTGAAGAGTGACAGCGTCGCCAGGTCCCTCCCGGTTCCGGCGACGGACCGCTCTACTTCGCCAGAAGAGGTGACCAGTGGACTCGTTCAATCCGACCACCAAGACCCAGGCCGCGATGACCGCTGCGCTCCAGTCGGCGTCGTCGGCCGGTAACCCCGATATCAGGCCCGCCCATCTACTCGTGGCCCTGCTCGATCAGACCGACGGCATTGCCGCACCGCTGCTCAAAGCGGTCGGTGTCGATCCCGCCGCGGTCCATCGCGAAGCGCAGACATTGGTCGACCGGCTGCCCAAGACGTCCGGTGCCACGACCACGCCGCAGCTCGGACGCGAAGCCCTTGCCGCCCTCACCGGAGCGCAGCATCTCGCCACCGAACTCGACGACGAGTACGTGTCCACAGAACATCTGATGGTGGGGCTGGCGTCCGGTGACTCTGACGTGTCGAATCTCCTAGGACGGCACGGCGCTACGCCGGACGCCCTGCGTGACGCATTCACCACCGTCCGGGGCAGCGCTCGCGTCACCAGCCCCGACCCCGAGGGGACGTATCAAGCGCTGGAGAAGTACTCCACCGACCTCACCGCCTTGGCCCGGAACGGCAAGCTCGACCCCGTGATCGGCCGCGACAACGAGATCCGCCGCGTCGTGCAGGTACTCAGCCGCCGGACCAAGAACAACCCGGTGCTGATCGGTGAGCCCGGTGTCGGTAAGACCGCCATCGTCGAAGGGCTGGCCCAGCGCATCATCGCGGGCGACGTCCCCGAATCGCTGCGCGGCAAATCCGTCATCTCCCTCGATCTCGGTTCGATGGTCGCGGGCGCCAAGTACCGCGGCGAGTTCGAGGAACGGCTCAAGGCCGTTCTCGACGACATCAAGAACTCGGCAGGCCAGGTCATCACGTTCATCGACGAGTTGCACACCATCGTCGGCGCCGGTGCCACCGGTGAATCCGCGATGGACGCCGGGAACATGATCAAGCCGATGCTGGCCCGCGGCGAACTGCGCCTCGTGGGCGCCACCACGCTCGACGAGTACCGCAAGCACATCGAGAAGGACGCTGCCCTCGAACGTCGGTTCCAGCAGGTCCTCGTCGGCGAACCGTCCGTCGAGGACACCGTCGGTATCCTGCGCGGACTCAAGGAGCGGTACGAAGTGCACCACGGTGTGCGCATCACCGACTCCGCGCTGGTCGCCGCCGCAACCCTCAGCGACCGCTACATCACGTCCCGCTTCCTCCCGGACAAGGCCATCGACCTCGTCGACGAGGCGGCGTCCCGGCTGCGGATGGAGATCGACTCGCGCCCCGAGGAGATCGACACCGTCGAACGCATCGTCCGTCGCCTCGAGATCGAGGAGATGGCGCTGCAGAAGGAATCCGACGAGGCGTCGAAGGAACGGCTCGAGAAGCTGCGTCAGGAATTGGCGGACGAGCAGGAGAAGCTCAACCAACTCACCACGCGGTGGAAGAACGAGAAGCAGGCCATCGACTCCGTCCGCGAGGTCAAGGAACAGCTCGAGACGCTGCGCGGCGAAGAGGAACGGGCCGAACGCGACGGCGACCTCGGCCGCGCGGCAGAACTGCGGTACGGCAAGATCCCGCAGCTGGAAAAGGAACTCGAGCAGGCGGCTCGCGAATCCGGTGCCGCCAGCGACGGCGACGTCATGCTCAAGGAAGAGGTCGGTCCCGACGACGTGGCCGACGTGGTCGCAGCGTGGACCGGCATCCCCGCCGGCCGCATGATGGAAGGCGAAACCGCCAAGCTGCTGCGCATGGAATCCGAATTGGGCAAGCGTGTGGTCGGGCAGGCGGAGGCCGTCCAAGCGGTGTCCGACGCCGTCCGACGGTCCCGGGCCGGAGTGGCCGACCCCAACCGGCCCACCGGTTCGTTCCTGTTCCTCGGCCCCACCGGTGTCGGTAAGACCGAGCTCGCGAAGTCGCTCGCCGACTTCCTGTTCGACGACGAGCGGGCCATGGTGCGGATCGACATGTCCGAGTACAGCGAGAAGCACTCGGTGGCCCGCCTCGTCGGCGCCCCGCCCGGATACGTGGGGTATGAGTCCGGCGGCCAGCTCACCGAGGCCGTGCGGCGACGTCCGTACTCCGTGGTGTTGTTCGATGAGGTGGAGAAGGCGCACCCCGACGTCTTCGACATCCTGCTCCAGGTGCTCGACGACGGCCGGCTCACCGACGGGCAGGGTCGCACTGTCGACTTCCGCAACACCATCCTGATCCTCACCTCCAACCTGGGGTCGGGCGGAACCAAGGATCAGGTGATGGACGCGGTACGGCACGCGTTCAAGCCGGAGTTCATCAACCGTCTCGACGACGTCGTGATCTTCGACGCCCTGTCCGAGGAACAACTCGAAGCGATCGTCGACATCCAGCTCGACCAGCTGTCCCACCGCCTCGAGGCGCGGCGGTTGTCCCTGGACGTGTCCGACTCGGCCAGGTTCTGGCTGGCGGTGCGCGGTTACGACCCCATGTACGGGGCCCGGCCGCTGCGGCGCCTCATCCAGCAGGCCATCGGCGACCAACTGGCGAAGAAACTCCTCGCCGGTGAAGTCAAGGACGGTGACACCGTTCCGGTGAAGGTCTCCGAGAACGGTGATTCTCTGGTCCTCGGCTAAGCCCTTCCGCGAGCGGCGAGGTACGCCCCGAGGCGTACCTCGCCACTCACCTGGCGCTTTCACAGGGCCGTCTTAAGTTGCAGCACTACCCTGAACCCCCGAACGGGCCGCAGACCGGCAACCACACCCCGAGGGAGGGGCCCCGACCATGACGAACTCCGACGATCCGCGTACTCCTCAGGAACGCGCGTATGACGACTCGGCGACATCGGGACCCGACGGCACCGAGGCGTGGTCGCGAGACGAGCAGCGCACGGAGTACCTGGGCCCCGCCGAGCAGCGCACGCAGCAGTTCTACACGTCCGACCCGACCGCGGCCTACGGACAGAACCAGCCGAACCCCACGCAGGCGCTCCCGCCGTACGACCCCAGATTCGACTCGGGGGCACCGCCCCCGAACGCCACGCAGGCGTATCCGCCGTACGACTCGCAGCAGTACTACGGCGGGTATCCCACCGGGCAGTACCCCAACCCGCAGTACCCGCCTCGGGCGCCGGTCGAGGAACCCGACGACAAGAAGCCGCGCCGCATCGCCACATGGATTGCCGCTGCCGCTGCCGCGTTGTTGCTGATCGGTGTCATCGGTTTCGGTGTCGCTCTCTTCACGACGGCGCCGAACAACTCCTCGTCGACGACGGCGGCGGGACCGACCACGTCACGCCCACCGGCCACCACCGCACCACCGAGAACCAGCGCGCCCCCGTCCACGACATCCGAGTCACCGCTCGACCGGCTTCCCGGCGGGATCGGCGAGGCCATCGGCGAAGCGGGTGCAGCGTTCGGGACTATCAGCGCCAACGACGGCATGACGCTCACCCTCGACGCTGTCGGCGGTTCGCAGGTGACGGTGCGGACGAACGCCCAGACCAACGTGATCGCCTTGGACGGAGCCACCGTCGCCGACTTGAAGCCCGGATTCACCGTCATGGTTCAGGGCACCAAGATCGAGAACGGCGCGATGACGGCGGAGACGATCATCAGCACAGAGCTGCCCCGGCTCGGCGGCAACTGACCGCCGTGCGTCGGGAGGCATCCGACACGGGGTGTCCGGGTACCGCATGGTCCGATTCCTCGGTCGACTCGCTAGGCTGATCACCGATGACGGGAATGTGGTTCGTACTGGCGTTGATCGCACTCGCAGGCGCGTGCGCGTTGCTCTATTTCGACCGCTCGCGGCGCGACCAGACGGGCCGTGTGCGGCAGATCTGGGCGAAGGCACAGGGTTACACCTACGAGAGCGTCGAAGAACGGTTGCCGGCGAAATTCCATCGGGCTGCTATGGCCAAGCAGGAATACCTCAGCGCGCTCGACGTCGTGCGGGGCGAACGTCGGGGTGAGTCGTTCATCCTGTTCGACCTGGAGGAGACCGCGACCATCGTCGCGGTGCACCGGAAGGTCGGTTCCGACGTCGACATCGACCTTCGGCTCAAGTCGACGCCGCCGCCCAAGGATCCGGACCTCGAGCTCCTGGGGGCCATCGGGCCGCGGGTGGTATTCGCCACCGACCTCGAGATCGCGCGCCGCGTCTGCGATCAGCGGATGGTGGCGTTCACCGAGTCGGTTCCGCCGCACGTGAACATGCTGTGGAGTGAGGGGGAGTGGACGCTCGGTTCGCTGCCCACCAACAGCACTGGGCGTGAATGGGATTCGGCGATCGAGACGGTGGCCCGGCTGTCCGGTCTCCTCCACGTCCTCCCGCCGGTCATCGAACCCCGCGAACTCGACCGTCAGCCTCACGATCCGGGCCGGCCGCGACTGCGCGAAGGGCGCCCGCGCCCGTGAGTGGTTGACGGGTTCAGGGACTCGTTAACCGCGCACAGGCATGCCGGGCCTTGCTACCGTCACCGGTATGTCGACGCCTTCCAGCTCCGCCGACCTCCCGTCCGGTTCCGACGACGCCCCCTCGCGACCGGTCGCCCTGGTCACCGGCCCCACCTCCGGGCTGGGTGCCGGGTTCGCCCGCAAGTTCGCCTCGCTGGGTTACGACCTGGTGCTGGTTGCCCGTGACGAGGCGCGGATGCGCGAGCTCGCCGCCGAGACGAAGGCGAGGTTCGACACGGAGTGCGAGATCCTCCCGGCCGATCTGGCGACGACTGCGGGTCGATCGGTGGTGGTCGGCCGCCTGAACCAGGGCGTCGACGTACTGGTCAACAACGCAGGCTTCGGCACCTCCGGCGAGTTCTGGACCGCCGACCCCGGGATGTTGCAGGCTCAGCTCGACGTCAATGTCACTGCCGTCATGCAGCTCACGCGCGCGGCGCTGCCGGCGATGATCGCGTCGGTCAACGGCACCATCATCAACGTGGCGAGCGTGGCCGGACTGCTCTCGGGCCGCGGGTCCACCTACTCGGCGAGCAAGGCGTATGTCATCTCGTTCTCCGAGGGGTTGTCGGGAGGTCTGGCCGGGACGGGTGTTCGCGTCCAGGCGTTGTGCCCGGGATTCATCCGCACCGAGTTCCACGAGCGCGCCGGAATCGAGATGAGTTCCATCCCGAAGATCATGTGGCTCAGCGTCGAGCAAGTGGTGGCGGCCTCCCTGGCGGATCTCGAGAAGGGGAAGGTCGTCAGCATCCCGGGCGTCCAGTACAAGGTGCTCACCTCGGTGGGACGGCTGGTCCCGAAGAGCGTTGTCCGTCGCCTCACCAACGTGGTCGGCCGGGGCCGTGGCCGCACGTAGTTGTGGGTAGGGTTTCTCTCATGAGTGATCGCGAGGATCTGGCCGCGTTGGTGCGGAAGCTGGCTGTAGTGCACGGGAAGGTGACGTTGTCCTCGGGCAAGGAAGCCGACTACTACGTGGACCTGCGCCGTGCGACGCTGCACCACGAGGCAGGCCCGCTGATCGGAAAATTGCTTCGTGAACTGGTGTCCGACTGGGACTTCGACGCAGTCGGTGGACTCACGATGGGCGCCGACCCGGTGGCGATGGCCGTCATGCACGCGGCGGGCAGGCCGATCGATGCCTTCGTCGTCCGCAAAGCGGCGAAAGCGCACGGGATGCAGCGCCAGATCGAGGGACCGGACGTGGTCGGCAAGCGTGTCCTCGTTGTCGAAGACACGACCACCACCGGAAATTCCCCGCTGACCGCGGTGAAGGCACTGCGTGACGTGGGTGCCATCGTGGTCGGGGTGGCTACCGTCGTCGACCGCGCCACCGGAGCCGACGAGGTGATCGCGGCCGAAGGGCTGGAGTACCGGTCGCTGCTCGGCCTCGGTGATCTCGGACTGAATTGACTCAGCGCACCGACGGGTGACGGGATTCCGTCACCCCGCCACCCGTTGGTGCGATACCGCGGAGCTGATCGGCGCCGCTTCACGAATAGGCGGGAGCCGGTGTCATGATGTCGTTTCGGATGACCTCGGTGAATACCGACGCCAGTTGATCGAGGAACCGGGCTATCGCGGAATGGGCGGTTGCGGTGTCGGGATAGCGCGAACGCAACGACACCCCGTCTTCGGTGCGCGACACCCAGAACTGAGCGTCATCGCACACCGTCACATTGCTGATGTGGTGTGCGTTCATCGCCCGAAGCTCGTCGGGGCACGTGACTTTGCGGTAGTCGATGTAGGAGACCATGAACAGGTCGGTTCGGCTTCGCCGGTACCCTTCGCCCACTCCACGGCGCACTTGTTCCATGGACAACCCCTTCAGCGTGAGTGCGGAGCGGAACGACGCGTGGGTACCGGTCAGCGTCGACTCGAACGATCCGTGCGCTGCCACCGGAACCACGATCGGCGCGGTGGCTGTGAGCCACCCGATGGAGTCCTTCCACCGGTGATCATGTCGGGTGTGCAGGGGGAACTGCAGCGGCAGGTGGAGCGGGCCACCTTCGCGCCGTAACGCGGTGCCGATAGCGCTCAGCACACCCGTGAACATGGTGCCTCCTGCGCGCAGGCACTGCTCTTCCAGCAGTGCGGCGCCGGGGCCGTCGAGGAGTCGCCGGACATCGGAAGCCTGCCGGGCCGGTCTTCCCGGTTCGACGCCGAGGTCCAAGGGGAACCTCGGGGCTGTCCCACCACAGTGCTCGTAAAACCGTGACCACGCCCGTATTCTCGGATCGCCGTCCTCGGCGGGCGGGTCCCCGGCTTCTGCCTCGCAGTACGCCATGAAACTCCCCGGGTCACCGAGCGCCCGTCCGATCTGCGCATCGTCCTTTGCCGGTGTCGACGTGATCAGCTCGTAGATTTGCCGGAGTTCGCGTAACGCGATCACGAGGGACAGCCCGTCCACGATGGTGTGGTCGAATGCTGCGATGACGGTGCTCGAGGTCGGTCTCTCCACGGTAGCGAAGAGAAAAGCGGGAAAAGTCAGGGGGTCGCACTCCACCGTGAATTTCGTGCACAGGTGCGCGCGGAGCGACACGGGGTCGTCGAAGTGGACGGGATCGGATTCTCTCAGCGCGACGGCGTCCGGTGGCACAATCAGGCGCTCGATGCGTGTGGGGCGGACGTCGAAGCCCGTCCACAGTGCGTCGTGCCTACGGATGAAGATCTCGAACGTGCGTCGCACAGCGCTGCGGTCGAGTGTGCCCGGCAGATCGAGGCTGCCGGCCATCCACACGCTGCGACCGAACCCGTGTGCCCGGGCAGTGTCGAGATGGAAACGCTGGTTGTAACTCGGCGGAATGTCCGACTTGATTGTTTTCGCAGTCGGCAGGAGGGTCCATTCTGTGAGCGTGCCGGGTTCGATGTCGTAACGGTCGATCGAGGTCACGTGCATCAGCGTTCCTCACTGTCCTGGCGCAGGCTCGTGAGTGCGCGGTCGAGGCAGCCGTATGCGGCGACGGTGATGATTGCCAGCGGGCCCGCGGCGACCGCGGCCAGTCTCTGCCCGGCGGCGTTGACGAACACGACGACGTTCTGCAACGTCAGTTCGTCGGTCGTCTTTCCCACCAGCGCTCCGATCCCGCATTCGCGGATCGTCCTCACGATGATCGACCCGACTGCCGATGGTGCGGCCGTTGCGGCGTCGGCAGAACTCGCGGGTCCGATCACTCCGGCAGAATCGGCGGTGTCCGGTGTGACGGCCGAAGTGGTCGCGGGAGTCGCGGGAGCCGCGGGGGCCGCACCGGCCGAGCCGGTACTCCCGGCCACTGCGATCAGTGCTGCGGCGACGATGACGAAGAATTGCCTCATGTCTGGTTATGCCCTTTCACGCGGAGAATGGAGTGGGGGCATTGTTCGAAAATGCCGAGTGCGGATTGAGGAGTCCGATGCGGCCATTGATTTCGGGCCATTGATCGGTGGACGGGACAAGCTTTGTCCGAAGAACTCGTCCTGGCTCACCCGAAACAGATACTGATGCGATCGACCCTGCTAGTAGGGCATAAAGTTTCATCCGGACCGGATCCGGCCCGGTAGGTGCGACAGCGTGACGTGGGGGTGGTTCTATGATCTCGGTCTCAATTACTTGGAACGCCGGTCCGCATCTGCGATAACAACGGCGCACCGTTCGTCCACGGTGTGCGGAATCGAATTCGGAGCGCTGATGGAATATCCCGGTGATCACGGTCACCCGCGAGTGCATTTCGCCGAACGATTTGCGCTTCTCTACGAATTGGCCGGTCGCCCCGTCCTGAAACGGCTCGCCGATCGCGCCAACTCGACGATTTCCGTCGCCGAGTCCAGGCGGGCCGTGTTCGTCTCCGCGCAACGCCTCTCGGACTGGCGTGCCGGTCGCAACGTGCCGGCCCGCTTCGATGGTCTGGTCCCGACCCTGCGCGTTCTGATCACTGCAGCTCGGACCTGCCATCCCCGCCCGCCGGTGGACGGTCTCTACTCGATCCGGCAATGGCAAACGCTGTGGGAACGAGCCCAGCGCAGCGAACCGGCGCGCGGTGACGCTGCTCGCGACGACGCCGCGCCGGCCACGGACCGAGGGCTCGACGACGTCGAATGCCCGTACCGCGGGCTCGGAGCATTCGGCGTCGGGGACAGTCGGTACTTCTTCGGGAGGAAACGGGCGACCTCTGCCCTCCTCGCCTCGGTGCTCGAGGACGATGACGACATCGCCCTGACTGTTCTCGTGGGTGCGTCCGGTTCGGGTAAGACGTCGCTTCTGCACGCGGGGCTCGCCCCGGCGCTGGGACCACGCCGCTGTGTCGTGACCGTCACTCCCGGCCGCGACCCCGTCGGCATACTCGAACGCTCCTTTGCCGAGGAGCGGGAGACGCCGTGCGTTCTGATCGTCGACCAGTTCGAGGAACTGTTCACACAGTGCCGGGACGAGGATGTCCGACGCCGCTTCGTCGGCCTGCTCGTGGACACGGCGCGAACGCGCGCTTACTCCGAAACGCAGGTCGACGCAGTGGTCGTCGCCGTGCGCGCGGACTTCTACGAGCGGTGCGTGCACTACCCCGATCTGGCGCGACGCCTCCAAGACGGTCAGATGGTTCTCGGACCTATGACGCGTGAGGAGATTCGGATGGCCGTCAATGGTCCGGCCGGGCTGGTGGGTGTGCCGCTCGAGCCCGGCCTCGTCGACATCATGCTCCGCGACCTCGGTGAGGGAAACGGCACGGCATACAACGCGGGCTCTCTGCCGCTGCTCGGTCACGCTCTGTTGGCCACGTGGGAGGCGCGCGCAGGTAACTCCCTCACCGTGGCGGCCTACGAGTCCGTGGGCGGAGTGCGCGGTGCCGTCGCGCGTACCGCCGAGGCGGTCTGGGAATCATTGACACCCGCAGAACAGGTTGCGGCGAGACAGATCCTGATGCACCTCGTGGCCGTCGGCGATGACGGTCCGGACACTCGGCGAACTCTGAGCCCGCCGCAGCTCCTCGAAGCGTGCTCGAATTCCAGCGCCGGTACGAAGGCGATGAATGCCTTGACCGCTGCGCGGCTGTTGACTCGTGACGCGTCGGGGGTCGAACTCGCGCACGACGCGGTGTTCGAGGCGTGGCCACGGCTTGCCGGTTGGCTGGGGGAGGATCGGGCGGTCGCAGTCCTGCATCAGCGGATCGACAAGGATGCCCAGGAGTGGGAGAGGCATGATCGTGACGGCTCGCTGCTCTACCGGGGCTTGCGATTGGATGCAGCACTTCGATGGGAGGCGGACAGCCGCACCGGCCGCGTGGGCGCGTCGACGCGTTCGTTCATAGCGGCGGGGAGACGTCAGGACCGCCTCGGCCGGCTGCGACGCAGAGGAGCTGTCACCGTGCTCGCGCTGTTGACCCTCGTCACCACGGTGGCGGCACTCACAGCGCACACCCAACGAGTGTCGGCCGACGAGGAACGCGCCACGGCGCAATTCGCGGAGATCCTCGCGCAGGCCGCCCGCACGCAGAACTCCGATCCGTCGCTGTCGGCACGACTGTCGTTGCTCGCGACCCGGTTGAGGCCCCAGGACGACACTGCGCGGTCGATGCTCCTCGCGTCACAGAACGCCCCGCTCGCCGACCGGCTCGGGAGCCACGACGGTGCCGTCTACTCCGTCGCTGTCGGGCCCGATGGCACAGTCGCGTCCGCCAGTTACGACAGGACGATCCGATTGTGGAATCCCACGGACACCGGGACGCCCGGCTCGTTCGTGACGCCGCTCGCCGGGCACACGAGCTGGGTCACCAGCGTGGCCTTCAGTCCTGACGGGCGGATCCTCGCCAGCGGAAGCGGTGACAGCACCGTCCGGCTGTGGGACATCGGAGACCCTGCACATCCCACCGCACTGGGACGGCCACTCGTCGGGCATTCCGGAGCGGTGTACATGGTGGCGTTCAGCCCGGACGGGCGGACCGTTGCGAGTGCCGGTGACGATGGTACGACCCGGCTGTGGAACATCGAGGATCCGCGCGCGGTAGTGGATCGTGCACCACCGCTGCGCGGTCACACAGCCGCGGTTCGCACCGTGACCTTCAGTGCCGACGGGCGAACGCTCGCCACGGGAAGCGACGACCACACCGCGATGATCTGGGATGTGAGCGACCCGGCACGCCCGGTGGTGTCGGGGCAGGTAGTCGGGCATGCCGACACCGTGCATTCGGTCGCCTTCAGCCCCGACGGGCGACTTCTCGTGACGGGAAGCGACGATCACAGCGTTCGGCTGTGGCACCTCGACCGCCCGGGTTCGCCGGTCGCCGCCCGTGAACCCCTGACCGGGCACAACGCCGCGGTGTGGTCGGTGGCCTTCGGCCCGGACGGTTCGTCCCTGGTCTCTGCGAGTTGGGACGGAACCGCCCGGATCTGGTCGCTGACCGACCCGGATCGACCGACGTTGCTCGGAAAGCCCCTTGCAGGGAGCAGCGGTGGTCTGACGACCGCGGTATTCACCCGAGACGGCAAGGCTGTCGTCACCGGGGGTCAGGACGGGACGGTGCGAAAGTGGGCGTTACCGACTGCAGTCGTCGCCGCACACACCTTGCGGGTCGCGACGCCCGTATTGGACCGGTCCGGCACCGTCGCCGTCACGGCTTCCCGGGACGGGAGTGTCGCCCTGTGGCGGATGGGGGACGGTCATGCGCCGGTGCTCAGCTCACGGTTCCCGTCGCCGGACGGTGTGGGCGTCGAGAATCTCGCATTGTCGGCGGATGGTTCGGTGCTCGCGACCGCGGGTGTGGGCACCGGGAAGGTGCAGTTGTGGAACGTCGCCGACGGCACTGCCGCTCCGGCAGGCCCGCCGCTCGAGATCGCCGCGCGCTACACCCATGAGTTGGCCTTCAGTCCGGATGGGATGTTGCTCGCCACGGCTGCCGACGACCAGTCGGTTGCCCTGTGGAGCCTCACGGATCGCGCGCATCCAGTCCGGGTGGGAGGATCACTCTCCGGCGCCGCCGGATGGATCAACGCCGTTGCCTTCAGCCCCGACGGAACCGTCCTCGCGGCGGGCAGTAGTGACAAGACCGTGCGACTGTGGGACGTGTCCGACCCCGAGATGACCGTTCCTGTACGAACATTGACCGGTCACCACGGCGCGGTCAACGCTATCGCCTTCAGTCCCGATGGACGTACCCTCGCCAGCGGCAGTGACGACCAGACGATCCGCGTGTGGCCGCTCACTTCGCAGACCGGCGAGAAGCCGGGTGAGGCCGCGGTGCTGTCCGGGCACACGAGCACGATCCGTTCGGTCGCGTTCAGTCCCGACGGACGGATCCTGGCCACGGGGAGCGATGACCAGTCCGTGCGCATCTGGGACGTGGCGCGTATGCGGGCGCTGGGTGGTTCGCTGGTGCCGGATGGAACCGTCCGGTGGCGGGTGGCGTTCGGTGCCCGCTCGGACGTCCTGATCGCGACGGGGGAGGCAGGTGCCGTTCGAGTCCTCGATCTGAACCCGCACACTGCCGAGACCAGAGTGTGTGCGAACACATCAGATCCGTCGACAGTTTTGTTGTGGCAGGCGCTTGCTCACGGACCCGCGGCAGCGCCCTGTAGCTGACCCCCGTGCGGGGACGTGCCGTCCGGTGCGGGTGGCGGCCGTCCGGGACAGGTCAGGACGAGCGCTGCGCCGCCTGTTCCACCTGACGCCGCAGGGTGGCGTCGGTGTGTCGAATAGCCTGAGCGACAAACGGTTCGATGATCCTGCCGAGCGCCTTCCCGGCAAGTCCGCCCGGGAGTTCGTAATGGAAGTCGACGGTCAATCGGGTCTCCTCGTCGCCGATGGCCTCGAACTGCCACTTCGAGTGCGTGGTGAGGCCGTCGATCGAATCGAGCTGGATCAGTGCGTTCTCTTCCCACGCCGTGATCTCGACGACCGAGCCCAGCGTCTTGGGGCCGACCCGCATCGCCGCGTCGTAGACGGCGCCGAGCCCGCGGACGGGTTCGCCTATGGGATCGAAGTGGGTAATTCCGAAGAGCCAGGACGGCACGTGCGTGTAGTCGTCGAGATACTCGAAACAAGCGGCGAGCGGGGCCCGGGCCACGGCGGTGTGATGAATTTCGATCATGACGACTTTCTTGCGGAGTGGACGGACGGCGAGTGCGTTCGGTAAGGCCGGATGGCGTAGTTCTCGAGGTCGAATCGGGCGAGACGACGACGCAGCGATTTGGTGGACCACGGCCAGGCCGCGAAGTTCTTGCCGTCCGCATCGAGGTAGTAGCTACTGCACCCGCCGTTGTTGAAAACCGTGGGTGCAAGGCCCTTCTGGACGGCGTCGTTGAATGCGCGGAACGGCTCGTCCCGGACCTCGAGTACTTCGATGCCCTGCTGCTCGGCCTTGATCAAGCCGTCGATGACATAGTCGAGCTGGGTCTCGGCCAATCCGAGGAACGAGTTGTACACCAGGATGTTCGGGCCGAGCATGATGTAGGCGTTCGGCGCGCCGGGAGTCGTGGTGGCCAGATAGGCCTCGGGGCTCTTCGACCACTTCTCCGAGAGCAGGCGTCCGTCGCGTCCGCGAATACGGCTTGCGATGGGCGGATGGCTCACATCGAATCCGGTGCCGAAGATGATGACGTCCACTTCGCGTCGGGTGCCGTCGGCGGCCACCGCCGCCTGGCCCTCGACCGCGACGAGTGCGTGGGGAATCAGCTCGACGCCCGGTTGCGTCAGGGTGGGTAGGTAAGTGTTGGACAACAGGAGTCGCTTGCATCCCAGGGTGAAGTCCGGAGTCAGCGACGCTCGAAGTTCGGGGTCGGGCACCTGCCTGGCGAGCCACCGGGTGCCGATGGGGTTGAGCATGCGTGCGGTCCGTTCGCGCCGCATTGTCAGGGTGAGGGTCCGCAGCACGACGTCGAGGATGTGCCGGAATGCTCGCTGGACGGCAGGTGCTCGGCCGAACACCCATTGGGCGATGCGCGGGAACGGAAAGTCGAGTCGTGGGACGACCCAAGCGGGTGTGCGCTGGAAGACGTACAGCTGCGCCACCTTCGGTTGGATTTCCGGAATGAACTGGACGGCGGACGCGCCGGTGCCCACCACCGCGACCCTCTTGCCGGTGAGATCGACCTCGTGATTCCAGCGCGCGGAGTGGAAGATTTCGCCGGCGAATCCGTCGATTCCGGGGAGCGCGGGCGTCTTCGGCTCGGTGATGGGCCCGGCTGCGAAGATGACGTGCTGGGCGATCATCGTGCCCTGGCTGGTGTCGAGGACCCAGCGTCGGCGGTCATCGGACCACGCTGCCTCCACCAACTCGGTGTGCATCGAAATCTTCGATCGGAGGCCGAACTTGTCGACCGTCTCCTCGATGTACGACAGCAGTTCCGGTTGCAGCGCGAAGTTGCTCCGCCACCGCGGGTTGGGGTTGAAGGAGAACGAGTACACCGGTGCGGGTATGTCGACACCACAACCGGGGTAGGTGTTCTCCCGCCACACCCCGCCGACGCGATCGGATTTTTCGAGCACGAGGTAGTCCGTAATTCCGGCTCTTTCCAGCTTGACCGCTGCGGCGATTCCGGACAGGCCTGCTCCGACTACGACGACCGACAGGTGTCGTTCGTCCTCGGCGCCCTCGAGTGCGGTGCCGGCCTGCTGAGGGGTGCTCACTGTCATGTGTTCTTCCTGGGCCGAGGTGGAGCTATCGGGGAGTTAACTGAGACTCGATGTCACAGTAAAAGGAAGAAGGCGCAATGGCAAGTGGCCGCGTGGCGGGACGGACCGCTCCCCTGCTCGGGCGCCGGAATGCTCGAGCAGGGGCAGCGAACCTAAGGAGGCGCTCCTGCGGTTACGGCTGGGGGACCTCGACACTGTCGGGAAGTTTGTCCCGCATCTTGTCGAGTTCCTGTTCGATTCGCTCGACGGCGCTGTCGTTGTTGAGCACGGTGACCATCCCGGCCGCGAAGGCAATCGAGATGACGATCGCCAGCGCGCTCAGTACCGTGCCGGCAATCGCGACACCTCTCCCGGTGATGCCCACCTTGCGTGACGCCCTCAGTCCGATCACTCCGAGAATCAGCCCGATGATGCCCAGCACCAGTCCGACCGGTGACAGGATCACGATGAGGACGCAGACGAGGGCCGCCACGCCGAGAGCAAGAGCGAAGGCGGCTGCTGCGCTGGTACGTGCGGGCTTGGTGACGACTCGCTGCTCGACATCGACGGAACGACCATCGACATCGTTCATTCGATGCGGGTCGTTCTCGTCGCCGCGGCCTGTCAGTGGTCTGCTCATCATTTCCTCCGGGCGTAGTCGATCTCGGGTTGTACAACGCATTCCCGGATCGATGTTCTGCGAAACGGGGGCTCACGGTGCTCCGGTGTCCGACCGGTCTGTGACGCGGTCGGTCCCTGGAGAGTCGCAGATTTCCGCCGTGCAGGACTCGCCTGCGTAGTGATGCGCATCCTGGGAGAATTGGCGCATGACCGAGCGCAAACCTCCCGAGGTGAGCTGCGAGACGTGGATCGACAAGCAGATTCGGCTGGCCCAGGAGCGCGGCGACTTCGACAACCTTCCGGGAGCCGGTAAACCGATCCCGCGCTCCGGCGACGTCGATGACGAATTATGGTGGGTCAAAGGGAATTTGCGGCGCGAGAATGTGCCCCTCGACGCGCTGCTGCCCACGCCCCTTCAGCTGCGCAAGCAGATCGAGCGGCTACCCGAGACCGTCCGCGGTATACCTTCGGAGGACGCGGTGCGCGAGATTGTGCATCAGCTCAACCTCGAGATCGTTGCCTGGTTGCGCGCGCCGTCCGGGCCGCAGGTGCCGGTCGGTCCCGTCGACGCAGACGAGGTCGTGTCGCAGTGGCGAGCGAAGCGTCGAGCGGTGCGCACGCCCGCGAGTGGCCGGCCCGACCCACCCCCGGCAGCGGAGCAGTCGCCGACCCGTACCCGGTGGTGGTGGCGACGAGCAAGGTGACCGGTCATGTCGGCCGGAAGTCTTCCGGTTCCATCAGCCGGGACACCAGGAGTCCGGCCAGCAGGCCCCAAAATGCCGCGCCGATGTTGAGGTATTGCACGCTCGAGACGGTCACCAGGAACGTTACGAGGGCGCCCAGTGTGAAGCGGCCGCCGAACGCGGCGACGAACGATCCCTGGAGCGCCTTCAGCATGGCGAGGCCGCCGAGCGTCGCGACGAAAGCCGCCGGCGTGGCCAGCATGAGCTGGACGAACACGGGCGCGAATACGCCGACCACCATTGCGAGGATTCCGCAGACGATGGCCGCGGTGTACTGCCGGGACCGCACTCCCGATGCCACCAGAAGCGCGTTGGTGGGTCCGGTCAGACACGAGGAGACTGCGCCGACGGTGGACGCCGCAACAGACCAGATGCCGCAGGCCACGGTGGCGACGTTCATCGGCGGTGTGTGGCCGGCCGACTTCAGTACCGCCGAGCCCTGACCGTTCTGCACCACGATGACCGTGACGGCGAGCGGAATCACCAATTCGGTGATCGCAGCCCACGTGAAGTGCGGTGCCTGCCAGACGGGTTCCGCGATCCACCGGTGCGCCGCGTCGTCGAGGCGAAAACGCCCAGTCGCCGCCACAGCGACGGCGCCGACGAGCAATGCTCCGAGGATGGGCGGCATCCACCGGCCCCAACGGGCACGCGACCCGAGGAGTAGAAACACCACTACCATCGGAACTGCCACCAGGGCATCGCTCTTCAGTGCCGCCACCAGGTCGGTGCCGAACCTCAGGAACACGCCGGCCACCATCGCCATGACGATCGGCATCGGCAGCATGGACATCACCTGCCGCACCCGGCCGGTGAGGCCGAGGGCGAGGACGAGAAAGCCGGTGACGAGGAACGCGCCCAGTACCTCGGCCCACGCGAGGTGGGTGAGCGATGCGCCGACGATGATCGTCCCGGGAATGGTCCAGAAGAATGCGAGTGGCTGGCGATACAACCAGCTGCACAGTGCCGTCAGCAGGCCGTTGAGAAAAAAGACCCCGAAGATCCACGACGCCATCTGAGAAGGTGACAGACCGCCGGCCGACCCTGCCGCCAGGATTACTGCGACCGGCCCGGTGGCGGAGAAAATCAGGCCGATGAGGCCGTTGGCTGCATACGTTCCGCCGAAGTCTGCGATCACGCGACGGGGTCCGGCGGGGGGCCACGACGGCCGTTCGAAGCGGGGGGATCGAGACGGGACGTCCGTGGCGCGGGACGGTTCCTCCGTGGTGGTCATCGAGGTGTCCTCCTGCCGACGTGTCAAGGTGTACGCATAGCGGTCACTATCGACGCTGTGCGTACTTGCGATGTGGCGTGGATCATAACTCGCACCTGGATCAGGATTCGAAACGGGCCGAGACTCTTTCTGGATGGGGGGCGGTGAGATGTACTGAGAGCGCCGTGGCAGCGGCCGGGCCGTGTGATCGACTCGGCAACCCGCGCAACAGCATGCGACCAACAGGTGGGGTGATGCGATGGAGTCGGTATTGCGGGGAAGACGACTGCGGCGAAGATGCACGCCTTACGCCGCTGGTATCGCCGGTCTCGTGATTGCGGCGCTCTATGCGTACTGGGCAACGGGACTTCGGCCATTCACGGCTCTCGCCTACATCGCCGTGGGAGTACCTGTCGCCCTGCTCACATGTGCGGCCGTCATGAGAGAAGCTGACGGTTCGCGTGGTCGCGGCACACCACGGGCAAGGAACGTGACGCTACTTTCGGTGCTTCCGTGGCTGATATTGCTCGTTCTCGCCGTCGGGCTCGAAGGAGTCGGTCTCGCCTTGGGTGGCCGGTCGACGAGCGTTCCCACCCTCAGCACGGTGATCGATTACGCCTTGGCTTGGCACCCGGTTCGGTTCGTCCTGTTCTGCGGATGGCTTGCCGTCGGCGGGGCGCCGGTCGTCCGGATGGTGCACAGGCGTGTGCTGCCCCATTTTCCTACGGGAGGGTGAAGTGACAGTCACGATCATCTGGCTCATGTTGATCGGCATCGGAATCGCCATCGAGCTGTACAGCCGCCGGACGGGCGGACGGTGGACGAGCCTCGCGAGCATCGTCTCCTCACTGTGGACCCGGCTACCCGGGCGACTACTACTCGTCGGCATCTGGGCTTTCGTCGGGTGGCACGTTTTCGCCCGGTACACCCTGCCCGGATGACCCGGTCAACCGCTGTGCTTCCCAGTCGAATCACGACGGTGATCAGGACGCGACGTCGTCGCGCAGAGAGGCGAACTCGAGCAGGCGGGACAGCATGTCGGGGGCGGCGATCGAGGGAAGTAGCAGGGCCCACATGTCGGCGAGGCGTTCGTACAGGTCGGCTCGACCGCTCAGCGCCTCCGACACCAATTGCATCCCGGTGAAGGAACTGACCAGGAAGCGGGCGAGGGCCGCTGGATCGACGGTGGCCCGTAGCTCACCTGCCGCCGTTGCCTTGGCGGCCAGTGCCACCAGCGTGTCGGTCCAGTCGATGTAGGGATCGGTGGCCGGTCCGCGGGAGTTGCCGAGCTCGAGGGTGAGACGCACCCCAGCCCGGACGATCGGTTCGGTCAGGAGTTGCCGCGCCATCTCCCTGGCACACAGGACGATCGCCTCCATCGGGGACTGTGCTGTCGCAAGCACTCGCTGCGCCGCCAGCATCGACATGGCGTGCTGCTCCTTGATCACCGCCCAGGCGAGTGCTTCCTTGGACTCGAAGTGGAAGTACAAGGCGCCCTTCGTGACGTGGGAATGCGCCAGGATTCCACTCAGGCTGGCGCCGCCGTAGCCGAGCTTCTCGAAACTGCGTGCCGCGCCTTCCAAGACCTGATGGCGGGTGGCTGCCGCACGCGCCTGTACTGCCATCATTTGTGCCTCACCTTCGCCCTTGTCACCATGGCATCTACTCTCCAGTGAACCACTCGTGGGTTCTGTAGCCTCGGCACCACCTCGAGTGTGGGAGGAAGATGTGACATCGAAGAATGAGTGGGGTCTAGAGCACGTCGTGTTCGCGGGGGCGACCCTGGCCACCGTGATCGGTGCCGTGACCGGACGTGAGCGACTGCAGGAGGTCGCCAAACCTCTGATCGGTCCTGCCCTCGCGGCGCGGGTGGTGCGTCGGCGACGTACGACCGAGCCCGCTGACGCGGCACTGTTGCTGACCGGGCTCACGGCGGCGACCGTCGGTGACGTCTTCATGATCGACCCGGACGACGATGCTCGTCTCGTGCGTGGCGCGTCGTCCTTCGCGGTCATGCAGGCCTGCTACTCGGCTCTGTTACTGCGCCGGGGTGCGCGTGGAAGGGCGGCGGCGTGGGGTCCGCGACTGGCCGGCTGGCTCGGCGCGGCAGTACTGCTGCGGGCTCGATCCGCCGGTGTCGCTGCGCCCCTCACCGCATACGGATCGGCCTTGGCGACGACGTCCACTCTCGCTGCCGATCCATCCCTCGCCCCCGGTGCCGGTGTTGTCGGGGGCGTGGTGATGCCCCGCAGTGACCGCCGCAGCTGGCTCGGTCTCGGCGGAATTCTGTTCACGGCATCGGATGGGCTGATCGTGGTGCGAAGGTTGTTCGTCCGTAGTGAGCGCGGCAGGGCTGCCTCCGAAGGACTGATCCTCGCCACCTATGCCGCCGCCCAACTGCTGCTCGTCGAGGGAATGCTCGCCCTACGTCGTCGGGTCACGGACACAGCATGATGCGGTCCCGGTTGTTCGGATCCACCAGAATGGTGATGGTCTCGCCAGGTACGAACCGGGTGGCCTCCTCGCGGCGCACCTCGTACACGACACGTCCGGAGTAGCTCTCGGACCCCGGCACGGTCAGTTGCAAATCCAGTTCGGTGAGTTCGCCGTTGTCGGCAGTGCGGTGAAGAGGTGTCACGTGCTCGATCCGGGCCCAACCTTCGAGCCCGCGCCGCGCGAGTTTCCGGTCTGCTCGGGTGGGACGTTCGGCAGCCATCATGCCGAATCCCAGCGCCGAGCCGAAGGCGGCGACCAGTCCCATGATCTGGTACGGAATCGTGGCCTCGGGGGTGTGCTCGATCAGCCATCCCAGCCAGACTGCGAGGACCATGACGTAGCCGACTGTGATGAAGCAGACCGTCCGCACGATGCGCTTGTGGTTCATCGTTGTGCCTCCGGGTCCAGGGTAGACCGCCGCGGCGACGCCGGGCAGAGGTGCCGTTAGAGTGCAGTGTCGGCAGCAGGCGAGTGTGTGGAGGTGGCCGTATGGCGTGGCGTCGGGTGTCGTTGGTAGGTCTGAGCATTGGTGCGGCTCTGACCGTTGCAGCATGTGGGGGTTCTTCCGAGGCGGTGGCTCCGCCGTCGACGACCACCACTGCAGCGCCTGTGACTACCACCACGACGACGGTTCCGCCGACCACGACCACCACGACCACCATTGCGCCGCCCACTACGACGACGGAGGCGCCGACCACCACCCTCGTGGACGTTCCGTACGAGCACAACGAGTCGTACTTCTTCACCTCCCCCGACGGAGCATTCCAGTGCGGCATCATCAAGCTCCCGAGTCGGACGGAGGCCGGATGCCAGGGCTCGACAAGTCCGGTGCCACCGCGGCCTGCTGACTGCATGGTCGACTGGGGCCACGGCATCCGTGTCGAAAACGAGGGCAGGGGAGCGTTCATGTGTGCCGGCGGCCTCGTGTACACCTCGGGTGAGGCCGAACGGGACCCGGTGTTGCCGGCCGGGTCGAGGCTCACCGAACTCGGTTACACCTGCAGCACGACAGCGACCGCTGTCACCTGTGTCAACGACGAGACCTCACACGGATTCACGGTTTCTCCCGATTCCAACGAGACGTTCTGACGACATGAATGGCGTAGAGGCAGATTCGCTTCCGGTCGAGGCCGCGTCGGCCGAGCCGGGCCCCACCGAGTGGGGCGAGAATCCCCGCGGTGTCGGGCCGTGGACCGAGGAACACGAGACCCCCGCCCCGACGGATCCCCGCTACGATCCCGAATTGCTGGCAGGCGGTGACCGACGGAACGTGGTCGACGCCTACCGGTATTGGACGCGTGAGGCGATCGTCGCCGACATCGATCGCCGGCGCCACCCACTGCATGTGGCGATCGAGAACTTCGGACACGACGCCAATATCGGCACCGTAGTGCGGACTGCCAACGCCTTCGCCGCCGCGGAGGTCCATATCGTGGGACGACGGCGCTGGAACCGGCGCGGCGCGATGGTCACTGATCGGTACCAGCACGTCCGGCATCATTCGGACATCGGCGAACTGGTCGAGTTCGCACGTGCGGAGGGTCTCACGATCGTGGCGGTGGACAACACGCCCGGCTCCGTTCCGCTCGAAACGGCGAGTCTGCCGCTTCAGTGCATGTTGCTGTTCGGTCAGGAGGGTCCCGGAGTGACCGACCAGGCGAAAGAGGTTGCAGCCATGACGGTATCGATTGCGCAGTTCGGGTCCACCCGAAGCATCAACGCAGGAGTGGCGGCAGGGATCGCCATGCATGCGTGGGTGCGGGAGCACGCCGACCTCGGCCGTGCGTGGTAGCGGATCGCCCGAGGAATAGGCAAGATCAACTCTCATGCAGGACGAGTGGTCGGCGCGCGCCGACGCCGCTGAAGAAGCAGTCGTGAGCAGGCATCTTCGCCGGCTGTGGGGCCTTCCGGGCACCACGCTGGGCGTGGTCGCCTGGCCGGCGGTGAGGCGCGAACGGCTGTTCGTCAGCTGGCACTACTGGTGGCAGGCGCATCTCATCGATTGTGCCGTCGACGCACTCGAGCGCGACCCCACCGCGCGCCGGCGACGTCGGATCGTGAAACTGGCTCGCAGTCACCGACTCCGGAACATCTCCGGCTGGACCAACAACTATTACGACGATATGGCGTGGCTGGGCATCGCCCTCGAACGCGCGCAGCGTATGCACTTCATAGACAACCGAAAAGCCGTGCAGACGCTCGAATCCCAGCTGTTCGATGCCTGGGATCCCGACGGCGGTGGGCTGCCCTGGCGCAAGGGCTCGGACTTCTACAACGCCCCCGCCAACGGGCCGGCCGGAATCATGCTGGCCCGCACGGGCAAACTTTGGCGCGCGCAGGCCACCGCGGACTGGATCGACGACACCTTGCGGGACGAGAAAACAGGGCTCGTCATTGACGGGGTTCATCGCCGCGGTGAAGCCGAACGGGTCATCTATTCGTATTGTCAGGGAGTTGTCCTCGGGCTCGAGACCGAATTGGCGGTGCGCCTCGGTGCGCCGCGGCACCGACACCGCGTCCATCGACTGGTCGACGCCATCGACGAGCACCTGGCTCCGGGCGGGATTATTCGCGGTGGGGGCGGGGGAGACGGTGGTCTGTTCAACGGAATCCTCGCCCGCTACCTCGCGCTGACCGCGGTGATGTTGCCCTGGGAGAACCACGACGACATCCGCGCGCGTGAAGTCGCTGCCCAAATCGTGCTGACGTCCGCCGAAGCTGCGTGGGAGAACCGCTTGCAGATCGAGGGCCAGCCCCTCTTCGGCGCCGACTGGGGCAAGCAGGCCCGGCTCCCGGGTCTCGGTAGGAATATCGCGGCGTTCACGGGAGGCACGGTGCGATCGTCCGACATTCCGGAGCGCGACCTCTCCGTCCAGTTGGGTGGCTGGATGCTGATGGAAGCGGCGCACACGGTGTCGGCTGCGGGGTATCCGCGCCGGTAAAGCCGTTTCGCTCACGCGAAACTTAACCGTATGCGACACGTATCTCGCGCGTCTGCCAGCCGACGAGGAACCGCCGGAGGGCGTCTCCGCCGCACTTGCGGCCATTCAACCCGGTCACTTCGCGCACGAATGGACTGACGACGAGTGGCGGTGGATTTTCTCACGCGCGAGGCGCTCACCGCTGCGACGCTGTATCGATTGGCGCAGATCGAGCGGGCTCGAGCGGCACCGGAGCCGGTCATACTTCGAACCGCTCGGGGAGCTGGGATCAATTGTGTTGGTGGGCATCACCATCGACCTATTGGTCGTACAAATCGCAACGGTTTTGACACTGTGCCGGCTCAGCCCACTGTCAACGGCAAGGTGTCGGTGAACCAGACCTCGGTGGAGGTGGCCGCGGCGGCACGATCGTCGCCGAGGCCGACGAACAGGTCGAGCAACATGGGGACGAGATACTGCCGGATGCCATCAGTGCCTTGCCCGAAGTAACCGGCCAGCTCGAGCATGATGTAGCCGTGCACGGCGGTCCAGATCTTTGTGGCCACCGCGGCCGCATCGTCGTCGCGGAACCGGCCGGCAGCGATTGCCCGCCGGGTGAACTCGACGTGGACGTCGAAGGTGTAACGGCCCTGCGCTAGGTCGCCGCCGGAACGGCGGTATCCCCCGAGTGAAGCGGTGCCGTACATGACGGCATAAAGGTGCGGGTTGTCATGGGCGTGGGCGCGGTAGGCCACCACGATCCGGCCGAGATCGGCGACCGGGTCTTCGGTGGGCTGCAAGGCCGTGAGCCGCGCGGCGAGCCGGGCAAAGCCCTCGTCGACGACCGCCCGTACCAACTCGGCCATCGATCCGAATTCGGTATAGACCGCCATCGTCGAGGTGTTCGCCACGGCGGCGACCTTGCGGGTGGACAGTGCGGACGGCCCCTCCTCGGCGAGCAGGCGAGCCGCTGCCTCCAATAGTCGGGCCCGCATGTCGGGATCGAGCTGGCGCGCTGGCATGCCGCAATTCTACGCACAACAGAGATATGACACTGTTATTGCGATCGTTATACCTGTGTCGTATGGTCACAGTAATTGATTCGGATTCGCCCGCCCGAACCCCACTTCCCGATTTGGAGCAGCCGATGACATCCCGAAAACCCTCCGGCAACGCATGGGACACCATCGTGATCGGCGCCGGTCTCGGCGGCCTGACCACCGCCGCCTATCTGGCAGCGAACGGCCAGCGGGTGCTGGTGGTTGAGCAGTACGACGTGCTCGGCGGGTCGTCCCATGTGTTCCGGCGCAAGCGGCAGTGGGAGTTCGAGGTCGGTGTGCACTACATCGAGGACGCCGGCCCCGGCGGGATGATGCCGCACGTTCTAGAGGGTCTCGGCCTCGCCGATCGTGTTGAGTTCCTCCCACTCGACCCCAACGGGTTCGACACCATCATCGGGCCCGACGTCGAGTTGCGCACCCCGCGCGGCTGGGACGCCTACCGGGACAACCTCGTCGCCGCGTTCCCCACCGAAAGACGCGCGATCGGCCGCTACCTTGCCTTGGCGCAGGCAGCAGCGCGCGCCGGGAACCGCACGGCACCCGCGTTCGGGTCCGCCCCGCGGATGCTCGCCGCGGCCGGGATCGCGGCACCGTTCTTCTTCATGCCGTACGCGGCGGTCCTGGTCGCCTGTGGGCTGAGTCCGCGAGCGATCCTGACCCTGTGCGCCCAGTCCGGCGCGTACACCAGCACACCCGACGCGGCACCGTTCGGCATGCACGTCAGCTATATGGCGGACGGAATCTCCCGGGGCGCCTGGTTCCCACGCGGTGGCGGGCAGGTGCTCTCCGCCAACCTCTACCAGTTCCTCACCGCGCACGGCGGTCAGGTGCGCACCAACACCGTCGTCGAGAAGATCCTCACCGAATCCGGCCGCGTCGCGGGGGTCCGGCTCGTTGGTGGTGAGGTGCTGCGGGCGCCGGTCGTCGTCTCCGACGCCGATATCAAACGCACCTACCTCGAACTTCTCGACCCCGAGGTGCTTCCGCGCCATGTCGCGATGCGGGCCCAGCACTTCAAGATGGGCTGGCCGCTGATGAACACCTACTTCGGCCTCGAACTCGACCTGCGCGGCACCACCAACACCAACTACTACGTCATCCCCAGCTGGGAGAAGGCCGCAAACCTGTACCGGCTCACCCGCTACGCACCGGATCTGATCTCCCGAGCGCACAAGCGCCCGCGCAAGGATTGGGTCGACGACTTCAGCGACAACATGGCCGCCTTCATCCACTCGGGCACCGTCCGCGATCCGGAGAACCCACGTACGGCCCCGCCCGGCTGCGCCTCTGTCGAGGCGATGACCATGGTCCCCCGCGATCCCGCACTGTGGGGCATCGAGAAGTACGGCGACTTCGACCGCGGGTATCGGCGCGAGCCCGTTTACCGCGATCTCAAGTCCCGCTTGACCGACGTGATGCTCGACCGCATCGACCGTGCCTACCCCGGTGCCCGCGCCCAGGTGCTGTGGAGCGAAGCCGCGAGCCCGGCAACGCAAACTCGCTACACCCGCAGCAGCGGCGGATCCTCTTTCGGGCTCGCGGTCCGCCCCTCGCAGTACGGCCCCACCCGGCCCGGATCGCGCACCGCCATCCCAGGTCTGTTCCTCGCCGGCACCAGCACCCGGTGGGGACCGGGAACGACCGGCGCGATGCTCAGCGGCGTCAAGGCCGCCGGCGCGATCCTCAGCCGGGATCTCGACGCCGAAATCCACGCCGGCGCCGTCTATGGCGACGCCAGCCGGCTGAAACCGCTCGATGACGACTGGGATCCCCTCGCCGCCTCCCGACGGATCGGCAAGAACGGTGCGGCAACTGAACCCGAGGACGACGCCGATCCCGTCGTTCTCGGCACCCATCGCGCGTGAGCGCATCAACGGACAGGACGAAACATGACTACCGCGGATTCAGAGGACGTGTCATGAACGCAAACACCACCGGCGGACGCCGATACGACGCCATCATCATCGGCTCAGGCCTGGGCGGGAGCACTGCAGCCGCCTACCTGGCCTCTGCGGGCCAGCGGGTTTTGCTCGTGGAGAGGTACTCCGTCCTCGGCGGCAGTTCACACGTCTTCAGGCGTCAGGGCCGGTGGGAGTTCGACTGCGGGGTCCACTACGTCGGCGACTGCGGGCCCGGTGGACAGGTGCCGACACTCCTACGCGGTCTCGGGCTCGACGATCGGATCGAGTGGCTGCCGATGGACTCCGGCGGTTTCGACACGATCATCGGGCCGGGACTCGAGCTGCGGACCCCGTTCGGGTGGGACAACTATCTGGCCAGCCTGCTTGCCACGTTCCCCGGGGAGGAGCGGGGCCTGCGCCGTTTCGTGTCGGTGATACGCAAGATCGGCGAGGCGGTGGACCGCAGCCGCACGCCGTCCTCCCCGCGGGAATTCGCGAAGATGATGAAGGCGGCCGGGTTCGCGGCACCGTTCGCGATGACCCCGTACATCTCGCTCCTGGTCGCCTGCGGTCTGAAACCGCGCACCATCCTGGCGCTGTCGGTGCAGTGCGGGGCCATGGCCAGCACCCCGTTGTCGGTGTCGGTGTTGATGCAGGCGGGGTTCTTCGGCAACTATGTCGGCGGCGGCTCGTACTATCCCAAGGGCGGTGGCCAGATGCTCGCGGCCGGCTTCGCCGAGGTGATCCGCAGCCACGGCGGCGAGATCCGCACCAACCAGGGGGTCGACCGCATCCTGGTCGAGGCCGGGAAAGTGGTCGGCGTACGTCTGGAAGACGGCGAGCACCTGTCCGCCCCTGTCGTAGTTTCCGGGGCAGACCTCATCCGCACCTTGACCGATCTGGTCGGTCTCGAGCACCTCCCGACCATCTTCCGCCAGCGAGTCAAACACCTGAAGATGTCCAGCCCACTGATCAACGGATACTTCGGTGTCGAAATCGACCTGAGCGAAGCCCCCAACAGCAACTTCTACGCCATCCCCGGCTGGGATGATGCCGGCTCACTGCTCTCGCTCGAGCGTTTCGGCCGCCAGATCGCCGGCGGCAAAGGCCACGCCAACGGGGCCGCCTGGGCGCGCGAGTTCGCCGCCAGGCAACCGATGTTCGTGCAGTCCTCCTCCCGGCGCGACCCATCGAACCGCCGAGCCGCCCCGGCCGGGCACGCCACCATCGAGGTCCAGACCATCACCCCGTACAACCCGAAACTGTGGGGCTTCGACGGATACGACGTGAACTCCGGCGAATACCGCCCTGACAAGGGCTACCAAGAAATCAAGAAGATCGTCACCGACGGCATGCTGGAGCGAATGGAACAGTCCTTCCCCGGCTCGTCGTCGAAGGTGCGGTGGAGCGAACTGGCGACCCCGGCCAGCCAGGAGCGGTTCGTCGGCAACACCGGCGGCGCCCCGTTCGGGCTCGCGACCGGGCCCAGCCAGTCCGGACCCTTCCGGCCAGGGGTGCGGACCCCGATACAAGGTCTGTTCATGGTCGGCACCAGCACCGCGTTCGGCCCGGGCACCGAGGGCGCAATGATCAGCGGCCAGCACGCCGCCGGTGCGATCCTCGGCCGCGACCTCGCCACCGAGGTGCGGGCCGGTGCGGTGATCGCCGACAAATCCCGACTCGCCGCATGGGGTCCCGACTTCGACCCGCTCGACGCCTGCCGCGGTCTGGGAGCCAAAGCACGCGGCACCGACCTCGACGGCACACCACCAGCGGCATCGCCGCACGGTGAGGAGCTGTCCATTTCATGAAGAATAGGGAGATTCACATGACCTCGTCAGTGTCCAACGACCAGCTCCCGAGTGTGGCCGCGCTCGGGGACGACCTCGCGGCCCGGATCGCCCGGGTCACGGCTCTTGCGGCCACCCCGGGCTACGACGCCGCGATCGACCCGGAGTTGGTCGACGTCGAGGCGTGGAACCACGTCGGCGACCCGCTTGCCGAGGCGCTGATCACTGAACTGCGCGAACGCAAGCTGATGGGCGGCGACATCTACGCCAACGCCCGGGCGCTCGAGTCCCAGGGTGTCACCGCGGCGGTCGAGTTCTTCGCCGACGTCGAACACGTCCCTGCATGGGTCGATTTCGAAGCCATGAGGCTCGGCGCGGACATGGGGCGCCGCAACCCTATCGGCATGCTGATGGGACTCCACGGTGGACTTCCGTTCACCTACATTGACCCCGCCACCGCACGGGTGATGGCGGGTACCGGCCGACTGGCGAAGGAAGGAGGCGACTTCCGTCGTCGATTCTGGGAGACCGCAACCGGATTCGTCGGAGCTCTCGACGTCGACGGCATGAAGCCGGGCGGTCCGCGTTGGGAACAGTGGGTTCGCATTCGGATGCTGCACACCATGATCCGCCTCGGAATCCACCGCAGTGGACACTGGGACTACACCACCAGCATGCCTATCAGCCAGGTCGCGACCGCCGCGGCCACCCACATCTTCGGACCGTACCGCGTCGCTATCATCCGCTCCTTCGGGGGCCTCGCCACCCAGGCGGAAGACGACAGTTTCAGCCTCATGTGGCGCTGGATCAGCCGCATCGAAGGTGTCAACGTCGAACTGCTCGGCGCTACCCACGCTGACCAGCGTCGCATCTCCGAACGGATGCATCAGTACCTCTACGCCCCCGAGACCGATTCGCGGTCGATGACCGAGAAAATGATCACCGGCCTGACCGGCATGCGTGCCTTCCGCTTGCCGCGCCGCGCCCACTCGGCCATCGTCCGTCGAGTGCTGACCGAGGATATGGTCCAGACGCTGCCGGGCCGCGACGTGGCCGGTGACCTCGGACTCCGGCCGGACCGCCCGGCGGAACTCGCCATCGCCGCGGCGACCACAGGCCTCACGATCATCAACCAAGCGATGCGCATCCCAGCCGTACGCACGCTGGCCTCTCGCCACGGTCAAAAGCTGTTGGACACCGTCGTAGACCGTGGACTGGATCGGATGCGCGCCGAGTACCGGGCCACCCCTGTCGCGGGCGCCCCCGACTGACCACGTGGGCCAGCCGTGAAACCCGGCAATCGCCGTCGGCCCGCGGTTGTCCGGACTCGGGGTTCGGTCGAAGGGGAGGCGTCGGCTCACATCATTTACCCAGTCGATTTACTCATGCGATGTCGGCGTAAACGACCACTACATCGGAAGCGCTCCGCCACAGGACGGATGGTTGCAGGGCCGCAACGGGCCGGAGAAAGCAGGGATGCGGCAAGACAGCCCGGTTTCCCCGCAATCCGAGTACCCCGGCCGCCCCCGTCGTATCGACTTGTTCGATCTTGATGCGGCGGTCGATCCGGTGTGTTGATGGGTGCGTGGCCGGCGATGGGGACTTTCGACCGCCACACCGACCGCAGATACGCCGAGCTGTCGGAGCGTGCGTTCGAGAATGGTCCGCCATCATCGCCGGAACTGCCAGACCCCACGTGGCGGCGTTCGATCGTTTTGCGCGGTCTGCAGTGACGGCCCATCGACGCCACCTGGGCCTAGAGCATGCCGCGGCGTTACCCGAGCTCGAGGACCTGCTCGTCTACTTCCATCGGACCCTTGCTCGAGGTTCCCGAAGCGGGGTTATGACTGTTGTGGCACAAGCCCCCGCCGCTGGATTCCCGTCTCCGTGGCTGGCGGCGCCCCGCCTGCGACGGGCTGCGCAGCTTCGTGTGGGTCGACTGTGGCGGCATGCGGCTACCGTTTCTCGCATGACGGACAGTGCAACCCCGGACAAGGTAGAGGCGGCACGGTTGCGGGGCGAGCGGCGCCGGCACCGGACTCGCGCCGCTCTGCTCGACGCCGCGGAGCAGTTGCTGTCGGATCGGTCTGCCGATGCCGTCCGGATGGAGGATGTGGCGGCGCTCGCGGGCATCTCACCGGCGTCGGTATATGTGCATTTCGGTACCAAGGAGGCGTTGGTCACTGCGGTCATCGAGCGCCTGCTGGACATGTCGATGGCCTCCTTGACGGCGGCGTACGCGAGCGAGGGCAGCGCGTTCGAGCAGGTCCAGCAGGCGGGCCTGGCATATATGCGGCTCCTGCTGGATCACCCGGCGTTGACTCGGCACCTCTCCGGGGCCGTCCTGAGTGAGCCGCAAACCCCGATCGACGGCACTGTGGTCGAACGGATCGAATTCTTGCGCAATGTCTTCGAAGCGCGCATTCAGGCCGCTGTCGATGCCGGCGAGATCGTGCCGGTCGACAGTCGGCTGCTCTCCTTCTTCCTGTTCGGCGCCTGGCAGGGTGTGGCGTCGCTCGCGCTGCGGCGCGACACCCTGCGCTTGACTCCGAAGGAAGTCGAACGCTGCCTGACGCAGGCGATCCAGGTGCTGGTGGCCGGGGTCACATCCTTCGCGACGGACTGATCGGCGGATTCGACTGCTCGCGGCATTGCCCCGGAAGTAATTTAGAGTCATACTCTTAATTAGAGTGAGACTCTAGATAACACGTGCCCAGGCACAGACCTCCGAGGAGAAGCAGGTCACGATGACTACCCACGACGCAAGCCACCTGCCCGCGACATCGCAGTTCCGGCAGCCGCGCGCGGAATTCTGGGCCGACCGCAGGCTCACCGTCACCGAGGTGCGGAAGCTGATCGAGAAACTCGACCCGCTCGAGGACGATGCCGAGATCACCCACCTTTCGCTCGAGGTGCTCGTTCCGCCGATGATGGCCCACGCCGTGTACGCATCGGGGACCGCACGCGGGATGACCCATCCCGCGGAGGCCGTCGTCGGCTACCGCGGTGGACGCGGTGACCAGATACTCCGACCCGAACACCGCGACCGCGACACCCTCACGTTCTTCGGGTTGTTCATGCGCGAGGGTCACCGCAGCGCCCGCGCGCAGGAGATCTTCGATCGGGTCCAACAGATTCATCACGATGTGCGCGGTGTGGGCAACGACCTCCAGCTGCACGTCCTCGGATTGTTGATTTTCGAGCCGGAGCGCTGGGTGAGCGACCTCGGCATGCCCGGATGGTTCACCGAACGGGAGAACCTCGCCCGCTTCCACTTCTGGCAGGGCGTCGGCCGCGGCATGGGACTGAAGCAGATCCCACAGGGCTACGACGAGTTCCGGCAGTGGATCGACGACTTCGAGCGGGAACACGCCAAGCCGACCTTCGAGGCGCAGGCGGTATACCGCAAGCAGGTCGAAGGCTTCGCCCGCTGGTTCCCGGGCCCGTCCAAGATTCTGGCCCACCAGACACTTTCCGCCGGTCTCAACCGGATGACCCGCTCGGTGGTCGACTCCGGCCCGGTCAACCCGGCAGTCCCGCTGGCCCTGTCCGCCGGTATTCGCGCCTACAAAGCCGCCGATTCCGTCCGGCGGGTCAACCTCAGCCGCACCTGGGTCGGCGAATTCAGTCGCATCGGCACCGATCCCAACCTCGCCCGCCTGGGTTACCAGCACGACATGACCGCGGACCCGCGGTACCGGCGCGTCGGCGACCCGAGCAAGAGTTACCGATTCACCGTCGCCCGCGGCGTCGAATCCGGCGGCCGGCCAGCGAAGTAGATGGTCGAGACCCTGCCCTGCCGGGACATTCCCGGCGACTTCGGAATTCCGCGTGACGTCGCCGCGGAACCGCGCCGTGCGGGTACTCACCACAGCGCTGAAGGACGCCGATTCCGACACCCGGCTGGCCGTTCGTGCGGCCGATCGTGGCGCGGCGTGGCCGGCAAATGAACTACATGGTCAGGCAGGGGCTCCACAACCGGCCGGCCGAATACCGCGGAACCCCCGGTCGCGGGACTCCCCACCGATCGTTGAGCACAACAGGAGCACAGCTGATGACATCACCTACCGTTTCCGAAACTCCGGCCGCCGAACTCGACCGGGCCGTCGAAGATCTCACCGCCGGCGCCAAGACCTGGTCCGCGCTGTCGCTGACGGAGCGGCTCGCACTCGTCAAGACCACGTACGCCTCGATCGAGTCGGCCGCCGCGGAGTGGGCCGAGGCGGGGATCGTCGCGAAGGGCACCCCGCGCGGACCGCTCGAGGGCGAAGAGTGGATGTCGGGCCCGTACGCGACGCTGGCGGGTTTCGGCGCGATCATCGACTCGCTCGAAAAGCTGGCCGCGGGCACATCGCCGCTGGCAGGCATCAAGTCGGGCACCGCGCCGGGCGGTCGCACCACCTTCCGCATGCTGCCGAGCAGCCTGCAAGAGTTCACCCTGTTCAACGGATTCACCGCCGACTTGTGGCTCGAGCCCGGCATTTCCGCTGACCAAGCCCGTGCGCACGCCGGTCTCGGTGCCAACAAGCCGGGTGTGAACGGCGGCGTCGGACTGGTCCTGGGAGCCGGCAACATCACCGCGATCGGGCCGCTCGACGTGCTCTACGAGCTCATTGCCTCCAACCGCGCGTCCATTCTGAAGATCAACCCGACCTTCGCCGGTCTGATCGACGCCTACGCCACGGCGTTCGCGCCGCTGATCGAGGCGAACCTGCTCCGGGTGGTCAACGGCGGCGCCGAGACCGGCGGTTATCTGACGCAGCACCCGGGTATCTGCCATGTGCACATCACCGGAAGCGGTGTCACGCACGACGCCATCGTGTGGGGCGGCGGAGACAAGACTGGGGAACCGGTACTGCGCACGCCGATCACCAGCGAACTCGGTGGTGTCTCGCCGATCATCGTCGTCCCCGGCACCTGGTCCAAGGCAGACCTGCGGTACCAGGCCGAGCATGTCGCCACCCAGCGTCTGCACAATGGCGGACACAACTGCATCGCCGGCCAAGCGTTGATCCTCTCCAGCGACTGGGCCCAGCGCGAGGAGTTCCTCGCGGTCCTGCGTGACGTGCTGGACACGCTGCCGGCCCGCGCACCGTGGTACCCCGGCACCGACCGCAAACTCGCATCGGCCGCGAGTTCGTACCCCGAGGCCGAGCAGCACGGCGGTCGGGTACTGATCGAGGTGAACGAGACCACGTCGCAGGACCTGCTCACGACCGAATACTTCGGGCCCGTCCTCGGTTTCACCTCGCTGCCCGGCACCGGTATCGAGTTCCTGCGCGCTGCAGTCGACTTCGCCAACACCAAGCTCGACGGCACCCTCGGCGCGAGCCTCATTGTCGCCCCGGCGGACCGCAAGCGGATGGGTTCGGCGTTCGACGACGCCATCGCCGACCTGCATTACGGCACCATCGGCATCAATGTGTGGAGTGCCATCGGCTTCCTGCTCCCGTCGGTGAGTTGGGGCGCCTATCCGGGCAACACCCTCGAAGCGGTCGGATCCGGCATCGGCATCGTCCACAACTCGCACCTGGTCGACAACGTCGAACGTTCCGTTCTCACCGGCCCGTTCCGCCCGTTCCCACGTTCGGTCCTCAACGGCGAGATCGCGCTGTCGCCGAAACCGAGCTGGTTCGTCACCGCGCGCAGCGCGAAGTCGACGGCCCAGAAGCTCACCGGCTACGCCGCAGCGCCGAGCTGGCTCGAGATGCCCGCCATCTTCGCCGCGGCCTTCCGCGCCTGATCAAGGAAGCACAATGATTGTCAAGAGCCCCTTCCCGGACGTAGAGATTCCAGCGGAAACCGTCTACGACTATGTCTTCGGTTCCCTGACCGCGGCCGACCTCGACCGCGTTGCCGTCGTCGACGGTGGGCGGAGCATCACGTTCGCCGAATTGAAGGCCGATATCGACCGCTTCGCCGGGGCGCTCGCCGCCCGCGGCGTTCGACCGGGTGACGTGGTCGCCCTGCACTCACCGAACAGTATCGGTTTCGTCATCGCGTTCCACGGGATCCTGCGGGCCGGCGCGACCGCGACCACGATCAACGTCCTGTACAGCCCGACCGAGATCGCAGCCCAGTTGCGCGATTCGAACGCGAGTCGGTACGTCACAGTCTCACCGGTGCTGCCGAACGCTGTCGCGGCCGCCGATGAGGCCGGGCTTCCGACCGAGCACATGATCGTGCTCGACAGTGCGTGCGGGTTCGAGTCACTGGCGAGCCTGCTCGGCGAGGCCACGCCACCACCGGACGTGACGGTGGATCCGTCGGCACTGGCCGTGCTGCCGTATTCGTCGGGAACGACCGGCCGCGCCAAGGGCGTGATGCTCACACACAGCAACCTCGTCGCCAACATCGCCCAGTGCACACCGATGCTGCGGATCACCTCGGACGACGCGGTATCGGCCGTGCTCCCGTTCTTCCACATCTACGGCATGAACGTCATCATGAATTTGACGCTGCGGCAACGCGGCAAGCTGGTGACACTGCCGAAATTCGATCTGCCGGAATTCCTGCGGCAGATCTCCGCGTACGAATGCACCTACCTGTTTATCGCCCCGCCGGTCGCGGTGGCTCTCGCCAAACACCCAATTGTCGAGCAGTTCGACGTGTCGAGTGTGCGCGTTATCGTCTGCGGGGCAGCACCTCTCGACGAAGCGCTCGGCAACGCACTGATGGCGCGCCTGCAGTGCCGCCTGCTGCAAGGCTTCGGCATGACCGAGCTCAGCCCCGTCTCGCACGTGACTCCCATCGACGACCCGGACATCTCGATCGGATCGATCGGAGTCGCGGTCCCCAACATCGAATTCAAGATCGTAGACCCGGAAACGGGTACCGAGATCACCTATGTCGAAGGCGCCCGCAGTCGCCCCGGCGAGATGCTCGTCCGAGGTCCGGGGGTGATGCACGGCTATCTCGGCAATCCCGAGGCCACCGCCGCGACGATCGAACCGAACGGGTTCCTGCACACCGGCGACATCGTCGAGGTCGGCCCGAAAGGTGAGGTCTACGTCGTGGACCGGCTCAAGGAACTCATCAAATACAAGGGCTACCAGGTCCCACCGGCCGAGCTCGAGGCACTGCTGCTCACCCACCCCGCCATCGCCGACGCTGCAGTCGTACCGTATCCCGATACCGAGGCAGGCGAAATCCCCCGCGCATTCATCGTCACCCAGCCCGGTGCCGAAGTCTTCCCCGACGAGATACTCGACTACGTCGCAGCCCGGGTCGCACCGCACAAACGCATCCGCATGCTCGAATTCATCGACGCCGTACCGAAATCGCTGTCAGGCAAAATCCTCCGCAAAGACCTCAAAGGGCGACCAGTGGCACAATGAATCTTCCTCTTTCACGCGGACACGCGGCGCCTGCTGCGGGAGCGCGATAAGGCCAGTGACAATCTTGCAACTCCGAAGTTCCGCAAGCTGAACCCACACCGGCACGTCCCGAAAGCCGGCCCATGACCGGAACGAACTGAGCTGCCGGTCCCGATAGCCCCGTCCGGTGAAGAATCCCGGATCGGGGGGCGACGAACGGGACACCGGTTGATCGGTTCTGGATAGTTATGCACAGTTTCGGGTTGTCTCGCATTCGGTCCTTTCTGAGGCGCTGATTCGGGAGACCAACTTCGTTGGTAGGCGAGCGTCTACGGATCGACGGACATGCGGATCTACGGATCTACGGATCTCGCCACCGAACGGAGTGGTCGTCCCAGTGGACTCTGGCGGGCTACCTCTTCGTCCGTCGAATCCGGAATTGTCTCGGTATCGACCGTTACCGAGGCACAGGAAGTGAGACACACCAGGCACGACCAATAGGGATAGACCTATGAGCGAAGGCGAGCCCGAAAAGGCGGTGAACGTGGGCACCTACCAAGGCCTGGCATACGGTTCGTACCGTCGCCGACGACCGAGGTAACGGCGCAGTACGGAGAGGAGCGTTCGTGGGCCGAACGAAACGCACAGCCCGCAAAGGCAGCGGCACAGAACGCCGACGTCTTACCGACCCGGAGGCGGTAGCTGCACGCACTTTGGTGTCGTCGCTCATTCCGGCTCGAGTCCGGGCCGGCGAGCGAGCATCCCAAGCAGAGCTTTTGATTCCCTGGCAGAGGACACCTAGTGGTATTCAGCCGGGAAGCTCCGTACACCTCGACGACGCAGGATTCCCTGCCGAGGTCAGCGACTTTGTCGGAACTGACGCGCTCGTGCAGTACCACACTCTGTTCCCTGCGATGAGCGCAGCTGAGAACTTGACGACCGTTGCTTACCTCATCGACCAGTGGGATGCGACGGGCAGGATGCGGACGGCGTCCATCATCACGCTGTGTCGATCTGCTCTTGAGTCCGCATCGCGGGCAGTCTGGGTGCTCTGCGAATCAGACCGATATGAACGTCGCAACCGTGCGCTCCGGATTTACGCGAGACGAGATTCAGCGCCACAAGAAGTACGTCACCGAACAGGTCACGCGGCTGGACAGGACTGAAGTGAGGGCTGGCGCTGGCCCTTTGCCGTTCGAGACGACCGAGTACTTGAGCCAGCTCAAGGCGCACAAGAGTGGCGCAGAATCCGTGATGCAGGTCTTGGTCGATGCTGATGTGAGAGGTGTGCCCAACATGGAGCAGATCATTGACGCGTCGGCCGAATGGATCGATGCCAACAATTGGTGAAGTCGGGCAGGCCGATGGCGAATTTGTCTCGACAGATGTATTCGATTGCGTCTGGTCTCGCACATGGTTCAACGTGGCCCACGCGATATCTTCTCGGTGCCACGGACTTACACAGCGTTGTGGCCGACCTGCTGTATGTGTCACTCACGACGACAGAGGCGGCGGTCACTTTGTGGGAGACTCACGCCTCTGTGGGCCCCCGTGTCGGACGGAGCTGTCCGCAGCATCTTCGGCAAGCCGCCCGACAACTCCATCCGCGTTACGCCCCTCCCACCGAGTAGGGACCTCTCCCGTGCCTCCACGCCTGGCGGGGCGACGAACGGGACACCGGTTGATCCCGTCTTGGATAGTTATCGACTGCAGCGATCCCGACCACGGCGGTCGCGCCGCCCCAGCCGTGCCGTGATGGGGATTTCTAAGCTGCACCATCCCCGATATAGGCCGGTTAAAAAGAATCCCGAACCCCGGCAGCCTTGCGGCGCGCGTTGCCTGCTGCCTGCTGTAGGTCTACTTCCGGCGCCACACTGCCCTTTCGCCTTCCGGCAAGATTTGGGGGAAGTAGAGCGCACCTTGCGCCGCTTGCGTAAGAAATTCGATCCAATGGTTGACGAACTCGTCGGCTTGCTCGTCACTGACACGAAAAAATTTCCTCGCTACCTGAACTGTGTGTATTGTCGCACTTAGTGCCAGCTGGGCGTCCCTGTCTAAGGGCGTAAGTGCGTAAGGTTCGATATTTGACCGTTGCCCTCTCAGCCGGTGGAAAGCCGTCTCGTACCAGTGGTACGAACCCTCTTCTTCGGCATCGCAGAACCAAAGACTGTGTTGCCGACCGTTGCAGCCATTTTGGTCCCTATCCTGCGTGATGGAAATTGAAAACACCGCAACCACGTCGAAAGGATTTGATGGGACTTCACGGACAGATTCCAACGGGGAAATTAATAGAGTTCCTTGCCCGAAACGGAAAGTTACATCATTCATCTGTGTGGACCGCTGAATTCCAGAAACCGAGTCGAGACTCTCGTACAGATTTGACATAAACATGTCGGCCAACGTCCTGGCTGACCCTGCAAGGCGATCTCGCCTCTCCTCTCGCGTCGTTTGCTCGACACGCTGGCGATCCTCCTCTGCGAGAGCTAGGTCTTGCTCCGCAGCCAGATCGTGCAGTTTTGCGATAGCTATGAACTGCGGACCTTCTTCTATGGTCGAGATCCTGTCACGCACCTCGCGGGCGGTAGGACGGGCTTCCGGAGCCTTCATTAGCATGCGTAAGACGAGCTAATCGAGTTGAGAAGAGCCCGAATCCGGTCGGGGAATTTCTCCATTGAGGTGCCACTGGAAGATATCCTCTGTCGAGATGGGTCCGTGTTTCTCGAATGGGTATTTACCCATCAGCAAGAGATACGCGGCTACTCCAAGTGCATAGATATCAGACTTTCCGCTTGCTCGGTCGCCTGTTAGCAGTTCTGGGGCGATGTACTCTTTTGTTCCCCAACCCTTCATGGTAAATGTGGCGGTCGTGGCTTCAGCTATACGAGCGAGACCGAAGTCAGTCAGGCACCAGCGGCCGCCGTACCACAGAACGTTGTCGGGTTTTATGTCTCGGTGCGTAACATGGGGACCGATATCAGCGAGGCTGGTCGCGATATCACGCAGCGCGCTGATTACCTCTTCTATGGTGAGTTTTCCGTGGGGCCGCGTTTTCCGAAAGCTCCCAAGAGAATGATCCGCGAGCGGCATCCTAAGAAACGTCTGCCCGTTTCGGGATTCGGATTCTAATATGGGTATAACGTATTTCGAGTCCGGAATTTCATTGGCCAGGACGTCGCGGACCCGCTCTACAGCCTCGTGGATAACCTTGATCGCACACGTTTCTTCTCCGCGGGTTGTCTTGAAGACTTGCCCCATGCCAGAGGCGTCGCCGATCCGCTCGACGACTGCCCATGTGCCACTTGCATACGAATGCTATCCACTACCGCACGATATCCGGAAGGTACTAGTTTCGGATATTCCTGGGCCGAATCCGGCAACGTGAGGCCTTGCCGTTAGCGCGCAGACCCGATGCAGGGTGGTCGTCATGCCTCAGAATCGACCGTTTCCGAGACACCGATCCGCGAGACACCAACACGCCGTCGGGCCTCGGCGAGGACTGATCTGCGGCCGTACTCGGTTGCAGGCGGTGCGGTACTCGATCCCGGTGTCAAGTTTCAGAAGGCAACTGCACGGCTGTCAGGACTGGTGTCATTGCGATGCGTGTTGGCTCAGGTTCTCATGTTTCCAGGCCGTGGGGGTTGCCCACAGTTCATGAATATCGCCGTCCAAGCCGCGATAGGTTATGTGTTCAGTTGCGTTCTTTGGATTCGCATATCCACGAAGCATTCCGTCACATTCGTTACCCGCCTGTGTTGGCCCGAGATCGAAGAGCTGCCATTGTCCATTGAACCACAGTAGTTGGATTCGACCAAAAAGCGTCGGGTGTCGAACGGGAATGCGCTGTTGTTTTAGTGAATCAACGTATCCTTGAGCTGCATCGCTATGACTGTGGCTAACTTGGGTCGAGAGGTTGGCGAAATGCCACGCGCCATCCCACCAAAGTTCAATAATTTCCATTCCGCTTGTACGATAGACTATATGTTGGAAATCGTCGGGGGTTACGTATCCTTTGGGCTCTGTGGCGGAGGTTTTATCGTTCGGCACGCCCGCCGCTGCAAAAAGGTTATTGTAGTGCCAGCTTCCATCGTTCCAGAACTCGTGTAATCTTCCGCTCGTATCAAGGTAATTGATATGGAGGGTGTTGTTCTTGGGGTGAACATAAGCCCATGGCGTGTGCTGAGTGTTGGGCTTTTGCGACGGGAAACCGAGTTCGATGGTGAGGTTGGTAGACACCCAATTCACTCCGTGGCATGCCATGTCGATCACTTCGCCTGGCGGCTTAATCCACGCCACATGCTGCGTTCCATCATTTGCGACGTATGCGGTGATATCGGCGTGCTCTGCGGGCCCCTGGGGGCCACCGGAGTTCACGTGGGTCCACAGCCATTTTACCTGAAAGGGATCCCAGAAAAACTCAATCACATTTCCGCCAGAGTTGTAGAAAACATGCGAAGTGCCATTCGGGTGGACATATCCGAAGGCGCGATTGCCAAAAGCTAGGTGGTCGAGCTGTCCTGAATGTACATTCAGGTCCTTATAATGCCATATTCCATTCCAATACAGCTCGTGTACGTGGTTATCAACGCCAATAAAATTGACCCACTGATGGCCGGTGGTTGGACTCGCGTATCCAATCGGTGCGGATCGCGCCTTTGTTATAGCCACAACGTTATCCTATCGCTCGAGGTGGCGGGTTGACAAAGCATCTGTGGCTAACCGGCGACGGGCCTGGGCGAATGGCATAATTCTCGCGCGGCGCTTATCAATACCGCCACAATTGGTGTGTTATTAAAAGGCACTCTCAAGCGCCAACCTTCTCCTGGTGGTGCAATAGTGTATATGTTACTGCAGCGCTTCTGCACCAGGTGTGTGTCCAGACATACCAATTACCGGGCAAGGAAGCGTCTAGGCAAAGGCAGCAAGGCTTCAATATCTTTTGAATTGGTAAGTCCCGTGGAGTGGCGGGAATCGGGTAGGTGAACCGTCCCGGCACGGTCCTAACTGTTGTAGTCGCCGTTCTCAGCTTCCTCCCTCGGATGTGTTCGCTACCTTGCTCCTGAGCCCGGCGATCTTGGCGAGGGGTTGCTGGATTCGCCCCAAATTCGCCCTCGCCGCAACGTGCCTACGTACTCCAAAGAGTTCCCCTTCACCCAGAATCGCTGAGACAAGACTGGTTGGTCCTCCTTTATGCTCCTCCGTCGCCCCGCCTCTGTCACTGATAATTCTCCTTTCTAACCATTTAGACCTTCCGCGACGGTGACGCCGACCTGGCCGGCGGCATCGCGAACCGGACCTGGGTAATCCTGTCGAACACGAACCTGACCGACGCGAACCTTTGGCCGACGTGAACCTGACGCGCGCGTACCCGCGCGAACCTGACCGATATCTGCTACGAAACGGCTCATCGTTACCCTGATCGGCGCGAGTACTCTTCATGCTCGGTGAGCAAACCAGCCGATGGGTCTGGGTGCGCCGGACCATCACGTCGGACGCTCCGCGGTCTACAGTGCGCCAAAACGGACTTTCCGATGCCTCTGCGGTGTCTCGTCGGGGCGGTGCCCCAGTAACGGCCGTTACTGAGACGCCCACAGGTGAGACACCGGCCGGCATCGGGTGTCACCGGCCGGGCATCGAATTGGGAAGCGCGAAGGCTGCTCTGCCGGCGTCCCGGGCTCGAATCGACCGTCGGCGTGATCAAACTGTGATGTGTCCCGGAAACCCGTCTCACCCTCTCGGGTGCCCACTGGAGGGTGCCGGACGTTTCTGGGACAGTCATCGCTTGTGAGCGCCGTATTTGGGTGTCAGTTTCAGAAGTGGGCTGCACGCGTTCAGAACTCGACTGCACGACTTGTCCGGCTACTCACTGGGTCGATTAACGATTGATGACGCCACCTGGACTGATGGGCCTTGTGTGGGCGTTCGCGCTCGACGGGCTGACGCAACCCGAGGCGACGATCGTCACTGGCGTACTCGCGATCTGCGCGGCCGGTGTCGCATTCCTCGGGGTGCATCGGCAGATCCGGTCGAACGAGCGGATCAACGAGCGGAACCGGGTGGCTGAGAACGAGCGGGCGCAGTGTGCCGAGCTCTTGGAGGTCGTGCGGGACGCGATCGCCGGGATGGGGCAGCTGTCGAGTTCGCTGATCGACCTGAACAATTCTCGGCATGCACCGAGACCATCACGCGTCGGGAACCGGCAGACCTGCGCGGGATCCCGAAAGGGAGCGTCGTTCACTTCGACCGCGAGATCGTCGGCGAGGGCATGTGGAGCGCCGTGCGCGACCGGCTGACCGAAGCCGGTCCGGAGATGACGCTTTGGGTGAGCGAGAGCGAATACCGGTTCAGCGGCTTGCTGATGCGGCTGGTGGGGCTCCTGATGCCCGGCGCCTTCCGCAAGCAGTCGCAACAGCACATGCAGGACTTCGAGGCGTTCGCCGAGCAGGGAAAGGACGTCCGCGAAGCGAAGGACTGATCTACGATCAGTGCTCGTCTCCCATCTGGACGTGTGCAGCCGAGCAGTGACCACGTGCAGCGGCTTCTGAAACTGACATGATGTATCTCTGCGGCAGCGCAGGCGGTCGCGGTAATCGTGCAGCCGGACGACACCCGAAGGTTCATAGCGGCTGTCGGACGGGCAGGCGTTCTGCGCAGACATCAAGGCACGCGCGTCGCAGTTCGGACGCAACCCTGACCAGATTGAGATCCTTCCCGGGGTCAGCCCGTTCATTGGCGACACCGACGCACATGCCCGAGGCCTCGAACGCGAATTCAGCGAACTGACGTTGCCCGAGTACGGCCTCGCCCAGCTCGAAAGCATCGCCGGCAACCGTCGGCGACACCATCGCGGAGTGGGTCACCCAGGGAGGCCGGTCGCCAGTTCGCGCATTTATTGAAAACAGTTATCATTTTCGGATGACTCGTCCTCTTCCTGTCACTGTCCTGTCCGGTTTCCTCGGTGCCGGCAAGACCACACTTCTCAACCACATCCTCGCCAACCGGGACGGCCGGCGCGTCGCCGTGATCGTCAACGACATGAGCGAGGTCAACATAGATGCGGCACTCGTCGCAGGCCAGGGACATCTCGACCGGACGCAGGAGAAACTGGTCGAACTGACGAACGGCTGTATCTGCTGCACGCTCCGCGAGGACCTGATCGAGGCGGTCGCACGACTGGCGGGGGAGGGGCGGTTCGATCACCTCGTCATCGAATCGACGGGCATCTCGGAACCCATGCCCGTCGCCGCCACCTTCGACTGGGAGTTCGAGGACGGCTTCAGCCTCGGCACGGTGGCGGCGCTCGACACGATGGTGACAGTGGTGGACGCGTCGACGTTCGTCGGCGAACTCGCGAAGGGGGAACGCCTCGACGAACGCGACCTCGAGGCGGGTGAGGGCGACGAGCGCAGCATCTCCGACCTACTCGTCGACCAGGTCGAGTTCGCCGACGTCATCCTGCTCAACAAGACCGATCTGGTGAGCGAGCGCGCTGCCGGCACGGTCGAGGCCCTCCTGCGCAGGCTCAACCCGACGGCGAAGCTCCAGCGCACCACGCGGGGGGTGGTCGACCTGGCCGACGTTCTCGACACCGGTCTGTACGACCCGGAGTCGGCTGCCCGGACGCCCGGGTGGGCCGAGGAACTTGCGGGTGGCCACACACCCGAAACGGAGGAGTACGGGATCCGAAGCGTCACGTATCGCGCGGCGCGGCCTTTCCATCCCGCACGGCTCGATCAGGCACTGGGCCAGTTCAACGGACTGCTGCGGAGCAAAGGGTTCTGCTGGATCGCGAGCCGCCCGGACCTCGCCGCGATCTGGTCACAGGCGGGACCCAATTTGGTGATCGAACCGGCGCAGCTGTGGTCGGCCACGGACGAGACGCCGGGGCAGGAGATCGTGTTCATCGGTGTCCGACTCGACCTCGAGGGGCCTGCACGCATTCTCGACCCCGCGCTCCTCACTGACGAGGAACTAGCGTCGGGCTCGGCCGAATGGGTGCGTTTCGAGGACCCGCTTCCCGAATGGGAAGAGGTGCACGAGCACTAGTCGAGAACTTCCTCGACGGCCACTTCTTCGGGTGGCCGGGCCATCTCCTGGCGGTAGTGCCAGATGCCGATGCCGGTTCCGATCACCAGCAGTGCGACCATGCCACCCAACACCACGGGCATCAGCCACGACACCCGGTCGAGGAAGGAACCGCAGTAGAACCCGATGAGCAGCAGCACCGGTGCCCAGAACACGGCGCCGATGGTGCTGGCGACGGTGTACTTGGTGTGGTTCATCTTGGCTGCGCCCGCCACGAGTGGGCAGAGTGTGCGCACCCACGGCACCCAGCGGGCGACGAGGACGGCCCAGAATCCGTGACGCTCCAGCAGGATGTTCACCCGGTGAAGGTTTGCGTAGTTGAGGTACTTGCCGCCCTTGCGCGCGAGGATCCGGTTGCCGGTGCGATGCCCGATGACGTACCCAACCTGATTTCCGCAGATTGCGGCGACCATTGCGCCGACCGACAGCGCCCATACGTGACCGGCACCCGACTGGTGGCCGGCGAGCACGATGCCCGCGGTGATCAGCATCGAGTCACCTGGCAGGAAGAGCCCGAGGATGACCGCACATTCGATGAAGACGAACGCCAGCACGATGACCCATACCAGTGCGGGACCGGCGGAGACGAGGGGTCCGAAAGTGCCGGATGCCGATACGTCCATGGTCAGACCGTTGCCTCGATGTCGATCAGGAGGGATCGGTGGGGGTGGAGACGGGCCGTGCAGCCTCGGGAGCGGCCGGCTCACCCCGGCGGGCCTTCAGAACACGCTTGCCGACCTCGAGGATGATCGGCAGGACCGATACGAACACGATCAGCAGGAAGATGATGTCGACGTTGTCGCGGATGAACTCGATCTGGCCCAGCAGGTAGCCGAGCAGTGTGACACCGGCGCCCCAGAGGATGCCGCCGACGATGTTGTACGTCAGGAACAGCGAGTACTTCATCCGCGACGCACCCGCGACCACCGGCGCGAACGTGCGCACGATCGGTACGAAGCGGGCGAGGATGATCGTGATCGGGCCGTGCTTCTCGAAGAAGGCGTGCGACTCGTCGATGTACTTCTTCTTGAAGAACCGCGCGTCGTCGTTCTTGAACAGGGCGGTACCGCCCTTGCTGCCGATGAAGTAGCCCACCTGGTCGCCGAGGATCGCGGCGATCGGGATCAGGACCAGAAGCACCCCGATGGGGGCGAACGGTTCGATCTCCGTCGACTTCGACGCCGCGATGAGGCCGGCAGTGAAGAGGAGAGAGTCGCCGGGGAGCAGGGGGAACAGCAATCCCGACTCGATGAAGACGACCAGGAGAAGTCCGACGAGCACCCACGTGCCGAAGGAGTTGAGGAGGTTCACCGGGTCGAGGAATCCCGGCAACAACGCGAGGTTGGTCACGGAATCCGATGCTGCCTGCACAATCACGGGCCTCAGCGTACCGGCGTATTCCCCGACTGTCGGAATACTGCAGGTCATGGAGTTTCGGCCGGGTCACGGACCGCCCGAAACGGGGTGCCGCGACAGCCACCGGGAGACGTACGCTACCGGTATTGCCATACTGCTAGGACCACATCGCGCGCTGCGCTGATCGCGTGCGCCGAAATCTACTCGTTTATGGAGGACTGCCGCCGTGCCAATCGCGACTCCCGAGGTCTACGCCGAGATGCTTGGTCGAGCCAAGGAGCACTCCTTTGCTTTCCCAGCCATCAACTGCACTTCTTCCGAAACCATCAACGCCGCCATCAAGGGGTTTGCGGATGCGGGCAGTGACGGCATCATCCAGTTCTCGACCGGTGGCGCGGAGTTCGGCTCGGGCCTGGGCGTCAAGGACATGGTGACCGGTGCTGTCGCGCTCGCCGAATTCGCGCACGTGATCGCCGCCAAGTACGACGTCACGATCGCCCTCCACACGGACCACTGTCCCAAGGACAAGCTGGACGGTTTCGTTCGGCCGCTGCTCGAAATCTCGCAGCAGCGTGTCAGCGCGGGCCGCAACCCGCTCTTCCAGTCCCACATGTGGGACGGCTCGGCCGTTCCCATCGACGAAAACCTCGAGATCGCCAAGGAACTTCTCGCCATTTCCAAGGCCGCGAACATCATCCTCGAGGTCGAGATCGGCGTCGTCGGCGGCGAAGAGGACGGGGTGGAAGCGGAAATCAACGACAAGCTGTACACCAGCCCAGAGGACTTCGAGAAGACCATCGACGCTCTGGGCACCGGCGAGAACGGCAAGTACCTGCTGGCCGCGACGTTCGGCAACGTGCACGGCGTCTACAAGCCGGGCAACGTGAAGCTGCGTCCCGAGGTGCTCGAGACCGGTCAGAAGGTCGCCACCTCGAAGCTCGGCCTGCGGGACGGCGCCAAGCCGTTCGACTTCGTCTTCCACGGCGGTTCGGGTTCGCTGAAGTCGGAGATCGAGGAGGCTCTGAGCTACGGCGTCGTCAAGATGAACGTCGACACCGACACCCAGTACGCGTTCACCCGACCGATCGTCGGCCACATGTTCGGCAACTACGACGGTGTGCTGAAGGTCGACGGCGAGGTGGGCGACAAGAAGGTCTACGACCCGCGCAGCTACCTGAAGAAGGCGGAGGCCGGGATGACCGCCCGCGTCATCGAGGCCTGCAACGATCTAAAGTCCGCGGGTCGTTCCGTCTCGGGATAGGCCCTTCGGGCGCGTGCGCCTTTCTGGTAGCCACCGCTACCAGAAAGGCGCACAGTCGTTTATCGGGGGTCGCACACCTTCCAGGTGCCCTCGACCTTCTCCAGGTTGAACGTGCGCCACGACTGCTCGTTCGGGTTGGCGGCGGTGTGCGCTTTCACCTGGGCGATGGCGGTGTCGTCGGTGATCTGGACGGCATCGACCTTGCCGACCACCGGAATGTTCTGCTGTGTGATCGCGACCTGGTGGACCTCAGCGAAGTCCTGATCCGAGATGCCCTGGTAGTACTCGGCGAGACCGCCGCAGGTGCTGGTGCGCAGGGTCGCCAGGTCGCCCTGCGTGAGCGCCGCCACGAATGTGTCGATAGTGCCCTGTACCTGCGCCTCGGGTGAGTTCTCGGCTCGATTGTTGTTGTAGACCACCACACCGGCGACGGCAATGGCTGCGATCACGATGAGTCCTGCGGCGATCGCCGCGAGGAGCCAGGCCTTGCCATGCTTCTCGGCCGCAGGCTCGGCGGGGCCGACGCGCTGCGGGGCACTTTGCTGGGGCGGTAGTACTCGTTGAGGTGCCGCTTTGGGCTTGGGTCGCGGGGGAGCGGGCGGCGGAGTCGCACGCGTGTCGGGAGGCTGCTGGGCGGATGCCGCCTGCCGGGGCGGTGCCGCTTGCTGGGGCCGGGCGGGCGGCTGGGCCGGTGGAGCCTGTGCGGGACGCGGCGGCGGCGGAGTCGGCGGTACGGCGGACTTCGTGACCGGAATGGCAACGGTCTCCGATTCGGCGGGATCCACCTTGCCGGCTTCGTTCTTTCCCTGCCCGGTTTTCCCCTGCACAGCCTGCGGTGGGGATGTCCGGTGCATCTTCACGGTGGCCGCATCAGGCTTGTCCGGCGAACCCTTCTGCATCGGGATCGCTTTCGTCACGGCCTCGGACGCCGCGTCGCCGGAGGAGGGCTTTGCCACCTCGGGCGTCTTCGCCGAGGGGGTGGCGGGTGGCGTGTTCGCGGTCGGCTTCTTCGCGTCGGGAGCCGGGGTTCCGCCCGCGGCCTTCGCGGTGCCGGCAGCGGCCGGCCCCGCGGGCTCGGCTGCCGGGGTATCCGGAGTCGGCTTCTCGGTCGGTTCGTCTTTCTTCGGGTCCTGCACGCGTTGCCCCTCGGTCTGCAGAGAAATGAACGTTGGGGGAAGCCTAACGACATCGGGCGCCAGCGCAGACCACCACAGGGTGCTCCGCCCACGGGGCGGGGCAGTGGAGCAGCCCCGTCGGGGGCACAATAGGCGCATGACGTCTTTCGGTGACCTTCTCGGACCACAGCCCACGCTGCTTCCCGGGGACGACGAGGCCGAGTCGGCCCTGTTGAACCATGAGGAACCGGCTTCCGTGGCAGCGGCGCACCCCACTGCCTCCATCGCGTGGGCCTATCTCGCCGAGGCGGCTCTCGACGCAGGTGAGACGATCGCCGCCTACGCCTACGCACGCACCGGGTACCACCGCGGCCTCGACCAGCTGCGTCGCAACGGCTGGAAGGGGTTCGGCCCTGTTCCCTACAGCCACGAACCCAACCGCGGTTTCCTGCGCTGCGTCGCCGTTCTGGCCAAGGCTGCGAGGGCGATCGGCGAATCCGACGAGTACGCCCGTTGCCTCGACCTGCTCGAGGACAGCGACCCCCGAGCCGCCGAAGCGCTTGGCCTCGGGTAACGCCCTCACCACAGCGACGGTCCGCACTCGGAACGGACTGGCGACTTCGGCTCAGCGGTTGCGGGTGTCGGCTCTGCCGATCCTGCAATGCGCGATCGCGGCGGGCGCCGCCTGGTGGGTTGCCACGGTGGTGATCGGTCACACGTCCCCGTTCTTCGCGCCGATCGCCGCGGTGGTGTCGCTGGGACTGTCGCTCGGTGCTCGGCTGCGGCGTTCCGTCGAACTCGTCGTTGGTGTGACCATCGGGATCGGGGTCGGTGACCTCCTGATCGCGTTCATCGGTAGCGGTACGTGGCAGATCGCGCTCGTGGTGGCCTTGGCCATGTCCGCGGCGGTGCTCCTGAACAGCGGACCGATCCTGTCGATGCAGGCCGGCAATTCCGCTGTGCTGGTGGCGACACTTCTCCCACCCGGTGGCAATGCGGGGGTCAACCGCATGGTGGACGCGCTGACCGGCGGCCTGGTGGGCATCGCGGTGGTGGCGTTGATTCCCACGCATCCTGTGGGCCGGGCGAGGCGTCACGCAGCCGGAGTCCTGGGAACGGCAGCCGAGGTGATGCAACTGGTCGCGGACGGGTTGGTTGCCAACGACGACAAGCCCATCGAGGAGGCACTGCGGAAGGCGAGAGCCACGCAATCGTCCATCGACAACCTGCGCACGCACCTCGCCGGCGGCCGGGAGGTCAGCCGTATCTCGCCGCTGTACTGGAACACCCGCGGGCGGCTCGACCGCTTGAGCGCAGTTGCCGATCCTCTCGACAACGCTCTGCGCAACATTCGGGTCCTGGCCCGGCGCTCGCTCACCTTGGTGCGCGACGACGAGATACTGAACCCACGACTGGTCGACCTAGTGGAGAAACTGGCGCAGGCCATCGAAACGCTGCGTCTGATGGTGCTCGCGGACCCAGGTCAGCAACCCGACCAGGCAGAAGCTGCTCGCGTGCTGCGTTCGGTGGCGTCCGGGCTCAAACCGGAATTGGTGGAGAATGCAGGGCTGTCGGCTACCGTCGTCTTCGCCCAGATCCGTTCGCTGACCGTCGACCTGATGCAGGTGGCGGGACTCAAGCGCATCTCTGCCATCGCGCATCTGCCCCCGACCGTGCAGAAGCCCGCGTACCGCCCGGAACTTTGACTCGCGATCCTTGTGCACGTGGTGGCCGAAACTCATCGCCATGCCGGACACGCCGACATCGTCCGGGAACTCGTCGACGGGAGCGGAAACGACGCTGTTGATACACATGCACAAGTACGCATATGATCGGCAGAACTTCGGGAGGAGCTCTACACATGGGAGTCGGCCACGGTCATTCGCACGGCCACACGCAAGGCGGGGGTGAGGTAGGGCCGTCCAAGGGGCAGGTCCGTCGCATGGCGATAGCGCTCGTGATTCTCCTCGCGTTCTTCGTCCTCGAGGCGGGTGTCGGCCTTGCCGTCAACTCGCTGTCGCTGCTCGCGGACGCCGGGCACATGCTGACCGACGTCGTCGGCATGGCGATGGGTCTCGTCGCGCTTCTGCTCGCGCGCAAGGGCAGCGCGGCCGCAGCCCGCACATTCGGCTGGCATCGCGCCGAGGTGCTGACCGCAATGGCCAATGCCGCAATGCTTCTCGCCGTCGCGATATGGGTGTTCTACGAGGCCATCTCACGAATCGGCGACGCGCCCGAAATTCCCGGTCTCGCACTGATTCTCACGGCTACCGCCGGCTTGGCCGCGAACCTCGTCGTCATGCTCATGCTGCGCGCAGATTCCAAGGACAGCCTGGCTGTGCGCGGGGCGTACCTCGAGGTACTCGCCGATGCCGTCGGCAGTGTGGGCGTCCTCATCGCCGGTGCCGTCGTACTCGCCTTCAACTGGACCTACGCCGACATCGTCGTCGGTGTCCTCATCTCCTTGTGGGTGGTGCCCCGCGCACTGAAACTCGCCGCCGCATCCCTGCGAATCCTCACTCAGGCGAGCCCTGCGAACGTCGATGTCGAATCGGTGGAGGCCGACCTCGCGGCAGTCCCTGGCGTCACCGGCGTGCACGACCTCCACGTGTGGACCCTCACGACCGGCATGGATGTGGCGACCGTGCATCTCACCACCGACTCCGACTCGGCCGCAGTCCTCGAATCGGCCCGAACGATCCTCGAAACACACCAGCTCTCCCACGCCACGGTGCAGGTGGAATCCACGGCGAACGGACGCCACTGCGAGAAGAATGTGACCTGGTAAACGGAGTAATCGGTGTCGTCTCACAAGGGAGCCAGCGTCATGTCCACTCTCGGAGCGTTCACGAAATCCGCAGCAGCCGTAGCCTTCGGTGCGGCCGCCCTCCTCTCGGCGCCCGCCGTCGCGTCGGCCGATCCGTTCATGCCTGATCCGTTGGTGAACTGCAAGCCCGCCGCAACCCTCGATGTGGAGAAGGAGGGCGATGAGGTCGAGTGGGAATTCGAGGGACCGACAGACGCGACCACCGACGCCCAGGTGACCTACCTCAACATCGGTCAGGCCGGTCCCACCATCGGATCGTCGGGAGCGCTCGTCAATGGGGAAGGCACCGAGAAAATCCTGCCGGGCTTCACCATCCACCTGATCCCGGGTGGAACCTACGACCCCGACGGCACCAAGGGAACGGCCGCAACCTGCCCGCTCGGTTTCGGATTCGCTGTCACGCAGTGACCGCTATTTGGTGAACCGGGTGATCGCTCTGCCCGGTTTCCACAGGTCGACGTACAGATGTTCGCCGTCCACGGTGGTGAGTACCACCTCGTCGACGGTGAGTTCGAAGACGTCTGCCTCGCCGATCTCGTCGGGGTAGTGGTCGACGATCAGTTGTTTGCGCTCGCCGACTATTTCGAGTGCCCGGCCGCTGATCTTCGCGTCGCCGCCTTTCATGGAGTGGTGCCCGGGATTGCTGTGGAGGGCGAACCGCGGATCACGCCGAAGGTCGAGCACCTTCCGCGCGCCCACCATCGAGCCGAGTAGCAGCGTGCCCTCGTAGAACTCGACCTCGGTGCCGCTGACCCTGGGGGAACCGTCTCTACGGACGGTGGCGAGAACATGATGTTTGTGTGCCTCGAACCGGGCGATCACGGCTTCGGCGAGGTCGGGTGCTTCCGTCTCGAACTGTGTCCAGTGCGTCATGTACGTCAGTGTGCACGCCTATCCCTGACACCTCCTGTCAGGGATTTTTCTCTAGACTCGGGCAATGCGTTCGAGTCGGCTCGTCGAATTGATGCTGCGGCTGGAGGGCAGCCGCGGCGTCACAGCGCAGCAACTGGCCGACGAGTTGGGTGTCTCGGTACGCACGGTGTACCGGGATGTCACGGCGCTCTCCGCGGCGGGCGTGCCGCTCTGGACCGAAAGTGGTCCCGGTGGGGGTATTCGGTTGCTCGACGGATGGCAGTCGAAACTCGGTGGGATGACGGGGGCGGAGACGTCGGCGCTGATGCTGCTGGGTGTGCCTTCGCTCGCCGAAGACCTCGGTCTGCGTGAGGTGACTGCGGCGGCGCAGTCGAAGCTGCTGCACGCGTTGCCCATCTCACTCCGGTCAGGTGTGCAGTTGTGGCGTGATCGTCTCTACGTCGACGTACCGGGATGGTTTACGACCCCGCGCGACAACGAGTATCTGCCCGACGTCGCCGCCGCGGTTTTCGAGGGACTTCGACTGCGCATCGACTACAGAAAGGGTGCCGGAGCGGTGACGCGAACGCTCGATCCGCTGGGGCTGGTGGCCAAGGCGGGTGTCTGGTATTTGGTGGCGCAGCATCGCAGCCGGACATTGTCGTACCGGGTGTCGCGGATCAGCGACGCCTCGGTCCTCAGGGAACCGGCAGTGCGGCCGGAACAGTTCGATCTCGGCGCATGGTGGTCGGCCTCCGTCGCCGAGTTCGACCGTGCGCTTCTCCGGTTCCGATGCCGGGTGCGTCTGTCACCGCGATCGTGGCGTCAGCTGCCCCGCCTTGTCGGCGTGGAGGCTGCACGTGTCGACGCGGGCCCTCCCGACGAGGACGGATGGGTGACCGTCGACCTGATGCTCGAGGCCGAGGACGTGGCACTCGACCAGTTGACCGCGCTGGGGGCAGGGGCGGAGGTACTCGAACCTGCGTCGTTGCGGGCGCCGCTGCGCGCCACCGGTGAGGCGATGATGAATCGCAACCGGTGACGCGCACCCGCCCACACCGTTACCCGAGGCGCTCGATCAGGGTCGCATTGGCCAGTCCGCCTGCCTCGCACATGGTCTGCAGGCCGTATCGCGCTCCGCGCTGCTCCATGGCGTTCACCAACGTGGTCATGATGCGTGCCCCACTGGCACCGAGTGGATGTCCGAGGGCGATCGCGCCGCCGTGAACGTTCCGGGTGGCGGGAATGACCGCGGTGAGCATCATCAACGGGTCGTCGCCGGCGACGGCGAAGCTGTGCAGTCGGGCCAAGGGGGTCAATCCGAGCCGGTCCGCGATCTCCGTCGTCGTGATCATCAGGGCGGCACTCCCGTCCGAGAGCGGACTGCTGTTGCCCGCGGTGATCGACCAGTCGACCTGAGGGAACCGATTCGCGTAGTGCTCGCTGTGGAAGGCGGGACGCAAGCCGGCCAGGGCATCGAGTGTCGTGTCGGGACGGACCCCTTCGTCGACACCGAGTTCCGGTAGAACGGCGAGTTCCTTCGCGAAGTTTCCCGCGCTGGTTGCCGCGGCGGCCTTCTGATGACTGCGTAACGCGAACTCGTCCAGCTGCTGTCGTGACAGTTCCCAGCGGGCGGCGATGAGTTCGGCACTGATGCCCTGAGGAACGAGGCCGTCAGGGTAACGGCGTTCGAATCCCAGTCCCATCGACTCCCGGACGATCTCATTCGAGCCCATCGAGACCCGGCCCATCGACTCGACGCCGGCCGCGACGGCGCTCCCAGGGGAGTTCCCTTTCTCTTTGCTGCGGAGCTGTGGGTGGCGATCAGGGGGTGAGGATTCTGCGGAGCTGACGCGCCTGACCGGCGAGGTGTCCTGTGGCGGTGCGCAGTTCGGTCTCGTCGACGCACGAGTCTTCGGTGGCCCAGACCGTGCGGTGGCGCAGATGGTACCACCCCTCCCGTGGGTACTCGTCAACAGCGGGCTGTTGAGAAGTACTCACAGGGAAGTGGGCACTGAACTCGACGGTGGGGATGGCTACCGGCGCGTCGAGTACGGCGAACAGCCCCGGCGGTAGCGCGTCGAGTAATACCGCCGCGTGTTCCGAAGGGCTGAATTCGATCGGTGAGAGCAGACGAATCCACACCTCGAATTCAGGGTCGGCGCCGCCGGCGAAGGGACGTGCCGAGTTGATCGGGCGAATGTCGAGGTACTGGGCGAAGGGCATGTAGTCGACCGGAATCATTAAGGGGGTGAGGAGTTTCGGATCTTCGTCGCCGAGGTCGGGCGCGTCGAGAGGCCACGTGATGGCGCTGGGCGTGCGGGTGAGGCGGATCAGCGCACCGGCGGAGCCTGGCATCGATACGCGGACGCTCGGTGTCCGCCCGCCGTGCACGACCTCGACCTGATGGTCCACGGTGCCCGGTTCAACGGGCCGGGTGAAGTGGGCCGAGACGGTGACCGGTGTCGCTGCCGTCTCGGCCTCGGCCGCGTGCAGCATCGATGCGACGACGAGTCCGCCGTGCATACCGCCGAAACCACGCCAGGTGGAGTCGAATTCGGTGGGGAAAGCAGTTGCGGTCAGCGGGGTCATGCCGGTACCTCCACAGTCTGCGGGTTCTGGGAATTCATGCCGATGGACGTGGCCGCCGCGCCGACGCCGATTGCGGCGATCACCCACCAGGCGGCGATGAAGGCAGAGTGGGTGTCGTCGTAGCCCACGGTGGTGCCGAGGACCGCCACGAGCACGCTGACACCGATCACGGTGCCGATCTGCCGATTCATGTTGACGATCGCACTGCCGGTCGCCGACCGGGACTGCGGAAGCCCGGCAGTGGCGGACGAGAGAATGGTCGGGAGTGCGAGGCCGACGCCTACTCCGCCGATCAGCAAACCCGGAAGGAATTCGGTGACGTAGTGGGGCTCCGCCCCTACCGACGCCAGGATCAGGAGCGTGCCCGCCGCCCACAGCAGACTTCCCGCAGCGGCAATGGTGCCGGGGGAGAAGCGCCGGGCGAGGAGCTGGCCGGCGATCGCGAAGACCGGCACGAGGATCGGTCCGGGGGCGATGGCGAGTCCCGTCCTGATCGCCGAGTATTCCCACACGTTCTGCAGCCAGAGGATGTTCGACAGCAGTCCCGCCGCGAACGCTGCGCTGAACACCAGGGCGGTCGCGTTGGACCACGCGAACGTGCGCACCTTCAGCAGGGCCGGTTCGATGAGGGGTGCCCGGTGACGGCTGTTGCTCCACCAGAACAGGGCAAGGCAGGCGGCGGCGAGGGTGAAAGCGAGCGTGATCCGGGGGTCCCCCCATCCCCAGTCCGGCCCCTGGACCATCCCGAGCGACAGGGCGCCGATCCCGAGAATCAGCAGGGCCGCCCCCATCAGGTCGAGTTCGGTGTCGGTGGCACTGGGGCGGACGTCGGGCACGACACGGGTCGCGGCGATCAGGAGTGCGATTCCGATCGGAATGTTGATGAGGAACGCCCAGCGCCAGGAGGCCTCGACGAGGATTCCGCCGACGACGGGGCCGAATGCGGCGGCTGCCGCACCAGAGGCCGCCCACATGCGGACTGCGCCGGCGCGTCGTTCCGCGGGGACGGTTCCGACCAGCAATCCGAGGCTTGCGGGGGTCAGGGCCGCGGCGCCGACAGCCTGCAGGAGGCGGAAGACAACGAGAAACCACAGGGAGGGGCTGAGCGCGCAGGCGGCGCTCGCTGCCGTGAACAGCGCCAGTCCCAGCATGAATCCGCGCCGGTGACCGATGCGATCCGCCCACCGGCCGAGTGGAACCAGTAGTGCCGCATAGACGATCGCATAGCCGTTGAGTACCCAGCTCAGGTCGCCGAGGGAGTAACCGGGGTAGCTGGCGGCGATATCGCCGAGGGCGATGTTCACGACGAAGAGATCGAGGCTCGCGACGAACGGGGCGCCACACAGGACGAGAAGGAGAGGACGCAGACGTATATCCCCCCGAACCTGACTGCTGAATACCATAGCCAGCAATGTACACCTGGCTTTGCTTTTTGCAAGTCAGCTAGCATGGTGGCATGAATGCGGCACGACTGGACGGCTTCCTCGGTGATCGCGACACCTGGCGGCCCAGGCAGTGCTCGATCGGGAAGGCGATGGACGTAGTGGGTACGCGGTCGGCCATTCTCATACTCCGCGAGGCCTATTACGGCACCACGCGGTTCGACGACTTCGCCCAACGAGTGGGCATCACCGAGGCGGTGGCAGCCGCGCGCCTGCGGGAACTCACCGCGGAAGGTTTGTTCGAGCGGCAGCCCTACAAGGAACCCGGACAGCGGACCCGCTACGAGTACGTGCTGACCGAGAAGGGTCGGGACCTCCTGCCCGCCGTGCTGGCACTCATGCAGTGGGGCGACAAGTACCTGCAGGGATCACACGGCGCGCCGATCGGGCTGCGGGACGACGCGACGGGTGAACCCGTCCGGGTCGAGGTGCGCAGTGCCGATCGCGAGGTGCCGTTGAGCGAGTTGCGGTTGACGCCCAACTTCACCGAGGAGCAGGCCCGCCGCTCCCTGCGCTGAGGGCCGGGCTACAGCCAGAAGCGCATCAGGAAGTTTCCGGCCCGAGCGTAGCTCGCCGGCACACCGGACAGCTCGAACAACCCGTAGATCACGTCGAAGAAGACGATATTGACGGACGGCACGAACAGCAGGGCCACCAGGAGAAGCAGCCCGTAGGGCTTGTATTGATCTACCGACCGGCGGGTCCGGGGCGGAAGAAAGGGCTCGAGCGCGGCGTAGCCGTCGAGTCCCGGGACGGGGAGCAGATTGAGTACTGTCGCCATCACCTGCAGGAATGCCAAGAAGCTGAGGCCCATCCAGAACACCTGGTGCTCTGCGCTCTGGCCGCACCAGCGAATCACCGCCAGCAGGACCACAGCAGACAGCAGGTTCACGGCCGGCCCCGCGAGCGACACCTTCGCCTGGACCTTCGGGGTGAACAACCCGGTACGCAGGTAGACGGCACCGCCCGGGAGCCCGATCCCGCCCACTGCGATGAACAGCACCGGAAGACCGATCGACAGCAAGGGGTGGCTGTACTTCAGCGGGTTCAGCGTGAGGTACCCGCGCACCGCCACATCGGTGTCGCCGTGCCGCCACGCTGTGTAGGCGTGCGCGAACTCGTGTAGGCACAGCGTCACCACCCAGCCGGCCACCACCAGGAGGAAAACTCCGACGTGGCCGACGAGGGACTCGGTCCGGGCGCCCCACGCGAGCGCTCCGCCTGTGACTGCGACGGCGACGACGAGGAGGAAGACGGGACTGGGCCGGACGGCGGTGGATCGTGTTCTCGGCAGGTTCATCGAACCAGCAGCCACTCGCGGTCGTGACGGTAGAACGTCGAACGCTTCAGATCGCGGGGATTGGGGATGTCGTCGCGAGTCAGCGCCGCCGCCGGCGAGCCGAGTTGTACCGCGCGCCCCTCGATCCATCGCCGGGGCCACCAACGCCTTCGCGGTTCGATCGAGGCCCGCAATCCGGGCATCCGGGGAGTCGGGGTGATGTGCACGTTGGCGGCGGTGCCGGAGAACAGTCGGGTGTCGTCGACATATGCCTCACCTACCAAGGGTTCACCTCCGGGTGCGGTCACGGTGGCGAGCCCGACCAGCGCGATGCCCGCATCGTCGCGAATGAGAGGTACCGGCTTGGCGGTTCCTTTCAGCGCGGTGCGGGCGGCCCGTGCGCCGGCGGACAAGTGATAGGCATCGGTTGCCGGGGAACTGCGCTCGGCAACGAATGCGAGTTCGATGTGCAGACGGTCGGTCCGCATCAGCCTCGTCAATGTTGCGGCCAGCGCGGCGTCACTACCCACCACGATGAGCCGCGGGTCCGTGACTACCTGAAGCTTGGAGAAGACCTCGTCGAAGTCGTCCTTGCCGGGCACGGTGGGTGCACTCGACGCCGAAATCGAACCGAGGGACAGGGGAAGCGGCACGTCACCGCAGATGAGCACAACGGGGGTCAACGCCACTCCTCGCCCGGATATGTCCCGCTCCGGCTCCCGCAGCTTTCCATCCGGCCATCCTAGTTGTATGCCCGCCACCGGCCCCGCAGCCACTCCGGTCGTACTGTGGGGTCTGTTCTCTGTGCGCTCGGCTAGACTGTTCCCCCGGCCACTGCCTACGAACGGCAGAACCACGCAGTCGGATACGACTGTACGTCGACCGTAGGAGACAACGTCATGCCGGCAATCGTCCTGATCGGCGCCCAGTGGGGCGATGAGGGCAAGGGCAAAGCGACCGATCTATTGGGCGGACGCCTGCAGTGGGTGGTGCGTTATCAGGGCGGAAACAACGCCGGACACACCGTGGTTCTTCCGAACGGCGACAAGTTCGCGCTGCATCTGATCCCGTCGGGCATCCTCACGCCGGGCGTCACCAACGTCATCGGCAACGGTGTCGTGGTGGATCCGGGAGTGCTGCTCACCGAGCTCGCCGGCCTGGACGAGCGGGGCGTCGACACCAGCAAGCTGCTGCTCTCGGCTGATGCGCACCTGATCATGCCGTACCACGTAGCCATCGACAAGGTCACCGAACGCTTCCTGGGGGCCAAGAAGATCGGCACCACGGGCCGCGGGATCGGGCCCTGCTACCAGGACAAGATCGCCCGCGTCGGTGTCCGGGTGCAGGACGTGCTCGACGAGAAGATCCTCACCCAGAAGGTGGAGGCGGCACTGGAGTTCAAGAACCAGGTGCTCGCCAAGATCTACAACCGCAGGGCGCTCGATCCGCAGCAGGTGGTCGACGAGGTGCTCGAGCAGGCCAACGGGTTCAAGCACCGCATCGCCGACACTCGGCTGCAGCTCAACGAGGCCCTCGAGCGTGGTGAGACGGTCCTGCTGGAGGGGTCGCAGGGAACGCTCCTCGATGTGGACCACGGAACGTACCCGTATGTGACTTCGTCCAACCCGACGTCCGGTGGGGCGGCGGTCGGTTCGGGCATCGGACCCACCAAGATCACGACGGTCCTGGGCATCCTCAAGGCGTACACCACACGAGTCGGCTCGGGCCCGTTCCCCACCGAACTGTTCGACGAACACGGTGAGTACCTGGCCAAGACGGGTGGCGAGGTGGGTGTCACTACCGGTCGCGCCCGCCGCACCGGCTGGTTCGACGCCGTGATCGCCCGCTACGCAACGCGTGTCAACGGCATCACCGACTACTTCCTCACCAAGCTCGACGTGCTCAGCAGCCTCGACACCATCCCGATTTGCGTCGCCTACGACGTCGACGGCGTGCGACACGAGGAAATGCCGATGTCGCAGACGGATGTTCACCACGCAACCCCCATCTATGAAGAGATGCCCGGGTGGTGGGAAGACATTTCGCACGCGCGCACGTTCGAGGAACTGCCGAAGAACGCGCAGAATTATGTGCTGCGTCTCGAAGAACTGTCCGGCGCATACATCTCGTGCATCGGCGTCGGCCCCGGCCGTGACGAGACCATCGTCCGCCGCGACGTGGTGCGCTGACCGCAGTCCCTGCCGTTCTCGTCGGCCGCGCGGTGGGCGAGACGTGCGGGCGACTCAGAACAGCACTGGGTCGTCGAAACCCGGGGCGTGTTCGAGGGCGAGAAGTTCGCGTTTGGTGAGGGTGCCGCTACCTGCGGAGAATCCGCCGACCTTGTTTCCGGCAGCGAGGACGCGGTGGCAGGGGACGACGATCGGCAACGGGTTGCGTCCGAGTGCCTGGCCGACGGCCTGCGCGGCGCCGGGTTTGCCGAGTGCTGCAGCCACCTCCCCGTAGGTGAGGGTGTCGCCGGGGTCGATGGCTCGGGCGATCTCGTAGACGTTGCAGTCGAACTCGGGGACCCCCTCGAAGTCGAGGTCGATCCAGCGCAAATCGTCGAGTGCGCCGCCGAGGTGTTCACGGATGCCGTCCAAGGCTTGCTGGACCGGTGTGGGCGGTTGGTGCTCCAGCGCACCCGGAAAGCACCGCTCGACGCGGGCCCGGGTGGCCTCGGGCGAACCCTCCGACAGTTGCACACCGACTATCCCGGCGGCCCGCCAGGCTATGGCGCACGTGCCCAGTGCTGTGTCGAACAGGCAGAATCCCGTGGTCACCAACCCAGTATGCTCCCCACATCTGACGTTCACCTTCCGTTGACCACGGTTGGACATCCTCGAGGCTCCACCACCGAGGAGATGTCCCGTGCACCTGTCGCGCCGTACCCTGCTTCGCGCAACCGCTCTCGGCGTGCTCGCCGTACCCGCAGCTGCCTGTTCCGCCTCGGCCGGTTCGAGTCCCACCCTCGTACGCGCACGGCCCGCCCTGACACATGGAGTTGCCGCCGGCGACGTCCGTGCCGACGGTGCGCTGATCTGGGCGAGGTCCGACCGTCCGGCGGCGATGATCGTCGAGACGGCGGCCACCGAGTCGTTCACCGACCCGGTGCGATTCGAGGGCGTGCGACTCACCCCCGACACGGACGGCACCGGACGCCTGCGGCTGACGGGACTTCCCGCCGGGCAGCAGGTGCACTATCGCGTCACTCTCGAAGGTGACGACGGCGTCACCTCGGAGGCGGTGACGGGCGTATTCCGCACCGCTCCGGGCGCCCCCGGCGACATCCGGCTGCAGTGGTCCGGGGACACGGCGGGCCAAGGATACGGTATCAACCCGGAAGTCGGGGGGATGCGGATCTTCGAGACGATGGCCGCGCGTGACCCGCACCTGTTCCTGCACTCGGGCGACGTCGTCTACGCCGACGGTCCACTGAAGGAGTCGGTCGTATTGCCGGACGGTCGCGTCTGGCGGAACACGGTGACCGAGGCGAAGAGCGCGGTCGCGCAGACGTTGGACCAGTATCGCGGCCAGTACGCCTACAATCTCAGCGATCAGCACTACCGGACGTTCAATTCGTCTGTCGCGCAGATAGTTCAGTGGGACGATCACGAGACCGTCAACAATTGGTATCCGGGCGAAGTTCTCAGCGCCGAGACCTATTCCGAGAAGAGCGTCGACGTGTTGGCGCAGAGGGCTTTTCAGGCATTTCATGAGTGGCTTCCGATCGAGCCCGCCGAGGCGGTGGACGGGCGCGTGTATCGCAAGATCGGCTACGGACCTCTTCTCGATGTCTTCGTGCTCGACATGCGCACCTACAAGGATGCGAACGGCATCAATACCGGGCCGGCCGGTCAGATTCTCGGTGCAGTCCAGAAGGATTGGCTGATACGCGAACTCGGTGCGTCCACGGCCACCTGGAAGATCATCGCCAACGACCTTCCGCTCGGGGTCGTGGTACCGGACGGCGACACCGCCTTCGAAGGCGTCGCCAACCGAGACCCTGGACAACCGTCGGGCCGTGAATCGGAAATCGCGCAGGTTCTGTCCGCGATCAAGGCCGGCGGCGTCACCGGGACGGTGTGGCTCACCGCGGACGTGCATTACACCGCCGCGCACAAGTACTCACCGGGCCGTGCCGCGTACCAGGATTTCGACGAGTTCTGGGAGTTCGTGTCGGGTCCGCTCAACGCCGGCGGTTTCGGACCCAATGACCTCGATCCGACGTTCGGTCCCGAGGCCGTGTTCGTCCACGCCCCGCCGGCCCCGAACTCCTCACCACTCGACGGCTACCAGCATTTCGGGGAGGTCTTCATCGACGGAGAGACGTCGGAGCTCCGAGTCGATCTTCTCGACGCTGCCGGGGTTGTGCTGTTCAGTCAGGTGCTGGAGCCTCCGGTCCGGTGACCTCACGCGCGTGGGACAGTGCGCCTGGACGGCCTTCGCCCACCTGAGGTGCAGTCCAGTCGGCAGATTCTGGACTGGTCGGTGGATCGGAAAAGATGCCACCGAGTGGTGCACCGACTCGGAATTGCTCGAGTCGAAACATGCCACTACTTCCCTCTTTGGGTCCGTAACGCACAACAGCCGCGGCCAGGAGGACCAGGCAGGCGAGAGTGATCAGCGTTGTCATGGGCTCGACTCTTGTCCCAACTGGCTTGGAATCGAATAGCCAACAGGCCGATACTGGACTGCATGATGACTCGTGTGCTCGGTGCGCGTTCGCTGGCGAGGGACCTCGGCAACTGGCAGGACGACTCCACCCGCCGCTCGGCGGTCCGGCCGGCCTACCGGGCGCTCGCCGACAGCATCCGGCTACTCGTTCACGACGGCCGGGTCCCCCTCGGCGTTGCACTCCCCAGCGAGCGCGAACTGGCGTCGGTGCTGGAGTTGAGCCGTACGACGATCACGTCGTCGTACTCCGTCCTGCGCGACGAGGGCTACCTGATCAGCCGTCAGGGGTCGCGTAGTACGGTCGCGTTGCCGGCCGGGTCCCGCCAGAACGGCCTGATGTTCCGCGCGCATCAGCCGGGACCGGAGAATTCGATGATCGACCTCAGCTACGCGGCGATGGCGGCGCCGGGAGAAGCGGTCGAGAGCGCGTACTCTTCTGCCCTGCAGTCTCTTCCGCAGTTCCTTCCGACGCACGGCATGGAACCGGTGGGTATCGGCGCCCTGCGTGAGGTGATCGCCGCCCGGTATCAGGCACGCGGCCTGGCCACGACACCGGAACAGATCATGGTCACCTCGGGGGCGCAGCACGCCCTGCGATTGCTGCTGAATGTGCTGACTGCGCCGGGGGAGCGGGTGCTGGTCGACCACCCCAGCTATCCCAACGCGCTCGAGGCGATCCGCCGAGTGGGGGCGCGGCCGGTGCCCGTTCCCGTCCGTCCCGAAGGAGGCGGTTCCGCGGCCTGGGACCTCGACGGAATCCGGAGTGCCGCCCGGCAGACTGCCGCGCGAATGGCGTATCTGATTCCCGACTTCCACAACCCGACCGGGCTGTGCCTCGACGCACCCGGCAGGGCGGAACTCGCGAAGATCGCCCGTGAGACGCGGATGACGCTGATCGTCGACGAGACCATGGTCGACCTGTGGCTCGACGAGCCGTCACCGGGACCGGTCGCCGCGTACGGCCGAGGAGCGGCGAAGACGGAGGTGGTGACCATCGGGTCGACGGCCAAATCGTTCTGGGGAGGGCTGCGGGTCGGCTGGATCCGTGCCGATCCGTCGTTGATCTCGCGGCTCGTCGGCGCCCGCGCAGCGGTCGACCTCGGCACACCCGTGATGGATCAGCTGGCGGCGGCGCACTTGCTCGCCGACGACGACGCGGTGCTCACACGCAGGCGTGCCGAGCTGCGCGAGCAGCGCAGTGCCATGCTCGACGCCCTGGCCCAGCGCCTTCCCGACTGGGTCCCGACCATCGGTTCCGGCGGCATGTCGCTCTGGCTGCGGCTTCCGGCTCCGGTGTCGACCGCGCTGGCTGCAACGGCACCCAACTTCGGTGTGCTGCTCGCCGCGGGACCACGCTTCGGCGTGGAGGGCGCATTCGAGCGCTTCATCCGATTGCCGTACGCCCGGACACCCGACCAGCTGCGACGGGGAGTCGACGGTATCGCGGCTGCCTACGAGACCCTGGCCGTTGGGCGGGAGCTGGCCGCACCGTCCCTCGTCGTCTGACGGGGGGAGTGGCAAAGCACGTCGGACGTACTTTGCCACTCACCTCAGGACCAGACGGTGTCGATGTCGATGCTTTCGCGGGCCGGCGGGGTGGGAGCGCCGGCCGGGGTGCGGGAGAACCGGGGGGCGGGGGCGTGCTGGGTGACGCCGTCGAGTTCGATCAGCGACCCGCGCGCCGCGATGTGCTCGTTGGACGGTGCCTCCGAGAACGTGAGGACCGGCGACACACAGGCGTCGGTGCCGAGGAAGATCGCGGCCCACTCGTCGCGGGTCTTCGACAGGAACTTCTCGGCGAACACCTTCTTCATCTGTGGCCACGCGGAGATGTCCATCTGGTGCGGCAGGTCGGCCGGGTCGAGTTCGAGTCCCTGCAGCAGCAGGGCGTAGAACTGAGGCTCGATCGACCCCACCGCCATGTACTTGCCGTCGGACGTCTCGTAGGTGTCGTAGAACGGCGCACCGGTGTCGAGCAGGTTGACGCCACGCTCGTCCGACCAGACGCCGCGGCCACGGAATGCCCACATCATGTGCGAGAGCGCGAGGGCGCCGTCCACCATTGCGGTGTCGACCACCTGGCCCTTGCCTGAGGTCTGGCGTTCCACGAGCGCGGAGAGGATGCCGAAGATGAGGAACATGGAGCCGCCACCGAAGTCGCCGACCATGTTCAGCGGAGGTACCGGACGCTCACCCTTGCGCCCGATGGCGTGCAGCACACCCGTCAGGGAGATGTAGTTGATGTCGTGTCCGGCGGCATTTGCCAGCGGGCCTTCCTGGCCCCAGCCGGTCATCCGGCCGTACACCAACCGAGGGTTGCGTTCGAGGCAGACGTCGGGGCCGAGGCCCATGCGTTCGGTGACGCCGGGGCGGAACCCCTCGATGACGACATCGGCGCGCTCGATCAATCCCAGAACCTTCTCCACCTGCTCGGGGTCTTTGAGGTTGGCCTCGACCACGCGACGTCCGCGCTGGATCTGGTCGTAGGGGCCATCCTGCGGGATCGCGCCGGGCCGCTGCACACACACGACGTCCGCACCGAGGTCGGCGAGGAGGGTAGCGGCATGCGGGCCGGGTCCCAGACCTGCGAATTCGACGATGCGAATGCCCGCGAGCGGGCCATTCTTCTCTGTAACGGGAGCAGACACTCGAGTTCCTCATTCCGATGCGGGACAACCTGTCGAATCGACGTTAACTTGTCGTGCGCGGATGCTGTGCCGCGGGTCACGACACGGGCGTGGTGTCACGGCCCTCTCTTGCCCTGCGGCCGGTGGGCGGCGCAGAGTTGATTCATGGGTTTTCAGGGTGAGCTCGTCAGTTTCGTTCCCAGCACAGACCTCGACGTCTCCCAGATGTTCTATGTGGACACCCTCGGGCTCGAGCTCGACTCGCGCGACGAATTCGCGCTCGCACTGACCTGCAGCGGATCGCTGTTGCGCGTCACGCTGGTCCAGTCGAGGGCAGATACCGGGTACACCGTGCTGGGATGGAAGGTCTCCGACCTCGACGGGGTGGTCGACGCGCTCCGCACCAAAGGGATCTCGTTCACCGAGTACCCAGGGATGGACCAGGACGAGCACGCCGCCTGGACCGCGCCGGACGGCGTCCGCGTGGCATGGTTCCAAGATCCGCACGCAAACGTGCTGTCGTTGTTCGAGTACCCGAACCGATGAGAGCTGAGAGTTCAGGCGTCGAGGCCGGCGCCGTTCTCGGCGCGCCCGCGTCCGGCCAGTAGTAGCGCTTGCGTCGCCTCCCACAACCTGGCCGCGAGTTCGGGGTCGCGCGCTTTCTTGCTGGGCTGGACCACCCTGCAGCCCTTGACGTATGCGCCCGTGAACTTTCCTGCCTCCGCGGCCGTGGCAGTCCACACCGCTGTCTTCGCGCCCCTCTCGACATCGGCCATGAACGGAGTGAGCAGAGTTCCGATGACCTGGTATCCGAACGGAAGGTCGCGGCCGAGAGCGGTGCCTTTGACGAAGCCCGGATCCGCGCAGTTCACGACCAGCTGCGCGGGGTCGAACCGTCGCGCCAATTCCCGACTGAACAGGGTGAGCGCGAGCTTGGAATTGTTGTAAGCCCGTTGTCCGCGGAACTTGCCGTTCGAGCCCTGCAGGTCGTCGAAGTCGAGGTGCCCACCTCGATGCCCCGACGAGCTGACGTTGACGATGCGTGCGGGGTGACGGAAGCCGGCGGCATCCGTGGTGGCGGCCTGCGCCATGGCGTCCGCCAGTGCGGTGCCGAGTATGAACGGTGCGAGATAGTTCACCGCGAAGGTCGATTCGATGCCGTCTGTGGTGAGGCGACGTTCTCCTACGTCGATCCCCGCGTTGTTGATCAACACGTCGATGCGGAGAAATCGGTGCCGGAGTTCCTCGGCCAGGTTCCGCACCTGCGCCAGCGACGACAGGTCGGCTGTTGCCGAACTCAACCGGGCAGGGTCGTACGCCGACGACAACTCGGCAATCGCCTCGTCGACCTTCGCCCGGTCACGGCCGACCAGCACGATCGACGCGCCGCGCTCCGCCAGTTGCCGACACGTCTGCGAGCCCAGCCCGGAAGTGGCGCCGGTGACCACCATGGTCAGTCCTGCGAGGTCGTCGTGCTCGGTCATCTCCGCCTCCCGATACCGCGGGGAACAGGTGCGCGATCCTGCGGATATTTCAGAGAGTAGGGCACACCACAGCAACGGCGACTGTGAAACCGCGGGGTCTGCGACCGAAACGATTCACGAAAACGCGCAGAAGGTGCCTAACGCCGGTGTTCGTAACCGAGCCACGCGCGACGGCGCTCGCCGAGCGGATCGTGCTCGACCCGACTCGTCTCGTCGATGATGAGGGTTTCCCTGTTCTCCCGCGAATAGGACGGCCAGCCGGGGGCAGGCACGCCGTGCCGTGCGAAATGCAGCCAATGCGACTGCATCGTGCCGGTGACGGTGCGTAGCGCTTTCCACCCGCCGAGTGCGGTGAGCGCCCGCGCCCAGGGTCCGGTCAGCCCGAACACCGCGTACATCTCCGTGGCGTGCGTGGCGCCGAATCCGGCGAGACGGAGGAGGCGAGGAGCGAAGTCGTATCGGTAACTGTAGGTGGGGGCCACGGCGGTATGTCCCTCCGCGCAGAGGATGGACGGTTCCCAGAAGGTGACGTCGCCGCCGAGATCCGCGGCAGCACGCCGACCGGGATAACCGGGGTACGCGGAGATCGCCCGGTTCTTCACGGACTCGTCGACATGCGAGAACATCTTCTCGATGCGGGCGGCGTCGGTGGGCAGGATATTGAGGAATCGCGGAAACACCCGACCCTCGTACCGGTTGGTGCCGATGATCAAGGGAACCGGGTGACCGGAACCGGACGCGAAGGCATCGAGCGGGTGAGCGGGCAGGACGAAGCCGTCGACGACAGGCGCGAACACTCGTGTCCCGGGCTCCTCGTCGGCGCCCCGATCCGCCAAAGTAGTTCCCACCTCGACGAAGTCGGAGGCCTTCGCGGTCTGAAGCCAGGCCGCGGCCTCGGCAAGGGGCACTCCCGCGAACTCGACGAACTCGCGTGCCCACCGTGCCGCCCGCTCGGGATGGTATGCCGACGCCACCGGGGGACTCTGGGCGATGGCCCTGCTGAAAAGCCCTTTCGCGGCGGGCGTGCTCATCAGAGTGGTGACGGCGTTGGCGCCGGCCGACTCCCCGAAGATCGTGACGTTGTCGGGGTCGCCGCCGAACTCGGCGATATTGCGTTGCACCCACTCGAGCGCAGCCACCTGGTCGCGGAGACCGAGATTCGAGTCGAAAGGCCGTTCCGGGGTGGAGAATTGGCTGAAATCAAGGTAACCCAGGGCCCCGAGCCGGTAGTTGAGCGACACATAGACGATGTCGCCGCGCCGCACGAGCGAGTGGCCACCGTACAGCGAGGACGAGGAGCTTCCTCCCGAGTAGGCGCCGCCGTGGATGAAGACCATCACCGGGCGCGGTGTCGCGGACGGCTCCGCGGGCGCCACCACATTGAGCGTCAGACAATCTTCGTCGCACGGCCCGCTACCTTGGGGCGCGCTCGCCCCGAAATGGAAAGCTCTCCGGACGTCCGACCACGGCTCGACCGGTTGCGGGGCACGTAACCGCAACGGACCCACCGGGGGAGCCGCGTACGGAACGCCGCGCCAGGTGATCAGGTCGTCGAGTCGGCGCCCTCCGACGGCGCCGCTCTCGGTGTGGACCTCGAGTGGACTCATAGGCCCTGCCCGTAGTAGCCCTCGTACCCTTCCCACGCCAGTCGACGTTCCCGGCGTGGATCGTCCTGGACCGTGGTGACGGTGTCGAACACGAGCGTTGCCCTCCGATCGGTGTCGTATCTCGGCCACGCAGCCGAAGGTGTTCCGTGCGTGGCGAACTGCAACCAGTGCCTCTGCACCGTATCGGTTACGTCTTTCAGTCCGCGCCGACCCCCTGCCAACGTGAGCGCGCGCCCGAAACGGGTGTCGGCGACGCCGAAGACGGCCAGCAATTCGAATCCGTGGGTGGCGTCGAGCCCGAGCCATTTCATGACCCGCGGAGCGAAATCGAAACGATAGCTGTACGTCGGCGCGTAGGCGCAATGAGCCTGGGCCAGTTCCACCGACGGCTTCCAGAACGTCAGGTCACCCCCGAGGTCCACCGCGGCGTCGGGAGCGGGATATCCCGGATAGGCTGCGGTGACACGGGCTTCGGCGGCCGGGTCGGTCAGCTCGAACATCCGGCTGATCCGCGCGGGATCGGTAGGCAAGGCGTCGAGCACCTTGGGAAACAACGTGCCCTCGCGACTGTTGGTTCCGATGATCAGAGGGACACGGTGCGCGGAACCGTCCGAGAAGGCATCGAGCGGCGGCTTCGGCAGGAAGTCCCCGTCGATCACCGGGCCGAACGGGTGAAGTCCGGGAGTTTCCACCAATACTTTGGCGCCCAGCCGGTTTCCCGCTCTACCCAGCGCGCCGACGGGCGAGGTACCCAAGGCCTCGGCCGCATTCTCCGGTTCGGCGCCCAGAAGTTTCACGTAGTCGACCGCCCACCCGGCAGCGCGCTCGGCGGTCGTGACGAGACCGGGCGCCGAACTCTCCGCGATCGCACGAGCGAACAGACCCCTCGCGGCGGGTGTGGTCATCAAGGTGGTGACGGCGTTCCCGCCCGCGGACTCCCCGAACAGGGTGACATTGTCGGGATCGCCACCGAACTCCGCGATGTTGCGTTGCACCCACTCGAGCGCCGCCACCTGGTCGCGGAGGCCGAGATTGGAATCGAATGGGCGCTCGGGGGTGGAGAACTGGGTGAAATCGAGGTAGCCGAGCGAACCCAGCCGGTAGTTGATCGACACGTAGACGATATCGCCGCGGCGCACCAGTGACTGGCCACCGTATAGCGCGGTCGCAGACATTCCCAGGGTGTATGCGCCGCCGTGGACGAACACCATCACTGGCCGGGGTTTCCCGGACGTACCGGGCCTGGCCAGAACGTTCAGGGTCAGACAGTTCTCACTGCTCGGCTGGTATTTGCCCGGCCGCAGCACCGTGAACTTCTTGTGCTGGACGGCCGCGTCACCGAACTCGGTGACGTCGAGTTCCCCGCTCCATGGGGTGACCGGCTGAGGTGCGCGCAGACGCAGCGGCCCTACCGGCGGGGCCGCATAGGGAATACCGCGCCAGGCCACAAGGTCGTCGAGCCGTCGGCCGCGCACCTTCCCGTCGGTCGTCTTCACCACTGTGTCGGTCGTGACCGTGTCGGTTGCGGAAATGTCGGACGCCATGTCGGCGACTATACGTAGACCTCCTGAGAAACCGATTTGAGCGGTGTTCTCGCGCCGAATCCGATCAGCGCCGTGCCTCGAGCAGCCGTAGCCATACCTCGCTCACCGTCGGGTATGACGGCACTGCGTGCCACAGGGTGTCCAGCGTTACCTTTCCCACGACGGCGACGGTGGCCGCATGCACCAATTCGGAGACGTCCGTGCCGGCGAACGTTGCGCCCAGGAGGGTGTCGGTGCCCCGATCGACGACCAGTTTCGCGTGGCCGCTGAAATCGTCGCGGGACAGCGAGGAACCCGCGACGGCGATGTCGACCTCCACCGTCTCGACGTCCACGCCTGCATCACGGGCTTCCCTTTCGGTGAGTCCGACCGCGGCGACCTCGGGTTCGGAGAACACCACTTGGGGAATCTGCCCGTGATCGGCGGACGCACGGTAGCGGGCACCGTCGAGCGGCCTCCCCTCCGCCCGCGCGGCAATCACGTCACCACAGACCCGCGCCTGGTACTTGCCCATGTGCGTGAGCAAAGCACGGCCGTTGACGTCGCCGACGGCGTACAACCACTCGTCCGGTGTCGTCATGTGGTCGTCCGTGGGGAGATAACCGCGGGGGTCCAGCAGGCGTGGGTCGACACCCAACCCGGACGTCGCAGGGGTGCGGCCGGTCGCGACCACGATCTCGTCGACCTCGAACGGGTCCTGCCCGGCCACATCGAGCGTGACGCTGCCGCCGTGGATCCGGCCGACGCCGGTGTCCTGCGCATCGGGCCGCTCCACACCCCGGAGGTCGGCGCCGAAGAGGAGTCGGGCGCCCTTCTTTTCGAGTCCCTCGGCCACCAGCTTCCCGGCGAACGGCTCGTTCTTCGCCAGAAGCCCCCGGCCACGCACCACCATGGTGAGTTCCTCGACACCGAGGTCGAGCAGCCACGACGCGCTCTCGCAGGCTACGACGCCGCCGCCGATCACCGCGACCCGGCGCGGAACCTCCCGCAGATTGGTGGCATCGCGTGAGACCCACGGCAAGGCCGCGCGGAGGCCGGGTGTGTCGGGAATCGCTGCCGTGGTTCCCGTCGCCACGACGACGGCGTGCCGGGCCCGGATACGGCGGGAGCCGCCCACCGTCACCGTCCGCTCGCCGGTGAGGCATGCCGAGCCGCGGATCACCTCGATTCCCTGCGCATCGGCCCACATCACCTGCGACGAGTCATCGTGGTTGTTGGTGAACGAGTCCCGCCGGGCGAGTACGGCCTGCGGATCGAGGGCTCCGGCGGATACACCGGCCATGTTGCGTGCGGCCCCCAGGATCTCGCCGGGACGCAGCAGCGCCTTGCTGGGCATGCAGGCCCAGTACGAACACTCGCCGCCCACGAGTTCGTGTTCGATCAGAGCGGCAGTACGGTCGCTGCCCGCGATGGCATAACTTGCCGCGTTCTCGCCGGCGGGACCGCCTCCGATCACGATGACGTCGTACTCTTCCGCGTCGTCCACCGAGTCAGTCATGCCTGTCACGGTAGGCCGGTCGAGGGTCGGCTGTCAGAACTTCCCGCACGCCTGCGGCGCACTTACTCGCGAGTACTGTGACGAGATGATGCGCAAAAAGATCTTGATCACCGGAGCAAGTTCGGGACTCGGCGAGGAGATGGCCCGCCGATTCGCCGCTCAGGGGCGCGACCTTGCGCTCTGCGCGCGGCGTGGTCCCTGCCTCGAGGCCCTGCGGGACGAACTACGGGCAGCACATCCCGCGATCGCGGTGGCGATCCGCGAACTCGACGTCACCGATCACGAAGCGGTGGTACGCATCTTCGGGGAATTACGGGACGAGCTGGGTGGTCTCGACCGGGTGATCGTCAACGCCGGACTCGGCAAAGGGGCGAAGATCGGAACGGGGCGGGCTGATGCCAACCTCGCCACCGCCCGCACCAACTTCGTAGGCGCACTGTCGCAGTGCGAGGCCGCTCTGCAGATTTTCCGGAAACAGAAGTCCGGTCACCTCGTGCTCGTGTCGTCGATCAGCGCCGATCGCGGACTGCCCGGGCCGAAGGCGGCCTATTCGGCCAGCAAGGCCGGCGTCTCCGCGCTCGGCGAGGCATTGACGGCGGAACTGGCGAAGAGCCCCATCGCGGTCACCACGCTGTTGCCCGGATTCATCGCCACCGAGATGTCGGCCAAAGCCGGCGACAGCTCCTCGATGACCGCAAGTCTGGACGAGGGTGTCAGCGCGATGGTCGACGCGATCGAGAAGGAGTCGCGCCGGGTGGCGTTGCCGGGCACGAAGTGGAAGGGAATCGACGTGGCGTTGAGGTTCCTTCCCCATGCATGGACATCACGCTTCGTGTAGGACTGAGCTGTGCCGGACAGTGACGACGAGCGTGAGGTGGCCGCGGTGACCACAACCCAGGAATCTTCGTCCCTCGGCTTGCAGCGCTCGCGGCCGCGCGTCGTGATAGTCGGCGGCGGATTCGGTGGCGTCTATGCCGCAAAGCGCTTTCGGGGCGTGGAGGTGGACGTCACTCTGCTCGATCGCGGAACCAGCCACGTCTTTCAGCCGCTGCTGTATCAATGTGCCACCGGCCTCCTTTCCGAAGGGGAGATCACAAGTCCGTTGCGACACTTGCTGCGTGGCTACAGCAACATCCACGTCGCCCTCGGGGAAGCGCAGTCGATCGACGCCGACAACAGGGTCCTGACGGCAAGCCGGTTCGACGGCTCCACCTTCGACGTTCCCTACGACTACTTGATCGTCGCCGCCGGGATGCGTCAGGCGTATCACGGTCACGACGAGTACATCCAATGGGCGCCGGGGATGAAAACCCTCGACGACGCCCTCGCGATCCGGCGAAAACTGATCTCCGCCTTCGAAATGGCCGAGTCACTTCCCACGCCGGAACAGCGTAAGCCGTGGCTGACCTTCGCCGTCGCGGGCGGAGGACCCACCGGAGTCGAACTGGCCGGGCAGATCAGGGAATTGGCGCTTCGGGCGCTCGCCCACGAATTCCAGTCCATCGATCCGGGTGAGGCGCGGGTACTGCTCCTGCACGGCGGTGACCGTGTCCTGCCGTCGTTCAACCGCAAGCTGTCGGCGGCAGCGCAAGCCACACTCGACAAGATCGGTGTCGAAACACATCTCGGTGTGCATGTCACCGACGTGTCGGAGACGAGCGTCGAGACGACGTCCAAGGACGGGGCGAAGACCAAGAACAGGTTCGAGGCGCGGACAATCCTCTGGACAGCCGGCGTCGAGGCCGTACCCTTCGCCTCCGTCCTCGCGCAGGCCCTCGGAGTGAAGCAGGCCGGAGGTGGCCGCATCGAGGTGAATCCCGACCTCACCGTGCCGGGCCACCCCAACGTCTGGGTCGTGGGCGACATGATGTCGCTGAAGGAACTCCCCGGCGTGGCCGAGGTGGCGATGCAGGGTGGCCGGCACGCCGCGGCGTGTATCGCCCGCACCGTCGAGCGTGGGACGCCCGACCGGAAACCGTTCAAGTACCGCGACCTCGGCAGCGCGGCGTACATCGCCCGCAGGCACGCGCTCGTTCAGGCAGGGCCGATTCAGATGTCGGGGGTCGTCGGGTGGGTGTCGTGGGGCGTCATCCACATCGCCTTCCTCGCCGGATACCGCAACAGATTCGGCACGTTGCTGAACTGGGCGGCCACGCTCGCCTCGGGGTCGCGGCGGGAGCGGGCCATCACATACGGCGACCCGCAGTCGGCCCGTCAGCCCTACGACGCTTGAGGGTCTGTTCAGGTCACCAGCCGTGGGGCCGGAGTTCGTGACGGCTCAGCACCTTCTCGGCACGCTCGCGGAGAGTGGTATGACTCGGGGCGTCGAGTGATTCCAGGGCGAGGGTGTAGCGCCCGTCGAAGCTGCTGAGATAGGCCGACATCCTCGTGCGGCTGGAGACGACGCCCGGGTGCACCGCCCGCGTGGCGATACCCGTGGTCCGGTGTCCGCCCAGGACACCGAGTGCGTCGGGTAGCGGCCCGATGTTCGAGCACAACACGTCCCGCTCACCGGGGTTGCCCGTCAGCGCGTGAGCGGCGCGGTCGGGGATCAGCTGCAGCATCTCTTCGGGGAAGCCGGCCGGGCTCGTCATCGGCGTCGAGGTGAACGCCGCACGACTCTTGGCGCGGACATCGGCAACGGTATCGCCCGGCGCCACCGCCACTTCGACCATCGCGACCGAGTTCGCGGGGTCGGCGGAGTCGCTTCGGCGGCGCACATCCATCGGCACGCTGATCGTGAGCGGCGCCGACTCACCGCCGCGCCGCGCGATCTCGGCCACCACCGACAGGAACAGGCTGTTCGCAGTTCCGCCCGACCCCTCGGCGGCGGCATCCCAGGCACCCGCGTCCACGTCCACCACCGCGGAAACAGCCTTACCTCGAAACACTTCGGAGCGCCTCGTGCTGCCCGCCTGCACGAAGTCGCGCAATTCGGCGCGTCGGTCCGAACTGAGCAGCAACCCGGCCATGGCGCGCACGGTTCCCTCGGTCACCCGGCGAGTCAGAAGGGTGGCGTCCCACAGGTCCTCGACCGGTCCACGGTGACGCACCGCAACGGTGGGCGCCGTGCCCTGCAACGCGCTCGCGATGGCGGCGGCCAGGCCCCTCGCATCCGCGACCACATGGGAGCACACCAGCGACAGCACTGTGCCGCCATCATCGAGTCGCGCGCACGCCACCCGCCACCCCGGGCCGTGTTCGGGATCGACCGACAGGGCTGCCCGCCCGTCGGCCCATTCGAGCAACGCCGCGGCAGGGACGGCGGCATACTCGACAGGAAATGCCTCTGACCTGGGCGCGAACCGCGGTCGGGCGCCAGGGACCCGTGACCGGACCACCCGCCTGCCCAGCGGACCGCGCGCGAGCACGGCGCGGAGGGATTCCAGGGTCTCGGCATCGACCCGGCTGTCGGTGCGCCACAGACCCTGCATCACGATCGGCGTTCCCCACCCCCGATGGGTGCGGAGGAACATCTCGTCGACAACGCTCAACCGCGCGCTCACCTGCCGGAGTCTACGACCGGTTCCGGTGTCGCCGCACGACTGGCACTCTGGACAACCGGCGCATACTGGATTTGCAGCACAATGAAGGAACTGCACACGGAGCACGCCATGGTGAGTGTCGAGAAATGGAAGGTCTGGGGTTCCGTCGTGGAAGTCGACGTCACCGAGGGTGCTGCACTTCCCGAGGCGACCACGCTGATCGCGGGTGTCATCGAGGAAACCGAGTCGGTGTGCGACCTCCAACGCGGGGACGCCGAAATTCACGCCGTGAACCTGTCTCAGGGCGCACCGGTGAAGGTGAGTCGCCGGATGTCGGCGCTGCTTCGTTCCGCGCTGTGGGCCGCACGAATGACCGACGGTGTGGTCAACCCACTCGCCTCCGAGATGGCCGACGACAACCTGATTCCCACCGTGCATCCGGCGCCGAGTTTCCGTGACATCCAGATCGACGACGATGTGGTGTTCGCGCCGTGGGGTGCGTCCTTGGACATCACCGACACCGCGAAGGCCGACACGGTCGATCGGGCGGCGGCGCTCGTCGCACGCGAACTCGAATGCGGGGCAGCGGTGCGCATCGGCGACGTGATCGCGACGGCAGGTCACTGCCCCGCCGGCGGATGGCAGCTGTCGGTACCGGGGGACGGAGACGTCGAATTGGTGAACGGGACGGCGATGGCGACGGCGTTCGCGCCGCCCGTCAGCGAACCGCCATCGAGAACCGAATGGGAATCGGTGACGGTGATCGCCGACGACGCGCTGTGGGCGTACGCCGCCAGTGTCGCCGCCCTCGCGCGGGGCATCGGCGCCATCCGGTGGATCGAGCAGCAGGAGCTACGCGCCCGGCTCGCGGATCGCTCGGGCCGCGTCTACACCACCGAGAGCTGGTGAGTCAGGCGCGCCCGCGCTGACGGCGATACCAGCGCACCAGGCTGTCCGTCGACGTATCACTCTGCGCGGCGGGTGACTCCGCGGCGGTGAGCACCGGCTGCAATTCGACGGCCTGCGTCTTCCCGAGTTCGACGCCCCACTGATCGAACGAGTCGATGCCCCAGATGACGCCCTCGACAAACACCTGGTGCTCGTACAGCGCGATGAGCTGCCCGATGACGGACGGCGTGAGTTTGGGCGCCAGGATGGTCGTGGACGGCCGGTTTCCGGGCATCACCTTGTGCGGTACCAGATGCTCGGGGGTTCCCTCCGCGGCGATCTCCTCCGCGGTCTTGCCGAATGCCAGGACCTTGGTCTGGGCGAAGAAGTTGCTCATGAGCAGGTCGTGCATGCTGCCCGTGCCGTCCGCGGTGGGCAGGTCGTCGGTGGGCTCCCCGAAGCCGATGAAGTCGGCGGGAACGAGCCGTGTCCCCTGGTGCAGAAGCTGGTAGAAAGCATGCTGGCCGTTGGTCCCCGGCTCACCCCAGAAGATTTCACCGGTAGAGGCGGGGACCGGGGACCCGTCCGCTCGCACCGACTTGCCGTTGGATTCCATCGTCAGCTGCTGCAGGTACGCCGCAAACCGCACGAGGTCGTTGGAATACGGCAGCACCGCACGCGACTCGGCGCCGAAGAAGTTGGAGTACCAGAGTCCGAGCAGCCCGAGGAGAACCGGCGCGTTCTCCTCCAGTGGAGCCGTCCGGAAATGCTCGTCCACCGCGTGGAACCCGGCCAAGAACTCTGCGAAACGCTCCCTGCCGATCGCGGCCATCACCGACAGTCCGATCGCCGAATCGACCGAGTAACGTCCCCCGACCCAATCCCAGAATCCGAACATGTTGTCTGTGTCGATCCCGAATTCGGCAACTCGATCGGCATTGGTCGAGACGGCGACGAAATGCTTTGCCACAGCGTCGGTACCGAGGCCGAGACCGTCCAGCAACCAGCGCCGGGCGGCGGTGGCATTGGTGAGGGTTTCGAGCGTGGAAAACGTCTTGGACGCCACGATGAAGAGGGTGGTGGCCGGATCGAGACCGTGCAACGTGCGCACCAGGTCCGAGGGGTCGATGTTGGAGATGAACCGCACGCTGATCCCGGCGTCGACATAGTGCCGCAGAGCCCGGTACACCATCACCGGCCCGAGATCGGACCCGCCGATGCCGATGTTGACGACCGTCGAAATTCTCTCGCCCGTGGCGCCGCGCCACTGCCCGGAACGCAACCGGTCGGTGAAGTCGCCCATGCGATCGAGAACCTCGTGGACATCGGCGACCACGTCCTGACCGTCCACGGTGAGTGAGGCATCGGCAGGCAGCCTGAGCGCGGTGTGGAGGACGGCGCGATCCTCCGAAGTGTTGATGTGCTGGCCCGCGAACATCGCGTCCCGGCGCGCTTCGAGGTCCGCGCTGCGCGCCAGATCGAGCAGCGCCTCGAGGGTCGCGCGATCGACGCGGTGCTTGCTGTAGTCGATGTACAGATCGCCCGCTGAAACGGTGAGTTCGTGGCCTCTCGCCGGATCTTCGTCGAAGAGCTCCCGCAGATGGACGGACTGGATTCGAGCGTGATGATCGCGCAATTTCTGCCAGGCAGCGGTTCCGGTGATGTCTGAGCTCACGAGGTTCGAGCTTAGTGCCCGCGCGTCGAAACTTCCGTGTGAAGTCTGGTGCGGCGCATGATGGACCTCATGGATTCCCGCGAACTCATTCGACAAGTTCCGACGACCCTCTTCCTCGGTGGTGAGCAGCGCGACGCCGAAAACGGCGCCACCTTCACCGTCTTCGACCCGTCCACCGGTGAGTCCCTCACCGAGGTGGCGGACGCCAGTCCAGCCGACGCGATGAAAGCTCTGGACGCCGCGGTGGCCGTGCAGAGCGAGTGGGCGGCGACACCGGCACGGGCGCGTGGGGAACTGTTGCGCACCGTGTTCGACAAGATTATCGAGCGTGCCGACGACTTCGCCCTCTTGATGACCCTGGAAATGGGCAAGGCGCTGCCGGAGAGCAAGGCGGAGGTGAAGTACGGCGCCGAGTTCTTTCGCTGGTTCAGTGAAGAGGCGGTGCGCATCTCCGGCCGCTACACAGCTGCACCCGCCGGCAACGGACGAGTGCTTGTGACCAAACAGCCGGTCGGTCCCTGTCTGGCGATCACCCCGTGGAACTTCCCTCTCGCGATGGGCACCCGAAAGATCGGTCCCGCGCTGGCTGCGGGCTGCACCATGATCGTCAAGCCCGCCTCCGAAACACCCTTGACGATGCTGCTACTCGCCGAGGTCATGGCCGACGCGGGACTGCCGAAAGGCGTCCTGTCCGTACTACCGACGTCGAAGTCCGGCGAAGTGACGGGACCTTTGCTGGACGATCGGCGCCTGCGCAAGCTCACGTTCACCGGTTCCACCGGGGTCGGACGGATGCTGATCGAGAAGTCCGCCAAGGGGCTGCTGCGCACTTCCATGGAACTGGGTGGCAACGCGCCCTTCGTCGTCTTCGACGACGCCGACGTCGATGCCGCGGTGGAAGGCGCCGTTCTCGCGAAGATGCGCAACGGCGGTGAAGCCTGCACGGCCGCCAACCGTTTCCACGTCGCGAACAGCGTCCGCGAGGAATTCACCGCCAAACTCGCCGACAAGATGTCGTCGTACACGCTGGGGCCGGGGCAGGACGCTGGCACCACACTTGGCCCCCTCATCAACGCCGATCAGCTCGAGACCGTCAGCGAACTGGTGCAGGACGCAGTCGGTGCGGGGGCCCGCGTCCGGCTGGGCGGTGCGGCGCCGGAAGGGCCGGGCTACTTCTACCCGGCCACCGTCCTCGACGAGGTCCCGCTACACGCCCGAATCCTGAAAGAGGAAGTGTTCGGCCCGGTTGCCGCAATCAGCGGTTTCGACACCGAGGAGGAGGGCATCGCCGCGGCCAACGACACCGAATACGGTCTCGCCGCCTACATCTTCACCCGGGACCTCGACCGTGCGCTCCGCGTCGCTGATCTCCTCGAAACGGGCATGGTAGGCGTCAACCGGGGCGTCATTTCAGACACCGCTGCCCCCTTCGGCGGCGTCAAAGCGTCAGGCTTCGGGCGCGAAGGGGGCAGCGAAGGGATCGAGGAGTACCTGGAGACCAAGTACGTGGCACTCGAGTCGTAGTCATCAGGTGAGGCGGCCGTTGTCGTACACCGACGGCGGCCGCGCCTCAGCGGCTCAGTGCCCGAGGCGGCCGCGCCCGAGGCGCAGCAGGAGCATGGCGAGCGTGTGGCCTTCCTGGCCGAGTTCGTTGAACCGCTCGAGCACCTTCATCTCACGGCTGTGGACGAGGCGCGGACCGCCGGACGCCATCCGGGTGGCACCGATGATCTGCGAGACCTCGGACCGGCGCTTGATCGCGGCGAGAATCTCGGCGTCGAGCTTGTCGATCTCCTGACGGAGAACTTCGATCTCGGCCTCGCTGGTGGGAACAGCGGTGTCCTTGGCGGCTGATGCGACGGTCTGAGTGCTCATTGGTTCGTCTCCCTCTTGTCAGAACTTGGATCGTTGTTTCGGCTCGAGTCGTTACCGATCCAGGCTCGTTTGACGAAAAAAGCCCCGGATCCGGTGTGGACCTCGGGGCTCGTGAGCTGTTCAGTTCACGGGCACCGGAGGCCGGTACCCGTAAAAAAATCGCCACAGGGGGCGCGATGGCTGACTGAACACGTGTACCAGTTTGCCACGGCGGTACCACGCAGGCCAAGCCGCTGTGACGCTGTCGGTACACGCCGGTAGGTTTGATGGACGATGAACACTATTTCGGGTATTGCTTCGCACACCGGTGCCGTGGCGTCGCCGCGGGCATCCACGCCCGCGCGCGCCGGCTCGGACACACTTCTCGAAGGCCTCAATCCGCAGCAACGCGAGGCCGTCGTGCACACCGGCTCTCCGCTGCTGATCGTCGCGGGGGCCGGGTCGGGGAAGACGGCAGTGCTCACCCGCCGAATCGCCTATCTGCTCGCGGAACGCGGTGTGATGCCGGGCCAGGTCCTGGCCATCACCTTCACCAACAAGGCCGCGGCGGAGATGCGCGAGCGGGTCGCGCACCTGGTCGGCCCGCGTGCCAACAACATGTGGGTCTCCACGTTCCACTCGAGTTGCGTTCGCATCCTGCGCGCCCAAGCCGCGCTGCTTCCGGGACTCAACTCCAACTTCTCCATCTACGACGCGGACGATTCGCGGCGCTTGTTGACGATGATCTCCAAGGATCTGAACCTCGACACCAAGCGATACACCGCGCGGCTGCTCGCCACTCACATCTCGAATCTGAAGAACGAGCTCGTCGACCCGGAGCAGGCCAGTGCAGACGCCGACAAGGATCCGGCGGAGCTGCCGCGCCTGGTCGCGAAGGTGTACGGCCACTACCAGCAGCGGCTGCGCTCGGCCAACGCGCTCGACTTCGACGACCTGATCGGCGAGACCGTTGCAATGCTCCAGGCGTTCCCGCAGGTGGCCGAGTACTATCGGCGCCGGTTCCGGCACGTACTGGTCGACGAGTACCAGGACACCAACCATGCGCAATACATGCTGGTCCGGGAATTGGTGGGCGGCACTTCCGAAGACAGGGATGCCGAGCACCGCGTCGCTCCTGCCGAGTTGTGTGTGGTGGGTGATGCCGACCAGTCGATCTACGCGTTCCGCGGTGCCACGATCCGCAACATCGAAGAGTTCGAGCGCGACTATCCCGACGCCCGCACCATCCTGCTCGAACAGAACTACCGTTCCACACAGAACATTCTGTCCGCTGCGAACTCCGTCATCTCCAAGAACACGGGCCGGCGTGAGAAGAGGCTGTGGACCGACTCGGGCGAGGGTGAGCTCATCACCGGTTACGTCGCCGACAACGAGCACGACGAGGCGTCCTTCGTCGCTTCGGAGATCGACAAGTTGGTCGATTCCGGAGAAGCCAAGTTCGCTGATGTCGCGGTGTTCTACCGCACCAACAACTCCTCGCGTGCCCTCGAGGAAATCTTCATCCGCCTCGGCGTTCCCTACAAGGTGGTCGGCGGTGTGCGGTTCTACGAGCGCAAGGAGGTGCGCGACATCGTCGCGTATCTTCGGGTGCTCGCCAACGAGGACGACACGGTCAGCCTGCGTCGCATTCTCAATACCCCGCGCCGCGGCATCGGTGACCGTGCCGAGGCGTGCGTGGCAGTGCATTCCGAGCAACGAGGCATCAGTTTCGCGGAGGCATTGCGCGACGGCGGCGAGGGCCGGGTGCCGCTGCTGAACACCCGCTCGCAGAAGGCCATCGCTTCCTTCCTCGAGCTGATGGACGGGTTGCGGATGATGCTCCCGCCCGAGTTCAGCTCGGACGAGGTGGTCCCGGATCAGCTCGGCGACATCGGTGAGGTCGTCGAGGCGGTGCTCGAGCGGACGGGGTATCGCGCCGAGCTCGCCGCGAGCAGCGACCCGCAGGATGGTGCCCGGCTCGACAACCTCAACGAGTTGGTCAGCGTTGCAAGGGAGTTCAGCTCGGATGCCCGCAATGCTGCTGGGCTGATCGAGACTCCGGAGGACGGCGACGTCGACGCGCGCGACGGTGAACCCGACCCCGGTTCCCTCGCCGCCTTCCTCGAGCGAGTCTCGCTCGTGGCGGATTCGGACCAGCTGCCCGACTCCGACGAGGGCGTCGTCACCATGATGACCCTGCACACGGCGAAGGGGCTCGAGTTCCCCATCGTGTTCGTCACCGGGTGGGAAGACGGCCAGTTCCCGCACATGCGGGCGCTCGGCGACCCCACCGAGCTGTCCGAGGAACGCAGACTTGCCTACGTCGGTATCACCCGAGCCAGGAAGCGGCTGTACCTCACCCGCGCAGTCATTCGGTCGGCATGGGGGCAACCCATCCAGAACCCGGAGTCGCGCTTCCTGCAGGAAATCCCGAACGATCTGGTGCACTGGCGTCGTGAGGACCCGGGAACCAGAATCGGTTCGGGCGGCGCGATCGGTGGCGGCCGCGCCCGGAGTTCGGGCTACGGCGGCCAGGGTTATGGCGGCAGTTCGTCCGCTGCGCCGAGTTTCGGTGCTGCCCGCTCCCGCAACAACAACCTGGTTCTCACTGTGGGCGACCGTGTCACCCATGACAAGTACGGCCTGGGCACGGTACTCGAGACCAAGGGTGCCGGACCGACAGCCACCGTCACGATCGACTTCGGCAGCGCCGGCAAGGTCCGGCTCATGCTGATCGGTGGCGTCCCGATGACCAAATTGTAGGCCCTGTACAAACACGACTGCGGCGCATGCACTGTGCATGCGCCGCAGTCGTGTTTGTAGTTGCGTGCCGGGAACTTCCGGATCAGTCCATCTCGGGGCCGAGGCTGATGCCGCGGGACGCCAGCCAGGGCAGGGGATCGACCTTGTTCTCGCCGCCGAGGTGAACCTCGAAGTGCAGGTGCGGGCCGGTGGAGAAGCCGCGGTTGCCGACGGTCGCGATCTGGTCACCCGCCATGACCTTCTGGCCCACGGTGACAGTGGAGGTGTTGATGTGTCCGTAGACGGTGACGGTGCCGTCGGCGTGCTTGAGTCGGACCCACATGCCGAACCCGGAAGCCGGACCCGAGTCGATAACCTCACCATCGGCCACGGCCACGATGGGGGTGCCGATGGGGGCGGCGATGTCGACGCCCGCGTGGAGGGTGCCCCAGCGCGATCCGAAGTTGGAGGTGAAGGTGCCGATGGTGGGGAGAACGAACAACGGCCGACGGGCAGCGGCCTCGCGGGCGGCGCGTTCTTCGCTGAAGCGCTGTCCCTTCGCGAGCAGATTGCTGAACTGCGACAGGTCAGTGGGGTTCGCAACGTTGAGGACCTGAGGAGCGTTCGACTCGGACCCGACGGTATCGGCGACTGTGGAGAACTGCGCGGCCTGCGGCTCGGCGGTGGTTCCGATGACGCTCGACTCGTCACTGGCGAGGGCGACCTCGGAGTGATCGGAGGAATCGGAGGAAGAACCGGTGACTGCGGCCTGGCCTGCTGCGACGACCGCACCGGCCGCGACGGCGAGTACGGCTGCGCGGCCTTTGAGGGCCGAGGGGGGAGTGGGAAGTCGGTGCGCTCCGCGGCGGGAGTGGGAGGGCGTGCCCTCGGGGGACTCGATACCGCTGCGGGGAATGGAGCCGGGGATGTCGAACTCGGTGTCGTAACTGCTTACCGTCTCGAAGCTGTGGTTGCCGGAGCGCGGAGCGTCTTGGCCGGCGGAGCGCGGAGAATGCGAATCACGGAAGAGCATGTCGGAAATCTCAGAACTATCGGTCTCGGTGTAACGCTCGACCGATCTTGGGGGATACGTGGGCGTGACCTCGTCGCTGTGACCAACCGAGAACGAAGTCTCACGTTCCTCGTCAGCGTGGTGATTCACAAAACGGCTGGCCGTGAACTGGCTGCGGTGGTGCATACGCCCGTCCAACCTCCTGCTCGTGACCTGCCTGTGACTTAGACCTGGCGACGGTAACGAAACGGTTGCGATGCGCGCAACCTGTAACGCGAATGAACAGCTACTTGTGATGCGCATCACAACGTGAACAGGGGGAATGCGGATGCGGATGCTCGGTCTCGATTCGATCTCCAGCGCAGATGCGCGTGTCACAGCGGCCGCTGTCCGGGTGTGAAGCGTTAGCGTCGGTCCGTGGCGTCATCAACAGGTTCCCGAGAGTGCCGTAGGGCCGAGCCCGAACGCATCCCCTCCGCCGGCGCCGGCGCTCCATCGGCCGCGTTCGAGGAGCCGGATCCCTCCAGGGCTCGCCGAGGGTGCACGACCGCGGCGATCCTGGCCCTCCTCGGGGGGCTGGGTATCGCCGTCGCGCCCGTGCTGGACGCTGCTCGGCCGGCGGGAGGCGTCGAGGAGCTTCCGGGCATCGGCGCCGCGGCCGTGTGGGCCGCAGTGTTCGCAGTAGCAGCGCCCCTGGCGGCGATCGCCGCGCTCGTCGCCAGAAGGACCGCCGTCGCCGGCGGGGTACTCGCGGGCGCGGGTGCCGTGTCGGTCGGCGCGGCCGTCCTGGATGTACAGCTGTGGACGGACGCGATCGATGCCAACCGACTCGAGCTGTTCCGACCGCACACGGCGGCGGAACTCTCGACGGGCGCCGGCGCCTATACCGTCCTGGCCGGTCACCTCCTGATCGCGCTTGCCGGCCTGCTCGGGATGGTCGCTGTCCACCGCTGCTCCCTCCTCGACGGCTATGGCGACGCCCGCAGTTCCGAGCAGGTAGGACGCCCCACCGGCGCGCGGGTGGGGTTCCTCTTGTCCGCAGGCGCGGTGGCAGCGGCCCTGGTTCTGGTCGGGGCATTGTTCGCGCCTGCCTTCCTGTCCTCGGATCCCGTCGTCCTGGTTCCTCCCGTGATCGAATCGGATCTCGAGGCCTCGGCCGGGGCTGCGGCGATTGCCGTCGCGGTCCTGGTCGTCGTCGCCTCGGCGTTGGCGTCCATCTCCCCGCCCGTGTCGGGGGGAGTCCTGGTGGGATCCGGCCTCGCCGCTCTGGGTGTGGTCGGGACGCGCCTGGTGGCCGGGCTGGTCGCAGGCGAACGCATCGACGCCGGGCCGGGGTCGGTGTGGGGGAGCGTCGGGGCCGGTGTGCTGGTGGTCGCGGGGGTGTGTGTCCCCGTGGTCGACCGCGCCCGCGATACTCGCGTCCTGCAGGCGCTGGCAGGCGCAATTCCGGATCGGCCGACAGTCGGGACGGTGAAGGCCGGGGCCGTCGCGCCGTCGGGGAAAGGTGTCGCCCAGGCTGCCGCGCGGGCAGAAGCCGAGGCGGCGCGCGCCCGGCTCGCCCGATGGCACGTTGCCGCGGGAATCGCCGGAGCCGTCGCGACCGTTCTTGCCGCCACCGGGGCATTGCTCCCGGTCCTGAACACGCCCGCCGGGTTGGCGCGCCCGGACGTTCTGGCGACCCGGGTCGTCCTCGTCGCAGCCATCGTTCTCGTCGTCGGAACGATCTGGTTGTTCTTCTCCGAGTTCGCTTCGGCGGTGCGACCCGCGGTCGGAGTGCTGTGGGTGACGATTCCCTTCTCCGTCGCGGCGGTGACCCAGTCCGTGGTGCTCGCCACCGATGTACCGGGTATCAGCGCCGGCGCCGGCTCGGTTCTGCTGTGGTGCGCCGCGGTCGCTGCCACCGTGACCGGGGTGCTCACCTGGTTCGCCGGTTCCGCGGAACGGGAGGAGATCGATACCTCGGAGGAGCGCTCGACCGATCTCGCGGTCCTCGTGGTCGGGGGACTCGGCGCCCTGTCCGCGCTCGTCGGACTGGCACTTCCGCTCTTCTCGGGCACCGATGCTGTGGGCGAGCACTCCGCTGCCGCTACCTTCGGGGAACTTCCCTGGGGGCTCGACGTGTGGGGGCGGGCGTTGCTCGGTGCCACGGTCGTCCTCGCGGTGATCGTGGCCGCGCGGGCGAGGCCTGCCCGGGCATGCGCACTCCTCCTGGGGACAGGCGTCGCCATGGGGGTGTATTTGCTGTCCTGGCCTCTCACCCGAGCGCGGCTGGAGGCCCCGGAAATGGGGGCCGGTGTCATCCCGTCCGCGGTGGGCATAGTGTTGGTTGCGGCTGCCGCGGCCCTCACAGCACGCACCGGAAAACGGTGAGCACCCCGCCGGAAAATCGGTGAGGCGCACCTCAGGGGGGCGTATCGCGTGATGTGGACCACATACCATGCACGCGGGCGTAGACCTGGCCCGGCAACTGGTTAAAGTCCAAAACAGACCCGCTCCTACCCCTCGAGCGGGTGTCAACGCAGACGAGACGGTGAGCAGATGGATCTCTTCGAATACCAGGCGAAGGAACTCTTCGCCAAGCACGAGGTGCCGACTTCGGCTGGACGTGTTACCGACACGGTCGCCGGCGCGCGCGAGATTGCCGAAGAAATCGGTAAGCCCGTGATGATCAAGGCGCAGGTCAAGGTCGGCGGCCGCGGCAAGGCGGGTGGCGTCAAGTACTCCGCAGACGTCGACGCCGCCCAGGCGAACGCCGAGGCCATTCTCGGCCTCGACATCAAGGGCCATGTCGTCAAGAAGCTGCTGGTCGCAGAGGCGAGTGACATCGCCGAGGAGTACTACATCTCCTTCCTGCTCGACCGCACCAACCGCACCTACCTGGCCATGTGTTCGGTGGAAGGTGGAGTCGAGATCGAGGTCACCGCCGAGGAGAACCCCGACGCCCTCGCCAAGATCCCCGTCGACGCCGTGAAGGGTGTCGACCTGGCGTTCGCGCGCAGCATCGCCGAGGCAGGAAAGCTGCCCGCCGAGGTGCTCGACGCAGCGGCCGTCACGATCCAGAAGCTGTGGGACGTCTTCATCAAGGAAGACGCTCTCCTCGTCGAGGTCAACCCGCTCGTCCGCACGCCGGACGACCAGATCCTCGCACTCGACGGCAAGGTCACGCTCGACGAGAACGCTGCGTTCCGTCAGCCCGGCCACGAGGCGTTCGAGGACAAGGACGCCACGGACCCGCTCGAGCTCAAGGCCAAGGAAAACGACCTCAACTACGTCAAGCTCGACGGTGAGGTCGGCATCATCGGTAACGGCGCCGGCCTGGTCATGTCGACCCTGGACGTCGTCGCCTACGCAGGTGAGAAGCACGGTGGCGTGAAGCCGGCCAACTTCCTCGACATCGGTGGCGGCGCCTCCGCAGAGGTCATGGCGAACGGCCTGGATGTCATCCTGAACGACGCGCAGGTCAAGAGCGTGTTCGTGAACGTTTTCGGTGGCATCACCGCGTGTGACGCGGTCGCCAACGGCATCGTCGGCGCCCTGAAGACGCTCGGTGACGAGGCCAACAAGCCGCTGGTCGTCCGCTTGGACGGCAACAATGTCGAAGAGGGTCGCCGCATCCTCGCCGAGGCCGCTCACCCGCTGGTCACGGTCGTCGGAACCATGGACGAGGCCGCCGACAAGGCTGCCGAGCTGGCCTTCGCCGCAAAGTAAAGGGACTTAAAACAACATGGCTATCTTCCTGACCAAGGACTCCAAGGTCATCGTCCAGGGCATCACCGGCGGCGAGGGCACGAAGCACACCGCGCTGATGCTCAAGGCCGGCACCCAGGTCGTCGGCGGTGTCAACGCCCGCAAGGCCGGCACCACCGTCACCCACGACGGCGGCGTCGAGCTGCCCGTCTTCGGCACCGTCGCCGAGGCCATCGAGAAGACCGGCGCGGACGTCTCCATCGCGTTCGTTCCCCCGGCCTTCGCCAAGGACGCCATCGTCGAGGCCATCGACGCGGAGATCCCGCTGCTCGTGGTCATCACCGAGGGCATCCCGGTGCAGGATTCGGCGTACGCCTGGGCGTACAACGTCTCCAAGGGCAACAAGACCCGCATCATCGGACCCAACTGCCCCGGCATCATCACCCCGGGCGAGTCGCTGGTGGGCATCACCCCCGCGAACATCGCAGGCTCCGGCCCCATCGGTCTCGTCTCCAAGTCGGGCACGCTGACCTACCAGATGATGTTCGAGCTGCGTGACTTCGGTTTCTCCACCGCCATCGGCATCGGCGGCGACCCGGTCATCGGAACCACCCACATCGACGCCATCGAGGCGTTCGAGAAGGACCCCGAGACCAAGGTCATCGTCATGATCGGTGAGATCGGTGGCGACGCCGAGGAGCGTGCCGCCGACTACATCAAGGCGAACGTCACCAAGCCCGTCGTCGGTTACGTCGCGGGCTTCACCGCTCCCGAGGGCAAGACCATGGGCCATGCAGGCGCCATCGTCTCCGGTTCCTCGGGCACCGCGCAGGCCAAGAAGGACGCCCTCGAGGCTGCCGGCGTGAAGGTCGGCAAGACGCCGTCCGAGACCGCTGCGCTCGCTCGCGAGATCCTGCAGAGCCTGTCCGTCCAGGCCTAGGCGCTCCGCGCCCGTGCGTGGTTGACGAGTCTCTGGACTCGTCAACCACGCACGGGCCGTCAGGCGTCCACCCACATCTCACCGGCCGGATCGAGTGTCCCCGCACCTGCCGTGACGGCCGCGACCAGATCCGCCAAGCCCTTCGAATCCCGGGCCGCGAGCGTGAGCACTGCCTTTTCGGCGTACGTCGTTTCCACGACCACCACCCCGCGCATCCGCAGTTCCGACTCAACCCGGCCCGCATCCGCATGACGGACAGCCAATGTGTGCAGCTGCCGTCGCTCGCGTCTTACGAGGGAAGCGGCATCGATTGCCGCGGTCACCGCCCCCGAGTAGGCGCGGACCAGTCCGCCCGCCCCCAGTTTGATTCCGCCGAAGTATCGCGTGACCACCACCGCGACATCGACGAGGTCCCGTGTCCGCAGGACCTGCAGCATCGGTATCCCCGCCGTTCCGCCGGGTTCTCCGTCGTCACTCGAACGCTCGATCCGTTCACTGGGACCGTTCCCGACGATGTAGGCCGAACAGTGATGCCGCGCATCGGGATACGCGCGTCGTTGCGACTGGACGAAGTCTCGCGCGGACTCGGCATCGGCCACCCGCCGCACCGCCGCGATGAAGCGTGAGTGTTTGATCTCCGTTTCGACGGTGAGATCGGTCGTGCGGGGAGTGAGCGTGTACGGCATCGGCCTATTGTCTCCCGCACCGTTCCGGGCGCTGCGGGTCGCTGCCGAGGGCAGTGACCGACGGGTATCCGTAGGCTAGCGTCGGAAGAGCGCACGCAGACGACCACTTGTCGACGAGGAGAAGTCATGACGTTCACGCCCGGCGGGCCGAGCTACGGTCCGCCCGCGCAACCGAATGCAGCGCAAGACAATGCAGGGGGAGATTCCAAAAACCTGGGCTTCTTCCTCCTGATCGGTGTCGCCGTTCTCGGGTTGCTGAACCTGCTGTTGGGGTTCGCCCCGTACGTCACCGTCGTCCGCGAGCCGCTGAATTCTTTCGAGGCGGGGTCGCACGGTCTCGGGCTGCTGTTCCTGGGCGGTCTGCTCGCAGCAATATCTCTTCTCCCGAAGCAGAACTATGCCGGTGCGGCTGCGGCGGCGTCCATCTCCGGGTGGGTTCTCGCCCTGCTCATCTTCCTCAACTTCGACGCCGATTCCGGGTGGGGCGCCGTCCTGATCCTCGTTCTGGGGTTCATCCAGTCGGCGGTGGCGGTCGCTGCGCTGCTGTTCGACATCGGCGTGGTGAAGCAGCCGGCCCGCAGTACTTCGGCCGCTGGTGCTTTCGGCCAGCCCGGCCAGCCCGGCCAGCCCGGCCAGCCCGGCCAGGGCGGCTACGGCCAGGGCGGGCCACAGTCGTTCGGGCAGCAGGGACAGGGCTACGGTCAGCAGCCCTCTCAGGGGTACGCCGGTCCGCAGGGCTACGGTCAGCAGCAGGGTCAGTCGCCACAGCCGGGGTACGGACAGCAAAGCCAGGCTCCGTACGGCCAGCAGGGCTTCGGTCAGCAGGGTCAGCCCGGTCAGCAGCCCGGCCAGACGCACTCTTCGTCCGGCCAGTCCGGTTACGGTCAGGGCTACGGACAGCCGCCGTCGCAGCAGGGGTATGGGGCGGGGCCGGCACCGTACGACGCTCCGACCACTGCGTATCAGCAGCCGCAGTACCAGGGGTATTCGCAGCCGTCGCAGCCGGGCTCGACCCCCGCGTCGCAGTATCCGACAGGACCGGCCGGCACGAGCTATGGTTCGGCGCAGCACGCCGCGCCCGCCTACGGCGCGCAACCCGAAGCGTCACCGGTGGAGCGCACTCTGGAGTACGGCGAGCAGTCGCGCTCCGAATCGCAGCATGCCGAGCCGGGTGAGACTTCCGAGTCGGAGGGCCCGGGTGCACCGACCCAGGCCTTCGACACGCGTTCAGACCGGGACGACAAGTAGCGGGGAAGATCAAGCAGATGGCCTCCGACCGAACATGGTCGGAGGCCACTTCTGTGCGGCGCGCCTGACGGCGGTCGCGGCGCCCAGGTGCCACTCTCGAGGGGATGAGTTCTTTGGTTGATCGTGTTCAGCGCAGGGCCGCACGAAGTGATGAGCGGCGATCCGCTGATGGTGGGCGAGGTCCGGGTCCGCAGGTCCGGGTGCCGGACGCGGACGAGGCGTGGGCGTTGCTGGCGGTGGCGTTCCGGCCGGCTGTGGTGACGGTCGTTCTTCTGTCGGCATTGATCGTGGTCACGCTGGTTGCCGCGAACAGCGACCTGACCGGAACGTTCGGGGCGATCGCCGCGTCGTGGCTGGCCATTCATCAGGTTCCGGTGACCATCGACCGCACCGTGCTCGGTGTCCTTCCCTTGATTCCGACCGCGGGCATGGTGTGGGCTGTTGCCCGCGGGTGCGCCGGGGCTGTGGACGTGGCGTCGTCCCGCAGCCGGGTTCTCCGCGTCGTCGGAGCAGCGGTGGGCGGTCCGTTGGTGGTTACCGCGATCAGTCTGGCTGTGGTCGCGGACGCGTCGGCGGTCATCGCGTTGTCGCCGCCGAATACTCTCGCCGCGTTCGGTTGGGTGCTGTTCGTTCACCTGGTGGCCGCAGGGCTCGGTGTGGCTGTGACGATGTGGCCGGTGCTTGCCGTCGACCTTCCGGCATGGGTGCGGAACGCGGTGCGTCCGGGGCTACGCGCGCTGATGGCGATTGTCGGTGCCGGTGCGGCTCTGGTCACCGTTTCGTTGCTCGTGGAATGGTCGACGGTCGGTGGGTTGCTCGAACGCGGTGACGGTGTGATGGGCGCCCTCGGATTGACGGTTCTCTCGGTGCTGTATCTGCCCAACGTGGTGATCGGTGCGGCGGCAGCCGTGATGGGCGGGGCGGCGCAGATCGGTGACGTGTCGGTCAGTGTGTTCGGAAACGTCGGCGGCTCGCTGCCTCCGTTGCCGGTACTCGGCGCGGTTCCGGACGGCGCCGCGGGCGGTGCCTGGCCTGCTCTGCTGTTGATTCCACTACTGATCGGTGTGATGCTCGGGCGCGACTCCGGTCGGCGGGTGGCCGGGCAGGAGGCCCTGTTCACGGTGCTGACCGCCGCCGCGGGTGTGGGTGTGGTGGCCGCAGTGCTCGGTCTGATCGCGGGCGGCGAGTTGGGTGCCTTCGGGACCGTCCGGATCACGTGGTGGGTGTTCGGTGGACTGACTTTCGCCTGGTTGGGATTGGTGGGAGCGATCACCGCCGTCGTCATCGCGTGGTTCCGCGGTCGGGGTGCTCACGACGAGGTGGACGGGGACTCGGCGGGCGAGGAGGAGCCGCATCTTCCGGGCGAGGAGGAAGTGCCCGCCATTGCCGCTCCTGTTCCCGACGCATCGCCGATACCGGCGGGTGAAGCTCCGGGCAGTGTCATCGAAGCAGAGCTCGTCGACGAACCGGAGGCACCGGCCACCGCCCCGGCACCCGAGCACGACGAGGCGCCGACCGAGGTCGTGGTGGACGCCGAGGTCGAGGAAGACCCTGCCACCCCGGATCCGGATGAGCCCGGCGATTCGGATGACGGAGCTGAAGCCGACCTGCCCCGAGGGCCCGCAACCCCCAGCGACTAGGCTCTTGGTCGGTCGACGATGCGACCGCCCCGTTCGATATCACCCGGCCTTTCGATTGTTCAGGAGTAGAGCGCTGACTTCCTCGCGTGACCACCTGAGGCCGACGGCGGCGACCGGAACGTCATCGACGGCACCGGCGAGGGTCGTCGTACTCGCATCCGGTGCCGGCACTTTGCTGCGGTCGCTGATCGATGCGTCCCGGGCAGGTGGATACCCCGCCGAGATCGTGGCGGTCGGAGTCGACCGGAACTGCGAAGCGACCCGCCATGCGGACGCCGCGGGAATCGCCCACTTTCAGGTGAGCCTGCGCGACCACCCGGATCGCGCCGCGTGGGACGAGGCGCTCACCGAGGCTGTCGCCGCACACGAGCCCTCGCTCGTCGTGTCGGCGGGATTCATGAAGATCCTCGGGCCCGCCTTCCTGGGCCGCTTCGGCGGCCGCATCATCAACACGCATCCGGCGTTGTTGCCCGCGTTCCCCGGAGCACACGCGGTGCCCGATGCGCTGGCGTACGGCGTCAAGGTGTCTGGATCAACCGTCCACCTCGTGGACGCCGGCGTCGATACCGGCCCGATCCTGGCGCAGGAGCCCGTGCCGGTGCTCGACGGCGACGACGAGTCGACCCTGCACGAGCGCATCAAGACTGTGGAGCGACGGTTGTTGGCGGACGTCATCGCCGCTGTCGCGACCCGTGGAGTTCTATCCGATGGACGAAAGGCCGTGATCCCCAGTGAGTGAACGCAAGGCTGTGCGCCGAGCGCTCGTCAGCGTCTACGACAAGACCGGTCTGGTCGACCTGGCTACCGGCCTGCACGAGGCGGGTGTCGAGTTGGTGTCGACCGGGTCGACAGCGGCGAAGATCGCCGACGCCGGTATTCCGGTCACGCCGGTGGAGGCGCTCACGGGGTTTCCCGAGTGCCTCGAGGGTCGCGTCAAGACCCTGCACCCGCGGGTTCACGCCGGTGTTCTCGCCGACACCCGGAAGCCGGAGCACCTCGCCCAGCTCGACGAACTCGGTATCGAGGCGTTCGAGCTGGTGGTGGTGAATCTCTACCCGTTCACCCAGACGGTGGCCTCGGGCGCAACTCCCGACGAGTGCGTGGAGCAAATCGACATCGGCGGCCCGTCCATGGTCCGCGCTGCCGCGAAGAACCACCCGTCCGTTGCGGTTGTCGTCGATCCCGCCCGCTACGAGGACGTGCTCGCGGCGGTTGCCGAGGGTGGCTTCACGCTCGGTGAGCGGACTGCTCTCGCTGCGCAGGCTTTCCAGCACACCGCGTCGTACGATGTCGCCGTGGCGAGCTGGATGACGTCCACACGGGTCGAACGTGGTGATTCGCAGTTCCCCGAGTGGGCGGGCGCCACGTGGGACCGTTCGGCGGTGCTGCGGTACGGCGAGAACCCGCACCAGGCCGCGGCGCTGTACGTGAATCCCGCCGCTTCCGCGGGCCTCGCTCAGGCGGAGCAACTGCACGGCAAGGAAATGTCGTACAACAACTACACCGACGGTGACGCTGCCTGGCGTGCCGCTTTCGACTTCAGCGCTCCCGCCGTTGCGATCATCAAGCACGCGAACCCCTGTGGCATCGCAGTGGGCGGCGACATCGCCGAGGCGCACCGCAAGGCGCACGCCTGTGATCCGGTGAGCGCGTACGGCGGCGTCATTGCCGCGAACCGTGAGGTCACGGTCGAGATGGCGGAGCAGGTCGCGGAGATCTTCACCGAGGTGATCATCGCGCCGTCGTACGCAGACGGCGCACTCGGTGTGCTGCAGCGGAAAAAGAACATTCGCGTTCTTCTCGCGCAGGCGCCGAACCCGACAGGAATCGAACTGCGTCCGGTGTCCGGGGGAGCGCTGCTCCAGGAACGCGACGTTCTCGACGCCGACGGTGACGATCCGGCCAACTGGACTCTCGCCGTCGGTGACGCTGCCGACGAGCAGACCCTGAAAGATCTCGAGTTCGCTTGGCGGGCGTGCCGTTCGGTGAAGTCCAATGCCATTCTGCTCGCCAGCGACGGTGCGTCGGTGGGCGTCGGGATGGGCCAGGTCAACCGCGTCGATTCCGCGCACCTCGCGGTACAGCGGGCCGGGGACCGGGTGGTCGGGTCGGTGGGCGCGTCTGACGCGTTCTTCCCGTTCCCGGACGGCTTGCAGGTCCTCGCCAGCGCCGGCGTCAAGGCTGTGGTTCAGCCCGGCGGTTCGGTCCGCGACAACGAGGTGATCGACGCCGCCAAGGAAGCCGGTATCACCATGTACCTCACTGGCGCGCGGCACTTCGCGCACTAGCGTTCCGCACGTCGCGAACGGGCCTTGGCATCATGCCGGGGCCCGTTCGTCGTTGTCAGGCGGCTGCGGCTGCGTGGCCGCGGCCGGTGCCTTCGAGTGCGCGCGGCGAACCGGAGATGACGACCCGGGCGGCACCGCGGCTACGGACCTCACTGATCAGCTCCCCGAGCGCCGCTTCGTGGGCGGCGTCGCAGTGCGAGAGGTCGAGCGTGACCGCGTATCCGGTCAGGTCGTCGGGTAGGCCCAGATATGGGGGTTCGGTGGACAGTTGGTTGATCCGAAGTTTCATGGAGTGCTCCTGCAGGTGAAGGGTAAAAGAAAAGGCACCCGAGGGGTTTGCCCTGGGTGCCCGAGAAGAACTGGATGGAATCTCGTCATTCTCGGGGTGCGCCGTACTTGGAGATGTGCTTGTCGGCGGTGCAGTGACGCCATGCGGGTACGGATGCGAAGAGAGCGTGAAGCTGCATCATGTCCGTACCTTTCTGCGTGGCGTTGCTGGTTGGTAGATGACCGTACAGCACGGGGTCGAGGGTGTGCACTTCCATTATCGGGCCCGCTGCGCGGACTGCTGGGCTGAGCAGCGATTCTTCCTGCGAAGTTGCCGCCCTGTTCACTTTCGCTCGATTGCCCCTTCGGTCACAGGTTGCTCTCGATTCGGTTTCGAGCGGCACATTCGACCGATGCAGCTGCTTCACTCGGGGCTGATGTGACTCGTGTGGCACCTGTGGAAGGAGAGTGGCGCCCGCACTGCGACGTGCGCCCATCCCCGGTATGAACAGAACTGCAATCAAGGCCGGCCTCGGTGCCTGCGTCCTCGGCGCTTCCGTGCTCATTCCCGCGCATGTGTCGGCGCAGCCGGATCCGGCGCCGACAGTGACCGGCACCGAACTGGCCGACCTCACGGTCTTCCTCGACCCCGGTCATCAGGGTTCGGCTGAGGGACACGACCTGACCCGGCAGGTCGACGACGGCAGAGGTGGCACCAAGGATTGCCAGACGAGTGGAATGACCTCACTGGGCGGGGTGCCGGAGCACACGATCAACTGGAACGTTGCGCAGCTGGTGAAGAGCAGCCTCGAGACCTTGGGTGCATCGGTGGTGCAGAGCCGCCAGAACGACACGGGCTGGGGTGGGTGTGTTGACGAAAGAGCGCACGCGGCAAGCGAATCGAACGCCGACGTGGCGGTGAGCATTCACGCCGACTCGACGGCTCAGGGTGAGGACGCCGGCAAGCACGGCTTCCACCTGATCGTCCCCACCTTGCCGATTCCGGACGCGGAGGCGAACGCGGCACAGTCCGGGGGCGGCCTCGAGGCGTCCAAAGCTATGCGCGACGCCTATGTGGCCGACGGATTCGTGCCCGCCAACTACGCGGGCGTGGCGGACGGAATCCAGACCCGTGCCGACGTGGCAGGGCCGGCGCTCGCGAAGGTGCCGCTGGTGTTCGTCGAGATGGGCAACGGTTCCCATCCGGAGGATGCGGCCCAGCTCGAGAGTGCCGACGGTCAGTTGAAGCACGCGATTGCCATCACCACGGGCATCGTCACCTATTTGCTGACAGGGTCGTCCGCCGCATCCGAACTCGACGCCGTGCAGTCGGCCGCCGCGACCACGGAAGCGGACGCGACCACCACTTCCTCCGCCACTCCGACCGCTGGCGTGTCCTCGTCGACGGAGTCGCCCAGCACCACCACGACAGCGAAGGCTCCGTCGGCCGCGGCCTCGCAGAACACGAGCTCGACCACGACCACGACCACGACGTCAGCCACCGCACCGAGCACGACGACGACCACACCGAAAACCACGACGCCCTCCGCACCGGGACCGTCCGGGGAGTCGACGGAACTGTCGCGGTTACTGCAGACGCTGAGGCCGCTTCTCGAGGTCGATGGAGTGGACGGCCTCGAGGATCTGGTCGACGACGAGAACCTGGGACTCGTCTCCGATCTGGCGCGGACGTTGATGACGATGCTGAACGACGTCCGGCCGAACTGATTACAGGTCGGCCACCCAGGCGCTGAACGGCTCGGCGAACTCCGACGAATAGGGGAGAGGCTCAACGTAATCGGGGCCTGTGGACGGGCGGTCACCCACGTCCTTGAGGACGTGGCTGGCGTTCACCATGCGCACCGAGGTGAGAGCGGTGTGCGCCAGTGCTTCGTCGAGTCGATCGACGTCGGCAACCTGCACCTGGACGTCTTTCGCCGAGCAACTGGTCAGGACCGGGAAGCCGGTGGGGAGGCGGCCGGCGAGCGCGCGGGGGTCGAGCGCGTCCTCCTCGGCGAGGGCTTTCGCATTGGCGTGGACCAGTCCAGCGTTCTGCAGGGGCTCGGGCAGGTTGTCGGGGATCGTCCCGTCTGCGCGTAGCGACTCGACGGTGTCGGCGAGCGCGAGCCGGAGCTCGTCCGCCAGTTCCACCGGCAACTGCCCGGCACCTACAACGGTGTCGAGCTGGGCGGAAATCTGAGTAGTGAGCAGGTCGAGGAGGCGAACGCTCAGCGGTTCGAGGAGCCCCACGGCACGTACCCGGTTCTCACCCGCTGCGGTGGCGAGTGCCAGAGCGACGAGTCCGCCGTCGCTGTGACCGATGACGAAGAGCCTCGACGGGTCCACGCCGGGCTGCGCCGCAAGGTAGTCCAGCCCGGCCGATGCGGCGTCGACGAAGGTGTTGAAGCCGAGGTCGCCGATCTCTTCCACCTCGTAGGGGCCGAGAGCGGTTCTCCCGCTGCCGATCTTGTCGTAGCGGAGGCTGACGATGCCGTGCTGCTCGAGGAGATCGGCGAGAAAGCGGAGGGTACCGATGTCGCCGGGGAGTAGGCCGCTGTCACCGTTCCGATCGGTGGGTCCGCTACCGGCGAGCAGCAAGGCTCCGGGCGCGGCCTTCCCGGTCGCGTGCTCGGGGGAGCGCAGGCTGCCGTAGTAGGTGACGGCACCGCTCTCGAACGTGATCTCGGTGTCAGGCATGGGGACTGTCTACCAGTTTCGGGCGAGCCGTCGCGAGGTGCGAGCCGAACTGTCTTCTCAGAGAAGCAACACAGTGCTCACAAGAAGCGCGAATAGCGTTCAGGTCAGCAAATCTCGCACCGGCAGCGCGCCGGGACGAGCTCCGACTCCAGGAAGGTGTCACGCCATGAACGTCGTCCAGCTGAACTCGGGTGGTTATGTCGCCGCCATCTTCTCGCTCGATTTCGTGGACGCGGCTTTCCACGGCGATGCCGTCGAGCGCATTCATCGCGGCGAGTTCGACGAATGGGCCTCCGCCCTCGCCCGCACCGGGTTGTTCGGCAACCGCGCCGTGGCCGAAACGGTGCAGTCGTGGCGAGACGATCCGAGATCGCTCCTGGAAGCTCTTCTCGCCGACGCGGACGAGATGACACGCAAGCGTTACGACGTCGCGTGGCAGGCGCTCGACAGCGCGGCGACAGTCGGTTCAGTCGCGTACGCGTGACGGGGCGATGACGAAATCTCGCCACCTGTGCACGTCAGCGCGTGCCGATTGTCTCGAACACTCGTAGCTTGGAGTGGTGACGTCATCGCAACAGAGACCTTCCACACTCGGCGAGCTCCGCGAGTCGGGCCATGTTCAACGCACCGTCAAGGAAGAAATCCGCGAGAATCTGCTCGCGGCCCTGCGTGACGGACGTGATCCGTGGCCCGGGATCGTCGGGTTCGAGGAGACGGTGTCTCCGCAACTCGAGCGTGCACTGATCGCCGGGCACGACGTGGTGCTCCTCGGCGAACGCGGTCAGGGCAAGACACGACTCCTCCGCACACTCAACCTGCTCCTCGACGAATGGACTCCGGTGATCGCCGGTTCCGAACTCGGGGAGCATCCCTATGAGCCCATCACCCCGGCGTCCATCCGGCGGGCCCAAGAACTGGGTGACGCCCTGCCCGTCCTGTGGCGGCACCGCAGCGAACGGTATTCGGAGAAGCTCGCGACGCCCGACACCTCGGTAGCGGACCTCGTCGGTGACGTCGACCCCGTCAAAGTCGCGGAAGGTCGCAGCCTCGGCGACCCCGAGACCATTCACTTCGGGCTGGTTCCGCGTGCTCACCGCGGCATCGTCGCCATCAACGAACTTCCCGACCTTGCCGAGCGGATCCAGGTGTCGCTGCTCAACGTCATGGAGGAACGTGACATTCAGGTTCGCGGGTACACCCTTCGGCTTCCCCTGGACGTTCTGCTGGTGGCGAGCGCGAACCCGGAGGACTACACCAACCGTGGTCGCATCATCACTCCGCTCAAGGACCGGTTCGGCGCCGAGATCCGTACCCACTATCCGAACCATCTCGAAGACGAGGTCGAGGTGATCCTTCAGGAGGCGCACCTCCTCGCCGAGGTGCCCGAGTATCTGCTCGAGATTCTGGCGCGATTCACCCGCCTGCTACGCGAGTCGACGTCGGTCGACCAGCGGTCGGGTGTGTCTGCGCGGTTCGCGGTTGCCGGGGCCGAGACCGTCAGTGCCGCGGCCGTCCATCGGGGAGCTGTTCTCGGCGAGGCCGACCCGGTGGCGAGGCCGGTGGACCTCGAGACCGTTGTCGACGTGCTGAGGGGCAAGGTCGAATTCGAGTCCGGTGAGGAAGGTCGGGAGATCGAGGTTCTCGAACACCTGCTGCGCCGCGCAACGGCCGACACCGTGCGGGCGAGGCTCGGCGGCATCGATCTGGCCCCGTTGGTCGCCGCGGTCGAACAGGGCGAGCCTGTCGTCACCGGTGAGCGAATCACCGCCAAGGTGCTTCTGAACGAGCTGCCAGAACTCGACGTACTGGACGAACTCGCCGAGCGGCTGGGCGCCGAATCCGATGGGGAGCGCGCCGCGGCCGCCGAGTTCGCGCTCGAGGGGCTGTATCTGGCGCGGCGCATCTCCAAGAACCCCGACGTCAACGGCCAGACGGTGTATTCGTAATGACCCGCAAGGCGGAGCGCGGGTCGCACAATGCGCGGTACGGGCCGTACGAAGGTGGTGATCCGCTCGCGCCGCCCGTCGACCTGCGGGAGGCCCTGGCCGCGATCGGCGACGACGTGCTGTCGGGCAGTTCGCCGCGTCAGGCGCTGCGGGAGATGCTCCGCCGTGGCAATCGGAACATGCGGGGGTTGGACGATCTTGCAGCCGAAGCCAATCGGCGCAGGCGTGAACTGTTGAAACGGAACAACCTGAGCGGCACTCTGGAAGAGGTGCGAGAACTCCTCGACCACGCCGTTCTCGAGGAACGCAAGACACTGGCCCGCGCACTCGACGACGATGCGCGTTTCGCGGAGATGCGGTTGGCGGAACTACCGCCGTCGACGGCGCAGGCCGTGCAGGAGTTGGCCGATTACGATTGGCGTAGCTCCGACGCGCGCGCCGACTACGAGAAGATCCGGGACCTGCTGGGTCGGGAGATGCTCGATCAACGATTCGCGGGCATGAAACAGGCACTCGAGGGTGCGACCGAGGAAGACCGCGAACGCATCCGGGAGATGCTCACCGATCTCAACGAACTGCTCGACAAGCATGCCCGGGGGGAGGACACCCAGGAACAGTTCGACGACTTCATGGACAAGCACGGCGAGTACTTCCCTGAGAACCCACAGAACGTCGAGGAGTTGCTCGATTCGCTGGCCGAGCGCGCCGCGGCAGCGCAACGCCTGCGGAACTCGCTGTCGCAGGAACAGCGCGACGAACTGGACGCGCTGGCCCAGCAGGCCTTCGGCGACCCGTCCCTGATCGGCCAGTTGGACCGGCTCGATCAGCACCTGCAGGCCGCCCGGCCGGGTGAGGACTGGCAGGGCTCGCAACGGTTCCGCGGCGACCAGGGCATGGGCCTGGGTGAGGGGACCGGTGCGTTGCAGGACATCGCCGAGCTCGAATCGCTCGCCGAACAGCTGTCGCAGCAGTACGCGGGGGCGGCACTCGACGACATCGACGCGGAGGCATTGGCCCGGCAACTCGGCGACGAAGCGGCGGCGGACGCGCGGACACTGGCCGACCTGGAGAAGGCGCTGCGCGATCAGGGGTTCTTCGACCGCGGTGCGGATGGTCAGTGGCGGCTATCTCCCAAGGCGATGCGGCAACTCGGGCAGACGGCGCTACGTGATGTCGCGCAGCAACTGTCCTCACGTGGAGGACAGCGGGAAACCCGGCGGGCCGGTGCAATGGGGGAGCCGACGGGAGCGTCCCGCGAATGGGCGTTCGGGGACACCGAGCCGTGGAACGTGACCCGCACCATCACGAATGCCGTGTTGCGGGCGGCGGCCGAGGTGTCGAAGCGACCCCGTGTTCCGGTCCGGTTGACCGTGTCCGACGTGGAGGTGATGGAAACCGAGCAGCGGTCGCAGGCGGCGGTCGCGCTCCTCGTCGACACCTCCTTCTCGATGGTCATGGAGGGCCGGTGGGTGCCCATGAAGCGCACCGCACTGGCACTGAATCACCTGATCAGCACCCGTTTTCGCAGCGACGAGCTGCAGCTCATCTCGTTCGGCCGTCACGCACAGGTACTGACGCCGTCGGAACTGGCCGGCTTGGACGGCGCGTGGGATCAGGGCACCAACCTGCACCACGCGCTGCTACTGGCGGCGCGGCATCTGCGCCGGCATCCGAACGCGCAGCCGGTGGTCCTGATCGTCACCGACGGTGAGCCGACGGCGCATCTCGAGCCGGACGGTTTCGCGTACTTCGACTACCCCCCGAGCCCGCGCACGCTGGGCCTGACGGTGCGTGAACTCGACACCCTCGCCCGGCTCGGCGCCCATGTGACGTTCTTCCGGCTCGGCGACGACCCCGGCCTGGCGCGGGTGGTGGATCGCATGGCCGAACGCGTCGGCGGACGGGTCGTCGCACCTGGCTTGGACGGTCTCGGCGCGGCAGTGGTCAGCGACTTCATGCGGCGCAGGCGCTAGGTGCGTCAGCGTCCGGCGGGCTGGTGCTGCGTGATGCAGTGGATTCCGCCGCCGCGGGCGAAGAGGGGCCGGGCATCGACGGTCACCACTTCGCGGCCAGGGTAAGCGGCCGAGAGGATCGCGGCTGCCTCCTCGTCAGCGGGATCGCCGAAACTGCAGGCAATCACGCCACCGTTGACGACGAAATGGTTGATGTAGCTGTAGTCGACGAATCCCTCGGCGTCACGGAGCACGGTCGGTGCCGGCACCGGAATGATCTGCCAGGATTCGCCGCGGGCATCCGTGGTCTGCTTCAGCAGGTCGATGACGGCCTTGCTGACCTCGAAGTCGGGGTGTTCCGGATCGCGCTGGTCGTGGACGAGCAGGACCCCGGGCGACGCGACTGCGGCCACGATGTCGACGTGTCCGCGCGTGCCGTAAATGTCGGAATCGCGGGTGAGACCCCGGGGCAGCCAGATGACTTTCGTGGCGCCGAGGGTGCGCGCGAGTTCGGCCTCGACATCAGCTTTGGACAGTCCCGGGTTACGGCCGGGGTCGAGTTGCACGGTCTCGGTGACCAGTACGGTGCCGAGGCCGTCCACCTGTATGCCGCCGCCCTCGTTGACGAGCGTCGACTCGACGAGTTCGGCGCCGGACCGATCGATCACCAGCCTGCCGATCTTCGAGTCGCGGTCCCACCGGGCCCAGTCCTGACCGCCCCACCCGTTGAACACCCAGTCGACCCCGCCCAGCCTGCCGTCCTCGGACAGCACGAAGGTGGGACCGATGTCCCGCATCCAGGCGTCGTTCAGTGGTGCCTCGACGACGTCGATGCCGGGGGAGAGATACTCCCTCGCGACGGCAATTTCGTCCGGGTCGATCACGACGGTGACGGGTTCGAACCGGGCGACCGCGTGCGCGACCGCGGCCCACGTGCTGCGTGCCTCGTGTCGTGCTGCGGGAGTGTCCCCCAGCGAGTATCCCTCGCTCGGAAAGGCCATCCAGGTGCGCTCGTGGGGTTCGCCCTCCGCGGGCATGCGCCAGGTCATCAGGCTTTCCCGAGGGGGGAGGCGTGATCGACCGGCTCGATGAGACGGCCGTAGGTGTCGGGCCGTCTCGTGGTGAGGAACGGGAACAGTGCGAGCCAGTCCTCTCGCTGCTGGAGGTCGAGGTCGGCCACCAGAACCGCGGACTCGTCGCGGGGTGCCTGAACGAGGATGCGGCCGTACGGATCGGAGATGAACGACGACCCGTAGAACGTGATGAGGCCTTCGTTGCCGTGGCGGTTGGGAACCACCATGAACGTGCCGTTGGCGATACCGTTTCCGACGATCACCTGTTGCCACAGGGGCTGGGTATCGAACTTCGGGAAGTCGGGCTCGGAGCCGATCGCGGTGGGATACACGAGAACCTCTGCGCCACCGAGCGAATACGCACGAGCCACCTCGGGGAACCACTCGTCCCAGCAGGTCGGCAGGCCGAGTTTCACATCGCCCAGCGCAGTGTGCACCGGGTACGGATCGGCGGCAGGTCCGCCGCGGAAATAGGTGTCTTCGTAATAGCCGGCGGTCACGGGAATGTGTAGTTTGCGGGTGCGTGCCAGCAGTCGGCCGGACGGCGCCACGAGGATGGCCGTGTTGAAACCGAGGCCGTCGTCGTAGCTCTCCCCGTTCTCGCGGTCGTCGCGCTCGTAGAGCGAGGCGTGCACGGGGATCCCGTGTTCGGCCGCGGCCTTGGCGGCGAAGATGAAGGTGGGGCCAGTGAGGAGGTCTTCAGCCTGGCGGCCGGGGTTGGCGCCGCCTTCCACGAATGCGGGATAGCGACTGAGTGTCAGCTCGGGGAGGAACACGACCTGGGCTCCGAGGCGTGCGGCCGTAGCGATTCCCTCGTCGAGTTCGGCGCGTAGTTCCTGCTCGTCCTCGTGCCACCGGTGCTGCACCAGCCCGACGCGCAGCAGGCTGCGTTGGGTCTTCTGTGTGCTTGTGAGGGGCGTCCTCGTGAGCGGCTCGGGAGGGGTCGGTGTGGTGATCGTCAACATTGTGGTCCTCGGATGTCCGGTTCGGCGAGTGCCTAAAACGAATTAGATTCGTTAAGTATGGTGGGTGAATGCTCGGCGATCAAGGGGTGGGACGAGTCGACTTCGATTTTTTTCTCGTTCGACTCTGTCGTCGGCAGCGAAACATCGACCAGAAGGGCGCACTCATGCCTCGGCCATCACAGCGGCTGCTGTCACCGGAGATCATCACGGAAGCGGCCATTCGCATGGTCGACCTCACCGGTGACTTCACGATGCCGGGTCTCGCCGAACGGCTGAAGGTGCGGCCCTCCTCGCTGTACAACCATGTGTCCGGGAGGGCGGAGATCATCGAATTGATGCGTGCCCGCGTGATGGCGGGCATCGTGGTGACCGGCCCCGACGGCAAGTGGAGCGAGACGGTGGCCGGCCTGGCGCGCGAGTATCGGCGCAATTACGCCGAGCATCCTCGGCTGATTCCGCTGTTCACCGCGCACACGGTACAGTCCGGTGTGGCGTTCGGGCTGTACAACGCTCTGGCGCAGGCATTTTCGGAGGGCGGATTCTCGCCGGAGGAAGTCCTGCACGCCATCACGACGGTTGACAGCTTCGTTCTGGGCTCCGCGCTCGACCTCGCCGCTCCTGAAGTGGTGTGGGCGACTGCCCCCGAGGCGAACGAGTCGATGCGGGCAGCGCTTGCCACTTCCGGGCCGAACCCCGGACGGGCCGATGCAGCATTCGAGTTCGGGCTGCGCACTCTCATCGCAGGCTTGGTGGCACAGGCTCCGACGCAAGGTCGCCCTCGTCTCGCAGCGCCGACGTCTCCCGCGTGAGGGTCCTGCCCTGGAAGAATTCGGGGTTGCGGAAACGCATGATCACCATCAGGACGGCACCGAGAAGAAGAATGCCGAATCCGAGGTAGAACACGAGTCCGATTCCGCCGATCTGCGCGCCGCTACCGTTTTCGGGGTCCATGCTCTCGTCGACCGAGATGACGAACACCGCGAGCAACATCAGTCCGCCCAACAGGGGGAACGCGAAGCGGAAGACGGCGTTGCGGACGCTGGTGAACAGCCGTCCCCGGAAGTACCACACGCAGGCGAACGCGGTGATGCCGTAGTACCAGCAGATCATGATGCCGAGTGCGGCAATGGTGTCGAGCAGGGCGCTCTCGGACAGGAACGTGACCACCGTGTAGAACACGGCCGTCACGACACCGGCAACGACGGTGGCGTAGGACGGCACCAGGAAGCGGGGGGACACCTCGGCGAGCTTCTTGGGGAATGCGCCGTAGGCACCCATGGCCAGCATCGTGCGAGCTGCCGGGAGGAAGGTGGTCTGCAGGCTCGCGACCGAGGAGACGAACACCGCGAGGAACAGCAGCATGCCGCCCCAGTTGCCGAGTACGGGATCCGCGAGAGCGCCGAACACGTTCTCGGAGTTGTCCGGGTTACCGAGGCCGAGTCCCTCTTCTCCGACACCCGCGTACATCATCGCCGCGACCGAGACCAGCAGGTAAGTCAACAGGATCGTCGCCACGCACAGCAGTCCCGCGCGACCGGGAGTCTTCTTGGGGTTCTTCGATTCCTCTCCGAGGGTCAGGCAGGTGTCCCATCCCCAGAAGGCGAAGATCGAACCGGTGACACCGATGACGAAGGCGCCGATCGCCAGTCCGGAGAACGGATCGAACCAGCTGAGGTCGAACGACAGGCTCGCCGGGGAGTCACCTGCTCCCACATGAACCAGTGCGACTACGGCGAAGGTGATGAGGAGCACCATCTGGAAGCCGACGAGTGCGACCTGCAGGCGCTCGCTGGTGGTGATGCCGCGGCTGGCGATCCAGGTCGCGAGAGCGATGAAGACGAGCGTGGTGCCGACGTTGACGAATTTGTTGCCGGGTAGATCAGCGATGCCCGGACTGTCGAACAGTCGGGCGATGAACAGGTAGAAGAACTGGACGGCAATCGCCGCGAGATTCGACAGCACGATGATGGTGGCGATCACCATTCCCCAGCCGCACATCCACCCGACGTAGGGACCGAACGCCTTGGTGGACCAGGTGAACGACGCCCCGCAGTCCGGGGATTCGGAGTTCAACTCACGGTAGGCGTAGGCCGTGAGGAACATGGGAATGAACCCGGCGATGAAGATGGCGGGCATCTTCAATCCCACCGCGGCAACGATCAGTCCGATGCTCGCCGTCAGGGTGTAACCGGGTGCGACGGAGGAGATTCCGAGAATCGCGCCGGACAGTGTGCCGACCGTGCCGGTGGCCAGGCCCTTGGCGCTCACCCCGCCCTCGCGGGACGCCTGTGCGGCTTCGTCGTTCGTCATGGTCGAACCTCCGGTGGGGAACAAGCGTGGATCCGGGGCGGGTGTGGTGGAAGGTTTACGCACTGTGCGGGAACTCCTGCTTCGGTACGACGACCATGGGTACCGGCAGGACGCGGAGCATCTTGGCGGCGGTGGAGCCCAGGAACAGTCGATGAGGTTGGGCGAGGCGGCTGGAGCCGACCATGACGAGGTCGCCGTCCTGCCAGTCGAGTGTGCGAACCGCCGATTCCACCGTGGATCCGTCGGCGATCAGCACGGAGATCGGAAACTCCTCGGGCAACACGGATCGCGCCGCGTCGAGGGTGCTCTGCGCGTGGGCGACGGCGCGTTCGCGAATGTCCTCCGGGGTGTCACGGTGATCGCGGAGGTCGTTCTGCGGGTCAAGTGCCACCAGCGACACCAAGCGTAGGGGTGCCTGCATGAGCTCGCTGGTCTTGGCCGCGGTTCGCAGCAGGACATCGGCGCCGGTACGGGTGCCGAGCGCGCAGGTGATCTCCCGGATCTGCTTGGCCGTGGAATGCCGGGCACCGCGCGGCGCCAGAGCCAGCGGAACGTGTGCGGAGTGCAACAGCTCCGTCGACACGGATCCGACGGAGTGCCGCCCCAGTAGTCCGTCGCCGGCGGCGCCGACGACGATGGCCTGTGCGCCGAGCCGGGACACCTCGTCGAGCAGACCCTGGGCGAATGATTCGTGAAAGCTCAGGTGGACTTCCACGTCGAGGTCGCTCGGCACCGACGACTTCGCCTCGTCCAGCCAGCGCTGGGCGCGGGCGGCGAGGATGTCGTCGTAGCCGGTTTTTGCCGGAACTCTCGCCGGGACCGTGCGGTCCGGCGGGAGCACCATGCAGATGTCGAGCTGTGCGCCGAGACTGCGGGCGAGCTGCGTCCCGAGGGCCAGACCGTCCTCCCCGCTCGGGGTGGCGAGATATCCAACGACCAAACGCATGATGACGGTTCCGATCTGTCTCGGGGAGGGTGGATTACGCGAAGCCGACGTATTTGGTCTCGAGGTATTCCTCGATGCCTTCGGTGCCGCCTTCGCTGCCGAGGCCGGATTGCTTGATGCCGCCGAAGGGGGCGGCGACGTCGGAGATGACTCCGCGGTTGACGCCGACCATGCCGCTCTCGAGTTTGTCGGCCACGCGCAGTGCGCGGTCGAGGTGTTGGGTGTAAATGTAGGCGGCGAGCCCGTATTCGGTGTCGTTCGCGGCTGCTATTGCTTCGGCTTCGGTGTCGAAGCCGGTGATGGCGGCGACGGGTCCGAAGATTTCCTCGCGGATGATGCGGGCTCCGGCGGGTACCTCGTCGAGGACGGTGGGCTCGAAGAAGTAGCCGGGGCCGTCGATGGTCTTGCCGCCGGTGCGGACCCGGGCGCCCGCGGCGACGGCGTCGTCGACCAGGGATGCGACGTTGCGGCGTTGCTTGTCGTTGACGAGGGGGCCGACGTGGGTGCCTTCTTCGGTGCCGGGTCCGACGGTGAGTGCGGCGATGCGGTCGGTGAGTTTGGTGGTGAATTCTTCGCGTACCGAGTTGGCGACGATCAGGCGGTTGGCGGCGGTGCAGGCCTCGCCGCCGTTGCGCATCTTCGCGGCCATCGCCCCGTCGACGGCAGCGTCGATGTCGGCGTCGTCGAAGACGACGAACGGGGCGTTGCCGCCGAGTTCCATCGAGGTGCGCAGGACCTGTTGGGCGGACTGTTCGATGAGGATCTTGCCGACCCGGGTGGATCCGGTGAACGTGACCTTCCGCAGTCGCGGATCGGCGAGGAGCGGTTCGGTGACCGCGGCGGCGTCGAGGGTGGGCAGCACCGAGAGCACTCCGGCGGGGAGTCCGGCTTCGGCGAAGATCTCGGCGAGCAGCAGCATGGTCAGTGGGGTGTCCTCGGCGGGCTTGACGATGATGGTGCAGCCGGCGGCGAGGGCGGGGCCGATCTTGCGGGTGCCCATGGCGAGGGGAAAGTTCCAGGGGGTGACGGCGAGGGTGGGTCCGACGGGGACCTTGGTGACCATGATCCGCCCGGTACCGGACGGGGAGGTGGTGTAGCGGCCCTGGATGCGGACGGCTTCCTCGCTGAACCAGCGCAGGAACTCGGCGCCGTAGTTCACCTCGCCGCGGCTCTCGGGTAGTGCCTTGCCCATTTCCATGGTCATCAGCAGGGCGAGGTCTTCGGTGCGTTCGATGACGTTTTCCCACGCGGACCGCAGGATGATCGACCGTTGCCGGGGTGCGGTCGCGGCCCATTCTTCCTGTACTGCGGCGGCGGAATCGAGGGCGTGGAGCGCGTCCTTGCTGCCTGCGTTCGCGACGTCGGCGAGGTGGGCACCGGTGGCCGGGTCGTAGACCGGGAAGGTGCCGCCGTCGATCGGGTCGGTTTGGGTGCCGTCGATCCACAGGCCGGTGGGCAGGGTCGCGCGGAGCCGCTGAAAATCAGTCATGGGAGTCCTCGTGGTGGGTGGGATGGTCATCGCACGCCTCCGGGGTGGGGGCGAGGTCGAGGGCGGGATTGCGGTCGAAGAACCCGGCCGGCTTCAGCCAGAACGAGACGATGTCCGCGGGCATGATCGGCCAGTCCTCCGGCCGGGGAATGTGGTGGATACCGAACGTGTACCAGAGGACGACATCGGCGTTCTCGATCGGCCGGTTTGCCGCGGTCCACGCCGGTAGTCCGCTGCCCGACGCGCTCTGGTTGACGAATTCGCCTGCAGGCCAACGTTCGTCCGGTGAGTTTGGCGTCACCCAGAGTGTGTGCTCGATCGCGCCCGTGCGCTGGAGAATGGGCGAACTCGGATCGAACATCGACGGGATCGCACCGCCCGGCACGAGCTTGTAGGCGGGTGGAGTCCCGAGGCCGGTACGAACGTTGTCGTTGACGACTTTCCATGCCCGCTGGCTCTGCCAGTCGTAGTCCTGGCGCCCCTCGAGTTCCGTGCGCAGTGCAGTGTTCCTCTGCCGCAGCGCGAGTCCGTACGGGTTGTCCGGTCCGATCGGCACCACCTCGGTCTCGGAGGCGTACACCGTGTTGTCGGTGCCGTCGACGTCGAGGTCGAGTCGGGCGACCAGGAAGTGCTGGTGGAACGGCGCAACAGTGCGTTGGTCGACCAGCGTGCCGCTCGGATTGCTCTCACCGGGTGGGACGTGGCTGACCACCATGATCCCGGTGGCGCGGACCTCGCATTCGATGTTGCCGTCCTGATAGAACCGCCAGTAGATCAGGTACTCGTAATTGGCGACCGTGACGTGGAACGACACGGTGAGGCGGCGCATTCGCCGTACTTCTGCGCCGGCGTCGTGGTCGACGTGCTTCCACAGGACGGCGTTGTCCTCCTCGTGGATGCAGATGGCGTTCGGGATCGTGTACGGCTGACCCTTGCTGTCGTGCAGCACGGCGTCGAGGTAGCGGATCTCACCGAGGCAGTCGCAACCCAGGGTCAGCGACGTGGTCATGAAGCCGATGCCCCATTCGCCGATGTCGAAGGCGGTGCGGCGGTAGTGGTCCGGGCTGGTGTCGCGGTAGGGCACGGCCATCTCGGCGAGCGAGAGGCGATTCGCGATCGAGCGCACCCGGCCGTTGTCGTTGTAGGTCAGCGCATGCAGTGTCATACCCTCGCGGTAGTTGAAGCCCACCCGCAGCGACCAGTTCTGCCACTCGAGCTTGTTGCCCTCGAGCGTGAACGACGGCCCCTCGGACTGGGTGATGTTCAGGGGCTTCAACGGTTCCCGGGTACTGGCACGACGGATGCGCTCGGGAATGTGCCGGGGCACATACTCACCCATGACCTCGGGGCGTTCGACGCTGAACGTGTCCTCGATCTCGAGCAGTTCCATGGCATTGACGTCGATCACGCAATGAAACCCGTTGACGGGACCCGCATAGGGATTGGCTCCCTCGGCGGCTCGGACCCAGGTGTCCGACCAACCGAGCCGGCGTCCCCTGTACTTCTCCGGAGTGACCGCGTCGCCGTAGGTCCACACGTCCATGAACACCAGACTCATGTCCGTGATCCCGCGCTTCGCGAGGGCCGCGATCACCTCGGGATGGGTGCGGAGGAATTCGTCCGCTTCCTCCCACTCGTCGACGGTGAAGTTGGCCTGCACGCCGGGCACGTGCTGCCAGGAGACGACGTTGTCTCCCGGCAGCGACACCACTGCCTTGTACGTGTCACCCGAAAGTCGCTCGAAGCACACGACGAGAGCCCGTCGGTCCGGCACAGTGCCGTCGCTGTCGAACGCGGCCACCTCCGCCTTGCTCGGCTCGGCGAGTTCGATCGATGCGAAACGCCACCCGTCCGCGACGCCGTGTTCACGGGCGAGCAGGCGTGCCACAGCAGAGAATTCCTCTGCCGCCAGTGGATCCAGTGGATGGAACGTGCCGGTGCCGGTCATGGTGGTCTCCTTCGGGCGCTTCGCGCCCGCACGCCTTTCTGGTAGTGGTGGCTACCAGAAAGGCGCACGGGGTCAGACGAGCGAGCGGACTATCTGCTCGATGACCGTCAACGCGTCCTCGAGCAGGTCGTAGCCGATCACCAACGGGGGAAGCAGGCGGATCACGTTGCCGTAGGTACCGCATGTCAACAGGATGACGCCCTGCTCGAGAGCCTGGGCAGCTATCGCCTTGGTCAACTCCCCGTCCGGTTCGGTGGTTCCGGGCTTGACGAATTCCATCGCCAGCATGGCACCGCGACCGCGCACGTCACCGATCACACCGACCTCGGCGGCGAGGGCCTTCAACCGCGGCAGGACGAGGTCGCCGATGCGCTGAGCCCTGCCCGGCAGGTCGAATGTCCGCATGCTGTCGAGTGCGGCGAGCGCCGCAGCACAGGCGACAGGGTTGCCGCCGTACGTGCCGCCGAGTCCACCGGGATGGACCTTGTCGAGAAGTTCGGCCCGTCCCGTGATCGCAGAGAGCGGCATTCCGCCCGCCATACCTTTGGCCATGGTGATGATGTCCGGGACCACGTTCTCGTGCTCGCAGGCGAACCAGGCGCCGGTGCGGGAGAACCCGGTCTGCACTTCGTCGGCGATGAAGACGACACCGTTGGCACGCGCCCAGGCCACCAGTGTGGGGAGGAATCCCTCGGCGGGAACGATGAATCCGCCCTCACCCTGGATCGGCTCGATGATGATCGCCGCGAGTGAATCGGCGCCGATCTGCTTCTCCATCTGGCTGATGGCACGCTGGGCGGCCTGCTCGCCGGTCAGTCCGTCCTGATCTCGGTACGGGTACGACATCGGGAGGCGGTACACCTCGGGAGCGAACGGACCGAAGTGGGCTTTGTAGGGCATCGACTTGGCGGTCAAGGCCATCGTCAGGTTGGTGCGACCGTGGTAGGCATGGTCGAACGCGACGACGGCATCGCGGCCGGTGGCGAGGCGAGCGACCTTGATCGCGTTCTCCACCGCTTCGGCGCCCGAGTTGAAGAGAACGGTGCGCTTCTCGTGATCCCCGGGGGTGAGGGCGGCGAGTTCCTCCGCGACCCGCACGTAACCCTCATACGGGGTCACCATGAAGCAGGTGTGGGTGAAGTGCCCGACCTGTTCCCGAACCGCCTCGGCCACAGCGGGATCGGAGGCTCCCACGCTGGTGACGGCGATGCCGGAGCCGAGGTCGATCAGGGAGTTGCCGTCGACGTCCACGACCACACCACCGTCCGCATCCGCTGCGTACACGGGCACGCTCGAGCCGACGCCCGCGGCCACGGTGGCCCGGCGGCGAGCGGTGAGGGCCGCCGACTTCGGGCCGGGGAGCTCGGTGACCAGTGCGCGTTTCTGCGGCAGCCGGTACTGGATGTCGTTCATCAGGGTGAATTCCTCAGGGTCGTGACGGTAAAAGGGGCGAACGGAATTCGACGTCAGTCGTGGGAACTCATGACGTGCTTGATGCGGGTGTAGTCCTCGACGCCGTAGCCGGAGAGGTCCTTGCCGTAGCCGGAGTACTTGAATCCGCCGTGCGGCATCTCGGCGACGAGCGGGATGTGGCAGTTGATCCACACGGCGCCGAAGTCGAGTGCGGCCGAAAGACGCTGGGTCACACCGTGGTCCTGGGTCCACACGCTCGACGCCAGACCGTACCGGACGTCGTTGGCCAGGGTGATGGCTTCCTTCTCGTCCGAGAAGCTCTGCACGGTGAGGATGGGTCCGAACGTCTCCTCCTGCACGATGTCGTCGCGCTGGTCGACGCCGGTGATGACGGTGGGCTCGAAGAAGAAGCCCCGCTCCCCAGCGCGCTTGCCGCCGGTGGCGATCTTGGCGGAGGCGGGAAGATTCGCAATCTTCGCGTTGACGGCGTTGAAGTGGTTGATGTTGTTGAGCGGACCGTAGAACGTGTCCGGGTCGTCCGGCAGTCCCGGCTTCAGCGTCTCGGCCTTGCGGACCAGCGCGTCGACGAGCTGGTCGTGGATCGACTCGTGGACGAGGACACGGGTGGCTGCGGTGCAGTCCTGGCCGCCGTTGAAGAACGCCGCTTCGGCGATTCCGCCGGCGGTCTTCTCGATGTCGACGTCATCGAACACGATGGCAGGTGCCTTGCCGCCCAGTTCGAGGTGTGCGCGCTTGAGCTGCCGGGCGGCGGAGACGGCCACCGCGATTCCGGCGCGCACGGAACCGGTGATCGACACGAGTCCGAGCGCGGGGTTCTCCACGAGAGTCGCACCGGTCTCCCCGTTGCCCAGCACCACGTTGAATACTCCGTCGGGCAGGATGCCATTGGTCAACCGGGCGAGAACCAGGGTGCTGTTCGGGGTGGTGTCGCTGGGCTTGAGGACGATGGTGTTCCCGGCCGCCAGTGCGGGTCCGATCTTCCACAGCGCCATCATGAACGGGTAGTTCCACGGAGTCACCTGGCCGACGACACCGATCGGTTCCCGGCGCACATAGGAGGTGAAGCCCTCCATGTACTCCCCGGCGGCCTTGCCCTCGAGCATGCGGGCTGCGCCTGCGAAGAACCGGAGCTGATCTGCCCCGACCTTGATCTCCTCGTCGGCAATGACCTGCTTGGGCTGGCCGGTGTTGCGGCACTCCGCCTCGACCAGTTCGTCGCTGTGCGCCTCGATCGCGTCGGCCAGCTTCAGCAACGCCGTCTGGCGCACGCTCGGGGTGGTCTTCCCCCAGGACACGAAGGCGCGTTCCGCCGCCTCGACGGCAGCGTCCACATCGGCCTTGGTGGACACCGGCGCACGGCCGACGACGCCCTCGTCTACCGGATTGATCAAGTCGAGGGTCTCCGTCGCCGACGAGGCGACGAACTCACCGTTGATGTAGTTCTGAAGTACGTCGATGGACATCCGTACGGTTCCTCTCCTGGGGTCGAACGGGCCGCCGACACACGTCCATCGGGGTCCGTCAAGCATCTGGTAGTCAGTGTGCGCTGCCTCACAAGGACAGGGCAGCTGACGAAATGGTGAAAACATAGGCGCAGGGCGCGCCGACTTGTCCAGCCTCCGCCCGAAGGGGAGCAGAGGCTCAGCGAATCGGATTCGTACGGTTGCGGGGACGCGGGTTCGGGCGCACGACCTCAAAGGAACGAAATTCGTCGATGTGGTGCTTGGGTGTCCGTACAGGTCACCGACGCGAGACCTCTGACAGAATGGAGTCGACGCTCGGGATCATCTGGCCGATCTGTCTAGCGACGCTGTCGGGATCGACGCGTCAGGGTGGCACCCACCAGACCGCAACGCGCAGGAGCCCGACATGACCGTTCCCGTCCGCTGGATGTTGTCCCAGCCGGATCTCGCTCTCGAACTTCGGGGTGGAACCGCGGGTCTCGGCAACGAGATTACTTTCGCCATTACCACCGAATTGTCCGATCCGTTCCGGTGGCTCTCCGGCGGGGAACTGCTGCTCACCACCGGGCTGCGACTGCCCCTGACAGCAGCCGACCGGGCGCGGTATCTACGCGGGCTGGCTGACGTGGGGGTAGCGGCCGTCGGATTCGGCACCGGACTTTCGCATCCGGAGGTGCCGGACGACCTGGTGGCCGTCGCCGACGACCTCGGTCTCCCGCTGCTGGAGGTGCCGTTGCCGACACCGTTCGCCGCCGTCGTCAAGCGGGTCATGAGCCGTCTCGCCGAACAAGAATACGAGTCGGTGCTGCGGGCGTCCCGCGCCCAGCCGCGGATGACGCGCGCCGTCATCTCGGGTGGTACCGGCGCCACGGTCCGTGAACTTGCGGTGGCTACCTCGGCCACCGTGCTGCTCCTCGATCTGTCCGGCCGGGTGCTCGAACACCATCCGGCGCGACCGGACGAGGAGGTACTGACCGAGTTGCGGGACGTGCTGGCGGCCGGAACGGGGGGAGCGTCGAGCAGCGTGTCGCTGGCGCGGTCGGGGGCCTCGATTACCGTCCAGCAGATCAGTGTCGGGAGCACTCCGCACGGTCATCTCGCGGTGATCAGCCCGACGGCGCTCAGCCATGTCGATCAGATTCTGCTGGGCCACGCCAACTCCCTGTTGGCGTTGGACTTCGAGAAACCCGCTCGCCTGCGGACCGCACAAAATCTGCTCAATTCGCATGCGCTCGGTCTGCTGCTCACCGAAGATCGCGACCTGGATCCGGCGTGGGATCAAATTCGGCAGGCGGCGGACGCCGACGGGATGGTGCGAGGCCTGACGGTGGTAGCCGAGACGGTGGAACTCGCGCAGCGGGTGGAGTCAGCGGTGGCTGCGGCGATGAACAAGGCTGGAAGGCAGCTCTTCTCGCGTTGCCAGGATGCCCGGGTCACGGTACTTCTCCGCGGAACTGACGATGTGGACTCGGTCCGGTCGATGCTGAGGGGCCTGTCCTCGACTGAGCGAAAAGCGGTCCGTGCCGGGTTGAGTGGGCGCCGGGCGTTGGCCGGTGTGGTGGCCGCGATCGAGCAGTCACAACTCGCCGCCTCGGCTGCCGAAGCGGGCGCCGAACCACTGGAGTTCGCGGCGCTCACCGGCAGTGCCCTGCTCACGTTCAGCGCGACCCGCGAGGTGCTCAACTCGCTGGCGGACACGATGATTGCGCCCATCGACGACTACGACCGCGCGAACGGCACGGAACTATTGGGATCGTTGCGGGCATTCCTCGAGGCCAACGGGCACTGGGAGTCGGCGGCCGCCGCGATGGGCGTGCACCGGCACACTCTGCGCAGCCGGATGGCGCGGATCGAAGCTCTGATCGACTGCAGGCTGGACGTGGCGCGGGTGCGCGCCGAACTACTGCTTGCGATCATTGCCCGGCAGTCGTGACGACTACCGGGCAATGATCGCGGGAGACTACTTGCCGAGGCGAGCGAGAATGTCCCGGGCGGTGCGCTGACCCATCCGCACGGCGCCATCCACGTGCTGGTAGCCCTCGGCCGCGATGTCCGAGCAGGAGAAGTGCAGCGGTCCCACCGGGGTCCGCGTGTCCTTTCCGTACCGATGCAGGCCACCGAGGTCGAAGCTCGCGGCGTAGGCGCCCCGGGTCCATTCTTCGGAGCCCCAGTCGGATTCGTAGTACACCGCCGGCTGGGCTGCCTTCGGCCCGAGGTAGCGGGCGAGCGAGTCGAGAATGGTGGCGCGACGATCCTCCTCGCTCAATTCGAACATCGCGTCTGCCTTCTCGTCCGACACGAACGCGACAAGGGTGCCCCGGGTGTCCTTGTGATTGGTGTTGTCATACACCTCCTGCACGATCTCCGAGGCCCCGAAACCGGTGCCGGACAGGCCGTCCTCGCGCCAGAACGGCGTCTCGTACACGGCGTGCACCTTGATGACCAGTCCGAGTGACTGGTGCTGATGCATCTGGTGCTGGCGGCGCGGCAGCGGCGGATCGTAGGAGATCCGGGAGTACAGGTTGGGTGGCACTGCGAGCACGACCCGCGACGCTTCCACGCGGATGCCGCCGTCGGCCAGGACGACGGCACCCTGCTGGCTCCATTGCACGGTGCGCACGGGTGCGTTCAGGAACACGTCGTCCCCGAGCGCAGCGGCCATCCGGATCGACACCTGCTGCATGCCACCGATAACGCGCTTGTCGAGGATGAAGTCCTCGTCGACGAGGTGCGAGAACGATCCGGCGGAGGCGGCCATCAGGACGGCCTGCAGCGCAGAGAACGAGTGCGCGGGCTTGGTGAGCATGCCGCCGGCGATGAACAGGCCGATGTTGTCGCGGGCCTCGGCGTCGTCCGACTGCTCGATCAGCCAGTGCTTGAACGAGATGGTGTCGAGCTCGCGGGCAAGTGGGTGCGCCCACGGCTCCTCGGCGCCGACCCGAGCGGCGAGGTCGTCGAGAATGGAGATCAGGCGGTCCATCTCCTTCCGCGTCGTCTCGTCGACGGGGAACGATTCGCCGGTGTAGCGGGTGCGTTCCCCGGCGGCCGAGATGTAGACGGATTCGCCCTCGCGGTAGCGGTCGAACGTCTCGAGGCCGAGTTCGCCCAGAAGTGAGATCAGCGCTGTCTGATCGGGCGAGACCCACTGGCCGCCGATCTCGAGCGTGGCGCCGTCGATCGTGTCGGTCCACGTGCGTCCTCCGACGCGGTCCCGCGCCTCGAGGACTGCGACGGACAGGCCGGCCTTACGCAGTGCGGTGGCAGCGGCCAGCCCGGACGGGCCGGCACCGACGATGGCGACATCTCGCTGGAGAGTGGGCACTTTCGAACTCCTTCGATCGGTGGTGACGTTTGGGGGAACGGGGGTAGGCGTCATCGGCAGCGGTTCAGTGCGAGAGTCAGCTCGGCGACTATTACGCAGATACTCGAATTGTCCACCCGATCGCGACTGCGTAGCTCACCGAGCATCTGTGACAGCCGTTCCGCTGCCGTCGTGTGCCGGTCGAGCCAAGCGGCGACGGCGTCCGCCGCGGATGTGTCGGGGGATGCGTCGCGCAGAACCGAGCCGATCAGTGCGTGCCAGTGCTCCTGCAGGTTGTCGACGAGGACGGCCGCCGCCATCGTCTCCCAGAAGGCGGTCCCGGTCTCACCGACCGAGAACCGTTCCGACAGCCAGTCGAGTCCGACGACTCTACCGAATTCCCGGTAGGTTTCGGCCACCTGGGTGATCGGCGACCCGAGTGTGCGGGCAGTGTCCTCGAGTGCGAACCCCTGCGCGAGGATGCGCAGCGTGCTCAGATCCTGCGCAGGCGCACCGGTGAGCCGGGGGAGCGCGGTTGCCAGTTCCCGGACGGGACCGGCGAATCGCTCGATCAACGCGCGAGCGTCGCTGCCTGCGGTGCGGTGCCGCAGGAGCCACGACGTGGTGTGCTCGATCAGGTCCTGAATGCCGACATGCAGAGTCAGCCTCGTGCGATGGGAGGCACCCCGCAGGGCGAGCACCTCGTGCCACAGGCGATCGATGTCGAACACCTGCCGCACCACCGCGTATGCGCTCGTGATGTCGGCGGTGCCGACACCGACGCGTTCCTCCAAGCGATGGATCAGTCCCGGTCCGACACGGTCGATCATGTCGCCCGCCACGATCACTGCGACGATCTCCCGTGCCAGCCGGTGACCGCTGATCTGCTGCGGCACTCGCTTCCGGATCGGTGCGGGAAAGTAGTCCGCCAGAACGCCCTCGAACACCGCGTCGTCGAGGACGGGTGAGGCGAGAAGTTCCGTGACGACCAGATTCTTGGATTGCGCGAGCAGGACGGCGATTTCGGGGCGGACGAGTCCTTGCCCGGCGCGGTGCCGCGCCGTCAATTCTGCTGAAGTCGGTAGTACCTCGGCGGATCGACTGAGCCCGGCGTCCCGTTCGAGATTTTCGATCAGCCGTTCATGGCGTCCGAGCAGAAAGGGCGCATGCACTTCGGCCAGGCTGATCGCGAGGGTCTGGGCGGCGGCGTCGGCCAGCACCGACTCGGCAATCTCGTTCTGAACCCGCGCCAGGAGAGTGTTCCGTTCGCCGGCGGGCAGTTCTCCCGCCGCAACTGCCGCGTCCACCGCGATCTTCAGATTCACTTCACGGTCGGAGGTGGCGACACCGGTGGCGTTGTCGATGAAGTCGGCGTTGATTCGACCGCCCTTCAGTGCGTACTCGATCCGGGCACGCTGGGTGAACCCGAGGTTTCCGCCCTCACCGACCACCGCGGTGCGCAGCATGTCGGCATCGACGCGGACGGAGTCGTTGGCCGGGTCGGCAGCGTCGGCTTGGCCCTCGGCGGACGCCTTGACGTAGGTTCCGATTCCGCCGTTCCACAACAGGTCGACCTCGGCGGTGAGCAGGGCCTTCACGACCTCGTGCGGAGGCAGGTCGGTTTCGGTGACTCCGAGGCGCTCCCGCACCTGGGGAGACAACGGAATCTTCTTGGCTGTCCGGGGCCACACCCCACCACCGGCGGACACGAGGTTGCGGTCGTAGTCGTCCCAACTACTTCCCGGCACTGCGGCCAGGCGTTCGCGCTCGCGATAGGACGCCTCGGAATCCGGATCCGGATCGAGGAAAATGTGCCGGTGATCGAAGGCGCCGACGAGGCGGATCGCGCGACTGAGCAGCATGCCGTTGCCGAAGACGTCCCCGGACATGTCGCCGATCCCCACCACGGTGAACGCGTCGGTGTCGACGTTCTTACCCATCTCGGCGAAATGCCGACGCACAGACACCCATCCGCCGCGGGCGGTGATTCCCATCGCCTTGTGGTCGTAACCCGCCGAACCTCCGGAGGCGAAGGCGTCGCCCAGCCAGAAGCCGCGCCGCGTCGCAATGCTGTTGGCGAGGTCGGAGAACCGCGCCGTGCCCTTGTCGGCTGCCACCACCAGATACGCGTCGTCACCGTCATAGATCACCGTGTCGCGGGGGTGAACCACCGCGCCGTCGACGATGTCGTCGGTGACGTCGAGCAGCCCTTCGATGAAGTTCGTATACGCCTCCCGCACTGCATCCGGAGTCGGATCGGTGCGTACGACGAAAGCACCCTTCGCCCCCATCGGGACGATCAGCGAATTCTTCACGTGCTGCGTCTTCATCAGTCCCAGCACCTCCGTGCGGAAGTCGTCCTTGCGGTCCGACCAGCGCAGGCCACCTCGGGAGACCGGCCCGCTGCGCACATGACTGCCTTCGACGATCCGAGAGTGCACGAAGATCTCGCGGTACGGGGTGACGGAAGCGGACAGCGACAGCAGCGAGGGATCGATCTTGAACGCCACCGACGCCGTGCCGTTCCCCGACATGCGGTCGTGCCGAAACCAGTTGGTGCGCAGAACAGCCCAAGTGAAGGACCACAAGCCCCGCAACAGGCGGTCCTCGTCCAACGTCGCGGTCTTCTCGATGGCGCTGAGAAGAATCTTCTCCGCAGCCGCGACGGCGGTGTCTCGATCGGGGCGCGCAGGATCGAAACGAGCCGCGAACAATGCGCGGAAACCCCGCGAGAACTCCCTGTGACGCAGCAGGATCGCCACGATGTTCGGCTCCGACAACCCGAGTCCGACCTGGCGGAGATAACGGCAGGCCGCCCGCATCAGGACGGCGTCGGACCAGGTCACGGTGGCCGCCGAAATGAGGCGGGTAAATCCGTCCACTTCCAGATGTCCGGCGGCGGCAGCCTCGAACGCGGCGGACACCAGCCCGGGAGTCGCAGTGTCCCAATCGGAGTCGTCGGTGCGGAAGCCGAATCGGTGGACCACCGGCGTGCCGGAGTCAGCGGGTGGAAGCTGCTCGTGGGAGGCCACCTGCAGCCCGAGGTCGGCGAACAGGGCAACGAGCTCCGCGAGCAGCGGAGTGCCCTGCGGCCAGACCATGACGGCCGCACGCTCCGACCCGGCGTCTGAGGAATCGAGGAAACGTAGCCGCGGGGTTGTGCCACCGGATGCCTGCACCGCGCTCGACACGGCGTGCTCGTCCTGCTGTGGAGGAGGTGTGTCGGTCGTGCTCGCAATGACACCGGTATAGCTCATCGTGTGGCTCCTGACCCCTGATCTGACGAACGCGTGACTGGGGACAAGTCTGCCGACGAGAGACGCACGCCACATCCGACGAAGTGGAGCGTCGCACACCGACCGCCGCGACATTTAGGCGCCCGTAACGTCGTTGTCAGCCAGAGCTGTCACTCACTGCGCACGGCTCGCCAGGTGGAGACGGCCGCCGTGCCCAGGAGACCACCGGTGATCACGAAGATCGACGCCGTTCCTGCGACACCGGCAGTGGCGCCGGCAGCCAACGGGATGAGGACCTGGCCCAGTCGGTTGCCGGTCAGGCGCAGCGACAACGCGGCCGCCCGATTGGGAGCGGTGACGAGGCCGGTCACCCACGTCATCGTCAGCGGTTGACCGATTCCCCAGAAGAATCCGGCTACCACCAGCAGGGACGCCATCCACCACGGATTGCGGACGAAGGGCAGGAGCGTTGTGGGCAGCGCCGAACACAGGGTGGCGGAGACGAGCAGTCGCTGCCGCGGGGCCCAGGTGAGCAGCCACGGCAGAAACGCGCGCGACACGATCGATGCCGCGGTGCGCGCGGTGAGCAGCAACGACACCAGGAGGACGCTGAATCCGAGTTGTTGTCCCAGTACGGGCAGATAGGCCACGACCACATCGACCGAGGCGAGGACGATCAGGCTGCTGAACACTGCGGGTCGCATACCGGGCGTCGAGATCATGCTCGAGACGGATTGCTGCTGGTCCTTGGCGCTCGGTTTCCTCGACTGCGGACGCTCGCGGATCGGCCACGCGAAGGGGATCGACGTCAGGGATACCGCCGCCATGAGCGCCAGCGCGAGAGTGGTCTGCACAGGACCGCCGTCGGAGCTGTGGGCGGCAATCAGACCCACAACGGGCACGCCGACCGCCTGACCGACCGACACGCCGAGGGTCAGGCCCGCGAAACCCTTGTCCAGGTCGCCCGGTTTCGAGAGCAAGGTGATGAATCCCTGCCCGGCTACGGTGACGAGGATCTGGCCGAATCCGAGGACCACGTTGCCCAGACCCAGCACGATCAGGTCGTTGCTGAGCGCGATCACCACGACACCGAGTGTCGTGAGCGCAACGCCGGTACGCAGGACCGCGGCCGCGTGCTGCTGGTCGACCGCGCGCCCGATGCGGACCGCAACGAGAAGGGGCGCCAGTGAGAACAGTGCCGTCACGACCCCGATGGTGACGGCGTCTCCGCCGAGTGCGAGGACACGGTACGAGACGAGAACGCGGACGGCGTGATAGACGGCTTGCAGGAGTGCGGTGGCGATGCAGACGTTGAGGAACCAGTGTTTCACCGGCTCACCCGTTGATCACCCGACGATCGCCGAGCGGCGCCTGCAAAGGCACCTCGAGCGTGCCGAACACTGCTACGAGGATGCACATCTTGTCGGCCGACTCCGGCAGCGTCCCGGTACGCAGGGAGATGGTGACGGTGGTGTCCGTCTCGGTGACTGTCGCATCGGCGCCGTAGCATTCCGGGGTTCCGGTGACGAAATGAATCGCGACCTTGTTGCCGTCGGCCCGGGACCACGACTCGAATGGGGTCGGATGGGCTCGGACGATGTCGGGCCGGGCGGTGAAGACGGTGCCGAACTTCTCGCCGGGTACCTCGCTGGGAAGGGGCATCCCCGACGGATTGGTGGGACTCGGGTCGACGGCGGATGCGATCTCCGGGGGAATTGTCGGTTCATCGGTGCCCGAGGTGGATCCGCATCCGGCGACGGCGAGGCAGGCCAGCACTGCGAGGGCGATTACGCGCATAAGCCACGGTAACCCCGTCACGCGAGCAACCCGGAGACCAGCGCAATCGCGGGAATCGCGGCCAGGGTGGTGACAAAGGCAGTGTCTCGCGCCAGTACCGTTCCACACCGGTACCGGCTGGCGTAGACGAAGACGTTCTGCGCCGTCGGCAGGGTGGACACCACCACGATCGCGAACAGTTCATGCCCCTCGAGGCCGAGTAGGTGCCGCGCCATCAGGTACGCCAGGACGGGTTGCACGCCGATCTTGAGAACCGAAGCCAGCGCCACGTCTCGGCGGGGACTCGTCCCCTTCTCGAGGACGCGCACACCGTACAACGAGATGCCGAAGGCCAGCAGGGCACCCGGTACCGAGGCGCCGCCGATGAGCCGGAAGGGTTGCATCACGGCTTCGGGCGGCGTCCAGTCGACGAGGGCGAGCGCCAGCCCCGCGGCGCCCGCCACAACGATCGGATTCTTGAACGGTGCGGTCACGGTCTCGAGTCGCGACGCGCCACGGCGCAACGTGGTGATGTCGAGGATGGTCAACGCGATCGGCGAATACACGATGATCTGGAAGAGCAGCAGTGGGGCCACGAAGGAGGCGTCACCGAGCACGAACACCGAAATCGGGATGCCCAGATTCGCGGAGTTGACGTACGACGCCGACAACGCCCCGATCGTCAGTTCCGGGAGCGACCTGCGCAGCCACACCCTCGCTACTCCCATGTACAGTGCGCCGACCGTCAAAGCAGTCGCAGCAGCCACGGCGAGCGTCGGCGAAAAGATCACGGAAAGGTCGGACGATGCAAGCGAATCGAACAGCAGTGCCGGCGTCGCGACGAAGAACACCAGCCTGCCCAGGACGGATTCGCCCTCCGACCCGAGCGTTCCACGCCGGCCGAGAATGTAACCGATCGCGATGATCACGAAAATGACCGTGAATCCCGCAACTACTCCCGACACGCTGCGGGGCACCTCCTCGACCGGTGAGCCTCCTGTCGGCAAACCGTCCGAAGTCTAGTGGGCGCAGTTTCGGTGGGTGACAATACCCTCGAGCGGGGAACAGTACATGCGCGTGTGTTCGGGCGTGCCCGAGGAGTTGCGATGCTGCGTCGGACGACCATTCTGTGCGCGCTGTTCTGCGCCTGCGTTCTCACGGCGGTGACGGCACCGGCGACGCCCGCACTGGCGCCCCCGTCGAGCGGGGACCCATACTTGGTGTCGCTCGCCGGGCAGGTTCTGGGCCGCAGCTATCGCGAGAACGCCGGTGTCGCGTACGTGGACGGGTCCGGAACCCGGTTCGCCCACTTCGGCGCTGCCGACGACACGGAGTACGAGATCGGTTCCCTCACCAAGACATTCACCGCGCAACTGTTCGTCGACGCGGTGGCGCGCGGTGAGGTGCGGGAGGACACCACCGTCGGAGAGTTGCTGCCGTTGCAGGGCGCGCCCGTTGCCGATGTGGCACTCCTCGAATTGGCTTCGCACACCTCGGGACTGTCGCAGTTCCCGATGACCACCGATGCCGTTGTGGCGGTGGGCCACTGGGCGGTCGCCACCAACCCCTTCACGTACGACCGGGAGGCGCTGCTGCAACAGCTGCGGTCGGCACCGCTCACCAGCCGCGGAACCTACGCGTATTCGACGGTCGGGTTTGCGTTGCTCGGTCAGGCATTGGCCGCGGCCACCGGAACCGACTATCCGTCGCTCCTGCGCGAACGGATGCTCGAGCCGCTCGGGCTGTCGGATACCTGGTTGCCGTTGACCGCCGCAGACCTGCCCCCGGACGTCACGCGCGGATTCGACGTCCTGCACAGGTCGCAGGACCCGTGGCCGCTCGACGCCTACGCCCCGGCGGGCGGGCTCCGGTCGACGGTGGCGGATATGGCCGACTACGTACGGCAGCTTCTCGACGGCACCGTGCCGGGCAGCACCGCGATGGACGAGCGGTGGGTCGGCGACAACTACCGGGCACTGACGTGGTCGGTGGCGCCGTTCGAGGGTCGCGACTACACCGTCCACGGCGGGGCGACGGGCGGGTTCCAGTGCACCGTGGTTCTCGATCGGCGCGGCGAGCGCGGATTGGTCATCCTCACCAACACCATCGGTGGCCTCGAGCAGCAGGGACTCGACATCCTGTCGTCGCTCTGACTCATGCGAGTGCGACCAGAAGGTTCGGCGTCACCGACATACCCCTAAAGGGTATGCGCCGCTACAGTGGAAGTCATGACCCCGGCGGCGAAACGTAGGCGTGTGCCCACCGCACGCATTGCGTTGCTGGTCACGGCGGCTGCGGTCCTTGTGATGCACAGTTTCACCGCCGCTTCAGCTCCGGCTCATGACGGTTCGTTGCATGCCGTGGCCGTCTCACACGACCCCGGCATGAGCCACGGCCACGACTGCGCGGGAAACGAGTGCGAACAGTCGCACCCCAACGGACATCACTGCGCCGGCGTCGTCGTCGTGGCACCGGCGCTCACGCGTGCGACGGTGCCTTGCGTGGTCGGTACCGAGGCGCCGTCGCCGACGTCGCGGGTGAGCGTCGACCGGGTGCAGTCCGGACGTGGACCACCGGCGTGGACCGTGTTGTCGTTGGCGCAGCTGTCGATACTGCGGGTGTGACGGGGAGTCCGGAGCTCAGGGCTCCGGCGGATTTTGCTGCCACTTTCCCGAAGCCTGTCCATGAGGAGTTTCCCATGCGTACCACCTATGCAGCTTTCATTGCCGCGGCGACCGGCGCCGCGCTTGTCCTCGCCGGCTGCGGCACCGACTCGTCCGACCCGAGCAGTTCGGGCGCCTCGTCGACGTCCCACTCCCTGTCGACCTCGGCCGAGGCCGGTAGCGGAGCCGAAGTTCAGTTCAATGCCGCCGACGTCACGTTCCTGCGCGGTATGCATCCGCATCATGCGCAGGCGGTGCAGATGGCCGAGATGGTCGACGGCCGCACCGACAACGCCGAACTGCTGGCGCTCGCCCAGCGGATCGAGGCCGCTCAGGCACCGGAGATGGATCAGATCACCGGGTTGCTCGCTCAGGCGGGTGACACCGCTCCGACGTCCACCGGTCACGAAGGGATGGACCACGGGTCGGGCGACGGAATGATGTCCGAAGACGACATGTCCACCTTGATGGGCATGTCGGGGCCCGAGTTCGACCGGATGTGGCTGACGATGATGATCGAGCACCATGAGGGTGCCGTCGAGATGGCCGACACCGAACTTGCGGAGGGCGAGAATCCCGATGCCAAGCAACTCGCCACCGGCATCGTCAGCGCCCAGCAGCGGGAAATTGCCGAGATGCAGGCGATGCTCGGCTAGCTCCGCTCGGAATACGCCGAAGGCCGCGTAGTCCGTGGACTACGCGGCCTTCGGGTGTCTGTGAAGAAGCTGCTACCGGCTGGTGAAGGGCAGCAGGGCCATCTCGCGGGCGTTTTTGACCGCGACGGCAACCTGACGCTGCTGCTGCGGGGTCAGGCCCGTCACGCGGCGGCTACGGATCTTGCCGCGGTCGGAGATGAACGTGCGGAGAAGGTTGATGTCCTTGTAATCGACGTACTCGATCTTCGCCGCGAACAACGGGTTCTTCTTCGGCTTGCGCCCCTCGACGGGACGCGGCTTCTTCGACGGTGCTCTCTTGACTGCCATCTTCTTCCTTTACCAGCTCGACTTGTGCACGCCTGGCAGCTCCCCGCGGTGCGCCATCTCGCGAACACGCACGCGAGAGAGCCCGAACTTCCTCAGGTGACCGCGCGGACGTCCATCCGCAGCGTCTCGATTGCGCAATCGTACCGGACTCGAGTCCCGGGGCAGACGCTGCAGTGCCGTCTGCGCCTGTGCGCGCTCGTCTTCGCTGCTCGACGGGCGACGGATGACCTCTTTCAGTTCGGCGCGCCGCTCGGCGTAGCGCGCAACGATGATCTTGCGCTGTTCGTTCTTTGCGATCTTCGACTTCTTCGCCATCAGGGTTGTCTTCTACTTTTCTTCTCGGAAATCGACGTGGCGTCGGACTACGGGGTCGTACTTCTTCATCACCAGTCGGTCCGGGTCGTTTCGGCGGTTCTTCCTGGTCACGTACGTGTATCCCGTGCCCGCCGTCGACTTCAGCTTCACGATCGGACGAATCTCGTTACGCGCCATCAGACCTTCTCTCCGCGCGCCCGGATCTTGGCCACCACGGCCTCGATCCCGTCCCGGTCGATCGTCTTGATCCCCTTGGCGGAGACGGTGAGGGTGATCCGCCGCCCCTCGCTGGGCAGGAGGTACGTCTTCTTCTGGATGTTCGGATCCCAGCGCCGATTGGTGCGCTTGTGGGAGTGCGATACGGATTTGCCGAATCCTGGCCGGCGTCCGGTCACTTGGCAGTGTGCCGACATGGGCATTCCTCTCTGTCTCCTCCCGCATCCAGGCGTCTACCGGTCAGCAAGGTGATGACAATCATTTTCGACAACAGCTGAATTCCAATGTAGCGTTCTCGGCAAGTAATGACAATCGTTATCGAAAGGGTGCTCGTGAGTGAGATTCACCGGACACCGCTCGTCCTGGTATCCGGATGGAGCGGTCCCACCGACAACCTCGCGCGGTCGCTGCTCCGCGACGGCACCGTGGTCGTGCATCACGACCTCGACCTGGTGCACGAAGGAGTGGTACGGCGCACGGTCACCACGGTGGAGTCGGGACAGGAGCGCACCCGTGTCGGGATTCTCGAACTTGCGCACGGCTGTATCTCCTGCACTCTGCGGGAAGACCTTCTCCCGTTATTACGTCGACTGCATGCACGCAGCTCGGTGCAGCGCATCGTGTTGCACCTCGACCGCCGGCTCGAACCGGAGGCCGTGTGCTGGGCGATCGAGCACGTGGTGGTGTCCGGGGTGGTGGGCCAGCTGGACGGAACAGCATCCCGCGACGTGCGCGTCGAGGCGGTGATCACATGCATCGACGCGCAGTCGTGGCTGGACGATGCGACCGGCGACGAGGCCCTGGACGACGACCGGACGGTCGCGCAGGTAGCCGTCGGGCAGGTCGATTTCGCCGACGCACTGGTGGTGTCGGGCAGCGCGGGTGACGGCTGGCAGCAGGCCAGGCTCCACGCCGTCCTCGCGCGGCTCGCTCCCGGCGCACCGATCGCGTGGGACGTCGACACACTCGACGTCGAGCGATTACTCCTGGAGATCCCGTCGGGGGCGCGGCGGGGCGAGCTCACCCACGCCCACTCGCCCCTGCTGCGCGGGCAGCCTCCGCTCTCACACGACTGCGGAGTCATGATCGTCGAGTTCACCGCCGGCCGGCCGTTCCATCCGGAGCGATTGCACGAGGCCATCGACGTCCTGCTCGACGGTGTGGTGACCGCACGCGGCCGGGTGTGGGTGGCGACGCAGCCGGACGAGGCGCTGTGGCTCGAATCTGCCGGTGGCGGGCTGCGGGTGGCGAGCGCGGACCGATGGCTGGCCGCGATGACGCCGGCGGAACAAGACCAACTTCCTACGGCGCGGCGAGCTATGGCCGCACTGTGCTGGGACGAGAAGTTCGGCGACCGGCACAGCTCGATGGTGGTCCTGGTGCATGCGGCCGACCCCAGCGACATCGACCGCACGCTCCAGTGGGCGCTGGTCACCGACGACGAACTCGCCGACGAGGCCGCGTGGGAGTCGTGGCCCGATCCGTTCGGCCAGTTCCACGAAGACCCCTGCGAGAGCAGCGAATCACCGTACGCAGAACCCGACAGCTCGAGAGAGGGACACGAATGAAACCCCATATCCATCCCGACTACCACCCCGTGGTCTTCCAGGACGCGAGCACCGGAACCACGTTTCTCACGCGGTCGACGGTGACGAGCGACCGCACCGTCCTGTGGGCGGACGGAAACACCTATCCGCTGGTGGTGGTGGACGTGACCAGTGAGTCGCATCCGTTCTGGACCGGCGCGCAGCGTGTGATGGACACCGCGGGCCGCGTCGAGAAATTCGAACGCCGATATGGAGTGCGCAAGCGCCCGTGAGCACACGGGTCGACGACGAAGGAGGAGACAGAACATGGCAGTACCGAAACGCAGAATGTCGCGGTCCAACACGCGCAGCCGAAGGTCACAGTGGAAGGCCCAAGCGCCCGACCTGGTGGAGGTGACCGTCGGCGGGACCACCCACCGCGTGCCGCGCCGTCTGGTGAAGGCCGTGAAGCTGGGATTGCTGGACCCGGCTGACAAGTAGGTCGGACCCGGCCGGGGAAATGACGGTCGCCGTGCGAACCTTGGCGGGTGTTGCTCTACATCCTCGAACTGGTGGGCATAGCGGCGTTCGCGGCGTCGGGCGCCCTGGTGGGCGTGACGAAGCGGCTCGACGTCTTCGGGGTGTGCGTGGTCGGCGTCTTCACCGGTATCGGTGGCGGCATCGTCCGCGACCTCCTGCTGGACATCCACCCGCCCACCTCGCTGGGGAGCTGGCCCAACTTCGGCACTGCCCTCGGCACGTCGTTGCTGGTGTTCTTCCTGCACTCGGCGCTCGGCCGGCTGCGCCGCGAGATCCTCGTCCTCGACGCCGTGGGAATGGGCTTGTTCGCGAGTACGGGTGCGGTGATCTCGCTCGAATACGGAGCGAGTCCGCTGGCGTCGTGCCTGATCGGTGGTACGGCCGCCATCGGCGGGGGTGTATTGCGCGACGTGCTGGTGAACGAAGTTCCGTTGCTGCTCCACAAGGATCTCTACGCTGTGCCCGCCCTGCTGGGGTCGGCGCTGGTGGTCGTGTCGAGCGAACTCGGCTCCGGCCCCAACGCCGCCCTGGGAGCGGGCACGGCGCTGGCTTCGGTTCTCCGCCTCGTGGCGCTCTGGCGGAAGTGGAGTCTGCCGGGGCCGCGCATCGTCGAGTGACCACGTCCGCCTCCTCCAGCGACCCTTCTCAGCCATTACTCAGTCGACCGGGTCAAACTGTCGGGTATGCGCATTCTGGTGGTCGACGACGATCGGGCCGTGAGGGAGTCCTTGCGGAGATCCCTGAGCTTCAACGGGTACTCGGTGGAACTGGCCGTCGACGGTGTCGATGCGCTCGAGAAGGTGGCGGCCGCGCGGCCGGATGCGCTGGTGCTCGACGTCATGATGCCGCGTCTCGACGGCCTCGAAGTGTGCCGGCGTCTGCGCAGCACCGGTGACGACTTGCCGATCCTGGTCCTCACCGCTCGCGACTCCGTGTCGGAGCGGGTCTCCGGACTCGATGCGGGAGCCGACGACTACCTTCCCAAACCGTTCGCCCTCGAGGAATTGCTCGCCCGGCTGCGTGCTCTGCTGCGCCGGGCGGCCCCCGAGCCGGGCATCGACTCGGAGAAGATGACCTTCGAGGACCTCACCCTCGACCCCGTCACCCGGGAGGTGACGCGCGGCGAGCGGTCCATCAGCCTCACCCGTACCGAGTTCTCGCTGCTGGAGATGTTGATGGCCAACCCGCGCCGGGTGCTCACCCGTGGTCGCATCCTGGAGGAGGTGTGGGGCTACGACTTCCCGACGTCGGGCAATGCCCTCGAGGTCTATGTCGGGTATCTGCGCCGCAAGACGGAGGCGGATGGTGAGCCGCGCTTGCTGCATACCGTCCGGGGCGTCGGCTACGTACTGCGGGAGACTCCTCCGTGATGGCAGTGCCGTTCCACCGAACCGCCGACAAGCCGGGGTTGCCCGGGCACGAGCAGCACCCCGGCAGGCATCCCACCGGGCCGATTCCGCTGCCGCCGGAGATGCGGCCCCCGATGCCGTTGACGCGGTCGGTGTCGCTGCGCTGGCGTGTCACGCTCCTCGCCGCGTCGGTGGTGGCAATCGCGGTGGCGGTGATGGCTATCGCCGCGTACGCGGTGGTGTCCCGGGCGCTCTACGCGGATGTCGACAATCAGCTGCGCACTCGGGTGTCGGCGCTGATCGACAGCAATCTGGTGACGTTCGACCCGCGCTACATCGCGGGCGCGACCTTGTACACGACTGACATCAGTGTGGCGCTGATCTTTCCGGACCTCGACACGTACACGCCTCCAGGATCGAGTGTTCCCATCGGGGAGCCCGAATTGGCGGTGGCCCGCGGTGAGCAGGACACGTCGCTGCGCACCGCCGGGAACCAGCGTGTGCTGGCCGAGCGCACCCAGGACGGCAGCACGTTGGTGATCGCCCAGCGGCTCGCACCGACCGGCGCGGTTCTCGACCGGCTGGCGTGGGTGCTGTTCGTGGTCGGCGGGTGCGGTGTCGTTCTCGCGGCGGTCGCAGGAACGACGGTGGGGCGCACCGGGCTCCGGCCCATCGCACGGCTCACCGCGGCCACCGAGAGGGTGGCGCGCACCGATGACCTGACACCCATGCCGGTGACGGGTAACGATGAACTCGCCCGGTTGACCGAAAGTTTCAACACGATGCTGCGGGCACTGGCCGAATCACGCGAGCGCCAGAGCCGGTTGGTGGCGGACGCCGGTCACGAACTGCGGACACCGCTCACCTCGTTGCGGACCAACATGGAATTGCTCATCGCATCGAGTCGGCCCGGCGCCCCGCACATTCCGGACGAGGACATGGCCGAACTGCGCACCGACGTGGTGGCGCAAATCGAGGAGTTGTCGACGCTGGTGGGCGATCTCGTCGATCTCGCCCGTGAGGATGCACCCGAGACGGTGTTCGAGCGCGTCGATCTCAGTGAGGTGGTGGAACGTTGCCTCGAACGAGCGCGCCGCCGCCGCAACGAAATCGACTTCACCGCCGTCACCGTTCCCTGGTTCGTCTACGGCGACCACGCCGGGTTGTCGCGGGCAGTGTTGAACGTGCTCGACAACGCGGCAAAGTGGAGTCCCACCGGTGAGCAGGTGCGTGTGATGATGAAACCTGCCGGTGAGGGCTTGCTCGAGCTGACGGTCGACGACGCCGGACCCGGCATCCCCGAGGAAGACCGCGAGCTGGTGTTCGACCGCTTCTACCGATCCATGGCGTCGCGCTCGATGCCCGGTTCGGGACTGGGGCTGGCGATCGTGCGGCAGGTGGTCGTCAAACACGGAGGCACGATTGCCGTGGACATCTCCGAGCGGGGCGGTGCACTCATCCGCATCGTCCTTCCCGGCGAACCGGAGTCGGAATAGTCTCGGGAGAAGGGTTGGGCAAACTCAAAGGCCGGTCTCAGGACCTTCTCAGTCCCACCGGGCACTCTCGTACCCAGAGACGGTGCGGCTGCCCCTGCGGGCGGCCGCGGGAGATGGAAGTGATGCGATGACCGAAGATCGAAACAGTTCCGACAGCAACAGTCGCGACGCCGGTAACCAGGGAGCCCACCCGGACCAGTCGGCGGCGCCCCGGTCGGCTCCGGGCTACCAGCCGACCGAGCAGTTCCGGGCCACACCGCACGGCTCCGTGGGTCCGGGACCGCAGGCCTATGGGTCGGCGGGCTACCCCCAGGGCGCCCCGTACGGCGTTCCGCATCAGTCCACACAGCAGTTCGGGCAGCCCCAGCAGGGCGCGGGCCCCCAGCACGCTTCAGCTCAGCACGGAGGACCCCAGGGGTCCTTCTCCGGTCAGTACGGGCCCGGGCAGCCTGGTCCGGGAACTATGGCGACGACCACCAAGCGTCCCGCTCGAACGGCAATCGTCGTCGGAGCTGTCGCACTGGCGTTGGTGAGCGGCGGCATCGGTGGCGTCGTCGGTTCGCTCGCCACCGACCGGGACGGCAGCGGGGCCGCAGTCACCAACTCCCTCGACGCTCCGAAGAACAACACCGCGACCCCCGCAGCCAATGCCCCGGCAGGCTCCGTGCAGGCCGTGGCGAACAAGGTGGTTCCCAGTGTCGTCCAGATCGAGGTTGCGACTGCAGGGGGTTCCGGTGGGGAAGGGTCGGGGATCGTGTTGTCCTCCGACGGTCTCATTCTCACCAACAATCACGTCGCCGGCGCAGCGGCGAAAGGGGGCAAACTGACGGTCGCCTTCTCGGATGGCAGCACCGCGGATGCAACCCTGGTCGGCGCCGATCCCGTCTCCGACCTGGCCGTCATCAGGGCGTCGGGCAAGACGGATCTGACGCCCATCGAGCTGGGAACCTCCGGCAACGTCCAGGTGGGCCAGCAGGTGGTCGCGATCGGTTCTCCCCTCGGGCTGGCCGGTACGGTCACCGAGGGCATCATCTCCGCCCTCAACCGTCCGGTGTCGACCTCCGGTGAAGCGGGCAACCAGAACACCGTCATCGACGCCCTGCAGACGGACGCGGCGATCAACCCCGGCAATTCGGGCGGCGCTCTCGTCAACATGGACGGGCAGTTGATCGGTATCAACACGGCGATCGCAAGTATCGGCGGATCCGGGGCGGGTGAGCAGAGCGGCTCCATCGGTCTCGGATTCGCGATCCCCGTCGATCAGGCTCGCCGCATCGCCGACGAGTTGGTCAAGACCGGCAAGGCCACCCAGGCCATCATCGGCATCCAGGTTCCGTCGCAGGATGCAGCCAACGGCGCCACCGTCGTCGAGGTGACGCCGGGTAGCCCGGCCGAGAAGGCGGGAATTCCGAAGGGGTCGGTGATCACCAAGGTCGACGACCGCGTCATCACCAGCGGTGACGCCCTCATCGCTGCCATCCGCTCACACGCACCAGGAGACACAGTGTCCATCACATATTCGGACGGAAACGGGTCGAACACCAAGACCGTCGACGTCACGTTGGGAACCGCAGAACAGGGTGGCCGATGATGAACACGGGGATTCTCGGGCAGGTCGAGTCCGTATTGAACGGGGCCACTACGGTAGGGACCATGGATATCGAAGCCTCGCTGGCCGGCCGCGCGCTGGTGGTAATCGTCGACGACCGCACTGCTCACGGTGACGGCAAGGACTCCATCGGTCCGCTGGTCACGGAGTTGCTCAACGAGGCCGGATTCATCGTCGACGCCATTGTCGCGGTGGCAGCGGACGAGGTCGAGATTCGTAACGCCCTCAACACCGCCGTCATCGGCGGCGTCGACCTCGTCGTCTCCGTGGGCGGTACGGGCGTCTCGCCGCGCGATGTCGCACCCGACGTCACCGCAGAGGTCCTCGACCGGGAGATTCCCGGAATATCGGAGGCACTGCGCACCTCCGGCCTCGCAGCCGGCTCCCTCGACGCCGGTTTGTCGCGCGGCCTCGCGGGTGTGTCGGGGAGCACGCTCGTGGTCAATCTGGCGTCCTCACGCGCCGCGGTGCGCGACGGGATGGCTACCCTCACACCGCTTGCATCGCACGTCATCTCCGAGTTGTCCGGTCTGGAAGGCTGAGCCATCTCCACTTCCGATCCGTCGGACGACGAGCCGACCGAGAACACTGCACCGAGCCGGGCCCCGATCGACAGGGCCCGGCTCGCACGCATCTTCGGGGAAGTGCTTCCCGACACCACAGCCGACGAACGCGAGCCCGACGACGCCTCGGGCCGGGGTGAGCGGGGCAGTGATTCCGACGAGTGGCTGCGCAGCCAGAAACCTCCCCATCACGGATAGTTACCTTCAGAAGAGGCCACCGTAAGGCAATCGTGATCTGCCTTCTGCCCTTGGAATCAGCCGGAGTTTTTGTATCCAGAGGAGGACGGTGGGCGGCCCGTGGCCCGGCCCGCATTTTTCTGCGACACAGACGGTTTTTTTCGGGCAGAACAGACATTCTTCCAACTCATGAACCAGGTGTAAACGTTACCGAACTTCACGTGAACGTCGCATGAATGCGCTGGTCAGCGAAGCGGCCCGAGGTCCGAATTCTCGCTGAAATCCCACACCTTGGACACGTTTTGCGATGTGTCATACATCACGATTCCGTTTCGTGAGGAATTAATTGCTTAAGCAACCACCCCCCGGTTACTGTCCTCGGCGAGTCAGTACTGGAGATGGAGGGCAGGGTCGATGTGCCGTTGCCCAGTCGAAACTCTGATGCTCGGTCAGTGATTTCGACTTCAGTGCGGTAATCAGGTTGTGATAACCCGGAATTCACTCCGTGGTCATGACGGCTCTGAATACTGCCCTGGGCCCGACATGGACCACTCCTCAGTCTCGAAGGTCGTGACTGGGAACCAGCAAGAATCCTGATGAGGGGAACGAATGAGCGAGAACCGAAAGACCGGTCTGCGCCGTGGAGCCCGCGTTGCCGGCCTGGGTGCCGCTGCGGCTGTTGTGCTCGGCCTGATGTCGACGGGTGCTGCGAATGCGGACACCTTTGTGCCGCTGCCGGGTGGTGAGAAGGTCGTGAACGCCGGTGGTGTGAGCGCGAAGGTCGCCCGTAATGCGGAGAGTGCTTTGGTTTCTCCGTCGCTGGCCGCTAATGGTGCGGGCCGTGTCGCGTGGGTGTCGGGTGATGTGTTCGCCGAGCTCGGTGGGGAGATTCCCGAGGAGGGTGCGACGCTGACCACGGGTTACATCGTGGGTTGCCAGCTCGACATCACCGGTCTCGAGGCTGGAATCAGTGGCAGCATGTCGCTGTCCGGGCCGAGCGCGAGTGGCGCGCTGAGTCTGCCTGTCGCTCCGGGCGAGGTGAAGTTCGCGAAGATCAGGACGAAGGAAGACCTGAAGCCGGGTGTGTCGGCGATTCAGTACCGCGATCAGCAGATCGAGGTTCAGGGTTGCGGTGGATACGCACAGGCTCGGGCGTACACCGTGGTGGAGGTTCCGGGTAACCACTACGTCAAGACGACCCTCTACGGGCAGCCGTTCAGCATCGGCTGATTGCCGCTCCCGATCGATTCCATTCACGACTCTCGCGTAAGCGATCAGTAACCCTAGAGGGGAACCATGAACAGCAAGACCCTGCGCTCCGGCGCCAAGGCTGCCGGCGTGGTCGCCGCGGCCACCGTCGCGATCGGCCTCCTTTCCACCGGTGCGGCCAATGCCGATACCTTCGTTCCGTTGCAGGACGGCGAGATCACGCAGACGCTGCTCGACGGCACTGTGGTGACCGTGCGTCAGACCGGTAACAGCGCGAACATCAGCCCGTCGATGGGTTCGACTCCGTTGCACCGCAACGTGTGGGCTTCGGGCACGATCGATGTGTCGATCAACGGTGGCACCGCCAAGGGTGGCACCATCGATGCCGGTTACATCGTGGCGTGCCAACTCGACTTCGGCGGCGAGGCCGGCGGCGAGGTGGCGAGTGATGACGACGTCAACACGTGGGATCACTTGGGTAACGGTGGGACCCCGGCAGTTGATCAGGGTGGAACGAATGTCGGTGGCGGTCTCTCCATCGCTCCCGGTGAGGCGAAGAACGTGCCGATCCTCGACATCGAGTACACCGATGACTATGGCGCCGAGGCGCACAAGAGCAGCTTCAAGTTCAAGGGCAACAGCGGTGGGTTCACCTACGCGGACGAGACGTTCGGTGTGTCCGGTTGCGCCGGTTATGCGCAGGCTCGTTCCTACGCGAAGGTTTCCGTCTCGACCGACTCGGTCGACGGCACTGTCACCCTGTGGGGACAGCCCTTCAGCCTCGGCTGACCACTGAAGTCCAAAAAACTTCAGATGGTGTAATACCTCGTGGTTGGGGGCGTGCGGTGACTTCCGCACGCCCCCAACCACGCTCTATGCGTTCTTTCGCATGTCACAGTTCAGACACGGCGAGCGGTCTTGGCCCAGAACAGGACACGTAGACATCACATTTTGATGTTGTTTCCGCTAACTTTATTCCGTCACGAGGTAATTACTGCCTAACCGAAAGACGGTTGGGCGGTACCTGATGAGGGGAACGAATGAGCGAGAACCGAAAGACCGGTCTGCGCCGTGGAGCCCGCGTTGCCGGCCTGGGTGCCGCTGCGGCTGTTGTGCTCGGCCTGATGTCGACGGGTGCTGCGAATGCGGACACCTTTGTGCCGCTGCCGGGTGGTGAGAAGGTCGTGAACGCCGGTGGTGTGAGCGCGAAGGTCGCCCGTAATGCGGAGAGTGCTTTGGTTTCTCCGTCGCTGGCCGCTAATGGTGCGGGCCGTGTCGCGTGGGTGTCGGGTGATGTGTTCGCCGAGCTCGGTGGGGAGATTCCCGAGGAGGGTGCGACGCTGACCACGGGTTACATCGTGGGTTGCCAGCTCGACATCACCGGTCTCGAGGCTGGAATCAGTGGCAGCATGTCGCTGTCCGGGCCGAGCGCGAGTGGCGCGCTGAGTCTGCCTGTCGCTCCGGGCGAGGTGAAGTTCGCGAAGATCAGGACGAAGGAAGACCTGAAGCCGGGTGTGTCGGCGATTCAGTACCGCGATCAGCAGATCGAGGTTCAGGGTTGCGGTGGATACGCACAGGCTCGGGCGTACACCGTGGTGGAGGTTCCGGGTAACCACTACGTCAAGACGACCCTCTACGGGCAGCCGTTCAGCATCGGCTGATTGCCGCTCCCGATCGATTCCATTCACGACTCTCGCGTAAGCGATCAGTAACCCTAGAGGGGAACCATGAACAGCAAGACCCTGCGCTCCGGCGCCAAGGCTGCCGGCGTGGTCGCCGCGGCCACCGTCGCGATCGGCCTCCTTTCCACCGGTGCGGCCAATGCCGATACCTTCGTTCCGTTGCAGGACGGCGAGATCACGCAGACGCTGCTCGACGGCACTGTGGTGACCGTGCGTCAGACCGGTAACAGCGCGAACATCAGCCCGTCGATGGGTTCGACTCCGTTGCACCGCAACGTGTGGGCTTCGGGCACGATCGATGTGTCGATCAACGGTGGCACCGCCAAGGGTGGCACCATCGATGCCGGTTACATCGTGGCGTGCCAACTCGACTTCGGCGGCGAGGCCGGCGGCGAGGTGGCGAGTGATGACGACGTCAACACGTGGGATCACTTGGGTAACGGTGGGACCCCGGCAGTTGATCAGGGTGGAACGAATGTCGGTGGCGGTCTCTCCATCGCTCCCGGTGAGGCGAAGAACGTGCCGATCCTCGACATCGAGTACACCGATGACTATGGCGCCGAGGCGCACAAGAGCAGCTTCAAGTTCAAGGGCAACAGCGGTGGGTTCACCTACGCGGACGAGACGTTCGGTGTGTCCGGTTGCGCCGGTTACGCGCAGGCTCGTTCCTACGCGAAGGTTTCCGTCTCGACCGACTCTGTCGACGGCACTGTCACCCTGTGGGGACAGCCCTTCAGCCTCGGCTGATCTGTTCTGACGCGCAAAACCTCGGGCCCGTGCACTGGACTGTGCGCGGGCCCGAGGTCGTGTGATATCCGGAACCTATTGGCGCGTCTGCTCCAGGTTGGCAGCCTTGTCAGCAGGCATGGAATGCGCGCCGCCTGCAGTGGTTCCCGAGGATTCGGTTTCGAGACTCGCCTCGAGGATGTCGCGAATCTGGATCAGCAGGTCGGCCTCGCTCGCCTTCTTGTCGGCCGGTTCGGTGATGAACCGCTTCTTCGCAGCGTTGGCGGGAACGATGAGGATGAAATAGACCACCGCCGCGATGATGACGAAGTTGATGACGGCTGTGATCACCGCCCCGACATTGATGAAGGTCGCCGGGTTGTTCGAAAGAACCTGGTAGCCCCACCCCAGATCGTTGGCACCGCCGGCGACCGCGATGAGTGGGTTGATCACGTTGTTGGTGAACGAGGTCACAATGGCGGTGAACGCGGCTCCGACTACTACTGCGACGGCGAGGTCGAGGACGTTCCCCCGAAGCAGGAAGTCCTTGAATCCTTTGAGCATGTCGATGTCTCCTCCGGTGGGTGGCACGTCATCCAGCACTATCTCGCGCAAAAGCCTAGATCAGAGGCGGCAATGGGGACAGGTCACTGGAATGTCACGGTGATCGCACTGGTGAGCGACGCGGCGGCCACGGTGGTGGCCTCCGTTGCCGGCAGGGCCAGCATCACCACCCGATCGCGCTGGTCACGGCCGTTCGCCGAGGGAGTCACCAGTACGACGACGGCATCGGAGGCCAACACGGTTGCGCCCTGCTGCCGCCCGGAGTGTGGTGGCGCGTCGGCGTCGACAGTGAGGACGTCGACGCGATCACCCTCTCGCAGCAGTTCCGCCACCACGGGATCGGCCAGGCGAACGGGGACGATGCGGGCGTCCTCGATGCCAGCTGCCGTCGCTGCCAGGCGTGGTCCCGGCACGCGCACGTCCGTCAGGGTCTCGCCGGCGCGTGTGGGGCCGGCGAGGGTGCGCCCGCTGATGTCCGAAACTGCTGTGACTGCTCCGTCGGGAAGGCTTCCTGCCTCGAACTCCCGTACTTCTAGATCTGTGTCGGCGAGAATTCGTCCCGGTTGTAGATCACGTGCAGCGACCACGACGGGGGAGCGAGCGGAGTCGGGGTCGCCGCGGACGAAGAGCGCCACGGCAAGGCACGTCAGGGCGGCTGCGGCTACGCGTCGTGCGACGAGGGTGCGGGCCCAATTCGGGTGGGTGAGCTCGGACAGGCGGTCGACCCAGGAAGGACCGAGACTTCGGTGTGCCCGGGTGGCTCGGTTCCGGGCGGGGGTGCGTGACATGGTTCGACGCTAGGACCCCACCCGGCCTGATCCGGGCATCGAGCGGCCCACCTGTGGATGGGCGAGAGGTTGTGGATAACGAGGCGCTGCGGTGAAACTAGCTGGCTGCAGCCTTGGCCGGTGCGGCAGTGGTGGAGCTCGTCGAGCTCGAGGAAGCCTTGGACGAACTTTCCGCCTTCGCGGCGGGCGCGGACTCGGTCTTGGCGGGCTCGCTGGCAGCCCCCGAGGAACCGCGGCTGTCGGTGCGGTAGAAACCGCTGCCCTTGAAGACGATCCCGACGGAGTTGAACAGCTTGCGAAGCTTGCCCGAGCATGCGGGGCAGACGGTCAGCGAATTGTCACTGAACGACTGAACGATGTCGAAGCGGTTATCGCATTCCGTGCACGCGTATGAATAAGTGGGCACTGGGGCTCCTCCGCACTGTGTAGTCAAACCGCAGGTGTTAGCACTCTACAGTCGACAGTGCCAACAACGCTAATCAGCCCCTTATTCCGCGGCATTCTCGCCGGGGCTGGAGCAGGCCTGGTCGCCGAGGCGGACGAGTCCGGACCCGGGTGTCAGGGCCCAGCCCATCCGCACGTCATGGGCATCTTCAGGTAGTTCGGCCACCAGTTCTTCGTCGCGGACCACGGTGACCAGGCGAGCATCCTGCGCCGCAAGCCCGAGCGTCCGGTCGTAGAAACCGGCTCCGCGCCCGAGACGCACGCCCCGCCGGTCGACTGCAAGAGCGGGAACGAACACGATCCCGGCCGACCGGATCTCTTCGGGACCGAAGACGGTTCCCGTCGGCTCACGCAGGCCGTACGGCGCATCGGCCAGCTGTCCGGCACCGGTGTATTCGGACCAGAACAGTGGGCCGGGACCGCGGGTGACGGGGACGAGTACGCGTCGAACGATGCCTGCGAGGGCGTCGAGTAGATCCACCGACCCCGGCTCGAGCGCAGTGGGGACATATGCGCAGGCCACCGAGCCGGTCACCACACCGGCTGTGACCAGTTCGGCGAGTGCACGATCCTCGGCCGCACGCACGCCCGCGTCCAGTGCGCGCCGGCGGGAAAGTACCTGTTGCCGCCACTCGGTCTTGCTTCGCGCCTGCATGAGACCACCCTAGGACCACCCGAACAGGCATTCTCGACGGGTTCTCCGAGGCGATTGTCAGCCGCTTGGTGACTGACGAGTAGCTCCACACAGTTATGGTGTGGGGCATGACAGATGCCGTTCCGCACACCAACAGCGCCTTTCGCACGGCGGTCGTGCCCGCAGCAGGAATGGGTACGCGATTCCTGCCCGCGACCAAGACCGTGCCGAAAGAGCTGCTCCCGGTGGTCGACACCCCGGGTATCGAGCTCGTAGCCGGTGAAGCCGCTGATTCCGGGGCCGGACGCCTCGTCATTGTGACTTCGCCGGGCAAGGACGGTGTGGTTGCCCACTTCGTCGAGGATCTCGTCCTCGAGAGCAAGCTGAAGGAGAGCGGCAAGTATCACCTGCTCGAGAAGGTCCGGAAGGCTCCCGGCCTCCTCGAAGTGGAGTCGGTCGTCCAGGATCAGCCGCTTGGGCTCGGTCACGCCGTCAGCTGTGCAGAGTCGGTTCTCGACGACGACGAAGACGCCATCGCGGTGCTCCTGCCCGACGATCTGGTGATGCCCCGGGGCGTACTGGAAACGATGGCCCGGGTGCGTCAGAAGCGCGGCGGCACCGTCCTCTGTGCGATCGATGTGCCCAAGGACCAGGTGAGCTCCTACGGCGTCTTCGAGGTCGAAACGGTGCCCGACGCCGTCAACCCGGACGTCCTGAAGGTCACCGGCATGGTGGAGAAGCCAGCCATCGAGGACGCACCCTCGACCTTCGCCGCTGCCGGTCGCTACATCCTCGACCGGTCGATCTTCGAAGCCCTGCGCCGGATCGAGCCGGGAGCGGGCGGCGAGCTGCAGCTCACCGACGCCATCGCCCTCCTCATCAAGGACGGCCATCCCGTTCACGTGGTCGTGCACCGCGGAACGAGACACGACCTCGGAAATCCCGGCGGGTACATCCGCGCTGCTGTTGACTTTGCGTTGAACAGTGACGAGTACGGCCCGTCGCTGCGTGAATGGCTGACCGACCGATTGAAGCGGGCGGATTCCTAGAGGCTCGGGAGGCACGAAGTACATGCGGTCGGTCGAGGAGCAACAGACCATCGTGACCGCGGCTGCGGTGGCGCCGCGGCCGGTCCGGGTAGCGATCTCCGAAGCGCAGGGACTGCTGTGTGCCGAGGAAGTGGTCACCGAACGTCCGCTCCCGGGTTTCGACCAGGCCGCTATCGACGGGTACGCCGTTCGTAGCGTCGATGTTCAGGCTGCCGGCACCGACCTCCGTGATGACGACGGTGCCCCCGTCGAGCTGACGCTTCCCGTCGTGGGGGAAGTGTCGGCCGGCTCCCGGCAGCCCATCCGTCTCCAGCCCCGGCAGGCGGTCAAGGTGGACACGGGGGCCCCGCTCCCGACCCTCGCCGATGCAGTGCTGCCTCTCGACCGTACGGACAGCGGCCGCGCGCGCGTCAAAATCTACAAACCGGTGCGCTCCGGCGACTATGTGCGTCGTGCGGGCGACGACGTCCAGCCGGGAGACGTCGCCGTCCGGGCGGGCACGATTATCGGAGCGGCCCAGGTGGGACTGCTCGCGGCTGTGGGCCGAGACAAGGTGCTGGTGCACCCACGGCCCCGGTTGTCCGTGATTTCCGTGGGCGGCGAACTCGTCGACGTCGACCGCACGCCCGGACCCGGTCAGGTGTACGACGTGAACTCTTATGCGCTCGCCGCCGCCGCCCGTGATGCCGGTGCCGACGTCAATCGAGTCGGGATCGCCAGCGCCGACGCACGGCGCCTGCGCGAGGTGGTCGAGGGGCAGTTGATTCGCTCCGAGATCGTGGTGATTGCGGGTGCGGTCGGGGGAGGGGCTTCCGAGGATGTCCGCGACGCGCTCGCCGACCTCGGAAATCTCGAAGTCGACCGGGTCGCGATGCATCCCGGGTCGGTGCAGGGATTCGGCCAGCTCGGCCGCGACGAGGTCCCGACGTTCCTTCTTCCGTCGAACCCGGTGAGTGCGCTGGTGGTCTTCGAGGTGATGGTCCGTCCCCTGATCCGGATCGCGCTGGGGCGTCGGCAGCCGATGCGCCGTGTCGTCACCGCCCGCACCGTTGCACCCATCACGTCGATCGAAGACCGCAAGGGATTTCTGCGGGGCCAGCTCATGCGCGACGAAGCCACCGGTGAATACCTCGTTCAAGCGCTCGGCGGCGCGCCCGGTGCGTCCTCGCATCTTCTCGCCACGCTCGCCGAAGCCAACTGCCTCGTGCTGATCGATCCGGAGGTCACCGAGGTGCGTACCGGTGACCAGGTGGACGTGGCGTTCCTGGCGCAACGGGGATGACACAGCATCCGGGCTGGCCTCCGCACCTCGGCCCTCTCCGCGTCCACGGCGGAGTGGTGACCGTGCGCGCCATCAGACTGCGCGACGCCGCCGCGTGGAGCCGACTGCGCATTCGTGACCGGGAGCATCTCGAGCCGTGGGAACCGACGGGGGAGGCGCCCTGGGATGCGCGTCACCACATTTCGGGGTGGCCGGGACTGTGCAGCAGCCTGCGCTCCGAAGCGCGGAAGGGTCGCATGTTGCCGATGGCGATCGAACTCGACGGAAACTTCTGCGGGCAGATCACGATCGGCAATATAGTTCGGGGCGCGTTGCGTTCGGCGTGGATCGGATACTGGGTGGCCAGCGATGTCAACGGACTCGGAGTCGCCACGGGTGCCCTTGCCCTGGGGCTCGATCACGCGTTCGGTCCGGTCGGTCTGCACCGCGTCGAGGCCACCGTGCGCCCGGAAAACCTGGCGAGCCAGGCTGTGCTCCGCAATGTCGGTTTCCGTGAAGAGGGTCTGCTCGAGAGGTACCTCGACGTCGACGGCCAGTGGCGCGACCACATCCTCGTAGGGATGACGGTCGAGGACGTACTGGGAACTGTCGCCGATTCTCTGGTCCGCAGCGGCAAAGCGACCTGGGCGTGAGAGCCACAACGGCGTCTGGACGATCGTCCAGCTACACAGCAGTTATCTGACGGTATCAAACGTTGCCGGACGAGGTAGCCGTTTCGGGCACTCACGGCGGAGCGCGGGGAGCGCCTCTCTTTCGAGCATGTCGAGCGCCACATTTCCGCGTTACGCGTGTGACACCTGAGTATGGTGAGATCGGCGCGTCTGCGAAGATGTGTGAGTCCATGCGGTTAGCCTGGGTGTGTCAACAGCGGTATCCGTGCTGGTAGACGATTGGGAGGAGGCTGCCGTATGCCGAACTCGTTTCTCTGGATCGGGCTCGTCGTCGTATGGCTCTTCGTCCTGGTTCCGATGCTGGTCAACAACCGCCCCCGGATCCGGCAAACCAGTGACGCCGCCCTCGCCACGCGCGTGCTGCACCGCGGTGACGAGCGCCCCGTGCAGCGCGGTCCCGCGGCAGGGCACCGTAGTGACCCGTACTGGCAACCGGAGCCGGACCACTACGGCTACGACGCGGAGGACCTTGTGGATACTCACGCAGACGAAGACGATTTCGACACCGGCCGGGCACCGGTCGGTGAGTATGTGCCGGTGCGACGTGGACGTGGCGGCTTCGATCCCGAGGCCGATGCGATCGCGCGGGAGGCGCGGTACGCGTTCCGCCAACGCTCGGTGCTCGGACTCGTGTTCGGGACCATCATGTCTGCGGCGCTCGCGCTGATCATCGCCCCGGTGATGTGGTGGATCTTCGCGGCCGGCCTCGTCGGGTTCGTCGGTTATCTCGCGTATCTCCGCCGTCAGGTGCAGATCGAACAGGAGATCCGTCGGCGTAGGACCGCGCGCCTCAATCGTTCTCGGCTGGGTGTCGAGTCCCGTAGTGACGAGGAACTGCGCCTCATTCCGGCCCGTCTGCGGCGTCCCGGCGCAGTCGTGCTCGAGGTGGATGACGAGGACCCCGAGTTCGATCATCTCGAGCACTTCGACGACGAGCCCATGCAGCACGCAACGATGCGTCGTGCTGCCGGTGAGTAGTTCGCTACTGGGAGCCGAAAGCCGCATTCGGATAGGCGATTCGCCCCCTGTGTGGGTGGCCTGCTAGAGTTTGCCGAGCAGATCGCAGGGTTTGGATCAGGGGCTGTGGCGCAGTTGGTAGCGCGCTTCGTTCGCATCGAAGAGGTCAGGGGTTCGATTCCCCTCAGCTCCACCATCGCAAAGGCACTCTCTCCAGTCGGGGGGAGTGCCTTTTCGCGTCGGGAGCGCCTGTGTGAGGTGGGTCGCGTCACGTTCCGGCCAAAAAAGTTGCCAAAAGATAACTGTGCACGTTCTACTGTTCGCAGGTCATCGAGGGGTCAACTGGGCGGGGTGCAGAAGATGCAAGCACGGCAGAGAATTACGGATATGTTCGCCTCGGCAACCGTGGTGGCAACCATTGCCGCGACGATGTTGCTGGTGAATGCACTGTGAACGTGGGACGTCCGTCCGGTGCTGCCCGTGCTGCGCTGGTCGGAGCGGCGGCAGCCCTCGCCGTGAGCGCAGGGGCGGCGGTCATGGGCAACGGCACCTCGTCCGCCACCGATGTCCAGCCGGCCCCGAACGCTGCTGTGCAGCCCCGTGAGGCGTCGGTCGCCGGGGCGCTCTGACGCGTTTCCCGGGAACCCGTCCAGCCCGTCGCCGCAACGACCTCCGACGCTCGACCGCGCGCTCTGCGTGCTTCGGTCTCGGCGAAAAGCCGCCCGAGTCCCACCTGGCTCGGGCACCGCTGGTGGTGCCGGTCCCCGACACCGGCACCACCAGCACCTCGAGGCGGCCCGCTCGATACCATGGCAGCTTCGACGCCGCCAGAGGTGTTGTTTCGATACCGAGGGGGTGCGCAGTGGCAGTACGTCGTGTGATCCGGAAGCTCATCATGGTAGGGATGGCGCTGGCTGTTCTTGCCGTTCTCGGATGGGGCACTTTCTCCGTGTTCCCGTCGCAGGCATCGGCAGACCCGGACCTCGGTGGCGGGTCGACGCACCCAGGTGTGGGAGCACATCCGTGCGAGGGATACCACGACTGCGGCCATCACTCCGAGGAAGAGGAACCGTCGGAGACCACGGAACCGTCGGAGACCACGGAGCCGTCGGTGACCACGGAGCCGTCGGTGACCACGGAGCCGTCGGTGACCACGGAGCCGTCGGTGACCACGGAGCCGTCGACTCCATCCGTGCCGCAGGTGGTCTTTCCCCCTTTCGTTACCCTGCCGTCCGGTCCGGTAACCGACAACACTCGCCCCGATACGTCGAGCGATCCCGAATACGGTGACGACGGTGCCGGCGCGGACACACCCCCGGCCAGCGGACCGGCAGGTCCCGGACCTGGTGCCCCGCCGGGAGGCCCCGAGTCCGCTCCGGCGCCCGACGCGCCGCGGGAATCCGGCGGAACGAGCCTGCCCGACGAGGCGACTGCGGTGGACGTGCGACCGCAGGAGCACGTACCACGCGATATTCGCCCCGCGCCCGCACCGGTTCCAGAAGCCGCACTGCCGGAAGTCGCGTCGGTTGTCCACAGTGAGCCACTACCCGCGATCGCCGTCCTCGGTGGTATCGGAGTTCTTCTGTGCGGGGCGGCTGGGGCCGGTGCACTGACCTTCAAGGGCGCACGCGCACAGCAGGCGCGCATCGCGGCCGCACGGGCGGAGTTCTTTCCGCCCGCAACCACGGGAGGGATGTAGTCGTGGCAGGAAGCAGATCTCATCGACGAGTGGCAGCAGCCGTGGATGCTGTATGTGACGCCGCTGCCCGGGCCGAAGCCGTCTCACTCGAGGATGTCGTCGACGCGGTCGCCCGCGAACGGCAGCGTCCCATCGAACTCGACTACACCACGCCGATGGCGCCGGGCGTGTGTGGTCAGCGGCGTGCCTACCCGGATCGGGACGTCATCGTGCTCGCCCCGGGACTTCCCGACGTCGACCGCACTCTTGCACATGAACTGGGGCACATCGTGTTTCGTCATGAGGGTGCTGAGGTCGTCGCGGCAACGCTCGAGGTCGGCGACGACTTGATCGCCTACATGCTCAGCCAGCGGTCGCGAATGCGTGGGGGCGATCAGGCTTCCGAGGACGTGGCCGAGTGGGAGGCGGAGACGTTCGCGTCCATGTTGCTTTTGCAGCTCAGGACGATGAAGGGCCGGGGAACCCCGGTGTCGGTGCTTCGCTACGACGAGGCGATCGGCTGATGGGCTGGGTGATAGCGCTCGTCGTCTGGATCGCGGCGGGTGCGCGCACCGGCCGGGTCGCCGCACGTCAGCCGACGCCACTTCGGATCGCGATGGTGATCGCGGTGTCCAGCGCCGCGTGCGCGTCTACGTTTGCCGTCCCGGATGTTGCCGAGCGTCTCGACGCGTTGGCATCGACCGCTGGATTGTCGGAGACCCTGCTCGAATTGGCGTGGACCCTCTTCGCTGCAGCGAGTGCCGTAGGTGCGGTGTCGGTCTGGCCGATTTTGCCGCGCCGGGCCCTGCGCGCCGTCGCTACTGTGATCTACACCGTCGCGGTCCTGATCGGAATTGCCCTCACCAGTGGTCACCCCGTCCCAGCTTTGGTGTTCATCGTGCTCGCGCTGGCGTCGGTGGTGGTCACCGGTATCTGGCACGTCGCGTGGACCCCGCTCGGACGTGGCATCGCGCTCGTCGTCGTGGGATCGGCGATAGTTCTCGTCGCCGCGGTCGCGGGACTCGTCCGGGAGGCTGCGGGGCAGACGTGGATCGTCGGATCCTCGGCCGCCTACACGAGCGCCGCTGTGGTGGTCTCGGCCGGCACGGTGTGGGTGCTGGTGGAGACCTGGCTGCGTGCACGCCGGGATCTCCGCCGGATGAGCGACTTGCATGCCGTGCTCGTCACCCGCTTCCCCGAAGTCGTGGAGGGCGACGGCACGGGCAGCACCACCGTCCTGCGCGCCTCTGATTCGATCGCTCACGTCATGGACGCGCTCTATCTGCAGTCGGGGGCAGGCATGCTCGAGACGCGACAGAATCTTCCTGCGTCCACGAGCGAGCACACCAGGATTGTGGCCCGCTGGATCGACGACCCAGCCAATTCCGAGGTGCTCGACACCGAGTGGATTGCTCCGCCGCAAGGGATGTCGCCGCGCCGGTGGGTTCTGCAACTCGCAGATGCACACGCAGAACTCCGTAAGACGGCCCGGCCCGCCTCGGTTACCGAGCCGGCGTCGAAGGAGTCGGTGCCCTGACTCGCTGCGGGCCGCCGTTTACTGCTGGTAGCCCTCGACCTCGGACGCCGGCCGCGCCGAGGCGTCGTCCGGGTTCTGTCCGGCGTCGAGGCGGGCACGTCGCCGGCGCAGGAGATCCCAGCACTGATCGAGAGAGGTCTCCAACGCGGCCAGTCGCGCTCGTTCCTCTTCGGGCCCCAACTCGCTGGCCTGCAGTTGTGCCCGCAGTTCGTGCTCCTGCTCGACGAGGGCCTGAATACGCTGTGCGATCTCTTCGTTGTCCATGGCGTTTCCTCGTCAGTTTCGGAGGGCTTGCCTTGGCGATTCAATCGGTCGACCGGGTGACCAGCCATCCACACGGCGACGCGAGCTTATCGGCCTCCGGCGGTCCCATGGATCCCCCGGGATACAACGTGACCTTCGGCGGTTTGTTCAGCAAGGGGTCAGCGACATCCCAGACGTGGGCAAGTCCGTCCGGGCGGGTGAACAGCGACCTGTCGCCGTGCAGTACATCGAGTATGAGACGCGAATACGGTGCCAAAGCATGGCCGAGCGGAACCGTGTCGAGAGGCAGGCTCATGTGGCCCACCGAGAGTTCGTCGTCGGGGCCGGGCTCCTTCACCACCATCGACATGTCGATCTCGCCGTCCCCCGACAAATCGAACGTCAGGACTGCGCCGTCGGGTGGGATGTCGGTGAGCGGACCGTCCGGGCTCCGGAACACCAGGCTCACACGTTGCTTCGCGACGCCCATCATCTTGCCCGTCCGGAGGAGGAACGGCACACCCCGCCAGCGGTCGGTGTCTACCCACAACCGTGCAGCGACGAAAGTTTCTGTCTCCGAATCGTCTGCGACACCCTCGACGTCGCGGTATCCCTCATACTGGCCGAGGACCACTTCGGCCGGGTCGAGCGGGCGGAACGCGCCGATCACCGTTTCGCGCGCGGACTGAAGGTCGTCGGCACCCAGGCTGTGTGGCGGTTCCATCGCGATTTCGGCGGCAACCTGGAACAGGTGGGTGACCAGCATGTCGAGCACCGCACCGGTGGCATCGTAGAAGCGCGCACGGTCATCGATATCGAGGGTTTCGGGCACGTCGATCTGGACCTGCTCGACGTGTTCGCGGTTCCAGACTCCCTCGATCAGCCCGTTCGCGAATCGCAGAATGTGCAGGTTCTGTGTGCTCTCCTTGCCGAGGAAATGATCGATGCGATAGATCTGCTTCTCGTCGAGCACGTCGTGCACTGCGGCGTCGAGTTCACGGAAGGCGGATTGCGAGGTACCGAACGGCTTTTCGTAGACCACCCGGGAACCACGCGCCAGCTCGTGCGCGCCGAGCGCGCGCGTGGTGTCGGCGAACGCGCTCGGGGGAAGAGCCAGATAATGTACGAGTTGGGCGTTCTGGACGCCGAGTGATTCGCGCGCGTCCTGCACCGTGCTCGGCAGCGTCCCCGGATCGTCGGGGGTGAAACCGCCGCCGGCGAATCGCAGTCGCTGCGCGAACTCGTCCCAGCCTTCGTCGGTGTGCTCGCCGCCGAATTGGGTGAGGGACTCCCGCACATGGGCCCGGAAGCTGTCGTCCGAGACTGTGCCCCGCCCGGTTCCGATCAGCGTCCACTGCGAACCGAGAAGGCCTGATCGGGCGAGCTGGAAGAAGGCAGGGAGCACCATCCGTTTGGACAGGTCTCCGGTGGCGCCGAAGAGTACGAAGATCGTGGGACCGAGCTGCGGTCTGTCAGACATTGCTCCATCATGCGCCAACGGGGGCTGGCATGCGTGGGATTCCCCGGGCGGCTCAGGGCCCGACCAAGACGTTCGGCACCCCGGCTCGGCATTTCCCGGTGCAGGCCGGCCAGACGGGTGCTGGTTGCGAATCGGTCAGTGCCCGAATATGTTCCGCAACCGAAGCAACGAGTCGGTGCTAGCGGGACGCGTCCGGGGGTACTTCCGGCAGGCCTTCGCTGGCCCGGAGTTTTTCGGCCATCGTGGTAAGGAGATTCTGCGATTCCTCGGACAAGTCGAATGCGCGGCTCGACAGCTTGCGTAGTCCGTAGCCCTGGAGTTGGGACAGAAGTTCGAGGTCGTGATCGATCTTGGCCGCGTAGATGTCGTTGAAGAAATACTCGGGCTTGACTTTGAAGAAGCGTGCGAATGCTGCGACGGTCTCGTCCGACGGATTGGTGCGTTGCCCGGAGCGAAGCTGCGAAATGTAGGGCTTCGAGATTTGGTGCCCGTCCGCAATGAGCGCCGAAGCCACCTCTGCATTGGTGTGCGGTTTACGTCCTGGAGGGTGGACCGTGTCGAAGAGTTTGTTCAACCGCGCAGCAAAATCTGCCATTGTGAGCCGCCGGGTCCTCTCTCGTGCGCGCGTCAGTCGTGTGAACGACACAGTACCATGATGATAACCGATCGATAACTCGCAGACAGTGAGCTGAAACGTGGCGGCGGTGCTCATTCGTGAGCTCCATGCAGGTCTCGATGACTGCCTGCTGTTCGGTCACTTGCGGCTACTCAGCCGGGTGCTCTCTGTGCAAGTCATAGCAGCGTGCATGTTGAAACGTCAATTGCGAAACGTGCACTCGATCGCCACGGGGCCTGTTCTTCGAATGCCGCAATCTGGCCGACCGCGTGGTGATTCGTTCCATCGCTGGGAGTTTGCTGGCAGCGTTCTGCTTCCTTCCGAGGGTCGATTGACCGACCTGTATCCGCAGTTCAGGGCCATTGTGTTGCGTTGCGCATCGCAACTCCGACGAGTCGCTCGGCCTCCGCGGCGCCGTGAACACTACTGCGAAGGACGCGGATCCGCACCGCCCGCCACACCACGGCTCAGCGATCGGGACGTCCCCGGTGTGGTCGCTGGAAGGTCCGCCGGTCGCTGGATGAAACCCGCGCGACCGGCTGTACCGGCCCTACCTCGGGGTCTTGCGGCGAACGTCCCCGATGCCTGGCTAAACCGGGAGTCGTCGGGAATGATTGTGATATGGAACACAGGATGAGTGACGCCGAGCTGCGGAAGGCGATTCGAGTTCTGCGCGAGCGCGCCGACGACGCCCGGCATCGAGGACGCGAAGAAGACGCCAACGGAATCGAGCGGACGATCCGGACCTATCAGGAAGAAATGGCGCAGCGGTTGTAGCGAGCGCCTGCTCGGGAATGGAGCCGGCTCACCCCTGTCGACACCGTGGTGCAGACCCGATGCCCCCTTACGGAGGCGTGCGCGCAATCGTCGTGCGTGCGTAGACTTCCAGCCGACACGCATCGGTGAGGACGGGGGCTCGCACGGCAATGGCGATCACGACGCTGGACGGCAGAAAGTGCCTGATCACAGGTGCAGGTAGTGGTATCGGGCACGCTACGGCGTTGGCGGCCGCTGCGGAAGGCGCCGAACTCTTCCTCACCGACATCAATGAGGTCGGCTTGGCACAGACGGTGGAGCAGGTCGGCAATCAGGGCGGAACGGTCAGCTTCTCGCGAGCACTCGACGTGTCCGACTACGACGCGGTGACGGCATTCGCCGCAGACATTCACGATCAGTTCGGCAGCCTCGACGTCGTGATGAATGTCGCCGGAATCTCCGCGTGGGGCACGGTAGAAAACCTCGAGCACCGTCACTGGAAGTCGATGATCGACGTCAACCTGATGGGGCCGATCCACATCATCGAAAATTTCGTCCCTCCGATGGTGCGGGCAGGACGCGGAGGTCACCTGGTCAACGTGTCATCTGCCGCAGGACTGCTGGCTCTGCCGTGGCACGCGGCCTACAGCGCAAGCAAATTCGGGCTCCGCGGGGTATCCGAGGTTCTGCGTTTCGACCTGAAACGGCACGGGATCGGGGTGAGCCTCGTGGTTCCGGGTGCTGTGAAAACCCCGTTGGTGGGGACAGTCGAGATCGCCGGTGTGGATCGGAACGACCCGCGTATCGAGAAAGCGATCCACCGTTTCGAGAAACGAGCGGTGAGCCCGGAGAAGGTAGCTTCCTGCATCCTCACGGGTATCAGGAAGAACCGTTATCTCGTGTACACGTCGCCCGACATTCGGTTCGGGTACTGGTGGGCCCGCAAGTTTTCGCCGCCGTACGACTTCGTGATGCAGAAGGCCAACGACCAGTTCAGCAAGTTCTTGTAGCGACTAGTATTCGCGGCTACTGCTCGGCGCCAGCACCGTGCCGTCCGTGAACCGGACGCCGTCGGTGCAGCGGCATTCCACCTGGCCGCCACCGAACTGTTCGGCATGCAACTTCGCGTAAAGGCCTTGACGTGCAAGGAGTTCGGCGTGGGTACCGCGCTCGACCAATTCGCCCTCGTCGATCACGAAGATGACGTCTGCATGCGCAATTGTGGAGAGCCGGTGCGCGATCGCGAGTGTGGTCCGACCACGCATCACCTCGGCGAGCGCTCGCTGGACGAGTCGCTCGGATACGGTGTCGAGCGCCGATGTGGCTTCGTCGAGAATGAGAACGCGGGGGTTCTTCAGCAGCACCCGTGCGATGGCAAGACGCTGCTTCTCGCCGCCGGAGAGCCGGAAGCCACGTTCACCCACCAGCGTGTCGTAGCTGTCGTCGAAAGCGAGAATGCGGTCGTGGATGTTGGCTGCGGTGGCCGCGTCGTGCAGTTCGGCGTCTGTCGCGTCCGGCTTGGCGTACCGCAGGTTGTCGGCTATGGACGCGTGAAACAGGTACGGGTCCTGGGTCACCATCCCGACCGCGTCGGCAAGGGAACTCATCGTCAGGTCGCGTACGTCGAATCCGTCGATGCGGACCGCGCCGCGGTCGACTTCGTACAGCCGTGGCACCAGGTAGCAGAGGGTGGTCTTGCCCGCGCCGGACGGCCCGACGAAGGCCGCCAGCTGCCCCGGCTCGACCACGAGAGAGGTGCCGGCCACCGCCCAGCGCCGAGGGCGCGGCTCGGTCCGCCCCTCGTCCGCTGCTACGGGGGTGCGCGTCGGCGGTGCCGAGAAACCGCGCATCCCGCCACCACCTCCACCGCGTCCGAGGCTCCGCAGTGCCACCGGGTCCGGGTCGGCGGTGGACAGGCGCACGGGGGTGGGATAGGCGAAATGGACGTCGTCGAGTTCCACCTTGCCCGGGGAGTCTGCGGGAAGCTCGACGGCGGCGGGGCGATCGACGATCGCCGGTTGCAGGTCGAGGTACTCGAAGATGCGGCGGAACAACGCCATCGACGTCTGCACGTCGAGCGTGACCCGCATCAGTGACACCAGTGGCTGCAGCAGCCTGGCCTGCAGGGTCGAGAACGCGACAAGGGTCCCTGCGGAGATGGCCGGGCCGGACCCGTCGCTGATGAGGTAGCCGGCAAGCAGATACACCAGGGCAGGCGTGATGGCCATGAACGTGCCCACCACCGCGAAGAACCCCTGGCCGGCCATGGCCTGGCGCACCTGAAGCTCGGTCTGCCGGGCATTCTCCGAGCGATACCGCGCGAGTTCGGCTTCGGACTGATTGAACACCTTGGTCAGGAGAACACCGGAGACACTCAGTGCTTCCTCGGTGATAGCGGTCATGTCCGACAGCGACTCCTGCGTCTTTCGTGCGAGCACCCGCCGCCGGGCGCCCACTCGGCGCTGGAGGTAGACGAAGCCGGGCAGCAGTGCCACTGCGAGAAGAGTCAACTGCCAGGACAACAACACCATCGCGATGAGGGAGGCGGCGACCGTGACCGCGTTGGACAGGATGCTCGATGCCGTGGACGTGAGCACGGAGCGCACCCCACCGACGTCGTTGGCCAGTCGCGATTGGATCGATCCGGTCTTGGTGGAGGTGAAGAACGCCAGTTCCATCTTTTCGAGGTGCGCGAAGAGCCGTTCGCGCAGGTCTGCCATCGACAGGTTGCCGACCTTGGTGGTGAGGTAACTCTGCCCGACGCTGATGAGGGAACTCACCAATGTCACCGCGATCATCGCGAGGACCAGCCACAGCAGCAGCGTCAGATGGACGCCGCTGCCGTCGGTGGGGAACAACGCACGATCGAAGACTGCCCGGGTGAGGAACGGTGGGACGACACCGAGGAGGGCCGACACGACGATCGCCGCGCCGACCAGGGCGAGCCATCCCCGGTAGGGCCGCAGCAGCGCCCAGATCCGGGGCAGCAGCGAAGACTCGGAGTCGGAGACCTTCGAGGACGACAGGGGCTGGGCAGAGCGCATTCGTCCATCGTGCCCACGCGCCGTGATTCTGGCGAGCCGACTCGGGACGCAGTACCGGCATGCGGATACGAGGTATTTCCTGGCCCGGTTCAGTCCCCCGTACCGAGCCGGGCCACCTGTGCGGCGAGGTACTGCTGTTCGGGGACATTGGTGGTGCGGCGCGCCGCCGCGCGGTAGTGCGTGACCGCAGATTCGGTGTCCCCGGCCATGTCGAGGAGATGCGCACGGACGGCGTCGAGCCGGTAGTGCCCGCGGAGTGGGCCGTCGAGCTCTTCGAGCATCGTCAGGCCCGTGGCCGGACCGTGCACCATGGCCGCGGCGACGGCGCGGTTCAGTCGCACCATCGGATTGTCGGACATGCGCACGAGCAGTCCGTACAGCGCGAGGATCTGCGCCCAGTCAGTGTCCTCGACCCGTTTCGCGTCGTCGTGAACGGCCGCGATTCCCGCCTGAAGCTGGTACGGGCCCACCGCCCCGCCGGCCACGGCGTCCATCACCACCCGCTGGCCTTCGGCGATCAAGTCCGTCTGCCAGAGAGTCCGGTCCTGTTCGGCGAGCGGAATCAGTTCACCGCGTGGGCCGGTGCGCGCCGGGCGGCGGGCATCGGTCAGCAACATCAGTGCCAGCAGACCGCCCACCTCGCCGTCGTCGGGCAGCATCGCGTGGACGGCGCGGGTGAGGCGGATTGCCTCCGAAGATAGCTCGGTCCGGTGCAGGTCGTTCCCGACGCTGCTGGCATATCCCTCGTTGAAGACGAGGTAGAGCACGTGCAGGACCGAACGAAGCCGCTCCGTCCACTCTTTACCCGTCGGGCGCCGGAAGGGAATCCCCGACGTCGTGATCCGTTGTTTTCCGCGGCTGATGCGTTGTGCCATGGTCGATTCCGGGACCAAGAAAGCGTTGGCGATCTCGGCGGTGGTAAGACCCCCGACGGCACGCAGGGTCAACGCTATGGCCGACGCCGGCGTCAGAGCCGGGTGAGCGCACATGAAGAGCAGAATCAGCGTGTCGTCGGTGTCGACGGTCTCCACGTCGGGCCGTGCCTGCCGGGCGACCGCTTCCTCCCGTGCGCGGCGGGCGATATCGCTCCGGATGGAATCGGTCATCTTGCGGGTGGCGGTCTGGATCAGCCAACCGCGGGGATTATCAGGCACTCCGTCGAGCGGCCAATGCTGCGCAGCCGCGAGTAATGCCTCCTGTACGGCGTCTTCGGAGGCGTCGAAGTCGCCGGTACGCCGGACGAGCACACCGAGGACCTGCGGCGCCAGTTCGCGCAGCAGGTCCAGGGGTGCGGCTCCGATCTCCACGTGCAGGTGTTCTCAGAAGTCGGTGTCGGGGGCGCCCATCACCTGCCGAACCTCGATCGGCTGCGAAATGGGCACCCCGTTAGGTCCGGGTGAGGCAGAGGCCTTCGCGGCGATCTCGAGTGCACGGGCTTCGGACTCCACATCGATCATGCGATACCCCGCGAGCAGTTCCTTGGTTTCGGGGAACGGTCCGTCCGTCACCACGGGAACGCCCCTGCCGTCGAAGATGACGCGCTTGGCGACCTCGGGGCCGGCCAGCCCCTGTGCATCGACCAGTTCACCGTTGGCGGCGAGTTCGGCGTTGAGATCGTGCTGGAACTGGATGTGGGCTTTGATATCGGACGGATCCCAGTCGCTCATGGGTACCGTGCACCCGACCCCGCCCTCGTAGTTCTGGAGCAACATGAACTTCGGCATCGTCTTCTCCTCATCTTTCTGGCGCCCATTCTGGCGCCTTTCACGAAGAGGACGGAGCACATTCCGGTTTCTCTACATCGCGCCGGAAGATTCTCTGATTTTTATTTCTCAGCGGTGCCCGCCGTGCAGGCACTTCTCGAACAGCGTGCGGACTTCCTCGACGTGTTTGTCCAGATCGGAGGTATCCCACCCGTCTGTGGGGACGGGTTCGAGCACGTCGACGTAGACGGTCCCGGAGTGTGCGACCAGCGAGTTGCGCCACATCAGCTCTCCGGCGTTGTGGATGACGATCGGCACGATCGGCACCCCAGCCGAGATCGCGAGATGGAACCCACCCTTCTTGAACTTGCCGAGACGAGGAGTGGGGGTGCGCGTGCCTTCGGGGGCGATGGCGATGGAGATGCCCGAGTGCAGCTTCTCCACCGCCGGTTGCAGCGCGGCCCTGGCCTTGGCGCTGTCCGACCGATCGATGTACGCGACGTCGAGCAGTGCACCGACGGGAAGGAAACGGGGGTCGCGTGCGGCTTCCTTCTTGGCGACACCGGTCACGTCGTGACGGATGACGCTGCCGACCACCAGCATGTCGAGTGAACTCTGGTGATTGAACATGAATACCGCCGGTCGTGCGGCTTCGGCGTTCTCCTTGCCACTCACCCGCAGCCCGATGCCGCAGATCGCCAGGGCGATATCGGGGCCGAAGCTACCGACCAGGTTGGCGGCGGTCTGGCGGTTCCTCGTGACCAGACCGGCCGAGACTCCGAACGCGGCGGCGCCCATCAACGCGCCGATTGCGGTGGTGGTGCGCGCAATCGACACCGGGTCGTTGCCGCTCTGCGGTGGCCGCAGATTCACCGAAGGCCACCCGTTCCGCCGGGCGGTCGCCGCCAGCTTCCGATCCGGATTCAAGGCGACCGGATTGCCCACCGACGCCAGCATCGGAATATCCTCCGCGCCATTGGAATATGCGAAACTATTGCCCAGGTCTGCGCCGTGTTGTTCCGCGTACGTCCGCACCGCCTCCGCCTTGGCCGGACCCCATAGCGGAGCGGATGCGAGTTGACCGGTGAGCATGCCGTCCAAGATCTCGGGGCGAGTGCAGAGGACGTCCTCGATGGCGAGGTCATCGGCCACCGACTGCGCCTGATACGGAGTAGCGGACGTGGCCATCACCACCCTGTGTCCCGCGTGCCAATGCGCGGCGAGTAGCCCACGGACCTCCGAGTAGATCATCCGGGCAATCTCCTGCCGGAAGAGGCGCTGCCCCCACTCCTGCATTTCGTCCTCCATGCGACCGGCCAGACTCTGTACGCCGATACGCATCAGGCCGCTCACATCGGCGCCCCGAAATCGGGTCTCCATGGCGGCCCCGGTAGTGCGTAACAGTTCGGCGACGCTGATGTCGAACCGCCGCAGCCGATCCCGGTAGACCACACTGGCCGAATACCCACTGATGAGTGTCCCGTCCAGGTCGAAGGCGGCAAGCGTTCCGGGACCGGGCGGGGCGGCGGCGATGGCATCGTGGAGGCTCCGCAGATCACTCATCTACTCACCCACCACCTGATCGAGGGTGTCGTGAGCAAGAGTCCGGATTCGCAGGACCCGGTCGACCTGGGTGCGGATCTCGGCATCGAACTCGATACGCCGGCCCTCGAGATTCTGCGCGTTCGGTTCGACAACTCCCCGGTTGCGTGCCAATTTCAGTGCAGTCGTAAAGAGCTCGGCAGAGATCGATTCCCTGCTCCCGATCTGCTGGCGTAACCGGCGCTGCTCGGCCAGCGAAAGGCACTCGGTGAGAAACGCTTTCTCGTCGAACTTCTCGTCGGTCGGCGTGCGCAACAGCTGATCGGATACCACCGCGTAGGCCTCGAGGAACGGTTGCAGAACCCGGTGTGCCAGGTGGATCGGTGCCGTCGACAGCAACTTCTCGGCATGTGCGGGGTCGCGCATGTTCTCCCGCCACAAGGGATCGATGATCTCGAGTTCGGTCCGGAGCTGGTCACGGAAGGCGTCCTTGTCGCTGAAGAAGAATTCGAACTTCAGCAAGTCCCGGATGCGGAGCGCCTCGTCCCACCCGTCCTCGAGGGGATTGCCGAACGGCTGATCGGCCGCGGCGCGGAGAACCATTTCCGCGATGGCGCGCATCACGAGGAAGTGGATGGTGTTGTTGCGGTAGAACGCTGCGACGAGGTGCTGGTCCCGCCCGAGATAGAACACACGCTCACTGCCCCGGTCGAAACAGCGCAGCACACCGGAGTCGAGATGGGTCCGCAGCGCCGTGCGAATGACCTCGGGATTGGTGAGGTCGACATCACCCGCAGTCGGTAGCCGCCGGACAGTGATGTAGTCGACGAGAGGTCCGAGGATGGCGCGTAGCTCGGACACGGTGAGCGCACGGTCCTCGATGCCCAGAAATGCGAGCATCACGAGCGACGTGGCCGTCACCGGGGTCACCTCGTTGATGCGGTGCGACACCTCGAACGCCGTTTTCTGCACGGCCAGCCGTAGGTCGTCTCCCTGGCCGAGGTACTCCGCGAGCGACATCGGTCTGCCGAAATTGACATGGGCCACCCCATGGCGCTGTCCCTGGGCACGCACGTATCCGACGAGCCAGCGAAGTCCTTCCTTCGTCTTCGCCTCGCCGTGTGCCTCGGCCGCCATCGCACCAACCTCGTACAGCTGGTCATAAGTGAGCGAGACAGGAATGAGGTAGACGTCGGACATGCTACTGGACTGGAATGCTTTGGCCAGGTACGTGAGGAGCCCGAAACGGGGCGGCCGCAGCTTCCCGGTCCGGCTGCGTCCACCCTCGATGTACCACTCGAGGTTGAACCGTTTGGTCAGCAGGTAACGCATGTATTCGCGGAGAGACCACTTGTAAATCTCGTCGTCGTCGAACTTGCGGCGAATGAAGACGGTGCCACTGCGCTTGCTGATCGGCCCGATCGGCCAGAAACTCACGTTCAATCCGCCCATCACGTGATTGAGGGGCAGGTCGTTCGCGAGGAGGGCGGGCCGCAGCACCAGTGGATCGAGGTATGAGCGGTGGCTGGGCAGGAACACGAGAGAGTGTTCCTTGTTCAGCTCACGGAGCTCGTCGAGGCGCGAGGTGTCGACGTCGAGTCGGTACGCCCGCGAAAAGTAGCGGCCCAGTTGGTCCCACACCGCGATCGCACGTCGGCTCTGCGCCGCCACCATCTCGTCCAGGGCACCCCGAGCGCGACGTTCGACCAACGCGGCCGGCAGATCCAGGCGCGCAGCCAACTCGTGGATGCCGGTGTGGAACCGGCTGGTGTCGGTCATCTCGTCGACCACGAACCGCGACACCTTGTATTGGGTTCCCAGTAGCGACCGCTCGGCGCGCTCGAGGGTCAGCGCGGCCTGGCGGCGTACGAAATCGGGCAGCGAACCGCCACCCTTCTCGGCGAGCCGGCGGCGGAGGTCGCTCAACGGCGCCGGGTCACCTTCGATCACCTCGCAGCGCGCGGGTTCTCGGCGAAGGATCCGGCGCTGCATGCCCGGGCCGGGATGCAGGGGATCACGCAGAAGCGACTCCCGCACCCGCTGCATGCCGTCGGGCTGGTCCGTCCTCGGCCGCCATACCACCCGGAGGGGGACGAGAAGTGGATCGTCCTCGCGCCGGCACACGTCCGCAAACTCATCGGCCGAGACGCGGACGGCTTGCGGCTCGTGGCCGTCGCTCCCGCTCTGTCGTTCCAGCCACGCGCGCAGGGTGGTTTCCTCGATGTCGCTCATCGACTCGATGAGGTAGACGCGTGGCCGTGTCGTCTGCTCGTCCATTTGCGTGGTCCTTTCGTTCATCCACGGCCGAGTTCGACGATTTCGTCGAGGCTCTCCTGTAGGCACAACATGAAACGGGCCGGTTCGGTCACCGCCGCGGTGTCGAGATTGACGCCGATACAACACGTGCCGACGTGCGAGACCAGAGTCGCCATCACGGCACAACCGGGTGCGGGACCGAAGGGGAACATCCGCTCGATCCGGGCTCCCGCGAGGTAGACCGGCACGGGCACACCGGCGACATTGCTGGCCTGCAGGTCCAGACCGCTCGACTGGGCGAGATACCAATTGGCCAGCACCACTGTCGGCATCCGAACCAGAATCGGCGCAGCCGAGTCGAGCAGCCCGAGAGCCGGCTCCTGACGCAAATCGAGGACGATGGCGCGCACCTTCTTGATCCGCTCGATCGGGTCGACCTCCCCGACCGGGCCCGCGAAGCGGGCGGCGGCGAACCGGTTTCCCCCGGTCGGATCCGACGCCACCCGCAGGCTCACCGGCATGCCGACGGGAATCGTATCGATGTCGTGGCCGAAGGACTCGTGATAGCGCCGGAAGCCACCGAGCAGGGCGGCGACGTAGGCGTCGTTGAGTGAAGCTTCCGCTCGGTGAGCGGCCGACCTCAGCTCGTCGACTCCGACCTCGAGCACGCCGAACCAGCGGCCGAGCCCACGGTCGCGCAACAAGGGCGACCCCGCGGCCGGGGGAGGAGTGATCACCCGGCGGATCGAATTGGCGTAACCGACGATGTCGGTGACGGTCCCGACCGGGTCGGTCACGGCGGTCATCGTCGTCCGGGCGGCGCCGCGCACGAGGCCACCGAGTCGACCCGGTGCTCGGCGAACGTTTCCGAGTGCCTGCTCGAAGAACGCGCCGCCGCCCGACATCCGCTCGGGCAGGGGTGGCGGCCGGTCCGGCTTGTCCGGTGACGGCTCGGGACGCCTGCTGTGCAGCAGTGTCATCAACTGAATACCGCCCAGACCGTCCGTGATGCTGTGATGCGTCTTCACGACGTAAATGGCGCGACCGTCCTCGAGTCCCTCGATCAGCATGGCGCGCCAAGGCGGACGCGCGCGGTCGAACGGTTCGGTGGCCAGACGCCGGCACATCCGCAGTGCGTGGTCGAAGGTCGCGGGTTCGGGTAGCCGCACCCGTGTGAGGTGATAGTCCAGGTCGAATTCCGGGTCGACCGACCACATGGGGTTACCCAGCCGCAGCGTGGGTTCGACCACGCGCATCCGGATTCGGGGCACCATATGCGAGGCCCACTCGTGGGCGCGCACCAATCGGTCCCAGTCCGGCGGTCCGTCGAGTACATCGACCGCGACGATCGGCGAACGCAGCTTCGGTTGTGCCTCCTCCATCCGCCACATCCCGGTCTCGAAGTCGGACATCGTGCGGTCCGCTCCCCAGGCGATGTCGGAGATATCGACGTCGACGGCACTCGGTGGTATCAGCGGTTCGCCATCGGCCATGCCCACCCTCATTCGGTTGATCGAGTTGCCTCAACTGGTGCTGTTCCAGTGTGGACCCGAGGCGTAGATCGCACCCCTGATTCGACGGATTGCGCCGGGACTTCCGTTCGGCGAGGCACCAGTCACTCACAGCGGCCCGATAGCGACGGGCAGAGCCCCCGCAAAGTGCGGATGGTCTTCCGGAAACGGTGCCCGCTGGAGATCACGACCACGCCTCCGGACCCCTGCTCGACGGGTGAGCGTGTCGTAGGCTGCCGTCATGGCGAAACGCTTCGAATACTCGGAAGACATCGCGTACCCCGTGGAGCGCGTCCATGCGACGCTGACGGACCAGGTGTTCTGGCGGCACCGATTCGAAGAGGCACCCGAGAAGCTCACGCTGGACGAGAGCGGCGGGCCCGGAACCCTGACGGCGACGATGCGCGACAGCATCAGTGCCTCCTCGCTTCCCGGGCTGGTCCGCAAGGTCGTCTCGGGGGAGCTGAAGGTCGAACGCGCCGACGAATGGGGGCCCCTCGACGGAAACCGGGCCGACGGCCGGATTCGTGGGAACTCCACCGGCATCCCGGTCCGCATCGAGTGCGCCTCGGTGCTTCGGGGTTCGGGGGAAGGCTCGGTGCTGGAGGTCATAGGGTCGGTCGAGGTGAAGATCCCGTTGGTCGGTGGTCAGATCGAGTCACTGATCAAGAAGCTCGTCCGCGACATGGTGGGCCAGGACCGCGACGCGGTCGAGAAATGGCTTGGCGACAGCTGACCGCCGGCGCCTACGAGCAGGTGTTCAGCTCCACGTCGAGCGTCCGCGCGCCGGGCCCGGCACTACCGAGGCGATCGTGACTGTTGACGATCGTGCAGCTGCCCAGCGAGAGGCATCCGCACCCGATACATCCGGTCAGGTTGTCACGTAAGCGAACCAGTTGTTCGATCCGCTGATCCAGTTCCGCGTGCCACCGCGTCGACAACTTCTCCCAGTCCTTGCGGGTCGGCGTTCGCCCCTCGGGCAGGGTGGCGAGGGCGTCCCGGATCTCGGCTAGGGGTATCCCCACTCGCTGGGCAATGCGAATGAACGCCACCCTCCGGAGGGTGTCCCGACGGTACCGCCGCTGGTTGCCGCTGGTGCGGCGACTGGTGATGAGACCTTCGCGCTCGTAGAAGTGGAGAGCGGACACGGCCACGCCGCTGCGCTCCGACAGCTGGCCGGGTGTGAGTTCCTTCGCTTTCCATTCGGGCATCTCCACATCGGGCACCTTTCACCGGAGGTACCCGAACAGTACTCGAGGTCAGTCGAGGCGGAGGTGACCGTGCAGGTGGTGGGTGAGCGGTGTGGGTCCGTGCGCCATCCACAAGTCGTACGTGAGGTCATTGCCCCGCACCGACAGCTTCCTGCGCACGTTGTGTACCGGCTTCGCGTCCGGAGACGCGGACAGCGACAGCATCGACAACTCGATGGTGCCCTCGCGAATCTGACCACGATGAATCTCGACGAAACCGGTGGGCTGGGCAATGAGAAGTTCAGCCTCGTCCTCGGCTACCAGCCGCAGATAACCCGACTCGGAGTGCAAGGGACGTCCGTCGTCTGTGGCCCACGTTCGGGACCGATACCCGAGAAACGGCTTACCGCTCGCCGTGAACTCGATTTCCTCGGTGTACGCGAAGTCGTCGATCGTCGGATAGGCGCCCTTGCCGTCCCCCACCCAACGTCCGGCGAACGGGGCCAACGCGGGTGGCACGGACGGACCGGGCGCGGTCGCCGGAACAGACGGACCGGCTGTCGCAGTAGATCGACTCGACTCTTCCTCCATGAGTACCTCCGCCGTCTCACGCTACTCGTCCCCGCAAGACGTGACGCGTTCGGCGACGGAGTGTTTGGCGTGCCTGCGACGCCCGACCGCATTACCGTCTAGGCATGAACGCGTCCGGTTCTGCGCCGCTGGGAGCCAACTCCGAAGTGGGGCAGCTTCGTGCCGTCCTTCTGCACCGGCCCGGGGACGAACTGAAGCGGCTGACACCCCGCAACAACGACCAACTGCTCTTCGACGGGCTGCCGTGGGTGGACCGCGCGCAGGAGGAACACGACGCGTTCGCCGACGTGCTGCGCAGCCGGGGAGTCGAGGTACTGCTGCTGTCCGAACTGCTCACCGAGACGCTCGCCGCCAGCGGCGCGGCCCGCATGCAAGGGATCGGCGCTGCGGTGGATCCGCGCAAGCTCGGGCACACACTCGCGCAGGAACTGGCCGCCCACCTGCGCGGTGTGCCCGCCCAGGACCTGTCCACCATTCTCACTGCGGGCATGACCTTCGACGAACTCCCGGTGGCGGCGAGCAGTGCGTCGCTGGTCCGGCGCATGCATCACGGCGGCGACTTCGTCATCGACCCGCTCCCTAATCTGCTGTTCACCCGGGACTCGTCGGTGTGGATCGGCCCGCGCGTGGCCATCACCTCGCTGGCCTTGCCGGCGCGCGTGCGGGAAACGTCGCTCACCGACATCATCTACGCCCACCATCCCCGGTTCCGTGGTGCCCGGCGCGCCTACGAATCACACACAGCCCCCGTCGAAGGCGGCGACGTCCTGCTGCTCGCGCCTGGTGTCGTCGCCGTGGGAGTGGGGGAGCGCACCACCCCAGCCGGTGCGGAGGCCTTGGCGCGCAGCGTGTTCGAGGACGAACTCGCTCATACCGTACTGGTGGTTCCGATCGCGCAGTCGAGGGCGTCGATGCACCTCGACACCGTCTGCACGATGGTGGACCACGACGCGGTCGTGATGTACCCCGTCATCCAGGACACGCTGTCGGCGTTCACGATTCACCGCGAAGACAAAGGTGTGTCCATCCGCGGCGCCGACCCCTTCCTGATCGCTGCCGCCGAGGCGATGGGAATCGGGAAGTTGCGGGTCATCGATACCGGACTCGACAACGTCACCGCCGAACGCGAGCAGTGGGACGACGGAAACAACACACTCGCCCTGGCGCCGGGAGTCGTCGTCGCCTACGAACGCAACGCCGAAACCAACGCCCGCCTCGAAGCGTCGGGCATCGAGGTCCTGCGGATCGCCGGCTCCGAACTGGGGTCGGGCCGCGGCGGGCCGCGCTGCATGTCCTGTCCGGTGGCCCGTGACTCGCTGTAGGCGGCTTCGCCGCCCGTGCGTGGTTGACGAGTGCAGGGACTCCTCAACCACGCACGGGCGCGCAGCGCCTAAAGGATATCGGCGACCTTCGTGGCCGGGCGAGCCAGCACAGTGCCCTTGTCCGTCACGACGATCGGTCGTTCGATGAGGATGGGATGCTCCGTCATGGCGTCGAGCAGTTCATCCTCCGACGCCTGAGCCAGGGCCAGCTCCTTGTAGACCGCTTCCTTCTTGCGGATGGCCTCGCTCGGCTTCAGTCCGGCGTCGCCGAGCAGCTTGCGCAGAGCGTCCCGCGTGGGCGGCGTCTCGAGGTACTTCACGACGGTGGGTTCGATGCCCGCGTCCCGGATCAGTCCCAGGACGGTACGGGAGGTGCTGCAGCGTTGGTTGTGGTAGATCGTCGCGGTGTTCGCCATGAAGGACATTCTGCACCCGGGAACAAACGAACCGGTACCGTGCGCTGCACTGTGCGTACGTGGAACAGTCGACTACAGAGGGAGATCGACCATGGCCGAGCACTCGAACAGCATGCCCCGCCGCATCGTCGTCGCGGGTGGGCACGGGAAGATCGCACGCCATCTGACCAAGCTACTGACCGCGAGAGGAGACCGTGCCGTGGCCCTGATCCGCAATCCGGACCACGAGCACGCCGTGGCAGCGCTCGGCGCCGAGCCGGTGGTCATCGACCTCGAGAATTCGACCGTCGACGACGTCGCGAAGGTTCTGCTGGGTGCGGACGCCACAGTGTTCGCTGCCGGTGCCGGCCCGGGTAGCGGAGTGGAGCGCAAGGACACCGTCGACCGCGGCGCCGCCGTGCTGCTCGCCGAAGCCGCCGAGAAGGCGGGGGTGCGCCGGTTCGTTCAGGTCAGTTCGTTCGGTGCCGGTGAGCCGATCCCGGAAGGAACCGACGACGTGTTCGCCGCCTACCTCGTCGCCAAGACTTCGGCCGAGGAAGATTTGCGTGCGCGCACTTTTCTGGACTGGACGATTCTCCGGCCCGGTGGGTTGATCGACGACGAATCGACAGGGCACGTCACCCTCGCCGCCCCGCCCCTCGAGCGCGGTACCGTGCCGCGGGCCGATGTCGCCGCCGTGATCGTGGCGCTTCTCGACGATCCGAGTACCGCGACGAAGACCCTCATGCTGACGTCCGGGCCGACCCCTGTCGAGGACGCCGTCGCGGCGCTGTGACCAGCTGCGGTCGCCGGCAACCATTGCGGCGTCGTCCCCTCCCCACTACGGTCTGATACAACGCCTGGAACAACGGAGGTGGCGCCGGCCGTGCACATCGACATCGATCCGGACTCGCCGACAGCTCCGTTCGACCAGTTACGGCTACAGATCATCGAGCAGGTGCGCACAGGCCGGCTGATCGCCGGTACGAAGATCCCGACGGTCCGCGCCCTGGCCGTCGAGGTGGGGCTGGCCCCCAACACCGTTGCGAAGGCGTACCGCGAGCTCGGCGAGCAGGGCGTCATCGAAAGCCGGGGCAAGCAGGGCACCTTCATCGCTGGTGGTGGGGATCCCATCCGCGTCGGTGGCGAGAAGGCGGCCACCCGATACGTGCAGGAACTGCGCAAGCTGGGCGTCTCCGACGAAGAAATCCTCGATTTCGTGCAGTCGGCCCTCCGCGGCGCCGGCTGAGCCGCGCTTCATCCAGAAGGAGCGATTGCAGAAAGGGAAACACTCGGTATGGCCTCCGCACTGTTTCGTGACCTCTCGATTCTGATCGCGCGCATCGGGCTGGGCGTTGTTTTCGTCGCGCACGGCTGGCAGAAGTTCTTCGAATTCGGCGTGAACGCGACCCAAGCGTCGTTTGCCGACATGGGAGTACCCCTGCCCGACATCTCGGCGATAGCGGCAGCCACGATCGAACTTGCGGGCGGCTTCGCGCTCATCGTGGGATTGGCCACACCGGTGGCCGGATTCCTCCTCTTTCTCGACATGCTCGGTGCGCTGATCCTCGTGCACGCAGACAAGGGTGTGTTCGTTTCCGAGGGTGGGTACGAACTCGTCGTCGCACTGGGCGTGGGCTCGCTTCTTCTGGCCGTCATCGGTGCCGGGCGCCTCGGTATCGACGGCCTGATCGGACGGGGTGCGGGATGGGGCAGAGCCGCGGTGTGACGATCTGCGCGCAGCGGCCTTCGTTCAGAGGCCGACCTGCACCCAGCTTGCATTTACTCCCGTCAGTGACCAACGTATTTGTTCATGGCAATGAATACTGATCTGCCGGATCACCAATCCGAGTCTCCGAATGCGACAGCATCCGACGGGCTGAAGCGGATCGGTGTTCGCACCGATTACGTTGTATTTTCCATCGCTGCCGCGGCCGTGGCGCTCATCGTCGTGTGGGGTCTCGCGGCCCCCGATAACCTCGATTCGACCACCGGGAAGGCACTCTCGTGGTTGGTCACCGACCTCGGGTGGCTGTTCGTTCTGTCGGCGTCCGGCTTCGTGCTCTTCTCGTTGTGGCTCGCGTTCAGCCGGTTCGGTCACATTCCGCTCGGTAAGGACGGCGAGAAGCCGGAGTTTCGCACGGTCAGCTGGATCGCGATGATGTTCAGCGCGGGCATGGGTATCGGGTTGATGTTCTTCGGTGTCGCCGAGCCGCTCGCGCACTACGTCGCGCCGCCGCCCGGCACCGACGGTGGTGTTGGAACGGCGATGGCCACCACTATGTTCCACTGGAGCCTGCATCCATGGGCGATGTATGCCGTGGTTGGTTTGTCGATTGCGTACGGTTCGTACCGCAAGGGACGCAAGCAGCTGTTCAGCTCGGCGTTCGTTCCCCTGCTCGGCCGGCGCGCGGAAGGCCCGATCGGGAAGTTCATCGATGTGCTCGCGATCTTCGCGACGCTGTTCGGTACCGCTGCCTCGCTTGGTCTCGGGGCCCTGCAGATCGGCTCGGGTTTTCAGGTTGTCGGGTGGATGTCCGAGGTCAGCACCTTCCTGCTCGTCGCCATTGTCGCGCTCCTGACTCTCGCTTTCGTGGCGTCCGCGGTGTCGGGTGTCTCGAAGGGCATCCAGTGGCTGTCCAACACCAACATGGTGCTCGCCGTCGTGCTGGCGCTGTTCGTGTTCGTGGTGGGTCCGACGGTCCTCATCTTGAACCTGCTGCCGACGACGATCGGGGCCTACGCTGCCGAACTGGCGCAGATGTCGGCGCGAACCGGGGCGTCATCCGATCCGGCGACCGGTGAGTGGCTGTCGTCGTGGACCATCTTCTACTGGGCGTGGTGGATCTCGTGGACCCCGTTTGTCGGCATGTTCCTGGCGCGTATCAGCCGCGGCCGGACCATTCGTCAGTTCGTTTTCGGAGTCATCCTTGTTCCGAGTGTGGTCAGCCTCGTCTGGTTCGCCATCTTCGGTGGCGCGGGCATCGGTGAGCAGCGCGACGGTATCGACCTTGCCGGGCAGGACACCCAGGAAGGGCAACTGTTCGGGATGCTCGACCACCTGCCGCTCACCGGCATCACCACCGTTCTGGTGATGGTGCTCGTCGCCATCTTCTTCGTATCCGGTGCTGATGCCGCTTCCATGGTGATGGGCACACTCTCGCAGCGCGGTTCCCTCGATCCGCAGCGCTGGGTGGTCGTCTTCTGGGGTGTGCTGACCGGTGGTGTTGCTGCCCTGATCCTGTGGACCGGTGGTGACACAGCCCTGGACGGACTGCAGACGATGACGATCATCGCGGCCGCACCGTTCGTCATCGTGATGATCGGTTTGTGTCTGTCTCTGTACAAGGATCTCTCGCGTGATTCGCTCGTCGTCGAAGCCAGGGAGATGCGGCGGGAGCTTCGGAAAGTGGTGGCGAACCGACGTCGCTCGCCCAGTTCCGTCGAGAATCCGCGCGGCTGAACGGTCAGCGCCAGCTGGGTCAATTGGGACGGTCAGCGCCAGCTCGGTAGCCACAGCTGGTGCTGCCACATCTGTGGTGTGATCGGCAGACCGGTGAGGATGGGCCACAGCCAGATGAAGTTGGCCACCACCAGTCCCACATAGAGGCACACGGCGAGCAGCCCGGTGCCGCGACGTTCGTACGACGACGTGGCCCTGCCGAGGATGTCGCCGAGGACCAGCGCGATACCCATCACCATGAACGGCGCGAGGGCCACCGCGTAGAAGTAGTACATCTGGCGGTCGAGGGTGGTCAGCCACGGCAGGAAGGCGGCAGCGTACCCGGTGAGCACGGTTGCGTATCGCCAGTCCTTGCGGACTACCGTCTGCCACAACGCCCACGCGAGCATCGGCAACGCGAGCCACCACATCGCGGGAGTGCCGACGAGCATGACCGCCTTGACGCAGCTGGACGCACTGCATCCGGAGACGTGGCCGCCCTCGGCGAAGTAGTACAGCATCGGGCGAAGGCCCATCGGCCACGTCCACGGCTTCGACTCCCACGGGTGATGGTTGCCCGCGGAGTTGGTGAGACCAGCGTGGAATTCGAGGACGTTGCCGCTGTAGTACCACAGCGACCGCAGCGCGGACGGGAGGAACGACCAGGTTCCGCCCGTTCCGATCTCGTTGCCCACCGCGTGCCGATCGACTCCGGTCTCGCTGGCGAACCAGGCCCAGTAGCTGCCGAGATAGACGAACAGAGGCACGACGACCAGTGCGTACAGCGCCGGGCCGACATCCCGGATGCCGGTGCCGGACCATGGACGCTGCACCCCGTACGCCCGTCGGGCCGCCACGTCGAAACACACGCTGAGCAACCCGAAGAAGACGATGAAGTAGATGCCCGACCACTTGGTTCCGCACGCCAGCCCCAGCATGATTCCGGCGCCGAAACGCCACCAACGCACGCCGAGACGCGGCCCCCATTCGCTGTCGCCGATCCGCCCCTCGTCGTGGACACGGGCCATTCGCTCGCGGACCTCGTCGCGGTCCACGACGAGACAACCGAGGGCGGCGACGGCGAAGAGGGCCAAGAAGATGTCCAGCATGCCCAGTCGGGAGGACACGAAGGTGACACCGTCTGCGACGAGCAGGATGCCCGCGAGACCACCGAGGAGAGTGGACCGGCTCAATCGCCTGACGATGCGAATCACGAGCAGGACGAGAATCGTGCCTGCCACTGCCGACGCGAACCGCCATCCCCAGCCGTTGTAGCCGAAGATCGCCTCGCCCATCGCGATCAGTTGTTTTCCGATCGGTGGATGCACCACCAGGCCGTACCCGGGGTTGTCCTCGATCCAGCCGCCGGTGAGAACCTGCCACCCCTGTGGCGCGTAGTGCTTCTCGTCGAACACGGGTGTGCCCGCGTCGGTGGGGTACCCCAGCATCGTGAACCGGGTGATCGCCGCGATCGCCGTGACGAACAGCGTCACTACCCAACCGCGGGCACGGTCCACGGGGCCGAAACCGGGGGGAGGGGCGAGGGGCGCCGGACTGACCACCGACGACTGTCGTGCGGAGGGCGTCGGTCGCTCGTCCGTCAACATCGTCACGCGGCAATCGTAGGCTGTGGGTCATGACTGGTCGCCTAGTGCTCGCCGCAACACCGATGGGGGACGTGGGTGACGCCTCGCCGAGGCTGCGTACGGCGCTGGAAACGGCCGACGTCGTCGCCGCGGAGGACACCCGTCGCACCAAGGCCTTGGCGTCCGCGCTCGAGGTGACGATCAGCGGAAAGGTGGTCAGCTTCTACGACCAGGTGGAGGTGGCACGCCTGCCTGCGCTCGTGGCCGACGTGGCGGCGGGCAAAACGGTGCTCCTCGTGACCGACGCGGGGATGCCTTCGGTGAGCGACCCCGGCTATCGGCTGGTGTCCGCATGTGTCGCCGAGGACCTGGCAGTCACGTGTCTGCCGGGACCGTCGGCGGTGACGACTGCCCTGGCCCTGTCGGGGCTCCCAGTGGAGCGCTTCTGTTTCGACGGCTTCCCGCCCCGCAAACAGGGCCAGCGCAAATCGTGGTTGCAGGCGTTGGTGAACGAGCAGCGAGCGTGCGTGTTCTTCGAGGCACCCCACCGCCTCGCCGACTGCCTCGCCGACGCCGTGGTGGTTCTCGGCGGCACCCGCCGAGCCGCCGTCTGCCGCGAACTGACCAAGACCTACGAGGAGGTACGCCGCGGCACCCTCTCCGAACTCGCCGAATGGGCGGCCGAGGGGGTACGCGGTGAGATCACGGTGGTGGTGGAAGGGGCCACCATCGTGGCGTCCGATCCCGCTGACCTCGTCGACGAGGTGGAACGACTGGTTGCCGACGGCACCCGACTGAAGGATGCGTGCGCGTTGGTTGCCACCCCGGGTGTGTCGAAACGCGAGTTGTACGAGACCGTCCTGGCGTCGCGGAAGGCGTAGAACTCCGGGGAGGTCGCCGCCGCTACCGCCGTAGTGCCCGCTCACCAGGCGCCAGGGTGGCGTCGTCCGCGGCCGCCTGCCCGGCGTACCAACCGTGCGCGTCTACGGCCCTTCCCCGTGCTTTGCGGGTACGAGGAAACAGGCGGTCGAACTCGGCGTCGACAGCTTCGGACTTCGTGGCGAGAATCGGCAGGAGGTCGTCGACCGGGATCGACGCCTCGTCGGCGGCCTCAACTGTTGCTCGGCTGTCGGCGTCGCGTAACCGCTGGCCGATCCGGCTCGCAAACCCTGCGAGGAAACCTTTGCGGAAGGACGTGGTGCGGGAACCGCTGCGACTGTCCGCATCGGCGAATTGCATTGCCCGCGTAGCCTGCACCAGCAGAGAAGTGAAGAGCATGTCGACCTGCTGCAGGTCGAGGGGTGTTCCCACCACCGTGGCGATGGCCAGCGAACTGAACCACACGGTGCGCACCCGGTTGGAGTCACCGATCTCGGTGAGCAGGTGCACCTTCTCCTTGACATAGGGATTCTCGAGGTGGATCCGGCGACTGTGGACCGCGGTGTTTCCCGAGCCGTTCTGGGTGTGGAGGAGGGCGGCGTTGATGGCGTAGCGGGTCATCAACTCCTGGGCCTTCGCGGTGAAGATTTCGGCTTCCTCGGCGAAGTCCGTGGCCTCCGCCTTGGCGAGCAGACCGCGGATTCTGTTGAGTACCTTGGCGTCAGCCTCAGTGTTGTTGCTCGCGACCTCGCTGACCTCGGCCCGGACCCTGGGCCACGTGGACGGCGGGGGAGTGAGGACGGTCCACCCGGGCAGGTCGGTCCAGGCCAGGGAGAGGTCCGTCAACTGGTAGACGGAGTGGTACGGATCTTCGAAGAGCAAACCCGCCGCAAGGGCGCGCACGCCCGCATCACTGGACGTGTTGTCCGTCGCGTCGCTCACCCGGTCCGAAATGCGTTGTGCCAGGTCCGAAGCGGCGGGGTATTGCTCGCCGATGGTGCGGAGTTGTTCGAGCCAGTCCTGTGGCGCGCGGTCGTGGGCGCGGGTTTGCTCCGCCTCGTGCAGGATGAGCGCGGCGGCGAGAGGGGCGTCAGCCGGCTCCTTCGATCTGCGCGCCAGATGGAGAACGTCGGCGGGTTGCCAGCCGCGCTCGTACGCGGCCGACAACTCTCCCAGGAGGGTATGGACGGCGGCCGCCGCCGGCGGGCTCACTTCATCGTCGAACACGCGCGCTCCCCTCCCGAATCCGCTACTGCCGAATCCACCGTGTGAAGATCGAATGTATGTTCTATTGGCCGCCATGGGGAGAAGTGTGCATGCAGGGTCCGACAATTCGGCCCTGCACGGGTCACTCGTCCACGTAACGTGGGAAAACGCCCGAGGGTGCGGGCAGCGGCGTGCCGGCCACGATGCGGGTGGTGAGGTCGGCGAACTGTCGTGCCTCAGCCTTCTGGCCCAGCAGGTCCAGAATCTTCTCCGCTGCGTTCGGCATCACCGGCTGCACCAGAATTCCGACGATGCGCACCACCTCGAGCGTCACATACAGCACCGTGGCCATTCGGGCGGGGTCCGTCTTGCGCAGCACCCACGGTTCCTGCTTGGAGAAGTACCGGTTGGTCTCACCGAGAACCGACCAGATCGCTTCCAGTGCGAGGTGCAACGCCTGGACGTCGTACTCGGCGCGGCACTTGGCCAGTAGAGCGTCGGCCGACGCGAGCATCGCGGTGTCTTCGTCGGTGAGTTCGCCGGGCGTCGGAACCTGGGCGTCACAGTTCTTCGCCACCATCGACAGTGAGCGCTGGGCCAGGTTGCCCAGCTCGTTGGCCAGGTCGGCATTGATGCGCGTGACGATGGCCTCGTGGCTGTAGCTGCCGTCCTGCCCGTACGAGATCTCCCGCAACAGGAAGAAGCGGACGGCGTCGAGGCCGTACTGCTCGACCATGGCGACCGGGTCGACGACGTTGCCGACCGACTTCGACATCTTCTCGCCCTTGTTGTAGAGGAACCCGTGCACGAAGACCCGCTTCGGCAACTCGATCCCCGCCGACATGAGGAATGCCGGCCAGTACACGGTGTGGAATCGGGTGATGTCCTTGCCGATGATGTGGAGATTCGCGGGCCAGAACTTGCCGAACTGCTCGGACTCCGTGTCGGGGTAGCCGGCGCCGGTGAGGTAGTTGGTGAGGGCGTCGACCCACACGTACATGACGTGCTCGGGGTGTTCGGGAACCGGAACGCCCCAGTCGAAGGTGGTACGGGAGATCGACAGATCCTTCAGGCCGCCCTTGACGAAGCTGACGATTTCGTTGCGGCGCGTCGCCGGCGCGATGAAGTCCGGGTTCTCCTCGTACAACCGCAGCAGCTTGTCCTGATACTCGGACAGCTTGAAGAAGTAGGTCGACTCCTCGGTCCACTCGACCGGCGTCCCGGTCTCGGTGGACAGCCGCGAGCCGTCCTCCTGGAGCGTCGTCTCGGCCTCGGTGTAAAAGGCTTCGTCCCGCACCGAGTACCAGCCCGAGTACGTGTCCAGGTAGATGTCACCGCCCTCGAGCATCTTCTGCCAGATCGCCTTGCTGGCTTCTTCGTGATCGGTATCCGTGGTGCGGATGAACCGGTCGTACGAAATGTTCAAGGTCTTGTCGAGGGCCTCGAACACGTCGGAGTTCCTGGCGGCGAGCTCGCGGACGTCGATACCTTCCTTGATCGCCGTCTGCTGCATCTTCAGGCCGTGCTCGTCGGTTCCGGTCAGGAAGAAGACGTCGAACCCGTCGAGGCGCTTGAATCGTGCCAGTGCGTCCGAGGAGATGTACTCGTACGCGTGACCGATGTGCGGGACGCCGTTGGGGTACGCGATCGCCGTCGTCAGGTAGAAAGGTGGCCGCGAAGCGGTGGAGTCAGCAGCATTCATGGTGCGACCACTCTATCTGCGCCGCGCGCTTCCGCGACGCGCAGATTGGGGTAGGCCCGAAATGCGGATCTCTGTCTCACGCGGCGCGTGGGGGCATTGGCGTTCGCGCGGGGTTGCCGTCGACAATGTGCGCATGAGCAAAGACCGTCCCGCGCCCGAAGCGCCACAACCACTGTTTCCGCTCGTCGATGCGCACACTCATCTCGACGCGTGTGGAGCGTCGGACGCTGCGAGTGTCAGGAAGATCGTGGACCGGGCGGCCGCTGTCGGTGTGGAACGAGTGGTCACCGTGGCCGACGATCTCGATGCCGCACGGTTCGCCGTCGATGCGGCGAACTGGGATGCACGGGTGTACGCCGCCGTCGCCATCCACCCGACGAGGGCCAATGTCCTCGACGACTCCACCAAGGCGGAGATCGAGCGACTGGCTGATGATCCGCGCGTGGTGGCCGTGGGGGAGACGGGCCTCGACTTCTACTGGCCGGGAAAACTCGACGGCTGCGCCACCGTGCCGGAGCAGGAGGAGGGCTTCCGGTGGCACATCGACCTGGCGAAACGGCTGGGGAAAACCCTGATGATCCACAACAGGGACGCAGATCAGGCGCTGCTGGAAGTGCTGCGCGAGGAGGGAGCGCCCGAGGTGGTGGTCTTCCATTGCTTCTCCTCGGATGCGGCGATGGCGCGTGAATGCATCGAGGCCGGGTACGTTCTCAGTTTCTCGGGCACCGTCAGCTTCAAGAACGCGAAGGCGTTGCGGGAGGCGGCGCCCCTCGTGCCCGCCGACCAACTGATCGTCGAGACGGACGCCCCGTTCCTCACCCCGCATCCGTTCCGGGGAGCTCCCAACGAGCCGTACTGCCTGCCGTACACCGTGCGGGCCCTGGCCGAGGTTCGCGGCGAGGAGCCGGGAGCGCTGGCACGAGCGTCGACAATTACCGCGGAGCGGGTATACGGCCTGCGGCCCGTGAGTGGTTAGCGAGTCCAGCGACTCCTCGACCGCGCACAGGGCCGAAGGCCCTATGTTGAAGTTTCAACTAAGACATTCTAGGCTGATGGCCGTCACGTAACGGTCGTCCCGATCCGCGGGGACGCCTCGATGAAAGGCATGGTCAATGAACAACCCCGCAGTTCGCAATCTCGGAATTCTCATCGCCCGGGTAGGCATCGGAGTCATCTTCCTCGCGCACGGGTGGCAGAAGGCCTTCACCAACGGACTGGACAAGCAGACGGCCGGATTCGAGAGCATGGGTGTCCCTCTCCCCGGCATCTCGGCGTTTGTGGTCACCTGGCTCGAAATCATCGGCGGTCTCGCTCTGATCGTCGGGGCTGCAGTGCCGGTCTTCGGCATCCTGCTGTTCCTCGACATGGTGGGCGCCTTCTTCATCGCGCACATCGACAAGGGCATTTTCGCCAGTGAGGGCGGGTACGAACTGGTCCTCGCCCTCGGCGTCGGCTCCCTGCTTCTCGCGGTGGTCGGCTCCGGCAAGTTCGGTGTCGACGGCCTGCTCGGTGCGAAGCTGCCCTGGGCGACGAAGGAAACCGCAAGCGTCTGACCCCCGGACGTGGAGTGGCAAAGTACGCCGCGGCGTACTTTGCCACTACACGTGTCAGAGGACCTTGTTCAGAAAGTCCTGGGTACGGGCCTCGCGGGGGCTCCCGAAGATCTGCTCGGGTGTTCCCTCCTCGACCACGTAGCCGTCCGCCATGAAGATCACCCGGTCCGCGACCTCACGGGCGAAGCCCATCTCGTGCGTCACCACCACCATCGTCATGCCACCCTTCGCGAGGTCGCGAAGCACCTGCAGAACCTCCCCGACCATCTCCGGGTCGAGGGCGCTGGTGGCCTCGTCGAACAGCATGATGTCCGGGTTCATCGCGAGAGCGCGCGCAATCGCGACACGCTGTTTCTGCCCCCCGGACAAGCTCGCAGGCTTGGCGTCCGCCTTCTCGGCGAGTCCGACCTGATCGAGTAGCCGCACCGCCGTGGCCCGTGCTTCCTCCTTGGAGGCCCGCTTGGTCTGGACGGGCCCCAGCATCACGTTCTCGATCGCCGTCATGTGCGGGAACAGATTGAAGTGCTGGAACACCATGCCGATGTGCTGACGCACACGGTCGATGTCGATCTTCTTGTCGCTCACGTCGAAGCTGTCGACGACGACGCTGCCGCCGGTGATGTCCTCGAGTCGGTTGAGGCAGCGCAGGAAGGTGCTCTTGCCGGAGCCGGACGGGCCGATCACGCAGACCACGTCGCCGCTCTGGATCTCGACGTCGATTCCTTTGAGTACCTCGTTGTCGCCGAACGACTTCTTCAGGCCGCACACACGGATCTTCGGCTCGGTCGTGGCCACCGGGGACTGGTTCGATTCGGTCATCGATTGATCCTCTTCTCGAGGCGGTTCGACAGCTTTGTCAACGCCATGATGATGATGAAGTACATGACGCCGATGATCAGCCACATGTTGAACGACTGGTAGTTGCGGGCGATGATGATCCGCCCGGTCTGAGTGAGCTCGGCCAGCCCGATCACGGACAGGATCGACGTATCTTTCAGCGTGATCACGAATTGGTTGATGTACGACGGGATCATGGTGCGCACGGCCTGCGGCATCACGACCTTCTGCATCGACTTCAGATAGCTGATGCCGAGGCTTCGCGACGCTTCCATCTGGCCCTTGTCGACCGACAGGATGCCGCCGCGCACGATTTCCGCCATGTAGGCGCCCGCGTTGAGACTGAGGGTGATGATGCCGGCGGTGAACGCCGACATCTGAAAGTCCAGAGCGGCCGGGATGCCGAAGTAGATGAAGAAGGCTTGCACCAGCAGCGGGGTTCCGCGGAAGACGTCGACGTAGGTGGTGCCGATTCCGCGGAGCACGATGTTGGTCGACACCCGGAACAGGCCGAAGATCGCACCCAGGACGAGGGCGATGGCGATGGAGACGACGGTCAGCAGGACGGTGAGCCACAGTCCTTCGAGGAGAAGTTTCCAGGTGCTTTTGATCAGTCCGAGGATGGAGTTGTCGTCGGTGCTCGCGTCGGTGTCGAGGTATCGGGCGAGGATGTCTTCGTACTGGCCGTTCGACTTCAGGTTGGCGAGCCCGGCGTTGAACTGCTGCAGGAGCTGCGCGTTCTGTCCCTTGGCCACGGCGAATCCGTAGCTTGCGCCCGGAACCTTGTCGGTGACGGTCTTGAAACCGTTGCCCTGCTTGATGCCGTAGGCCAGCACCGGGTAGTCCTCGAACACGGCGGCCGAGTTACCGGTGCGCACCTCGTCGAACATGCTCGACGAGTCGGCGAAGTATTTGGTGGTGAAGCCGTACTGGCTCTTGATGGACTCGGCGTACGTCGCGCCTTCGGTGCCGTTCTTGACCGCTACGGACTTGCCGCGCAGATCCTCGTACGAGGCGATCGAGTCGTCGTCCTCGAGCACGCCCATCTGGACGCCCGACTCGAAGTACGGGTCGGAGAAGTCGAACGTGGCCTTGCGGGCGTCGGTGATCGACATACCGGCGATCATTCCGTTGGCCTGCCCGCCGGTGACCGCCTGCAGTGCGGCATCGAATCCGACCGCGTTGACGGTGTAGTCGAATCCCTGGTCTTCGGCGATGGCTGCGAGTAGGTCCATGTCGATGCCGACGAGCTTGCCGGATTCGTCCTGGAACTCGAACGGGGCGAACGTGATGTCGGTGGCGACGATGTAGTTGTCGCCCGGGGCGGGCTGCTGCGCGCCGTTCGGATCGGGCTGTTGCGCGCCTGCGAGGCCTGGCGCGACGAGCGTGACGAGCAGCGTCAGCGCGGCGATCACCGCGGGCACTCTCGGACGTCTGACGTGTCTCAGAAGTCGATCGGATCTGCTGTGCACGGAACCCCAGCTTTCTATGACAGTGCCCGGTCGCTTCCGGGCTCTTGGTGCATGACGCAAGATACTGCGTCGGCGCGGGTGGTCCGAACCAGAAGCATTTTTCGCGCCGAGTCGGAAACCGTGTCCGATCTCAATCTATTTGTGATCTAGGTAGCAGGTCCAGGGCGCAAAGTTGCCATAGCAAGGCCGATTCGTTACCGTACCGTGATCAAACTTTCGCCAGCCTTGGGACTTGATGTGTCAGTACTCGCCAGACTTAACAACGCCAAATCGCCTCTCCTGTACGTGGTGGTCGCGGCCCTGCTCGCGACCCTCGTCGTGGGGGGCGCCCTGGCCGTAGCCCGGCACAAGACCGTCACGATCGACGTCGACGGCGAGAGCATGTCGCTCGGCACGATGGCCACGGACGTCAGTGGCGCACTCGATGACGCCGGCTACACCGTCAACGAGCGTGACGCGGTCGCACCCGCGGCCGACGCCTCGCTCTCCGAGGGCGACACCGTGGTGTTGCGGCGAGCCCGCGAGGTCACGCTCACCGTCGACGGAGAGCCGAAGAAGGTCTGGACCACGGCGCTCACCGTCGACGACGCCCTGAAGCAGTTCGAACTGGCCGAAGACGTACACGTCTCGGCGTCACGCTCGCAACGTCTTCCGCTCGAAGGTGCCGAGCTGGACGTGGTCGAGCCCAAGCTCGTCAAGGTCGCAGACGGCGGCGCACCGATCGCCGAAGTCCGTCTCGCCGCCCCCACCGTGGGTGAACTGCTGGCAGCCAGGGGCGCTCCGCTCCAGCAGGCCGACACCGTCGTCCCTCCCGCCGACAGCCCCGTGCTCGACGGCGCGGAGATCCACGTCACGCGCGACCGCACCGAGACACGCACCGAAACCCTGCCGATCGCGCCCCCCGAGAACCGTGTGGACGACCCCGCGCTCGACAAGGGCAAGACCGTCGTCGAGAACCCGGGTGTTCCCGGTGAGCGCACCGTCACGGCCGCAGTGAAGACCGTCAACGGTGTCGAGGCCGGCCGCCAGGAACTGAAGTCGGAGGTGCTGCGCGAACCCGCGCCCGCCGTCGTCCGTGTGGGAGTGAAGGAGATCGCGATCTCCAACGCGTCGACCTGGGATTCGATCGCGCACTGCGAGGCCACCGGCAACTGGGCCATCAACACGGGCAACGGCTTCTACGGCGGACTCCAGTTCACCCAGAGCACCTGGGAATCGTTCGGTGGCACCGCCTACGCCCCCCGCGCCGACCTCGCGTCGCGCGAACAGCAGATCTCCGTCGCCGAAAAGGTCCAGGCGACGCAGGGCTGGGGTGCGTGGCCCGCCTGCACCAGCAAGCTCGGACTCCGCTGACCCGCTCGCCTTGACGTAAAGGAACACGATGTCGCCCTTCGCCAAGATCAACTCGGCCCGCTCGCCGCTGCTGTACACCGTGGTTGCGCTGCTTCTCGCCACCCTGATCGCGGGCGGAGTGATGGCGGTGATCCGGCACAAGAACGTCACGCTCGACGTGGACGGCGAAATGATCTCCCTGAGCACCATGAGCACCAGCGTCGACGCAGCGTTGTCCGACGCCGGGTACTCGCTCGACGAGCGGGACGTTGTGGCACCCGAACGGGACGCGACTCTGTCCGACGGTGACACGGTCGTCCTGCGCCGCGCGCGGGAGGTGTCCCTGACCGTGGACGGTCAGCCCAAGACGGTGTGGACCACGGCGCTCACCGTCGAGGACGCGCTGAAGCAGTTGGAGATCGCCGAGGACGTCCACGTCTCTGCGTCGCGATCGCAGCGATTGCCTCTCGACGGCGCCGCCCTGGAGGTTCGCAACCCGATGGTGGTCAAGCTCACCGACGGCGCTGCGCCGGTGACGGAGGTGCGGCTGGCCGCACCGACGGTCGGGGATTTCCTCGCCGCGCACGGCGCTGGTCTCGAACAGTCCGACACGGTCGTGCCCTCCGCGGACACTCCGCTGATCGAAGGCATGGAGGTCACCGTCACTCGCGACCGGGTAGAGACGAAGGTGGAGACGTTGCCGTTGGCGCCGCCGGAGCAGCGGATCGAGGACCCCACGATGAATATGAGCCGCACCGTGGTCGAGAACCCCGGTATGCCGGGTGTGCAGGACGTCACTTTTGCGGTCAACACCGTCAACGGCAAGGAAGTGGGTCGCAACCAGGTCGCGGTCACGGTGACCACACCCGCTCAGCCGAAGGTGATCCGGGTCGGCGCGAAACCAGGTACGGAAGTGCCCCCCGTCGAGAACGCCGCAGTCTGGGATGCGCTCGCACAGTGTGAAGCCACCGGGAACTGGGCCATCAACACGGGCAACGGCTTCTACGGCGGTGTTCAATTCGACCAGAACACCTGGGAGCGCCAGGGCGGTCTCAAGTACGCACCGCGGGCCGACCTCGCCACCCGCGAGGAGCAGATCGCGATCGCCTCGCGAACGCAGAAGACGCAGGGATGGGGAGCATGGCCGTCGTGTTCGGGCAGGCTCGGAGTCCGTTAAAGTCTCCCTGGTGTCCGACGCCGAACTACCCCATGTCGAACGAGGTCAGACCGCCCGAGGGCAGGCTGCTCTGCTCGGCCCCGCCGAAGTGCGTTCCCTGGCCGAGGAATTCGGTGTGCGCCCCACTAAGCAACTGGGGCAGAACTTCGTTCACGACGCCAATACCGTCCGTCGTATCGTAGCCACTGCCGGAGTGGGCCGCAGCGACATCGTTCTCGAGGTCGGGCCCGGTCTCGGCTCGCTGACCCTGGCGCTCCTCGACGTGGTGGACAAGGTGATCGCGGTGGAGATCGATCCCAATCTCGCCGCTCGCCTTCCGGTTACGGTCGCCGACCGGGCTCCGGGGCTGGCGGACCGGCTGACCGTGGTCGAGGCGGACGCGATGCGCGTCCAGCCGTCCGAGATTCCCGGTGAACCCACTGCGCTCGTCGCCAATCTGCCCTACAACGTGGCCGTGCCGGTGTTGCTGCACCTGTTCGCGGAACTGCCCAGTCTGCGAACGGCTCTGGTGATGGTGCAGGCTGAGGTGGCGGACCGCCTGGCGGCTTCGCCCGGAAGCAAGACCTACGGGGTGCCGAGCGTGAAGGCCAACTTCTTCGGTGCCGTCCGGCGTGCGGGGGCCGTGGGTAAGGCGGTGTTCTGGCCGGTTCCCAAGGTGGAGTCCGGATTGGTGCGCATCGATCGTTACGCCGAACCTCCGTGGCCGATCGACGACGAGCATCGGCGGCGAGTGTTTTCCGTGATCGACGCCGCATTCGCGCAGCGCCGCAAGACTTTACGTGCTGCACTCAGTGGCTGGGCAGGCTCCCCCGTCGAAGCGGAGCGCAGGCTCGTGGAGGCGGGCATCGAACCGTCTACGCGCGGGGAAAGACTCGATGCTGCGGCATTCGTCCGTCTTGCCGCCACCCGTCCGTAACAGCGAAGACGCCGCCATCGCTGCCGAGATGCAGGGAGGTCGTGTCTCGCTCGACCTCGACACTAGCGCGTCGAATCCCATCAGGTGGGCAGTTGCCCGCATTGATTCGGGGGTGGGGGAGACAACCGGCCACCGATGTGGTTCACTATTGGAGGTCGTAAGTTTTGTGTTTGTGTTTCCCACGCTCGCAAATCGATGGTTGCGAGCGTTTGGACGTCCTCCACAGGAATTGTCATAAGCGGTCGTGTCAGATGACCCAGGTAACCGAGCCGGTTACCTGAAGAAGAAACTGTGTTAGAGGAGATTTACATGGCAGAGGGCATCGTGAAGTGGTTCAACTCCGAGAAGGGGTTCGGCTTCATCGCCCCCGAGGATGGCAGCGCTGACGTGTTCGTCCATTACTCGGAGATCCAGAGCGGCGGCTTCCGCACGCTCGAGGAGAACCAGCGTGTTTCGTTCGAGATCGGCCAGGGCAACAAGGGCCCGCAGGCCACCGGCGTCACCCTGGTCTGAGAACGACCATGACTTCCCGGTCCGCCGGGACGTGACGTTCGAGCAAGGCCCCACTCTTCGGAGTGGGGCCTTGTCTCGTTTCTGCTCACACCGAACGTAGATGCGCTGCTTGATACGCCAGATTGATTGCACACACCAGCCACAGCTGGAGGGCTGAATTCGGCCCGAAGAGACCGACAACGGCCGCGATTCCGAGGGCGACAGCGACGAAGAACGTTGCGGTGCCCAATCCTCGGCGACGTCCCGGACGGAAGATCAGCACACCGGTGACGAGAAGCGCCCACGCCGTCGTGGCGAGGATGGCTGCGCAGACGTACCACGCCGACGAGTACCGCGCCGGCCAGGTCCACGGATCGTTTCCGTTGTCCAGGGTGCACAGAAATGCCAGCGAGAACACCATGGTGACCACGGTTGCGGCGCCGAGCGCCAGATGGCCCCCCACAAGCACTTTCAGGCTGCTTCCGGACCCTGACGGTGCGCGGGCGCGCCCCTCCTCGACAATCGTGTGCATCCCCGACAACCCCGACCCCTTCTTCTCGTCACTGCTCGGACACCGATGAACGACCGCGTCGCCCCGTCGATATCCGAGACACGCCTGACCACGGAACGGCGTCGTGGTCAGGCGTTACCGTAGCGGTCGGCGAAGAGGCGGTGGCGTTCGCCCACCCGTCGGCACTCTTCTCGCAGCTCAGGTGGATCGAGCACAGTGAAGTCGGTGCCGAAAGCGCTGAGCCAGTTGGCGATCGACGCCAGGGAGTCGCCGCCGAGCGCCACGGCGCAGCGGCCGTCCGGTAGTTCTTCGAGAGTGCCCCAGTCTTCGTGCACCATGGGAGCGATCTCGTCGATCGGAGCGTGCAAGAGCACCCGTGCGCGTATCTGCGTGACCGCGCGGTTGATTCCGCGGGAGACGAAGTCGGCGGCGCCGCCGGGCGGGAGCTCGCGCGGCGCGAAGCGGGGGCCGGTCGGAATCTTCGGTGTCATTCGATCCACCCGGAACGAACGCCAGTCGGCGCGCGTGAGATCCCATGCCACCAGGTACCAGCGAACCCCGGATCGGACGAGCCGGTAGGGCTCCACTTCGCGGCGACTCTCGGTGCCGTCGTGGGTGCTGTAGTCGAATCGGAGACGCTCATGGTTGTGGCACACCGAGGCGACGCTGGAGAGCACTTGCGCGTTCACGGCGCTCCGCGCGGGTTCTCGGTGCACCACGTCGACCTGCAACGCCTCGAGGCGGTGGCGGAGCCGCGACGGCATCACCTGCCTGAGCTTGACGAGGGCGCGCATCGACGCCTCCCCGATGCCCACCACGGAACCGGTGGCTCCCGATTGGAGTCCGAGAGCGACAGCCATGACCTCTTCGTCGTCGAGTAGGAGAGGCGGCATCTCGGCGCCGGCACCCAGTTGGTAACCGCCGCCGACTCCGACGGTCGCATCGACCGGGTAGCCGAGGTCGCGGAGTTTTTCGACGTCCCGGCGAACGGTGCGCGGCGTGATTCCGAGTCGATCGGCCAGTTCGGCTCCGGACCAGTCCTTGCGCGTCTGCAGGAGTGAGAGCAACCGGAGAAGTCGCGCCGAAGTTTCTCGCATGACGATCAGGATGCCACCTATTGCGGACAGATCCTGTCCTGATTTTCAAGAAACCGTCTGGTACGAAATCGAGCGGCCCCACCGGTCCCGCCACTACACTGGCCGCCGACGCTCCACGGACCATCGCACCAGTCTTCTCGTGAAAATCCGACGGAAAGGTCCTTGTTTCAGGATGAATACGCGTATTCGGCTGCTTCCCGCCAGGGCAGCGGCAGCCGCCCTGCTGGCCACCCTCTTCTCGCTCGTCCTCGCGGTCTCACCCATCGCAACGGCCTCGGCCTCGGCCGCAGATCTCTTCAACAGTGCACAGGGCAGATTCGCCGCCGGTGACGCACGAGGAGCGCTCGCCGACATCGGGGGAGCCGTCGCCCAGGACCCGGGAGACCCGAATGCGGTGGCTCTGCAGGCCATCTACGCCGATGCAGTCGGAGACCCGATCACCCGGGAAGCGGCGCTCGCACGACTGGGAGCGATGGATGGGGGAATGCGTGCCGGCGTGCACGGTCTGCTCGACGCCATCAGAATCGCTTCCTTCACGCCGCCGAACCCGCTTCCCGCCATCCAGGGTCCGTCCACGGCGATCGTCGTCCTCGGTTACGGACTGCTTCCCGACGGCTCCATGCGCCCTGAGTTGATCAACCGGCTACAGGCCACGGTGATCCAGTCGTGGGTGTCCCCGTTCTCGCCCATCATTGTGACCGGCGGCAACCCGCAGAACGGCATCACCGAGGCAGCTGCCATGCAGGGGTGGTTACAGGCCAACGGTGTTCCGAGCCACCGGATCCATGCCGAACACCGTGCTGGATCGACGGTGGGCAACGCGCTCAACTCGGTGCCGCTCGCGCGCTCGCTCGGTGCGGGTGGCGCGATCATCGTGACGTCGGCCAACCACATCCGCAGGGCAACGGTCGATTTCAACGTCGCCGGACTGCCGGTGGTCGGGGCGATGAGCGCGATCACCAGTGCCGGTCAGCTGATCGCCGAAGTCATGCCCTTGACCAAGGACCAGCAGCTCGGCATGTACCGCGACGCGATCAGAGTGTTCGGCATCCCCGCCGGCTATTGACGCGACTCGTACTGGGCCACGACCGGCGGCGGCTCGAAGGGATCCGCGCTGCCGGGGGTGAGCTTTCCGTCGAGGGCGTCCAGCATCTGCTGTCGGTCGAGCTGCCCTTCCCAGTTCGAGACGACGAACGTCGCGACACAGTTGCCGAGGAGATTGACGAATACCCGCATCGAATCCATGATGCGGTCGGCGCCGAGGAGCACGGCGACGGCCGCCGTAGGAAAGATCCCGAGTGCGGTGGCGGTAGCGGACAGGGCAAGGAAGGACGAACCCGGCACGCCCGCCATGCCTTTGGAGGTGAGCAACAAGATGAATAGCGCACCGAGTTGATCGCCGAGCGACAGGTCGTGGCCGGTGGCCTGGGCGAGGAACAGCGTGGAGATGGACAGGTAGATCGCGGCCCCGTCGAGGTTGAACGAGTATCCGGTCGGCACAACGAGACCGGTCGTGGCCTGCGAGTTCCCTGCGCCGACGAGCTTGGCCATGATGCGGGGAAGCACGGCCTCGGACGAGGCGGTTCCCAGCGCGAGACCGAACTCCTCCTTGGTGTAACGGATGAACGTGAAGATGTTCAGTCCCGCGGCGAACTTCGCGATCAGCGCGAGGACGAGGACGAACAAGGCTCCGGCGAGGTAGCAGCAGGCGATGAGTTTGGCGAAGCTGCCCAGCGTGGAGATTCCGTACTGGCCGATGATGAACGCCATCGCGCCGAACGCGCCGATCGGGGCGAGCCGCATGATCCAGCCGATGATGATGAAGATGATGTGGCTGAGGTGGTCGACGAATTCGAGAACCAGCGGGGGACCGTGCTCGCCGAACTTGGCCAGGGCGATGCCGAAGAGCACCGCGAAGAAGAGGACCTGAAGAAGTAGGTTGTCGGCGAAGGCACCGACGACGCTGGACGGCACGATGCCGGTGAGGAATTCCACGGCGCCGGGTAGTTCACCACCGCCGGTCTTCTCCGTGATCTGCTCGGTGCCGTCGGCGAGAGTGGCTGGGTCGATGTCGAATCCGGCGCCGGGTTTGACGATGTTTCCCATCACCAACCCGAAGAGCAGCGCGAAGCCGGTGACCGCGGTGAAGTAGATCAGCGCCTTGACGCCGATCCGTCCGACGGCCTTGACGTCGCCGACTTTGGCGATTCCCGTCACTACCACCGTGAAGATCAACGGTGCGATCAGCATCTTGATCAGCTTGACGAACGTGTCGCCGATCGGTTTCAGCTCGGATCCCACGGTCGGCCACAACCATCCCAGCGTGATGCCGCCGACGATTCCGATCAGAAGTTGCACGAACAGATTGGTGTACCAGGGCGATCGGGTAGCCGGGATTGCGACAGGCGGGGGAGGGGATGAGGCCATGCGGGAACGGTAGGAAGGCGCTGTGTCGAGTGCGTGTCACGAATGTTTCCGTGATGAGAAGCGTGACGGGTCAGGGCCTGGGCGGTGCCACAACGCAGATCGTGGCAGTATTGCGACGCACCGACCGCAGGAGGACACATGCGCTTGTCGCCCCACGAGCAGGAGCGTCTGCTCCTGAGCTACGCCGCAGAACTCGCGCGTAGGCGACAGCAACGGGGCCTGACGCTCAATCATCCGGAGGCGGTCGCGATCATCACCGACCACATTCTCGAGGGTGCGCGGGACGGACGATCGGTGGCGGAGCTGATGGTCTCCGGGCGTGAGGTGCTCACTCGGTCCGATGTGATGGAAGGCGTCCCCGAGATGCTGCACGACGTGCAGGTGGAGGCGACCTTCCCCGACGGCACCAAACTCGTCACCGTCCACGATCCGATTGCATAGGGGGCATCGTGATTCCAGGTGAAGTGTTCTGCGCCGACGGTGTGATCGAGCTCAACGAGGGCGCGCCCCGCACGCGACTCGAGGTCGTGAACACCGGTGATCGGCCCGTGCAGGTCGGCAGCCATGTCCACTTCCCGCAGTCGAACTCCGCTCTCCAGTTCGATCGGGTGGCCGCGCACGGCCTACGGCTCGATATCCCCGCAGGCACTGCGGTGCGGTTCGAACCGGGAATTGCGCAGACGATTTCGCTCGTACCCCTCGGTGGTGGACGCGAAGTACACGGACTGAGCCTTACGCCTCCCGGCAGGCTGGACCCGTCATGACCGACCTCACCCGTGCGCGGTACGCCGAGCTGTTCGGCCCCACCACCGGCGACCGCATCCGGCTCGCTGATACCGACTTGTTGATCGAGATCACCGAGGATCGCAGCGGGGGACCGGGACTCGCCGGCGATGAAGCGGTGTTCGGTGGCGGAAAAGTGCTGCGGGAGTCCATGGGGCAAGGCCGTGCGACCCGGGCGGAGGGCGCCCCCGACACCGTGATCACCGGCGTCGTGATCGTCGATCACTGGGGAATCGTCAAGGCGGACGTGGGTATTCGCGACGGCCGCATCGTGGCGCTCGGCAAGGCCGGCAACCCCGATACGATGTCCGGCGTGCACCCCGACCTGGTGGTGGGTCCCTCCACCGAGATCATTGCCGGTAACGGCAAGATTCTCACAGCCGGTGGTATCGACTGCCACGTGCACTTCATCGCGCCGCAGATCATGGACGAGGCACTCGGCGGGGGTATCACCACACTCGTCGGTGGCGGAACGGGGCCGGCCGAGGGGAGTAAGGCCACCACGGTAACCCCGGGTACGTGGCATACCGCCCGGATGCTCGAGGCGCTCGACGGCTGGCCGATGAACATTGCCCTGCTGGGCAAGGGAAACACCGTCAGATCCGAGTCGATGTGGGAACAGTTGCGCGGCGGTGTATCGGGTTTCAAGCTGCATGAGGACTGGGGGTCGACGCCTGCCGCGATCGACGCGTGTCTGACGGTGGCCGAGGCCGCCGGAGTGCAGGTGGCCCTGCACTCGGACACGCTCAACGAAGCGGGTTTCGTGGAGGACACCGTCGCAGCCATCGCCGGACGCGCGATCCACGCCTACCACACCGAGGGCGCGGGCGGCGGGCACGCGCCGGACATCATCACGGTGGCCGCGCACCCGAACGTCCTGCCGAGTTCCACCAATCCGACTCGGCCACATACCGTCAACACTCTCGACGAGCACCTCGACATGCTGATGGTGTGTCATCACCTGAGCCCCAAGATCCCCGAAGACCTCGCGTTTGCGGAGAGCCGGATCCGGCCGTCGACCATCGCAGCGGAGGATCTGCTCCACGATCTGGGAGCGATCTCGATGATCGGCAGTGACTCGCAGGCGATGGGGCGCATCGGGGAGGTGGTGATGCGTACGTGGCAGACGGCCCACGTGATGAAGCGGCGCCGGGGCTTTCTCTCCGGTGACAACGGGGCGGACAACCACCGGGTCCAGCGCTACGTCGCGAAGTACACGATCTGTCCGGCGGTCGCGCACGGTCTGGAAGCGGAGATCGGCTCGGTGGAGGTGGGCAAACTGGCCGACCTGGTGCTGTGGGATCCCGCATTCTTCGGAGTACGACCGCACGCGGTGATCAAGGGCGGCATGATCGCCTGGGCGGCGATGGGTGATGCCAACGCATCCATCCCGACGCCGCAACCGGTGCTTCCGAGGCCCATGTTCGGGGCGGCGCCGAAGGCCGCGGCGGCGACCTCGGTGCACTTTGTCGCCCCCCACGCCCTCGAGGACGGTCTGGAAGATCGGCTCGCACTCGATCGCCGGCTGGTTCCGGTTGCGAACGTGCGCACCAGAGGTAAGGCGGACATGCCGCGTAACGATGCACAACCCCGCATCGAGGTCGATCCGGATACGTTCACCGTCCGGATCGACGGTGAAGTGTGGGAGGAACGGCCGGCAACGGAATTGCCGATGGCACAACGATATTTCCTGTTCTGATGCGTCTCGCTCATTTGTTCACGCTGGCCGACTCGAGGCTGCCGACCGGCGGTCACGTGCACTCCGGCGGCATCGAGGAAGCGGTCACCAGTGGTCTCGTCCGCGATATTCCGACGATGGAGGCGTTCCTCCGAAGGCGAATCCGGGCCTCCGGGTTGGTCGCGGGGTCCATCGCCGCGGCGGTATGCGACGGCCGGCTCCCCGCCGAGCACGGCGACCTCGAGATGGATGCACGGATCCCGTCGCCGGCGGCGCGTGCCTCGTCCCGGGCACAGGGCAGGGGTCTGCTGAGGTTGTCCCGCACCACCTGGCCCGAACATGACTGGTCGCCGCTCGGAACGCGTCCACACCTCCCGGTGGTGACCGGGGTGGTCGGGCGTCTCACCGGTGTCTCGGCCCGCGAAGCCGCGCTGGTCGTCGTCTACACCACCATGACCGGTTCCGCGATTGCCGCGCAGCGGCTGCTCGCGCTCGATCCCGCGCAGGTCGCCGCCTGCACCTTCACATTGGCGGACCTGTGTGACGACGTCGCCGATCAGTGCGTGACCGGGTTGGCGAGCGTGTCCGATCCGCTCCTCGACGTCGTTGCCCAGCGCCACGTCGAACGAGACCGACCCCTGTTCGTGTCGTGACGAACAGCACCGATGTACCCCGAAGTGAGGAGAGCAACTATGCCACCGCATGTCATCGACGGTGAACCGCACGAGCATCTGCACGATCGGCCGAAGCGGACACGAGTAGCGGGTGAGCCGGTCCGGATCGGCATCGGCGGCCCGGTGGGCTCCGGAAAAACGGCCCTCGTGGCCGCGCTGTGCAGGCAACTGCGCGACGAGCTGTCCCTCGCAGTGCTGACCAACGACATCTACACCACCGAGGACGCGGATTTTCTGCGCCGCCACGCCGTACTCCCGGACGAGCGGATTGCCGCCGTGCAAACCGGTGGCTGCCCGCACACGGCCATCCGCGACGACATCACCGCCAACCTCGACGCCATCGACGACCTGATCGACGCCAACCCGCCGCTCGACCTGATCCTCGTCGAGTCGGGCGGCGACAACTTGACGGCCACCTTCTCGTCCGGCCTCATCGACGTGCAGATCTTCGTCGTCGATGTCGCCGGCGGAGACAAGGTTCCCCGCAAGGGCGGTCCTGGAGTGACGTTCTCGGACCTGTTGGTGATTAACAAGACCGATCTCGCGCCGATGGTCGGCGCGGATCTGTCGGTCATGCGGCGGGACGCCGAGCGGGTTCGTGAGAGCAGGCCCACCGTGCTGATCTCGTTGACCGAGGACCCGTCGTCCGGGCCGGCCCTGCAGTGGGTGCGCGAGCAGGTACGCACGCTCGCCGACGTGCGCGGGTAGTGCGTACCGAACTGACCATCGTCGCGATCCCGGGCCGGACCCCCCGAATTTCGGCTGTAGGAGGGCTCGCTGCCCGAATCACTGCGCGCGACACGGTGCACGTGATCGGCACGGCCGCCACCCCGCTCGGCGGCGACCACTGGGACATCACAGTCCGGGTGCGGTCGGGGGCTCGGCTCTCGCTCCGGAGCGTCGCCGCGTCCCTGGCGCTGCCTGGCAGAGGATGCACAGTGTCGACGGCACACTGGTCGATCGACGTGGAAGACGACGCCGCCCTCGACTGCGCCTTGGAGCCGACCGTGGTCGCCGGCGGCGCCGAGCATCGGGTGGAGTCCACCGTACTGCTCGCGCCGACGTCGACGCTGGTGTTGCGCGAGCGGGTACAGATCGGCCGCACCGGGGAACGTGCCGGAACCTGGATCGGAACGACCGACGCCGATCTCGGGGACGGTCCCCTGCTCCGGCACCGGCTCGAGCTGGGAGCAGGCACCGTCTCCCACGACGTTCTCGATGCCCCCGCGGCACTGACCAGCGAACTGCGCTATCCCGACGATCGTCCCGCGCAGGTGTCGGGCGACGTGCGTACGGCACGAACACGTCTTCCGCTCGCACGAGGTGGCAGCCTCACGACCCAGCTCGGCCCGCGGTTGTGAGCTGAGCAGCAACGTGGCTGCGACGCATTTTCGCCCCCGTACCGCGAGCGCCTAAGCTCTATCCTTGTGCTTTCCGTCGTTCCTCGCCCCGTCGTCGTCCGGGCCCCGTCCAAGGTCAATCTCCACCTGGCCGTCGGGGACCTGCGCGTCGACGGCTACCACGAGTTGAACACGGTCTTCCAGGCGCTCTCGCTCAGCGACACCGTGTCGGTAGCACCTTCCGATGCGCTGGCGGTGAAAGTGCGCGGGGAGGATGCCCGCGTGGTCCCCACCGACAACCGCAATCTCGTCTGGAAAGCTGCCGAGATGCTCGCGATCGAGGCAGATCGGCGTCCCGACGTCGAGATTTCCATCGACAAGGGCGTCCCCGTCGCCGGTGGCATGGCAGGCGGCAGCGCCGACGCCGCAGCCACGCTGGTGGCCCTCAACGCGCTGTGGCATCTCGACCTGTCCCGGGAGGACCTCGATTCGTTCGCAGCCAAGCTGGGCAGTGACGTGCCGTTCGCTCTGCACGGAGGTACCGCCTTCGGGACCGGGCGTGGAGAGCGTCTCCTGCCGGTTCTCTCGCGCAGCACGTTCCACTGGGTGCTCGCGCTCGCGAAGGGTGGATTGAGCACACCCACGGTGTTCCGGGAACTCGACAGACTGCGCGCCGACGGCACACCACCGCGACTCGGCGGCGCGGACGAACTCATGCATGCGCTCACGACGGGCGACGCCGCGACGCTCGCCCCGTTGCTGGGCAACGATCTGCAGGCCGCTGCACTGTCCCTCGAGCCACGACTGCGGCGGACGTTGCGCGCCGGAGTTGCTGCGGGCGCGCTCGCCGGCATCGTTTCCGGGTCGGGGCCGACCTGTGCCTTTTTGTGCGCTGACGAGGATGCCGCGGTCCGTGTCAGCGCAGAACTCGCAGGTGCGGGAGTGTGTCGCACCGTGCGGGTCGCGAGCGGACCGGTGCCGGGCGCCCGAATAATCAATGACGCGGCGGAGGGATCGCACTGATGGCGAATCTGATCAATCTCGAACAGGTATCGAAGTCGTTCGGCATCAAGCCGTTGCTGGACTCGGTGTCGCTCGGCGTACAGGAAGGCGAGCGCATCGGCGTCGTCGGCCTCAACGGTGGCGGGAAGACCACGATGCTCGAGGTGCTCGCCGGTGTGGAGGCGCCCGACTCCGGACGCGTCAGCCGGGTCGGTGGCCTGCGGATGGCGGTGGTGACGCAGCGCGGTGTCCTTCCGCCCGGCTCCAGTGTCGGCGACGTGGTGCTGGGGCCACTCGGCGTCGCCGCTCACGAATGGGCCGGTGACGCCCGTATCCGCTCGGTCCTCGCGGGTATCGGAATCGACAATCTCGGCTTGGAAGTCACTGTCGACGGACTGTCCGGTGGTGAGCGACGGCGTGTCGCGCTGGCGGCGGCGCTGGTGCAGGACCTCGACCTCCTGGTGCTGGACGAGCCCACGAACCACCTCGACGTCGAGGGGGTGCAGTGGCTGGCCGAGCATCTGGTGTCCCGCCGCAGCGCGCTGGTGGTCGTCACGCACGATCGCTGGTTCCTCGACACCGTGGCCAACCGCACGTGGGAAGTGGTGGGCGGCAAGGTCGAAAGCTACGAGGGTGGCTACAACGACTGGGTTTTCGCGCGGGCGGAGCGGTCCAGGCAGGCGGACGCGTCCGAGGAGCGGCGGCGTAACCTGGCCCGCAAGGAGTTGGCCTGGCTGCGACGCGGCGCCCCCGCCCGCACGTCCAAGCCCAAGTACCGGATCGAGGCTGCGGAGGCGTTGATCGCCGATGTGCCGCCGCCCCGCGACAACGTGGCGCTGGCCACGTTCGCGCAGCGCCGGCTCGGCAAGGTAGTCATCGAACTCGAGGATGCGCGCCTGGAGACGCCGGACGGCCGGGTGCTCGTCGACGACCTCACGTGGCGGTTGGCGCCGGGGGAGCGTGTCGGTCTGGTCGGGGTCAACGGTTCCGGAAAGACAACGTTGCTGCGCACGCTCGCCGGGGAGATCGAACCGGCGTCCGGCAAGCGCATCCAGGGGCAGACCGTCCACATCGGATGGTTGCGCCAGGAACTCGACGACCTGCCGATCGGCATGCGGGTCCTCGAGGCTGTCAAAGACGTCGCAGAGCGAATAACTTTGGGCGACAAGGAAGTATCGGCAGGACAGCTCGCCGAGCGGCTGGGCTTCACTCCCGCTCGTCAGCGGACACCGGTCGGTGACCTGTCGGGTGGTGAGCGGCGCCGCCTCCAACTCACGCGGGTGCTGATGGCCGAGCCCAACGTCCTGCTACTCGACGAGCCGACCAATGACCTCGACATCGACACTTTGCAGCAGCTCGAGGACATCCTCGACGGCTGGGCGGGCACGATGGTGGTCATCAGCCACGACCGCTACCTGATCGAACGCATCTGTGACACCACGTGGGCACTGTTCGGCGATGGAAAGCTGACCAACCTTCCCGGCGGCATCGAGGACTACCTGCGCCGCCGTGCGGCGATGGGTGATGTCGGTGCACCGTCGGTCGCGTCGACCGCGACGGGTGCATCGGCGCCCAAGCAGGCACGCGATGGTGCAGCAGAACGGGTTGCGCGGAAAGAACTTTCTCGTCTCGAGCGTGCGGTCGCGAAGCTGGACGAACGCGAGCGGAAGCTGCACGAGAAGCTGGCCGCAGCGGCGACGGATCCGGATGAGCTGCAGAAGCTCGACGCCGAACTCAAGCAGGTGGTGGCCGAGAAGGAAGCGGCCGAGGAGCAATGGATGGAGCTGGCCGCCGATCTGGACTAGCCGTCAGAGCTGAACGGTCAACACACCGTCTCGGTCGGTGACATGGACCGACTGGCCGACCACCGACCGCGGGGGTGTGTGGGTGAACACCGACAGGGCTGCTGCTTGCTGGGGCCCGGTGTACCCGGCGAGTTCGGGCGCGTCCGAGTCGAGCTGTACCGGCTCGGTACCGATGTAGCCATGCGGGTGCGGCGTGTTCGCGAGCAGGACGACGTGCTGCTACGTCGGTTATCCGCCGTTGCCGTGGACGAGGGCCGGGCCGGCGCCTTCGCTTAACTGTTGGTGCAGGGTCACATTCACCCTGTCGAAAACCCGCGAACGAGTGTGGCCAAAATGGCTCCGGTTCCGCCCACGGTCGTTAAGTTACCGGTGATTAACATCGCCATTCTTGTCGGTTTCTACAACTGGAGCCCTACATGCCTCGTGTTCTCCTCTCGCGTCTACTCGCCGCCGTCGGCCTTGCCGCGGCGGCGTTGCTGCTCGTGCCCTCGGCGCCCGCCAACGCGGCCGGGCACGATCCCATCCTGTTCGTCCATGGATGGCAGGGCAGCTCGTCGCAGTGGAACACCATGATCGCCAGATTGAAGGCAGACGGATGGGCCGATGCCGAGCTCTACAACTGGTCGTACAACTCCGGTCAGTCCAATGTCACCACCGCCGCACAGGTGGAGGCGAAGATCGACGACATTCTCCGCATCACCGGTGCCGCCAAGGTGGATGTCGTCACGCACTCGATGGGCGGACTGTCCACCCGCTACTACGCCAAGAACCTCGGCGGCGCCGCCAGGATCGATGACTGGGTCTCCCTGGCAGGTCCCAATCACGGCACCGACACCGCGAACAGTTGCTTCACCGCCTCCTGCACTGAAATGCGGATCGGCTCGGCCTATCTGACGGGTCTCAATTCCGGAGACGAGACGCCGGGCACCCCGGCCTACGGAACCTGGTGGTCACCCTGCGACACGGTGATCAATCCCGACGCGAGCGTGTCACTGGCCGGTGCTGCCAACAAGCAGACAGGGTGCCTTACACACAACGGAATACTCGAGGATGTCACCGTCTACGGTCAGGTCCGCGACTTCGTCCGGTAGCCCGGGACAGGTACGGACCGGAATCGCGCACCTCGGTTTCGGTCCGTACGTCCGGGGTTCGTCATCGCTCGTACGGTATGCGCGCCCGGAGTCGATTCGTGACCTTTTCGTGTCCCGAATCACGGCGCAAATATGCATGATCCGAGCAAAAGGGGGGAATCCAAGGCGAGCCCGCAGATGTTCGGACTAATCTGCAGTCCAGGGCTTGCATGTCGCTGCACAGGAGGCGGGGGTCATGGATCTCGAAGCAATCAAACAGATCGAGCAGCTCAAGCACCGTTACTCTCGTGCACTCGATACCAAGTCGTGGGTGGAATTCGCCGACACCATGGTTCCAGAAGTCAAGGCGACGTACAGCGAATATCTCACTTTCGACTCCCGTGACTCGTTCGTGTCCTTCCTGGAGAACACGTTAGGGACTCACGTGATCACCGAGCACCAGTGCGGTCAGCCCGAGATCACGGTCACCGGTGACACCGCGGTCGGCGTGTGGTTCCTCGCAGACACCACGCTGATTCCCGAGGACGGCATGCTGCTACGGGGGTCGGCCTACTATCACGACAGTTACATGCGGTGCCCCGACGGTGCATGGCGGATCACGTCTACCGGATACGAGCGGACGTGGGAATCGGTGGCGGCACTGTCCGACTTCCCGAGTTTCCGGCTGACTTCCAACAAATGGGCGATGTTGCAACCCCCTGCCTCGGCGTGACCGGCCACGGGGAGTTTCCACGAGAAAACGGGAGGTGAGGATGTCGTCCGGAGTGCCCGTCCCCGGTGCGGTGCCGTACCTCACGGTGCGCCGAGGCGCCGAAGCCGTCGAGTGGTATTCGACGGTGTTCGGTGCCGAGGTGGTCGGTGAACCGATCGTCTTGGACGACGGCAGGATCGGCCACGTGGAATTGCGGCTCCCGACCGGGATGATCTATCTCGCCGAAGAGTTCCCCGAGATGGGTCTGACTGCGCCGGAAGCCGGTTCGACATCGGTGAGCTTGATGCTGGGCGTCGACGATCCCGACGCCGTCCTGCTGAGTGCACGAGATGCCGGAGGAACCGTGGAACGGTGGATCTCCGAGGGACATGGGCATCGCAACGCCACACTCATCGATCCGTTCGGGCACCGCTGGATGCTGGTCGGGCCGTAGGACGCATCATCCCGCTAGTGTCGGCACATGCCGATCGCACCGGACCCTTCGTCGTTCCCGGACACTCGGGCGTGGATACGGGCATTGCCCGCACTCGGTGTCGTCGACCCGCCGCCCCCCGGCCTCCCAACCGTCGAGGCGTTGCCGGAGGCTCCGCAGACGCTCTTCCTCGCATGGCTCGCGGAGGCTGCGGCGGCCGGTGTTTCGGAACCGCACGCAGCCGCGTTGTCGACGGTGGACCCGGGCGGTCGCCCCGACGCGCGAATCCTGTTACTCAAGGACGTCACGAAGGAAGGCTTCTGGTTCTCCGGCGATACGCGCTCACCGAAGGGGTGCCATCTGGCGTCGAATGCCGTTGCTGCGATGACGTTCTACTGGCGGGAACGGGGTCGTCAGATCCGGGTGCGCGGAACTGTGGCCGAGGGCGATCCGGATGTGGCGGCCCGCGATTTCCGGGAACGTTCTGTCACCGCTCGCGCCGTCGCGTCGGCGAGCCGCCAGAGCGAGGTACTCACCGATCCGGTGGAGTACGAGCGTGCGGTCACGGCGGCGTCCGCGAGCATCGAGGCCGACCCCGACTTCGTGTCAGGCACGTGGCGGGCTTGGTGTGTGGTGCCCGACAGCGTCGAATTCTGGCAGGCCGATCCCGGGCGCCGACACCAGCGCGTGCGCTATCGCAGGGAACCTTCGGGCGAGAAGAGGTGGACACGCGCGGTCCTGTGGCCGTAGAGCGCGTCTCCTGGACGCCGGACGATCAGCGAAGGGTCGCGGAGGGGGAGCGCAGGTCCAGGACGATCGACTGGCCGTTCAACTCGGCATGAATCTCGGGCCGCTCGAATCCGGCTGCCACGAGGTATTCGCCGAGGAGCTCGAGCAGTTCGTCGGCGTCCACTGTGGGGTCGGCGGAATGGCTACTCGCGGACGCGAGGTGATCCTCGAGGAGCTCGGTGTGTGCAAGACGGCCCGCGACCCGCACGGCTGCCACTCCCATCGCGTTGCGTCGCTTCACGGTGCGTCCACGGGACTCGAGGGACGAGGTGGTGTCAGCCGGCTCGGCTGCCTCCTCTGTACTGTGCGAGCCCGTACTGCGCGTCGGCAGCGGGAAGGTGAACGTTTCGGCGGAGCTGGAAGTCGAGGTGCCGTTGCCGGTCAGTGCCCCGCTGCTCGGTTCCGCGAAAGGGGAGTCGGCGGTCGAGCCGTTGCCCCTGGAGCCGTTGCCGCCCGATCCATTGGTAGAAATGCCGTTCTCCATCGTGTCGCTTCCTGCTCGTAGACAAACGGGTTTCGCACAAGCCCGCCAGTTTGCTCGATACGAAGGTGAAAGCTACCAGCACCCGGAGAACCACGCCGGAACCGGACGACGTCCACCTAGTCGGCGGCGGCCACAAGCGGCTCGAGCGTCAGGTCGGGCAACTCCTTCTGGATGTACTGCAGTCGCCACTTGTCGCTCACGAGCGCCAGCAACACTCCGTCGGAGCGGGTGAACACCTCGACACCGCGCTGACGGTTCAGCTCGTCGACCGACTGCGGATCGGTGCGTCGAGCCAAGGCGTACCCGAGGGGTTCCATCCGGGCCTCCACGTTGAACTCGGCCTTCATCCGCGCCGCAACCACTTCGAACTGCATGGGACCGACGGCCGCCATGACGGGGGACGCGTCACCGCGGAGATCGTTGCGGAGAATCTGCACAACACCTTCGGAGTCGAGCTGATCCACTGCGCGCCGGAACTGCTTGTATTTGCCGGCGCTCTCGGCCCGCAGGATGGAGAAATGCTCGGGAGCGAACGACGGGATCGGCGGGAACTCCACCTTCTTCTCGAAGTAGAGAGTGTGCCCGGGGGCGAGGGCCGTGGCATTGACAAGTCCGACCACGTCGCCCGGGTACGCGGATTCGACGGTGGACCGCTCACGGCCGAACACCGTCTGCGCATACTTGGTGGTGAAGGGCTTGCCCGTCTGGGCGTGGGTCACCACCATGCCGCGCTCGAAGACGCCCGAAACGATCCGCATGAACGCGAGGCGGTCGCGGTGGGCGGTGTCCATCCCGGCCTGCACCTTGAACACGACGGCGCTGAACGGGTCGGTGACCTCGCGGGGAGCGCCTGTGACGTCCTCACGGGCGCGGGGCGGCGGCGCCAGCTCCACCAGAGTGTCGAGGATCTGCCGCACGCCGAAGTTGAGCATCGCCGACGCGAAGATCACCGGCGAGGTCTGACCGCCGAGGAACAGTTCCTGATCGTGGTCCTGGCCGGTGGCCGAGAGCAGCTCGCTCTCCTCCGCGGCGGTTTCCCACTCACTGCCCTCTTTCGCGAGGGCGGCATCCGCGTCCATGACCTCTTCCGGGGCGATCTTGGCGCCGCCCGCGGTGCGGGTGAACCGGATGTACTCGCGGGGGGCACCGTCCTCGCCGCGGCGCAACAGTCCTCGGAAGTCGCCGGCGATGCCCACCGGCCAGTACAGGGGAGTGGGGGTCAGGCCGATCCGCTCATGAATTTCGTCGAGAAGTTCCAGTGGCGTCTGACCCGGGCGGTCCCATTTGTTGATGACCGTGATCACGGGAATCCCGCGGTGACGACACACCTGGAACAGCTTCAGCGTCTGCGGTTCGAGACCCTTCGCGGCGTCGATGAGCATGACGGCGGCGTCGACAGCGGTGAGGACGCGGTAGGTGTCTTCCGAGAAGTCCGAGTGACCGGGGGTGTCGACCAGGTTGATGACGTTGTCGGTGGGGTCGTCGGGCGACGCCTCGGTGGAACGATAATTGAACTGCAGAGCCGTCGAACTGACCGAGATACCGCGGGCCTTCTCCATCTCCATCCAGTCGGACACCGTCGACTTGCGCCCTGCCTTGCCGTGCACTGCGCCCGCCTCGGAAATCACCTTCGCGTGCAGGGCGAGAGCCTCGGTCAACGTCGACTTACCGGCGTCCGGATGGGAGATCACAGCGAAGGTCCGGCGGCGCTGCGCCTCGGTGCGGACGCCCTTGTCGAGTTTTCCCTGCGAGGAGGCATTGGCGGCGACAGACGCCTCCTCGGCTGGGATGGTGTCGGCCGAGTCGGACGGGGTAGTCAACGAAGAACCTCTCGGGGGACTGGATGCGGAAAGGCCAGGTGGCCGCACACCAGGTTACTCGGGTGCCGAGGAGGGATTGACAGCACATTCACATCCGCCGCGACGTAACACTGAGCTCGGGTTCGCGTATTAATCATGGTGAGTGGTCGGGGCGCTCCGGAGCTACCTCTACCTGCGTTCGGACATCCGTATCTGCAAGAGGAGAGATCTTGAGCAAGTTCACCGAGGAGATGTATTCCACCGCTATCACCAGCGACCGCGGTTTGATCACCGGTGAGCCGGATGCGCCGCTGCGTCAGCAGTGGGGTGAGATCCATCGGGCGGCGCGGCGGATGGCGGGTGCGCTCGCGGCGGCGGGCATCGGCCACGGTGACGCCATCGGAATTCTGGCCGGTCAGCCCGTCGATATCGCCCCGGCCTGTCAGGGCATCTGGATGCGCGGTGGGTCCGTCACGATGCTGCATCAGCCCACCCCGCGGACCGATCTGGCAGTGTGGGCGAAGGACACCGAGACCGTGATCACCATGATCGAGGCGAAGGCCGTCATCCTGGGGGCGCCGTTCGATGTGGCCAAGCCGCTACTCGAGGAGCGCGGCATCACGGTCCTGACCGTGGCGGAGTTGAACGAAGGCCCGGAGATCGAACCGGTCGAAACCTTCGAGGATGACATCGCGCTGCAGCAGCTGACCTCGGGCTCCACCGGGTCGCCGAAAGCCGTGCAGATCACGCACGAGAACTTCTACACAAACGCCTACTCGATGATCGATCGCATCAAGTTCTCCCTCGACGACGACGTGATGGTCAGCTGGTTGCCGTTGTTCCACGACATGGGGATGGTCGGTTTCCTCAGCGTGCCGATGCAGGTCGGTGCCGAGGTCGTCAGCATCACCCCGATGGACTTCCTCCGCACCCCGCTGTTGTGGGCGGAGTTGATGGGCAAGTACAAGGGCACGGTCACGGCAGCGCCGAACTTCGCCTACTCGCTGCTGGCCCGGCGTCTGCGGCAGGCCGAGGACGGTGCCGTCGATCTCTCCAGCGTGCGGTACATGTGGAACGGCGCCGAACCGGTCGACCCCGACACCATGACGGCGCTCGCCGAGGCCGGCGCCCGGTTCGGGCTGAATCCGTCCGCGCTCGCCCCCGTATACGGGATGGCCGAGACCACGCTCGCGGTGTCGATTCCCGACCCGGATCAGGGTCAAGTCCTCGACTTCGTCGATCCGGACATCCTCGAGGCGCTGTCGCGGGCGGTCCCGTCGAGCAAGCCGAATGCGCGGCCCCTCGCCACCCTCGGCAAGATGGTTCCGAACCTCGAGGGCCGGGTCGTCGACAGCGACGGGGAACTGCTTCCCACCCGCGGCGTCGGGATCATCGAGGTGCGCGGCAAGGCTGTGACCCCCGGGTACGTCACTCTCGATGGGCACAAACCTGCTCAGGACTCGAACGGCTGGCTCGACACCGGTGACGTCGGCTACTTCACCGAGGAGGGTCTCGTCGTGGTCTGCGGCCGCGTCAAGGACGTGATCATCATGGGTGGCCGCAACATCTACCCCACCGACATCGAGCGGGCGGCGGGCACCGTGTCCGGGGTTCGGCCGGGCAACGCGGTCGCAGTGCGACTCGACGCGGGCCAGAAGCGGGAAAGCTTCGCGGTAGCGGTCGAAACAAACAACTATCAGGACCACGACGAGGTCAAGCGGATCGAGCACGAGGTCGTGCACGCGGTGTTCTCCGAGGTCGGTGTGCGTCCGCGCACCGTCGCGGTCCTCGGACCCGGCAGCATCCCCAAGACCTCGTCCGGCAAATTGCGCCGCGCTACCTCGGCGTCGCTGGTCCGCGACTGAGGCGCCTTCGGCGCCCGTGCGTGGTTGGAGAGTCCAGAGACTCGTTAACCACTCACGGGCGCGGAGCGCCTAGTGCAGGCGGTTCTGCGCGGCTTCGAGGCCGACCTTCAGGAGAAGTTCGACGGCGTCTGCTGCTTCCTCGCAGACAAGGTCGAGTTCCTTGCGTTCCGCCGAGGAGAAGGGCCTCAGCACGTAGGATGCCGGATCCATCCGTCCGGGCGGGCGTCCTATCCCGATTCGGGTACGAAGGTAGTCCTTGGTGCCCAGCGAACTGGAGATGGACCGCAGGCCGTTGTGCCCGCCCTCGCCGCCGCCCTGTTTGAGACGGACGGTCCCGAAGTCGAGGTCGAGTTCGTCGTGGATCACCACGATGTTGCCGGGGTCGACGGAGAAGAACCGTGCCAGTCCGGCTACGGCGCCACCGGACAGGTTCATGAACGAGCGGGGTTTCGCCAGGATCGTCGGGCGTCCTTCCAGACGCCCTTGAACGATTTCGGCGCCACTCTTCTTGTGTGCGCTGAACTTTGCACCTATGCGACCGGCCAGCACACCGGCCACCATGAACCCGACGTTGTGCCGGGTCTTCTCGTACTGTGGTCCCGGATTTCCCAGGCCGACCACCAAGGCGGTGTCTTCACTCACCGGCAGGTCCTTCCCTATGGCAGGTTCTCGTCACACGACAGCGGCGCGTCACCCCGGAACATCCGGGACGACGCGCCGCCGATTTCAGTGCGGTTTGGAGAGGATCAGCTCTCGGCGCCCTCTTCGGCAGGAGTCTCGGCGGCTGCGCCGGTCTCTTCTTCGAGGTCGGCAGCGGTGGGGGCTGCGACGACGTTGACGATGAGCACCTCGGGGTCGGCCTGAAGGGTGGAACCCTTCGGCAGCTCGAGCTGGCTGGCGAGGATCTGGGTGCCGGCCTCGAGACCCTCGACCGAAACCTCGATCTGCTCGGGGATGTGCAGGGCGTCGGCCTCGAGGGCGATGGTAGCGGCGTCCTGGGCGACCAGGGTGCCGGACGCTGCCTCACCGGTGACGACGACGGGGACCTCGACCGTGACCTTCTCGCCCTTCTTGATGACGAGGAGGTCGGCGTGCTCGATGTAGTTACGGATCGGGTGGATCACGACCGACTTGGTGAGCGCGACCTGGGGGGTGCCGTCGATGTCGAGGTTGAGGATCGCGTTGGTGCCGTGTGCACGCAGGATCGCGGCGAAGTCGCGCGACGGCAGGTTCAGGTGCCGGGGATCCTCACCGTGGCCGTACAGAACAGCGGGAACCTGACCATCGCGGCGGGCGCGGCGGGCGGCGCCCTTGCCGAACTCGGTGCGAACGGCGGCTACGAGGGTGTTTTCGTCAGACATGGTGAAACGGCTCCTACAACTCACGGTGGTTACTGGCTGGCGTCTTGTCGTCGGTGAGGGACGAACGCGCACACGGGCCAGGAGCGAAACGCTCGAGCTGAGCCGTAGCCGCGTCGATCACGGTAATCCAGCGCATCGAACATGCCGGTTCACCCTCGCCGAGACAACTTACGAAACTCTACCGGACGGCCGCCGGGCCTGCTAATCGGGTCGTCGTTTCGCTGACGGATGAAGGATAGTGGTGTGGCTCACAGCGTCGGGGGTAGCCTCGGCGCTGTGAGCACAGAACGTCAGAGCGCCGACCGGTTGACCGCGGTCGTCAGCGGCGTGGATCTGTCGCGGCATGCCAGATTACTCAGCCGGGTGCACGACGCGGTGCTGTCCGGGCAGCAGCCGCCCGTGATGCCGCGGGACGTGGTGGCACGTTCGTGGTCCCGACTGCAGGCAGGCGGCGTGAGCCCCGATCATTGCGCCGACGTGGAACCGGCAGATTTCGCGGAGATCGAGGCGCGCCGCACGCGCACCGCGCTGAGGTCCGTACTTCCCGAGCTGCGCAGCACGCTGACGCAGGTGGCCGACGACGCCAACTTCATCGTGGTCATCGCCGATGCCGACGGCGTGCTGTTGTGGCGCGAGGGATCGCCCCGGGTGCGCAAAGCGGCTGATGCACTCGGTTTTACGGAGGGCGCCCGCTGGGCGGAACAGGCGGTGGGCACCAACGCCATCGGTACGGCTCTTGTCGAAGACGCCTCGGTGCAACTCTTTTCGGCGGAACACTATGCGCCATCGCATCACGGATGGTCGTGCACAGGATCCCCGGTCCACGATCCGCGCACCGGGGAGATACTCGGTGTGGTGGACATCAGTGGTTCGGCAATGTCGGTTCACCCGACAACGGTCGCACTCGTGCGCACCGCGGTTCGCCTTGCCGAGGCCACTCTGTGGCGTGAGCACGCCGCGCAACTCGAGAAGTTACGCGGACGGGCGGCGCCGCTGCTGGCGTCGGCGGGCGGTCCCGCTCTGGTGGTCGATCGGCACGGCTGGGTGGCGGGCGCGACCGGGATTGCGGCACCCGAGCGGCTGGCCGCGCCGAGTCTCGACAAGCCGCTGCTCGTCCCCGGACTCGGGATCTGTGTGCCCGAACCGCTGGGCGACGGGTGGCTGGTGCGTCGCCGCGTCGACGGCGCGGGACTGGAGGTCGAGCTCGACCTCGGCGCCGCACCGCGAGTGACGGTCTGCGGAGACGCGAACTGGACGCAGGCGCTCTCGCCGCGGCACGCGCAGATTCTCCGGGTGTTGACGGCGGCGGGAAGGGCGGGGGTCGATGCCGCTTCCCTCAGTGAGGCACTGTTCGGCGATCGGGACCACGTGGTCGCCGTCCGCGCCGAGGTCTCGCGTCTGCGCAAGACTCTCGGCGCGGTGCTGAGCACGCAGCCCTACCGCTTCGCGGACGGCGTGAACGTGCGGGTGCTCGACTAAGTCTGTTTCGCGGCGGCGATACCGGCTCGGCGCCCGTAGAAGCTGCCGTCGCCGAGCGACGTTCCGCTGGCATATCCGCCCGCGCAGACTCCCGACGTGCAGCGGCCCGCAGCGAAGAGTCCGGGGATCGGCTCACCGGAGACGTGCAGCACCTCGGAGTCGAGGGTGGTCCGCAGCCCACCGAGGGTGAAGCCCAGCGTGAACCCGCGCAGGTCGAGGGCGGCGACGGGGGAGCCGATCGGCTTCACCCATTCGGACTTCTTGTGCAGCAGGGGATCTACGCCGTCGGCGGCGTGCTTGTTGTAGACCTCGACGGTTGACTGGAGCGCACCGGCGGGTAGTCCCATGTCCGACTCGAGTTCCTCGACGGTCTCGGCGACCCACTTCGGTTGCACGCGCAGGAAAGGCGTGGCGGTGGTGGCGGCCGCGCCCTCGTCATAGGCGGCTTCGTCGATGATGAGGAAGGCCTGATTGTCCTGATGGAACAGCGTCATCTGACCGATCCGCCCCGAGTAGGTGTCCTCGGGGACGTACCGTTGTCCGCGACCATTGACCAGAATGCCCCGCACCATCAACTGGGGATCGCACACGAACGCCACTTCGGTGGCGTCCATGTGGGCGAGGTCGGCGCCGAGCGCTTGGGCCATCAGGATCGACCGGCCGTCGTGCTCCTCGATGGCGGCACCGGGCCGGCCGATGAGGCGTGGGGCGTAGGCCTGGATCATCTTGTCGTTGTACGCGAAGCTCCCGGTGGCGAGGACGACGCCGCGACGAGCCCGGACGGCAACTTCCTTGCCGTATTGCTTCGCGATGATTCCGACGACCCTGCCCGTGTCGTCCGTGATCAACGTCTGCACGCGCATGTCGTATTCGGCTCGCACACCCAGCTTTTCGGCGGCCTCGACCAGCGGCTTCATCAGCATGTAGCCACCACCCTTCTCGCCGGTGCGCTTGCCGTCCATTTGCGGAACGTGTCCGCGCGGTGCTGGTGTGGCGATCTCGTTGAACGGTGCTGCGTTCTCACCACCCGAGTACATGAGCCCGTCGTCGAACGGCGGTTCCCAGCCTGGTTCGCTCCAGAAGCTCGCCTTGAACGGAACGCCGCACTCGACGAGCCAGTTGTAGTGCTCGACGCTGCCGTGGCAGTAGTCGGTGATCTTCTCCTCGTCGGCGCCGGGGCCGAGGGCTGCCATCATGAATTTCTTCATGTTCTCCGGTGAGTCCTCGAAACCGCAGGCCTTCTGGAGGGGTGTACCGCCGCCGAGGTAGATGAATCCACCTGCCAGCGAGGCAGCGCCACCCCACCCGCTGGTGCGCTCGAGGACCAGCACTTCGGCGCCCGCCCGTGCCGCCTCGACCGACGCGGACACGCCGGCGATCCCGTAGCCCGCGACGACGACGTCGGCCTCGTAGTCCCACGTGGCGACCTCGGAAGCGGGCCGGGGGCGGATCGGAGTCGGTTCGGCCATGGGTGGTCCTCTCGGGCGCTCGGGTGTGAAGTGTGCACAGCTACCCGAACTGTAACCTGTTATAGATCCGAGCAGGCTTACCATCTCGGTAAGTGGGAGCATTTGTCCGCGCCGTGGTCGTTTCTCCAGCTCAAAGACATCGGTCAGTGTGTAGTGGAGCGTCTGCCTCCGCATCACCCGATGGGCCAGATGGACGGAAACTCGTTGCAGGATCGGGACCGCCTGTCGATCAGCGTGCCGGCGACGCGAGCCTCCTCGCCGCCGAGCAGGCGGGCCGTGGCCTCCCGAGTGCGGATTCGTCAGTTTCGTTCGCGTGCTGCTTGTGGGTGCTCCCAGACTATTTCCGTGCGCCGGCGAGAACCACTACTTCGCCAGCGCCGCCACCTCGGCGAGAACCCGGTCGAGATCGTCCGGGGAACAGAAATAGTGCGGAGACGCACGCACGACGGCGTCGAGACCGCGGGCGCTCATGTCGAGCAGAGTCGATCCGCGCAGGCTGGCCGTGACGGTCACCTGTCGAGTCGCCAGTTGTGCACGCACATCCCGCGGGTCGAGACCGTCGACCGTGAACGACACGATTCCGCACCGGCGGGTCCCGAGGTCGCGCACCGTGACGCCGGCGATTCCCGCCAACCCCGTACGGAGGTGCTCGGCGCGGTCGGCCACGGCGGCCTCGACATGGCTTGCGCCGAGGTCGAGGAGATAGTCGACTGCCGCGCCGAGGCCCAGCCGGGCCGCGATGTCGCATTCCCAGAACTCGAACCGACTCGCGTCCGCGGCCATCCGGTAGTCCTCGGCCCCGGTCCATTCGGCACTGTGCAGGTCGAGCGCCGCCGGCTCGAGTGTCGTGGTCAGTTCGTCCCTGATGTATAAGAACCCCGTGCCCCGGGGGCCGCGCAACCACTTGCGGCCGGTGGCCGACAACGCGTCGACGCCGAGCTCGGCCACGTCGAGCGCGATCTGACCGACCGACTGGCACGCGTCCAGAAGCACCAGAGCTCCCTGGGCGTGTGCCAGGTCGACCACTTCGCGGACCGGGTTGACCAACCCGCCGTTGGTCGGCACGTGCACCACAGAAACGAGACGGACCCGGTCGTCGAGAAGCTGCTCGAGAGCGGTGAGGTCGATCTGGCCGGTCGGGTCACTCGGAATCACTTCGACGGTGGCGCCCGTCGACCGAGCCCGTTGCAGGACGGCGATCGCGTTGCTGGCGTACTCGACTTCGGAGAGAAGGATCTTCTCGCCCGGCTTCAAGGGGACGGCCTGGAAGAAGTCGTTCCACGCCGTGGTGGCACTGTCGACGAGTGCGATGGTGTCGGCGCTCGCGCCGATCAACCGGCCGATCGAGGTCTTCACTGCGGCAAGGTCCCCAGCGCGTTCCGCGGCCGCGACGTATCCGCCCACGTCGGCCTCGCGGCGCAGGTGAGCGAACACCGCATCGAGCACCGGAGTGGGCGGAAGTGAAGACCCTGCGCTGTCCAGAAACACCTTGTCGAGGCAGCCGGGGGTGTCCCTTCGTGCGCGCTCGAGGTCGAGCATGTCGGATACCTCCTGTTCAATATCGAATGGTGTCGAACGTACCGCGACGCAGTATCGAAAAGTATCGCCGTTCGCGCGTGCATAGGCGGGCTCTGCGCTCTATCGTCGATAACGACGTTCAGGCGGCGCCCGAGAGGGAGGGTGGAATGGCTACTGCGATCCAGTCCGTCGAGGGAGTCGGTGTCACGTCTCGACCTGCCGCGGAGGCCTACCTGGGCGGCGTCTGCTTCAAATTGGGTCCCCCGCAGCTGATCGGCGCGGAGTTGGAGTGGCTCACCGCGCAGGTGCCCGAATTCGTGCGCCCCGATCTGGCCGCGCTTGCCTACGCGCTCGGGCCGCACACTCCCCGATCCATCGATCCCTCCTCACCAGCTCAGCCCCTCCCCGGCGGCAGCGCCGTCAGCGTCGAACCGGGTGGACAGATCGAACTGTCCAGTGCTCCTTGTCGCTCCGCACGCGAACTGTGTGACTACCTGTCCGCCGACCATGCAGTTCTCACCGACCTGCTGTCGTCTCGGGCCATACTCATGTCCTCCGAGGCTGCAGACACGCGCCGTCCCCCCCAGCGGCTCCTGCAATCGCCGCGATACCGCGCGATGGAGTCGCGATTCAGTGGAATCGGCCCCTACGGGAAGCTCATGATGTGCAATACCGCGGCGACGCAGATCAGCGTCGACGCAGGCGCAGACGCAGCGGCCGTGGAGCAGCGCTGGCACCTGCTGCACGCAGTGGGCCCTGCGCTGATCGCCGCCTTCGCGTGTTCCCCTCGGTTGTACGGAGTGCCCGATGGGCATTGGGCGTCGCAGCGGATGCGGACGTGGCTCGAACTCGATTCACCCCGGACCACCGGAACGCGGAGGAGCGGCGACTACGCCCGCTGGGTACTGGATGTGCCGTTGCTGTGTGTCCGGGGCGACGGCAGCGACTGGACGGCGCCGCCCGATGCGACTTTCGGAGACTGGGTGGTCGGGTCCTTGGACGACGTCATCGGACGATCCCCGACTTTCGCGGATCTCGACTATCACCTGACGACATTGTTCCCCCCCGTCCGGGCTGCGGGCTACCTCGAGGTCCGATACCTCGACGCGCAGCCGGGAAATCTGTGGAGGGTGCCCGTGGCGGCAATCGACGCGTTACTCTCGGGCCCGGGTGCGATGGCCGAGGCGCTGGCCGCCGCTCTCCCCACCGCGGACCGCTGGCGAGATGCTGCCGAGTTCGGGCTCGCCGACCTCGAATTGCGGGCAGCTGCAACGGCTCTGCTGTCGCTCGCGGCGTCGTACTCACCGGACCCGGAGTTCGTCCGACTGCTCGACGCCGCCGCCGAAAGATGTTGCCGGGGGCACGCTCCGGGCGAGGAGGGCTGATGGGGACCCGCGAGAAGGTCGAGGCAGTGCTTACCCGGGCGCGCCGGCGAACCGCCGGACTGACGGACTGCCTGGACGACTCCGACCTCGTCGCTCAGCATTCGCCGTTGATGAGCCCACTGGTCTGGGATCTCGCCCACATCGGTAATCAGGAGGAGTTGTGGCTCGTTCGCGATGTCGGGGGCCGTGAACCGGTCCGTAGCGACATCGACGAGTTGTACGACGCGTTCAAGCATTCCCGGCGCTCCCGGCCGTCGCTGCCACTGCTGAATCCGGTCGAAGCTCGGGAATACGTACGTACTGTTCGGGACAAGGCGTGGGACGTCCTGGGCAGCAGTACCCTCCGCGGCGGCCCGCTCGAGGAACATGGATTCGCCTTCGGCATGATCGCCCAGCACGAGCAGCAACACGCGGAGACGATGCTCGCCACCCATCAATTGCGTTCCGGTGCACCGGTGCTGACCGCGGACACCGCGCCGCGCGTAGGGGTGTCGGTGGCCGAGAACGAAGTCGTCATTCCGGCCGGAACATTCACGATGGGTGCGTCGGATGATCCCTGGGCGCTGGACAACGAACGCCCAGCGCACACGGTGCACGTGCCGGCATTCGTGATCGACGCGGTGCCCGTCACCAACGGGCGTTACCTCGAGTTCGTGGCGGACGGCGGATATCGCCGCCCCGAATTGTGGAGCGAGCGTGGGTGGGCTCACCGCTGTGAGGCGGAACTCGAAGCGCCGCAGTTCTGGGCGAGCGACGGAGGGGGCACGTGGTGGCGCCGCATGTTCGGGGTGCCCGAACCGCTCCACCCGCAGGAACCGGTGGTCCACGTCTGCTTCTTCGAGGCCGAGGCATTCGCGCGGTGGGCCGACAAGCGACTGCCCACCGAGGCCGAATGGGAGAAGGCTGCTCGATGGGATCCCACCACCGGGTGTTCCCGCCGGTTCCCCTGGGGCGACAATGACCCGGACCACTCGCTCGCCAACCTCGGGCAACGATTCCTCGGACCAGCCGTGGTAGGCGCATATCCGGCGGGCGCGTCACCACTCGGCGTCCACCAACTCGTCGGTGACGTTTGGGAATGGACGTCCTCGCCGTTCGAGCCCTACCCCGGATTTACAGCGTTCCCGTATCGCGAATATTCGGAAGTGTTCTACGGCGGCGATTACCGGGTGCTGCGTGGTGGTTCGTTCGGTACCGATCCGGTGGCCTGCCGCGGAACTTTCCGGAACTGGGACCATCCGATCCGCCGGCAGATCTTCTCAGGATTCCGTTGTGCACGAGACCTTTCGGGAGAAGAACGCTGAGATGTGCCGTCACCTGGGGTACCTGGGACCGGACGTATCCGTCGGCGAGCTCATCACTTGGGGTGAGAACTCGCTCCTGCGCCAGTCGTGGGCACCGCAAGACATGCGCCACGGCGGAACCATCAACGCGGACGGTTTCGGTGTCGGGTGGTGGCGGGAGGCAGAGTTCTCGCGCTACCGCAGCGAGCAGCCGTTGTGGTCCGATCCGGTACTACGCGAGACGCTGCCCCACATCCGGTCCAGCGCCGTGGTGGCCGCAACCCGTTCGGCCACCGTGGGAATGCCCGTGCAGGCCACTGCCTGCGCGCCGTTCACCGATCGGACGTGGGCGTTCAGCCACAACGGGTTGGTAAAGGGGTGGCCCGAGACACTCGGCCCGCTCGCCGCGCAACTGCCGGTGACAGACCTCCTGCAACTCGAGGCACCGACCGATTCGGCCGCGCTGTGGTTACTGCTGAAACGAGCGCTCGAGGAGCAGGGGCCGGAGAAGGCACTCGCCACGTTGATCCGTGCCGCCGACGCGGCCGCACCGAAGTCGCGCCTGAATTTTCTGCTCGGCGACGGCCGCGAACTGTGGGCCACCACCTGGGACCACTCGCTGTCGGTGCTCGTCGACGACGACAGGGCAATCGTGATGTCCGAACCCTTCGACGATGACCCCGGGTGGCAGCAGGTACCGGACCGGCACTTCGTTTCTGCTCGCCCAGGACATTTGATGATCACGCCGCTCGAGATGGGAGCCTGATGACCACCGCACCGACACTCGAGGTGTATCTGGAACCGGACCAACTGAAGGACGCACTCCGCAAGGATGCGACCGTGGGGCTGACGTCGAATCCGAAGTGGCTGCCGCCCAAGTGGTTCTACGACGCCCGGGGGAGCGAGCTGTTCGAGCGGATCACCGCGTTGCCCGAGTACTTCCCGACGCGCACCGAACGGGAACTGCTCCGGCAATGGTCGGGGGAGATCGCCGAGGTGGCGGCACCGGAGATTCTGGTAGAGCTCGGTTCCGGCTCCTCCGAGAAGACTCGGCTGCTACTCGAAGCGGGAACACGTCACGGAACCCTCCATACGTATGTACCGCAGGATGTCTCGGTGTCGGCGCTGCAGGGCGCCGCCGAGCAGATCGGAGCCGAGTTCCCCAGCCTCACCGTGCGCGGCGTGGTCAGCGACTTCACCGAGTCGCTGCATCACCTTCCGCGGGGTGGTCGCCGCATGATCGCTTTCCTCGGAGGCACACTCGGCAATATGGTCCCGGCCGAGCGAGCCGAATTCCTCGCCGGAATCGCCGACGTGCTCGAACCCGGTGAGCACCTGCTCCTCGGAGTCGGACTCGTCACCGACCCGGCTGTGCTGGTCCCCGCGTACGACGACGCCGCCGGTGTGACGGCGCAGTTCAACCTCAATGTGCTGCGAGTGCTGAACGGTCAACTCGATGCAGATTTTCCGTTGGACGCCTTTCGGCACGTCGCCCTGTGGGACGCCGATAACGAGTGGATCGAGATGAGGCTCGAGGCCGAGCGTGCGCTGTCCGTTCGGGTTGCGGCCCTCGACCTGGACGTCGAGTTCGCTCGCGGTGAGCAGATGCGCACGGAAATTTCGGCAAAGTTCACGCTCGCGGGAATCACGGGTGAGCTGGGTGCGGCCGGTTTCGAGGTAGATCGCACGTGGAGCGACCCGGATGACCGCTTCGCCCTGGTGTGCGCAACCCGATCGTGACCGACAAGATCAACTTCGGGTCACTGCCTTCACCCCATCCGACCGTGCGAACGGGACGTTCGTTGCGTCAGATCGAACGAACGTCCCGTTCGTGCGGGCCGGTGGTGATGACCGGTGCGACGAACTGCTCGATCATGGCGCGCTCGTCGTCGTCGTCGATTCCGGGAACGGTGAGCAGCGAGACGATGACGCGGACGAGCCACCGCGCCCGGCGTGACGTCTCCTCGCCGCCGACTCCGGCCTGCCCGAGGAAGGCGGCGCCCAGCGACTCGATGACCTCCGACGAGTGCGCTATCTGCGCGGCGAGTCCGGAGTCGCCCAACTGGAACCAGGCGGCCAAGGTGGGGTCGCGGCGGACGAGCCGGATCGCCGCGAGCATCGCGTCGACGATCACGTCCCGCGGGTCGGCGGTACCGGAGACTTCCTGCGCGATCAGCGCGCCGATGCGGCGGGCCTCGCGATGAACGAAGGCGAGTTGTAGAGCCTGGCGACTGTCGAAGTAGCGGTAGAGGGTTGCGCGCGAACACCCTACTGCGCGGGCCACCTCGGCCATCCCGACGGTGTTGATTCCGTTGTCGACGTACAACTGAGCCGCGACATCGAGGATTCGTTCCGCAGCGACGCGGGATCGCTCGTCGCGCATCCAGCCTCCGGTCACGATCCGCGCACCGTGAACGGGATGCTCGTCGGGCGCCGCACGTAATTGCCCTCCGCGTAGACGACGGCATCGATGTCGACCGTGAAGTCTGGGCAGCGGCCGAGCAGTTCCTCCAGTGCGATGCGTGCCTGCATCCGGGCAGCGGCCGCGCCGAGGCAGTGGTGGGCTCCGTGACTGAAGGTCAGGATCTGCTTGGGCCGTCGTTGCACGTCCACTTCTTCGGCGTCGGAGCCGAACTGGCGGGGGTCGCGGTTCGCTGCCCCGTACAGCAGCAACGTCTTTCGTCCCTTCGGGATAACTGTGCCCTCGATCTCGACGTCCCGCATGGTGGTCCGGGCTAGGCCTTGCACCGGCGACGTCAACCGGAGAAGTTCTTCGACTGCATCGCCGATGAGTTCGGGATGGTCGATGAGCAGTTGCCGTTGGTCGCGGCGCTCCGTCAGCAATTGCGCTGCACCGCCCAGCATTCCGGTGCTGGTGTCGTTGCCACCCGTCACCATCGTGAATGCGAAACCGAGGATCGACAGCAGGCCTGTCACGTCGGCGTCGGCGCCCATCCCACCGGCGACGAGATGGGAGATCGTGTCGTCTTCAGGGTCGGTGCGGCGACGCTCGATCAGGGTAGCGAAGTAGGCCATCAATTCGGTGATCGCGTCAGTCGCAATCCGAGGATCGCCTTGGGCATTGGCCGCCACGATCGCCTCGGTCCAGCCGTCGAACCGGTCTCGGTCCTCGTCGGGCACCCCGAGATAGTGGGCAACGACCATGCTGGGCAAGGGTTTGAACAACTCCTTCACCACGTCACCCTCACCGCTTTCGCGGAGCCGCTCGATCCGCTGCACAGCGAATTTTCGGACGGCGGGCTCCACGGCGATGACCTGGCGTGGCGTGAAACCTTTCGACACCAGCCGCCGGAACGCGGTGTGCTCCGGCGGGTCGAGCATCACCAGTGGAGGGTTGTCCTGCAGCCCGATCTTCTCCAGCTCGCCGTACGTGGTGGTGAGTCCGGAAGCGGAAGAGAACGTGTCCGCGTCCCTGGCAGCAGCGTAGACATCCGCGTACCGGGACAGCACCCAGTAGTCGTGCCGGGGGTCCTCCTCGGGAATGACATGGTGCACAGGGTCGCGGTCGCGCAGGTGTGCGTACATCTGCGCGACCGCGCCACGAGTCACCCGACCTCGGCACGAAGGACACGCTGCTCGACACTTCGGCGGACACGTATCGATAATGAGACACACTGGGCGCAGTGTCAACAAATGGAGCGACTACGGTCGAGGAATGGTTGGTTCGACACGTACCGACAGGAAGATTGAGCACACATGGACTGAGGCAGACGCAACAGCAGCCCTTCAGTGCGGTTGCCCCGTCGGCAATGTTCCGTAGGTCATCGACGAAAACCGCCACCGACTTCGCCGACGGCTACGGTGATCAGAATGGGATCGCGCCCTGGCATCAATTCTCCGCTGTCCGGTGGGGCTTGCGAGGCCTGCTGCCCGGAGGCGTCAGTTGGCCAGGCGGTTGTACTTGCGGATCTGGGTATAGAAGATTCGGGAGGGAGCGATGCGGCGCAGGATGCTGATGCGCCCGGCCATCGGGCCGGTGGTGTACCGCGACTTCGGCTTCGAATCCGTCGCTGCCGCCACGATTACGCTGGCAACGGTGGCGGGCGCGTCGCCGTCCCTGACAGCTGTCGCGAGTACCTGATCGGCGATGCGCCGCTGCGATTCGTACACCGGCAAGGGTGAATCGGGCCGCGGGCTGTTCGCCTCGAACCCGGTGTTGGTCCCCCCGGGCTCGATGAGAAGGACCCGCACGCCGTATTCGCGGACCTCGTGGTCCAAGGACTCGGAGTACCCCTCGACCGCGTGCTTGGATGCCGCGTAGGCCGCCAGATAGGGCGCCGGGATGAGTCCGAAGATCGACGAGAGGTTGATGATGCGTCCGCTTCGCTGAGCTCGCATGTGCGGCAAAACCGCGTTTGTCATGCGCATGACGCCGAATACGTTGATATCGAAAACGCCTTGGGCCTGCGCGATGGAGTTCTCCTCTGCCGCGCCCGTCAAGCCGATCCCGGCATTGTTGACCAAGACGTCGATCCGTCCGAACCGTTCGACGCCCTGCTGAACTGCGGCAGCGACCGAAGCGTCACTGGCTACGTCGAGGTCAACCATCGTCACACCGTCGAGTGGGGTAGCGCGTGAGGTGTCCCGGGTCGACCCGACCACTGTGAAACCTGCTTCGGACAGCGCGAGGGCGGAGGCCTTTCCGATGCCGGAGGACGCACCCGTCACTAGTGCCACCGGCCGAGTTGTGCTCATCATGAACTCCCGAGCTCTCATTGTTGGGAAACCGATCGGCCTGCTTCAATCGCAAGCCTTCGGTTTTACGTGTGCGATCTCCGGCGTGACACGCCACCGGCTGGTTTCCTGCCGACTCGCTGTCCGAGGGGCGGCTTTCGGCGGCCGCTTACACAGCCGATCGATGCACTCACGTGAGGATGACCGGGATGGTCGCGCAAACGGACCGTAGCGACTCGGCATTGCGCGTCGACAACGCGACCACGAATGCCCCCTGAATCAGGGCGAGAAGCGCGTCGGCCAGTTCGTGGGGAGCCCGATCGATCCGAACCTCGCCCGCGGCCTGGCCTTCGGAGAGGATCTCGCACAAGCTGGAGTGCCAGATGCGAAGGTCCTCGTCGAGGTGGTGTCGAAAGGCCTCGGAGGTGGCGGCTACTTCGGTGGAGAATTTGCCGACCAAGCACGCCCGTTGAAACCCGGAGTCGATGAAACCGTCGGCTATCGCGTCGAAATAGCCGGTCAGCTTATCCACAGTGCCGAGTTCGGGTCTGGCTGCCCAGGAGGCGAGTAGGTCCATCTGGAAGTGACAATATCGCTCCAGCACAGCTCGGCCGAACGCCTCTTTGGAGCCGAAATGGTGGTAGAACGAACCCTTCGGCACGCCGGTCGAATGGAGTAGGGCATCAACGGTGGTGCCACTGAAACCGTGGGCATAGAACTGGCTCATACCCTGTCGGAGCAATCGTTCTTTATGCGAAAGATCTTTCCGACGGGGCCGCTCGTCCTCATGTTTCCCACTGTCGCGCGTTTTCGCCGACTCCAGCATGATGGCACCCGCCTGTCCTGATCGAAAAGACCTAGACCATCTAGTCTAGACAAGATGGTCCAGGCCCCCGCGGTCTGTGGGAAACCACGGTTCCCGACCTTCCCGTCCTGCGAGCAGCACGGGACTTGGGTTCGCGGCCATCCGGCGAGTCGACAGCCGGATCGCCGCGAGACTCAGTGCGGCCAGTCGGCCGCGTTCGACGTCCGACGGGCCGCGTGCGGTATCCCACCGCGCAGTGACACAGAGGCTGTGCCGCTTACAGGGCAACCTCGAACAGACCGGCACCACCCAGGCCGGTCGCAGCGCACATCGTCACGACGACGTACTTCGCACCGCGCCGCTTGCCCTCGATCAAGGCGTGTCCCGCCATGCGGGCTCCGCTCATGCCGTAGGGGTGGCCGATCGAGATGGCGCCACCATTCACGTTGAGAAGTTCGTCGGGGATGCCCAGCTTGTCACGGCAGTAGACCGCCTGAACCGCGAAGGCCTCGTTGAGCTCCCACAGGCCGATATCGGAGACGCTCAGGCCGAATCGATCCAACAACGCCGGTACTGCGTACACGGGCGCGATACCCATCTCGTCGGGTTCGACGCCGACACTCGTGTAGCCCCGGAAGTATCCGAGCGGCTCGATACCTTCCTTTTCCGCGGTGTCGCGATTCATCACGATGACCGCCGACGCACCATCGGAGAGCTGGCTGGCGTTACCCGCTGTGACACATCCATCGGCACGCATCACCGGCTTCAGTGCCTGCAGGCCTTCCAACGTGGTGCTGGGCCGGTTGCCTTCATCGTGTGTGAGGGTGACGGTACTGAACGATTCCTCGCCAGTTTCCTTGTTCACGACTCGCTTGACCGATTCCATCGGAACGATCTCGTCGTCCAGCAGACCTGCCGCCTGCGCGGCGGCCGTGCGCTGCTGGCTCTGAAAAGAGAACTCGTCCTGAGACTCCCGGCTCACGCCGTAGCGGTCGTAGACCACCTCGGCCGTTTCGATCATGTGCATGTAGTAGTCGGGCTTGTTCTGCCTGATCCACGGCTCTTCGATCATGAAGTCGTAGCCCGGGACCTGAATCATGCTGATCGACTCGACGCCGCCGGCGGCGACCACATCGAGCCCCCCCTGGAGCACACGATAGGAACCCGCGACAATCGCTTCCAACCCCGACGTACAGAACTTGCTGACGGTGATTGCCGGTGTAGTGACAGGGATTCCGGCGCGGATCGCGACCTGACGCGCGATATCACCGCTTTGCACTCCGGTCGTGAGGGCGGCTCCCATCACGACGTCCTGGACGCGAGAGGGCTCGAGTCCGGCCTTCTTCAGCGCGTGCTCGACGGCGTGCCCTCCCAAGGTCGCACTGTGGCTATTGTTGAACGCCCCGCGATACGCCTTTCCGATGGGGGTACGCGCCGTCGAGACGATTGCCGCTTCTCTCATGATTCTTCTGTCCTTCGATGTTGATGTTGTCGGCCGGTGCGTTCCGACTCAGTTACCGGTGTATACGCCGGCGCGGCGCTGGAGGAACGACGCGACGCCTTCGGCGGCGTCGCTGCTTCCGACGACCTCGGACCGCAGCTCAGGAACTACCTTGAAGGCGGCCGGAGTTCCCTCAGCGGCAGCAAGGCGGGACACGGCCAGCGAGTGACGCACTGCCATCGGCGCCGCTGCCGCGATCTCATTGGCCAACTCGAGGGCCCGATCGAAGAGCTCATCCGCCGGAACGACTTCTTGTACCAGACCGATCCGGTGCGCTTCCGTCGCATTCAAGTGATTGCCGGTGAGCAGGTACCGTTGCGCATTGGCATAGCCGACACGCTCGGCCCATCGCGCCGCCCCACCGCCGAACGCAAAGACACCGCGCAGAACCTCCGGCTGGCCGAACAGCGTGCCCTCGGCGGCGACGATAAATTCACCAGCGAGCGCGAGCTCGAGTCCGCCAGCGAAGCACATGCCATGAACAGCGGAAATCACCGGCTTCGACAACCGAGAGCCCTCCATTCCGAAGGGGTCGTACTCTCCTTCGCTGTAGACCAGCGCACCGCTTTCGACGAGGTCCTTCAGTTGCGTCATATCCGCTCCAGCGCAGAACACCCCTCCCTCGCCGTACAGCACGGCACAGCGCAGATCGTCATCGCTGTCGTAACGCTTGTATGCCTCGGCCAGGGCCGAGAACATCTCTCCAGTCAACGCATTCTTCTTGTCGGGCCGATTCAGGCCGATCAACAGCACGTTTCCGCGTACCTCGGTGGTGACAGTGCTGGACTTCACGCCGGCTTCGATCGTCGATTCAGGCATTCTCTACGTTCCTTCTGTTGGACGAATTGCGGCCCACACGAAGGCGAGCGCTTGTTGGCGGGACGAACGTCGCCGGTTCGGTTCTGCCGATACCGGCAACGCGGCTAACTTGACGATAGAGAACAGTCTCTCTCATGTCAACGGTGGGTTTCCTGTAGATGCGGTAGATATCGAAGCGGTCGTCGGGATAGAGACGAGCACACTCAGGCTGGCCGATCCTGACAGTAGAAAACTGAAACAACATAGCCCGCAAGGTGTCTCACGTTGGCTGTGGATTATCTCGTCCACATGCCTCCGACTCGTCGGCCTCTGTGCTGCAGAGTGCTGGTGTCAGCAGGCCTGTGTTGATCACCGCCGGGGGAGTCGCCCAAGGATCAAATTGTCGAACATCATTCGCTTTGTCGTGGCTCCGGGATCACTCGAGAAAACGCGCAATTGCGGCCTTGGCTTCTACTGAATGGCAACGTTTCCTGAACAGTTCGGCTTCCTCGTCGATTACCTGTAGAACGTCGAGTCGGTCGCGATGGAGGAGACGTTTGGTGATCCGCACCGATTCGGCGGGTAGTTCCTGGAGGGAGGTTGCCGCCTCGAGTGCTGTAGAGAGTGCAGTCCCGTCGGCGACTACGCGGTTGATGAGGCCAGCCTCTTCGGCGCGGCCCGAGGTGAATTTTTTCCCCAGCATCAACAACTCGGTGGCCAATTTGACACCGGCGATACGGGGCAACAAGAGCGTTGTGGCGCCTTCAGGGGTCAGGCCTAAGGTTACAAACGGCAGCGAGAAGACGGTCGAGCTGCCCGCGAAAGCCAAGTCGCAATGCAGGAGCATGCTCGCGCCGATGCCGACTGCGAATCCCTCGACCGCTGCGACAATCGGTTTTTCTGTCGCGACCAAGGTTCGTAGAAGATCGAACGCAGCCATCGAATCGGGATGATCCCGGAAATCGATCAGATCATTGCCGGCGGTGAAGACGCCACCACTTCCCGTAATTACGATGACTCGAACTTCGTGGTCGCGGTCGGCCTCCACAATTCCCTCGGCCAGTGCAACATAGGTTTCAATATCGAAGGCGTTGCGTTTGGATGGTCTATTTATTGTCAACACGCGAATTCCGGGATCAACCGTATCGGTAATGAGGGACATCTGATTCCTTCGAGGGTTGGTGCGCAAATGTGGTGTGGGACCTGCGGTAAACATGGCACATTTGCCGAATGGTGCGGCCGCGCGGCCGATGGTGTGCACCGACTCCTCCTGCCGCACCTTCAGGTTTTCGTACGTCATGGATGGCTTCTGCGTGAGTGCCTCGACGTGCCTGCAAGGCCTTGTGCCGATGGCCATGCGTTCGGCGTTCGAAGCGCGCCGCAGCGGTCGGGTGGGTGCGCGTTGTACGCCGACCGGCCCCGATCCGCGTTAGACTAATCCGTCTAGACCGGATCGTCAAGATTTGAGGGTGGAAAGGGCGTCGCTTGTCTCGGGGTATCGAACCGATGACCAAACCGATTACAGTCATGTCGGTGGAACCAAATTCCGGAGAAGGCTTGGCCATGGAGTGGTCCGCCTCCGCGCGGTACGAAATTGCGCCTGCGCCGTACGGGTTGGCGTTGGTGCACGACTTTGTCAACACGATTTCGGCCGGTCGTCCGCGGGCCATCGACCTACTCGGCGGCCTTCCTGACGCACAGGCTTGGCTCGATAAGGCGCTGGCGAACTGGGCAGCGCAATCAGGGCAGTCGGCCGCGCCGGTACATCTCTCCGCGCATGACCTGCAGGAACTCATCGGGCTGCGCGCCGAATTGCGGCGGCTGCTTGCGCCGCCCGTGGGCGGCGACAGCCACGCGGCGCCGGCAGTTAATGTCGCGGCAGCGGCTCTACGGTTGGATCGCGGTGGACGGGCGGTCCTGGAGCCGCGCGGACAAGGGTGGCGGTACATCGCCGCTGTGATCTTGCTCGAGGTTTTCCAGGCCCAGCAGGCGGGCGCGTGGCGCCGACTGAAGATTTGCCGCAATGTGCGCTGCGGGGCGGCGTTCTACGATTCCTCGCGCAATAACAGCGGGGTGTGGCATTCCGCCAAGCTGTGCGGAAACCCGGAGAACCTGCGTGCTCACAGGGCCCGTCAGCGGGTCCGGACCCCCGGAACGTAGAGCGCCGAGGCGGCGAGCACGAAAAGTCGCTGGTGAGGTGTCGCGATGAGGTCGTGCCGTGGTATGAAATGACCAAAAGGTGTACGGTCATTTCATATCCCATCCGGCATCACGGAACCCTCAGGAGGAAATACGTGACCACTACCCCAGGTGTCGTGCGGACCGCGCAGGTTCTCGGGCGCCCCTTCAGCGTTGGTGACCTGGTAGTCCCCAACCGCATTGTCATGGCGCCACTGACGCGGTACTTTTCGCCGGGCGGAGTTCCCGGTGCTGACGTGGCGCAGTATTACGCTCGTCGCGCTGCCGCGGACGTCGGCCTGATCATCACCGAGGGGACCTTGGTGCATCACCCCTCATCAGGCACCAGCGAGCGGGTCCCGCGCTTCTGGGGCGGAGAAGCCCTCGCCGGTTGGCGCAATGTGGTGTCGGCTGTGCATCAGGCCGGAGGAAAGATCATCCCCCAACTTTGGCACGTGGGCTCTACTCGCACCGAAGGGGCTGGACCCATCCGTACAGCGCCGCCCGTGGGCCCCTCCGGTTTGGCACTCGATGGATTGCCCCACGGAATTGCCCTCAGTGCCGCTGATATCGATGACGTTATCGGTACCTTCGCCACCGCGGCCGCGGCCGCGCAAGACTTGGGATTCGATGGTCTGGAATTGCACGGTGCCCACGGCTACCTTGTTGATCAATTCCTCTGGGAACGAACCAATCGGCGTACCGATGCCTATGGCGGTGACCTCGCATCCCGGGTTCGCTTCGCCGCTGAGGTCGTCGAGGCGGTCCGGGCGGCAGTCACGCCCGGCTTCCCCATCTTCTTCCGGCTGTCGCAGTGGAAGTCGGGACAGTTCGACGCGCGCATCGCCCACACGCCCACGGAACTGGAGGCGATCCTGGCGCCGCTGGCCGACGCCGGCGTCGATGTCTTCCATGCTTCTACTCGGCGCTACTGGCTTCCGGAGTTCGAAGGCAGCGACCTGAACCTTGCCGGTTGGGCCAGGAAAGTCACTGGTAAGGCATCGGTTACGGTCGGATCCGTGGGTCTGGACAAGGAGTTCGCCGGCCCAGATGGCAGGCCGACCCATACTGCGGTTGCGGACATCACTGGGCTGCTCGACCGTGCTGAACGCGATGAATTCGACCTCGTTGCAGTCGGCCGCGCGCTGATCGCCGACCCCGAATGGGCTCGCAAAGCGCTCGCCGGTCGCCTGAACGATGCCGATCCTTACGATGCAGCGCTCCTCGAGTCTCTCTACTGACCTTCGTTGTAAACGCGGCGACAGCAACCTCTTGACGGTGTAGAGAACGGTCTCTACCATTCTGTGATGCGTCCCACAGCCAACCGGCGAGCGGGACCTCGGTCACAGTCCAGGAGCACCAATGACAGCCGTCGTCACCCCGGACCTTCTCGTCACGCTGTACGACAGCGACGACCTAGCTGCGCCTGTGCCGGTGGTGTCATGATGGAGGGCTTCCCGCACAGGCTCGGCGCCGTCGCGCGCAACGGCGCCGAGCCCGAGGCCGAGGTCGAGGTCGACACCACTGTGCTTCGATCGGTGTCATCCAGACGTGAAGTCTCACGCGGTACCCGGATCGGTCGTGGAGTGGTGGTGCTGGCATTGATCCCACTCGGCGTTTTCTATCTCGGTCCGAGAATTTACGATCTCACCGCGACGCCGGGGCGCCTGCAGCAGTCTGTCGAGGCGGCAGATCACTACAACCCCGCGCTGGCTCGGCTTGTCGAGCACGAGCGGGTGACGGTGAGTGCTTTTGCGGCACTGGACAAGGTGCGTCAGTGCCTGACCGATGTTCTCGGCATGGGCGAAGCGGTGTCGGCAGAACTCGGCACCCTCATCGGAACGATATCGGTAGATCTACAGGAGATTCTCGACCATACGGGCGTCGACATCGACGGCCTGGTCGGGTCTCTCGATACCCTCAGCGCTCGCGTTGGCGCACTGCGAGCGCCGGCGAACAGTGCGGCCACCGCATTGTCGGATAACCGCGCGACGATGGCCGCCATCCTCGACGACGTGCGTGTGACGGCCGCTCGAGTACACGACACACGTCTTTCCGTGGAATCCGCAGCCACCGATCTGTCCGGAAGGTAAGCAACTCATGGTGTTTTTCGGACGACCGGGTGGGCCGGCCAGAACCGTTCTCGCCCTGGTAGCCGTTGGCGTACTCGGCCTGCTGTCAGTCGTGATCTTCAACCTGAACAGGAGCCTGGAGAACCAGCAACGAGTCAACGCCACCAGTGTCGGTGTTTCCGAGAGCTTCCTCGACGTCAACGATCAACTGACCGCGGAGCTCGGGGAACTGACCCAGCTGACCGGTACTGCGGAGTCGGCGCTCGACTCCATCAGGGCGTTGGGGCCACTCCTGGCGCGACTGGATCACGCCATCACGCCGGTCGCTGCGTCTCTGTCGAGCACCGCCCAAGGAGCCCAGATCACCAATGAGCAACTTGCCGCGATCGCGCAGATTCTCGGTGAGGTGCATAACGTCATCCTTCCGCTGGTGGACTCCGCCCAGGCGTTCGGTCAGCAGGGGGAAGACCTGTTGGCGGTGATCGAGGGATTGATCGCCGACTTACAGACTGCTGTCGAATCCGCGGCGACAATCAACCAGATGCTTCCACTGCCGGGCTGAATACCGACCCGCCACTTATGCCTCTCGACCGACTGGACGTGAAATGCGACGTAAAGACCGAAGCCTGAGAAGTCGTTCCGACATGGCTGGACCTCAAACTGCCATGTTGCCCTCGGCTACTCCACAATCAGACAGGTCCGCGGTCACTCACCCTGTCACCAAGTTTTCAGTTGCCACCGAATGGCTGGGCAGACTAGCGGCGGTCATGTCTGCCGTGCTACTCGTGCTCGTGTTGATCGCGATTCAGGAGGGGCTGGCGGTTCGGCAAAGTACCCGCGCCATCGTGGACAACTTCAGGCAAGCCAACCAGTATTTCGACGAGCGTGCCGATCTGGCCGCACCGGCTCGTGTCCGAAAAGAGCTTTCAGACTTGAAAATCGTGCTGGCGGAATTGAATGCGGCGACCGCCGCGGACGTTGATCAGCTGGCCGCAATGCTGCCGGACATGCGGACGTTGGTTACTGCCGGTCATAACGACGTCGATATCGCCCACCAGCTCCATGGCGTTTCCTCGTCGCTGCAGGGCGCGGCGGGATCGCTACACGCCATCTCCGCCGACGCGGACGCGGCGGTGGTCAAGGTGAACGATCGGCTTCTGGCCGCGCTGCAACTGGCCGATCAGCTCAACGCCGAACTCGAGCGTACGACGGTCAAACTCGCGCCGCTTCCAGCGCAGGGCAATGTGATCCCGGCGCCGACGGGAGGGAAGTAATGGTAGGCAGTCGAACTTTTGCCTCGGTTGTGCTGGCATTCGGCGTGGCGCCCGCCATCGGCTTGTGCGTGATCAATGGCTTTTTTCCCACGTTCCGCGATATCAGCGACCCTCTCGGTCGACCATCGGCCTTGAGCGTGCAGGTGATCGATTCGGCCGAAAGACTCGACGAGCTCACCGCCGAACTGGAGCCGAAGCACGCGCGGCTCGCGGCGGATATCCAAGTTCTCGGACCCATGTCGAACGACCTAGCCGTGTTGGCCGGTCGGAGCGTCGAATTATCCCCACTGTCAGCGGCATTGACCGGCAATGCATCGCAGGTCGCGGGTATCGCGGCACCTTTGCCGGACGTTGTGACAGGCGTTACCGCGCGTTCCGGCGAGGCCGGCGCCACCGTCGATGGGTTGGCGACGGCGGTTGGTTCCGTCGCCACCGAACTGCAGGGTATCCACGACGGTTTGACCACAATGCAGCTCACTCTTCTCGCTCTCGGCCCGAAGATGTCGGGTATCGCCTCGACGCTGGCGACGATCCAGGAAGAGGCTGCCCATGTTCGGGAGTTCGGTCCGCTCCTCGCGGTGGTCGGCCCTACCTTCAACAGTCTCGGTATCCCGCCGTTGGGTTTCGAGGCACCACCATTACCGCCGCTGCCTCATCCTTGAGCATCCGGACAGTCGATTTTGTCGTTCGACGGAGTGAACATGCACATTCAGAAAAAGTTTCGGTTGTCCTGGGCGATCACCCTGGCATTCACCATTGCGGTGTTGAGCGGCTTGTTGATTCTCACGAGAGATCTGGGCGTCACCAATGACACGTTGAATGACGTTGTCGTGCAGGTGAACACGCTCGACAAGACGACCGATGAGGCGCTCGACGGGGCGCATCAATTGCCACCTGCAGCCGAGGCGGCACGACAGGGGCTGCCGGAGGTGATCGGCGTCATCGATTCCCTCACCCGTGCGAATCAGGTGCTGGGCACCCTCGGTGACCAACTCGATACCCTCGGTGCCACGCTGACCGAGGCTGACGCTCCCTTAGCGGGAACCATTTCGGCCGGTCAGGGCGCAGGCGAACAGGCCGGTGCGGCCGTTGTGCCGCTCGGCGGGATCGCGGCGACCCTGGGCGATGCCAACGTCAACGCGCAGGCACTCGGCCAGAAGCTGGATGAGACGCTTACTCTGTCGCAGACGATCGACCAGAAACTACGCATCGCGTTGCTGCTGCCAAAAATCGGCAACTGACAAATAATCAAGTTAAGTGCCGGCGGCAGTCCGCACGCGAGAGCGCCGCTATGGGGGCGGCTCGGGTAGATCAGGCCGTTCCCCGAGCACCCTCGCCCTCGGCGCTGACGGGATCAACGTGTGGACATGCCGTGAGCAGCGGCGACCTCGACGACGGCCCAGCGTCGTCGAAGCCCGTTTGTTGCCCCGATGCTGAATCGCAGTCCCATTTGCCTGTCAGGCGGCGATATCCTGAAGGCACATTCTTCTCGAGGTGAGGCAGGTTGCCTTATCGAGGATCGGATCGTCCAGGTCTCGTTCTCGCTCTTCGGGTAGACGGTGAGGACACTCCGATGGCCGCAGGTGATCCGTTCGAAACCCAGCGCGGCGTGGCCCACACGGTCACGGCGGAGTTGAGCGCTGCGGGGTTCGAGGACGCCCACGAAATCGGCCGGGGCGGGTTCGGTGTCGTCTACCGCTGCGTGCAACCGGCGCTGGACCGCATTGTGGCGGTGAAGGTCCTTGCTGCGGACCTCGACGAGGAGAACCGGGTTCGGTTCTTCCGGGAGCAGCGGGCGATGGGCCGTCTCACAGGACATCCGCACATTGTGAGCGCACTGCATGTCGGTGCCACCGACAGCGGTCGCCCCTACATCGTGATGCCCTACCACTCGCAGGATTCGCTCGACGTCCGGATCCGCCACGACGGCCCACTGCCGTTGGAGGTAGCACTCAGGTTCGGGGTGAAGATGGCCGGTGCGCTCGAGACCGCACACCGTCTCGGCGTCTTGCACAGGGACCTCAAACCCGGAAACATCCTGCTCACCGACTACGGGGAGCCGGCGCTGACCGATTTCGGCATCGCCCATATCACCGGCGGATTCGAGACCGCCACCGGCACCGTGACCGGGTCGCCGGCCTACACCGCACCCGAGGTGCTCAGCGGCGAACCTCCGACTGAGGCCTCCGATATCTACGGTCTCGGTGCGACGGTGTTCTGCGCCATCACCGGTCACGCCGCGTTCGAGCGCCACAGCGGTGAGCATGTGGTTGCTCACTTCCTACGGATCACCACCCAGCCGGTCCCGGATCTGCGCGAGCACGGCGTTCCCGACGACGTATCCGAGATAGTCGACCGGGCCATGGCCACCGATCCGCGGCAGCGTCCTGCCACCGCCGCCGACTTCGGCGATGAACTGCGGCGGATCCAGCTCCACCACGGCTTCCCCGTCGACGAGATGGCCCTGTCCGGCGAACCGGGCGCGCACCGACGCGATCCGGATCCGGCGCGCGCCCGCCCGAGATCCACGGCAGCCCCGCCACCTATACCGTCGACGGCACCCGCCGTGAGGACTCCGTTGAGTAACCTGCCGCTCGAGCTCACCAGCTTCGTCGGGCGCCGCCATGAGTCGACCGAGGCGAAGCAGCTGCTGTCGGCCTCTCGTCTGGTGACGTTGACCGGGATCGGTGGTGTCGGGAAAACGCGTCTGGCGCTTCGGCTGGCCGCCGATGTCCGGCGGGGATTCGGTGACGGAGTCTGGTTGGTCGAACTGGGCGAGTTGCGGGACGGGTCATTGCTGATGGACACGGTGGCCGCAACCCTGGGGCTGCGGGATCAGCCTGCGCGACAGCTCGACGACGTGGTGGCGGAGTTTCTCACCTCCAAGCACCTTTTGCTTGTACTGGACAACTGCGAACAGGTGGTGGAGGCGGTCGCGGCATTGGCCGAGATGCTGCTGCGCACCTGTCCGCAGCTGCGGATCCTGGCCACGAGCCGCGAACCCCTGAGTATCGGCGGGGAGGCGGTGCTGCGCGTGCCCCCGCTGAGGGTCCCCGCCCCAGACCGCGAGCCGTCGCTGCGGGCGCTGCCCGGGTACGACGCGGTGACGTTGTTCGCACAGCGCGCCGCAGCCGCCGTGCCCGGATTCGAACTTACCGAGGACAACCGGGTGACGGTGGTCCGAATCTGCCACCAACTCGACGGCCTACCGTTGCCGATCGAGTTGGCGGCGGCACGGTTGCGGGCGATGTCGCCCGAGCAGATTCTGGAGCGGCTGACCGACCGATACACGCTGCTGACCCTCGGCAATCGCGGTGCACCGACACGCCAGCAGACTCTGCGGCTGTCCATAGACTGGAGTCACGAGCTCTGTACGTCTCGGGAACAGCAGCTGTGGGCCAGGCTGTCGGTGTTCGCGGGAAGTTTCGAACTGGATGCTGCCGAGGCGGTCTGCGGGGAGGACCTGACTCCGGAGGAGTTGCTCGACACAGTGACGGCATTGGTCGACAAGTCGATCCTGATCCGGGAAGACGCCGGCTCGGCGGTGCGGTTCCGGATGCTCGAGACCCTGCGCGACTACGGCAAGGAGAAGGCTGAGCAGACCGGTATCCATCCGGTATTGCGACGACGGCACCGGGATTGGTATCAGCGTTTGGTGTTGCAGGTCGAAGCCGAATGGATCGGTCCGCAGCAATTGGAGTGGATTGCGCGGCTCGAGAGGGAACAGTCGAACCTGCGTGAGGCGATGGAATTTTGCCTGTCGGAGGCGCCCGAAACCGGCGCCGAGGCCGGTCTCCGGATAGCGGCGGCCCTGTTCCCGTTCTGGCTGTCCCGCGGCATGTTCCGAGAGGGGCGGCACTGGCTCGACCGGGCCCTGGTCCATAATCCCGAGCAGCCGACCGCTTCACGAGTGGGGGCGCTGTACGCTGCCAGCGTGTTCGCCGGCGTGCAGGGTGACCTGCCGGCCTCGAGGGCCCTGGTGGAAGAAGCGCAGGCGCTGACCCCGCAGATAACCGACCCGCTGGCCCGCGCACGCATCACCCATGCAGACGGCCTCCTGGGCCTCGTCAGCGGCGACCTTCCCCACGCCTGCACCCGCATGGAAGAGGCACTGGGGGTGTTCGGCGCCCGCGGCGACCTGTCATCGCGGGTGTGGATGCTGATGATGCTCGGGCTGGTGTACGAATTGCAGGGAGATGTTCCGCGGGCCGTCGGCTGCCATCAGCAGGTTCTGGACATCACAGAATCACACGGTGAATCGGTATACCGGTCGTATTCACTGTGGGCGCTGGGAGTGGCGGTCTTGCAGCAGGGCGATCGCGGTCAGGCGGAGGAACTGCTGGAACAGTGCTTGCGGCTGACCCGGTTGGTGGACGATCCGTTCACTGCCGCGATGACCCTGGAGGCTCTGGCGTGGATCGCCGGCACCGAGGACGGCGCACGACGCGCCGCCATCCTGATGGGGGCCGCGGAGGCGCTGGGGCGTGCCCTGGGAAGCTCCTCGGTGCTGTTCCCCACCCTGCTTGTCCGCCACGAGGACTGCGAGCGGCTCACTCGCACTGCCCTGGGTGAGCGTGCGTTCGAGGCGGCCCGAAGGGAGGGTGCGCTCCTGGGATTCGAGGAAGCCGTCGCCTACGCCCTCGGCGAGGGCCCCCAGACCGCGACACCGCTCGCCGGTAGCAGTGCGACGGGCCTGACCAAGCGTGAGCGGGAGGTCGCAGACCTGGTAGCGCAGGGCCTCACCAACAAAGCCATCGCCGCCAGACTGGTGATATCGCCGCGCACCGCGCAGGGTCACGTGGAACACATCCTGACCAAACTTGGGTTCACCTCACGAACACAGATCGCGGGCTGGGTCGTGGAGCACGCGCAGGACGAGCGCGGCTGACCAGTACCACCTGAACACCGAAGGAGGCGACGAACTACGAAGCGGCCTTCTTCGTCGCTTCCGCGGCAAGCGCGGCATCGAGAAGAACCTCAGCAGCCAGGCGGGCCTGAGAAGCCGCTTCCCGGAAGTTCGAATGCATTTGGGCGCTGACGAAAACACCGTTCATCAAAATCAGAAGTTGGGTGGCCAGCGGCTCGGTCTGTTCGATGCCGGCTTCGGTGAGGTACCGCGCGAAGATTTCTCGAACGAAGTTCTTGTGAGCCACCGCGATATCCACGAAGTTGTGTTCCTGGTCGGCCATTTCCACTGCGACGTTGATGAATGTGCACCCTCGGTACTCCGGGTCCTCGATCAATCGTCCGAGGAAGTCGAACGCCGCCAGCACGCGCTCCCGGCCGGTATCCCCGGCCTGTTCGACCTCACGTTCGAACTTGGCACGTACACGACGGTCCTTGTCGAGGAGGAACGCCTCGACGAGGCCCTCCTTCGAACCGAAATGCCGATAGAGAGTCATGATCGGGGTATGCGCCTCTTCGAGCAGCCGGTTGACCCCGACGGCCCGGACGCCTTCGGTGTAAAACAGCTGCGCCGCGGCCATGAGGCGGTCCCGAGGCGCCAGGGCGGAGGTGTTTGCCGTTTTTGCCATCAGTCGAGTATAGCGAATGTTCTTTCACGTTGTATCCGCGAAATCGAACCGTCATGGCTTCTCGGACGCCGCGGCGACGCTGTTCTGGGTCAGCGCGACGCGTGCAGCGTCTTGTAACCTCGTTCCAAGGCCCTTTCATACGGGGCGATGCGAACTGGGGGAGGTGGACGCGGATGCCGAGCCCCGACAAGGAGGCCACTGTTCGATTGACGTCCGAACAGATCATCGAGCGGCTGGTCGACGCGGCGACGACTCTGCTCGCAGAGGCGGGCCCATCGGAGATCAAAGCGCGCTCGGTCGCTGAAGCGGCGCAGGTGTCCACGATGTCCGTTTATTATCATCTCGGTGGACTGCCTGAGCTGCTTCAGGCCGTGGTCGACAGAGGCTTCCAAAATCTCGCCCTTGCCTTCGAGGCGGTACCCGCCAGTGACGATCCTGCCGCGGATCTCTTCGGTATTGCGTTGGCATGCCGACAGCTGGCCCAGGCTAATCCGCATCTCTATGACCTGATGTTCGGCCTCGCGACGCGCCGTGGATACCGGCAGCTCAGGCCAGCCCGCTCGGGTTCCGCTGCCCAGTCCGAGGCGTTTCAGACTGCCTATTCGATTCTGGTCAGCCAATGTGCCCGATTCGTAGGAAGTGGCCGCATCCGCGGCGGCGAGAATCCGGAAGTGATCGCCACGCAGCTCTGGAGCTGCGTACACGGATTCGTCACTCTGGAGTTGGGCGGTCACTTCGCCCAGTTCCCCGATCCGGTCGACCAGGTCCTGCAACCGACGATGGTGAACTTGCTTGTGGGACTGGGCGATACCGTGGAGTCAGCACAGTCTTCGCTTGTAAATGCATTGCGCGCGCATTCGCGGGAGTCGGACCGCAGCGCCGCTGATCCACCGGCGCGAGGGTAATCAGCCGGAGAACCCTGATCGGGTGCATGGTCGGGCCCGAATGGAACAATGCGTGCCGCTTCGGAGCCGATTCAGCTGGCCAGATCATTCATTGTCGACGCATAGTGCGGGTTCAGGGTGTCCGTTTCCGCCTGCATCTCGACACCGGTGATGCTGAAGCAATCCCGGTAGTCGCTGGGCGACATCGATAGGAACTTCCTGAACTCGCGACCGAAATGGCTTGCGTCGTAGTAACCCCAGCGGTGGGCAATGGACCCGATCGGAATGTCAGTGGCGACCACGTCGCGGCGTGCGCTAGCGAGTCGTTGCATGCGCACAACCGACCCGACGGTATCGCCCGTGAGAGAGAAGGCGCGATGTACCGTACGGCTCGAGACGTTGAACGCCTTGGCGATATCGGTGACGCGGATCGGGCCGCTACGAAGGTGCTGTGTGATCCATTTTTCGAGCTGTGATCGAAGGGCGGGAAGCAGCGTTGGTCCGTCACATGCCGCCCGGCTACTGCTCCGGATCACCCCGGCCACCAGCGTGAGCAACGCCTCTCGCGCCGCCTCTGCGTCTGCGGCGTCCATGGACGATACGTGCGAACCCATGCTTTCTACGAAACTGATCAGGACGCGCGCCAGCGGACGGGATTGATCCAGCATCAAACAATCGGGGATCGAACCGCCGGTGTCGTATGACGCCAGCGCGGAGAAGGGGATGACCACACTACGTTTCCGGAGCCCCGACGATACGGTGGAGTTGTACGCCACTCGACCCGTCGAGATGAGGCCGGTTCCAGGTTCGATGCGAGCGGTACCCGATTGCAGTTCGAAGTGTTGAGTACCGGAGGATGCTGTGAGCAGCATCAGCACCTCGGTGTTCGACGTTTCGATCAATCGCTTCGTGCGATTCACTTTCAGTGCGGGGCAATCCCACTCAGTGACTTTGATGTCGCTGAGATCGAGGGATCGTAGTAGTCCGTGGCCTTCGCCCTCTGCATCGGCCGAAATATCGATTCCCATCGGCACGAGCCGCCCCGCCATCGCGTTCTCCCAAGCCGACCGGCGGTCCCGACGCTCGACTTGGCGGAGGTCGAGCGTGGGGACCGAGTCGTCTTTCATGACGCTGTGCTTCAGCGGCCGCGAACGAGGAGGTCGGTCCGTCCAGCGTTCTTCAGCAGCATGACGTACTTCGGAAACAGCTGTATGGCCGCCGGAATGACTCTGGGCGAGGTCGTCATACTCCGGTCGATCATTGCGCCTGTGGTCACAGGACCGAGAAGATCCGGCGCTGCGGGAAGTAGACATGTGATCGATTCCAATCCTGATGGCCGTGGCGCGACCGAACGGCAACGAGGTTGCTCGCAGTCCATAATGAAAGTTGTAACGAAGTTAGGGATACGCTACGCGGTGTACTTTCCTGTGGCAAGGGTCACATTGGTGTGCCTGTTTTGCGAGTCTCCTGGCACGGATTCGATGGTTGCAGTCAGGATGCGGACGGTCCGCGCCGGGGAGGCCGAGGTTTCTCGCCGGATGTCCGGCCTGTGTTTCGCGCGACGCGAAGCAGAACACCGCAACGTCCGTCGCCGTCGTCACCCGCGCCGGCTGTGCGGGGATGCGACAGCGTAGGTCGAAGTCTCGGCCGCTACTGCGGCCAGTTCAGCCGAAGTGACAGACGTAGTGCAGCGTGGTCAGGACCTCGATCTCGAATGAGCTGTTGCCGGGGACGTTGAAGGATTCGCCGCCGCGGTAGGTGAGGGTGTCGGTCTGGCCGGCGCGCGTGACCTTGCATTCGCCGTCGATCAGTTCCATGATTTCCGGCGCGGCAGTGTTGAACGTCAGGGTCGAGGGCTGGATTACACCGACCGACTTGGAGGTGCCGTCGGCCAGCTCAATGTTGTAGCTCACGCATTTGCCGTCGAAGTACACATTGGCCTTCTTGGTCACGCTGACGTTCTCGAACCGCGCCATGATCTCTTTCCCGAGGTGGTGGAGGTGGAGCCGTCAGCGTACGCGAGCCTGGTCGCCGGCTCGGACGGCCGGGCGCGGAGTGCGTTAGCGTCGCTGGCATGCGGCTTCACGTGGGATATGCCATGTGGACGCACGCGGCAGAGTTCGGCCCCTCGGGTACCCCCGCCAACCTCGAATTCCTGCACGACGGATCTTCGCGACCCGAATCGCTGGTGGCGCCTGTCCTTAATGGTGGGAAAGGGAGGTCCGTGGCGACCACATCGCGGCGTGCACGGCTTGTCGGTCTCGACGCTCGACCTGGCGGAGGTCGAGCGTCGAGACCCAGTCGTCTTTCACGATGTTGCGTTCCATCGTTCAGGCGGCGTCACTTAACGAGCAGGTCCGTCCGTCCATCTTTCTTCAGCAGCTCGATGTAAGTCGGGAAAAGCTTCGTTTGCGCGTTAATGGCTTTCGCCACGATTTTCATGTTCCCTGCCATGCCGATGTCGCCCCTCATCACAGCCATGGTCAGATTGAGGTCGCCCTGCCAGAAGCGGTTCGCATATTCGCCGGTCATCCGGAAGGTGCAATCTGCCTTGCCGTCCGCTGCGCCGGGAACGGCGGTCAGGTTCGGCATGTCGATGATCATGGAGCCGTCGGGTTCGGTGGTGAGGATTTCGAAGACACCCGGGATGTTCGAGAGCTTCTCGAGGAGGATCGGGTCGCTCTTAGCCTGTTCGAAAGCCAAGCCGATGTACTTGTACAGTTCCTCGGCGGTCGGTGTTGCGGACATCTGTTGGTTGTTCCTCTCGTGACGGCCGTGGCACGACCGGGGCGGCAACAAAGTTGCCCTCCTTTGAAGCGGGCACTGTGACGAACCAAAGTATGTGGTCTGTGTCGCAACTTAGGTTAGGAGCGGAACGTGGTGCTCACTAGGACGAGGACGCCCGGTGGCGGTATTCCCACGCCACGCCAGCCAGTTGCTTCGGCGACAAATATTTTCCGGAAACGATCTCCTGTCGGCAGGAACATCGCATTTTGAGTCGAACCACAAAAGGCAGTTGTTCGATCGTGTTTCACGCGCTGTCCCAGCGCCTTGCAACCCGTGTTTCATTGCCCTCTCAGGGCGAGTCGGCGACCACGTCGGCTCGCCGAGGCGAGGCCGTCGCAGATCGAGGCTTGTTCGGCCGCTGAGGCAGCGCAGGAATCCACGATGGACGTCCGTTGCCACGTCGGTGGACTTCCGTACTTACTGCAAGCCGCAGTCGACCAAGGATTCCTGGCGCTCGATCCAGCTTCCTCGAGCGGTACGCCGGAGCGGGATTCAGCCCCTTCGGGATTGCGTTGGCGTGCGCGTGCACTCGGAGCAATCGGACCCGAACACACTTACGCGGTCGACATCAGCGCGATGAACCGAAGAACCGTAATCGGGTGTGTGATAAGCCCCTTGACGATGAGCTCCTTGCGGAGGATTGCGCGGATCACAGCCATGCCCTGCCTGCTGAAGAAGCCTGTCGGGATCAGCCCGCCCGCCCGCATCCTCAGTTGCGACACGGCCATCAGCTGATCGCCCGTCGTGTCGATCACAGTGACACTGGGTCGCCCGGCTATATCGTTCAGAACCAAGGCCTTGTCAGATCCGAAGAGAATTGTGCATTCCGTTCCGGATCCGCCTTCGCGCAATGCAATCGGCCGTGTCATTCGAGCGGCTGTCTTGCGTCGTCCCGGAAAACTGTCAAAATTTTCTTGGAGCAGTAGTCCAGTCAACGATGCCATGCCATTGGGATCAGCATCAGCGTAAAATGTGCACTTGTACAGGTCTTCGGTTGCTTGTGTCATGCTGGGAGCCTTTGCGGAGTTGAATTAGCTGGCCAAGTCGTTCATGGTCGATGCGAATCGCGGGTTCAGCATTTCCATATCGGAATGCTCGCCGACATGGGAAACTTCGAAACTATCCCGATAGTCGCTCGGCGACATGGACAAGAAAGTTTTGAACTCGCGACCGAAATGGCTGGCGTCGTAGTATCCCCAACGGTGGGCAATGGACCCGATCGGGAGACTGGTGGCAACCACATCGCGGCGTGCGCCGGCGAGTCTCTGCATACGAACGACCGATCCGACGGTGTCTCCCGTCAGGGAGAAGGCGCGATGCACCGTTCGGCTCGAGACATTGAACGCCTTGGCCATGTCGACCACGCGGATCGGGCCACCGCGCAGGTGTTCCTTAATCCACCCTTCGAGCTGTGACCGCAGGGCCGGCAGCAGGGCCGGTCCGTCGTACGCCGCGCGGGTGTTGCTGCGGATCACCCCCGCCACGAGCGTGAGCAGCGCGTCGCGCGCGGCGTCGACCTCGGCGGGGTCCATGGACGTGATATTTGTGCCCATGCTGTCCACGAAGCTGATCAGCAGGCGCGCCAGCGGACGAGATTTGTCGAGCATCAGGCAGTCGGGAATCGCGCCGCCGGTGTCATAAGGGGCGAGGGCGGCGAACGGGATGACTACGCTCCGCTTCCGGAGCCCGCTCGACACGGTGGAGGAGTACGCCACTCCAGTCGTCGAAATGAGGGCGGACCCGGCTTCCATACGTGCGGTGCCTGAATCCCATTCGAAACTGACTCCCCGCCGATGCGGTGAGGAGAATCAGCGCCTCAGTGTCCGTCGTCTCAACCATTCGTTTCGTGCGAAGGAGTTTGAGCTCAGGGCACTCCCATTGGGTGACTTTGATATCGCTGAGGTCGAGGGATCGGAACATCCCGTGGTTGTGTTCGTCCGAGTCGGCCGAGAGGTCGACGCCCATCGGCACCAGCCGGCCCGCCATCGCCCGCTCCCACGCTGTCCGGCGGTCTCGACGCTCGACCTGGCGGAGGTCGAGCGTCGAGACCGAATCGTCCGTCACGACGCGGTGTTCCATCGTTCGAACGGCACGATCAAACGAGTAGGTCCGCCCGGCCGGCGTCCGTCAGCAGCTTGATGTATGTCGGGAAGAGTTCCTTGGCTGCCGGAATGGCCTTGGCCAGGGTGGCCATCTTCCCTTCGATGCCGATCGCACCCGACGTCACGGACAAGAGGAGATTCAGGTCGCCCTGCCAGAAGCGGTTCGCGAATTCACCGGTCATGCGGAGTGTGCAGTCCGACTCGGCGTCGGCGCTGCCCTGGACGGCGGTCATGCGCGGGATGTCGATGATCACGACGCCGTTGGGCTCGGTGGTGACCACCTTGAGTACCCCCTCGGTGCTCGAGAGCTTCTCGACGAGCTTCGGGTCGCTCTTGGCCTGTTCGAACGTCAGTCCGATGAACTTGTACAGGTCCTCGGCGCTGGGCGATGGGGACATTCTTTTGATTCCTCTCGTGACGGCCGTGGGACGACCGGGCGGCAACGACGTTGCCGTGGACTCATAATGAAAGTTGTAACGAGGCTACGAAAAGCTGTGTGGGTTGCTCTGACCGTGGCAAGGTCACATCGGCGTGCGCGCTGGACGAGTGTGTCTGTATGGCTCGTGCGGGCAGGTGCGAATGTGTTGACGCGGTCGGGTAGTCGAAATGTCCGGCGGTATCTGCGCAGACGCCCACCCTCGACGCGGCTCGAGCCGCTAGACCATCTCCCACTCGACGGCGGCGTTCAGGCGCGCCCATTCCCGCTCCGCGTCCGAATCTCCGGGCGGCGGCTTGATCCCATTGGTCCGCCACAGTTGGATCGGGGTTTCGTCGATATGGATCTCCCAGCGGAAACCGCGGTCCTTGACGTGGGGCGCGATTGCGTCCTCGAAAGCGGCCATGGTCATATCCCGGAAATCGTCCGACTCCGGCATACGGCGGGCAATGTGATCGATCGTGATGCGGACGAAATCGTTCGCCGGTTCCCCGCCGATCCAGATGGAGTCAACCGGCTGGTCATGGAAGACGACCACGACGTAGAACCGCGGCAGCCCCGCGAAGTCCACGTAGGTGTCGGTGATCGCGTCCGTGAACGCCTTCTTCTGTTCCTTGCTGTACGCACCTTCCGGCACGTAAATCTTCCACATCGGCATGTCGTTCTCCTTGTCCTTCGAAGCTGGCAACCCGACCATCGGTGTGGTCTAAGCCACAACCAACATTACGAATGTCACGTCCCCGTCAATAGGACCAGGGCGACGGGTGACGGTATTTCTACGCCCGAGAACTGCGCCGGCGGGGCATGGCAATAACGCGCACAACGGCCGGTCCAGGCGATCTTGCCCGGATCCGGCCGTCGAAGAACCGTTACTATTTCTATGTAAGTACCTCGGCTATTTGGCCGGCGTCTGGTTGGATCATGTTGCGCGAGAGAGTGATGCCGCAAACTCGATAATGCAAACCTTGCTGTGTTGAGGGGGCGTGCGGTGGCGGCGTGGATCGAGAGTGTGGGAGACCCGGGCCGGGTTGGATCGCCTCCTCGACGTTGCAGTCCAGTGTCGATGTACGGTCATTCGTGTGGTGGGGGTGGAACCTGCAGTGCAGCAATAGACTTCGGGTATCTGCGAGACGTTCATCCCGCGCTGATGCCACGGGTTGTGGTACCAAGTATCAGATCTATGTAGACGCTGCGTTCGATCATCGATGGCACCCCCACCGCAACTCGTCTGCGGCTTCTTCGCCGACCCCTCACCACATCCGTCCCGCCGCGGGACTGTAAGAACAACGGTGTAACTCTGAAAGGAGATGCACCATTATGACTGATGTGATTGATCGTGAGGCCGAGTCGAACTCGGCACGTGTGGGTGTCAGCGACGCGCGGCTGCAGGAGCTGGTGGATCAGGCGCGGGCCGAGGGTTTGCAGCTCACCGGAGACGGTGGGTTGCTGGCGAGGTTGACCAAGCTGGTGGCCGAGTCCGCGCTCGAGGGCGAGATGGACGACCACCTCGGCTACGGCAAGAATGGCTCGGTCGGCCGGGGCAGCGGCAACTCCCGTGGGCGGCAGACGCGCCAAAACCGTGTTGACCGAGGCCGGACCGGTCGAGCTGGAAGTTCCACGCGATCGCGAGTCGAGTTTCGAGCCGAAGATCGTGGCCAAGCGGCAGCGGCGGCTCACCGGGGTGGAAGACATGGTGATCTCGCTGTCTGCCAAGGGATTGACCACCGGTGAGATTTCTGCGCACATGGCCGAGGTCTATGACGCCGAGGTGTCCAAGCAGATGATCTCAACGATTCCCCCAAGCACTGCGTGCAGGGAGGTACCTAGGTACCCCCACCGAACGGGTGATGGACGGTATGCGCGAGTGGCAGAACCGGCCGCTCGATCCGGTGTATCCGGTGCTGTTCATCGACTGCATCCTCCTCCGCAAGCGGGAGGGACCCCGGTCGTGATGGGCGTGACCGTGGACCGCACCCGAGACATCCGCCCCCGCGAGCGGGAGGTACCTCCAGGGTTATGGGCCGGCGAGCACGGCGACGGGGAGGGGCGAAGCACTGGCTTCGGGTGTTGTCGGAGCTGAAAAACCGCGGTGTGCAGGATGTTCTGATAGTCGTGTGCGACGGTCTGAAGTATCTTCCCGACTCGATCGGACAAGTGGCCGCAGGCTATCGTGCAAACCTGTGTGGTGCACCTCCTCCGCAACACCTACGCCTACGCCTCTCGCAAGGACCGGGCCGAGATCGCCAAGGACCTCAAACGGGTCTCTCCCCCAAGCACTACATGCAAGGAGGTACCTCCACCGCGCCGTCGGAGCAGGCCGCGCTGGACCGGTTCGCCGAGTTCAGTAAGAAATGGGAGAAACGCTATCCCGCGAGCATCCGGCTCTGGACCAACTCCTGGGCCGAGTTCGTGCCGTTCTTGCAGTTCGACCACGCGGTAAGGCAGATCATCTACACGACCAACGCGATCGAGTCGGTCGACGCCCGAATTCGCGGGGCCGTGAAAGCCCGCGGCCATTTCCCGACTGAGGCCGCGGCCCTGAAGTGCGTGTACCTGGCCATCATGAGCCGCGACCCCACGGGCACCGCTCGCCAACGGTGGTCCAACCGATGGAAGGCAGCGCACTGAATGCCTGCGAGATCACCTTTGACGGACGCCTGTCCACCGGACGAAAGTAGCTACAAATCAACCAGTTACACCGTTGTCTGGACAGACCCCTTCGGGCATTCGCGCTGATTGTGGTCACACCGCGTATGAATCACGAAAGGTGCTCTGACCCGGCCGCGCTGCCGATGCTCGCGTATACCAGCGGAGGGGTTGTGGCGCCGGGGCCGGTGGGTGTGGTTGGCCGGGTCGGGGTGTGGTGTTTTTGTGTTATTGCGCGCCGTCGCGGGCGGCGATCGCGTTGATTGCGGAGAATTGCAGGGTCCAGAGATTGGCGTGGTTGGGGTATTTGGCGGACATGGTGGCGATGAGGTCGTCGGCGTCCTTCGCGGCTGGGAAGGCGGCGATGAAGTCCTGGATGTAGGAACGGGTTTGGGCGATCATGGTGTCGACGGCGTAGTCGTCGCCGTCGGGTCTGCGGTGTCCGCACACGATCATCTTCGGTTGGAGTTTTTCCACGATATCGATGGTGTCGAGCCAGTCCTGCCATTCGGCGGGAGTCGACAGGCCGAGCATCGGGTAGATCTCGTTGTAGATGGAATCACCGGCGATGACGGTGTCGATGTCGGGGATGTGCACGATGGTGGTGGGGTGGACGTCGGCTTGTTTCACCTCGATGATGTTGAGCGGGGAGCCGTCGACGTAGAGGGTGTGGCCGTCGAGGGGTTCGGGGAGCGGGCCGGCTGGGATGACGGCGTCGCCGAAGAGCAGGTTCCACTGCATGGTCTGCATGTCCATGGTTTCTTTCATGGACTCGATCACGTGCGGCAATGCCACGCATTTGACGTCCGGGAACCGTTCCTTGAGGGGTCCGATGCCCAGGTAGTGGTCCTGGTGGTCGTGGGTGATGTAGATGGTGGTGAGTTTCTTGCCGGTGCGTTCGATCAGGTCGCCGAGGTCCTGGACGTCGTCTTTGAGGTAGAGCGCGTCGATCAGGACTACTTCGGTTTCGCCGCTGATCAGGATGGCGGTGGTGGGGGAGAAGGTGCCGTCCGGAATGCCGGGAAATTCGACGGCGGGGACGTTGGGCCAGCGGCTGACGAAGACCGTGGCGCGGATGGGGACCGCGGGGGCGTGGGTGGGGACCGTGGAAGTGGTGTCGGTAGTCATGGGGAAACCTCCGGTTGCAGTGGTCGGTCAGTGGCGGCGGCTGCGGGCGCTGACGACAATTCACGGTAGAAAGGCGCGCTTGCTGGTTGATAGAACCAACGCGCCCGGTGGTGGTACGGAAGTGACACGTCCTTTGCCGGCCCCTGATCGGACAGGTCCTCCCCGGCCCCGGGACGCGGGTGTGGCTTCCAGGCTCTCGCCTGGAAGCCACGGATCGATCAGGCGCGTAGGTGTTTGACGAAGTGCTCGCGTGCGGCGCCGGAGACCTCGTCGAAGCCGGGACCTTCGTAGAAGTCGAAGTGTCCGCCATGGGTGACGACGAGCTGCTTGGGCTCGCGGGCCCGCTCGTAGGCGTCGAACGCGAGAGCGTAAGGCGTACACGCGTCCTCGTCGGCGATGATCATCAGCAGCGGCGTGGGCGAGATCTGGCTGATGAAGCTGCCGGGGTCGAATTCGCCGGCCATCTCCAGACTGCGCGCCGTCATCTCGTTCTTCCAGTTCGGAGCCCGGTCCGCCGATACCTTGGTGAACCACTCGTAGGCATCGGGCTGGGGCATCGCGGCCTGCCCCATCGGGTCGGCTGAGACGGCCGGGAGCGTCGCGGGCTCACCACCGGCGAACCGGTTGAGACGGTCGGCGTCGAAGTTCCCACGGACGTGGGGCAGGAAGTCCGGCCGGATCAGCCGGTCCAACGTGGCCGGACCCGAGATCATGGGCACCTGGGCGACGACCGCCTTGACTCTTTTGTCGATCGCCGCGACCATCAGACCGATTCCACCGGAGAAGCTCGAGCCCCAGACGCCGACCTTGGACTCATCGACCTCGGGGCGGGTGGTGGCGTAGGTGATCGCGTTCCGATAGTCCCGGTACTGGAGTACCGGGTCGAGCTCTTGACGAGGAGTTCCGTCGCTGTCACCGAAGTTGCGGTGGTCGTAGACGAGCGCGTTGAGGCCGGCTTCGGCGAAGACGCTGGCGTAGTCGTCCAGGTACATTTCCTTGACGGCGGACATGCCGTGCGTCAGGACGATGACCGGTGCCGGGGTGGTGGTGTTCTGCGCCGGGTAGAACCAGCCGCGGAGGGTGACGTCGCCTTCACCCTTGAATTCGATGTCTTCGCGATTCATGTGCTTTTCCTCTTCACGCCGGGTTGTGTGTCGGACACTGTCAACCTAGGAATGCACGAGCGGGCTCTGATAGAACGAGTGCGCCCTCTACTGGTACCGGTGCGCCAACAATCACGCCGAAACGGTCAATCGATCCGCGGCGTCGGTCAGGATCAGCGACGATGCCGGTCGGCCCGCTCGGTCGCCAGTTGCTCTGCCGCTTTCGCGCACCATTCGGTCCAGGACAGTTCGATATCGATGCCTGCCTGCAGGATCAGGTGCTGGAGGCGTTGTCGGCGCGTCGTGAGGGGGCCGTTGAAGTCTCGATCCTCGATGTCGCGGTACGTCTGGAGAAGGGACCGGTGATAGTCCAAATGCTGGTGAATGTCGTCCGTCAGGTCGACGTCGCCCAGAACGGCGGCGGCGCGCATGCGCACGAGGAGCGGATCCCTGAGGGGCACCGGCTCTTGCCCGGTGCCAACCCATTCTCGTAGATACCGCACGCCTGTTTCGGTGATCTCGTATGTGCGAGGTGCGCCCCTGCCTTTCACCTGGCTGGCATGCGGCTGGATGAGACCGTCGTCGGTCATGTTCCCGAGTTCACGATAGATCTGCTGGTGGGTGGCATGCCAGAAGTAGCCGATGGACGAGTCGAAGCGTCGCGTGAGCTCCTTGCCCGTGGAGGGGCGCTCCACGAGCGCCGTCAGGATCGCGCACCTCAGCGACATCGATTGCTGACCTCCGTTGATGGTCCGGTGATGTAAACGCCGCCAACTTTACGCATGCGCTGTTTCGTTCCTACTTGTGCAACAAGTTGCACAAAAGCTAGTGTTCGCAACAAGACTTCACATGGCCTCTAACAAAGGACGAGACGATGACCGCCTTCCGCAGACTGTTCGAACCGCTGGAGGTGGGGCCGCTGACCCTGCCGAATCGGGTAGTGATGGGTTCGATGCACCTGGGCTTGGAAGAAGTCGAAGGCGGATTCGAGAGGATGGCAGAGTTCTACGCCGAGCGTGCACGGGGCGGTGTCGGGCTCATCGTCACCGGCGGCGTCTCTCCGAACTACGCCGGCAGGCCGTTCGAGGTGGGCGCGACGATGTCCACCGCCGACGACGTACGGCGGCACCAGCTGGTGACACGATCGGTGCACGACGCGGGCAGTCGAATAGTGCTGCAGCTGCTGCATTTCGGCCGCTATGCCAAGCATCCCGATCTAGTGGCGCCGAGTTCCGTGCGAGCGCCGATCAATCGTTTCGTTCCGCGCGAGATGGACCCGGTCGAGATCGAAGAGACGATCGACGACTTCGCGGCCGCGGCTGTGCTGGCGCAGTCCGCAGGTTACGACGGTGTCGAGATCATGGGGTCTGAGGGCTATCTGATCAACGAATTCCTCGCACCCCGTACCAATCTCCGGCTCGATGAATGGGGCGGGGACTTCGATAACAGGGCGCGGTTCGCCCTCGAGATCGTGCGCCGCACCCGCCGATCGGTCGGCGAAGACTTTCTGATCTCTTTCCGGATCTCCGTCGCCGATTTGGTTCCGGACGGTTCCACATTCACCGAGACGATCGAACTGGCGCGGCAACTCGAGCAGGCCGGGGTGTCGATTCTGAGCACCGGCGTCGGTTGGCACGAATCGAGTATCCCGACGATCGCGTCACCGGTGCCTGCGGGAGCGTTCCGAGACTACTCGGCGAAGATCCGCGCGGCCGTGACTATTCCGGTCGTCGCGAGCAACCGGATCAACACTCCCGAACTCGCGGAGGCCATCTTGGCCAGCGGTTCTGCGGACCTCGTATCCATGGCGCGTCCGCTGCTGGCTGACCCGGACTTCGTGAACAAGGCGCGCACCGGGAGGGCGCACCGCATCAACACCTGCATCGCCTGCAATCAAGCGTGCATCGACCATACGTTGGCCGAAAAGACGACGACCTGCTTGGTGAATCCCCGTGCAGGTCATGAGCTCACGCTGCTGGTCACGCCGCCGAAGGTTGGCAAACGTGTCGGCGTGGTGGGGGCCGGACCTGCGGGGATGGCATTCAGTGCGTTCGCCGCCCGACGGGGCCACCAGGTGACACTGTTCGAAAGCCGTCCCACGCTGGGCGGGCAGTTCGATCTGGCTTGGCGTATCCCGGGTAAGTCGGAGTATCGCGAGACGATCAGATACTACGAGGGTGAACTCGAGGAAGCGGGTGTCTCGATCCGGCTGAAGATGCAGGCTGACGCCGAACTGTTGGTGTCCGAGCATTTCGACGAAATCGTCCTCGCGACGGGAGTGAAGCCACGCGACATCTCGATCGCCGGAGCGTCGCATCCGTCGGTGGTCAGCTATGTCGATGTCCTTCGCGGAAGGGCACCGATCGGTGAGCGAGTCGCCATCATCGGTGCCGGCGGCATCGGTTTCGATATCGCCGCGTTCGTCACCAACGAGGAATCGTCCGATACGGATGCACGCGAGGACTTCTTCCAGCACTGGGGAGTGGACGTCGATCCGGATGTTCCGGGCGGAGTGCGGGCACCGGTGAAACGGGGATCCGCACGCAGGGTCTATTTGCTTCAGCGGAAGACCGACAAGGTGGGTGCGGGCCTCGGGTTGACCACTGGCTGGATCCACCGGGCACACGTTGCGTCTCGCGGAGTGGAGATGATGTCGGGGGTTACTTACGAGGCCATCGACGACGCCGGTCTGCACATCACCGTGAACGGTCGCGCCACCACGCTGGACGTGGACACGGTCATCGTGTGTGCCGGACAATTGCCCGAGCGTGACATCTACGACGAGTTGCTGACACGCGGGATACCCACACACCTCATTGGGGGAGCGTCGGTCGCTGCTGAACTGGACGCCAAACGCGCTATTCGGGAGGGCGCGGAACTGGCCGCCAGCATCTGATCGGCGGCGAGGGAGTTGCCTGTGGCTGACGCCCCGGCCAAGGTGCCCTGTCTTCGAGGTGCTTGACCGAATGAGCGAGGAGCGGTCCGCCTGGTCGGCGAACCGCTCCTCCGGTTGGTCGTTGCAGAGTCTCCGGTTCAGCGCTACACGATTCGCGCTCCGTCAACCTCCGTAGCCGTCAACGATCCACAGCTCAGCTCGCGTTGACCTTGGGCATGATTTCCTCGGTCAGACGTTTGAGGTCGTCCATGGTCTTCGAGGTCGGCACGTCCCTGAATGGTGGCCACAGAAGCGGCATTGTCAAGCCTGCCTCCTTGTAGCTCTTGAGCCTGTCCTCGATTTGTTGAGCCGTACCCGCAAGCAAGTTCGTGGCCTTGCCCGCCGGGCTCTGATCGACCGGCTCATCGGTGATGACGAACCAGATCATGCTGCACATGTCGAAGCCCTCGGGAAAGTCCCGGCCGAGTTCGTCCAGCTCGCGCTTCATCTCACCCTTCCAACGCTTGATGTCTTCGGGGGAGTCCTGAATGCCGATCCAGCCCTGCAATCCGTACTTCGCGATCCGCTTTGCAGAGCGCTTGGGGTCCTTGAGGCCTGAGAAGTAGATCGGCGGACCGGGCTTTTGGATCGGCTTGTGACCGAACCCTGATAGCGGGAAGTCGGCGAATTCGCCGTGGTACTCGAATAACTCGTTGGACCAGATGCCCTGCATGATCTCAATCGTTTCGCGCACATGCCCGTGTCGGCGGGGAAACAGGTGCGGGACGCTGGCGGCCGCGAACTCCTCGGGCATCCAGCCCGCCCCGACCCCGACGTTGAGCCTGCCGTTGGATAGGTGGTCCTGGGTGGCGAGTTCTGCGGCGAGGACTCCGGGGGAACGGTACGGGGTGTCGATGATGCTCATGCCGATCCGCACCTTCTGAGTCTTCGCGGCCAGCCATGGGATCAGAGTCATCCCTTGAAACCACTTGCCCCGCGAGATGACCGGCACGCTATTGGGCAGGTCGGTCATCATGCCGAACGGGTATTGTAGTTCCGCCCGGTCGGAGGTTTCGGGGACGACAATCCGGTCGAGTGTCCACACCGAGTCGAAGTCGAGGTCCTCGGCGAGGACGGTGAGATCTTCGAGCTCTTGAAGTGTCACGTGGTCGCGGAAGTTCGGGAGGTAGAGAGCTAGCTTCATCGATCGGGCTCCTCACAATGTCGACGGCGATACGTTCAGCTTGAAGAAGCAACGCGATAGTGCTGACGCTCAGACCGCTTGGTTCAGGCCGTGCAGCCTGGCTGGAGCAGAGTGCGTGGGTGTCTGGATCGGCACCGACGCAGATTCTGTTTGTGAATTTCAGTCCCGCTCAACGCGGTCGCTCGTGCACCCCAACGCTCCGTCAACTACCAACGCGGGCTGTGCTGGCTTCGGCGTGCGTGCTTCGTAGGGTGGGTTTGTCGATCTTGCCGACGGCGTTTTTGGGGATGGCTTTGATTATGTAGGCGGTGGGTCGTTTGTAGCCGGTGAGGTGTTGTTCGCAGAGTGTGGTCAGTGCTGTGGTGTCGATGGTGGAGCCTGGTCGTGGTTGGACGTAGGCGACGACGATCTCGCCCCATTTCTCGTCCGGGACACCGATCACGGCGGCTTCGAGGACCGAGGGGTCTGTGGTCAGGACGTCTTCGATTTCTTTGGGGTAGATGTTCTCTCCGCCGCGGATGATCATGTCTTTCGACCGTCCGACGAGGATGAGGTAGCCCTCGGGGTCGAAGTGGCCGACGTCGCCGGTGTGGAGCCAGCCGTCGACGAGAGTGCGTGCTGTTTCTTCGGGGCGACCGAGGTAGCCGCGCATGATGTTGGGGCCTCGGACGATGACCTCACCGTCCTCGCCGTTGGCCAGTTCGGTGCCGTTGTCGTCGACGATCCGGATTTCCTGACCGATGAGGGGGAGTCCGACGCTGCCGGCGCGGCGGGGGCCGTGGACGGGGTTGCAGGTGGAGACGCAGGTTCCTTCGGAGAGTCCGTAGCCCTCGATGAGTGGGAATCCGTAGCGTGTTTCGAACCGGGTCAGTAGTACGTCTGAGGCGGGTGCGGCTCCGCAGGCCCCGAATCGCAGTGACGTGGTGTCGGGGACGAGTTCGGGGGGGAGCGCGGCGAGCATGTTGTAGATCGTGGGTACCGCGCTGAAGTAGGTGGGACGTTCACGTTCAACGAGGTCGAAGAAGGTTTTGGGGTCGAACCGGCCGACGATGACGGCGCTGCCGCCGGCGAGTAGTGGTGAGAGGATGCTGACGATGATGCCGTTGACGTGGAAGAGCGGCAAGATCAGCAGGGAGCGGTCCGTTGGCCCCAGCGCCAGTGCCACCCCCATCATTTCGGCCATGGCCTCGATGTTGCTGTGGTCGAGCATGACGCCCTTGGGTGTGCCGGTCGTGCCGCTGGTGTAGACGAGTAGCGAGAGGGCGGCTGGGTCCAGGATCGGTGCCGGATCGAACCCTGCAGGGTCGGTGTAGAGGGTGTCGGCGCTGAGGGTGGGGGTGTCCGGTGTGGTCGAGTCGTCCTCGACGACCAGCAGGCGTGCCTGGGAGTCGCGTAGTTGTCGTTCGACTTCGATGTCGGTCATGCTGGGATTGACAGGTGTGATGGTGGCGCCGATCCGCCAGGCTGCGAAGAGGAGCACGACGAACTCGAGGCGGTTGGTCAGTTTCACGGCGACGACGTCGCCGGCTCCGATCCCGAGGTCGTGCAGGTGATGTGAGGCCGCGCGTACACGAGTGAGCAGCTCGGCGTTGGTGAGCGACTGCCGCCCGTCGGAGATCGCCGGCCCGTGCGGGTCCAGATCGGCGCGGTGGTCGGGCAGGGAAGCGAAATGCATGGCGTACCTATCGGGTCGGGGCGCGGTCGGGAGCGGAGGGGCTTGGCGGGACCCGGACCGGTGGGTGTGGTCGGCCGGGTCGGGGTGTGGTGTTTTTGTGTTATTGCGCGCCGTCGCGGGCGGCGATCGCGTTGATTGCGGAGAATTGCAGGGTCCAGAGATTGGCGTGGTTGGGGTATTTGGCGGACATGGTGGCGATGAGGTCGTCGGCGTCCTTCGCGGCTGGGAAGGCGGCGATGAAGTCCTGGATGTAGGAACGGGTTTGGGCGATCATGGTGTCGACGGCGTAGTCGTCGCCGTCGGGTCTGCGGTGTCCGCACACGATCATCTTCGGTTGGAGTTTTTCCACGATATCGATGGTGTCGAGCCAGTCCTGCCATTCGGCGGGAGTCGACAGGCCGAGCATCGGGTAGATCTCGTTGTAGATGGAATCACCGGCGATGACGGTGTCGATGTCGGGGATGTGCACGATGGTGGTGGGGTGGACGTCGGCTTGTTTCACCTCGATGATGTTGAGCGGGGAGCCGTCGACGTAGAGGGTGTGGCCGTCGAGGGGTTCGGGGAGCGGGCCGGCTGGGATGACGGCGTCGCCGAAGAGCAGGTTCCACTGCATGGTCTGCATGTCCATGGTTTCTTTCATGGACTCGATCACGTGCGGCAATGCCACGCATTTGACGTCCGGGAACCGTTCCTTGAGGGGTCCGATGCCCAGGTAGTGGTCCTGGTGGTCGTGGGTGATGTAGATGGTGGTGAGTTTCTTGCCGGTGCGTTCGATCAGGTCGCCGAGGTCCTGGACGTCGTCTTTGAGGTAGAGCGCGTCGATCAGGACTACTTCGGTTTCGCCGCTGATCAGGATGGCGGTGGTGGGGGAGAAGGTGCCGTCCGGAATGCCGGGAAATTCGACGGCGGGGACGTTGGGCCAGCGGCTGACGAAGACCGTGGCGCGGATGGGGACCGCGGGGGCGTGGGTGGGGACCGTGGAAGTGGTGTCGGTAGTCATGGGGAAACCTCCGGTTGCAGTGGTCGGTCAGTGGCGGCGGCTGCGGGCGCTGACGACAATTCACGGTAGAAAGGCGCGCTTGCTGGTTGATAGAACCAACGCGCCCGGTGGTGGTACGGAAGTGACACGTCCTTTGCCGGCCCCTGATCGGACAGGTCCTCCCCGGCCCCGGGACGCGGGTGTGGCTTCCAGGCTCTCGCCTGGAAGCCACGGATCGATCAGGCGCGTAGGTGTTTGACGAAGTGCTCGCGTGCGGCGCCGGAGACCTCGTCGAAGCCGGGACCTTCGTAGAAGTCGAAGTGTCCGCCATGGGTGACGACGAGCTGCTTGGGCTCGCGGGCCCGCTCGTAGGCGTCGAACGCGAGAGCGTAAGGCGTACACGCGTCCTCGTCGGCGATGATCATCAGCAGCGGCGTGGGCGAGATCTGGCTGATGAAGCTGCCGGGGTCGAATTCGCCGGCCATCTCCAGACTGCGCGCCGTCATCTCGTTCTTCCAGTTCGGAGCCCGGTCCGCCGATACCTTGGTGAACCACTCGTAGGCATCGGGCTGGGGCATCGCGGCCTGCCCCATCGGGTCGGCTGAGACGGCCGGGAGCGTCGCGGGCTCACCACCGGCGAACCGGTTGAGACGGTCGGCGTCGAAGTTCCCACGGACGTGGGGCAGGAAGTCCGGCCGGATCAGCCGGTCCAACGTGGCCGGACCCGAGATCATGGGCACCTGGGCGACGACCGCCTTGACTCTTTTGTCGATCGCCGCGACCATCAGACCGATTCCACCGGAGAAGCTCGAGCCCCAGACGCCGACCTTGGACTCATCGACCTCGGGGCGGGTGGTGGCGTAGGTGATCGCGTTCCGATAGTCCCGGTACTGGAGTACCGGGTCGAGCTCTTGACGAGGAGTTCCGTCGCTGTCACCGAAGTTGCGGTGGTCGTAGACGAGCGCGTTGAGGCCGGCTTCGGCGAAGACGCTGGCGTAGTCGTCCAGGTACATTTCCTTGACGGCGGACATGCCGTGCGTCAGGACGATGACCGGTGCCGGGGTGGTGGTGTTCTGCGCCGGGTAGAACCAGCCGCGGAGGGTGACGTCGCCTTCACCCTTGAATTCGATGTCTTCGCGATTCATGTGCTTTTCCTCTTCACGCCGGGTTGTGTGTCGGACACTGCCAACCTAGGAATGCACGAGCGGGCTCTGATAGAACGAGTGCGCCCTCTACTGGTACCGGTGCGCCAACAATCACGCCGAAACGGGCAACCGGGGTCTCCGCACTGTCGCTGGAGGTTGGTGAGCGTGTACCGCGCGTGAGCGACACCGGCACACGAGTCGGTGGGCCGCGGAACCGAATCGAACTGCAGCACAGGTTGAGTCGGCCACATGCGAGCAGATGGTCCGAGAGCGAAGCTGTTTGTCGTAGATCCAGCGTGTCAGGCGAGGATTCTGGTCACCGACTCGGCTACGCACACTGGCCGGTCCGATCCTTCGCGCTCGATGGTGATTTGGCTGATCATCTGGACGCCACCGGAAATGTCGGTGACTTCCAGGAGCCGGATAAGTCCTCGCACGCGGCTGCCAACCGGTGCCGGGGCCGGGAACCGGACCTTGTTGAGCCCGTAGTTGATTCCGGCCGTTGCCCAGGGCACTGGGATGACGTCTTCGAACATCGGGGCGATCAGGGACAGGGTCAGGAAGCCGTGGGCCACGGTCGTCCCGAACGGCCCACCGGCGGCTCGCTCGGGATCGACGTGTATCCACTGGCGATCCTCGGTCGTGTCCGCGAAACCGTTGATGCGGTCCTGGGTGAGCTCGAACCAGCGGCTGTTGCCGAGGTCGGTGCCGGCCGCTGCTCGAATGTCGTCTAACGAGTTGAGTGTAGTGGTCACATCGAGATCCCGCCGTCGACAGGCAGCACGGTGCCCGTGATGTATGCGGCTTCCTCGGATGCGAGGAAGGCGACCGCCGCGGCCATTTCACTGGGCGGTGCGAAACGTCCCGCGGGGATCTGCCGGGCGATTTCGGCCTTCTTGGCCTCAGGGATGCCGGCGATCATGCGTGTGTCGGCGTTGGGGGAGATCGCGTTGACCGTGACGCCGAAGCCCGCCAATTCCTTGGCGGCAGTCTTCGTGAAGCCGATGATCCCGGCCTTGGCCGTGGCGTAATTGGACTGTCCAATGTTGCCGTGCAGACCGGTGTAGGAGGTCACATTGATGACCCGGCCGTAGTTCTGGGCGCGGAATTGGGGGACAGCCGCGCGGGTCATCCGGAACGTGCCTCCGGCGTGGACGGCAAGAACTCTCTCGAAGTCATCGTCGGTCAGCTTCCACAACATATTGTCGCGCAGGATGCCGGCGTTGTTGACTACCACGTCGAGACGTCCGGTCTCGGACACCGCCGCGTCGACGATCCGCTGAACCGCGTCGGTGTCGCTCACGTCGGCGACCACGCTGCGGGCGGTGATCTCACTGGCGGCCTGGTCGAGGGCTTCCTTGTCCAGATCGACAAGGAACACGTCGGCGCCGGCGCCGGCGAACAGCGCGCCGATCTCCTTGCCGATCCCCTGTCCGGCGCCGGTCACGACCACGGTGCGGCCGGTGTAGTCGAAGCTCAGATTCGTCATGTCGGGTTCCCGGCCTTACCGGCCATGGAAAACAGGTTGCAACTCATGTCACTTTCCTTACACCTTGGGGCGAACTGTTTGGGTAGTAATGGAATTCGGGTCGTTCTCCGCTGCGACTACTTGCCCTGAAAGTTGGCCTGGCGGCGCTCGATGAACGACTGGATACCCTCTTGAAAGTCGTGACTGTCGAAGACGGCGCCCTTCACGTCGTCGATCGCGGCGACGGCGGCCGACTCGCCCTGTTCGAGGTACTTCAGGGCGGAAGCCTTGGTGGCTCGAACGCCGAGTGGGGCATTGGCACAGATTTCGCGGGCCAGTTCGATCCCGCGCTCGATGTGCTGGCCGAAAGGCACGACTTCTTGGACGAAGCCGAGCTCGAGGGCGCGCTGGGCGTCGAACTTGTCGGCCCGGAGCAGGTGGTACATCGCATTGCCCCATCCGGTCCGGGTCAGGTAACGGAAATGGGCGCCACCGAGGGGTGCGAGGCCACGGGCGACCTCGAGCTGCTGAAACTGCGCGGTGTCGGCGGCAACCACGATGTCGGCGGCTAACATCATCTCGATGCCGACGGTGAAGGTGATGCCCTGAACCACGGCCACGATCGGCTTGGTTGCCCGCCGCCCCAGAGCAAACGGATCGACCAGAGCCGGGTCGATGTCCGCGTCTGCTCCAGGACCGAAGAACTTCGGCATGTCCAAGCCTGCGGTGGTGTTTTTCCCGGCGGAGCGGAACACCGCGACCCACAGGGAGTCGTCCTCGTCGAATGTGGTCAGGTGCTGGGCGAGCTGGCGCATCATGTCCGGCGTGTAGGAGTTCATTTTGGACTCGTTCTCGACCGTGATGATCGCGATGTTGCCGTCTGTCTCGAGTGTGACCTCGCCGGGCTTGCGGTCGTGACTCATGAAGTGGCTCCTTGTCCATGGTGAGTTCGCGCCAGCGACGTGGGAGGCGACGACTAGACTGAATCGTCTAGTCGTTGTGGCCAAATGTCAACAGGAGCACACATCCACGCGCAGTGGCGCGATTCGCACCGAAGTGCCGCCTGACGGGTACCCGCTCACCGGCGGTGGCACACCTATACCGGGGTGCGGCGCATTTGTCCTATGCGCCGCCGCTCGCGCATTCGTAGGTTTGTGTTCGTCCCCAACCACGACACCTGTGGCGGACCTCCAAGGCGGTCGGAGAATCGGTCACCGCAGGCGGCAGCGCCCCAACTGTGCCGGAACCGATTCCGTCTTCCGGGGGCTCCATGGGAGGAGTGGGCGGCTCCGCCCTGCTGCCGCCGACGGAATATGGCTGGTACGCGGTGATTCCGACCTCGATCGAACTCGCACACCATGTTAGGTGGCCTTGCCATGAACTTCGCGTCTCTGCCCGACCGTCGTGCCGAATCGAGCCCAGATCGGCCGGCGGTATCCGATGGGCGCCAGTCGCTCACCAATGCCCAGCTGCTGACCAGAATCCGGGGCGCGGCCCGACACCTTTCCGACGTCGGAATCGGTTCTGATGATGTCGTGGCGGTCAAGCTGACGAATCGCATCGAGTTCGTGCTCCTGCTGTTCGCGGCCTGGCGGCTCGGCGCCGTCGTCACCCCGGTCAATCCGAGCCTTACCGACGGCGAGGTCGCACGACAGCTGCACGATTCGGGCGCACGTCTGCTTGTCGTCGAGGACGGTTCGGCAGCGGCGGGCGTCGCGACGCTCGCCGTCGACGACCTGTACTCAGAGGGGATGGGGCTGGATCCGGCACCACAACTGGACGGGTCCGCGCTGGCTCTCTTGATCTACACCAGCGGCACGACGGGGGTACCGAAAGGAGTGATGCTCGCCCACTCCAACATCGACGCAATGACGGACATGGCGTGCCAGTGGCTCGAGGTGGGGCCGGCGGACCGCTGCTTGCTGATCCTGCCGCTCTTCCATGTCTTCGGCATCATGATCAACGTACTCACGCCGCTGCGCGCAGGCGGCAGTGTCGCCATCGCCGACCGGTTCGATCCCAAGACCTTCTTCGACCTCGTCGAGCAGGAGCGCCCCACCTATTTCAGCGCGGTGCCCACGATCTACAACATGCTCGATGCGCTGCCGGTCGATGTTCGACCCGACACGTCGTCCTTGCGGTACGGGCTCTGCGGTGCCGCACCCGCCTCGGCGGAGTTGCTGACCCGCTTCGAGGCTCGGTTCGGGTTCCGCCTCATCGAGGGCTACGGGCTGTCCGAAGGAACGTGCGTCTCTACCATCAACCCCCTCGCGGCTCCGCGACTCGGCAGCGTGGGGCGTCCCCTCCCGGGTCAGGAGATCCGAATCGTCGACGAGGTGGGCACGGTGCTCGAGCCCGGCACGATTGGTGAGGTCATCGTGCGTGGCCGCAATGTCATGTCTGGTTATCTCGGTCGGCCGGAGGAGACGGCGAAGACGATCGTGGATGGCTGGTTGCACACCGGCGACGTCGGCTACCTCGACGCGGACGGCTACTTGTTCCTGGTCGCACGATTGAAAGAAATGATTATTCGTGGCGGCGAGAACATCTACCCCAAGGAGATCGAGGACGTCCTGACGGCCGATCCTTCTGTCCTCGAGGCGGCCGTTATCGGTGTACCCGACGACAAGTGGGGAGAGGTGGTCGTCGCCTACGTCCAACCGCGATCAGGCGTCAGCGTCGATCCTGCGACGCTGACTGCGCTGACTGAGCAACACCTCAGCGGCTACAAGCGGCCGACCTCGTTCTTCGTGGTTGACGCCATCCCCAAGAACGCCGTCGGCAAGATCGACAAGGTCTCGCTACGAGCCGCCTACGCTGAAGCCCTGTGACCAACGGAAAGACTGGCAGGAGAAGGGTGCCGCGCGACTGTGGCGCATCCGGCGCCCCCACACGTGCGCTCGACCAGGATTGTTCAGGGCCGTGGTCACGCCGTGGCCGCCTTGGACTGTCAAAGAACGCACTACTTGGTCTTTCGACCATTGACCGGAGGTAACGATGAAGAGGTTGCACATGCGGGCCTTCGGGAAGCCGAGCACGGCCCCGGAGCTGATCGAGTCGGAGACTCCCGAACCCGGAGCAGGACAGGTGCTCGTGGCGTTGGAAGCCGCCCCCATCAACCCGTCGGACCTGCTCCTCATCAGGGGACTCTATGGGCATCGCCCAGCCCTGCCCGCCACCCTGGGCACCGAAGGCGTCGGTCGAATCGTCGCCGTTGGCCCTGCAGTCGATCCTGTCCGCATCGGCGAGCGGGTCCTGATCATCCCCACCCTGAAGCACGCCACGTGGCAGGACCAGATCGCGATCGACGAGGACGACGCCATCGTGGTCGATCCGGCGGCCGATGTCCTCCAGCTCGCGATGCTCGGCGTCAACCCCCTGACTGCCGATCTCCTGCTCCGTCGCTTCGTCGATGTCCCGTCGGGCGGGTGGGTCGGACAGACTGGCGGCAACTCTGCTGTGGGCCGCTCCGTCATCACCCTGGCCAAGCAGGCCGGCTACCGCACTCTCAACGTAGTGCGCCGCCCCGAGGTAGCCGCGGAGCTTCTGGAGTTGGGCGCCGACGCCGTTGTCGTCAGTGGACCGAATCTCGGTGAGCAACTGAAGAAGGCGCTCGGGGACGAGCGGATCTCGCTCCTGCTCGACGCGACCGCCGGGGACGTGGTCGCGGAACTCGCTCCCTGGCTCCTCCACGGAGGCACCCTCGTCAGCTACGGAGGAATGAGCGGCGCCCCGGTCGTCGTCCGACCGGGCGACCTCATCTTCCGCGATCTTCACGTCCGGGGCTTCTGGCAGAAGGGCTGGCTCGACACAGCGCCTCGCGAGGAGTTCACCGCCGCCTATGCCCGGCTCGCCGCCCTCGTCGCCGACGGCACCCTGCGGGTCCCCATCGCCGCCACCTACCCGCTCGAGAAGTACCAGGATGCCCTGGTTCACGCCACCCAGGCCGACCGAGTCGGGAAGGTGCTCTTCGCCTGGTGACAATGATGTCAATTTGCGGGAAGAATACCTTCGCCGAGGCGCGTCCGTCTCCGTCGGTGGCATGCTGAATACGTTGCTCGACATCGGCTTTCACCGCATGCGACGAACTCGACTGTGATGCTGTGCACGTCGACCAACCGCTGGTTGATCCGTCGTCGGGTGTGCCGCTGTTCGCGCAGCGAGTCAGATCCTTCAGCGGGATCGCGTCGAGGATCGGACTGAACCCCTGAGCAATCGTGGTGGTCCACGGTTAGGGGCAAGGCAGATGTGTCGGGATATCGTTTCAGAACCGTCGGTCGGACCCGTCCGCCGTAGCCGCGAGGGCGCGTAGCAAGCGTGTCTGGGCCGCAGCCTCGAGCTGCCGTTGATGCTCCAGGTTCACGACCTCGGCCGACTGCACCAGCTGCTTGACCTCTCGGGCGGCGGCGGTATCTGCCTGCAGAAGAGAATGAGCCATGGCCTGGGCCTCGATATCGAGATCGCTGACAGGGACCACACTGTGGGCCAGTCCCAGCGAGAGTGCCTCTGTGGCGCCGACATCGCGTGCACGGACGCAGATTTCGAGCGCGCGGCCGTACCCGACTTGCCGGACGAGGGGTGCGAGCCCGGTCAGATCGGGCACCAGGCCGAGTGCGGGCTCCTTCATGCAGAAGATGGCGTCGTCGGCCACAATCCGGAGATCGCACGCGAGTGCGAGCTGGAAGCCGGCACCGACAGCGTGTCCCTGGACAGCGGCAATCGAGATGAAGTTCGAGTCGCGCAGAAACATGAAACCATCTTGATACTCACGTATGGTGCGCGCGATCGTCACGTCGGAACCGTCGAGTAGACCGGTGAGGGTCTCGTCGTCGGCAGCGTCTTGCGGAGATCCGGGGCCTTTCAGCATCGATCGATCCAAACCGGCCGAAAAACTACGCCCTTCAGAGCGAACGATGACCACCCGAATGTCAGTCGGCATCGTCCGCCCCAACGCGGCGAGTGCTCGCCACATTGCCGGGCTCTGCGTATTGCGTCGTTCAGGTGTGCACAGCGTGATCTCGCCGATCGGCCCGCTCTGTGTGAATCGGAGCCCTGCCGACTGTAGCTCGGCCTCCGTCGGGCCCGCCATCGATCGATCATCCACTCGAGTCATCGTCACTTCTCCCAGCTCAGTGCGTAATATGGCGCTCCGCTTGCACTCCGGCCGGAGTGCAAGCGGACACAACGATCATCTACCTCAACTTTTCATTATGCAACAAGTTGCATTAAAGTGGGCGGTGGCATTTCCTGATCGGTCCTCGATCAGGCTCACACTTGACCGCGATAGCGATCGTTCTCTACTCTGCGGGGAAGGGTGTGCGTAGACCACCTCATTATTCTCGGAAAGGACGTCATGTTCCCCGAACTGTTCGCAGTTTCAGGCAAGACGGTTCTGGTCACCGGTGGTACTCGTGGCATCGGCTACATGATCGCCGAGGGTTATCTACGGGCAGGCGCCCGGGTGTACATCTCTTCCCGTAAAGAAGCCGCGTGTGCCGAGGCTGCGAGAAACCTTTCGGAATTCGGTGAGGTGCATGCCATTCCGTGCGACGTATCCAGCGAGGAACAGTGTGCCGCGCTGATGGACGCGATCGGGGCACGGGAGCCGAGCCTTCACGTGCTGGTCAACAACGCCGGTGCAACCTGGGGTGCACCCTTTGACGAGTTCCCCGACTCCGCGTGGGACAGGGTGCTCGCCGCCAACGTCAAGGCACCATTCACATTGACCAAGATGGCGCGTCCGCTCCTGGAGAAGGCGTCCAACCAAGATGACCCTTCCCGCGTGATCAACATCGGCTCGATCGACGGGCTTGCAGTGCCGGGCGTCAGCAATTTCTCCTACTCGGCGTCCAAGGCCGCCCTCCACCACCTCACTCGCCACATGGCCGCGGAGCTCGCGCCGTCGATTCTGGTCAATGCCATTGCGCCTGGTCCGTTCCCGTCGAAAATGACGGCTGCGATGTTGGCTGAGGTCGGCGATCAGCTGAAAGGCGCCTCCCCGGTCGGTCGGATCGGTGAGCCCGCCGACATCGCTGCGACTGCGATCTTCCTGAGTTCTCGTGCCTCGAATTACGTGGTCGGTGCGGTCATCCCGCTCGACGGCGGTCTGAGCACAACCATCGGCCTCACATTTTAGAAGGATTTCTGCCGTGTACGTAGCACCACTTGCCCAATACGACTTCCTCTACACAGAGGTCCTCGGCACAGACATTCTCGAGACCGTGACGAACGGCGAAATCAAAACCGCCGACGCTGCTGCAGTCCTTACTACAGCAGCGGATTTCGCCGTCGAAATGCTGCATCCGCTCAATACTGTCGGTGATCGTGCGGGCAGCGTGCTCTCCGATGGTGCTGTCACGACCCCGGTCGGGTACAAGCAGGCGTACCGTTCCTTCGCCGAGGCCGGTTGGGTCGGGTTCGGCCTCGATCCCGCGATAGACGGCGGAGGCGCGCCATTCCTCCTCTATAACGCGGTCTCGGAGTTGTGGTCTGCAGCCAATCCCGCGTTCTCGGTGTGCTGGCTGTTGTCGACCGGTGCAGCCGCGGCGCTGCACTCGGCCGCAAGCCCGGACCTGAAGGACGTGTATCTCGCAAAGATGGTGTCCGGGGAGTGGACGGGCACGATGAACCTGACGGAGTCAGATGCCGGTACGGATCTGTCCGCAATCCGCACAATCGCCCGCCCCAACGAGGACGGTACGTGGGCAGTGACAGGGCAGAAGATCTTCATCACTTGGGGAGATCACGACCTCACAGAGAACATCGTGCATCTAGTGCTCGCTCGTACCCCGGATGCTCCCGTGGGACTGGCCGGGCTGTCGCTGTTCGTGGTGCCGAAGTTTCTCCCCGATGGCCGAGGCGGTATCGGTGAACCTAACCGCGTCACCACTCTTTCCCTGGAGCACAAGCTCGGCCTTCATTCCAGTCCTACCTGTGTGCTGGATTATGCCGACGCGACAGGCTATCTCGTCGGAGATCAGAACCGCGGCCTCTCGGCGATGTTCGTCATGATGAACACCGCCCGCATCGGCATCGGTCTGCAGGGGCTTGGGCTGGCGGACCTCGCCTACCAGCAGGCTCGCGACTATGCCCGGCAGCGAGTGCAGGGCACAGTGGTCGGACGACCGTCGGGTACCCCTATCGCCGAGCATCCCGACGTTGCTCGCCTGCTGACGTCGATGTCGAGTTCTATTTCGGCGATGCGCGCTTTCTCGATGCAGGTTGCCGAGTGGTTCGACCGCTGGCAGCGCACCGACTCGCCCGACGCCGCGGAGCTGGCCGAATTCTGTGTGCCGATCCTCAAGGCCTGGTTCACCGAGGAAGCCGTGCGCATCGCCTCCGACGGACTCCAGGTATACGGCGGCTTGGGTTTCATCGAAGAAGCGGGTGCGGCGCAGCACTATCGCGATGCTCGGATCATGCCGATCTACGAGGGCACTACCGCTATCCAGTCGAATGATCTGCTCGGCCGCAAGCTTATTCGAGATGGGGGAGTAACTGCGCGACGGTTGTTCGATCGGATCGACTCCAGCGTCGGGCCTCTTCGGGTGATTGAGCACCCGGTGGCAGCGCGTACGGCGGAACGACTCGATCGTGCCCTGCAGACCGTGCGTGACACCACCGAGACACTCCTGTCTCACGCGGCGACAAATCCTCGTGACGCCTACGCCGCATCGGTTGATTATCTGACGATGCTAAGCCTTCTCGTCGGGGCTTGGATGCATGGCCGCATCGTCGCGGCTGCGCTCGCCCACCCCGAATTGTCCACCGCTGACCAGCAGCGCCTGACCGAGGCCGACTTTTACGGCGCCCATCATCTCAGCCGCGTCCATTCGCTGGCCGAGGCGATACATGCAGGTGAAATCGGATGAGCGGCCTCGAAATCTCTGCGTTGGCCATCACAACTTCCAGCCGAATGAACTAGCGCGTATCACCACAACCCTGCCCAAGCAAAAATTCACAGAAAGCACGACTGATGACATATCAAACACACACAATCCGGCGGGAAGGCGCAGTGCAGGTCGTCGATCCGCCACGCGTCGTGATCAGTGGAGGCGAATCCGCATGAGCGACCTGGCGATCGACGTCTATACCTGCCAAGCGTTCGAACTGCCCGGTGGCGGCTGGTTCTCACCCACCACCTCCACCCTGATCACCGGGCCGACCGAAGCGATACTCGTTGACACCCAGTTCCTGGCCACCGATGTCGACGAGGTGATCGAGCAGATCGAGGACTCCGGCAAGCGGCTGACCACCATCTTCATCACCCACGGACACTTCGATCACTACTTCGGTCTCGAGCGGCTGCTGAACCGGTTCCCGCAAGCCCGCGCGGTGGCGGTACCGGCCGTGGCCAAGGCCATCGCGGCCAACCTCGACAGCGATCGCGCCTACGTCCGCGATTTCTTCGCGGGACAGGCCCTCGACAACGCCGTGGCACCCGAACCGCTCGACAGCCTGGTCCTCACCGTCGATGGCACGGAAGTGCTGGCCATCGAGATCGAGCAAGCCGACACCTCACCCACCGGAATCATCCATATCCCTACCCTGCAAGCGGTGATCGCCGGAGACGTGGTCTACAACGGTGTCAACCCGATGCTGGCGATGACCAACCGGAACGACTGGCCGAACTGGATCGCCAGCGTCGACTACCTCGCCTCGCTGAACCCCACCACGGTGGTCGCCGGACACAAGCGCCCCGAACTCGACGACCCGGCCGATTGCATTGACGAAACGCGTGACTATTTGCAGGAATTCGTGGCCAACGTCGATGGTCTGGAGAACGCGCGCGAACTGGTCGCCCACATGCAATCGCGTTTCCCGGACCACGCCAACCCCTCGACGCTGGTGGTGTCGGCGGTGACGGCGTTCAAGCAGAAGAAGAAGAAGAAGAACAACGCGTGAAGCCGTGATCGTTGTTGCATTCTCGCTGCAGGGCTCGACTGACTCCCCGATTCGGAACTGCGTTCCGTCGGGGAGCTGCACGGCTACTGCAGAGCGCTGTCATCGAATTGCCCTCAGGAAAGTGAACCGGTGATCAGGCCGAGTGTGACAGCACCCGCACGATGTGAGTCGGGCGTCTTTACACCTCGCGTGCCGAGAGCGCCTCGACGACGCGGGATCATCGTCGTGTTTGCCGAATGCGCCGCACCACAGGAGGGTTCGACCTCCTCGGAGAAACCGGCGTTGGCCTCCGTGTAGGCGGCTCACTACTGGGCGGGAACGTCTTCGGCCGGACAGATTGCCTCGACCGGGCATACGGGCTCGCATTCAGCGCAATTTACGCCCTCGTCAGGGTGGATATACACAATGCGATTGCTCTTCGTGAATGCAGTCGACCGGACATTCTTCGATGCACGCCTTGACGAGAAGATCGACACAGATTCGCTCTCGGGCACCGCCGCATTCAACGGCGTAGAGATCGAGATCCGGGGCACTCGACGCTCCAATACCGGCGATCACTGCACGGCGACTATCAGAGAGTATTCCGCATGACCGAACACAACCCCGCCTGCAACCGCGAACAACGCATCATCGACGAGATCGACGCACTCGTCGAATGGCAGTTCGAGGAAGGGAGCAGGAGAGGTGACGGTCCACTACCACGCAGATACTTCTCTTCTGAGAATACTCAGTCCCGCTCAATGCGGTCTCACTTGCACCTCAACGCTCCGTCAACTGCCGCTGTGAACTACGCTCACAGTCTGCGCGCCGCACTATGTTTGGCACATGGAACATCGCTCAGCAGACCTCAATCGACGCTTGCCGGGTGAAGCGGGGGCGATGTCAGACATGGTGTGGAGCCCGACGGCGGCTCGGATCGAGAAGTCCGCTCTCCGCGCGTATCTGAATTGGCTCGAGGAGCGTGAGGGGAGAGCCTTTCGCGACCACGACGCCCTGTGGGCATGGTCGGTGCAGGACCTTGACCGGTTCTGGACGTCCATAGTCGACTACTACGAGGTCGAGTTTTCGAAACCGTGGACGCAGGTACGCACTGCAGATCCCATGCCCTACACCCGCTGGTTCACCGAAGGGCGGCTCAACTGGGCGCAGCAGACTTTGTGTCGGGGCGCCGACGACGCAACCGCGCTGGTGTGCGTCCAGGAGGGCGGCTTGCCTGCCCGTCAGATCACGTTCGCGCAGCTGCGGCGGTCTGTGGGCGCAGTGGCGGGTTGGTTGAGGCGGGCGGGCGTGCGGCCAGGCGACCGCGTTGGTGCCTACCTACCAAACACCGAACACGCGGTGATCGGAGTCCTCGCCGCCGCCACGGTCGGTGCAGTATGGGCATGCTGTTCCCCAGACTTCGGGCCCGATGGCACCATCGGCCGTCTTTCGCAGCTTGAACCCACTGTGCTGATCGCCACGGACGGCTACCACTGGAATGGCAAAGAGATCGATCGCAGCGACGTCGTCGCACAGCTGCGCGAGAACCTCCCGACGCTGCGTCACGTCGTTCACGTCCCGTGCGTGTTCGACCGGCTGCACCCCGAGGGCTCAACACCCTGGAATGAGCTGCTCGCCCAGGACGCGCCACTCGAGTTCGAGCAAGTCGAATTCTCTCATCCGCTCTGGGTGCTGTTCACGTCTGGCACCACTGGTCTGCCCAAGGGCCTGGTCCACGGCCATGGCGGGATCACCCTTGAAGGCATGAAGTGGTCCGGACTGTATTGTGGGCTGCGCTCGGGCGAGCGGATGTTCACCTACACTTCGACTGGCTGGGCGCTGTGGAACATGCAGCTCGGCGCACTCAGTCAAGGCGCGAGCATCGTCTTGTACGAGGGCAGTCCAGGATATCCCGCAGGCGCGGTATGGGATGTCGCGGCGCGCACCCGCGCGGACGTCATGCTGCTAGGCGCCGCGGTTGTGACCGCGTCTGCTGGCACCGAGGTTTCGCCCTGCAAAAAACACGACCTGAGCCAGCTGCGGCACGTGATGGTCAGCGGTTCCGCGCTGCCTTCGGCAGGCTACCGCTGGGTGCTAGAGCACGTCGGTCCGGACCTGCGGATCGATTCCACCAGCGGTGGCACCGACATCTCCGGCTCGTTCGTCGGCGCCAACGAGTACGCCTCAGTCCGTGTAGGGCGCATCGGTGGTCGGCTCGCCGGTGTTGACTGCGCGGCCTGGCGCGATGACGGCGTCCCTGTTGTCGACGAAGTGGGTGACCTCGTAGTCACCCAGCCAATGCCCTCGATGCCGGTGTTCCTGTGGAATGACCCTCATGCGGAGCGGTACACGGACTCGTATTTCGAGACCTGGCCGGGTGTTTGGCGGCACGGAGACTGGGTGACGATGCACTCCGACGGCAGCGTCACGATCCATGGCCGCTCGGACTCGACGCTCAACAGGCAGGGCGTCCGGTTGGGCAGCAGCGACTTTTACGACGTGCTCGAGGACATGCCGGAGATCACCGAGACCTTGGTGATCGGGGTCGACCAGCCTGACGAGGGGTACTGGCTGGGCCTGTTCGTCGTTCCGGCCCCCGGGCACGCGCTCGACGACGAGCTCAAACGAAAGATCGTGAGAACGCTTCGGACCCGCCTAACTCCCCGTCATGTCCCTGACGAGATCGTCGAAGCGCCCGCCGTGCCGCACACCCTAAACGGGAAACGGCTTGAAGTCCCGATCAAAAAGCTGCTGACCGGCAGGGCACTGGAGAATGCTGTGAGTATGGACTCTGTCGACGACCCCGACACTTTGCGCTGGTACGCGCGTTTCGCAGCGGACCGGTCGGAGACGTGATTTGCAGTGGAGGGACTGCGGGTCTTCGCCCCGGATTGAGGTCGCGGTCACCGGGGCTGTCGGCACAGCGACTCGCCCGGAGCGGACAGCCCAGCGAACGTTGCCGACGCCACCGGCCGCTCCGAGGTCACACCGGCATACCGGAGGCTATCAACGGGATCTCAACAGATTGACCCTTCGAACACTGCATTTACTGAACGTGGACTAGCGATCACGGAACAATGCGTGCAATGTCACACGGGTGAACACTTCGCCATATGGTGATCCTGATCGTGCCGCAACCACTCAGTGCCTCTCGGGTCGTCGAATACTCATAGTCGATGACGACGACGGCATCAGAACCGTCGTGCGCTGGCAGCTCAAAGATGCCGGATTCGACGTGACCGAGGCTAACGATGGCGCCTCGGCGCTTCAGATCATGTCGCGTGAGGTGCCATCGCTGATAGTGCTGGACCTCTCCCTGCAAGCTGTCGGGGGGTTGGACGTCCTGCGGGCAATTCGCGGCGGTCGCGCCGGGATCCCTCGCGAGGTCCCGGTAATCATCCTCTCTGGACGTAGCGGTGAAGCCGACCGCATCATTGGTTTGGATCTCGGCGCGGACGACTACCTGGTGAAGCCCTTCTCTCCTGGTGAGCTGGCCGCACGTGTGCGCTCACTTCTACGACGCGCCGGATACTTCACCGCATCTGAGGTTCTCACAGTCGGGCCGATGCAGATTGAGGTCACCAGCCGCGAGGTGACGATCGGGGGAGAGCGAGTCGAACTCACCGCCAAAGAATTCGATTTGCTGTCGTTCCTCGCGACACATCCCAGGCAGGTGTTCACAAGGCACCAGCTATTGGAGACTGTATGGCAGACTGCGGAATGGCTGGGGGAGGCCACCGTCACAGAGCATATTCATCGTCTGCGCAACAAACTCGGGAAAGAGTTCGTCGCCCCTGTGATTCGGACAGTACGAGGCGTCGGCTATCAATTTGACGTGTTACCCCGCAGGAGATGACGATGCGAACCCGACCGGCAGAGATCGGCGACGACGACCTGGAACCATCAGATGCATCCGTCCTGCTGCAGCGACAAATAGAAGTCCTCGCGCTGGTGGCGGCTGCCGCTCCGCTGAAGGAAACACTCGATGCGGTCATCGTCGCTCTCGAGGATCTGATGCCCGGTGCGCGGTGCTCAATCCTGATCGCAGATGCTACGGGATCAGCACTTCGTCACGGCGCCGCACCGAATCTCCCGGCTGTCTACCTTCGCTCGATAGATGGGATTCGGCCAGGGCCGAAAGCCGGCTCCTGTGGCACAGCCGCCTTCCTCGGGAAACCAGTAGTAGCCGTCGACGTTCGCACCGATGAGCGATGGACCGATTATCGCGACGCCGCAATACACTCCGGACTCGTCGCTTGCTGGTCATCTCCGATCTCCGCCCCCAGCGGCGAGATAGTCGGCACATTCGCGGTATATCACGGTCAACCACACCGTCCCAGCGACCGCGAAGGTCGGCTGGTCAACCGATTCACCTACCTCGCATCCGTGGCCATCGAACACAGCCGTCTGCTCGGAGAGCTCGTCGAGAGCGAGGAACTTTTTCGTCGGTCATTCGACGACAACCCCCTGGGGGAGGCCTTATTGCAGCTCGATCAGCGGTTCGAGAGAGTCAATGCCGCATTTGCACGGTTGAGTGGCTACCGCCCCGACGAGCTGGTCGGGCTCCCCCTCGACGCGGTCCTACACGTCGATTCGGGTACCTCGACACGCATTCAGGCCGAACTTCTCTCGCACGCAGCCGACTGTGTCACCCAGCAGATGCATCTGCAGTGCAAAGAAGGCCAGCTACGACCGGTCGAGGCCACGATCTCCGTAATACGCAGTCGCGAAGGTCTACCGTCGAGACTCGCGCTCAACCTCATCGACCTGACCGAGCGACTCGCTGCCGAGATCGATAGAAGGGCACGCCACGAAGCGGAAGTGGCGAGGCAGATCGCAGAGGAACACAGCAACGCGAAATCGAATTTGCTCACGTCGGTAAGTCACGAAGTGCGCACTCCCCTCCAAGCAATCAAGGGGTTCACCGAACTGCTGGCGACCCTCGATCTCGACGCGCCCAGGCGCCAGGAAGCACTCGCAAGAATCAACTTCGCGGCCGACCACCTGCTCGATCTGGTGACCGATGTCCTCGATATCAGTCGAACAGAAGCCGGCGTTCTTCCACTGCACGTGGAGTCGGTCGCAGTCGATAAGGCTGTCCGCCAGGTAGTGCCGCTGCTGTCATCCGCAATCTCCGATCGGGACGTCTCAATCCGACTCTTGATCGAACCCGGGGTCACGGTGAGGGCGGACCGGGGGCGACTCCACCAGATACTCCTCAACATCATCGGTAACGCCATTCGTTACGGACGCCGCGACGGTAACGTATGCGTCGTCGCGACCCCGAGTCCGACAGAAGTCAGCATCGAGATCATCGACGACGGACCGGGGATCGCCGCAGAGTACTTACCGCGGTTGTTCACTCCATTCGCACGGGCCGGTGGCACAACTGGACCCAGTGCGCCGGTTGACGGATACGGTCTCGGATTGATGCTCGCGCATGGGCTCGTTACCGCAATGGATGGGGTCATCTCTGCTCACAACTCAGACGGCGGCGGAGCGGTCTTCACCATCGTGCTCCCTCGAACGGACGACGTGTCATCACCAAGATCTTAGGAATTGTGTGGTGGCCCCGAACATAGCCCCTCCGAGGTGCTTTCGAAGGCCGGGGCATCGGAAGACTTGCCCCAGCTGTCGGCCGCATCCGCCACCCTCGGCGGCCAAATCGCCGCGCTGACATCGGTTCCCGCCGATGCGCTGTCGGCGGCCTCGACTGTGCTGTGGGTGCTCGAACCGGCGACGGTGGTCAATCTGGTTCTGGGCATTGCGACGGGGTGAGCGCTCTCACTGTCGGTCATCCCGGACCCGACCGGGTACACCCAGATCGCCGCACTCGTTGCGTCGATCCTGGCGAACGTCGACGTCATCCGATTGGCGACCATGGTCGGGCAGATCCAGGAAATCGCCTGGACCGACAGAAAAGGCTTGGTTCTGTTGCTGCACGGCGGCGGGCGGACCGGCATTCCTGGCGAAACACCGGACGCAGCCTCGCAGCGGACGGCTGGTCCGCCATCGCTCTGGACGCGCGTGGGCAGGACAGCCAGTGGGCACCGGACGGGGACTACGGCATCGACGCGTTGGTCGCCGACGGGACATCGATCATCGGCGAACTGAGGGAGAAGCCGGTGCTCGTCGGTGCCTCGATGGGCGGTATGACGTCATTGATCGGGCAAGGGGAAAATCCCGATCTCGCTCGCGGTTTGGTCCTGGTCGATATCGCACCGAAAATCGAAACCGCCGGTACCGCGGAAATCATGGCTTTCATGCGCAGTGGCCTTGAAAACCCACTCGCCAAGCGGACTCGATCGTGCGCTACGAACGCGCGCGGGACGCCGTGGCCGCGGTCACCGTTCCGACGATGCTCGTTCGTGGCAAGCAGTCGTATGTGGTCAGCGGGGAAGGATCCAAGAAACTGCTCGAGCTGATCCCGACCGCCACACTGATCTACGTCACCGGGGCCGGTCACATGGTCGCAGGTGACGATAACTATGCTTTCAGTTGTGGCCTGAAGGGATTTCTCGACGAAGACGTTGTCGCGTTGCTTCACTGATGCCGTCGAGACCCTCGAACGTAACCCGCATAGGCTCAGCTCGGATCTGCGTCCGTGTCGGTTGCATCGGTGGTCGGATTTGGCTCCGAAACCGGTCGCCGCCCGACCGGAATACATCCGCGAAGGGTCAGGGTGTGGGCCCCGATACCGGTTAACTGGTCGGCGGCGGTTCGTCCGACCGACGACAGGTCCAGATGAATGAGGCGTCGACGCGCGGCGACGGCACGTCTCTGAAATTTCAGTCGTGGCCGTGAATGTCGCACTGCCAGGCCTCTTCCCGAATCCGCTACGTGGTGCGGTTCTGATCATCGCCCGCTCGGGGCAGGTGGAGAACGTGGGCAACCGAACCGCAGCAGACCTCGAGCGTGAACTCGCCATGCCCGCCTACTTACGCGACTGCCTCCGTGCTTCGAAAGGCCAAGACTTCCGTATCCCGACCACCGCGGTCGACCAGGTTCTCGATGAGCTCAACAGTCTCGAACGATCACCGTGGGATCCGACATGATTCCGCCCATAACGCCCCAATGTGATCGACACGGCAGGCAATCGCGAACCATGTCGCTGCGTTCTCTCGTTGCTGTCGGCGGAGGTACACACGCGACGGGCGGCGCGTGAGCTGCTGGGGACGGCGGCGGTCATGATCCTCCTTCGTACGGTTGACGAGTCGGTGCGGCGGGCACATGTCGGCGCCACAAGATCGGAAGCTCTTCGGGAACCTGTCGGTCCAAATTTGATCGACGGTATCGAGTCGCGCCGCCTCGGGAAGCGCGGCACTACCGCATACACACGAAACATAGCGGGAAGGTCGAACGCTACAACCGCATCCTCGCCGAAGAACTGTTCTACTCCCGCGAATACACCGCCGAGCAGCAACGACGCGCCGCCGTCGATGAACGTTCACGACAATTGTCAATGACCGCATTCAAGACGCGGAGGACGACCGCCCGCCGCGTCCCGCCGGCGTCGCGTCACCAATGTTCATGCCTCATGCAACTAGAACGCCTCTTCCTCCAGCTCCATGATTTCGATGTCGAGGGTCTCGAGGATGTCCTTCGTTGAAGCCAGGATAGGCAGGATGTTCTTGGCGAAGTACGACGCGATGGCAACCTTGCCCCGATAGAACGGCCGGTTGTTTGCCGACGCGTCGCGGTCCAAGGCTGCCAACGCGACTTCGGCCTGCACCAGCAGTCGCCACGCGATGAGCAGGTCCCCCACTGCGTATAGGAATCGCACCGAGCCGAGCCCCACCTTGTACAGTTCGGACGGCTGTTGCTGGGAAGCCATCAGATAGCCAGTCAACGTCCCGGCCATTTCCTGTACGTCGGTCAACGCGGTCTCGAGCAGCACCCGTTCGGCCTTGAGTCGACCGTTGCCGGCGTCACTGTCGATGAACTCTCGTATCCGACCGGCCACATGTGCGAGTGCAACGCCACGGTCGCGGGCGATTTTTCGAAAGAAGAGGTCCTGCGCCTGGATTGCCGTGGTGCCCTCGTAGAGGGTGTCGATCTTGGCATCGCGGATGTACTGCTCGATGGGGTAGTCCTGTAGATAACCGGAGCCGCCGAGAGTCTGCAGGCTCTCGGTGAGCAGTTCGTAGGCCTTCTCGGACCCGACACCTTTGACGATCGGTAGCAGTAGGTCGTTGACCCGAGCGGCCAATTCGGCGTCTGCGCCGGAAACCAACTCGGCGACATCGGCATTCTGGTGTGCGGCGGTGTAGAGGTAGACCGCTCGGAGCCCTTCGGCGTAGGCCTTCTGCATCGCCAGGCTGCGTCGCACGTCGGGGTGGTGGGTGATGGCCACACGGGGTGCGGTTTTGTTTGTCAGTGCGGTGAGGTCCGCACCTTGAATTCTTTCTTTGGCGTAGGCGAGGGCGTTGAGGTAGCCGGTGGACAGTGTTCCGGCTGCCTTGGTGCCTACCATCATCCGGGCATTCTCGATGACCTGGAACATTTGGGCGATACCGTTGTGCACATCACCCACGAGCCAGCCCACCGCGGGAACGTCCGTTGCCCCGAAGGTGAGTTCGCAGGTCGGGGACGACTTGAGGCCCATCTTGTGCTCGACGCCGGTGACGTACACACCGTTTCGCTCTCCAAGTTCAAGTGTCTCCGAGTCGAAGTGGAACTTCGGAACGTAGAACAGGCTCAACCCTTTGGTTCCGGGACCGGCCCCCTCGGGGCGGGCAAGCACCAGATGGAAAAGATTCTCAGCAGTATCTCCGACGTCGCCGCCGGAGATGAACCGCTTGACGCCCTCGATGTGCCACGTACCGTCGGCCTGCGCGATCGCCTTTGTACGGCCTGCGCCGACATCGGATCCGGCGTCCGGTTCCGTTAGCACCATCGTTCCAGCCCAACCGCGCTCGAATCCTTCTTTGGCCCAATGTTTTTGCTGATCGGTGCCGACGCTGTAGAGCACGCTGGCCATCACTGGACCCATGTTGAAGAAGCTTGCGGATCCGTTTGCCGCGACCAGCATCTCGCTGATCGCCCAGACCAACGGCGCGGGAGCGGGTACACCACCCATGCCCTCCGGTAGGCCGAGCCGCGACCAACCTGCCTCGTTTACGGCCTCGATGGTCTTGCGCAGTGGCTCCGGGACCACGACGCGTGGTTGGGTGCATCGAATTCGACAGGATGCCGATCCGCGTCGGTGAAGGACGCGGCGACCGGGCCTTCGGCCAGCCTCGCGACCTCCGCGAGGATGTTGCGCACGGTGTCGGTGTCGAGGTCTCCGTAGGCGCCGGCATCCAATAGCTCACCGATCCCGAGTACCTCGAACAGATTGAACTCGATATCACGCACGTTGCTTTTGTAGTGGTTCATTTTCTCCGACCTTGAATAGTTTCATCGTTTTCGCAAGAAGGCCTGTCCCAACAGAGGTTTGGACAAGCGGCCGTAGTTAGATATGGCGAATGGGTGAACCGAGTTCCCGCCGTCGGTCGACCCGTCTGTCCCGTTATCACCTCCGATCGTTACGTGGCGCAAACCGGGCCGAAGGCTGAAAACGAGCAGCCTCGGACGGTGCTGCGGTGCCCCGGCGGCCCGTTTATGTGTAGGCGGTCGCTGCATGAGAGCTCCGGAGACTGTATCGGATGCCAATACTCAGCAACGCCAGAGGAGTGACGATGGTCGAGTAGAGCTTCAGCCGTTGGGCGGGCAGTCGAAACCCGGTATGCCCAGCAAGGTCTTCGCCGTAGCGGCCGCATGTGCGGGTAAGACAGGTTTGACGATTTCGTAGGGTGCTCCCAGTGCCGGCCGAGTGTCGGGTTCACCGCGGTTCGGCCAGAGGGCAAAGGCGCGTTCCGCTTGCGCCGCTATGGTGAGTGACGGGTTCACGCCGAGGTTCGCGCTGATAGCGGAGCCGTCCGCAACATGCAGGCCGGGATGTCCGTAGACGCGTTGATAGGGATCGATGACCCCTGAATCAGCGGAGTCTCCGATTGCGCAACCCCCTAAGAAATGGGCGGTAATGGGGATGTTGACGATATCGGTGATGGATCCACCCGGCTCGCCGCCGATCTCCTGCGCTAGGAGTCGGACAGCTTTGTGTCCCTGGGGAATCCAGGTAGGTGGTGCGGATCCAGGGCTGGGGCGACTGGTGAGCTTTCGCATACCGAAATGCCCTCGCTTGGTTGCGAGTCGTAGCGAGTTGTCCCCCGTTTGCATGACGAGGGCGACGATTGTGCGCTCGGACCACTTGCGGACGGACAGGCTACGGGCAAAAGCGGCTGGGTTGCGGGCCGCGACAGCAAAAGTCTTCAGAACACGAGGTACCCGGCCTCCTCCGTCAGTGAGCACTGTCTGGAGCAGGGCCAGGGCGTTACTGCCCTTGCCGTAGCGAACGGGTTCAATGTGGGTATGTGAATCGGGATGGAAGGACGAGGTGATGGCGATGCCGCGGCTGTAGTCTTCGCTTGGTTGTCGTGCGGTAGCTGCAAGGATAGCCTCGGAATTTGTGCGTACTGCAGTTCCCAGTTGACTGGAGAGTCCTGACAATTCACCGGTCTGGGCCATCTCCAACAGCAATCGTTGCGTGCCGTAAGTCCCGGCAGCAACGACGACTTGTTCGGCAGTGATCGTGGTGTCCCTGCGCCGCCCGATTCGGCCGGTCGGCCTCGTCAGGACCTCGTACCCGCCGTCCGTTCCAGGACGTACTGCTCTCACCGTCGTGAGCGGTCGGATTTGTGCACCTGATTGTTCGGCAAGGTACAGGTAGTTTTTGACCAGGGTGTTTTTCGCCCCAACTCTGCAACCTGTCATGCACGATCCACACTGAGTGCAACCGGTTCGTGAGGGCCCCGCACCGCCGAAGTACGGATCGTCGACGGTTCGTCCCTCTGGTCCGAAAAATACCCCGACTGGGGTGGTTGTGACTGTGTCCTCGACCCCCATTTTCTTCGCAACGGCAGCAATTGCCTGGTCAGCAGGAGTTGTGTGGGGATTGGGCACTACGCCGAGCATTTTCTTGGCTCGGTGAAGTAGGGGGCCAATTCCTCTTGCCAGTTCGTGATGTGCGCCCATTGAGGATCTTCATAAAAAGCGCGGGTTGGTTCGTAGAGCGTATTGGCGTAATTCAGGGATCCACCTCCCACTCCGGCCCCGGCCATGACCAAGACGTCGGGCAGTAAATGCACACGTTGCAGTCCGAAACAGCGCAGTTTCGGAGCCCAGAGATATCGCCGCACATCCCAGTTCGTTCGGGGAAATTCGTGGTCCGCGAATCGTCGGCCGGCTTCGAGTACCGCTACGCGGTAGCCCTTCTCCACGAGACGGAGAGCGGATACGCTGCCGCCGAAGCCTGAACCGATGATCACGACATCGAAGTCGAACGTGCTCACGCGGCACCCGCTACGGTTCGGGGGTGCTTCGTTCCGGTATGCCAAGCTAACCAATGAAATGGGCGTGGGATCGCACGCGCGATAGGGTGCAGTGCAGCCCACCTCCATGGTGCGTGGACATCGTCCGCGTCGCGGCGTATCGCCGAGACGACGACGTCGGCGACTTGCTCGGGAGTCATAGTGCCGAGGAGCTTCTCGATCCTCGGGATCCGTTCGGCAGCGCCGGGGTTGCGGTCGAAGTAGGGGGTGTCGACCTTCGCGGGCGTTACTGAAGAAACACGGACGCCGGTGCCGCGCAGATCTTGTCGAAGAGACTCGGTGAATCCGCGGATGGCATAGCGAGCTGATGCATAGCCGACTGCCCCGGGCCAGGGAACCGTGGCAGCTGGGGTATTTATCTGCATGATGTTACCGGAGCCCCGGGCTATCATCGGTGTCACGAATGCACGGCTGATAAAGAATGCTGCAAAGTATGGCGCAGCCATCATCTGGACTGCTTCTTCCGGATCGGTTTCGTCGAGGAACAGGAATCGGCCGGCACCAGCGTTGTTGACGATGATGTCCGGAACACCGATATCCCCGAGCACCTGGTCGGCCAAGTCTTCGACCTCCGAGTACGACGTAAGGTCAGCGGGCAGAGCGTGTGCTTGGCCGCCTCGAAATTTGATCAACTCGGCCGCTTCTTTCAGCGGCCCTGGTGTTCGGGCGACGAGGATCACTTCTGCGCCGGCAGCAGCGATCGCCGCGGCGGTAGCAGCACCAATACCTGATGACGCTCCCGTCACAACAGCTAGTTTCCCGGTCAAGTTCATTGTGATGGTTCGTTTCTGATTGAGGGTCAATGGATGATCAGCTGTCGTAGCTGTCGTAGCTGATGGAGATCGCGGAGCTGGTCAGGCGAGATCCAGCTTGGGTGGTGGCGTTGTTCGCTGGGATACCATTGCCTTGTCCAGTGACCTTGCACTGTCCAACGGTGCGCGTTTGTGCGCGTTGGTGTCTCGTCTTCGGTGGTCCGCATTGAGCACTAGGGCCGGTAGGACATGTACGTGATCTGTGATGGCTTCTTGCGTCGCCGGGTGGTCGCAGACTTCGCGGCAGACACTGTTGTGGACTCGGTCTGGGTCGTCTTCTGCCGGAGCATGTGAGTGAAGGAGACGAAGACCCCGAGTATCTCCGCGGATGTCCATCCGCGGTAGCTCGTGAGGGCTTCCTGCCGGACATCCGAATCCATACCGGCGGGGGTGAGGCCGTCGATCAAGTGCAGGCTCGGTGGAGTGTCGCTTTCGGGTGGGCTGAGTTCAGCTTCCGCGGTCGGGATCGGCAGGTAGACGTGGTTGATGTATCGGTATGCCGCGCCTGGGCGGAGCTCACCCTCGTCGCCGAGGAATTCTTCTACTCCGGCTGCCGATACGAGCTGGACCGAGAGACGCGTGTCATACAAGATATTCCACAGAAGGACGAGTCCGCCTTCGGGTCGGGCGAGATACGCCACTCCGGAAGGTGACGGCAGGTCATCGGGTGTCACGCTCACTTCGGCAGAAGTCTTGCTACCGGCGCGGATGAGCGCTGTCATTTCCTCGGAGGCGTAGTACGCGTGCCGGTCGGCAGTAGCCTCGCTCGTGCACCGATACGCGCTGTACATTCCAAACACCGAGTGCTCTTCAATGGCACCGATGGCGGACCCTTCAGGTCCGAAGCAGAAGTAGCGCTCGGTATTGACCAGCAATGATTCAGCTGATTGACCGTGAAATTTGCACCACCACGCAAGAGTGGGGCCGATCGTTCGTGAGGCGCGGAACTCTTCGAACTCAGGCACCACCCAGGCGAATGGCTCGAGGTATTCGAAGACGGGTGTGGCGGTTTCGTCGAGTGCGTCCAGTAGCAGTGGCATCTGTGCCGGTTTCAAGTCGGCCAAAGCCTTTTGTGCCTGTCGACGGATCGGCAGGCCATGCCGGAAATGCTCACCCGTCACGAACGGCCCATTGAAGTCCTGTTCGGTCCTGTTCCGATGTGTTGCTTTACTCATCGTTCCACCCTCAGGTATGTGACTGTGTGAACCGGATTCACCGGCGGTCATCCCCGCCGCTGACCGAGGCAAGCCGCCAGAAGTTTCCGACCACGGCCCACCGGGTGCCCTGGCGACGGCGGCGCCGGTGACCCGTGCGGCCTTCTCGTAGTGTTCGCGCATGTGTGAGTTCAGCTGTCGTAGTCGACTGCGACCGTGGGGGTGGTGGGATGGGATTGACAGGTCAGTATGAAGCCGGCCTCGGCCTCGGCCGTCTGAAGTGCAAAATTTTGCTCCATTGATACTGCTCCTGTGGTGACTCTGGCTTTGCAGGTGCCGCACGCGCCGCCGAGGCAGGCATAGGGGGCGTCGATGTTGTTTTTCAGCGCGGATTCGAGGACGGTCTCACCGGGGGCGAGTTCGACGGTGTGATTCGCGCCGGACAGCGTGATGGTCACTTCGGAGGCGGGGAAGTTCTCGACGTGTCTGGGCCGGTTCGTGCCGCGGAACAGTTCGAGGTGTATCCGTTCGGTCGGCACCTTTTCGGTTGCGAGGTCATCGCGGATTGTGGTGGTGAGTTCGCTCGGGCCGCACAGGTACCACCGGTCGATCGTTGTGAGGTCGGTGGCGAGGAGGCGTTGAACCATCGCCAGATCGATACGGCCGCGAAGAGAGGCGGGGTGGTGCGCCTCGGCGGAACGGATGTGGAAGATGCGTAGCCGGTCTGCGTACCGGGATTCGAGCTCGTCGAGTTCGGCGGCGAACATGGTCGACTCTGCGGTTCGGTTGCCGTAGAAGAGGGTGAAGCGGCTCTCGGTCTCGATCTCCATGGTGGTGCGCAGAATCGACAGGATGGGCGTGATGCCGCTCCCGGCGGCTACCGCGACATAGTGGTGCCGGGCGAGTGGATCGAGAGGTGCGCCGAAGCTACCCGTGGGCGTCATCAGTTCCAGGACGTCACCGGCTCGCAGTGTGTCGACCGCGAAGCTCGAGAACTTCCCGCCGGTGATGTGGCGTATGCCGATCGCCAGTTCTCCCGAGGTGGCGGAGGTGCAGATCGAGTAGTTTCGTCGCACCTCCTTTCCGTCGATGCGGTGTTGAACGGTCAGGTGTTGACCGGCCTGGAAGGCGAACTGGTCGCTGAGGTGATCGGGAACGTCGAAGGTGACCTTGACGCTGTCCGGAGTCAGAGGCTCGACGCTTGTGACAGGGATCGGGTAGGTGCTGGCATGGCGTGCCGCGGAGGAACGCGGCATTCGGACCGGGAGCAGTGCAGCTAGTTTGCCGTTGAGGCGTTTCCACTCCTGGTACTGGGTGGCGTCGAGCTGCTGCCCGAAGACGGTGCTTATTGCCGAGTCGCGCTCGAGGTAGGCGGCCTCATTGCGTCGCCAGGCCGCGACGTAGCGGTAGAACGGGATGGAGGGGTGTAGATGGTGGACCAGGTGATAGTTCTGCGACAAGAGCAGGGGAGTGAGGATCCATTCCGAGCCGACGCGGTTACGGGTCGCGCGATAGCGGTTCTCACGTTGGGTGTCTTCGAGGTCGTGGTGGGGTAGCCAGTCGAACCACCACGCGAGCACGAACATCGCGACCCGTTCGGGGATCAGGTAGATCAGCGCGAGCGTCCACAGATGTCCGGCGAAGGCGGCCGACGCGATGACCGTCACCGAAAGGGTCATCAAGGCCGCCGTTTCCAGAATCTCGGCGCGTGGGCGGCGACGCAGGTTGCGCACCAGGAAGCTGATGTAGGGCAGGTCCATGGCCGGGAAGCGGATGGGCAGCTGCCACCAGGGCGAGGCGCTGACGAAGTGATCGGGATCGGACTCACCGTCGTTGGTGTTGCGGTGGTGCTCGATATGGATGAACGCGAAAGACTTGAAGGAGATCAGAGGCGAGACGAAGAACATTGCCACGCGACCGAAGGCGACGTTGACCCAGCGATGTGAGCTGATCGAGTAATGCGAGGCGTCGTGCAGCACGGTGAACAGGATGAAGATTGCTGCGGAGCTCGCGGCGATGGTGGCGATCGCAGGCAACGTGTCGGTGAGCGCGGCCCAGGTCGAGAGGCCGAAGAGCGCAAGCGCAAATGTGCCGATGCCGACTATCGGCCAGGACAGCGTAGGAACCTGCTCGCCCGGATCAGGCAACGCGTGCTGCGAGGCCGCTGCTGGGGGTTGGGGTGCTCGAGTCGTGGTCGACATCGGACTCCTCCTTCGCGCTTCGGGATGAGATACCTCACAACCTATGTTCGGCCGGTATCGGTCGACAAGGCCATCCCAGCCCTCTCCGGTGTGCTGTCAGCACATCCGGCGTGCTCGGGCTCCGGTCAGCGCGGCTTCGGCTCGGGCAACACCGAGGCCCCCAGCACATTGCAGACGATCAGCGCTGCGTGCAGTTCGGCGATGTTGCTCGTTGCGGGCCGGCCTCTGCGCTCTTCGGCACGACGCACCCTTTGCAGGACCGTGTTCCGGTGGATTCCCAAGGTGCTCGCTGCGGTCGCCAGGCTCCCTTGCGCGTCGAGAACAGCCAGGAGCGCGGCGCGCTCGCTGCGCTCTTTTGCGTCGTCCCGTGCGAGAGCGCCGAGCTGAGCGGCGACGAAGGCCCGCGCCGCATCCAGGTCGCGCGAGATGGCGTCTACCAAGGCAACATTGCTGAAGTGGGTGATCGATGGCGCCGCGCGACCGGACAGTTCGATGATTCGGCGAGTGCGTAGAGCCTCGAGGTGGGAGGTGCGGAAGCCTGCTGCCCCCGGATGGGGTGAGCCCACCGCGATATGAACCTTTTCGCGTTCGCCGGGAAACTCAGTCGCCATGCCCGTGAGCGAAGTCCTCACGTCCCCCGTGATCGACGCCCATCCCCACACTGCGAGTGGGCCGTCCGCCACGACGAGTGAGTGACCGGCCCCAAGGAACCTTCCAACCTGCCGAGCGAATCCCTCGAGGTCGACGCCGCGGTCGTCGACCCAGCACACGAAACCGATCTGCCGACCGGTGAGCCGGTGGCTGAGCACACGTTCGGCGCGAGCGATGTCGACGCGTTCCCCAACGAGCAGTGCCCGCACGACATCGGCGCGTTCGGCTCTTGCCTGGTTCTGGCGTCGGTCGAGCTCAGCGACGTACTCGGCGGCCACCAGACTGGAAATGCGGTCGATGTATCGAAATCCGTAGCGCTCGAGATCGATAAACGTCCTCAACGCGACAGCGGGGTCCTCGATCCAGTCAGTGAGTGAGTCGGAAAGCTTCTCGGTGAAGTACTCATGACCCAACCGATAGAACCGCAGCATCACATCGACGCTGTGCCCTCGTGATGCCATTGCGCGCGCGTGTTCGAGCGCCGTTACCGGCGCCTCCGCAGCCGCTACATCGATCCCATGACGAACCATCGAAAGTACCGCTTCGAGGTTCGACGAGCACGATCCCAGAGTCAGGCCGCGAAGCTCGGCATCCCCGCCGACCTCCGGTATCCGTTCGGCTATATACGCCAGCATGTCGTCAGCCAGGCTGGACACATCCGCCAGCAGAGACGCAGCAATACCCCTTCCAGCCTCCGCACCGTGAGCCGGCTCCAGCGCCTCCATATCTGCACACTAACCTGCGAATCAACGTCGAAGACGGCAATGTCGTCGACATGCGCGCGCCGAACATGAGCCCGGCGGCGGCCCGCAGGCAACCTCACACAGTCGGTCGACTGTTCTAGAAGGAACCATGAGCGAACATCTGGCCACGCCCCGAACTCGGGATCGTCGGCCGGCGGCAGACGCGTTCGCTCAACTCATGGATGCACAACGTTCCGGCTCTGATGCGTGGCCGCGACCGCGCGCGGTGAGCCACCCGGGTGCCAACCTCATCGCGATCACAGGTCTGGGCGGAATCGACTCCCTGTCGGGCACCGCCGCATTCAACGGCGTCGAGATCCAAATCCAGGCCCTCGACTCTCCAACACCGGCGTAAACCGGCGATCATTGCACAGCGACTATCAAAGGGTATATCCCGCATGACCGAACACAATCCCGCCCGCAACCCCGAACAACGCGTCATCGACGAGATCGACGCCCTCGTCGAATGACAGTTCGAGGAGGGCCGCAGGCGAGGTGACGGCCCACGACCGAGCGACACTGAGCCCATCAAGAACGACAGCTTTGCCGAGGCGACTGTCGCGCTGCGCAACGCAGTTCCGCGGATCTGTACATTCGTGAACGGTGTGCATCGATTGGCGCGGACGATCCCGCTGATTGCCAAGTCCGAAGCCGCGGTGGGAGCGCGAATGCGTGGGCGCTGATCCTCGAACGATTACCCGGACGGTTCGGTGATTCGTGGGTCGAGTCCGTATTGGTCGCGGGCCCCGAGATGGGCTCGCAGGGTGGCGCCTTCGTAATCGAGCTGAAAAAGTCCGCGTTCCTGCACGATCGGGACGACCTGGTCGACGAAGGCGTCGACGCCGTCGTGGTAGCCGTCGATGGCGAGTGAGAAGCCGTCGCAGGCGCCTGCCTCGAACCACTTCTGCATGTGGTCGGCGACGTCGGTGGCGGTGCAGGCGACGACGGGATGGTAGTCGATGACTCCGTGTGCGATGACTCGCGCAGGGGCCATCCTTCGCGGACCACCTCGATGGCGTGGGCGGAACGTGGGTCGTGTGGGTTGGGCTCGATGTCGGAAAGTTCTCGCGCAGAGAGGGGCTCATCGATCTGGTGGTAACCGAGTGGCAGGCCGATCATCGTTCCGAGGTAGCGCACGCGCTGCCGCAGGTCGACTGACTCGTCCAGCAGTCGCCTCCGGTCCAGTGCGGCGCGGCGGGAGGATGCGATGGTCGGCATGAACCCGGCGAACATCTTGACGTCGTCGGGGTTGCGTCCGGCTCGCCCAGCGGCGGCGCGTAACGCGCGGCGCTGGGCTTGCCCGTCTTCGATGGTGTAAGGGTTGGCATAAACGCCGTCAGCGTAGCGGGCGGCCAGTTCCAGGCGTTCATGCCGCCACCCGCCTGGAAGAGGACCGGTTGGCCCTGCTCGTCCTGCTCCCAACTACCCCACAGGGCCTGCACGATCTGGACTACCTCGTGCGCGCGTTCGTATTTGTCGCTGCGTGAACGGATTTGGCGTCTGAAGTTGGCCGCGGCGGCGGGGTCGGAGGTGCCGACCGGGCTCGCAACAGCCCTTCGGCGGAGCCCCCGAAGGTTACCGGAGCACGCCGAAAGTTCTGTCTATAGCGATGATCAGGCCGGGGGATCGCCGACGCCGGCGGCATCGAGCAATGCGCTGGCGGTCTCGACTGCGAGGCAGTCGAGGCGCTGTGCCTGTACGACAGAGCGGGCGCTGGCTCCGTCCAAGACGAGAGTGAGCTGTCGGGCCAACCGGGCGGGGTCCTTCGCACCGCCGCGTGCCGCCTCCTGCTGGAAGAACGTGGTCAGCTTGTCCTTCTGGCGACGCGCGACCACACTCGCCGGATGCTCGGGCGCTTTGACTTGGACCGCCGCAGCGACGAACGGACAGCCACGAAAGTCGTGTCTCCGCTCCAGGTCTTCAAACCGTTCGAAGACGTGCAGTATCCGTGCTCGCGGCGGACGTTCGTCGCCTTCGGCTGGCAACAGTGAGGCCTGATAGTCGGGTGCCGTGCGCTCCAGCAGGCTGGCGGCGATTAGATCATCTTTGCTGTCGAACAGCTGGTACATCGAACGCTTGGATACACCGGCCGCTCGGCACAAAGTGTCGACGCCGATGTGGACGCCCTGTTCGTAGAACAGCTTCGCCGCGGCGTCGAGCAACCGGTCGCGCGAGGAAACGGCACCAGCGCCCGCCGCAGGCGAGGACGTTGTCGGGTTGGTCATAGACGACAGGCTACCCCTCGAGTTGCGCTTTGAAAACTGATCTGTTTTCCTCATTGGAAACAGATCGGTTTCTGAAGTGATCTACACATGACCAGCAACAAAGGGGACAAATGACTACCACGATCGGGGCACCTGCCTCAGGTAAGACAGGCCGTCGCGGCTCACACGCCTTGCGCTGGTGGGTGCTAGTCGTGCTGGGTGTGGCCCAGCTCATGGTGACGCTCGACGCGACTGTCGTGAACATCGCGCTGCCCGCGGCCCAACAGGACCTCGGTTTCAGCGACGGCGACCGGCAGTGGGTTATCACCGGCTACGCGCTGGCGTTCGGCAGTTTGTTGCTGTTGGGCGGCCGACTGGGTGACCTGTTCGGCCGACGTAACACCTTCGTGATCGGTCTGATCGGTTTTGCGGGTGCATCTGTCGTCGGCGGCGCGGCCAGTAGCTTCGAAATCCTCGTCGCGGCCCGTGTCGGCCAGGGCGTCTTCGGTGCTCTGCTGGCCCCCGCGGCGCTCTCGCTGCTTACTGTGACCTTCACCGAAAAGTCCGAAAGAGCCAAGGCCTTTGGCATATTCAGTGCGTTGTCCGGTGCTGGCGCCGCCATCGGTCTACTGCTCGGCGGCATGCTGACCGAATGGGCGTCCTGGCGTTGGGTGATGTTCGTGAACGTCGGATTCGCCGCCGTCGCCTTGGTCGGTGCGGTGCTGCTGCTGGCCAAGCATGTCACCACCGAGCGGCCCAAGCTCGACATTCCGGGCACCCTCGTGGTGAGCGCCGCGCTGTTCGCCATCGTCTACGGATTCGCGCACGCCGAATCATCCGGCTGGACCAACCCGGTCACCCTCGGGTGCCTGATCGGTGGAGTCGTACTGCTCGCGGTGTTCGTCTGGCTGGAGGCGAGGGTCGCACATCCGCTGCTTCCCCTGCGACTGGTGCTGGACCGCACGCGCGGTGGTTCGTTCTTGGCGGTGTTCGTCATGGGCATGGGGATGTTCTCGATCTTCCTGTTCCTGACCTTCTATCTGATTGTCAGCTTGGGCTACTCGCCGATCGAGGGCGGTCTGGCGTTCCTGCCGATGGTCGCGGGCATCGTTCTCTCGTCGACCACGGTGCCGTCGCTGCTGTTGCCCAGGGTCGGTCCGAAAATTGTGATCAGCAGTAGCTTCCTGGTTTCCGCAGTCGGCATGGTTTGGCTGACGCAGCTCGAATTGGGCAGCAGCTTCGTCACCGATGTCCTGCCTGGCCTGGTCTTGCTGGGTATCGGCCTCGGTGGTGCGATGACCACCGCGTTCCAGGGCGCGACCGCAGGTGTGCACCACGAGGACGCTGGTGTCGCCTCGGCGCTGATCAACACCAGCCAGCAGGTAGGTGGCTCGATCAGCACGGCGCTACTGACCACCGTTGCCGCGTCGGCGATGACCGACTACCTGACCTCGCACCAGCCCGGGCCGCTGACCGTGGCGCAGGCCCACGTCGCCAGCTACACGGCCACCTTCACGTGGGGCACCGGAATCTTCGTGGCCGGTGCGGTGATCGCGGCGTTGCTGGTGCCGAATGCAGCTCTGGCACCGTCGGAGGGCGAATTGGTGATAGCGCACTGAGCTGTTCCGCTCGAACCGCACCACGCCCGCGTCGTGATAACGCGGGCGTGGTGCTGTTTGTGTGCGGTCGCAAGAGGAAAGTGTTGGCGCAGCACATTGTTGGGCATTGACCCGACTGTCCAGCGGGTACGCCGAACGGTTCGCGGTATCAAATCGGCACCAACGCGATTTAGGTCGCCCAAGCGTTCGGTGTCCGGCGTTGCCGTGACCGCCGGATCCTCGAAGACACTCCGCGCCTACCGCGATTTCGGTGCCGACATCCTCGTCAACTACACCGACGCCGACTTCGTGACGGCGGTGAAAGAGGGCAAAAGGCGGGCAAGGCATGGACGTCGTCCTGGCCGATATGGGCACCGCCTATCTCGCCCGCAATGTCAGCGCCCTCGCCTAGAGTGGGCGACTGGTGGTGACCGGCCTGCTGGGGCGGTTCGGACGGCACACTTAGCCTTCCGTAACGCATGGCCACGCGCCCGGCGTCGACTCCAGCAGCCTCCGCGCCCGCCCCGCCACAGCTCGACTGAGCGACCGCGGCCAGCGGCCCAGTTCGCCGGCATCGGCAACCCGACTCGACCGTGTGCTCGGCGCCGGCAGTGAGCTTACCGACGTGGCGTGAGGCCTACCGTCCCGCGGCGATCCGGGCCTTCTCGAGCGCGGCGAGGGTGCGGAGCACGGTGGCGCGCTGCTTCTCGAGGTCGCTGAGGCGGGCGCGCGCAGCCAACCCGACAGGCTCGCCGATCTGGCTCATCTGGGTGTCGATCGATGTCAGCTGCTCGAGGAGTCCGGTGACCCGGGTTTCGAGGGCGGCGACGTCGACGGAATCGGTGCGCACGGGTGCCGCGGGAGGGGTGGACGGGCTGCGCGACGAACTCGGGCGACTGGACGTGGATGCCGCGGACGTTCCGGAATGTGCCGAACTGCGAGGCTCCGAGACGACACTGGCGGCCCGGGGGCGCAGCGCCTTCCGCACGGTCGCGGGGTCGGGAAGCTCGGACAGCTTCACCTCATTCAGCTCACGACGCGCATCGCGGGCCTTGACACGGTGTTCGCGCTCTTCGTCGTCGTCCGACTGCAGCGTGCCACCCAGGGGGCGCAAGCCGTACATGCCGAGGAAGCGGCGGGCTTCGTCGATCACGGATTCCTTCTCACGGCAAGCGCCACAGCGAGGTTCGTTGCGAAACATCTCGACCGCATGGTCATCTCCGCACCAGACGCAAGCCCCCGGCGACCAACGTCGGACGTTTCGAATTGCACCGATATCGATAGGGCCGGAGAGAGTCTGCGCGTCGATCACGACGAGCCACAGTAGGGCACAGCGAGCCCGGGCGTCACATTGCCTCGCAGGCGACCTGCACTTCTGCGAACGAGCGTGACGAAGATCATGTTTGGCCTCGGGTGAGAGAGTGCAAACGCTGTGTGCCGCACAACTTTTCCCGACCAGTCAGTTTCATTCGCCCGCGCCGATCACCGTGGTCAGCCACTCGACGAGCGGTCGCATCTCGCACCAGGCGGTGCGCACTTCCTGTGCGGTGCGCGGAGTGTCGATCCAGTCGGGGGAGAGGTACTTCTTGCCCGCGGTCAGCGATTTGTGGCGCATCAGATCCAGCCGCGGATGATCCTCGGCAACGCCGCGAGGCCGAGTCTTCACCTTGTCGCCGCCGATCTCATATCCCGACGACTGCACCTTCTTCACGAGCCGCACCAGTTGGCGTCCCTTACGATCGTCGTCGACCGCGTCGCGGAACCGGGTGACTTGAACAGGCGTATGCGAGTAGAAGCCGCCCGCGACGAACAAGCCCGATGCATCGATCTGTACGTAGAAGCCCACTCCCGGGCGCGTCTCGACGAAACCGCCCTGATGGGTCTTGTACGGGGTCTTGTCCTTCGAGAAGCGCACGTCGCGGTAGGGGCGAAACACTTTGCCCGCACCGAACTCCTCCTCGAGTTCGGCCAGCAACGCTGTCATGGGAGCCCGCACTACCTCGTCGTAGACGGATTTGTGCGCGGTCCAGAAGCTCTTGCTGTTGTCTGCCTCGAGATCTTCGTAGAAGTCGAGTGCAGCGATAGGTATTCCGGTGAACACGACAGAAGGCTACGCCTGTGAGTGGTTGACGAGTCCAGTGACTCGTCAACCACTCACAGGCGCGAAGCGCCTAGGCGTTGCCGTTGAACAGCGACGTCACCGAGCCGTTCTCGAAAACTTCCTTGATGGTGCGCGCCAGCAGCGGAGCGATGGACAGCACCGTCAGCTGCGCGAACTTCTTCGACTCGTCGATCGGAAGGGTGTTGGTGACGATGACTTCCTTGGCACCACACGCTGCCAGCCGATCCGCGGCGGGGTCGGAGAGCACACCGTGGGTGGCGGCGATGATCACGTCACCGGCACCGGCCTCCTTGAGGATTTTCACGGCGCCGGCGATGGTTCCACCGGTGTCGATCATGTCGTCGATGAGGATGCAGGTGTGGCCTTCGACCTCACCGACCACCCGGTTCGACTTCACCTGGTTGGGCACCAGGGGGTCGCGGGTCTTGTGGATGAACGCCAGCGGGGCGCCGCCGAGGGTGTCGGCCCACTTCTCGGCGACACGGACGCGACCGGAGTCGGGGGAGACGACGGCGATGTTCTCGGTGCCGTAGTTGCCGCGGATGTACTCGGCAAGCTGTCCCTGCGCGTGCATGTGATCGACGGGGCCGTCGAAGAAGCCCTGGATCTGATCGGTGTGGAGATCGACCGTGATGATGCGGTCGGCACCGGCGGTCTTGAGGAGGTCTGCGACGAGGCGCGCGGAGATGGGCTCACGTCCGCGGTGCTTCTTGTCCTGGCGTGCATACGGGTAGAAGGGCAGCACCGCGGTGATGCGCTTGGCCGATCCGCGCTTGAGCGCATCGATCATGATCAGCTGTTCCATCACCCAGGTGTTCAGCGGGGCCGGGTGGCTCTGCAGGACGAAGGCGTCGGAGCCGCGCACCGACTCTTCGAAGCGGACGAAGATCTCACCGTTGGCGAAGTCACGAGCAGTCTGCGGAGTGACCCGCACGTCGAGTTCCTTCGCCACCTGCTCGGCCAGCTCCGGATGCGCGCGACCAGAAAAAAGCATGAGGTTCTTCTGGTTGTCGATCCAATTCGCGGTCACTGCTCTATGCCATCCTTTAAATCTTGCTTGTCGGTTTCGTGCAGATCGGAACTGTGGTGATGTTCCGCGGCAGACGCAGCCTCGGCGGCGGCGGTACCTGGCCGGTTGCGTTGCACCCAGCCATCAATATTGCGCTGCTTCCCCCCGGAGACGGCGAGCGCCCCCGGGGGTACGTCGTAACGCAGCACCGTGCCGGCTCCGGTGTAGGCACCGTCACCGACCTGTACGGGCGCGACGAACATGGTGTCCGATCCCGTCCGGACATGCGACCCCACCACGGTACGGCTCTTGGCGACGCCGTCGTAATTGACGAACACACTGGACGCCCCGATGTTGCTGTGTTCGCCGATCGTGGCGTCCCCCACGTATGTCAGGTGAGGAACTTTGGAATGCGCTCCGATCTCGGTGTTCTTCGTCTCGACGAAGGCACCGAGTTTGCCGGACTCGCCGAGTACTGTGCCCGGGCGCAGGTAGGAGAAGGGGCCGACAGTGGCGCCGGCGCCGATGCTCGACTGCGTGCCGTGGGTGCGCACGACACTCGCTCCTTCGCCGACCGTCACGTCGGTGAGGGTGGTGTCCGGCCCGATGACAGCGTCTTCACCCACCGTGGTGGCGCCGTGCAGCTGGACTCCCGGGTGGAGCGTGACATCGCGCCCGAGGTCGACGTCGACGTCGATCCAGGTGCTGGCCGGATCCAATACGGTGACTCCGGCGCGCATCCACTTCTCCACGGTGCGCCGATTCAGTTCGGCGGCGAGCTGGGACAGCTGCACGCGGTCGTTGGCACCGCCTACCTTCGCGGCGTCCGTCAGGTGGGCGGCGACTACGGGTTTGCCGCCGTCGCGGGCGATTTTGACGACATCGGTCAGGTACAGCTCGCCTTGCGCGTTGTCCGCGTTCAGCCGGCCGAGGGCGCTGCGCAGGAATTCGGCGTCGAAGGCGTACACGCCGGAATTGACCTCGGTGATCGCGGCTTGCTCCGCGGTGGCGTCCGCCTGCTCGACGATCTCGGTGATTTCTCCGTCGGGCCGCCGGACGATCCGTCCGTATCCGGTCGGTTCGGGGGCGGTGAAGGTCAGCACGGTCACGGCTGTGGGAGCAGCCCCACTGCGATGACTGTCGAGGAGCGCCCGCAACGTGTCGCCGTCGAGCAATGGCACGTCGGCGGCAGTGACCAGCACAGTCCCGTGGAAGTCGGCGGGTAGCGCCGACAGACCGCAGTCGACGGCGTGCCCGGTCCCGTTCTGCTCTTCCTGGACGGCGACAGCGATTGCGCGGCCGAGCCGGGTTTCCAGGGTGGCGACCGCGGCGGCGACACGCTCCCGGTCGTGACCGACGACGGTGACGAGATGTGTGGGGTCGACTTCGGCGGCCGCGTACAGGGAGTGCGCCAGCATCGTGCGTCCTCCCAGGGTGTGCAACACCTTGGGGGTCTTCGACCGCATCCGAGTTCCTGCACCGGCGGCGAGGACGACCACGGCGGTCTGCACTGGCATGAAGCTCCCTCTGGTCGTTCCACTCTTGCTGCTCTCTGGGCAGCCGGCCCGGACAGCGCACTGCGCTGCAGGCTCCGCTCCGCCGCCAGGATTCGAACCTGAACTATCTGAACCAAAATCAGAGGTGCTGCCATTACACTACGGCGGATTGCCGCACACGCGGGGTGTCACGCCCGTTTGCGCGAGAGAATCCTCGCATGCCGACCCGCCGTAGGTCGAACCGCTCCGGAAATTTGTGTCGGGCGTGCCGATAGAGTGGGTGCTACCTGCAGTGTTTTGTGCTGCCCGCGGCAGTTGTTCCGTCGCGCGTGTGAGGAAAGGATGGTGCTTCGGTGCCCCGACCCACCGATGTGGATGCGACCCCGGCGCGGGTGGTGCGCACCCGGATGACCGGCACTCAGCGCCGCGAGCAACTGATCGAAATCGCGCGCGCACTCTTTGCCGAGCGGGGTTACGAGGCCACCTCGATCGAGGAGATCGCGCAGCGCGCGCACGTCTCCAAGCCAGTGGTGTACGAACATTTCGGAGGCAAGGAGGGCCTCTATGCGGTGGTCGTGGACCGGGAGATGTCGCGGTTGCTCGACATGATCACGTCCTCGTTGAAGCAGAACCGCTCTCGGGTCCGGGTCGAGCGGGTCGCGCTCGCCTTGCTCACCTACGTCGAGGAACACACCGACGGTTTCCGGATCTTGGTGCGCGACTCCCCGGTGGCTGCGCCGGACGGCACGTATTCGAGCCTGCTGAACGAGGCCATCGGTCAGGTCGGGCACATTCTCGCCGGTGACTTCTCGCGGCGGGGATTCGATCCGGATCTCGCGCTGCTCTACGCACAGGCGCTGGTCGGCATGGTGTCGACCACGGCGACGTGGTGGCTCGACGAGCGCACGCCGTCCAAGGAGGTGGTGGCGGCGCATCTGGTCAACCTCTGTTGGAACGGTTTGACCAACCTGGAAGCCGACCCGCAACTCGGAACGGACAGTCCGCGGCGGCCTGCCTAGTGAACCAGTTCTCGTTTCCCGACTCGCGGTCCGACACCGCCAGCCTCGAGCCTGGCGGGTGTTAGGGTTCGCTGGAGTTGTGTGCCCCCTCGGAGGGGTTGGTCGGGGAGGCAATCGATGGCGAGACAGGTTCGTGCAGAGGTCACTCGGGCGTCGGTCCTGATGGCCGCGGCCGACGTGTTCGTGCGCCTCGGGTACGCGAACGCAGGTCTCAACGAGATCATCGAGCAGTCCGGTGTCACCAAAGGCGCCTTGTACTTTCACTTCAGTTCCAAGGAAGACCTCGCCCGTGGCGTGATCGACGAAGGTCAGATCCGGCTCACTGCTGGAGTCACTTCGGTGAGTGACGGGCCCACACCCGCACTGGAGGCTCTCGTCGCGCTCTCCTACGTGGCGATCGAGGCGGCGAGTTCCGACCCGATTGTGGCGGCGATGCTGCGACTTCAACACGAAATCGGTGACTACCAGGGAACTGACGGCAATGTGGTGTCCGCCTGGCAGCAGGCTTTCGAGCGGCTCGTCGGCAGGGCCGTCGACGAGGGCGATATCCGTACCGAAGAGGACGTCGCTCCGGAGACGCTCGCGACCTTCCTGCTGGGCTCGTTACTGGGCACCCATGTGGTCGCCAGTGCGACCAGCGCCTTCGACGAACTTCCGCGTCGGATGGAGCGAGTCTGGTTCTTCATTCTGCCGGGACTGGTGGAGCCGTCCAAGCTCGTGTATTTCCGCCAGTTCGCGTCGCGTCGCCTACTTCGTTGACCGGGCCGAGTGGGCGGGATCCCTCAATCCCGAGGTATCCCAAGGATGTTATGTGTGTCACACCCGACGCGAGTATGGAAGAGCGCTACTACAGTGCACTAGACCTATGGGCGGGAGGCCGGGTGATGTGGAAACCGGTGAATTACGGCTCCCGTCCGGGCAATGTATTGTTGAAGTCCGTTCGCCTGAATGCAGGTGGAGCGAAAAGCGATAGTGTCGTTGTAAGCCCAGTGCGCCGATGATGCCGGAGGGTGCCCGATGCCGTTCGTCATCGTCGAACGTGAAGAAACGCTAGTTGCCGGATTGGCCGTGCGTAGTCCCAAACGTGCACTCGGTGAGGCGCGCGACCCGGCTCTCGAGAAGACGTGGTCCACCCTCCTCGCGCAGAACGTGGACCGGCCGCTGGCCTCTGCGTACGTCGATCACGCGGCCGACATCAACTCGTATTACACGCAGATCGTCGGTTACCAGTGCTCGTCACTCGACCAGGTGAAGCGCGGGCACATCGTGTCCCGGATCCCTGCGGGCACGTATGCCAAGTTCTCGTCGGTGGGAACGTTTCCCGACCTGTTCGATGCGCTGTGGGGGCAGATTCGCGAAGCGGAAGAGTCGAACCAGATCGAGCGGTCTTTCACGGGAGATTTCGAGTTCTACCCGCACGCCTTCGGAATCGATCTGTATGTGGCCATAGTGCCACTCGCCACGAGGTAGGGCCGCAATGACTTTCGAGATCGTCAAGCGTGAAGCCGCCGACTTCGGTGGGTTGGTCCTTCCGCGTATGGAATTGGGCTCGTCCGCGCATGCCACCGACCTGATGAAGTTCACACGCGAACGCATCCATCAGCGCGGAATCGGCGATCTGACCACTGTCTATGTGGCCGTCCCGGGTCTGGGCTGGAGTGCGGTGGTCGGATACCGGTGTGCCGGACTGGATGAGCTGGCGATCGGCGACGTGCTGGTCCGCGTCCCAGCCGGGTATTTCGCCAAGTTCCTCCCGGACGGACGCTCGTCCGATCCGATCGAGGATGTGTGGATTCAGGCTGAAATAGCCGAGAAGGAAGGGCGAATCGAACGCGCCTTCACGGAAGAGGTTGAGTCTCTCCGTGCTCCGAACAGCGTGGAGTTGTTCATTTCCCTGGCTTGATCCCGTAGTCGGTAAATCCCGGAAATTACAGACCTGCAGTTGGTTTCAGGTCGTATTTGCGGCATCACGGGTGACAAATAGCTGGTGAGCGCGGAAAATAGTTAACCGCGGGACTGTGACCGGTGATCGTGTGTCCAGTTCTTGGGGTCTCTCGTAACCCGTGAGTCCCTCGGAACTGCTGCACCGACTCACGATGGGACACACACCAATGCCTGTGAAGCAACTGTCGAAATCGCCCGACGAACCCCGCTCGACCGACGCTCCACTAGACCGAACTCTGAGCGTCTGGGATCCACGGTCTCAGTGCCGCTTCGTTGCGGCTCGGCCTGCGGCAGAGCCGCAACTCTGGGAAGCATATCTCGAGGGGGCGATAGAGGGTTATCGGAGGTACGGTGCCGAGAAGGCGCTCGAATACAGCACGATTCGAGACGGGGACACTACCGCGGTGTTCTTCGTCGCGCTGGGCGCGGACGGCTCGGTGGCCGCCGGTGTACGGGCGCAAGGCCCGTACGTCACTGCAGGTGAGGCGCACGCAATGACGGAATGGGAGGGCGACGCCGGCGCCCCGGAGGTTCGCCGGATGATCGAGGATCGGTTGCCGTTCGGGGTCGTCGAGGCGAAGGGCGCCTGGGTGTCGGACGACGCGTTTCACCGGGGACAGCTGGCCGCGGCGTTAGGTCGCTTCGCCACGTACTCGATGGAACTTCTCGATGTGCAGTTCATGCTTGCCACTGCTGCTGCACACGTGTTGGCGACGTGGACGTCCTCCGGTGGCGTGGTGGCCGAGCACATTGCATCGGTGCCGTATCCGGATGATCGTTACGAGACGCGGTTGATGTGGTGGGATCGGAGGAGGCGTCGGGGTCACGCCGAATCGTTGCAATTGGCCCAGCTACTACTCACGACGTCCCGATCGACGCCTTCGATGGCGCCGGTGACCATCGGAAACGTCGTCCGGCCGATGCGGAGTGTGTCGTGAACGATTTTCGCGGTGACTACGCCGCCCTCCTGCTCGACGAGGAGGTTCCCGACGATGCGGAGCTGCTCGACCTTCTCCGGCAGGATCCGGCTGTGGTGTTCGTCGATCGGCTGGAAATCCAGCGGGCGAATCTCCGCAGTCTGGTACCGGTCCCCGGGCCGGAAGTGACGGAGGAGCGTCCCATCTGGGCGTACTACTCGTGGCGCAGAACGGTGGTACGTCTCCTCGGTCCGGCGTCGTTCAGATTGTTGCGACTGGACCGGAACCGGAACAAGATCACGGCCCAGCAGCAGGAACGATTGCGGGAGGTGACCGTGGGCATCGTCGGCCTCAGTGTGGGGCACGCGGTGGCGCTCGCTCTCACATTGGAAGGGGCCTGCGGTGCTCTGCGCCTCGCGGACTTCGACACCATGGAACTGTCGAACCTGAACAGGGTGCCCGGAACGGTGCTCGATCTCGGCGTGAACAAGGCGGTGGTGGCTGCGCGCCGGCTCGCGGAGATAGATCCGTATATGGAGGTGTCTCTGTGGGAAGACGGGGTGGGCACCGACACGGTGGCGGCCTTCCTGGACGGCACGGACGTGGTGATCGACGAGTGCGATTCGCTCGACGTCAAGTTGTCGCTGCGACAGGAGGCACGTCGCAGGCGGCTACCCGTCCTGATGGCCACGAGTGACCGGGGGCTGGTGGACGTCGAACGGTTCGACCTCGAACGGGAGCGTCCCCTCTTCCACGGGGTGCTCGGGGACGTCGACGTCGATTCGCTGGCCGGTCTCGGGGCTCGGGAGAAAATCCCCCTGGTACTCCGCATTCTCGATGCCGGTCAGTTGTCCACGGCGATGGCGGCTTCGTTGGTGGAGGTGGACGAAACCATCTCCACCTGGCCTCAGCTCGGCGGCGACGTACTGCTCGGTGGGGCCCAGGTGGCCGCGGCGGTACGGCGGATCGGGCTCGGACAGCCGCTCGCGTCGGGTCGGTGCCGCATGGACCTGGACGAACACCTCGACGCCCTCGCCGAGCCGATGACCCCCGAGCCGGTGATCCAGGAGCCGGCTCCGGCGGATTTCACGGCAGCAAGGGGGACGGCGCCTCTGGACGCGGTGGACACGGTGCTGGAGTCCGCGGCGCTGGCGCCCTCCGGTGGGAACGTGCAACCGTGGAAGATCCTTGCGGACGACGAAGCGCTCAGCTTCTTTCTGGCACATGAGCACACCACCGAGATGGATGTCGCCCATCGCGGAAGTCTGGTGGCCATCGGAGCGGCACTTCACAACGCCCGTATTGCCGCGGCGGCGGCCGGGATCCTCGGCGAGGTGCGGCTCCACAGTGGGACACCGGGCGGACCGGTTGCGACGATGACCTTCGTAAGCGGCGACGACCCGGAGCTTGCCCGTCGGTATCTGCACATGCGTGAGCGCACGACCAACCGGAACGTCGGCGTGCCGGGCCCGCTCGACTCTGCGCTCGCGGATCTCCTGTCGGAAGACGCCGAGAAGGAAGGGGGTCGGCTGCGCTTGGTCACCGAGCGAGAAGCAGTGGCGGCGATCGGTGAGATCCTGGCAGAGTCCGACCGCATCCGGTTCCTGACTCCGACCCTGCACCGAGAAATGATCGGCGAATTGCGCTGGCCGCCTGCCGATCCGGTCGACGTGGGGATCGATATCCGCGCTCTCGAACTCGATTCCGCCGAACTCTCGACGCTGGCACTGCTCCGTCGTCCCGAAGTCATGGAACACGTGGGTGGGCAGGACGGGGGCCGGGCACTCGGCAATTCCACCCGCGACCGGGTGTCGTCCAGTTCGGCGATCGCGGTGCTCTCGGTCCGTGGCGGAGACGCGCTGGACTACATGCGTGGGGGACAGGCCACCGAGAGTGTGTGGATCACCGCGCAGGAGCACGGACTCGCGGTGCAACCCATCTCACCGGTGTTTCTCTATGGTGTGGAGCGGGCAGAGTTCGAGCAACTGTCACCACGTTATGCGAGGTCGCTCGAGGGCCTCCGACGTGAACTCGTCGAGCTGGTCGGAGTAGGAAAGGAGGAGTCGCTGATCATGGTGCTGAGATTGAGTCATGCCCCGGCGCCTTCGATGCGCAGTGCGCGTCGAAGCGACCGGATCGGACGACGGACGACGTCGTGACAGGAGGCGCTGTGCCCACCGAGAAGCACGCCGAGAAGCTCGACACTCTCGTGACGACCGTCGCGTCACGGCTCACGCCCGTGGATGCGGTGACGTTCGTGCCCGTCGCCAGGCTGGTCCTCCAGGACCTGGTCGAACACTTCGAGGTGGACACCTGCTTTCTTCGCTTCAACGACCACGAACTCGGGGCGACGGTACTGGTGGCCGAATACCCCGCGCGGCCCCACATCCCCGATCCGGACCCGATCGGCGTGGTCTACTTCAAGGACGCGGATCCGATGTTCGCACTGTGTGAGCACCAGAAGGAAGTGGTGATCACTCGTCCGGAGGCATCCGGGCCCGACTACAACGACCGTGTTCGGGAGGCGTCGGGAGTACCCGAGGTGTCGCTCGCCGCCGTTCCGTTGCTGTCGGGGGAGACGACGACGGGCACGCTCGGGTTCATCAAGTTCGGCGACCGCGACTGGACGCCGGCGGAGGTCGATGTCCTCAAGGCGATCGCGGCCCTGCTCGCACAGGTGCAGGCGCGTGTGGCCGTCGAGGAACAGCTGCGGTACTCGGCCGATCACGACTCCCTCACCGGGCTCAGCAACAGGCGCGCCCTCTACAGCCATCTCGATGCGCGATTGAGTTCCGCAGAGCCGGGCCCGGTGGCCATCCTGTTCCTCGACCTCGACCGGTTGAAACCGCTCAACGACTTCTTCGGCCACGGGGCCGGTGACGGGTTCATCTCCACGATCGCGGATCGGCTTCGCGCGACCTGCGCACCCGACGACCTCGTTGCACGGCTCGGGGGCGACGAATTCGTCCTCGTACTCGGGGGGTCGGTAGATCTCGCGGCGGCGGAGCTGCGGGCACAGCACATCCGCGACGTGGTGACCGAGCGCGTGCGACTCGGGCGCGAGGTGGTCAGCCGCAGCGTCAGTGTCGGTGTCGCGGCCGGGCACCCGGGCAAGGTCACGACGGGGGCGTTGCTCAGCCAAGGTGATCAGGCGGTCATGGCCGCGAAAACGAAGGGCGGCAACGCCATCAGCGTGTTCACCGAGGAGATGCAGGCGGAGAGCGAAAAGCGCAACATGATCGAGTTGAGCCTGCGCGGGGCCATCGCCGACGGGTCGCTGTTCCTCGAGTATCAGCCGGAGGTCGACCTGCGTACGGGTCGCATTATCGGGGTCGAGGCGCTGGTGCGCTGGCATCATCCGTTACTGGGGTTGCTGCAGCCGGTGTCGTTCATCGACGTCGCCGAGGCCACCAACCTGGCAGGCGAACTCGGCCGTTGGGTGATCAGAACGGCGTGCGCGCAGTGGTCCCGGTGGCGTACCCAGGTGCCGGATTTGGACCTCACGCTTCGCGTCAACGTCTCACCCGGACAGCTGGCCGGGCTGGACTTCCTCGACGTGGTCGCCGGCGCGCTGAAGGAGTTCGATCTGCGACAGGGTGCTCTGTGTCTGGAAATTACCGAGAACGCGGTCCTCAGTGACCTGTCTCGGACACTGGAGGCGCTGGAGGGTCTGCACGAGATGAGCGTGGATGTCGCGATCGACGACTTCGGGACGGGCTTCAGTTCGTTGAGTCACCTCAAGGCTCTCCCCGTCGGCATGCTCAAGATCGACCGGGGGTTCGTGATGAATCTGGACAAGAACCCGGAGGATCGGGCCATCGTCAAATCGATCGTCGGACTTGCCGAGTCGTTCGGTCTCGATCTCGTGGCCGAAGGCGTCGAGAACGTCGACGCCGCGCGAGTGCTCGTGGACCTGGGCTGCCATCGGGGCCAGGGGTTCCTGTTCAGCCGCCCGGTGTCCGGGGCGGCGATCGGTTTCCTCCTGGTCAAGGGCAGTATCGAGGTCGCGATCTGACGGCCGTTCCTGTTTGCCGGACCGATAGGCGGACCAGGATCCGCATGTCACCGGGATCGACTAGGCTGGCTCAGTCCGCAACTGGCCGATCGCCTCGGCCCGAGCTGTTCGCCGGCAGTTCGTCATCACTGCTCAGGAGTTGTCGTTGTCTTCCCCGCTCATCGCCGCCGAGCCCTCGTCCGCCGATACTCCACTCGCCGGCCTGGCACGGATCGCATTGGCCGACGGCGTCATCGCGCAAGTGGCCGAGGTACTCGGACGCAGCCATCTCGACATCGTCGCTCCTGGGCCCGCCCGCCCGTTCGTCGCCGCGGCGCTCGCCGAGCGCACCCACCTGTTGCTCGTCACCGCCACCGGTCGCGAGGCCGACGACCTGACCGCCGAGCTCCGGGAGATGATCGGCGACGCCGTCGCCCAGTTCCCCTCGTGGGAGACTCTGCCGCACGAGCGGCTGTCACCGAGTGCCGACACGGTCGGCCGGCGCATCGAGGTGCTCCGCCGGCTCGCGCGCCCGGACGACGTCTCATACGGTGCGCCGTTGCGGGTGATCGTCACCACGGTGCGCTCCCTCGTGCAGCCCATGGCGCCCGGCCTCGGGGAAATCGAACCGGTCACGCTGCGAGTAGGTACCGAGCACGACTTCGACGGACTTGTCCAGCGGCTCGTCGAAATGGCCTACACGCGCGTCGACATGGTCGGCAAGCGCGGGGAGTTCGCCGTGCGCGGTGGCATTCTCGACTTGTTCTCCCCTACCGCGGACCACCCCGTCCGCATCGAGTTCTGGGGCGACGAGGTCACCGAGCTTCGTGCCTTCTCGGTGGCGGACCAGCGGTCGCTCCCCGAGGTCGAGCTCGACGCGGTGATCGCCCCGCCCTGCCGGGAACTCATCCTCACCCAGGACGTGCGCGATCGAGCCGCGCAGCTCGCGGCCGATAATCAGGCCGACGCCGCTCTCGTCGAGATGCTCGACAAGATGTCGGCGGGCATCCCGGTGGAGGGGATGGAAGCGTTGCTCCCGGTGCTGCGGCCCGGTCAGCTCCAGCTCCTCACCGATGTGCTGCCGGACGGCGCCCACATCCTGCTGTGCGACCCCGAGAAGATCAGAACCCGTGCCACCGACCTCGTGCGCACCGGCCAGGAGTTCCTCGAGGCCTCGTGGACTGCTGCCTCGATCGGCGCTGCCGCACCGCTCGACGCGTCGGCGTTGAAGGGCGGCGGTATCGACCTCGGTGCCTCCGCCTACCGTTCGCTTCGCCAGGTCCGGGAATCGGCGGAGGCCACCGGTCGCCCGTGGTGGAGCCTGAGCCCCCTCGCCTCCGGAAGCGGCGAAGAGCTCGAGCTGGCGATCACCGCGGCACCCCAGGTGCGCGGATCCGACGACCTGCTGGCCGAGTTGTTCGTCTCGCTGCGCGCCCACGTGACCACTGGCGGTCGCGCTGTCGTCGTCGTACCCGGCGCGGGCACCGCACACCGAGTGCTCGAACGGCTGCATGAGGCGGAAGTCCCCGCCGCCGAACTCATGGCGGGCGCGGAGCCGCCTCGTGGGCAGGTCGGTGTGCTCCGGGGAGCGCTGCACGACGGGCTCGTGCTGCCGGGTGACGACTCGACGCCCGGACTCGTCATCGCCACGGAGTCCGACCTCACCGGCAACCGGGTGGCCGCCGTCGGTGACGGCAAGAGGCTGCCCGCGAAGCGCCGCAACCAGGTCGATCCGCTCGCGCTGACAGCCGGAGACATGGTGGTGCACGACCAGCACGGCATCGGACGATTCGTCGAAATGGTCGAGCGCACCATCGGCGGCGCGCGGCGCGAGTACCTCGTGATCGAGTACGCCGCGAGCAAGCGCGGCCATCCCGGGGACCGCCTGTTCGTCCCCATGGAATCGCTCGATCAGCTCTCCCGGTACGTCGGCGGCGAGCTCCCTGCCCTGAGCAAGCTCGGCGGGTCCGACTGGGCCAACACCAAACGCAAGGCGCGCAAGGCAGTTCGTGAGATCGCCGGTGAACTCGTCCAGCTGTATGCGGCGCGTCAGGCGGCGCCCGGCCACGCCTTCGGGCCGGACACACCGTGGCAGAAGGAGATGGAGGACGCGTTCGCGTTCACCGAGACACTCGATCAGCTGACGGTGATCAGCGAGGTCAAGTCCGACATGGAGAAGCCGGTCCCGATGGACCGCGTCGTCATCGGTGACGTCGGATACGGCAAGACCGAGATCGCGGTGCGTGCGGCGTTCAAGGCGGTTCAGGACGGTAAACAGGTGGCAGTGCTGGTGCCGACCACGCTTCTCGCGCAACAACATCTGCAGACCTTCACCGAGCGGATGGCGGCCTTCCCCGTGAAGGTGCGCGGGCTGTCCCGATTCACCGATCCAGGCGATTCCAAGGAAATCATCGCGGGCATGGCGGACGGAGAGATCGACGTGGTGGTCGGAACACACCGCCTGCTGCAAACCGGAATCCGGTGGAAGGACCTCGGCCTCGTGATCGTCGACGAGGAGCAGCGCTTCGGTGTCGAACACAAAGAGCACATCAAGGCGTTGCGCACACACGTCGACGTTCTCACCATGTCTGCCACACCCATTCCGCGAACGCTCGAGATGAGCATGGCCGGCATCCGGGAGATGTCGACCATTCTGACGCCTCCGGAAGAACGGCACCCGATCCTCACCTACGTCGGTGCGTACGCCGACAAGCAGGTCGCTGCGGCGATCCGACGGGAACTGCTCCGCGACGGTCAAGTCTTCTATGTCCACAACCGGGTGAGCTCCATCGACAAGGCGGCGCAGCGTATCCGCGAACTGGTGCCGGAAGCACGGGTGGCGGTGGCGCACGGCCAGATGAACGAGGACACCCTCGAGCGGACCGTGCAGGGCTTCTGGGAACGTGACTACGACGTCCTGGTGTGTACCACGATCATCGAGACGGGCCTCGACATCTCCAACGCCAACACGCTCATCGTCGAACGCGCCGATTCCCTGGGGCTCTCCCAGCTGCACCAGCTACGCGGGCGTGTCGGACGCAGTCGCGAACGTGGATACGCGTACTTCCTGTATCCGCCCGAGAAGCCGCTCACCGAAACGGCCTACGACCGGCTCGCTACCATCTCGCAGAACTCGGACCTCGGCGCCGGTATGGCAGTGGCGATGAAAGACCTCGAGATCCGCGGTGCAGGAAACGTGCTGGGCGCCGAACAATCGGGCCATGTCGCGGGCGTCGGCTTCGACCTGTACGTGCGCCTGGTCGGCGAGGCGGTCGAGGCCTTCCGGGCAGCGGCGGACGGGAGACCCGTCGCCACGGAGGACGCCCCGAAAGAAGTCCGGATAGACCTCCCCGTCGACGCGCACATTCCCCCCGACTACGTCACCAGTGACCGCCTCCGCCTCGAGGGTTACCGCAAGCTCGCCGCAGCGACGGACCATGCCGGTATCACCGCAGTCGTGGACGAGCTCGTCGACCGGTACGGTCCGATGCCCGAGGAAGTACGCCGACTGGTCTCCGTGGCCAAGCTGCGCCTGCTGTGCCGCGAATACGGTCTCGAGGAGGTCGCGGTGGCGGGCACGCAGCTGAAGATCGCGCCTATGCCGCTGCCCGACTCGAAGCAGTTGCGGCTCAAGCGGATCTACCCGAGCGCCCAGTACCGGGCCACCACCGGAATGGTCCAGCTGCCGCTGCCGCGGGCTGGTTCGGGCGGTATCGGAGCCGAACGCGTGCGCGACGTGGAGCTGCTGCAGTACATCGCCGACTTCATCGTCGCGCTGGACGGCAAGGCTGCCGGGTCCGTGGTGATGGAGGCCTGACCGATGACGGTGATCCTGCTCGACCCCCTTCGGCCGCAGACGATCCCGATGGAAGCCCTCGGGGTCATCGGCGACGGCGTGCAGGTCACCGAGGAGGTCCCCGACGGTGTGCGGCAGTTCCTCACTGTCGTCCGGGAGGCGGATGTCCTGGTCAGCACGGATCGCGAGAACCCCGCCGTTCGTGCCCGGGTGGCCGGGGGAGACCGCGTGATCTCCGCGCCGAAAATTCTGGGCGACAACCTCGTCGAGGCCGCCGAAGTGATGGACCGGTTGTGGGGTTACGGGGGCTGGGAAGTGACGCAAACCCATCGCAGCCTCGCCCACTATCTCGTCGAGGAGACCTACGAGGTGCTCGACGCGATCGAGTCCGCCGATACCGGTGAGCTGCGCGAAGAACTGGGCGACCTCCTGCTGCAAGTGTTGTTCCATGCGCGGATCGCGTCGGCGTCGGACCTCTTCGACGTCGACGACGTGGCGGCCACCCTCGTCGCGAAGCTCGTCCACCGCAGTCCGCATCTCAGCGAAGACGTCGTCGGCCCCGTCGACATCGCCGAGCAGGAACGTGCATGGGAGATCCGGAAGGCGGCGGAAAAAGCCCGCGAATCGTGCCTCGACGGTGTCGCGCTCAGCCAACCCGCAGCATCCCTCGCGGCAAAGGTGACGGCCCGGGCTGCAAAGGCGGGTTTACCACCCGAGTTGGTACCCGCAGAACTCGAGGCCGCTCTGCTGGCCGAGGCGGACGCCGAAACGACGCTGCGTGCGGCGACGCACGAGTTCATCGCACGCATCCGCGCCGCCGAAAAGGCCGCTCGCGCCGACGGCACACACGTCCTCCTGCCGGGGGACTGGTCCGCGCACTGGCCGTCCTGAGCGCCCTGAAGCGTCCTGGCGGATCCGCGGACCTAGTGTGCGCGTCGCACTGGCGAGACGGGCTGCGACGTGAACGAAAGCGGCGCGGATCGGCAACCGAGTTCGCACGCGCGGCGGATCCGGGCGACGACGGTCGCGGGGTCGTCCAAGTGCTTCCACGTCCATCGGGCCACGGCAGCCCCGGTCGCGCGGAGGTCGTCCTCGCGGAGCTTCTCCAGCCGGACCGACTCCGATTCCGAGCGTGTCGGGTGCAAGGAGTACTTCTCCAACCCGTCGAATTCGCCGACGACCCCGTGCTCCCGCCACAGAAAATCCACCCGGCCGACGGGACGGCCGTCGAGGCCCGGCACCACTTGTTGTAGTTCGGGTGCCGGTAGCTCCTCGCGATGAAAGAGAACGCGGCTGCGAGATTCGCCGACACTCTCGCTGAGGCCATTCATGAACGCGACTGCCCGCCCGGCACGTCGTGCGCCGGTGCGATGGTGTGCACGGCAGACTGCGTCGGCAAGTTCGCTGTGGTCCGTCAGGCCGAGGTGTAGTGCATGATCACCCGAGACCACCGCTTGCTCGAACGGAACGGTGCGAGCGAAATCGACGAGGGAGCGCGCGAGAGTCGTGACCAGTATGCCGTCGATCACGGTCACCTCGTCGGGCGTGAACGGTGTGGCGTGCAGGTGGCGTCGGCGACTCTTCTTGCCGCCGTGGGTGCGATTGGCGGTCATGTGAACCAGTGCGAGGGGAACGTTCCACAGGTCGATTCCGTGGAGCGCAAGGGCAGACACATGACTTACCGCGGTTTCGGAGTTCGAGGCCAATGCTGTGGCATGCGCGAGAACGCGATGTCGACCGACGGTGTCGAGTACCGCGTCGTCCTCGCGTCGCAGGTACGCGCCTCGGCGCACGGTGAGTAGTTCACCGCGGCTGCGGGATCGGTGGAGCTCACCGTCGGTACAGCCGCGATCGAGTGCCGTGCAGCGTCGGACGAGTCCAGCGGGTTCCGAATCCATGCAGTCAGAGTGCCCGTGCCCGCGGAAGATCGGAAGGCGAGGTTTGCTGGTTGTGGATAACCTCCGGCCTCCGCGGACCTAGTGTGCGCGTCGCATCCGTGCGGAGCGGTGCGATGCGTACAGAAGCGGTGCGAATCGTGGCAGGGGCGACCGCGGAAGCCCCGGCGTTTCTTCGGCCGGCCGCTCCGCCATATGGATGATGGAAAGGTGACCCGTTACCCCGTCTCGCCGAAGAGTCGTTCCCGCTGGCCCCGCATCCTGATCGCTTTTGTCGCGGCGCTGGTGGTCGTGACGGTCGCCTACGGTGCCTGCTCGCGGGAGCAACAACCGCGTGTCGCGATACCGGAGGGCATCCCGCCCGGCCCCGGTGCGCCCACACCATTGATCGACATCGAGGCGCCGGGGCGTTCTGCCGACCAGTTGCGCGGCTGGTCCGCAGGGTTGACGGACAAAGTAGGTATCGGCACGACCGCGCTCGAGGCGTACGGCTATGCCGCCGCAGTTCTCGCCGCCACCGCCCCCGACTGCGGAATCGGTTGGACCACTCTCGCCGGAATCGCCAGTGTGGAGAGCAAGCACGGCACCCATCAAGGTTCCTCCGTCGCCCCGACCGGGCAGGTGACCCCGGAGATCCGCGGCATTCCTCTCGACGGGGGACCGGGGGTCGCGGAGATTCCCGACACCGACGGCGGCGAATGGGACGGCGACCCCGTGCACGACCGTGCGATGGGACCGCTCCAGTTCATACCGGAGACGTGGAAGAGGTGGGGCGTCGACGCCAACGGTGACGGAGTGACCGATGCCGACAACATCGACGACGCAGCCCTGACGGCCGCGCGCTACCTGTGCGCCCGCGGCGGTGACCTCACCGAACCGGAAGGGTGGCAGTCCGCGCTGATGGCGTACAACCTGTCGGGCGAATATCTCACTCTCGTGCGCGATCGGGCATCGGCGTACTCGGTGGGAGTCCGTCCGTAATGCTCATTACCGTCCGGTCCATCGGGTGGAAAATCGAATAGCAGACCGGCCGATCGCGGTGACCGAGGCGCGCCATCCCGCGCCCCCAACGGTGTGCCGTTACGCTATGTGCTGGCACGATCTGGTGTCCTGGCACCATCGGACCGGTCGGTGCACAGTGCGAAGCCCATATAAGGAGAGTCTGCAAGTGTCCATCATTGAGCAGGTCGGAGCCCGTGAAATCCTCGATTCCCGTGGCAATCCCACGGTGGAGGTCGAGGTGCTGCTCGACGACGGAAGTTTCGCTCGCGCCGCAGTCCCGTCGGGTGCGTCGACCGGTGAGCACGAGGCCGTCGAGCTGCGTGACGGCGGCGACCGCTACAACGGCAAGGGTGTGGAGAAGGCCGTCGAGGCCGTCCTGAGCGAAATCGCCCCGGCCATCATCGGGATCGATGCCACCGAGCAGCGCACCGTCGATCAGGCCCTGCTCGACGCCGACGGCACCCCGGACAAGTCGCGTCTCGGCGCGAACGCGCTCCTCGGTGCCTCGCTGGCCGTGGCCCGCGCGGCTGCCGAATCTTCCGGACTCGATCTCTTCCGCTACGTCGGCGGCCCCAACGCCCACGTGCTGCCTGTCCCGATGATGAACATCCTCAACGGCGGTGCACACGCCGACACGGGTGTCGACGTCCAGGAATTCATGGTCGCGCCGATCGGTGCCGCCACCTTCAAGGAGTCGCTGCGCTGGGGCGCCGAGGTGTACCACGCCCTCAAGTCGGTGCTGAAGGAAAAGGGTCTGGCCACCGGTCTCGGTGACGAAGGTGGCTTCGCCCCCGACGTCGCGGGCACCAAGGAGGCGCTCGACTTGATCAGCGTCGCGATCGGCAAGACCGGCCTGGTCTTGGGCACCGACGTGGCGCTGGCACTCGATGTCGCCGCCACCGAGTTCTACACAGACGGCACCGGCTACAAGTTCGAGGGCAGCAACCGGACCGCGGCCGAGATGGCGGCGTTCTACGCCGAACTGGTCGATGCCTACCCGATCGTGTCGATCGAGGACCCGCTGGACGAGGACGACTGGGACGGCTGGGTCGCCCTGACCGATCAGATCGGCAACAAGGTCCAGCTGGTCGGCGACGATCTGTTCGTCACCAATCCCGAGCGGCTCGAAGAGGGCATCGTCAAGGGTGCGGCGAACGCGCTGCTGGTGAAGGTGAACCAGATCGGCACGCTCACCGAAACGCTCGACGCCGTCGATCTCGCGCACCGCAACGGCTACAAGACGATGATGAGCCACCGGTCCGGCGAGACCGAGGACACCACCATCGCCGACCTCGCCGTCGCCGTGGGCAGCGGCCAGATCAAGACCGGTGCTCCCGCCCGCAGCGAGCGCGTCGCCAAGTACAACCAGCTCCTGCGCATCGAGGAGAACCTCGGCGACGCCGCCCGTTACGCCGGTGAGGTCGCCTTCCCGCGGTTCGCGTACGAGGGCTGATTTCCGGCTGTCGAGTAAAGGGGTACCTGGGTAGTGGCACAACGCGGTAGGCCGCGGTCGTCCGGAGCAAGTGCGGGCGGCCGGGCCGCCGGGCGTGGTGAACGAACGCGGCGAACCCGGACCGACGGTGTTCCCGGTGGTGCGCGGCGTCCCCGCACCACCAAGTCGACTCCGCCGGGTTCGACCGACAGCAAGACTGCTGCTCCCGAGGGTGCCGACACCGGAAAAGTACTGCCCGGTCGTGCCCGTCCCCGGCGGGTCGGCGCGACCGGGGTCGCGGCCCGAATTCCCCGCTCCGAGCACACCATTCTCGGATTGTCGACCGGCCGTGCCCTGATCCTCGTCGTGGTGGTGCTTCTCCTCGCGCTGACCCTTGCGGTTCCGCTGCGGACCTACCTCACCCAACGAGGTGAGGCCGACCGGCTTGCGGCAGAACAGGTTCAGCTCGAGGAGGAGCTTGCCGAACTGCGCATTCTCGAGGAACGCTATTCCGACCCCGCCTACATCGAGGCGCAGGCACGTGGCCGGCTCCGCTGGGTCCGGCCCGGAGATACCCCGTACCAGGTACAGCTTCCCGGCGACTACAAGGAACCGCTGAAGCGGGAAGAGAAGGACGCCGAGATGGCGGGCCCCTGGTACTCCGACCTGTGGAAGACCGTTTCAGAACCCCCGGCAGCGCCCGAGGTGCAGCCCACGCCGGCTCCGGCGCCTGTGCCCCTGCCGCCCGCACCGCTAGAACCAGGAGAACCCACCGGGTGACCACTTCGTCCGACCCGTCCCACCCCGTGTCGCAGGAAGACCTCGACGCCGTTGCCGCCCAACTCGGGCGCGAACCGCGTGGAGTGCTCGACATCGCGTACCGCAGCCCCGACGGACGCCCAGGTGTCGTGAAGACGGCGCCGAAGCTTCCCGACGGCACCCCGTTCCCGACCCTGTACTACCTCACCGATCCACGGCTGACCGCCGAGGCCAGCCGACAGGAGTCGGCTGGGGTGATGCGGGAGATGACGGAGCGTCTCGCCACCGATCCCGAGTTGGCGGCCGCGTATCGGCGGGCGCACGAGTCGTACCTGGCCGAGCGTGATGCGATCGAACCGCTGGGAACCGACTTCACCGGCGGCGGCATGCCCGACCGCGTCAAGTGCCTGCACGTGCTGATGGCCCATTCACTCGCGAAGGGGCCGGGGGTCAATCCGCTCGGCGACGAGTCGGTCGCCCTCGCCGCTTCGGCGGCCGGTGGAAAGCTGCGAGGCACGGCCATTCCGGCGGACTGGCCGGGTATCGACGATATCGAGAGTCCCGAACAGTGACGCGGGTAGCGGCCGTCGACTGCGGAACCAATTCGATTCGTCTGCTCATCGCCGACATCGACACCGACGGCGCACTGCACGACGTGTGCCGGGAGATGCGGGTCGTCCGGCTAGGTCAGGGTGTCGACGCCACCGGTCGTCTCGCCCCCGAGGCCATCGAACGCACACGAATCGCCCTGAGCGAGTACGCAAGCCTGATCAGTGACGCCGGCGCCACCGCCGTGCGGATGGTGGCCACCTCCGCCACCCGGGACGCATCCAATCGAGAAGACTTCTTCTCGATGCCCAGGGACGTGCTGGGGTCCGTGATAGCGGGCGCCGGAGCCGAGGTGATCACCGGTGACGAAGAAGCGCGGTTGTCGTTCAACGGTGCGGTGGGGGAGCTCGATGCAGCCCAGGGTCCGTTCGTGGTGGTCGATCTCGGAGGCGGTTCCACCGAGGTAGTGTTCGGAGACGAATCCGGCGTCCACGCGGCGTTCTCCACCGACATCGGCTGTGTGCGGATCACCGAGAGATGCCTGCACGACGACCCGCCCACCGCCGCGCAGGTCGAGGCGGCCCGCACCTTCGCGAAGGAGCGCCTCGACGAGGCCTTCGCCCGTGTGCCCGTCGAGCAAGCACGAACCTGGGTGGGTGTGGCAGGCACGATGACCACCATCGCGGCGCTGGCGAAGAAACTGCCCGAGTACGACGCCGAGCAGGTCCACCTCTCCCGGGTCCCACTACCCAGGCTGCGTGAGGTCTGCGAGTCGCTGATCGCCATGACGCACGACGAGCGGGCCGCACTCGGGCCGATGCACCCGGGACGGGTCGACGTCATCGGCGGCGGTGCGATCGTCACCCTCGCACTCGCCGAGGCGCTGGAACGCAAAGCCGGCATCGACGAACTCGTGGTCAGCGAGCACGACATCCTCGACGGAATCGCGATGTCCATCGGCTGAGCTAATCTGATCTGCGCAAGGTCGCCGGTACACACCCCGGCGGTCAGCAGCCCCTATAGCCCAATTGGCAGAGGCAGCGGACTTAAAATCCGCACAGTGTCGGTTCGAGTCCGACTGGGGGCACAGTGAAAGACCTGGTAGAGCGATTTTGAAGGCGCTTGCGGTGGGGAGCGGGGCCGGGCATCCCGCCCCCGTCGCTCCGTCTGCGAGGGACAGCGGGCAACACCCCAGGTGATGTCGGGACCGGTCGGTATGCTGTCGCGTATGGAGCTGAGCACTGCCACTGCCAGCATCCTGTCCGAGGAGTTCCTTTACGCCCGAACCTGGACCAGCGAGCAGCAACGCGCACGGGCCCTCGAGGTGTGGAATGTGCACTACAACTACCATCGACCCCACACTGCTGTCGGAAACCGGCCGCCTGCGAGCAAACTCACCGCCGGTGTCACGAACGTCATGGCCTCATACAGCTAGCCGACAAGTCACCCGTCCTGGGACACACGGAGGCTGCGACTCCGGGTCGGCTTACCGATAGGGCGTTCGGCAGGCCCAAAAAATCAGCCGAGAGGCGGCGTTCTTCATTCACGCGCCGATAGTGCCCACAAAGACACAGTCAACGCCCAGGTTGCTCCCAGGTCCCTACGAGCCGGGGGCACGAAGGTGATCGTCGACAACAACTCGAAGGGATTCATCCATGGCCACCGTTCTCGACCCGGCACCGCCGCAGCCGAATGCGTCGTTGCCGTCGCGACGCGCGAACCTTGGAACCAAGGTCGCGCTCGCTGTCCTTCTGGTCGTCACCGCCGTTCTCTACCTGTGGGGGCTGACCGCGAACGGTTACGCCAACACCTTCTATGCCGCGGCCGCGCAGGCGGGTTCGCAGAATTGGAAGGCGTGGTTCTTCGGGTCGCTCGACTCCGCGAACTTCATCACCGTCGACAAACCGCCTGCGTCGCTGTGGGTGATGGGCTTGGCGGGTCGCATTTTCGGTTTTTCGAGCGCCAGTCTTCTGATACCGCAAGCACTCATGGGTGTCGGTTCGGTCGCGTTGGTGTACGCCGCGGTCAAGCGCGTTGCATCACAGGGAGCCGGTTTACTCGCCGGCGCGGTGCTGGCCGCGACACCCGCCGCGGCGTTGATGTTCCGTTTCGACAATCCGGATGCGCTCCTTGCCCTGCTGATGACGCTGGGCGGGTACTTCATCGTCCGCGCCGTCGAGACTCGAATCGGTAGGCGCGCCGCCATGTGGATCGCATTGGCCGGTGTCGCACTGGGATTCGCGTTTTTGACGAAGATGCTGCAGGGTCTGCTGGTTCTGCCGGCGTTCACTGTGGCGTATCTCTACGCCGGGCACTCGAGGTTTCTGACGCGACTGCTGCATCTCGTCGGCGGTCTGGTCGCTCTCGTCGTCGCAGCAGGCTGGTGGGTGCTGGCCGCAGCACTGTGGCCCGCCGATTCACGCCCCTACATAGGTGGGTCGACGAACAACACCGTCATGGATCTCGTGCTCGGGTACAACGGCCTCGGCCGCATCTTCGGCTCGTCCGACAACGGCGCCGGTGGCGGCATGCCGGGCGGCGGCGGAATGCCGGGTGGCATGGGTGGTGGGGCCGGACTCGACAGGCTGTTCGGCGGCGAGTTCGGCATCCAGATCTCCTGGCTCATCCCCGCCGCGCTCGTAGCGCTCGTCTTGGGAATTGTTGCCCGCGGCCGTGCTCATCGGACCGATGGTGTCCGGGCATCGCTCATCATGTGGGGCGGTTGGTTCCTGGTGACGGCGCTGATCTTCAGCTATATGTCCGGCATCATTCACGAGTACTACACGGTCGCTCTGGCACCGGCCATCGCCGGGTCGATCGGTGTGGGTGGCTACGCGTTGTGGGCTCAGCGTCAGAACATCCTCGCCCGACTCGGCGTTGCTGCCGTGATGCTTGCCGCCGGGTCGTGGATCTGGGTTCTGTTGCACCGCAACGCGGACTGGTTGCCGGCGCTGAAATGGATCCTGTTGGCAGGAACTGTCGTCGGTGCTGTGCTCGTCGTCCTCGGCGGGCGGGATCGATTCCGCAAGTTCGCCGTGGCGGGCGTGATCGTCGGGGCGATAGCCGGCGTCGGTGGTTCGGCGTCGTACGCAATTGCTACGGCCGCGACCCCCCACGGCGGACCTGTTCCGACGGCCGGACCCGAGGGGGCGGTCGCCGCGGGTGGCATGGGTGGGGGAATGCCCGACATGGGTGATTTGCCGGAAGGTATGTCGCTGCCGGAGGGTATGTCGCTGCCGGAGGGTATGTCGCTGCCGGAGGGTGTGACGTTGCCGGAGGGTGTGACGTTGCCCAGCGGCGGTGGGATGCCGAGTGGTCGAGCAGCCGGTGGCGGGGGCTCGATGGGGGCTGTGGGCGGCGAATCCAGTCCCGAGCTCAATACCCTCTTGCAGAACGCCGGCACCACCTGGTCCGCGGCTGTCAACGGTTCGATGAGCGCGGCGCAATACGAAATTGCAAGCGATACAGCGATCATGGCGATCGGCGGTTGGTTCTCTGACCCGACGCCGACTCTCGACCAGTTCATCGAATACGTCGAGTCCGACCAGGTGCGCTACTACATCGCCGGCGGCATGGGCGGGGACGGGAAAGGCCCCGAGAGCACTGCCGTCCAGATCCAGAACTGGGTCGAAGCGAACTTCACCGCGACGACGGTCGGCAGTTCGACCGTCTACGACCTGAGCACCTACACCGGATAGGCCATTTTCGGAACGGTGCCCCGCATGCCGTCCGTGCTCACTGCGAAGATGTATGTGGATGGCGTGGTCGATATTTGGACGTTGGATGCAGGCCGGGGTGTGGTGGGCGGGCGCGGAATAGTTCGGGGTCGGCCGCAGTAGGCCCGGTGGACTCGCGGTAAGTCCATTGGTAGCACTTGTGACCGTAGTGCGCGCGCACGAATGCGGTGCAGGTCTGTTAGTGCGCTGGAGTTTACGAGTGGACTTAGTCGGTGGGTGCTTACGAGCAGCATTGATGGCGGAAGAAATGCTCGGGAGAGTTCGGACGGTACTTCGTGGTGCGGAGCTCGGAAAACCCAGGTCGCTGTTGCTGACTTCGTGCCGATCGTGGGGCAACCCTAGACCGTGGGAGGTGAACAACTGCTGAAGTGTTTCGAGCGCCCTGCTGATCTGGGGACGACACGCTGCACGTTATTGCACGCGCGACTCTCGATGGCAAGCTTGAACACGTCTGCGGCGATGCGGTGCTAGGGCCACGCTAGAGTAGTGCCGTGGTAGTGCTAATCGATCGTGTGCCTCGGCATTTACTCGACGAACTGGTCGAAGGGTCCTGGCTGCCGATCATTGGCGCGGGGTTCTCCAGAAACGCAGTGTTCCGAGATGGTGACCCGCCAGCTTCCTGGGCTGAACTAGGTGCCGCGTTGGGCAGCGATATCGAGGGCGTCGATGACTCGATCGGAACACTCGAAGCGATATCAGCGTTCGAGCAAGCGTATGGGCGTGTTGCGCTGATCGATAGGACCTCGTCGTTGATTCGAGCGCATGATGCTGGGCCGGGACCGGCGCACGTCGCTTTCGCACGTATCGGATTCTCGAACGTAGTCACCACAAACTTTGATTTGCTTCTCGAAAGAGCTTACGAGCGCATAGATAAGGGTTGCCTGCCTGTCGTCGACGAGACTCAGTTGTCCACTCCGAACCGATACGCTGGGCCCCGCTTAATAAAGTTTCACGGTGACATAAACCATCCCGCTCGAATGGTCATCACTGAGGATGACTATGACCGGTTTCTGCAAGTATTTCCATTACTGGTTACAAGCGTTACCGCAATGCTGGTGGAACGCACCGGAGTGCTCGTGGGATATAGCCTGGACGACCCTGACACGCGGCAGATTCTAGCTCTGATCAAGACGCGACTGGGAAACATGAAGCGTCCCTTATGGTCCGTTCAGATTGATGCGACTCCCCAGGTGGTGAATCGGTACGAGCGCCGCGGTGTAAAAGTCATCAACTCGCCTGGGATACGGGGGCGTGGCGCGGGTGAAATACTCGAACAGTTCTTTGACGAACTTGCCCAGTATTGGCGCGATCGACTACCAGAAAAGAGCGTGAGTCTGGATGACCGAGTTACGGCGGACTTCCGTACCCCGCAAGAAGCAAGTCGAATATGCTACTTTGCGATACCGGCTACCCTGATCGGGTGGTACCGAGACCTCCTTTTTCCTGAAGTGGAGGCCCACGGTCTTGTGCCCGTCACAGCGCGCGACGTGTTCAGTCCGCCTGGCACGGTGTCAGCGAAGCTGGACACATTAATCAGTCGGGCTGCCTACGTTGTGGCTGAGGTTGGCGACCAATCTAGTGAGTACGAGGCTGCGCTCGCCATTGCGAAGAAGCCCGAAGGGAACGTGTTGCTGGTTGCGCCAGAGGGCCACTCCTGGATTTCGCCGAATCTGAACCGACAGAAGGTGCTTACGCGGCCGGTGCGGTTTGAATCCAATAGTGAAACGTTCGTGCAGAACTTTCGGGAATGGCTGTCGTCGATAGCGCATCGAACCGTCTTGAAAATTGGAGAGCCCGAGCGTTTGCTTGTCCACCGCGAATACGGTGCCGCTTTGATTTCGGCGGTTTCGCTACTTGAAGTAGTTCTTTCCGAAAAATTCGCTGAGGACCCGCAGGACTCGCCGCGTCATGCGACACTTCGGTCGATGCTTAAACAAGCTGAGCGTCAGGAACTATTTGCATCTGCCACCGAGCATGCCATTATAATGGAGTCTGTGAATCAGCGAAACCGAACTATTCACACGCAATCGAATATTTCCCCAGTAGACTCGCGAAGATTTGTGAAAGCAATTCGCCAGTTCGTAGACCGCTTGACGAGCAAGGAGGCCTACTGAGCTGAGTGGAGCCCGCCTTGCTTGTGGATCCGGTAGCGTTGGACGCGAGTCGGCGACTGACGGGTTAACCGACTGTTGATCCTTGCGACACACGTCGAGTGCATCGCGGAATCTGCGGCCTTCCCGATGCGGCGGACCAGGGCGGTTGTTGATGCGATGAACTGCTGGATCGCTTATAAAAGCCAGCTTGGCCTGACCATTACGTCGAAAATTCGAACCGAGGACACAAACCCTCATGGAGCAACAACGCCTCCGATAAGTGCAGCGAGCCAACGACCTGAGACTCAGACCAGAGTTCAAAGGCTTGTTCGATTCCTAAAGATCGAGCCCCCGTCCTGCGATCACGGCATCGGGCCACTGCGGATCACCTGGGTGCAGGATGTTCGTCACCGGTAGCCGGGTCCCTGGCTGCACCTTTATGTGGACCTCGCCGCTTTCGGCGGTACTTCTTCGCCACAAGTTTATGACGAGGGTCGACAGGTCAGGCGCATAGCAGTCGGTTGTCTGAGGATGGTGGATGAACTTGATCAGTGCGGGTTCACCGATTGACCGAAGCGTCTCGTTCAGCCCCAAGCCCGATGTGCCCAGCTGCCAAAAGTACGTGATTTCACCGCCCCAATACTCGAAGAACGGTTTGACTCCGTGTGGATCCACGCTGACGGTTTGCAACGTCGTGAGCGCGCAAATCGCGCCAATCCGCCCTGGCTGCTGATCTCGGGATGCTAAGACACCCCTTCCAACGATTCGCTCAGCTTGGGCCTGCGTAAGCAGTCCTGCTCGACACGCCGCCGTCACTTTGTCGGACAGCAAGGCAGAGGAAGCCGCGCGAAGTCCGCTTGCCCGGATGTCCCGCACTTCGTCGGCGAGCAGTCGGGAGCAGTGATAAACGACGATGCCTCGGTCGGAGAGTTCCTTAGCGATCGCGCCTGAAGTTGATTGTGGCAGGAGAGTTGCGGTAGCCCCTGCCCGACGCCGCTCGATTTGCCGTGCGCCGTCTTCTGCTGCCTCTTGTAACAGCAGGGGCCAACTCAAGGGATAGTCAAGCGACACTGCCATTTCCACGTGTCAAGCATAGAGCAGAAACGGGATCGAACCACCGACCATCGTTTCCCGGCCACCAAGAACTCCCACACATCAGTCACAAGGACCGGAATTGTGGACGGTGCAATAACGGTAGTTTCGGCCTGATCGGCCGCTGTGGGCGAGTGCCGGAATCCGCCCCTGTTGCGCCGATCGGTGTCGGACAACGCGGCCTGCACTGGAAGGCAGTTGCCCTAGCTGGTGTCCTTACGGCCCGTCTCGAATGCTGCCAGCTGAAAGTCGTCGTTAATTTTGATGACGAGAGACACGGTCAGCCGCAGGGCGGTGATGTAGGTGTCAAAGTGCGCGTTGTCGCCGTCCGCACCGGCCTGCGCCCCGTGGAGGTACTTGTTCCGCAGTTGGGGTCCGTTGCTGAAGTCCACCTGGTTGAGGAAATAGTTGAAGTACTTTCCTTCGGCATCGGTGAGCAACGCGGAGCGGCGAACTGCCCATCCTCTCGCCACCATATAATCGGCCACCGCGCGTCCTGTGGCTGTTAGGTGGTAGTAGCTGGCGGCTTGCGTGTTGTATAGGGATCTAAGGATGTGTATTTGTTCCGCGTCCACGAATTGAACTCGGTTTCCTGTGTTCTCGAGGATGTTAAGTCCGATCAGGTGGTCGACGCTGGGCTTCTGGTAGTCCTCGAAGTCGTCGTACGCGACCAAATTTTCTTGGAGAAGTTCGGCTCCGGCATCTGCACTGAGATCCGCGCTGATGTAGTTCAGTCTCGACTGGTCAGAGAACAACAGTTGAAGGACGCCATTGATCTCTTCGCCCGATGGATAGATGTACTTGCCGTCGAGGAGGCTCGGTATGTCCTTGTACTGTGCCAGTTCGGAGCCCATAGCGAGGAGGTCACGGTCGACCTGGCCGTCTGCAACGAACAGAGCGAACTGATTTGCGACACTCTCCATCTCCGCAAAAAGATGCCTCGATTTCTGGAGGTATGAGGTCGATCCCTGGGACGGGGAGAACGAGAAATTGGCGGCCCCGAAATCCTCAACTAGGTACGACTCGAAGAACCAGGCGACCACCTGCTCCAGGTCGATTCCTTTCGTCTGCAGGAAATCGCGGTAGAAGTGAGTCTGCAGACGTGTGCACATATCGGTGACTCGAAACGCAACACCAGTTTTGTACTCGGTGTTTCCGGTGATCCCTATGACGCGTTCCATCACGCCCAGGTTTGCCGGGTAGGAGGGAAGGGTCAGCAATACTTGATGGTCTACGAACCCAAACAGGTGCATGAAATTGTTTAGGATATTGGCGTTGTCGCAAGTTTCGTCGAGCCACTGACTGCTGTATGTGTACCGAGAGTCATGTTCTTCTGAAGTGGCTCCCTCGATCACTACCAACTGATCTTGGAATTCGGAGACACCGACTTTGCAGCCCATCCTGAAGCCATTGTTCTCAGCGAAGAACGTCGCGGTCGTCTGGTCGTTGCGCCGCTTTGCACGGAGCTTGAGCCTTGCGTCGATGCCGACTCGAGAATTTTCTCTCGCGGCCGCAATGAGCCTGATGTAGTTCGGGTTTGCGTCGTCGTAGTCAATGTATGCCTCGAGCAGTTCGCGAGCATCGACTGCGGTGAAGCTCGCGGGAAGATGTACCTGGCTCCGCGTGTCTTCCTCCAGGTACTTTCGAACCACGTGTTCGGCACCACGGGGAGACGAGAGTAGCTTGCCTCGTATCTGCGTGTCGTAGGCCTGGACCAGTTTCTTGCTCGTGAGCAGCTCCCGGAGATGCACACCGGCCGCAGCGAGCGCAGGAAGGGCAGTGCTGCTGTCGCAGCGTTCGAAGGCATTGTTGCGGCCCAGCAGTTCGATTAGGTCGAGGTGGTAGTCGTGGTCGACACCAGCCACCCGGGTTGCGAAATTCGTGTCGTTGATCGTCGAGAAAAACCGCGCAACCGCACTTCGAATTCGCGGAGCGCGCGCTTGCAGCTGGGCGCGTTCTTCGTCGGTGTAGGCCGTCGGCAGAAGCCCTAGTTCGAGGTACTGCTGGACGTGGTGAAGTTCCAGGACATCTTCGGCGCTCCTCAATGCCTCATTCGGATCGAACAGCTCGGCGATTTCGACGACGCGCGGGACTTGCCAGCCGGTTGCCAAGTCATGTGCGCCATAGAACCGAACGCGTCGTCCGACCGTGTCATCACTCATCCTGCAGACCTCACTCCACCTCGCGAAAAACCGCCACCGTTAGCATGAAGCATGCGTCCGACACTGCGTGGTCTCGCACCGACTGCGCGGGGTGAACGAATCGTCCTGGGCAAAATCCAACAGACGCTCAACAGTGAAGCCCGGCTACCCCTAATTCGCGTGGGGCGGCTAAACAGTGCCGTCAGCCACGGGGGCATTTGCATCGGTGCGGTTCCATGACGTAATAGCGTTGTCTTCTTGGTGTGTCTTGTGGCACGGAATCCGCTGGACGATCGCTCGTCCGTAGATCGAATGATCCGCCTAGGTGTATGAGGCCATGACGTTCGTGACACCGGCGGTGAGTTTGCTCGCAGGCGGCCGGTTTCCGACAGCAGTGTGGGGTCGATGGTAGTTGTAGTGCACATTCCACACCTCGAGGGCCCGTGCGCGTTGCTGCTTGCTGGTCCAGGTTCGGGCGTAGAGGAACTCCTCGGACAGGATGCGGCCCAATGCGTTCGACCTTGCCGTTGTGCCGCGGGGTGTACGGCGTGATCCGCTGATGCCGCGCCCCGTGCAACACCTTCGCGAAGTCCTTCGCGCGGTAACACGACCTGTTATCGGTGACTACCCGATGGATGTGCGTGATGGAAGTGAACGGCGAAGAACACCCGAGCACGGTGCATGAAACCGGCAGCCGTCAAGGCTTTCTCATCACCGAGCGCTTCGGTATAGGCGAGGCGGGAAACCCGTCTACGGCGGAGTGCAGGTACACGTAGCCGGCGCGGGCGCCGGCGGTTTTCGCGCGATCAACCTTCTTGGCCTGATCGGAGCCTCTGCCGTGAAACGCCCAGCCACCACCATTGGGGATCCGGCCGACCTTCTTCACGTCGACGTGCACCATGTGCCCGGCCCAGCGGGCGACGATCCGGCCCGGCGCCCGGTTGGACTCGCCGGTCGGGTCGAGGAACCGGCGCCGGTTCAGCCCGAGTTGCGCCAGGTGGCGGCTGACGGTGCGCACCGAAATCGTGGTGCCCTCCGCGGACAATTCCAGGGCGATCCGGCGGGCCGACCATTTCCTGTCGCGGCGCAGCGTCTCGATCC
>NZ_JANFQF010000003.1 GCF_024438035.1 Rhodococcus tibetensis
ACGGGCAGGGGCACGATCTTTTTCAGGACTCCAGGTCCAGGGGGGAAGAGTGCTCACCTGCCCGCCGCTACCGGTGACGAGTCTGCCGTATGAGCGGACTCGCTGACTCTCATTAGGGGCCTGCCCATCTTTTCGATGGGCAGGCCCCTTGTTTCGGTGACGATCAGCGGCGGGCGCCGGAGCGTCCGGTGACCAACTTGACCAGGAACAGGAGAATGACGGCCCCGAGGAGGCAGGTGAAGAAGCTGAACCAAAGACCGCCCCCTTCGACGTCCACGTCGAAGAACTTGAGCAGGAAACCGCCGAGGAGCCCGCCGATGATGCCGACGACGATGTTGAGAATGATGCCCATCTGAGCATCCGTCTTCATGATCTTGCTGCCGATCCACCCGGCGAGACCGCCGATGATGATCCAGCCGATAATTCCCAGTCCTAGCACGGAAGTGTCCTTTCAGAAGCGAGCGATCCCGGTGCTGGGATCCCTCGGTCAGGTGTAGCTCGAATGGGTGACGCTTGTTGAGATCGGACAGAACCGTCGACGGTCAACGGGCCTGCGCCGCGGCCTGTTTCTCCGAGTGTGCGCCTTCGTTGGCGAGCGACCCACCCGAATTCTCGAGATGAGCGCGAACGAACCACTGGAACTTCTCGAGTTCCGCGGTCTGCCCGATCAGCAGGTCCTCGGTGATGGGGTCGAGATCCCCGAATTCGTCGATAGCCTTGCGGTTGTCCTCGATGACACCGGTGTAGACGAGGTCGAGTGCGGCCAGGTGTGCCTGGGCGGTGTCGCGGCCGACGGAGTAGTCGTCCCACGTGCGGTCCCGGCCGATGGCGGCGGGAGTGCCGTCCGGCGAATTACCCAGAGCGGCGATGCGCTCGGCAACTGCATCCGCATATCCGCGCACCAGTTCGACCTGCGGGTCGATCATCTCGTGGACGCCGATGAAGTTGGGGCCGACCACGTTCCAGTGAATGTGCTTCAGCGTCAAGTGCAGGTCGTTGTAGGCGCTCAACCGCTTCTGCAAGACATCGGCGACTCGTGATCCCTGATCCTCGGACAGGCCTGGCACGGTGAATTTCGACATTCTCGATCCTCTCGTTCGCTACTGCCTTGTACGGGCAACGGTGTCGGTCGCGGTGGCCGCGACGTTCAGGACCACGATTCGGCAGTCTCGGTGGCGGTGTGCTCGAACATCCACTCGAGACGGTTCGTCAATCCCTCCCGTCGGCAACGTCCAACTGCCGGCCCAGGCCGATCCGGCGATGTATCCACGCGTACCCCAGGTAGTGCACTCGAACCAACTGTGTGGGCCCGCCAACCGTGGCTACCTCACGCCATCACGCCGTCGCCCTTTCCAATCTCTGGAACCTCTTTACGCAAGAACCGGGGTTCTTCCCTGCTCCCTTCAGATTCGAACGATACGACCGTACAACAAAATCTATATCTGTCAAAACAGATCTTGTGTGGGCGCGCCCGCTCATGTGTTCTGGCGGGCACTGCAACATGATGACGCCCCGAAGATTTCGATTCGGCAACCTCTGTGTCCAAACATCGCTCGTGCCGGGTTTCGAGAACCTATCTTCGGGGGAAATCGACAGCACACGGTCGTGTCCGGCGCTCGGAGGAGGAGCAATGCTCAACGTAGCTTTGTTGGTGGCCCTGCTGGGATCGAGCATGTGGGGAGCGGCCGCGCTGCACGGCCTGGCCGATCGGAGGTCGATGCGATGAGCACCGGAGACACACTGGCCCGATCGACCGACCGGGCTCTGCGCACAGGGACCGTGCGATGGTTCAATACAGATCAGGGGTTCGGGTTCATCGCCCCCGATGACGGATCCGAGGATGTGTTCGTGCACATCTCCGAGATCGTCGGGGACGGCCATCGCCGCCTCGTCGACGGGCAGTATGTGCGATTCGAGGTGTGCCGGACGGCGACGGGGGACCAGGCACGCAACGTGCAGATCCGCTGACAGTTGATCTCCGCGACGCACACCTTCGGTTATGTTGCGCTCGGACCGGTCTGGGCACCGATGTTCCGGCCACCATGGACGAGGAGAAAGTGGCGGACTTCGGACAACGGGCCTCCTGTGCACAGGCCGCGCAACCGGACGAGATCGCCCCCTGTTCCGTGTCCGTCGCGGCGGGCCTGCTGTCGTCCTACTACAGCGGGGAGGTTCTCGCGCCCCTCGGCGACGAAACGACGTCCGGCCGAACCGCCCGGACCGACGATCCCTCCTTCTCTGCGTTGTGCACTTGCGTCACGCCGTTGTCGTCCTTGCCGGAGCAAGGCAGACTGTTATCGATGCCGGCCTGCTGACCCGCGGGCAATTGAGGAGGCGATCATGGAGTTGCACATCGTGGCGGTCGACAAGCCCGACGACATGAATGTGATCGTCGGGCAGGCCCATTTCATCAAAACCGTCGAGGACCTGCACGAAGCACTGGCTGGAGTGAGTCCGCACCTCCGGTTCGGCGTGGCCTTCTGCGAGGCCTCCGGGCCTCGCCTCGTGCGCTGCTCGGGCAACGACGACCGTCTCGTCGAGTTGGCCACGCGTAACGCGGTCGCGGTCGGTGCGGGCCACTCCTTCTTCGTGTTCGTGGAGGAGGGCTATCCGGTGAACGTGCTGAACACCCTGAAGCAGGTACCGGAGGTCTGCGGCATCTTCTGCGCTACAGCCAATTCCGTCGAGATCATCGTGGCCGAGACGGAGCTCGGCAGGGGCATCGCCGGAGTGATCGATGGGTACCCACCTGCCGGGGTCGAGGCAAGTGCCGATGTAGTCGACCGCAAGGCTCTACTCCGCACAATCGGCTACAAGCTCTGAGCGTGGCGACGCTTGTCGTCGAGGTGGACGGGCAACCAGCAGGACAAGCCCCTCAATGGTCAATCGGGCAATCTCGTGGTCACTCTCGAGGAGATCCCCCCAGACCTGCCCGAACACTTGTCCGCTCGCCGGCGCTGCGGCGGGCGGACAAGTGCTGCCGGTGATGGGCAGCTCGCTTTCGTGGGGGAGACCCGCTCAGGTCAAGCTCGGCGTCACCGGCGGAGAGCGCTGTGTCGGGCGCTCGCTGCTTTCACTTCACTGCTGCCGTCGTCGCGGATGCCTCTGTAGCCGTACCCTGCAGGCGCTCGGGCCCCTTGGCTTCGTGAGCGTCGAGCTTGTACCGAAGGGGTTTGCCCGATTTAGCCAAACGACGTCCTGCGACAGTCAGCATCGGTCGCGGAATCCCGATACCCATGACCGGCACGCCTGTCACATACCCCTCCTTGAAGAGAAAGTTCGAGGCCTCGGACACTTCGTCGTGGATGAGAGGCGAAGCCACCCAACCAACTTCGACTCCGATAGCGTCCGCATCTAGAATCGGGCTGCGATACCCCTCCGTTGTCTTTGCAAGAAGCCATCGCAAAACAGCGTCACGAACCGCCCACTGACGATCGGTAGCTGCACTCACATTTCAGTCCTCCAGTAGATGTCATTGATTGATGCTGCCATGCACCATAGCTCTCGGTCAGGAATAAGCAAGTCTGGCGAAATTTACTGCGTACCTTGCACCTCGGGGCATCCCGTCTGTCGGTGTAAGACGATCAGGGAGGTCGCAACAGGGGTGCTGCGAATGTCGGTTGGGTGAACCGTTCGGCGATCGCCTTCCGTCGATCTCGTCGAGGCACGCACAACCGAGCTGCCCACACTCGAGCCCCCGCGCAGCGGACCTGAGCTGGACTTATTTCTTTTGTTGGGTATGGTCGAAGGTCAGTTCGCGGTTGCCGATTCGGAAAGGACCGACAATGGCTGACAAGTCCGCTGTCAAGAGTTCAAAACAATCTGCACGTGCGCTCAAGGAGCGCCGAGCGGAGAAGCGAGAGAAGGCCCTCGAGTCCACTCACATCACTCGTAAGCGTAAGAGCTGAAGGGCTGTTGGGCGCTCACGGGCGTTCGAATGAAGGCCTATCGAATGCGAGAATTTCGGGAAGAAAGACTCCTTTCGATTTCTGCTTGGTGTGGAAAGGGCGGAAAAGATCCTGAAGAAATGGCAGTTGTATCCATCTGCCTTGCGTGACCACCTGATCGGGGGGGCACCTTTCGGCCCCTGTAACGTCGTCCCGGCCTCTCCGCGGTCGGGACGACGCTTTTCCCGGAGTTCCGGGTATGCGATACCGTGACTCGGCAGCGTTGCTGAGTCGATGGGCGCATCGCCGAACGCCCACGCCGACAGTATGATTCATCGACGCGGTGACGGTAGGCGGTGTGTTTCAACGTCTTTCGATGGTTTCGAGCGCGACTTTCGGGGACGCGTCCTTTTCGAGGTTTGACCGCGTCTGCATCACTTGTGGCGCCTCCGAGCCAGTTGAATTGCCGGGCATTCCGGAATGGATGTATCCCGTGTTCGGTGCGCGATTGTTGCCTTCGTGTACCGCAACCAGAGCGAAACGCGGATGGACCAGAGTGTGTCGCTCAGCGTATCTGGGTTTCTGTCCGAGTGCCCAGGAGCTGTATCTCAACGCCGCTGCTCCTGCACCCGGCGCGCGCATATTTGCCGGTGTGCGGCGGGGCCCCGCCGCGCACCTGGCCCGATCTGATGTCAGGCGTTGCACGCCTCGGCGTGCCTGGTGTTTCGCGGTGGCCGAGCTCTGAGTCGAGTGCTTCAGAGCCGGCGGGGTCGGAACCGTGTAGGTCCAGGCCCATACATCCATGGAACCGGTGAAGGCGGTAGAACACGTCGCTCCGACCAAGCTCCGGTGGGACTCGAGTTCCGTCTCCGTGCTGACGGGAACGTAGTCGGCGACCGCAACGAAATTCATCACACACGGGGCGCGATCCCCGTGAGCGGTTCGTTACCGGCCGGACAATCGTCGGGTTCAGATAGTTAACGCGTCGTTCCTACTGTCGCTCGAAATGCCGAACATCCGGTTCGGCAAGTCCGTCGAGGAGAGCTACGTTGTCCTACGTCAAGCCACCCGACTTGGTCACGGCGATGATCGACGCCGGTGCGTCGAAGGTGTTGATGTCAACACGCGACACCTGGTCCGCGCGTACATGGGCGGTGCGATACTTGCCCTCGGCGCGGTCTTCGCAGTCACGGTCGGCGTGCAGACCGGGCAACCTCTCATCGGGGCTCTGCTCTTTCCTGTCGGTTTCTGCATGCTGTACCTGCTCGGCTACGACCTCCTCACCGGTGTATTCGTGCTTGCCCCGATGGCCTGGCTCGACAAGCGGCCGGGAATAACTGGTTTCGGGGTGCTGCGGAACTGGGGCCTGGTGTTCCTCGGGAACTTCCTCGGCGCGTTCACCGTCGCTGTGATGATGGCAATCGTCTTCACCTATGGATTCGCGACCGACCCAAACCAGATCGGCGAAGCCATCGGCCATCTCGGCGAGTCGCGCACGCTCGGTTACGCCGAGTACGGTGCCTCGGGCATGTTGACCCTCTTCATCCGCGGCGTGCTGTGCAACTGGATGGTGTCGACCCGCGTTGCGGGCGCGATGATGGCCACCGATATCCCCGGCAAGGTCATCGCGATGTGGATGCCCGTCATGCTGTTCTTCGCGATGGCATTCGAACATTCTGTCGTCAACATGTTCCTGTTCCCCTCAGGCCTGCTGCTCGGTGGCGACTTCACACTCCTCGACTACCTGATCTGGAACGAAATTCCCACCGTGCTCGGCAACCTGGTCGGCGGACTGGCATTCACCGGCCTGGCCCTGTATCTAGCGCATCGCGCACCTCCCAGACACCTGTTGTCGCTCGAAGCAGAACTCGAGACCATCTGAAGCAGTGCGATGACATGCGCCGACGTGGAATGCGCTGCGTCGGCGCATGTCATCGCGGTGTGCGCGGGGTTGCGACTCCCTTCATCCAAGGGCCTAAAGGACCACCGTCAGGGGTCGCACACAACCGGTCGACTGGGCAACTCGACTGGACGGCTGCCGACAAATAACGGTCGGAACCTCCCTGGGCGACGACAGTCTGCGCCTAGAATCCTAGTGACCAGCGATTCTCACTCGACCCTGCGCACGAAGGGATCGACCTCATGGGTTTGTCGACTCATAGCTGGCTGCGCCGAAGTGCGGCTGCCGGTCTCAGTATCGCTCTTGTCTTCGCCGCCGTTTCTTGTGGATCGGACGATCGCAGCGGCCAACGGCAAGCAACGGAGCACGGAACGGACGTCATGCGCACGGACGATCCCGATGCCGACAAGATCGTCGATATTGTTCGCCACAAGCTGGCCGAGCTCGATCTCAGCGGCGCCGTATTCGGCGTATGGCGCGGTGACGAGGAGATCGTCGCCGGAGCAGTTGGAGAGTCGCCGCTCGGCGTTCCCGCTACGCGTGACATGCAGTTGCGAGTCGGCCAGCCGATGGAACCGATGCTGTCGACAGTTCTGTTGCAGCTCAACGAAGCCGGAACGCTGAGCCTGGACGAGTCGATCGACAAGTGGGTGCCCGACTTTCCGCGCGCTGACAAGATCACCCCGCGGATGCTCGCAAACAGCACGACAGGGATTTCGGATTATGTAACCAACCCTGAGTTCTTGAAGATCTTCTATGCAAATCCAATCAAAGGATTTACTTCTCAGGAGATTTTCGACTTGGCGAACTCTCGCCCACCACTGTTTGAGCCGGGGACCAGCTTTGCCTACGCGCACAGCGATTTGTGTCTGCTCGGCGTGGTACTCGAGAAGGCGACGGGAAAGCCCCTGGGTGATTTGCTGAAGGAGCAGATTCTCGAGCCGCTCGGGATGGGCGCGAGCAGCGTCGTGCTGACACCCCAGATGAGTGAACCGATTCTGCACGGCTATACGAACGAACGTGGCGTCTTCGAGGACTCCACGTTCTGGAGTCCAACAGCGTTCCTCAACAGCGGCAACATGAACTCGACGGTGGCCGACGTCGCTCGTTGGGTTCGTGCGCTCGGCACCGGCGAGCTCCTGTCCGACCCGGCGCACAAGGAGATGATGGCGGACAAGACCGCCGGGCTGGGCCCGCTGACTGCGGACAAGTACTTCGCATTCGGAACCGTTCACTTGAGCAGCTGGCTGTTGATGAACCCGGCATTCGGGGGCTACAACGGCGTCGCTCTCTACGAAACGGACTCGAAGACCACGATCGTCGTATACGTCACGCTCGGACCGACGGCTAACGCAAATACCAATAACGCGGTGCCGATCGGCAACGATATCGGTGCCCTTCTCCTCCCCGACAACCCACCAAACGTGCCCTGACCGATCCGACACCTGCTCGGTCGGCCAGACACTCCCGGCGGTTGCGAAATGCGATGCCCTGTATCTTTGCCGCCGAAAGCACAGCTAGACTCCTCGGCCTCTATGCGAGGTGGGCGAATCCCGCTGAAAGTCGTCGCGGAGATACATGCCCGGACCATGATCGAAGACTCCAGCCAAGATGGTCGGGTCTTCGTCCCACAGCGCCTCTTGCCGGACACCCTGGAAACGGGCGGTGGCGGCCTCGAGGTGCGCTTCGAACGCGTCACGTGCGCTGGGAAGCCGGAGGTCGACCGAACCGACAATTCCCGCTGCCACCCGTATCCCGTGGTAAAGACCACTTACGCCCATGGCCCCTGGCCGTTGAAGAACTCGGTTTGTCCTACAGTGCGAAGCTCCTCCGGTCCGTCGGTTCGGTACATGGCCTGGGACAAAGCGACGCCGAATTGCCTGACCTGGTCCTCGCTTACGGCACGAACGGCGAAACCGGCTACGTCAAGTCCTCGGCGCTCACTACTGCCCCGGCGACGGTCGAGGAAGTGACGAAGCTGCCGACCACGACCCTGGCGGACGGCACCACCGTTTTCTCCGCCGGCCCCTCCACCGTGCCGCTCTATGCCGAAGACGGAGTGACCGTCATCGGCGAGTTCGCGTTCAGCTGGGTTTCCTCCGGGTGCTCTGGCTCCAGCTGGCTTCTCAACCGGAGCCAGAGCATTCCGCACGTTCCGCACTAATTATGTTGACGCTTCACCGGCAGATCCGGTTACGACTAGCTCTTGGAGGAGGGTCCCGACATGGGAAAAGCATCGAGTGCAACGCGCAAGAGTGCGGTCTTGGCGGCGTCAGTGCTCGCGTTCTGCGTAGCTGGGGTCGCCAATCCCACCATCGCCGGCGGCCAGCCGACGGGATCCGCAGAAGAGCCGACAGTGGTGGAGACGATGACAGCACAGACCCTCACCACTACGAAACCACAGCCTGACGGCAGCGTCATCGCCACCCTCGACAACGGTGCTCAGATCACGATGACTCCGGACCAGTTCCGCGTCTGGCAGGAAGCAGAGTCCCGGCCCCAGACGCGCGAGCGCGGAAAAGTATGGGTGGCGTGTCCAGGTGGTCGAGTCGGTCGAGTTCGGCGAGGAGGGCCTCTCGGCTGGTGTAGGTCTCGGCAGGGGCGCGAAAGTCCTCATCTGGGGCGGGATGGTGGACCTCCCACCGGGGTCCATCGGCAGCGGTAAAGCCGACCGCGATGTGTAATGGTTGGGAACTCACCCCAGGCTGTCGCGACGTGTTCCCGGGTCGGAACGTGATCCCACGTCCCGTCTTCGTAGCTCTCCCACTCACGGCGACGGGTGAGCATGCGCGTGAGGGTGGGATCGACAACGTCGTACTCATCCGGCTTCGGGTTGTCGCCGGTGTCCCGGAGTTTGTGGCAATCCTCGACGGGCAGCTTCGGTGCCAGTTCGATGAGCGCCCGCTGTGCGGTCGCGTCGAATGGGTTGCTGAGGACCATTGCCCTGGAGTCGGGGAAGCTCACGGTCGCGATCGGGTTTGTACCGCGGGCTGTCGTTGGCCTTGTTCCGCCTCTTTTTCGCAGCCTGTGTGGCCTGCGTTGCTTTCTTCGAGCGTCCCATGGATGTCCCTACGCGGTCTCTCACGGCGTCGTTGATAGGCAGGGAACAATACTGTACTGACGGTTGGCTTTTCATGGGCTTGTCTCTCACACCCAACACCGGTGACAGACAGTGGGAGATCGACGTAGACGCTTAGATGACGGTTGCGTTGTATTTTGCGAGATGGGATCTGACCAGCTCCATCCCGGCTCGGTCATCGAGCACGATCGGGCCCCGGGAGACGGCCATCAGATCATGCAGCCCCACACCGGCATCAGGCTTGATCGCCATGACGACAGAGAACCTGTCCTCATCTTTACGTGCCCGGTACTTGATCCCGAGAACCCCGCAGGTCCCGTGCAGGATCGATGCCGCCCAGTCCCGGGTGATCCGGTAGTCGACGGGGTCGCATTTCGTCAGCCAGGTGTCCTGACCGATCGCCGCCAGATGTGAGCCGTGCACCAGGGCGACGGGGACGTCGTCGGTGACGGTGACCTGGGACAGGACTCGACCGGCCAGCTTGGCCTTGCGCAGGATCCTCGGAACGTGACCATCGAGCGGCAGCGACCGGCAGTAGGTCTCCGCGATGCAGGTGGAGATGTCCTCCCCGAAATAGCTGTAGTGGTACGACCCGTCGGAGGAGTCGAACCGTCCGCCTCCCGCTCCCGCCGGGGTCGGATTCAGGGTCAGGACGCCCCGGTTCGGGTCGCCGGAGTGGATGCGCCAGAGCTTGGTTCCGGCGGTGAGCGACCCGACGTGCGCGGTCACCGAGGCCGGTGGTGGGCGGTTAGGCAATGTCGTCGGCGATCTCGGCGCGCAGCAACGCGCGCACGGCGTCGAACGATCCCTCGCCGAGCAGCTGGACCGGGGACTTGCGGTCGTCGGTCGACGGGTTCGGGGAGAGCCACCACGACGCAACCCCCCACGGATCGTCCCGGGCACCGAGCGCCACGTTGCCTTCCCGCACGACCTGACTCGCCTCGTCGGACAGGGAAAACTGAAACTCCGGATACCGGAACTTCCCGGCCCGCTTGAGCCCGATGACCTCTCCTTTGGCGCTGAGTTTGCGCAGCGCATCGCTGGGATTGGCCCAGTTCTTGTCGTAGTTGTCCGCGACCTCCTTGGCGGAGAGATGCGGGAACGACAGGATGCGTTCGACGGCGTCACTGAGCACCGTCTTCTCGTCGAGGATGTCGTCCGATTCGATGAGCTCGAGAATCGGGTCGTCTCGATCGATCCGCCCGGCCAGCAAGATGTGGGTGACCCGGTCGGCGACCAGTCGCATGCTCGGCCTCTTGTACAGCTCGGCTCGCATCCGGGCGATGAACTCGTGGTCGCTCACGCCGCCGCGCTGCTGTTGCGGATCTGCCTCGTAGCTCGAGGCCGCGGTCTTGTGCGCCATGTCCCCTCCTCGGTGCCGGGGCCGGTACCCCCGACTCGCTTCTATATAGAATTCTACCGTAGATATGCGCTCGCCGGAAAGGGGGCTCCGATGTCATAGCCCGCCGAACCGGCCCGCACCTGGGCCGCTGCCGGCAGACGCCTTTCGTGCGCAGTGCGGGCGCCATGCCCCCGGGACCGGCGAGATCGGCGCGGCCGAGATCCGACGTGCCGCCCGAACGTCCCCGCCCCCGCTGCTACCACCGCTTCCGGTCGACCTCGACGAACTCTCGTCGCTGCTCGAAGGCGACCCCGTCTACGGCGGCGGCCGCATCGACCTGCGGACCGCGACACCTGGCCGACAATGATCGCGGACGATCTCTTCGCCGACGACGACCCCGAGTGGTTCGGCACATTGCATCTCGGTCCTCGTCGGAGTGAGGTCGGTGTTCGTTCACTGCGTCGGATTTTTGCGACAACGCAGTCGGTCACGCTAGTCGTGCAGCCGGATCACCCCCGAGTGCTCGTGGTCCACGAACAGCAAACTCTCGTCCCGGAGAACCCGGGTGGCGATACGATCGCACCGATAGGCGAACACCCCGACATGTTCGGATGCGGTGACGTCCTCCGCAGCCGCAGGGGAAGGCGCGCAATCCGGTAGCCGAGTCTCAGCGCGCTCAGCGGTAGCGACATCATCGTCGTCATTTTCACGATGTTAGGCCGGGGCTGCGGCCAGTGGACGAATCAACCCGCCGGTAGGCGGGACCAGCGGGAAGCCTTAGTTGTGCTTGCGTCGCACGCCGCAGGGGGACGCTGGGATGCGGTGGAATCCCATCTGCGTTCCGCGGCCAGTGCTCCGCTGTGATCAATGCCCGCTCGCGAGATGCCTTCTCACGGGCGGTGGGCCCGCCTCAGTTTGTGCTCGGGGTCATCGTCTTGCCCCTCCTTCGATCGAGCGCTGGTGTGCAAGCAGCATTGTTGTGGCTTGCTCCGAGAGCGCGCGAACTGTGGGCGCATCGAGTAGCCATGTCCATCGCCGGTAGCCGAGCAAACACATGATGCGCTCCCAGAATTGCGTTCGATCGATCCCGAATTGAACCCAGATGTCTTCTGATGAGGGTCCATCGAACGGTAACCATTCGACGGCGAGTTCGAGGATCAGTTGATCGTCGCAAGGGCGGGCGGCAGCCTTCGCCCCTCTACCGACGCCGCCGCCGCGTCGATTTTCATTGCTCATGCGGATGTTCAATCTGTGAGTGCCCAGAAGGGATCGATGGCCGCGAATGGGAGGCCTGCGCGGTTGTTCCGCAAGGAGCGATTCTCGGTGTCGTGTGTTCTGGGGTGTTGCTCCGCGGGAACCGAACCCGCTCACTGAGATGGGTTCGGTTCCCCTCCAGACCGGTGGGGTGCCAACGCGTCGGCGGCTGAAGCAGGTCGTTGGGGGGCCTACTGTTGGGTGGCGTACTCGGCGAGATTCGTTCGAACCCTGTTTGTGTTCCGAGGGCCAAGACTTGACCGTTGTCGATATCTTCTTGCCATACGAGCGATCCCGTCGAGGTGTGCAGGGGGTGGTCTTGGACGGTGAGGATGCGGGCCCCTTCGCCGCTGATGGTGTGTGCGTGCGCGGCCCATCCGGGTGCGGACAGCATCAGGTCGCCTGCGGACCAGTCGAAGCGTTGTCCTTCGACGATGCTGTAGCCGCTGCCGGCGAAGACGGCGGGGTGCCGAGCCGGTGGCCAGGACGGTGCTGTCGTAGCGGAGGACGCTCCCGTCGCTGAGGGACACGGTCGACGCCGCAGTATCCACGGCGACGGCCGGTGTTCCCCGGCGGTAGTCGATGCCTTGTCCGATGTGGTCGGTCAGGGACAGCGACGGAAGGGTGGTGCTGGACAGCACTGCCTTCGACAGTGGCGGCTCGTCGTACGGATCTTCGTCTTCACCGTCGACGAGGACGATGCGGCAATGAGGGTCGTGGTGTCGTAGCGCCGCCGCCGCTCGGATTCCCGGCGACGGAGGCGCCGACGATGACGGTGGTGGCCACGGCGTTCATGGTCAGGACTCGGAGACCGCTTTTACCGTCACCGTCGACCACACGGGCGCCGGAACCGGAGTGTCCGCCAGCAACCGCGCGATGACCGTGCGCGCCCTCGCCCGCTCGACCAGTGCGCCCGGTGATTTCCGTCGCCCCGGACATGTCTTCCCGCTTCGCGCGCGACCGGGGGGCGTCCGCGAAAGGCCTGGACACACGGAGGCCGCGATCGACTTACTCACCCTCGCTGACCGTGCTCCTGTCGGTGTGATCGGGGAGATCGTGGCAGAGGACGGCTCGATGCGGCGGGGGTCGGATCTGCGCGGATTCGCGGACAGCCACGGGCTGCCGGTAGTCACCATCGCCGACCTCACAGCATTCCTGCATCCCGAACCAGGACCCGTGCAAAGACTCTCGACCTCGCGCATGCCCACCGCCTTCGGAGAGTTCCAGGCAATCGCGTACCGGTCGAACGATGACGGAGTCGAGCATCTGGCGTTGGTGATGGGAGACGTGGCAGCGGCCGCCGAAAGTGAACCCGGTGCCCTCGTCCGCGTGCACAGCGAATGCCTCACTGGGGACATCATCGCCTCGACCCGGTGTGGCTGCGGCAGCCAGCTCGAGCAGGCACTGTTGGCGGTAAGTGAAGAGCGATGCGGTGCGGTGATCTACTTGCGGGGGCACGAGGGCCGCGGCATCGGGTTGGCGCACAAGATTCATGCCTACGCGCTCCAGGACCGCGGGATGGACACCGTCGACGCCAACCTCGCCCAAGGACTCGCCGCCGACGGACGCTCGTATGCGGTCGGCGCCCACATCCTCGAGGAACTCGGCATAGGGAGAGTGCGCCTGTTGACCAACAATCCGGCCAAATGTACGGCATTGACCAACTTTGGGCTCGAGGTCCTCGCCCGCGTCGGGCTCGCGACCAACGCGACCACAGACAATGTCCGTTACCTCCGCACCAAACGCGATCGCATGGGCCATGAACTCGACATCCCCGACCCCACCGACCACGAAAGAAGCGTGCTGTGACCGCTCATCTCGGCGACCAGGTCCTGACACCCCTGAACTTTCTCGAACGCGTGGACGCCGTCCACGCCGATCGCACCGCTATGACGTACCACTCGCAGTCGTGGTCGTACGGCGAGTTCGCGGTCACCGTCCGCCGCATTGCCGGCGTACTCGCAGGCCTCGGAGTCAAACCAGGTGACCGCGTTGCCGTCCTGGCCTCGAACACCCCGCTGATGCTGCTCGCACACTTCGCCGTTCCCTTGGCAGGCGGTGTGCTCGTCACCCTCAACCACCGCCTGGCCGCACCGGAACTCGAGTACATCGTCCAGCACTCCGGCGCATCACTCGTCTTGTTCGACACTGAATTCAGCTCCGCTGCACACTCCTTCGGCATCCAGACACTTGCCGCCGAACAGGTGCTAGAAGCCCACGGACCCGAGTACGCACGCTCGGTTGACGACGAATTCGGCCTTATCTCGCTGAACTACACCAGCGGCACGACCGGCAGGCCCAAGGGCGTCATGTATCACCACCGCGGTGCGTACCTGCAGGCGCTTGCCATGACACACCATGCCAAGCTCGGCCTCGACACTGTCTACTTGTGGACCCTGCCGATGTTCCACTGCAATGGCTGGTGTTTTCCGTGGGCAATCGCCGCCGCTGCAGGAACACAGGTCTGCCTCGACCGCCCAGACCCCGATACCGTATGGGCCCATCTCAGCAGCGGCGGCATCACCCACTTCAACGCCGCTCCCACCGTCCTTACCAACCTCACCCAACATCGTGAGGCGGACAACGGACCACTCGACAGGATCGTCGAGGTAGGAACCGGGGGAGCGCCGCCGTCCCCCACCCTCCTTTCCGAATTGACCGCACTCGGCATCCACACCACCCACCTCTACGGTCTCACCGAAACCTTCGGGCCTGCCGTGGTGAACGAACCGCGCCCCGAATGGACACGGTCAGCCATACCGATCTCTCCAAAGCAATGGCTGTACAGGGCAACTCCAACATCGTCGGCACAGGACTCAGGGTCCTGGACACCGTCGGCAAGACCGACGACGCCCCAGTCGTCGACGTCACCGCCGACGGCACAACTCTCGGGGAAATCGCCGTCCGCGGAAACACGGTGATGTTGGGCTACTACAACGACGACGTTGCGACCGAGGCCGCCCGCATAGGGGAGTGGTTCAAGACCGGCGATCTCGGGGTCATACATCCCGATGGATCGGTGGAAATCCGGGACCGGGCAAGAGACATCGTGATCTCCGGCGGAGAGAACATCGCCACGGTCGAAGTCGAACACGTACTCACCTCCCAGCCCGCGGTCGCCGAGGCAGCCGTCATCGGCGTCGCTGATGCGAAATGGGGCGAAGTCCCGGTGGCTGTCGTCACAGCTACGGCCAGGCGTGGACGTGTCCACCGAAGAACTCATTGCCTACACACGGACCCAACTCGCGGGATTCAAGACCCCCAAACACGTGTACTTCCGTGAACTGCCCAAGTCCGGGACGGGAAAGATACTCAAACACCGGCTCCGTGAGCTCATTTCACCGGAATCTCCGCAAGCACTGTCAACGACCATCAACTAGCGCAGCCCGTTGGTATGCGTTGTTGAGCGCCACGGACTCCTACGTCGATGGTCTCCCGAGTGGACCACCCGGTCGGTGACACCGGGTACTCGTGGGGGTAGTGCCTTGCCTCGTGATCTACGCGGTGCTGCGCCGACCATCCTGACCATTTGTAGCGGTCATTCCCGCAGGTAAGAGGACTTCTGCACGTTTTGTCAGGGGTTGGGTCCCCGTTGGTCGATCGAAACTGAGCGGCATACGGATAGGAGCCGCGCAATTAGGATAGCCGCCACCTCCCTGGGTCGCTAATGTCGGCGCTCACACTCGAAGGGAGATGTGGTGCAGAACGAAGTCGATGCCATCGTCGTCGGATCCGGGATCAATGGACTCGTCGCCGCGTCAATGCTCGCGCGATCAGGCTGGAAAGTGGCACTCCTGGAGAGTAATCCCGAGATCGGCGGCTTTGTCGGCAGCGGTGAGCGCACGGTGCCCGGCTACGTGCACGACACGTTCTCATCCTGGTACCCGCTGTTCGTGTCGGGCCCGGCGCACACAGTGCTCGGCGACGACCTGGCCCGTCACGGGCTGCGGTTCTGCAACACCGACGAGGCCGTGACCGCGAGCGTTGCCGACAACGGCCGTGTCACCTTGGCGTACCGCGATCCGGAGCTGACGGCAGCGGGCTTCGGCAACGAAGAAGACGGGAATACGTACCTGGAGGCGTTGCAACGCTTCGGCCGCAACGCGCCGGTGATCGGCGGAATGATGGGCAGCGAAATCCGAAGCGCCGGAGTCGTTCCACTGCTGGCGCGCTTCTTCAAAAACAATGGGCGGCGTGGCTCCGAGCAGTGGCTGCGAGACCTCGCTGCGTCCGGCCGCGCCTACTGTTCTCGGGAGTATGTCGGTCCCGAAGTGGATCACCTGTGGGTGCCGTGGCTGCTGCACGCAGGTCTGTCGCCGGACAATGCCTCCGGCGGCTTCATGATTCCGGTGCTGGCGGCAACCGTCCACGGTTTCGGTCTGCCTGTTGTCGAGGGAGGCTCTGCACGACTGCTCGAGGCCTTTCGAGGACTACTCGACGAATTGGGTGTCGAGGTGCATACCGGATCCCGCGTCGAACGCATCATTGTCGAGGGGGGCCGCGCGACCGGTGTGGAGGCAGCAGGGCGGCGTTACCGGGCCCGGCGCGCCGTGCTGGCGTCGGTAACACCGACTGCCTTGTACGGGTCGCTGCTTCCCCGGGACGCCAGTCCTGCCCCGCTGCGTGCCCAGGCACGGCGATACCGGTACGGGCGCGGTGAGATGCAGATCCACATCGCATTGTCCGAACGACCCCAGTGGCGCGATGCCCGCCTCAACGAGGTGCCGCTGGTGCACATCTCAGACGGGTCGGCGAGCACCGGCATTGCCCGTGCCGAAGCGGAAGCCGGTCTTCGTCCCAGGAAACCGACAGTTGTGGTCGGGCAACAATCCCTCTTGGATCCCTCGCGCGTTCCGGTCGGTGCCGCTTCGCTCTGGTTGCAACTGCAGGAAGTTCCGTACGAACCGCTCGGCGATGCCGCCGGCGAGTTGGACACCGCGGACGGTTGGACCCCGGAACTGGCCAAGGCCTACGCCCAGCGGGTCATCGATCGCTTGGGCGCGCACACCCATGGTCTGAAGATCCTCGGAACGGATGTAATCTCGCCCGCCGATCTCGCGGCATACAACGAGAATGCCGTCGGCGGCGACCCGTACGGCGGCAGTTCGGAGCTGGATCAGAGCTTTCTGTGGCGCCCACTGCCCGAGGCGGGGCGGCATCGGACCTGCGTGGACGGTCTCTGGCACATCGGGGCGTCCACTCATCCCGGGGCCGGACTGGGCGCCGGTTCCGGCCACCTCGTTGCCACCAAACTTGCTGCGCAGCGGCACCGTAAATCCAATTAGGAGTTGACATGTCAGTAATCACCGACCTTCTCGCGTCCATCGCCGGCGCACGCATCGAGCTGATCGACCTCACGGCACCACTGACCGACAAGACCCCGGTGCTGGCGTTGCCGGAACCGTTCAAGAACACCCTTCCCTTCCAACTCGAGTTGATCAGCCGATTCGACGGCGACGGGCCGGGCTGGTACTGGAACAACATTCATACCGGCGAACACACCGGCACCCACCTCGATGCCCCGAACCACTGGATCACCGGCAAGGACGGACTCGACGTGTCACAGGTGCCGTTGCGTTCACTGCTCGCCCCCGCGGTCGTCCTCGATGTCACCGACCGGGTGGCCGACAACCCGGACTTCCTCCTCGATGTCGCCGACATCGAAGAATGGCAATGCACGCACGGTGCACTCCCTGCCGGTGGGTGGCTCCTCTACCGCACCGGGTGGTCGAGCCGGTCGGAGAACAGCGACGACTTCCTCAACGCCGACGAGTCCGGACCGCACACGCCAGGATTCACCGCCGAATGCGCACGCTGGCTCGCCGAAGAGACCGAGCTGGTCGGTGTGGGAGTGGAAACCGTCGGCACCGACGCCGGCCAGGCGACGGCACTGGACCCGGCGTTCCCGTGCCATCACCACCTGCTCGGCGCGGGCAAGTTGGGACTGACGCAGCTGCAGAACCTGGATAAGTTGCCGGCGACCGGGTTCGCGATCACGGTACTGCCGCTGCCCATTGTCGGGGGATCGGGCAGTCCGGCCCGCGTGGTCGCCCTGGTCGAGAAGTAAGGAACGAAAAAATGGCTGAACGTTCGTTCGCCGCCGAGGTCGAACAACTCCGCAACGGCGCCGGCACCACTTTGCATGTCGAGGGCATCCTCGCCGTCACCAAGGCGCTGCTGCAATCCGGTGTCGCCTATGTGGGCGGCTACCAGGGCGCACCGATCTCGCATTTGATGGATGTCCTCGGTGACGCCCACGAGATTCTCGACGAACTCGGCGTCTATTTCGAGAACAGCGCGTCGGAGGCCACCGCGGCCGCGATGCTGGCGGCATCGGTGCACTATCCGCTGCGGGGCGCGGTGACGTTCAAGTCCACCGTCGGCTTGAATGTCGCCTCGGACGCGCTGGCGAACCTGGCCAGCGGCGGCGTCACCGGCGGCGCGCTCGTCATCCTCGGCGAGGACTACGGCGAGGGCTCGAGCATCATGCAGGAACGCTCACACGCGTTTGCGATGAAGTCGCAGATGTGGTTGCTCGATCCCCGGCCCAACGTCTCGGCGATCGTCGACGCGGTCGAGGTCGGCTTCGAGCTGTCCGAGGCGAGCAACACCCCGGTGATGCTCGATCTGCGGCTGCGCTCATGTCACCTGCACGGGGCCTTCGAGGCCAAGGACAACAAACGCCCGCCCATGACGGTCACCGACGCCCTCGAAAATCCGCTGCGGGATATCGATCGGATTGTGCTCCCGCCGGCCAGCTTCCTGCACGAGAAGGAGAAGGTCACCGAGCGGTGGCCGGCGGCGGTCGAGTTCATCAAGGACCGCGGTCTCAACGAGGTCTTCGGGAACGACAAAGCCGACATCGGCATCATCGTGCAGGGCGGCCTGTACAACACGCTGAACCGGTCGATGGAGCTGCTCGGCTGCTCCGACACGTTCGGACGCACCCAGGTACCGACCTACGTCATGAACGTCACCTACCCGGTCGTCGACGACGAGATCATCGACTTCTGCCAGGGCAAACGCGCCGTACTCCTCGTCGAGGAGGGCCAGCCGGACTACATCGAGCAAAACCTCAACGCGATCCTGCGCCGGGCGGACATCCCCACCGCCCTGCACGGCAAGGACATGCTGGCCGTGGCCGGCGAGTACACCTCGACTGTCGTCACCCACGGCGTCAACGAGTTCCTCCAGCGGTACCTACCCGATGCCGTCCAGCACCAGCCGGCGCTGCTGCGTGACCCCGACGACCCGACGAGCCCCACAGCCCCCCGCGTATCGTCCGACGTCGTCTCGCCGCGGCCGCCGGGATTGTGCACCGGCTGCCCTGAGCGCCCCATCTTCAGTGGCCTGAAACTCGCCGAGCGGGAGACCGGCAAACACCACGTCAGCGCCGACATCGGCTGCCACCTCTTCGCAGTGAACGCACCGTTCGACCTCGGCGCCACGACGATGGGATACGGCCTCGGATCGGCGGGCGCGTCCGCCCTGAACTCCAAGGACACCGACCGGCGCAGCATCGCGGTCATGGGTGACGGCGGGTTCTGGCACAACGGGCTCACCAGCGGCGTCGGCAACGCAGTGTTCAACAAGAGCGATCAGGTCCACCTCATCGTCGACAACGCCTACGCCGCCGCGACCGGTGGACAGGACGTGCTGTCCTCTCCAGCTGACCTCCCCACCCGGTCGACCCAGCACCCGATCGAGAAGGCTGTCCGCGGTATCGGCGTGAAATGGGCGCGCACGATCAAGAACACCTACGACGTCGGCAAGGTGCGCGACACGTTCGTCGAGGCTCTCACCACCGACGAGGCCGGGCCCAAGGTGCTCGTCATGCAAAGCGAGTGCCAACTCAACGCCCAGCGCCGCGTCAAACGCGACCGGACCAAAGCGCTCGCAGCCGGCAAGCGGGTAGTGCGCGAGCGGTTCGGGGTGGACCCCGAAACCTGTACCGGCGACCACGCCTGCATCCGGATCTCCGGCTGCCCGTCGTTGACGATCGCATCCAATCCGGATCCGATGCGAACCGACCCGATCGCCGAGGTCCTCGACAGCTGCGTCGGCTGCGGAGTGTGCGGGGCGAATGCACACGCCGCGGTTCTGTGCCCGTCGTTCTATCGCACCGACGTCGTCGACAACCCCACCCGTCGCGAACAGCTCCTCGCCGGCGTTCGCTCGTGGTGGATCAAGATCGCATCCCGCGGCCTCGAGCGCCGCGCCGCACAATTCGAGGCTGCATGATGTCCAACTGGTACAACGGTCAACGTCCGATCACTCTGGCAATTGTCGCCCTCGGCGGCGAAGGCGGCGGCGTGCTTGCCGATTGGATCGTCGCTGTCGCCGAGAACGCAGGCCACTACGCGCAGAACACCTCCGTCGCCGGTGTCGCTCAGCGCACCGGGGCGACGGTCTACTACGTCGAGATCTTCCCGCCCGGCGACGAGCCGGATCGTTCATCGGCAGCTGACGCCCGAATCGAGCCGGTACTCAGCGTGTTCCCGAGCCCCGGCGAGGTCGACGTCCTCATCGCCTCGGAACTGATGGAATGCGGCCGAGCCGTCCAGCGCGGGTTCGTCACACCCGACCGGACCACCCTGATCGCCTCCACCAACCGTGTGTACTCCATCGACGAAAAGATGGCCCTCGGTGACGGCCGCGCCGACAGCTCCGAACTCGTCGCGGCGGCCCAGCGCGCCTCGAAACGGCTGATCGCCGCAGACTTCATGGACATGGCCGAGCAGAGCCGCAGCGTCATCAGCGCCGCGCTTTTCGGTGCCCTTGCCGGATCCGGGGCGCTTCCCTTCAGCAGGGAACAGTTCGAGGCCCCGATTCACGTGTTCGGAAAGGGCGTCGAAACCTCTCTGAAGGCCTTCGCCGCGGGTTTTGACGCTGCGGCACAGCAGAAACCACGCCCCGCACGCAAGTCGAATCCGATCCCGATCTCCATCGGACCGCGCCCGGTGACGCCGGAGGAGCGAAAGGCGAAGGAAGAAGCTCGGCGCACGACGGTCGCGGCGACCACGCCATCCGCCCTGGTCGGGGCAGCTCTGCAACCTCTCGCCGACCGCGTCCTGGACCTCCCGCCTGCGGCGCGGTCGATGATCCTGCACGGCCTCGTGCGGGCCGCGGTTTATCAGAATCTGGACTACGCCGAACGGTACCTGTCCCGGGTGACCCGCTTCGCCGAGGTCGATCCGGACGCCGCGGGAGCGGCACGGTTGACCACCGAGGCGGCGCGGCACATCGGGCTGTGGATGTGCTACCAGGACACGATCCAGGTGGCGATGCAGAAGACCCGTCAGGCGCGGATGGACCGAATCCGTAAGGAAGCGCGGGCGGAACGGCACCAATTGATGCAGGTTCGTGAGTATCTCCATCCACAGATCGACGAGATCACCGACACGATGCCCTCCCGGCTGGGGGCCCGCATGCACCGTTCGAAGTGGTTCCAGCGTCTGGTCGGTGCGATCACCCACAAGGGGATGATCCTGAACACGAGTTCGGTGACCGGATACACGATGTTGAGCACGATGGCGCGAATGCGTCCCCTCCGCCCGCGTTCACTGCGGTTCGTTCGGGAGCAGGCGGCGATCGAGGAGTGGATCGACCAAGCCCTCCGGACTGCAGCAGTTGATGCCGACCTCGGACGTGAGATCGTCGAGTGCCAACGGGTCCTCAAGGGCTATGGCGCCACTTACGAGCACGGCGGCGACAGCTTCGGCAAGCTGATGTCCGCGGCCCATGCGTTGGTCGGCTCACCCGATGCGGTCACTTCGCTGGCAGACCTTCGTGAGGCCGCGCTCGCCGACGAAGACGGAGTCCGACTCGACGCCAAGCTAGCCACAATGAAGCTGGGGGACAACCTTGTCCAGGCTCTGGAGGCCACCTCGAACTGATTTGCGGGATGCACGGGTAGCCGCTTCTCTGAGGACGCTGATCGGGTAGGCACCGCAAGGGGGCGACCTGCAACACTCCAGGCTGACGGCGTGCCCTTCGCGAGGAAGACTGCAGGATGGTCGATCCCGCACACCGTGTGGGGACACTACGGCGGCCGCTGCGGGTAACCGACGTGTGACGCGCAGGGCCTGCGATTCAGTGTCGCCTTCGGTTACGGGTGTCCGGCAGATCGGAGTCGTCGCCCACGACTTCGATCGGCGGATCGGCAGGGTAAGTCGGGCGGGCGAGCCCGGCCTCAGCCGGTGCACCGGGGCCCCGTACATCTCGCGGGTGGAGAGTGCATTGCGTCTGCAGGCGGTCCCGACGGGGCAGTGTAGGCACAGCCGCTTCGCTGCTGTTCACGGTCTCGGCGGGTAGATCTGTTCTCGTCCTCGGAGGCGAAAAAGACTCGAGGACCGCATTTTCGGCAGTTGGCGTCCTGTTGCCAGTTCACGTGGCCTGCAGGTCGCCGTAGGGTTGCCTGCGGGGGTCTGGGGTTCTCCATGACAAATGCTCGGTGGCTGATGATGTCGTCTCGGCAGGCCGGTGGGGCACAAGGTGTACCACCGGCTTGCCGACGGGATTCTCGTTTTTCAATGCCGGATGGATTGGCGTGGAGGCTCGCGGCCCTTCTCGGCTGCGGTAGCGGTCAGGGCTGGTGGATGATCGTCATTGCGTGTTCTCTGGCTGGACCGCTGAGGGCGGCGTTCAGTTCGTCGAAGAGCCGGCCGGCAGTGACACCGTTCCATCCAGGTGGAAGTAGGGGAAGCGGGAGGCCGGGATCGAGGTACGGTAGCCGACGCCACTCGGTGAGCATGGGCACGTATTCGGCGAACGCGTGTTGGGGGGTGAGCGTTCCCGCTGTCGACCGTTCGAAGACCGGACGATACTTGTCGAGGAACGCGGCGTAGAGGGTGGTGAGTGCGTCGAGATCCCACCAGGTGCGCACCTTCGTGCGGAGGTCGCCGAAGCCGAGGTGTTGCGCGCTGTACATGTCGACGTATTCGCTGAGTCCTCGCCGTTCCAGCGTTTCCCTGGTCTCGCGAACGAGGCTTCCCGGTGCGATCCATACCCCCGGCGCGGTAGTGCCGAAGCCGAGACGGGTCAGGAACGTACGGAGAACGTGCCGCTTGTCCCGTTCGGATTCGGGGATCGAGAAGACCACCATCAGCCAGCCGTCTTCGATCGCGGCGCGCTTGCGATCGAAAATCCTGACATCGCCCTCGGCCAGAGCATCCAGAGTCGGCTTGGACAGCGAATAGCCCGCTGCTCCGTCGTGACGATGGGCTTCCAGCGTTTCGCGACGTTTGAGCCGGGAAATCGACGACCGGACCGCTGCTCCGTCCACGCCGAGATGGGCCATCAGTCGGACCACGGAGGCCACGGACAACCAATTCGATTCGGCCCGAGCGTAGAGCCCGAAGATCGTCACGATCAACTCACGCGGTTGCAGCTCGTTCGAACGTTCGTTGACTAAATCATCGGTAAGGATTCCCGTCGTCATGAATACACCATAGCGGCTGCCACGTCTGCACTCGGCTCAAGGCGGGATACGTGCCCATCATTGTTTCGCTCGCTTGACGGACGTCACGAATCAAGCATATTATCGACCGCGTTCATATCCATAGTGGGAAGGTCAAATATGACGCTGTCTCCGTCGGCGCACTTGGACTCGTTCTGCCGCGACAACCTCCCGCCGGAGAACCTGTGGCCGAACTTCGAGTTCACCCTCCCGGAGTTGCGGTACCCGGACCGCCTGAATTGTGCATCCTCGCTTCTCGACGACCAGGTCGCGGCGCTGGGCGGTGATCGCCCGGCGCTGCTGTCGCCGTCCGAAAGCTGGACTTACGGGGAGCTTCTTCGCCGTGCCAACCAGATCGCCCAGATACTCATCGAAGACTTCGGGCTGGTGCCGGGCAACCGCGTGCTGCTCCGCGGGCCGAACAACCCCTGGTTGGTGGCCTGCTGGTTCGGGGTGGTCAAGGCCGGCGGTGTCGCTGTGACGACCATGCCGCTGCTCCGCAGCGGTGAACTGAGCAAGATCATCGAGCTGACCAAACCGACACTCGCGCTGTGCGATTACCGGTTCGCCGCCGATCTGATCGACACCGACCAGATCGGCGCGCTGTTCTACGGTAGTACCGAACCCACCGACCTCATCGCCCGCACATCCGCCAAATCCGGGGACTTCACCAACGTCGTCACCGCGGCCGACGATGTCGTTCTACTGGCGACCACGTCCGGAACCACCGGTCCTCCGAAAGCGACGATGCACTTCCACCGCGACATCCTTGCCGTTGCGGACACATTCTCGGCGCGGGTTCTGCGCCCGAATCACTCGGATGTCTTCACGGGAACGCCGCCACTCGCGTTCACCTTCGGGCTGTGCGGTCTGGTGGTCTTCCCCTTGAGGGTGGGGGCCGCGACGTTGTTGCTCGAGAAGGCAACTCCGAGTGAGCTGGCCGACGCGGTACGAGAACACGCTGTATCGGTACTGTTCACCGCCCCGACGGCGTACCGTGCAATTCTCCGCGAGAACAAGGCACAGAGTCTCGCCCCGGTTCGTCGCTGCGTGTCTGCAGGCGAGCATCTGCCCGAAACGGTGTGGGAAGAGTTCTACGAGGAGACCGGAACGCGCATCATCAACGGGATCGGCGCCACCGAAATGCTGCACGTCTTTATCGCGGCCGGCGACGACGACATCAGACCGGGGGCAACCGGGAAGGCCGTACCGGGTTATACGGCAGCGGTACTCGACGACGATGGTCACCCCGTTCCCGACGGCACACCGGGGCGGTTGGCGGTGACCGGTCCGACCGGCTGCCGGTATCTTGCCGATGAGCGCCAGCGCCAGTACGTCCAGAACGGGTGGAACATCACCGGCGACACGTATATTCGCGACTCCGACGGTTACTTCTGGTACCAGGCGCGCAGTGACGACATGATCATCTCGTCCGGCTACAACATCGCGGGCCCGGAGGTCGAGGAAGCGCTGGGCGGGCACCCCGACGTCAAAGAATGCGCGGTCGTGGGCCTGCCCGACCGTGATCGGGGAATGATCGTCCACGCGGCAGTCGTACTGATCTCGGACGCAGTCGGCAGCGACACCAAGGTCCGCGAACTCCAGGACTTCGTCAAAAACGAGCTGGCACCGTACAAGTACCCCCGCAGTATCGAATTCCTCGCCGAGTTGCCGCGCACCCCGAACGGCAAGATCCAGCGTTACCGGCTGCGGGAATCCCGACGGGCCCTGCGCTAGCAGCACGCCCGCCCACAGCCACCCGGTGGTGCTGGTTGCCGTCGGAGCGAGTGCGATCCCGGTACCGAGCAGATCGCAGTACGCAGTACTCGCTACCCCCGGTCACCGGCGACAGACCTGGACACGCGACCGTGGCGCCGAGGTCGGGTTCTCCGCTAGACCTCAAAGACAGGATATTCGGTTTCGTTATCTGAAAAGAGGCGTAACCGATAGCCGTCACCATGGAAAGCCCTCCGGGCACGCGGATCCGTCTCGATGGCTCTCTCACGTTCGGGAACGAAAGGACCGCAATGCTGCCCGTAGGACCCTCATCGCCGCCGCCCGCCGAGGAGATCACCCACGGTGACCGGGACTGGAGGGAGGACGCCGCGTGCCGCGGTATCGAATCGTCAGTATTCTTCTCCCCGGACGGGGAACGCGGTCACGCCCGCGACCGACGCGAGGCGCGGGCACGGCGGATCTGCCAGGACTGCCCCGTACTCCGCCGGTGCCGCGACCACGCCCTGGCCGCGGGCGAATCATACGGAATCTGGGGTGGCATGACCGAAACCGACCGCAGACGACACGCCCACCGGCTGCGTCGCGGCGAGCACCGGCCCCTCACGTCGCGGCACCCGCGACCGGCCACCTCCGGCACCGGGGACGCGGCCCCGCCCCCAGTGAGTGCTCGGGACGAGCCCGGAAGCCCGGCGCCCGGCGGAGTGCACGATGATGATGCGTACGCGGACGAAGTTTACGAGCAGCTCGACGCGCTGATCGACCGGTTGGCGCCGATCTGCCACCTGGTCGGGTAGGCCGTCGAGAGGGCCACCGACGCCCTCATCCGGGCCGACCTGACCATCACCTGGCTCGAACCAGACAACACCGGAACCCTCACCGTCACACACCACTGCGCCGCCTGAACGCCCGTCGGACCCGTGACAGACCTGGCCTGCAACACCACCGTCAACCACGGCATGCCACATCAGCCCCACCGCCGCGGACAAGCGGACATCACACAAGTCACCGTCACGGCGGCAGGTTTGTCCCGTATCCCAGTCTGCGCCGACTGAGGCCGATCGGCCGTCGGTCACTACCGCGGCGCGCCTGCGACTGAAGTACCCGGGAGGGCCGAATCCGGCACCGCTGGCGGACAACCACCGTCAGCGGTCAGGCGCATTTTTCCAGTGCTCCCGTACCTTTCAGCGTTCCGTCGGGGCAGCAAGACTCAGCGTGATCAAAGTGAGCGCAATCTGCACAGCTGACGCGTCCAGCGGATAGATCATCACCCGGAATGTTCGTAGTGTTGCGGATCACATCGTGAGCGAAGTCAGGAGATCTAGACCATGAGCGACTATCTCGGCATCGGCGGCAAGACCGCCATCATCACTGGTGGTGCCACCAAGATCGGGCGTGGTGTCGTCGACTCTCTGCACGAGAGTGGTGTCAACGTCGTTGTCGCCGACATCGACCGGAACGGTGGCAAGCAGGCGGTCGAAGGCAAGGGCCACGCTCTGTTCAGCGAAACCGACATCACTGACGACGACGCGATCGATACGTGCGTGGCCGCTGCACTCGAGTCGTTCGGGTCCATCGACATCCTGGTGAATCTGGCATGCACCTACATCGACGACGGCGCCGAGTCCAGCCGGAAACAATGGACCACCGCTCTCGATGTGAACGTCGTGAGCGCCGCCATGTTTGCCAAGGCGGTGCGCCCGCACATGGCCGCGCAGGGCGGCGGTGCCATCGTGAACTTCGGATCCATCTCCTCGAAGGTCGCCCAGACCGGGCGATGGCTGTATCCCGTCTCCAAGGCCGCGGTTGTGCAACTGACCCGGAACATGGCGATGGACCTCGCCGGGGACAACATTCGCGTCAACTCGGTGAGCCCGGGCTGGATCTGGTCGAAGGTGATGGACGAGCTCTCGGGATCGGACCGCGCCAAGACCGACCGGGTGGCCGGCAAATTCCACCTCGCGGGCCGAGTCGGGGATCCCACCGAAGTCGGCGACGTCATCGCCTACCTGTGTTCGCCGCGCGCCGCATTCGTCACCGGAGCCGACTGGGCCATCGACGGAGGGTACTCCGCAATGGGGCCCGAACAGGCATCCCCGGCCATTCCGCTTCTCGCCCAATAACCTCGACAAAGGATCCTCTTCCCCATGCGCAAAATCACCATTGTTGGAGCTGGCCAGGCAGGACTCCAGCTCGCCATAGGCCTGGTCGACGCCGGATACGACGTGACCGTTGTATCCAACCGCACTCCGGAGCAGATCCGTGAGGGCAAGGTCATGTCCAGCCAGTGCATGTTCGGCGGGGCACTCGCCCGGGAGCGTGCTGTCGGACTGGACCTCTGGAGCGATGAATGCCCCTCAGTCGAGGGCATCTCGTTCACCGTCGCCGACAACGGAAACCAGGCCTTCTCCTGGGCATCGCGGCTCGACCTCCCCGCCCAGTCGGTCGATCAGCGCGTGAAGATGCCCGCGTGGCTCAAGGAATTCGAATCACGCGGCGGCAAGCTGGTCCTCCAGGATGCCGGAATCGGCGAGCTCGAAGAGTTCGCCACCGACTCCGATCTGGTCATCGTCGCCGCAGGCAAGGGGGAGATCGCGAAGATGTTCGAGCGGGACGCCACGCGGTCGGTGTTCGATCGCCCGCAGCGCGCGCTCGCCTTGACCTATGTCAACGGAATGGTGCCGCGGGAGGAACATTCCGCGGTGGCGTTCAACATGATTCCCGGTGTCGGTGAGTACTTCGCGTTTCCTGCGCTCACCACGAGCGGCCCCTGCGAGATCATGGTGATGGAGGGCATCCCCGGCGGGCCGATGGACTGCTGGGCGGACGTGACGACCCCTGAAGAGCATCTCGCAAAGTCCAAGTGGGTCGTCGAGACGTTCGTCCCCTGGGAGGCCGAGCGCTGCGCCGACATCACCCTCACCGATGACAACGGGATCCTCGCCGGACGCTTCCCGCCCACGGTTCGCAAACCGATCGGAGTCCTGCCGTCGGGTGCGAATATCCTCGGTCTTGCCGACGTGGTGGTCCTCAACGATCCGCTCACCGGCCAGGGCTCGAACAACGCGAGCAAGTGCGCGGCCTCCTACCTTGCCAGCATTCTCGAGCATGGCGACCGACCCTTCGACGCCGAATTCATGACCGACACTTTCGAACGGTACTGGGACTACGCACAATACGTGGCGTCCTGGACGAACGCGCTGCTCAGCCCGCCGCCGGAGCATGTGCTGAAACTGCTCGGCGCCGCCGCCACCGAGCCGCGCATTGCTCGTCGGTTCGCCAACGGGTTCGACGATCCGCGTGACTTCTTCCACTGGTTCATGACGCCCGAATCCGCCGCACAGTACCTCACCGACGTCGCGAACTAACACTCGCCCGAATCATCGATTGGAAGCCGTCAGTCATGCGCAGCATCGCTATCGTGGGAGCCGGACAATCCGGGGCACTACTGGCCCTGGCCTTACTCAAGTGTGAATTCCAGGTCACCCTGGTGACCGACCGGACGCCGGAGGAAGTTCGGGTCGGACCTGTCATGTCGAGCCAGTGCATGTTCGACTCTGCACTGCAGATCGAACGGGAGCTAGGGCTCGACCGCTGGGAGGAGCAGTGCCCGCGCATCGACACGATGGCGCTGACTGTGGCGAAAACGCACGGCAGTAACGAAATCGCGATGTCGACCCCGCTGGTCGGCTTCGCGCAATCGGTCGATCAGCGAGTCAAATGCGCGGCATGGATCGATGAGTTCGGAGCACTGGGCGGCAATCTGATCATCAAGAAAGCGGGTCCCGCGGACATCGACATCCTCGCCCAGAGCCACGATCTGGTCATCATCTCCAGCGGCAAGGGCGACCTCGGCAGACTCTTTCCTCCGGATCCGCTGAAATCGCCGTACAACCGACCGCAGCGCGCCCTCGCGCTCGCCTACGTGAACGGTCTCGCGCCCCACCCCGACGGCGCGGACCTCTCACTGAACATCGTCCCAGGGGTCGGCGAGTACTTCGTCCTCCCGGCGCTGACCACCACCGGGCCCTGCCATGTGATGGTCTTCGAAGGCATCCCCGGTGGACCGATGGACTGCTGGGACGATGTCCACACTCCACATGCACACCTCAACCGCGCCAAGGAGATACTGGCCGAGCACTTTCCCGCGGAGTTCGCCCGGACCGCCGACATCACCCTGACCGATGACGCCGGGGCCCTGCTCGGCCGGCTGACACCGACGGTCCGCCGCCCCGTGGCCGAGCTCACATCGGGCCGGGTCGTGTTGGGTATGGCAGACGCGGTCGTCCTCAACGATCCACTCACCGGCCAGGGCAGCAACAACGCTGCTCAAGCCGCCGCCGTGTACCTCGAGGCGATCGTGGACCGGGGTGACCGGCCATTCGACGCGCAGTGGATGCAACGCACCTTTGACAAGTTCTGGCGCGGATGGGCTCAATGGGCCGTGTCGTGGACCAATGACATGCTCCGGGGACCATCCGATACCTTGCTCGGACTGTTTGCGGCGGCGCAGGACTCGCCGGCCCTGGCGTCGGCAATCGCAACCGGATTCGATGATCCCCGCACCGTCCACAACTGGTGGTTCGACGACGCCGAGGCGCAGCGTTTGATCGAGAACGCACAGGCCGCCGAGCAGGCCCAATTCGATCCCCGTGATCTACGGCGTGCGCTCGGGCAGTACGCCACGGGCGTCACGGTGATCACCGCGCGGGCCCCAGATGGTCGGAAGATCGGTGTCACGGCGAACTCGTTCACCTCGGTTTCCATGGATCCGCCCCTGGTGTCGTGGTGCCCGGCGAGTAAGGCACCGAGCCTCCCCGACCTCACGGCGGCAACCCATTTCGCCGTCAACGTCCTGGCGGCCAACCAACACGACCTGTCCCGGCAATTCTCGACGCCGGCCGAAGACAAGTTCGCGGGTGTGGCGACCACCGAAGGAATCGCCGGCGTTCCGCTGATCGACGACGCCATCGCGCATTTCCAGTGCCGAACAGTCCAACGAGTAGAGGCCGGCGACCACATCATCTTCCTCGGCGAGATCGAACAATACGATGCCGACCCCGGCGAACCGCTGGTCTTCCACTCCGGGTCCTACCGCCTGGTGACCAAACATCCCGACTTCTGACCGCTGCCGCGGCTGCACCTTTGACCGAAAGCGATACGAATCAATGGGTAAGTACATCGAGATCAGCAAGAGCTCCGGTGAGTCCTTCGCCGCGTACCTTTCTGAACCGGCCCAGGGCTCCGGTCCGGGACTGGTTCTCCTACAGGAAATTTTCGGAATCAACGATTACATGCGGGACATGGCCGACCGCTACGCCGAGGAGGGCTACGTGGTCTTGGTCCCCGACCTGTTCTGGCGCTCGGGTGCTCGGCAGGAGCTCGGTTACGACCAGGCCGGATTCACCCGCGGACTCGAGCTGCGGGACGAACTCGACGAGGATCTGGCCGTCACAGACATCGGCGACACCGTCACCGCCCTCCGGGGCCTGACCAAACAGGTCGGGGGCGTCGGACTCATCGGATACTGCCTCGGCGGGCTGCTCGCCTACCTGTCCGCGGTCCGGCTCGACGTCGACTGCGCCATCAGCTACTACGGCGTCGGGGTGCACGATCACCTCGATGAAGCAAGTAGTTTGACCGTGCCCATGGTCTTCCACCTGGCTGAACTCGACTCCTACTGCCCAGAGGACGCCCGAAACTCCATCCGAAAGGCGTTCGGCGACAACGACCGGGTGCGCCTCTACGACTACGCCGGCGTCGATCACGCCTTCGCCACCCACGGCCGCGACGTGTACGAGCCGCTCTCCGCCGGACTCGCCTACTCGCGAACCTTCGAGGTTCTGCACGCCACCATCGGACCCAGACACGATCTGTCCGCACTCTGGGACCGGCACATCTATTACGAGTTCGAGGCCCGCGACGTCCCGGCCACCATGGCGACCATGGTCGACGAACCTTACGTCAACCACATCCCGACGCTGACCGGTGGCGTCGGCCAGAAGGACCTCGCACGGTTCTACGCGCACCATTTCGTGCACAACAACCCCGACGACACCAAGACGATCCCGATTTCCCGCACCGTCGGCGCCGATCGTATCGTCGAGGAGCAGCTGTTCTGCTTCACCCATGACCGCGAGATCGATTGGATGCTTCCCGGTGTCGAGCCGACCGGACGATATGTCGAGATCCCGCTGGTTGCTGTGGTCACTCTGCGCGGCGACAAGCTGTACAACGAACACATCTACTGGGATCAGGCGGGGGTACTGGTGCAGATCGGGCTACTGAATCCGAACGGGCTCCCCGTTGCAGGGATCGAACAGGGCAAGAAACTTCTCGACAAGACGCTGCCCTCGAACGAACTCATGCCCAGCTGGGCGAGCAGCGAGGGCAAGCCGATCGATTAGCGACCTGCCAACGGTAGGTTGGCGCAGTAGGTCGATGCAGCCGGCGTACGGCGCCTGCCGAGCGAGGGCGCGACCGTACGCCGGCTGCTGACTGCTCGCACCTGACGTCCTATGTTGCCGTCACCCTGATCCCAACCACCATAGCGAACCGATGCGGCCCCGTGCCGCGGCTTATGGCGTGGACACCGGCGGATCACCACTGTCGCTGGAGCCGGAGTCATCGACCAATTGCGTGAGAAATGAACTCGGGACACGTTCCCATCCGCGTTGCCATCTGCCGAGCCGCAGATCGGTCTCGAGCGAGGCGACCACCTCGGCCACCGCTGACCCTGCGTCGAGCACGACGCGGGGGAGTTCGCGGTCGGCGCAGAGCGCCAAAGCCGGTACCAAGAACTCTTTCGCCTCTGACGTACGCCCTGCTGCGAACAAACACGTGGTGTGCAGAAGCCTCGCTCGGAGCAGCGCTTTCGGCCGAGCCTGTCGGGAGATTCGCTCCACCAGCGCCTGCGATCGACGGCACGCGGCCGCCGACGATTCCCGATCCGTCGGCGAGGCGGCGTGGAGTAGGAGCCGAATGTCGGAGTCTTCATGCAGCTCCTGCGTGATCAGGTCGATCCCGCTCGTGCGTGCGGCAGGGTCGGCACTGTCGCGGGGACCTGCCCGTGCCCACCGCGGATGCTCGTCGAGAACCGAAGGGTCAGCGAGCGACAACCGTATCCGCTCATTCCGGATGCGGGCGGCCAGGCGCGGCAGCGTCAGCATGTCGGCGATCTCGGCCCCTTCGTCGAGGAGTCGGTACGCGGCGCCGAGATCTCCGCGCAGCGCCTTGATCCGAGATCCGGTGCCGTAGGTCGCGAGCATGAAATCGACGATGCCGCCCTCGGACCGAAGGGTATGGCTGGCGTCGAGAAGTGCTTCGGCGTCGGACACATGGCCCTGCTCGTACAGCAAGTCACCCAAGATCGCGCCGGCCACGCGGGTTGCATACGATTGCCCGCCGCCGGATTGTTTCGCCAGCCGTAGCGCCATCCGGAAGTATCTCTCGGCCGCGGTGATGTCGAGCTGCTCGTGTGCGGCGATCCCGGCGAAGCAGTATCCGTACAGGACGCTGAACGGTCCCGATGTTTGCTGGTTGTAGGGCGTCGCCCACTCCTGCCAACGGCGTGCCGCGGCGAAGTCGAACCGGTAGATCGACTCGAAGGACGCGACATTCGCCGCCCCCGACACGACGAACGGCCGCACGGTCTCGGGCCGCTCGAGGCAGGCCGAGATCCGCTCACTGAGCGTGTCGGAACGATCGGCGAAGAGCTCGACAACGCCCCTGATCAACGAAGCCTCGATCAACAGGGCGGCCGTGTCCTCGTCTGCGCGGGCGGGCGGGGTCAGCGATGCTTCCGCCCGGTCAAGTGCCCGAAGCGCGGAGGGCGCCGGGTGATGCAGCAGTACATGCGACCACGCCAACGCGATCTGTAACACGGGGTGTGCGATCACCTGTTGTGGTGGGAGCTTGTCGATCAGTCCGATCAGCGTCGCCATCTGGGACTGTTCGACCAATCGCATTCCCTCGCGTTCGACCCACTTCACCGCCAGGTCGGGATCACCCGATGCCAAGGCATGGTCGACGGCCTCACTGAGCAGGTGGTGCTCACCGAACCAGTGGGAGGCACGGTGATGAAGTTCGCCGACCGTGTCCGGTTGGTCCCGTTCGAGCCGGCGGCGCAAGAACTCTGCGAACAAGTGGTGATAGCGGAACCACTCACCGTCCTCGTCGAGTCGTCGCAGGAACAGGTCCCGGTTCTCGATCTCCTCGAGCCGAGCCTGACCGTGACTGCTACCTGTCAGCGCCGACGCGAGTCCGCCACAGATGCGTTCGGTCACCGACGTCGCGAGCAGGAAGTTGAGCAGCTCGGGTTCGAGTGCGGTCAGGACGTTCTCGGCGAGATACTCGCCGATCGCGTGGTGGCGGCCGGAGAGTTGACCGATCAACGTGGTCGGATCGGTGTGTCCGCGTAGGGAGAGGGAGACCAGTTGCAGGGCGGCCACCCATCCGTCCGTCGTCTCGCGAAGATTGGCCACGTCGGCGGTGGTGAGTGAGAGCCCCCGTTGGTCGGCCAAGAATGATCTCGCCTCCGGCAGGTCGAAACGTAGGGCAGTGGAGTCGATTTCGATCAACTCGTCGCGTACCCGCAGCTGGCTGAGCGGGAGCCCGGACTGTGTTCTGCTGGTCACGGTGAATCGCAGGTGGTGGCAGTCGCTGTCGAGCAGTGCCGCCATTGCAGAGATCGTCGCCGTATCGGAAACTCGGTGCCAGTCGTCGATGACGACCGTGATCACCTCGCCCGTGTCATGAATCTCTTCGACCAGTGTGGAAAGGACGTATCTTGCGGTTTGCGCACCCTGCTCTTGCAGGACCTGCGGGAGATCGCGTGCAAGTGACGGTCGTACCCGCGTAATCGCTTCGAGGAGGTGCGCCAGGAACCAGACGACATTGTTGTCGTCGTGGTCGACACTGAACCAGGCGACGGGAACCCCGGAGTTGGTCAACAAGTCGCGCCACTGGGCGGCGAGGGTGCTCTTGCCGAATCCTGCCGGTGCATGAATCAGCGCGAGCCGCCGATCCCCGCCGGCGTTCAGGGCCTCGATCAGGCGGCGCCGCTGCACCGGGGCACGGGGCTGGGTACGTGGCCGGTACTTTGTCGAGAAACTGGGCGGGGTCACCGAGGGCGGCCCCGCGTGTTCTTCGGAACGCGCCAGGTCTGCATGCTCGCGCTGCGTTACTTCCGCGTCTGTCGGGGTAACCAAATCCGGGGATCCGGCGCTGGTGCGTCGCAGGGCTGTGCGGAGGTCCTGCTCAAATACCTCTGCAGACTCCTGGCGGCGCGCGGCGTCGTCCGACATCGCGCGCTCGATGACGCTGCACACCTGCGCGGGGATGCCGCTCTGGCGGAGATCGGGCACCGGTTCGGAGGTTATTCGAAGAAATTGCGCGACCAGTTTTTCACCGTCGCGGCGCTGGAAGGCGGCGTGGCCGGTGATGAGACAGAAGAGAGTCGCGGCCAAGCTGTAGAGATCGGACTGCACGGTCGGTGCCCGTCCGGTGAACACTTCCGGTGCGGTGAAGGCAGGCGAACCCAGCACCACGCCGGTGCCGGTCTCGAAACCACCGTGGATGCGGGCGATGCCGAAGTCGGTGAGCTGGGGTTCGCCGTAGTCGGTGAGCAAGATGTTGGAGGGTTTGACATCTCGATGAAGGATCCCGGCCTGGTGCGCTCTGCCCAGGGCCCGGGCGATGTTGATGCCGACACCGAGTGCCCTCTCCCAGCCGAGCGGTCCGTCGCGGCGGATGATCTCCTCCAGAGAGCCGTGGCGGTGATACTCCATCACGATGTACGGCTGACCGTGGGGCGTGCTACTGGCGTGGTAGATGGTCACGATGTTCGGATGGCCGGAGAGCCGGCCCATGGCCTGTTGCTCGCGGACGAAGCGATTCCGGTCTTCTTCGTCCACCCCGGAGAGCACCTTGATCGCGACGGTCCGATCGAGTGCAGTTTCCATGCACCGGTACACGACACCGAATCCGCCGCGTCCGATCTCTACGGGGTCGTCGAAGCCGTCCAGGATCAGGTCGCCGGCGACAGTGGGGTGGACGTCGGCTTGTGTTGCAAAAGGATCGAGATTATCCACCAGTTCGCGCCTTCAACGAACTCGGTCGGGGCAATCCAGCTCAGACCATGACGTCCGCCGGTGCGGCCCGGTGCCGTTAGGTCTCGAACGCCGATCTATCGTGGGCTCGCACATGTCACCACCTCTGCCCCAGTATCACACCAGCGTGGCGGCGGTGGCACCCCGTTGATCGCGGCGACTCGAGCCTGGTGTCAGCGGAGACCGGAGCCACCTGCAGCGACAGGTCCGATTACGGGTGTGATCGGACCTGGTCGACTCGGTCCGCACCCGTCAGGGCGCCGCTTTGCAAGTCCGGGGCGGGCGGTGGGGGCCGGCATGCGACTAATGAGCGGTCCACGGTTCCGTGTGGGCCCCGGCGGATCGCGCCGAGGCCCACACGGTCACACTGCGCCGAAGGCCGGAAGGATCACTTCACGGCGATCGGCAGGCTCGGGCTGTAGGGAGCGTCGGCGTACTTTCCGGACAGCAGAGCCCCGGCGCCGGGAGCGATCGCGGGCAGATCCAGCGCCCGCATCATCTGATGCGCGGTGGAGATCGCCGCCGAGACCACCGGCTTGCCGAGTTCGTTCTCCACGATCTCGATCGATTGCAGTGACGGCATCTGGACACAGGCCGAGAGCACAATGACGTCGGCGTCCTGGTGGTCGAGTTGTTTGGCGATACCCACCAGGTTGCGCGGATCGTGCGCGGCCACGTCGAGATTGTTGGGAATCTCGAGCGCTCGGTAGTCGCCGACGTCGATACCCTGATCCTTGATGTACTCGACCACGAGCTTGGTGAGTGGCTTCATGTAGGGCGCCACCAGGGCGATCTTCTTGGCTCCCAGCACCTCGAGCGCTGAGACCAACGCGCCGGCGCTGGTGACCACGGGCGCCGGGGCAGCATTGTCGAGGGTGATCTGCGCCAGCTTCTGCTCGGAGACGCAGTGGTACCCCTTGCCCATGCTCATGATGGCCACCAGGCACGCGTATCCGAGGACATCGACTCTCGCGTCGGAGAGTTCGGCGGCGCATCGGGTCGAGTCGGCGTCCATCGCCTCGAGTTCCTTTTTGGTCACCTCCTTCATCCGCATGCGGCTGGAGTGGAAGGTGAATCGCTCGGGGGCGACGGCTTCCCGCGCGCGAAAGAGGGCGGGGATCTCCGTTTCCATTGTCACGTTGGAGCTCGGCACGATCTGGCCGATGCGGTAAGGGCGGTTGTTCACCGGGATTCCTTTCTTGATCGAGCAGGTGTCAGCGAGCATCGATGACTGGATTGCTCAGCGTCCCGATGGATTCCACGGTGCATTCGACGACGTCACCGGGGGAGAGGAACTGCTGGGGGATGAAGCTGGCGCCGACGCCGGCGGGGGAGCCGGTGGCGATCACGTCTCCGGGCTCGAGGGTCATTCCGGAGGTGATGTCCTCGATCAGTTCGGGGATCTTGAACAGCATGTAGCGGCTGTTCGACTTCTGCTTCACTTCACCGTTCACGCGCAGAGACAGGTCCAGGCCGTGCGGGTCGGCGACGTCGTCCGCGGTACGAATGACCGGCCCGAACGGCGCGTACGAATCCTGCCCCTTGGAGAAGAACCACTGTCCGCCGCGGCGCTGGTCCCGGGCGCTGATGTCGTTGATGATGCTGTAGCCGAAGACGTAGTCGAGTGCGTCTGCGGCCGAGACGTTCTTCGCGGTGCGACCGATGACGACGGCCACCTCGCATTCCCAGTCGAGCTGATTGGTGAGGTTCGCGTTGTGGCGGATCGGCTCGCCGGGGCCGACGACGGCGGTCCCGGGCTTGCTGAACAGCACCGGGCGCTGGGGCAGATCCTTGTCGGTGTCGAGGGTGCGAGCCGACTCGGCCACGTGTTCGGTGTAGTTGAGGCCGACACCGATGATCTTGCCCGGGCGCAGCGGTGCGTGCACGGTGACATCAGCGATCGGGAGGCTGAACCGCGGGGCCTGGTTACTGGCCACCAGCGCGGTCAGCGCGGCGAGACCCGCACTGCCCTGGTTGATCAGAGTCGACAGATCGGCCGGCACCTCGGCGCCGGTGCTCCTTGCCAGTGCGGTGACGTCGATGATCGTGTCGTCGCGCTGGACGCCGAGCCGGGGGGTGTTGTCGCGAGTGGAGAAGGTCAGAAGAATCATGAACGGTCCTTGTTCTGAGGGTTGGTGAAAGTGGTGTGCGAGGCGAGTTACTGAATCAGCTGGTGACCGTCGTTCTCCAGATATGCCTCCTCGCGCCAGAAGGACAACGAGCGCATGACAGGGAAGTCGTTGAAGGAGAACAGGACCGCGTCGTCGCTGGTGCTGAGGTTGGCGTGCTCATGCCATGCCCAGGAGGGCACGACGAAGATGTCGCCCTGCTTCCAGTCGAATCGTCGGCCCGCGATGACCGAGTAGCCTTCGCCTTTGGCCACGTTGTAGACGACCGATCCGGTGTGCCGGTGGGCGCGGGTGTGCTGGTCGGCTCGGAGCAACTGGATGTGAGCGCTCAGCGTCGGCATTACCGACCCGCCGGTCCGCGGGTTCGAGTATTCGAGCAGGATGCCGTCGTAGGGCGATCCCTCCGACGCTTTCGCGGCGTTCTGCAATGCGGCGTAGGTGGGTTCCCAGGGGTAGGCGAAGAGCGGCGAGTAGGGCTTGGTCCAACCGTCCTCGAAGCCCACGGGACGCAGTTGGCCCGCGCCATAGGTGAGCAGCGAGGAGTTGACCACCGCGCCCCGCTCTTGGTAATGGTTCGGGTGGACCTCGTAGAACCCGGCGTCGAGGGCATTGACCAGGGGGATGTCGAGTCCGTCCTGCCAGATGACCGGCTCGTCGGAGTCCTCGTTACCGTGCTCGTGCCAGGTGAAGCTGGGGGTGATGGCGAAGTCGCGGGGGCCGACCTTCAGCTTCTGTCCGTCCACCACCGTCCACGCGCCCTGGCCTTCGACGACGAAGCGCAGGGCGGCCGCCATGTGGCGATGTGCGGTCATCGACTCTCCGGGACCCATTCCCTGCAGGCCGGTGTACAGCAGGCCGACAGCCGCGGTGACGTCCTTGCGCTCGGGGTTGACCAGGGCCACCACCCGTCGGCCGGCGTCTTCCGGCTTGACCAGGTCGAGCGAGTCGATGACGAACGGGCGGATGTCCTCATAGCGCCAGAGGATGGGCACGGACGCCGGCTGCGGGAACCACGGCTCGATCTTGTTGGCCACGGTCCATAGCGCCACCGTGTCGCGCTTGCCGAGTTCGTCATAGAACGCTTCCAAGGCTTCGGTGTCCTTGACCCGAGCCCGACCGAGAACGTCGTCACTGAGTGACATGTGTGTTCCTCCCTTTCGTCGGCGACGCATGTGTAAGGCAATGGGCGCGTGCGGCCGACCTGAACCTGCGTGGATTTCGATCGAACTGCGCAAGCCGTCACCGCCCTGCCGCAATACCGAATATACACCTACCTTGACGATCGTCACAATAGCGCTATACAGTTCGCTCATCGGCTTCGATGAAAGGTGGTCAGTGACAGATGGCGAAAGTGACGATCGAGCGGACGGTGGAGTGGTACGACACCGATGCTGCTGGCCACCAACACCATTCGTGCATCGTGCGATTCGTGGAAGCCGCCGAGGCGGCGCTGCTTCGCGAGCACGATCTGGCGTGGCTGTTCGGGGAGACTCCCCGTGTCCGCCACGAGATCAACTACCGATCGCGGCTGTGGTTCGGCGAAACGGTGACAGTGACCCTCGAGGTTGTCCGCCTGGGTAACACCTCTCTCCAGTACGACTTCGAGGTGCGTGGCAAGGAGGGCGTGGCGGCGGACGGAACCCTCATCGTCGCCCACGCCACCCCGCAGTCGCCGACGTCGACGCCATGGCCGCAACCCGTAATCGACGCATTCGGCACGATTCGTGCCCAGGAAGCAGTGGTGACCAAGTGACCAGTCAAGAAGCAACAGCGCGTTCTGCACGAGTCGACGTCGGCCTGCCGTCGTTGAAGATCGCGGTGATCGGTGGCGGCCCGGGCGGCCTGTATTTCGCCGCTTTGGCCAAGCAACTGGACCCGCGACGGGAGGTCACGGTATTCGAGCGTAACGCCGCCGACATGACCTTCGGCTTCGGCGTCGTCTTCTCGGATGAGACCCTCGACGGAATCACTGCGGCGGATCCGGCGATCTTCGCGGAGATGGAAGCGCAGTTCGCCCGGTGGTCCGATATCGACATCCACTACCGGGGTCAGGTGCTGACCTCGGGAGGACACGGGTTCGCGGCTATCGAGCGACGGACTCTGCTCAACATCCTGCAGACGCGGTGCGCACAACTCGGTGTCGACGTGCGATACGAAACCATCGCCCCCACCGCCGAGGAGCTCGCCGCCACGCACGACCTGGTGGTGGCCGCCGACGGGGTAAATTCGGTCACCCGCAAGGCGCGTCCCGAAGCATATGGGCCCGACCTCGATGTTCGGAACTGCCGCTACATGTGGCTGGCGACCGACAAGATCTTCGACGCGTTCACCTTTATCGTTGCGGAGACAGAATTCGGGCCGATGCAGGTGCATGCCTATCCGTTCAGCAGTGAACGCAGCACCTTCATCGTGGAAATGAGCGAGAAGACTTGGCGTAATGCGGGATTCGACACCTTCGACGCCGAGGACCTCGCCGTCGGGCAGAGCGATGCGAAAAGCGTCGAGTTGTGCGCGGGCCTGCTCGGCGAGCATCTCGATGGGCACCAGCTACTGACCAACAATTCCCGCTGGATCCAGTTCTCGACGGTCCGCAACACGTCGTGGCGCGACGGCAACATCGTCCTCCTCGGCGATGCCGCGCACACCGCGCACTTCTCCATCGGCTCGGGAACCAAACTCGCCATGGAGGACTCCCTCGCTCTCGCAGCGAGCCTGACAGTCGACGACCGGGACGTCGGACAGGCATTGCTCCGCTACGAGCAGGAACGGCGACCCGTCGTCGAATCCACGCAACGTGCGGCGCAGGCGAGCCTGGAGTGGTTCGAGTCGATCGAGCACTCCGTCGGGCAGGCACCTCCGCAGTTCGGGTTCAACCTCCTCACCCGCAGCCGCCGCGTCACCTACGACAACCTGCGCGATCGCGATCCGGAATACATCGACATCCTCAACGACTGGTACCACTGGGCGCAGTCACCGGACTCCACCGAACAGCCGCCCCGTCCGATGTTCGAGCCCTACCGCATTGCGAATACGCGGCTGAAGAACCGCATCGTCGCCGCACCCGTGGCCACCTACTCCGCCACGGACGGGATAGTCGGCGACCCGGAACTCGCACGCCTGGCCGGCGCGGCACTCGGCGGCGCCGGCCTGGTGATGACCGGCATGACGGCCGTCAGCGCTGCCGGACGCGTCACCCCCGCGTGTGCCGGCCTGTACGCCCCCGAACAAATCTTCGCGTACCGTCGGATCACCAATTTGGTCCACAACAACACCACCGCGGCCATCGGCGTCCAGCTCAACCATTCCGGACGCAAGGGTGCGACCACCGTTCCCGCCGCCGGAACCCTCGGTACCTCCCTCGGTGAAAAGGGCTGGGAGACCGTCGGCCCGTCCGCGATCGCTTTCGGTGACCTCCCCGCGCCCCGCGAACTCGACGCTTCCGAGCTGGAGGGCATCGCCGAGGACTTCGCCCGGGCCGCCCGTGCCGCCGACACCGCCGGATTCGATGTCGTCGAAATCCAGGCCGGGCACGGATTCTTGCTCTCGACCTTCCTGTCGCCGCTGACGAACCAGCGAACCGACGACTTCGGCGGAAGCCTGCGCAACCGACTCCGCTTCCCGCTGCAGGTCATCGATGCGGTACGGGCGGCCTGGCCGAAGGGCAAGGCCCTGCTGGTGCGTATCTCGGCCGTCGACTGGCACCCAGGCGGCACCACCATCGACGACGCCGTTGCCATTGCGCGGGCGTTCGCCGAACACGGTGTCGACGCCATCGACGTCTCCAGCGGTGAGGTCGTGCCCGAGGAGCGCCCCGAGTACGGCCGTGGCTACCAGACCCCCTTTGCCGAGCGAATCCGCGCCGATGTGGGCATCACCACCATTGCCGTCGGTGCCATTTCCTCCGACGACGACGCCAACTCGATCCTTCTGGCCGGTCGCGCCGACCTGATCGCAATCGGCCGCGCGCACCTGCACGACCCCTCCTGGACCCTGCATGCCGCCGCCGAGGTCGGATACCGCGGAGCTGGTGGCCAATGGCCGACTCTCTACGCTGCCGGATCGGCGAAACCGCCCTCAGCGGGACGGGCGCGGCCTCAGTTGGCCCTGTTCGGGGAAACGCCGCAGGACATCCACCACCGGTGGCGCCCGGGTGCCGGCGTCGTGACGGAGGTGGCCCGCTGATGGACACCTTCCCGCGTTTCACCGCGGCGGCCGTGCAGGCCTCACCGGTGTATCTCGACCCCGCAGCGACAGTGGAAAAAGCGGTCGGCCTCATCCATGAGGCCGCTGCGGCGGGAGCCACCCTGATCGCCTTCCCCGAGGTCTTCGTCCCGGGCTATCCGTACTGGAACTGGACGATGAACCCGGTCAAGGGAGGGGAGTGGTTCGAACGGCTGTATCGGGCCGCCATCGACATTCCCGGCCCTCACCTGGACACCCTCCGTGCCGCTGCGGCAGCGACCAAGACCACGGTTGTGATCGGAGTCAACGAGCGTGGCCGGTACAGCCTGGGAGTGCTGTACAACAGTGTCCTCACGATCGGGCCGGACGGCTCCCTGATCGCAGTTCACCGGAAACTGGTACCGACCTGGGCAGAGAAGCTGACCTGGACCAACGGCGACAGGTCGACGCTCCGGGTGCATCAAACCGAGGTCGGCCCGCTCGGCGTACTCGCATGTGGGGAGAACACGAACACCCTCGCCCGCTTTGCGCTGCTGGCGCAGGGAGAGCTCGTGCACGTTGCCAACTACATCTCCCTCCCGGTAGCGCCGAAGGACTATGACATGGCCGACGCCATCGCCATTCGTACAGCGGCACACGCTTTCGAGGGCAAATTATTCTCGGTCGTCTCATGCTCGACTGTCTCCGAGGAAATCATCGACATCGTCGCCGGGGACGACGAGGAAGCGGCGCAGATGCTACGGCGCGAACGCAGCGCTCTGTCAGGGATCTTCGGACCCGACGGGCGCCCGGTGTCCGAACCTCTGGTGGACAAGGAAGGGATCGTCTACGGCGAGATCGACCTGGCGCGGTGCATCGCACCGAAGCAGATGCACGACATCATCGGTCACTACAATCGCTTCGACATCTTCTCTCTCAACGTCAACACCGCACCGTTGCAGCCGCTCACCTTCAACGGGGCGGGAGGACCACCACCAGAGCCGGAAGGCGCACTGATCGGCCCCTGGGGCGAGGACGAGATCCCGGCGAGATAGTCACCCGGCGGCACCCGCCCGCATAGCTCGGATCTGCGGAACAACGTTCCCAGGGCAGGGCTATCCCTAGATCAGCTACGGCGCGGGTGCCGCACCGAGTTCGTGCGCTCGACGTGGTTCTCCTCACCGCTCCGCGCGGGAGCCCCTCCCGCCTGATTTCGACGGGAACTCGCCGGAAAAGCGCCAGAAAACTCTCCTTACGATAAATCCCACGGCAGGTACGATGGCGTAAGTAGAGATCGTGACGATCGTTCCGACGTCGCAATCTCGAATCCGCCGGAAGGGTAGGAGGGCGATGAACCCGACACTGACTGCGGACGAGGCTGCGCTGCCCATCGCCCGGTTCGAACAGGTTCACACCAGCGATCTGGACGAGGCCCGATCGATAGTCGGTTCTGCCTTCTGCCCGCACATGCTCGTACCCACCGATACCGAGGGTACGGCGCCCATCAGGTTTCATTCGGCCACCGCCGGGAAGATCGGTCTGCACTACCTCGACTACGGCACCGACATGTGCATTCGCCCGCGCGAACTCGACGACTTCTATCTCATTCAGATACCCCTCTCCGGAGTAGCTGAAATAAAGTGGGGTGCAGAAACTTTCGAGTCAACACCTGCCGTCGCGTCGATCCTTCAACCGGGAGGGCCGATAGCCATGCAATGGCACGAGGGAAACCGGCAGCTGATCGTTCGCGTCGATCGTCAGAACATGGAACGTCAGTTGCAGGAGGCGCTCGGGGCACCGCTGCGCGAGCCCTTGCGATTCGATATTCAACTGGAGCTGAACCGACCGGGCGTCCGCTCATGGCGCGGCGTGCTCGAGCTCCTGCGCACTGAGATGGAGAACGGAGGATCTCTGCCGGATGACCCGATCGTCATGAAAGAGTTCGAACGTCTGCTGCTGAGTCAACTCATCGTCGCCCAACCCAACAACTACTCAGAGGCGCTGCAACGATCAGTTGCGGCGGCGCCTCGAACAATTCGTCGCGCCGTCGAAATCCTCGAACACCACGCCGACGAGACACTCACCGTTGAGGACGTCGCATCGGCGACAGGAATCAGCGTGCGGGCGCTCCAAGACGGCTTCAGAAAGTACTACGGCACGACCCCGATGGGATACTTGCGCGAAGTTCGCATGAAAGCGGTTCGGGCATGGCTGCTCCAAGCCGATCCATCGACGACGACGGTGTCCGATGCGGCCGCCAGGTGTGGGTTCGTCCATCTCGGACGATTCTCGGTGCAGTACCGCGAAAAGTTTGGCGAGACGCCCTCGGCGACCCTCCGCAGATGAAGGTCGGGACCGGCACAGAGGATGTTCCTGTCGCGACGATCGGTGGGCAGGGATGGTGGCAGCTATGACGGGTTGATCTTTTGGTCGTCAATGCCGCACAGGCGTGCTCCCCACTTGTCGATCGCATCCCAGATTGTGCTGTCGACTCGTTCGAGGCCTCCGTGCCACATTTCCCAGGTGCGCCCGGTGTTTTCGCGTATATCCAGTGTGACTGTGTTGTCGGAGGCGTCTCGGCAGATTCCGACGAGCTGGTCGATGTCCGGAAGCTCGGATTCCGGGAACTTCACGAAGCGTAGCTCGTTGCTCGCCGGGTCCCTTGATTGGCTGACGTACTCGAAATCGGCTGCCTCTCCGAAGTTCGATATGCGCGGCATCTGCTGCGCGGACATCAGGCCGATGGGGTCCTCATTGAAGAATCCGTTCTGCACAGTCGAATGGAACGTCCTGAGCCCTGGTTCGATCCCGCTGCAAATAGCGGAAGTTCCCTCTGCGGCAACGGCGCCAGCGCGTATGCGATCCGGTAGTAGGAGAAGGCTTCCCCGAAGATGTAGGCGAGAACAATCGCGGTTCGGCCTGTTCCCTCGTCGTGCGACGGCATCTGGCGCCGGAGAGCATGCGCGCAGCGCAGCCTCTCCGGCCTTGACCTTAGCGAGTGTTCTCTGTGCCGATGTCAGTGTCGTGTTCGCGGTGAACCGTCACAGCCGCTGCGCATTTGGTGATAAGTGTCCGTTCCCGATGCCGTGCGGGGGTTCGTGGGGCATCATCTTCCGGCGTGCCAACCCCTCGATCACGTGTTCACGAGGGGGTTTTCTGCGTCGGTTGCTGTCAGAGTACTGCGCGCATTGCGTTGCGGGTCGGTTGTGGCTGTGGGGGCTGTTGTCCTTGCTGCCGAAGGAGTTTGGCTGAGCCGAATACGGTTCCCGATGCGTTCGAAACCGAGACTACCGCGATGGCTGGGTATCAAGACGGACGAGGTGGTCAATCAGGTTCCAGTCTGGCTGCCTCGCAGTTCAGCCGAGAAGGGATCCTCTCGTACTGTGCAAAGGCCGATATCGCCGGTGACAGTGACGCCCCGGTGAACGTGGCGTCGGGTGCTCACATCGACATCGCCTCGGATGACCCGACTCCCGCTGACATGGCTGCCGCGCTCAGCGATCGACTGGGGCGCGAAGTCCTTCTGCGCACGGTCGAGCCGGACCAGATCGGTTCGGCGGACATGCGGGCGATGTTCCGCTTCCTCTCGGAAACCGGTTACGCGGCCGACCTCACGAGCTTGCACGCCATCTATCCCCAGGTCGGATGGCAAACGTTCGCTCAGTGGGTGGACGAAGCCCTGCGACCGCCGACGACACAGAAACCGCGACCCAAGTGTTCGCTTGGGTGCCTGTGCGCAGCAGTCTCTATCGCTATCTCTGCATAGACCAGCTCGTCTCCTAATCGGCCTGTGGTTGCAGACCTCGACCGACGGCGCCTGCGCATCGCGGTGAGCACATATACGGCAATCGGGCCGCGGTCACGACATCTCTGGCCTCGACGCCGGTCGTGTCAGTGGTGCTTCGCGCCGACTGAGGCCGGCGCTGTTACCTGACCCAGAGCTGACCTTGGGTCGTGCCGATGTTCGACGCCTGGCTTCCGACCTGATTCTGGGACCGTGAACGGGATCCCGGCGTTGGGTCGCCGCACTTGCCATTTTCTCGCGTCGTGTGCCCGCGGGAGGAGGTGCGGCGAAGGAGTTCAGTTGTGTCGGTGGGGAGTTGTGACCATTCGGCGCGGACGGTGTGGAGGGCGTCGGGCGCGGGAATGGGGAGTCGGGTTTGGCCGGCGAGTTGCGATTGACATTCTTGTCGCTGGGCGGACGGGTGAAGACATAAGCTCCGGGTCCTTCCCAGTCGGTGTCTGCTCGGTCTCAGATCCCTGGCCAAGAGGACGGCATAGGGCTGCATCGGCCCGAACTGACCGCAACTGATCGATCAGCCTGCCGAGAATCGAGCTCGTTCCGTACGGCCGGAGAGATGGGGTCAAAAGATGGTGGCCCAGTTGTTGGCCCAGTTGGTGTCCCAGCTCGTCGTGAGCAATGCGATGGTGGTGGGAGCTGGGTAGATCCCGCAGTCACCGAAGGACACCACACGGCTCTCTCCCGGGGCGAGAGTGCCGACGAAATTCGGTGAGACGGGGGCGAACAGGCTGGTCGGCACACCCACCACGTTCGCCGCGGCCACGGTGCCCAGATTCGACACGGTGGCCGTGCAGCCGAATCCCTGCCCGCCAGCGCGGATTGCGACATCCACCGTTCCAGAAGCAGCGCTGGCAGTGGCCTGCGAAGCGAGCAGTGCGACGACACAAGCAGTAACCGAGCCCGCGTCGGCCAGCAATCGAGTGGATATCGTCATGGTGAGGACTGTCCATTCCGTTCGGTGAGTACATCATTGAGGAACCCTGCACGCCAGTTGGTAGGTACCGTGCACCCTCGAGGAAGAACATCGACTGATTTGTCTGTTCGACCAAGAATTTCGTGTCCCACTTCCGAGTGCCAGCAACCGAGGTGGACGGTCCGGCCGATCGACGAGGACTATTTCGATCACCACGATGTGTAACGGATCCTGGTTCGTCTCCGAAAATGGAAGGGGGCGGCGGACGTCTTCATTTTCGGGTAACGAAGGAAACGGAGTGCTCATGAGCAAACAGTTGGGACGCCGCGTATGTGCGGCCGCACTCACTGCTGTCGGGGTGGGAACCGCAGTGGCGGCCGGAGGAGGCGCTGTCGCAAGTGCTCAGCCCGCGCCACCAACGTCGACAACAATGACGTGCTCGAGCGCGAATCCCCTCGTCTGGGCGCCGCCGTTCACGTGGACCATCAACGCCGCCTCCGGTGAGTCGCTTCGTCCGGGTGGGTCCGCGCTGGAGCCGTCAATTCTACTGAGCGGTGGCAATGAACTGCCCACTCCGCCCGGCGGTCTCATCCCGAGTATCGGCGTCAACTGGTACGGCACGCGGGTATCAGTCGACTGGCACAACACGACAACAGGCGCGACGGGACACAGCGTCAGCGATGAGGCGGCCTGGCAGCAAAAGCCTGGAATCCCGGTCAACCGAACCTGGACAGGAACCGGTGCGGTGGCGTTCACCGTTACCGTCCAGACCGGCGCGGGATGGTGGTTCGTCAACCCCCAGAACGCCGTCTGTCAGGGAACGATCTCGGTCGTACCCGGACGGTAACTCGGAATCGTTCGATCGGCGATGTGTCCCGATGGGCATCGCCGATCGACAACCACTGCTTCCGATGTGGGCCCGTTGAGACCTTCGACCGGTACCGAGCAAACATCCTGCAAAACTTGGACTGCGAGACAAGCTTGCGCTGACTCGTTTCGCGATCCGTGCCGGACTGGTCGAGCCGTGATCCGCCGAGCCGGTCACCCGACTTCTCGCAATGGGTGTGTCGCTCGCAGGCTCGCCGAGCCCGACAACGGTTCCTGAGTCCGTCCGCCGATGTACGGTCGGACCACTGTCCGACGACTGTCTGGAGCACTATGTCTCGTCTCGAGCTCGGAAAAGCGACCGCGATCGGCGGAGTGGTGCTGGCTGGGTTGCTCGGTACCAGTGCCCCTGCTGCGGCGGATCAGACTCGAGACAGGTGGGTGAACATTCCAGACACCGCGACCGCCGCTGACGGAATTGCCTGTGGCGGCCGCATCGGCGGCGTCACCGTTGCTACGGACAGCCTGCCTGGGCTGGTCTATGTTCGACTGAACGCGACATTCGTCGGCATATCGACGACACCCGGAGTGTTGTGCTCGGTACCTGCAACGTTGGACTGGCGCAACCTGGATTCCGGCGTTGCAGGATCGTGGTCTACCGAGGTCAGCGGAGGGCTGATCGACTTCCCGGCGGAGCCGTGGACACACCTCGAGACGGGATCCGGTCGGGTCGAGGTCACGCTGACCACCGATCGTCCACACATCTCCAGCTCTACCGAAATCAACGTGTACTGAGTGGGATCCGAAAGGCGCATCAACCCTGCCAACGGCCGCTTCTCGCGATGTGTAGTGGCCGGTGCATGCGGCCTTCTCATCGCGGGGTCGGTCGCAGTGGCAGCGCCCGGCACCGCATGCGCTTGCTCATGCGCCAGCAGCGAGACGCCAGAAGAAGCTGTTTCCCACGCTTCGGGGGTCTTTGTCGCCCGCGCCGCTGACAAGATTTCGGATGGGTTCACCGATATCTACGAGTTCGAGGTGTCAGAAGTGTTCAAAGGCGACGTGGGCTCGACTACGACTGTGGGCACCCTCGCGAATCACAATGGGTGTGGGACCAGCTATCAGGTGGGGGAGGAGTACCTGCTGTTTGTCTCCAAGCCGCACCAGGTCGATGCCGCTTGGGAAAGCTACGCGTGTGGCCCGTACACCGGCACCCCTTTCGATCTTCGGTCCGCGACCGAGAAGGTATATGGATCACCCCATCGACCTCGTGAATCCGCACCTGAGACGGAGATCAGTTGGCAGACCCGGATTACCGCCGCAGTACCAGCGCCGGTACTGGCAATGACTGGCATCCTTTTGCTCGGATTGATCGCGTGGACCATCTCGGTTCTCCGCCGACGGCGGTCCCGAGGACTGCAATAGCGCTAGCGCCGTCAGTGCAAGTGCACGAGTCTGCGTCATGTGGTGCAGTGGAATCATGCCGTGGGATCCCGAAACTACTGATAGCCAGAACTGGGACGAGCGCGGCCTTCGATTGGCAGCCCAGACCACTGCCGGCGCCTGGATCTTCCATCCCGCGAACACCATTGACGACGAGCCCGTGCTCTGGGCCGACGTGGCCGAAGCCAACGCCACCATCGCGCACCCTGTCATGGAATGGGGGTCGATCGTCGGGAGTTGGCGCACCTGCGAACAGGAGGGCCTGTGGCACGACTCGCCGGCCACCGGGTCGCTGCCCGCGCCCGAAGCTCGCGCGCTGGCCGACATTCTTCGACAGTTCACCCGGACACCGGACAGCTGTTGGTTCGCCCACTGGGAAGGATCCGGCTACATCACGGCCCCGTCGACTTACCCGCGGCTCCCCATGCCTGGTCGAGGCATGGTCCTCTTCGCAGGAAGTCTCGACCTCGCAGACACCCAATTCGGGGCCGGCACGCAGTTCCCGGGAGGAATGAGTGCGCACCTGTGGTGGCCCGAGGACCGCGCCTGGTGTGTGGCGACGGACATCGACCTGATGACGACGTATCTTGGGGCGTCCGCGGAATGCGTCGATGCGGTTCTCGCCGAGGCCGCACTCGAAGTACTCCCAGCGACCCCTGATCAGAGGGTCACCTGGGACAGCGACACGATCAACCCGCTGCCCCCGAGTCCATCGGGTTGAGCGTGGCATGGCCTGTGACACTTCGCGGAGATTGGGCGATACGCAGACTATGAGGGGCGAATCGAGCAGGGTGATTCCGATCCTCGCGGTGATGACGTGGATCGCCCTGGCGACGGGCTGCCAGTCGACCGCCGATCAGACCGCAAGGCTCGACAGAACGCCGATTCCGTCGCGTGAGGTCCCCCGGCAGTGCCCGTTCGGTCACCATGCCGCGAAGGGAGTCGCTCACAGACTCCGCGCCTCTGCTGCTGTGATCGCATATGGAGGGCTACCGGCGATAAATTCAATGTCCGCGCGTGTTCCTAGTTGTTACCTTCAAATGATGCTGATCCGCTACCACGTCACCTCGGTGCTTAACCGTGCATCCATTTCGCGATATGGCTTGGACTGGACGCGAATGGGTGCTGCCCCCGGTATTGCAGGAAGCCGTGTGCCGGAGCAGGAGGGCTGCTTCCTCGCTGCCGACGAGTTCGAACGCGACTGGTTCGTGCGGATGAACAACACGGGCGGAGCAGTGGACGTGTGGGAGGTTTACAGCATCGATGCTGACGACCTGATCGAGTCTCCGGAGGGCCACTACTACTTCCCTGGTGTCGTCGCAACCTCCAATTTGCGGTTGGTGCAGCAAGATCTGCCGCCGGTTCGGCGGCACTGATCCGTGCTGTTGCCGTTCCCGGCGAAGGATCAGTCGAGGTCCACGCCGACAACGGCGCAATGATGTTGCGAGGTAGTCGCATTGGTGATCGGAACTCTTCGTGGGGCGAAGTGGCCCACGCGACGAACGGGGGTCGACTACGTCGATGGGTGGAATCAGGTGGATTCTCCCGATTGGTGATTGTCCCCACTCGGGCGACGCGGAGATGGGTCGATGACACCGTTGTTCGTCGCTCCGGGCATCCACCCATCTCTTGCCTTCGGGGGTGACGTGCGAGATTCAGAACTGAGATCAATCCGACTACCGGTCGCGTTCGCTCACCGTCACGGCGTCCCGTCACCCGATTGCCGGCGCTGTCGTCGTCCGCGGTCCTGCACGCCCAGGATCGCTGCCGCTGTGGACGCGATCGTTCGGTCGCGGTCGTGGGTCAGCCGGGTGAGTGCCCTTCGTGCCGCCGTACCGGGAATCTCGGCGAGGGCCTGGGTGATCCGCAGCCGCGTGGGCGAGTCATCGGTGTTGTCGAGCGTGTCCTGCAGGACCTCGACGAGGTCGTCGGCCCGGGGCGCGATGGTCGTCAGCTTGCCCAACACTTCGGCGGCTTCGACATCGCGTCGCCCCTCGATCACCATCTCGAGGAGGGCGGGTATCGAGTCGATGTTTCCGCGTGAGCCGAGAGCGAGGGCCGCATACCGGCGGACCGTGCCGTCCGAATCATCGAGAGCTCGTCTCAGATGTTCGGCAGCCTCCGTGGTGTGGATTGCAGCTATTGCGGCGGTGGCGCGACGCCGGACCTCGACCTCCTCCGCGTCGAGACTGCCGGCCAGGTCCGCGAGTCCCGGGCCGGCGACCCTCGCCAACGACCACTGCAGCGCGCCGGCCACATTCGGGTCGTCCTCCGCCAGGGTGGCCTCGACGAGCGCTTCGACGGGTAGCGACGCATTCGCATTCTGAGACAGGATCGCTTGTTGACGTCGGGCGGCGGATTCCGATTCGAGCGCGCGCAACAGAGCGACGATGCGCAGCACGTCTTCCCACCGCGCTGGAGAGGCGTCGTCGATGCGTTCGAGCTTGCCGAGGAGTTCCTCCTCGTCGGCGATCCGCCGGCGTGTGTGTCGGATGAGGGCTCCCACCAGATCGGCCGGTGCGAACTCGGGCTCGTCCAGGGCGCGTTTGGCCTCGTTCAACGACAATCCCAACGTCCTCAGGCTCTCGACGTGGAAGAGCCGTCGGATGTCGTCGGCGGAGTACTCGCGGTAGCCGCCGGACGTGCGATCCGTGGGCTTGACCAGTCCCACCGTGTCGTAGTGACGCAACATCCGCGTGCTGACACCGCAGCGCCGAGAGACCTCGCCGATCAACATTGCACCTCCTCCCGCTATAGGTCCGGACCGGCGACCGCGACGCGCTTCGCCAGCTCGAGCGAGCGAGTGAACCCGCTGTCGGGGTCGGAACAGAGCTGCTGTGTAGCAGCCGCATGCGCCCGAATGCGCGGATCGGGACTCATCCCGGCGGTGTCGAGGACCGGTAGGACCGCTTCCCCGAGTCCCACCAGCGCACGGCTCAGACTGAGCTGCGTGTGCTCGTCGCCCTGCCCGAGTTCGGTCGCCAGTTCGGCCGCGAGTGCAGCCTCGTCGCCGGGCGGCACGAGTGCCACTGCCGCCCGCCACGCGGTGCTCGTGACCTCGTCGTGCTCGTCGTGCAGCAGTGCCGACACCGCCGGCCAGGCAAGCCGGTCCCCGATCTTGGACAAGGTATGCAGCGACTCACTGCGGGCCTGCGCAGAGTCGGAGCCGAGCTCTCGGACCAGTCTCGGCACTGTGCTCGCGGTCGGTAGGCGGCACAATGCCCAGGTCAGCATGTCGCGGACGAAGAAGTCCGGTTCGACGGCACACCGATCGACGAGTGTCTCGATGAGATCAGGGTCGGGGTGCGTGCCGGCTGCGAGCGCCGCCTGCAGCCGGCACGACGGGTCGGCTGCGGCCAGAGCGTCGACGAGGTGAGCATCCGGCCCACTGTGGTTGGTTGTATTCACGACAACCACCTCCTTCGTCGACCATTCGAGTCCTTGTCACTGTGTCAGGGTCAAGCCTCGCTGTCAGTTCGCGTTGAATCATTCGCAGATGCGGTTGGGGGGAGGTGCGGCCCTGTTCCGGAATCCGGCGACGCCGATCACCGTCGCCTCACAGAAGTCCGCGCCTTCGCTGCACCCTGCCGGCTTCGGTCCGTGTGCCCTACTGCGGGCGGATCGGATTGCAGCCGACGCTGACGTAGGTGACGATCCCCTCCTGCAGTCCGCAGGTCGTGAAGGCGCCCGACGGGACGCCGACCTCCCACCACGGGGCGCCGATCCCGCCGACGCACGACCCGGTCGACGGTGTCCCGGTCGGCACCCACAGGCCGTCGCGGCGATAGCCCTGGATCCAGGGAATGTGCGTGACACCGCCGGGTCCGGGAATCGCCCGTGGCGTCAGGCCGAAGCACTCGACGGTCCCGATGTGGACGGCGGTCCTGCCGTCGGGAACGCCGTGCGCTGTGCAGTGCGAGGTACCGGATACGGGCGTGGTGGTGGTGTGACAGTCGGCTGAGGGTTCGGCCTGGGCGGGTGCGGCGCCCACCGCGACCATCGCGGCGGCGAGGGCGGACGATGCGGCCGCTCCGGCGAGGAACCTGCGGATCCTGTGGGTCATCGGATACTCCTTCGGGTCCGGCGGCCCGCCCCTGACGGTCGGGTCCACATGTAGCTTGTGTCGGTGCGGCACCGGATTCCGTTAGCCATACCGCGGCACGCCCGTGTTCGAGAGTGGTCGGCGCCCTCCGAAAGCTGATAGGAAGGTCTCGATCGAGGACCCCGATTACGTGCGTTGACCAGGCAGCGCGAACCCACAACTCACCCGAACGCCGCGCCACAGGGGTTGACCAAAGTCGTCTGCGGGGATTCATGCAGTCTGCCGATGGCCCTCTCAGTGTGTCGCCGCGTCGGACTGCATCGGAAGGCGAGCTGTGGGGAACCTACGAAAAAGGTACACGGGCAAGTGACGCACCCGGAGTGGTTCGCTCCACCGATCCCAGCCGGCGAAGCGTCCGGACTCGTTCCTGTTGCTGGGCAAACATATTCGGCGAAGTTGCAACGCTTTAGGCGGAGTCTGAACAACTTTCGGCGACGCCTGCACGGCACCGCCTGGGCCGAGCCGGTCGCGCTCCCCGCCTCCACCGCGTCGATACCCCTCGCCCATGCGCGCCGTGAGGCCGACCGCCGGCCGATACGGAGCCCCCAAGGCGCGCGCAGAAGCGATGGGAGTTTCCCCGTTAGGCGAGTTCTTTGACCCGGTGAACTTGAGTGACGAAAGTCTGCTCGAATTCGCCGAGGTCGGAGAGTTGGTCGACCTCGCCGCTCTCGGTGTCGGTGAGGGAGGCGACGACGTTGAGCTCACCGACGCGGGCGATCAGCATGACGGTGGCGGTCCGGTTCCCGTCCCCGTCGGTCGTCGTGACGGCCAGTCCTGCGGATTCGTCGGCGCTGCTCGGTGGAGGCTCGTAGGCCGAGGTCCGGGCCGTCGAAGTGACGCCGAGTGCGGAGACGGCGACGGTCGAACATTGTTCGAGGTGCTGTGGGATTGCGCCGACGTTCGCTGAGCCCTCGCCGACCACGATGGACAGAACGTACATGTTGCCGGTGTCAGCGTCCACCGCCCATCCACCGGTGAGGAGGGAGGTGGCGGGGTGGGTCTGCTCACCGGGGCTCATCGCCCCACATTCGGGGGGGCTGACCGCGATGTCCTCCATTGGTACTTCCACGTCAGGTATTTCGGCGCCTTCCACGTCGTCGGGTCGCTCGAGGAGAGCGGAATCGAACAGAACGTAGCCCGGTGGTAGGTCCTGCTGGGTGATCAGCACGCTGCTCGGTGGGGGTCGGCCGCCGCGGTCCCAGTTCCCCCGGCGAGCAGCACCCCCGCCGCCACGACACCGATCACCGCCCGCTGCCACAGCGAACGCTGTCGTGGAACCGATACCGGGTCGTTCATGATCTCGAACACTTCGTCAGGCCTCTCGTGCCGTTGGGGTTGGTCAGGACCCAGTGTTGTCGGCCAGAGCCGGCGAAACAGCCCCCATAGGGGTGGTTCGCCGCCACCCGGCAGCGGGCCGAGATGTGCTGGTGGCGGTGGGTGGGCCCGCGAGTGGGACGAGTTCGGGACCCATCCGGAATCGCCGTGACGGGGATGCCTCCCGCGGCGGGGTATGTCGCCGATAACGGGCACAACTGGGCCGTGATGCTCTCCCGGTTTCGAATAACAGACCGTGTGGGTGGGGTGGTGCCCTGCGGCGGTTGCGTCGATGCGTTCCTTCGGCGCGGTCGCGGGAGCATTTGGCCTCGCCAGCGTGATGGCCGGCCACAGGGCCGTATCGATTGCGGATCCAACCTTCGCCTTCGGCGCGCTTGCGGGTGCGGGGGACCTGGGGTGCCCGGTGCCCGCGACCGACTCGGACCCGTATGGGGCAAGCGAGAACCTCGAATCGTAGGGTTCCGTGTAGGCATCGCCGAACGTCGTTGCCCGGCACCGGCGATGCATCGGGTGGATCAGTTCTGCGGTCGCACTGAGGGCGTCAGAGCCAGACGCGACACCGCAGCACTTCCCGTAGAAAGTCCGCGTATCCGGTCCGGTACTCGTTGCCGGAATCCGCGATCGCGGAATAGGCGAGCGCCGGATCGTCGGCCGTCAGTGAGTCCGCTCAGTGGCGAGAGGCGCTCCTCAGCAACACCACCCGTGCGGGTCCCGCGGACCAGCGGGGTGGGGTGGTGACAAAACTGGGGTCAGGTGGTGCGGGGAGCGAGGATGTTGTTGGTGAGAGCGAGGGCGACGAGTCGGGTTCGCTTCTGATTTCGGGGGAGCTCGTCGATCTGGAATTTGGCGCAGAGGGCGCGCAGGTGGGTTTTGACTGTTTCGGGGCTCAGGTGCAGGGCGTCGGCTATTTGTTGATTCGACGCAGGGAAAGGATGGGTGGTGCCGTCGTGAAATGGCCGACACAGTTCGGTGAGGACGCTGTGTTGGGCGGGCGTCAGGTCGAGGGGGCCGTCGATGGTGTCGCCGATATTGGTGATGCCGCAGTTCGTCGCCGGCTCCCCGTGGTAGGTGAGGGTGTATTCGCCGATCTGGATGACATCTCCTGGGTACAGGGTCTGGCGTCCCCGTATCCGGGTGCCGCTGACGAAGGTGCCGTTGCGGGAAAGGCTTTCGTCGGTGATGGTCCAGTAGGTGCCGATGCGTTCGAGTGTGGCGTGTAGGCGGGAGATGTCGGGGTCGGTGGGCAGTGACAGGTCGGCGTAGGCGGAGCGGCCGATGACGATGGGGGAGCGGTCCGGGGTCAGGGTCAGCTCGTGGGCGTGTCCGCCGTGGGTGTAGGTCAGAGTCGGGTCTGTCACAGGGGGTGATCCTTTCGGTGTGGTTGGCGGTCGTGGTCGCGGGTGCCTGTGGGTGTTGTGTGTGCCGGTGCTTCCATCGTGGTGGACTGGCGCTGTTGGCGTTAGCCACCCTGGGGGTGGCTGTGGTCACCCCCAGGGCCTGTGCGCCTTTGCGTGTGTGGTTCCGGTTCGGTCAGCCGAAGGCGGAGGACAGGCACCAGGCGGTGAAGAGGCCGCCGAGGCAGAGCGACCGGGCCCGCGAGGATGCGGCGTGGGCGCCGTCGAGGCCGCCGTCGAGGCCGCCGCTGTACCAGCGGGGGAACACTTGCAGTGCGGCGCCGAACGCGTGGAAGGTCAGGGGCCAGAAGAACACCACGGCGGCGTCGGCCCACCCGACGTTGGAGGGCGGGGCGGAGACGACGGCGGGGTGTGCGGTGTGGTTAGTTCAGGCTGGGTCATGGGGTTCTCCTCAGAGTGTGTGGGTGTCGGTGTGGTTACCCGGTCCACTCTGGTTCACGCCGATCTCGACCCGCATCCCCTTCGGGTTGGGTGTGCTCCCACCCCGTGGTGGGTGCGGATACGCTCGGGGACTCCCATTTCGGCGGATGGGGGGGTGTGGCTGCGTTCACCCCCGAGGGGGATGAGACGTCCCCGCCCGGTCCGGCACCGTTAATGGCATCGAAAGCACCACCACCCCAATCACACCGGAGGAACACACCATGTCGAATACCACGAAGACCGCCAAGTCCACCCTGCGTGCCCTCGTCGTCAGCGCCGCCGCGGTGCCAATGCTGATCCTCGGTGCGGGTGCCGCGTCCGCCGCCCCGTTTCCGTTCGATGTTCCGATCAATATCGGTTTCGAGAACAACCAGCAGGGCGGCAATGGTGGCAACGGCACCGGCGGTAACGCCGGCAACGGCAACGCCAACACCGGCGGCAAGGGAACCGGCGGTGCGGGCGGCAACGTCGGCGGCGGCGGAATCAACATCGGTTTCGAGAACAACCAGCAGGGCGGTAATGGTGGCAACGGCACCGGCGGTAACGCCGGCAACGGCAACGCCAACACCGGCGGCAACGGAACCGGCGGTGCGGGCGGCGGCGTCGGTACCAGGTAGCGCGCCATGTCGAACAGGACCACGATCGGTGCGATCGTTACATGTGCCGCGGCGGCGGTCCTCGCCTGTGGGTGCGGGGGCGCCGCCGGGTCGGACGGCCCGATTCTCGGCCGGACCGCGGTTGCCGGAGTTGCTGTCCCGCACACCTCGGGCGCCGGGGACTGTCAGCCGGGTGCGCCCGGGAGCGGCGGCCAGGGCGGGGACGGCGGTGACTGCACGGGCGGGTCCGCCGGTAACGGTGTCGGCAATCGCGGCGGCAGCGGCATCGGTGGCGCCGGCGGTAACGCCGGATAACCGGCCGGGGTGAACAATGGGAGGAGTAGATAACCCTCCCTACCGTTCACCACCACTGCCGACGACCGGTGTCACCTGGCCGCTGTGGCCCGAGGGCGCACCGGTCGTCGCAGCGTCCGTCCGCCGGACGAACAGCGGTCGGCGGACGGCGTTCCGGTACCGAGACACCGATGTCACTTCCACTGTTGTTCTTGGTCTTGGTTTTTCGTCATGTTCGGGCGGGGTCGGAGTTGCGAGATAAGCCGGTCGACCTTGCGGCGGTGATGGTCGAACGCGAGCGGTAGTGCATGAGCCAGATCATCGCGGCGGCGATCAGTGTGATCAGGCGCATCCGGCCGATTGTGGCGCGTTTGTCGGCAAAGAGCGGCCCCCACACGTGTGTGGGCGTATCGAGCGGCACGGGCTTCTTCTTCAGTGCAGTGTCGACGGCGCGTTGCATGGGGATGCGTTGGAACATCTGACTCCTCGGGCCGGTCGTGGGAACATCGACAATTCTCGGTTCGCGCCACCGCCGCGAACCTCCCCTTCGGGTCCGGGAGGTACCACCTACCCGACCTGGCTCCGTGCCGCCCCAGGATCGCGGGTGCGGGGTCGTGCGCGGGGTTTACGTGGAGGTCGTGGGTGCGTTTCACTGAGGGAGGTCGAGAGGTGGTGAATGCGGTGTGAGCGACGCTCTGGCCCCTGGCGTGACGGTCGCGGGCTACACGGTCGTGCGTGTTCTGGGCCGGGGTGGGATGGGGACTGTGTATCTTGCCCGGCATCCGACGTTGCGCCGGAAGGTGGCCCTGAAGGTTCTCGATTCGTCGTGGCTCGAGAACGATTACGTGCGCAGTCGCTTCGAGTCCGAAGCCGACCATGCGGCGCTGCTCGACCATCCCAATGTTGTAACCGTCTATGACCGAGGCCGGGTCGGGGACCGGTTGTGGATCGCGATGCAGTACGTTCCGGGCATGGACGCCAGGACGGCGGTGGCGTCCGGGCCCATGGAGATCGGCCGCGCGGTGCACATCGTCACCGAGACTGGACGGGCACTGGACCACGCGCACCGGGCGGGGATCGTGCATCGTGATGTGAAGCCGGCGAACATTCTATTGACCTCCGACGATCCCGAACGGGTGTTGCTGACCGACTTCGGTACCGCCCGGGCGCTCGATGACACCGCGCACTTGACGAAGACGGGGATGCTGGTGGCGACTTTGCACTACGCCGCCCCGGAGCAGATCACCGGTGGGAATCTGGACCATCGGGTGGATGTGTATGCCCTCGGATGTACGCTTTTTCATTTGTTGACCGGCGCCCCACCGTATGGCGGGGGATCGGCGCCGACGGTCATGCACGGTCACCTGCACGGGCCGATTCCGCGACCGAGCGCACTGCGTCCGGGCCTGCCCGTCGGCTTCGACCTGGTGGTGCGTCGTGCGATGGCGAAGAACCGCGACGATCGCTACCCGTCCTGCCGGGATCTGAGCGACGCCGCTCACGCCGCCGCGGGCGGTGTGGCCGAAGTCGATACTCGGCCCGCGGTGGCAGCCCTCGGTCGGCCCGTGCCGCCCGGAATGCCCACCGCACCGGCTGACACGACGGATTCGCCGGGGGCCGAGGGTGTGGTCGAGAAGGACGCCGCACCGGGAGAGGGTGGTCGGCCGCCGCGGTGGCGTCGGCGATCGGTGCTCATGGCAACGCTGCTTGCAGTGATGGTCGCGGCGGTGGCGGCAGCCGTGTACATCCTGTGGCCGACGTCCCCGAGGGGCAGTGCACAGACTGTGCTGCCGTTCAGCGATCTCGACGAACCGTACGGGGTGGCAGTCGACGGTGACGGGAACGTCTACGTCAGCGATTACGCACGCAACCAGGTGGTGATGTACGAACCGGGATCTGACACCCAGAGGACTCTGCCTTTCACCGGGCTCTCCCGTCCGATGGGCATCGCGGTGAGCGCCGAGGACACTGTTTACGTCGCGGACTCGGCGAACAACCGCATCGTCGCCCTCGCGCCAGGTACCTCAACACAATGGGACCTCCCGTTCACCGGCTTGAACGTGCCGATCGCGGTGGCGGTGCGCGGCTACGGGGACCTCTATGCGGCCGATGTCCTCAACAACCGTGTGGTGGTGCTGCCGCACGCCTCGACCACCCCGACGGTGGTTCCGTTTCCTGTCGTGATCGGCCCGTACGCGGTGGCGGTCAACGATCGGGGCGATGTGTATGTGACCACGGCGAACAGCGCCGTCAGTGTGCTGAGCGCCGCCACGAACACCGTGTCGATTCTGCCGTTCGACGACGTCGAGGGGGCAGACGGCATCGCGCTCGGCCCCGAGGGCGAGGTGTATGTCGCCGATAACGGGCACAACCAGGTCCTGATGCTGCCGACCGGGTCCGAAGAACAGACCGTCCTGCCGTTCACCGGGCTCAGCTCGCCGGTGGGCATCGCGCTCGGGCCACACCGTGAGGTGTATGTCGTCGACGTCGAGAACAAGCGCGTCGTCATGCTGCCCTCGCAGAAATGATCCTTCCTTGCCCATTTCTGTTTCTGGGCAAGGAAATTTGTCTTTCTGCTGCGGTCCCCGCGCGGATCCAAACGGGTCGAAACCGGGCCGTAGGTCTTCCTGGGAGTCAGCACGCTGCTCGGTGGGGTCGGCCGCCGCGATCCCGGTTCCGCCGGCGTTTTCCCCGCAATGGACAGGGAGCTCCGTATTGTCGACGGTGGCGGTCGACGCGGATCGCTGTTGGTTCACGGCAAGGAGTCGACGATGTTGCTGCGCATCCCCGGGGTGTATCCGCCGCAGGAAGATACTTGGCTTCTCGCAGACGTTCTCGACCGTCACGATGTCGGGCCTGGAATGAAAGTTCTCGACTTGTGTACCGGCACGGGCGTACTCGCGCTGCGAGCAGCGCAGGCCGGCGCCGATTCCGTGACGGCGGTCGATGTCTCGCGCAGGGCACTGCTCACCGCGTGGACCAACGCGAGGCTCCGCGGCCACCGCATTCGGGTGGTGCGCAGCGACCTCGTGGCAGAGGTGCGCGACGAACGGTTCGACCTCGTGGTGACGAACCCGCCGTATGTGCCGGCCGTCGACGACACACTGCCCGACACCGGCATCGCCCGGGCCTGGGACGCGGGCAAGGACGGGCGCGCCCTTCTCGATCGGATCTGCGTCGAGGGCCCCGATGTACTCGGCGACCGCGGCACACTGCTTCTCGCGCAATCCGCGCTGAGCGGCGTGGAGAAGACGCAGACGATGCTCGAGGAACAGGGCCTGTCGGTCGATGTCGTGGCCCGCACCGAAATCCCGTTCGGGCGGGTCCTCGCCGCGCGGCGTGCCCTGTTCGAGTCCAGGGGTCTCATCGCGGCCGGGCAGCGCAACGAGGAACTGGTGGTCATCCGGGCCGTGCGGTAACCGCGGACCGAGTCCGCGGCGGTGCTCGGTCACCTCGTCGAGGCCGTTGTGGTAGCCGGGTGTGCTCGCCTCACCGTTCCTGTGGGTGCACCCCTGTGCGGGAATGGTGACACGACAATCCTTCAGGTCCTGAACAGGGGAGGGCCCGTGCGGCGAGGAAAGTCTTGACACCGAAGTACCCTTCCTCCTGCCGGAGTACGCAGGCCCCGGGCGCCGGAATTCCTACCGGTCGGTACCGTGTTGGGGGCCACCTCGCGCCGTCGGTCGGTTGAATATTGCACTCCCTGGGTACGCTGCCGGAAGTCGAAGAAACCGACGACAGACGTGGAGTGCAGATGGCCGAGGTCGGCGAGGTTAGGCAAATGAAAACGAGATCGGGTGTGCCCGTGGTTCTCCGTGTAGCGGCGGAGTTCGAACAGTTGCCCGTGGTGCGTGCGGTTGCAGAAACCCTCGCCGTCCTCGGGGACTTCACCCTCGACGACGTGGCCGATGTCAAACTCGCAGTCGACGAGGTGTGCTCGGAATTGATCGCCGCGGCGCAGCCGAGTTCCGAGTTGACGTGTTCGTTCGCGGTGGCGGAGAACGCTTTGCACGTCACTATCGGTGGGTTCCTCACCCGGGCGGGTGTGCCCAACCGGGAGAGCTTCGGCTGGCACGTACTGGAAACGTTGATGGACACGGTGTCGGTGGCCGAGGGGACAGGTGATGCGGCGACCGGTGTGCGCAATGTCACCGTCGACCTCGTCAAACACCGGGGCACCCTCTAGTGTCGCCCGTCTCGGAACGCAGCGAGCGGCGCCGTCCCGGCAGAGACGATTACAAGGACGTGGCGCCGACGCTTGCGCGTCTCGGGGCGCTCGAGGGGTCGTCCGTCGAGGCGTCCAGATTGCGCGACGAGGTCATCACGCGGTGCCTGCCGCTTGCCGATCACATCGCCCGCCGGTTCGGTGGCCGCGGTGAGGCACACGAGGACCTGTTGCAGGTCGCCCGCCTCGGTTTGGTGAAGGCGGTCGACCGTTTCGACCCGGACCGCGGTTACGACTTCGTCTCGTACGCCGTGCCCACGATCATGGGGGAGGTGCGGCGCTACTTCCGCGACGTCGGGTGGTCCATGCGTGTGCCCCGCCGGATGCAGGAGATGCACGCCCTGATCACCAAAGCGGTCGACGAATTGTCCCAGGATCTGGGTCGCGCCCCGTCCGCCAGTGAAATCGCGGCCGAGCTGGACCTGGACGTACGTGAGGTGTCGGAGGGGCTACTCGCGAAGAACGCGTATCAAACCTTGTCGATGGATGCGACCATGGGTGACGATCCTGATGATCTTCCGCTCGCCGAGACGCTCGGCGAGGAGGACCCCGAGCTGGCCAATGTGGAAAGTCATGCGGCCGTGCGGCCGGCGCTCGAGAAGTTGCCCCCGCTCGAGCGCCGCGTGCTGATGTTGCGGTTCTTCGGGTCGATGACACAGACCGAGATCGCACAGCGGGTGGGCGTCTCGCAGATGCAGGTGTCCCGGATCCTCGCCCGGACGCTGGCCGGTCTACGGGAGCAGTTGGGGGAGGGCTGAAGCTCGACCCTAACCCCCGAGGGACGCCACCGTCGATTCGAGTTCGGCGGCGTGAAATTCGAGGTCACTCTCGCTGTACTCCCGGTCCTTCGGAAGCTGATCCCGCAGTTCGTCCCGCGTGACGATGACGAACGGCTGGGCCTCGCCCTCGAGTTCCATGGAGCCGACGACCCTGGGAGTGCCGCCGACGAGAATCAGGGCGGCGTCGGGCAGTGACGAGTCGAGCAGGTCGGTCAAAAGTTTCACCGTCACGTGGGTGTTCATAGTCGCCTTCCTCCGTTTGGACAATCGTTCCCACCCCCTGCATACCCGGCGGCTCCGGCGACGAATCTCCCGTTTCCGGACAGGTAGATGAGGGAACGCTCCGGCGTATGGGCAAGAACATTTTCATTCTCGGCCTGACTGACCTTCAACGCGAAGAACTCAGCACCGTCCGCAATGCGGAATCATTCCGATTTCACGGTGTGCTCGACTACCAGACCCTAGTTGCCGCGGACGAGTACGTGTTCGACGATCTGCTCACCACGTGTCGAACAGAACTCGACGCGTTTCCGGGAACGGTGGACGCGATCATCGCGCACTGGGATTTCCCCACGAGCGTCCTGGCACCCATCCTGGCCGCCGAGCGAGGAATTCCGTCACCTCCGCTGCACAGCGTGCTCGCTTGCGAGCACAAGTACTGGAGTCGGCTCGCGCAGCAGGAATCCGTCCCCGACAGCGTGCCTCGGTTCGCCTCCTTCGACCCGTTCGACGACAACGCCCTCGACTCCATCGGTCTCGACTTCCCGTTTTGGGTGAAGCCGGTGAAGTCGCATTCCTCCCAACTCGGGTTCGAAATCGGTGATGCGGAGGCATTCCGGGAGGCGGTTGCGGAAATACGCGAGAGGATCGGGCTCGTCGGTGATGCGTTCGACGAAGCGCTCCGGCGAGTGGACCTCCCGCGGGCGGTGCAGGGGGTGTCGGGCACGACGTGCCTCGCCGAACAGGTCGTCACCGGAACCCAGGCAGCCCCGGAGGGCACGATGTTCCACGGTGAGTTCTCCGTGCACGGTGTCTTCGACATGCACAAGGATGCCGCCGGACACAGTTTCGACCGGCTGGACTATCCGGCGAGCACGGTGCCACCCGTGGTGCAGCAACGAATGATCGACACCACCGAGCGGTATATGCGGCACGTCGGATTCGACAACGGCTGCTTCAACTCCGAGTTCATGTGGGACGAAAAGGAGGACAGGCTCTGGTTGATCGAGGTGAACACCCGAATCTCCCAGTCGCACAGTGACTTGTTCGCCAAGGTGGACGGTATTTCGAATCATGAGGTGGCCATCGACATCGCCCTCGGTACGCGACCGCGCATGCGGCGGCGGCAAGGCAGATATGGGGTCGCCGCGAAGTGCATCATCCCGCATTACGAGGACGGCATCGTGACGAAGGTACCGAGCAGCGAGGACATTGCCCGCGTGCAAAAGGCGGTGCCCGACACGAAAATCCTCATCGATGTCCGGCGTGGTGACCGGTTGGCGGACCTGCCGAATCAGAACGCCTATCGCTACGTCCTCGGGTCCATGTACATCGGCGCCGACGACACCGCCCAACTCGAGAAACACGTCGACCGGGCCCTCGCCGGTCTGCCGTTCGAGTTCGAGCCGGTCCCTGACCAGCACTGAGAGGACGGTCTTTTCATGCAGACGGTCACCGCGTTCCCCCGTGAAGTCCGCGTCATCGAGAACACGTTTGTCACCATGACGGACGGGACCCGGCTCGCCGCGCGCATGTGGTTGCCGGCCGGTGCGGACACCGACCCAGTTCCGGCCGTGCTCGAATACTTGCCGTACCGCAAACGCGACTCCACCCGTGGACGTGACGCCCTGAATCACCCTTACATCGCCGGACACGGGTACGCCTGTGTGCGCGTCGACATGCGCGGCAGCGGCGACTCCGACGGCGTCCTGCAGGACGAGTACCTCCCCGCCGAACACGACGACGCCTACGAGGTAATCGCCTGGCTGGCCGAACAACCGTGGTGCGATGGAAACGTGGGGATGATGGGTATCTCGTGGGGCGGATTCAACAGCCTGCAGGTCGCCTCGCAGCGCCCACCCGCCCTCAAGGCGATCATCAGCGCATCGGCCACCGAGGACCTCTACGTCGACAACATGCACTACATGGGCGGGTGCCTGCTCTCCGACAACCTGTCTGAGGCCACCGTGATGTTCGCCTTCAACAGCTTGCCCCCGGACCCGGCGATCGTCGGAGACACCTGGCGCGAGATGTGGCTGGAGCGACTCCGGGGCAGTGGACTGTGGATCGAGAACTGGCTCGAACATCAGCACCGCGACGACTACTGGAAACGAGCCTCCGTCAACGAGGACTACAGCGCTGTGCGTTGCCCGGTTCTCGCGGTCGGCGGCTGGGCGGACGGGTACACCAACGCGATCTTCCGCCTGATGGAAAACCTCGACGTCCCGCGTAAGGGGCTGATCGGGCCGTGGGGCCACAAATACCCCCATCTCGGCGTGCCCGGTCCGGCGATCGACTTCCTCACCGAAGTCGTCCGCTGGTGGGATCACTGGCTCAAGGGGATCGACAACGGAGTCATGGACGAGCCGATGGTGCGGGCGTGGATGCAGAACAGCGTGGAACCGAACCCCACCTACGCGCAGCGGCCGGGCCGTTGGGTCGCCGAACCGTCCTGGCCGTCCCCGAACCTCGAGCAGCGCCGGTACACCTTCGGCCGGCACATTCTCACGGAGACCCGCGCGGCCGCCCGGGAGGACGACGAACCTCGCCCCCTGTTCCTCCAGTCGCCGATGAGCGTGGGCATGTTCGCCGGTAAGTGGGCGTCGTATGCGGCCACCCCCGACCTGCCGTCGGATCAGCGCGAGGAGGACGGCGGCGCGCTCGTATTCGAAACCGAGTCGCTCGACGAGACGCTCGAAATTCTGGGTTTGCCGGAGGTCGACATCGAGGTGTCGTCGGACACCCCGGTCGCGATGCTCGCCGCCCGCCTCTCCGATGTGGCACCGAACGGTGAGGCCACCCGGGCCACTTACGGTGTTCTGAACCTCACGCATCGGGACGGCAGCGAACATCCGACCCCTCTCACGGTGGGACGGAAATACCGGATCCGGTTGCAGCTCAATGGCGCAGCCCAAGTGTTTCCGGCCGGGCACCGAGTGCGGCTGTCACTGTCCACTTCGTATTTTCCGTTGGCGTGGCCACCACCGGAACCGGTGACCCTGACCGTGTCCACCGGCGGAACACTCACCCTGCCCGTCCGCCCGCCCCGCGACGAGGACGACGCCCGGTTGCGCGATCTCGGGCAACCGCGGGCCGCCGAGAAGCTGGCGGTGACCCGGCTCCGTCAGGGCGAGCACCACTGGCGCACGATCCGCGACCTCGAGAGCAGCACCTCGACGCTCGAGATCGTCGACGACCAGGGATCGTTCCGCATCGATGAGATCGGGACCGTCGTCAGCAGGGCCACGCGGGAGTGGTTCAGCTTCCGCGGCAACGACGTCAACTCCGCGCGCGGGGAAACGCAGACCGTGCGCCGATACGAGCGCGACGATTGGCGGACCGAGGTCCGCACACGCACGATCCTGACGTCGACGGCCACGGAGTTCGTGATCACCGCGGAACTCGACGCCTACGAACTCGACGCCGCGCACGGAGACCGGCGGGTCCATTCGCAGAACTGGCACCGACGGATCCCGCGTCAGCTGGTGTGACGGTGCGGCCTCACAAGCCGCCAAGGGGGCTGAGACGCGCTGTTTCGGTGACCAGCAGCCCCGGAGGAGGGGCCGTGCGGCGGACTCTGCCTGCCGTCGCCGATCCAGTGACCGTTCTCGCCGGTAGTGACAACCGGCGGGTTCGCTGACCCGGGCGGGCGCCGCGTCCACTGTGGGTATCGGTGGGCAGGCCCGCATCCGCGGTCGAGTAAAGTCATCTCGACGGTAGAGACAGCTGCTGCGTTCGTTCAGTGGGTGTCCCGTTCGGTTACACCCGGGATTTGAGGTGTATCCGAGAATGGTCGAGACTGCAGGTGAGTTCCCCGGGTCGATGCCCCATGCCCTCGACAGCGCCGCAGTCGCGGCTCAATTAGGTTCATTGGCAACGGCTTTGGATGAGTTCAACAGGAACTCTGGGTCTGACGTGGAGATGGACCGTCTCCTGAGACGTGTCTGCGAGCGAGTGGTCGATGCGATCGGTGACGCCGATATGGCGGGAATATCACTCGAGCGGGACGCAGAGGTGGTCACCGTCGCCTCGACTGATGAAGCGGTACGCACCATCAACCCCCGGCACCTGCCGCAGCACTCGTCACCCGGTCCAATCGGCGGGGCCTCCGCCGGGCGCGTGGCAACCAGGAAGGTCGTGCGGTTCCGGCTCGTCGACGCGGCGGTGCGGTGGCCCTCCCTGGCCAAGGACCTCGAGCAGACCGGGATGCGCAGTGTCCTGTCGGCAGCCCTCACGGTCGACGAGAGCGTGGCTGGCACCCTCGATCTCTACGGCCGCGGAGACCACGGCTTCAGCGACCTCGACGCCGTCGTCCTGCTCGTATACACCACGGCCATCGAGGGGCTCCTCGAGAGCGCACGCCGCGTGACCCTGGCCAGAAACGAGGTCACCGGCCTGACGAAGGCGATGGAGTCGCGCGCCGTCATCGAGCAGGCCAAGGGAATCGTGATGGCACTACAAGGCGTCTCCGCCGATCAAGCCTTCGAGATCCTCGTGGTGCAGTCCCAGCAGGAACATCTCAAACTCGCGGAGGTGGCGCGTCGTATCGTCGAATCGGTGACCACTCCGGTCGGATGAGATCACCGCTGCACCCACCGTGACTGCGTCGCGTCGTATTCGATCAATCCGAGAGTCTCGAACGCGTCCAGCCATCCGCGCATCGGCCACCACCCCCACCTCCGGTGGAACAGGTGGGCGTTGGCCAGAATGTCGCACAAGTGTTCGACGGGCGGATCGGACACCGGATGGTGCTGGTGGAACGCGTCCGCGCCGCCCACCCACCGCAGACCGATCCCGGTCTCGGCCGCGGAACACGCGAAATCAGTGTCCTCGCCCCCGTATCCGCTGTACTCGGTGCAGAAGCCGCCGATGTGGTGCCAGGTCTCGCGGCTCACGGCAAACGACAGGGACCAGAAGAGGGTGAAGTCGGTTCCGGTCAGGACTGTTCCGTCTTCGGGTGCCGGGCGGGCGGGATGCGGGTTCCGCAGCTCGGCGAGCCGGTCGAGGTCGTAGCCACCCGGTCCGAGCGGTGGCAGGTACGTGACCGGCCCGCACAGTAGAGCGGCGTGGTTGCGCGGATGGTCGGCAGCCACTCGATACCTTCGGAGAAGCGCCGGACCGGCGAGGCAGTCGACGTCGAGGAAGACGATCAGATCCGCCCCGGCCGACAGGGCAGCGTCGGCGCCGAGATTGCGGGCCGCGGCGAGGGGGAGAGGTCCTTGGTCGTATTCGCACCACACACTGCGGGCGTCACCACATTCCGACACCACCTCGGTGGTCCTGCGGTCGCCGATCGCGACGACGACGTGATCGTCCACACGGTCCGTCATCTGCCCGACGGAACGCAGATGCTCCCGAAGGTGACGTTCGCGCTGGGCGGCGATCGTCACAACCGCCGTCTTCATCGCAGTCCCTCCGCACGCTTGGCCACACTGTCGATGACCGCGGCGGCGCGTGCTGCAGCACCGGAGGTCTGCCACCGAACCCAACGTTCGCCGCCCAGCGCGAGCGCGCGGTCGACGAGTCGCGGCCACTGCGACGTCTCCGGCCAGCGGGGTATCGACACGGCGAGCCCCGCCTTGCCGAGTGCCCGTGCGGTCCCCACCTGCTCGTCGAATGGTCGCGGTTGGCCGATGATGATCGCCGGGCGACGCGCAGCGGCGATGTCGGCCACCGCATTCTGCCCGGCGTGCGAGACGACCACGTCGCATCCGCACAACGGCGGCCACGGATCCTCCGCCCACGGCGCCCCCGGGAGACCGAGCGCCTGCCACCGGTAGTTCCGGTGCTCGTGTGCACAGTGCCGGACGTCGTCCATCGTCAGCGACGTTCCGCCCGCGCCGCTGAGTACGAGGATGCGGGTCCGTTCGGACTGTTCGGGTGGGGTGACCGAACGTTCCTCGAATCGGCTGATTCCGCCCACGAAGGTGGTCTTGTGGGCGAATTCGCGCAACCACTCCGGGTCGTACAGAGCTTGCGGCCATGCGGCGATGATGTGGTCGGCCAGTTGATAACCGAGATGGTGCGGCGCGTCGGTGCGTTCGCCGGGCATGGCGATCACCACGACCGGGACACCGAGTAACCGCACGAGGGCCGCGATCTCGACCGACACGTCCACCACCACCAGATCGGGGCGGGTCGAGTCGATCCAGGAGACGATCCTCGCCATCCGTGTCCGCAGCCCGGTGTCGTGTGTGGGCGCCCAGTGCAACGCGCCGTCTGCGGTGGGGTTGACGGGGTCGCCGCCGCGGTCGTCACGGGCCAGCGAAATGCTATCGGCGAAACGCGCCGCAGGGGGTGGGGGTGCCGAGGACAGGGTGGTGACCGGCGAGTGCAACTGCGCGGAGATACTCGATGCCCGCATCCGGTGACCATGGCCGTGATGGTGAATGTAGTAGCCGATCACGGTGCAGCCTTCCCCTGAGCCCGGGACCGGGTGTGGCCCCGGGTCAGTCGGCGGTAAAGGGCGACGTACGTGTCGACCATTCGGCGCTCGGAGCAGCGTTCCCTCGCGTGGGCGCGCGCCGCCGTACGCGACAGCCCGACGACGGCGGGAATCGCCCGGACAAGGGCATCGGCATCACCGGCTGCCACCAGCCTTCCGCAGGCGGGGGTGAGCACCTCGGGGATGCCGCCGCGTGCGAACGCCGCCACCGGCGTTCCACACGCCAACGATTCCGCGACCACCAGCCCGTACGGCTCGTCCCACAGAGGAGTCACCAGTGTCGCGGCGGCGCCGCCGATCGCCGCCGCCAGTTCCCGCTGTCCCAGATGCCCCAGGTAGGTGACCTCCGGTCCCAGTTCGGGCCGGATCATCCGCTCGAAATACTCGACATCACTGATCGGTCCCGCGAGCACGATCGGGAATCCGGCACGCCGTGCGGCGTCCACGGCGACATGCGCACCCTTTTCGGGCACGAGCCGGCCGAACCAGATGAGGTGCGGTCCACCGCGCCCTTCGGGCCAACTGCCCAGGTCGACGCCGTTCGGCACCACCTGGATGTCGTCGACGGCGTGCCGCCACGCGGCTGCAGTGTGTCTGCTCACCGCCACGAAATGCGCCCCGGCGCCCAAGCGCACCGCGATCGCCGACTCCAGCCAAGGAGTGGGCGGGGTGTGCAGTGTCGACAACACGGGTACGGGAACGGCGGAGGCCATGGCGACCGGAAGGTAGTGCAGGCTGTGGTTGTGCACCACGTCGAACGACTCGGCGAGCGGGCCGGACAGGTCGAGCATCAATTGCAGGTAGGCGTGATGCTCCTGCATGAACCACATCGACGGCATCGAAACGTCCTGCTGCGCAGCCTGGCTGATACCCAGGCTACGTACCTGCAGGTGAGCGCACCCCAGTGCGCGGTCCGAGCCCGGGCCCGCGAACAAGGTGACGTGATGACCGTCGTCGCTCAGGGTGCGGGCGAGACACCAGACGTGAGATTCGAGGCCACCGGGGAACGGCTGGCGGATAGGGTAGCGACTCGATGCGATGAGGGCGATCCGAAGCGAGGCTGCGGTCACGGCAACCCCCGCCAGGAGAGCGCCCGCTCGTAGAGGTCGTAGTGCGCCCGTGCCAGGTAACGCCGCTCCTGCTCGCGTTCACCCCAGGTGGCCCGCGTGTTCGACCGACCGCGCAGGCTCCGAATGCAGCGCTCGAGCGACGCGGCGTCGAAGAAGTCCTCGTCGAAATCGTAGGTCCCGCAGTTCTTCTGCTGGGCATAGAAACCGCACGACGGCGCGGCCACCGCGGTGCCGAGGTCATAGCAGGCCTCGAGCCAGCCGGAGTGGGTGCCGAAACGATACGGCAGCACGGACACCGACAGGGACGACAGATAATCCCACAACTCCTCGTCGGAGAAGTACGGGTGAACCCGCAGGTCGGCGCACTCGGAATCGGCATAGCCCAACAGCCGGGCTCCGGCGTCCGGGGCGTACCAATGGTTGTCCGGGTCGAAAATCTCGTCGTGGACGTCGATCTGCAGTCGCGCCCCGTCCAACGCCGACACGGTCCGGACGAGGGTGTCGAGCACCGGGAACGGATCCATGTTCGCTCGCAGGCTCTTGACGTGGACACCGACGACGAAACACCCTGGATCGGACCGGGGTTGTTGGACGAGGGCCCGCTCGACGACGTGCGGATGGGGAAGCACGGTAGGGGTCCGGGCCCAGTTCGACTCGATCACCGCGGCCGCACCGGGGGTGAGGGTGACCAGTTCGGTGGCGGCGGGCACCAGCACGTCCAAAGCTTCGAGATGGGGCTCGGGGTCCGGATGATGCGGGTTACGCAGATCGTGGACCGTGTACACCAACGGTTTCCGCCAGGACGAGAGTTCGTGCACGATGTCCTTCATCAACGCCGGGTCGATGGCGTCGAAGCCGAAATGGATGTGAAAGACGTCGAAACTCCGATGGTTCTCGCTGATCCACTCGGGGTCGAGCATCAACGGGGGCCACCACCCACCGGGTACCGTGCGTCCGTCTGCCGGCACGGGATCAGGGAGACGAACAACGCGGTCGGGGCCGTCCGGATCCGCGAGATGGCGAACGTACACGTGAGACGCCGGTACTGAGGCGACCCGAATCACTATCTACTCCTTCGTCCGTGGGCGAGCCGTCATCACGGTTCGGCGCCGTGTCGGCGCGGGGGGATCATGGTGGCGAGAGCGCACCCAGGAACGACTCGGCCCATCGATGCACATCGTGCTCGACAACCTGCTCGTGCAGTCTCGTCATGCGCCGCCGCCCCTGGTCGGGGTCCTGCTCGAGGGCTTCGATGATCGTGTTCTTCATGCCGTCCAGGTCGTGTGGGTTGACCAGGTAGGCGCCGCGCAGTTCCGCGGCGGCTCCCGCGAACTCGCTGAGCACCAGCGCACCGCCGAAGTCGGTGCGGCAAGCCGCATACTCCTTGGCCACCAAATTCATTCCGTCCCGCATCGGCGTAACGAGCATGACGTCCGCGGCCAGGTAGAGCGCGATCAGCTCGCGGCGGTCCACTGGCTGATAGAGGTAATGCACTACGGGCTTGCCGATCTGCCCGTGATCGCCGTTGATGTGGCTGACCTGTTCTTCGATAGCGCTGCGCATCTTCACGTAGTGCTCGACGCGTTCGCGGCTCGGCGTCGCCAGTTGCACCATCACGGTGTCGGACGGATCGAGACGACCCTCGTCGAGAAGTTCACCGAGGGCTTCGAGTCGCAAATCGATGCCCTTGGTGTAGTCGAGGCGGTCCACCCCGAGCAGAACCCTCCGCGGGTTCCCCAGCTCGCGGCGGATCTCGGCGGCCCGCGCGACGACGGCCGGAGCCGTCGCCTCGTCGATCAGTTGCCGGGCGTCGACGGAGATAGGGAAGGCACCCACTCGCACGACCCGGTCCTCGAGCCGCACCTCGCCGAGCGCGCTGCGGACCCCGACCCCCGCCGTCGTGGTATCCAGCCCGAGCAGCCTGCTGGCGAGAAAGAGGAAGTTGTTGGCGCCGCCGGGGAGATGGAACCCGATCAGATCCGCCCCGAGCAGGCCCTGCACGATCTCCTTGCGCCAGGGCAACTGCATGAACAATTCGACCGGCGGGAACGGGATGTGCAGGAAGAAACCGATGGTCAGGTCGGGACGCATCTCACGCAGCAGTCGCGGTACGAGCTGCAATTGGTAATCCTGCACCCACACCGTCGCACCCTCGGCCGCCGTCCGGGCCGCCTCCTCGGCGAAGTGACGGTTGACGTCCACATAGGTATGCCACCAGCCTCTGTCGAACACCGGCGCGACCAGCACGTCATGGTAGAGCGGCCAGAGGGTGGCGTTCGAGAATCCCTCGTAGTAGTGCGTCACCTCGCCCGAACTGAGCTCGACGGGATACAGATGCAATTTCCCCGACACGATAGGTTCGACCTTGGTGTCGGGGACGCCAGGCCAGCCCACCCACGAGCCGCTGTGCCGGTCGAGGATCGGCTCGAGGGCCGTGACCAGTCCTCCCGGGCTCCGCTTCCATCGGGTGGTGCCGTCGTCGAGTGTCTCGAGGTCTACGGGGAGCCGGTTCGCCACGACGACGAAATCGGATGTTCCGTGCGGCGCTTCGTCGTTCACGCAGAGATCCCGTGGGTCGGGAGCCCCTCTGCGACAAGTCTGCACGCCTCGTCGAGGGAGGTCGAATACGGCACTACCGCATCCATCTTCATTGCAGTCAGGGGCCGGCGCACCGCCGTGTTTCCGGTGACCGCCCAGGGCAGCCCGAGCCTACGCGCGCGGCCGGCGATGATCTCGAGTACCGAAAGAGCTGACGCGCAGAAGAACTGGACATGCGACAGGTCCAGGACGAACGGCCGTCGTTCGTTGACCGCCTCGTCCAGGTGACTGCCGAAGAGGGGAACGGTAGTGACGTCGATGTCACCGGAGATACGGACGACGAGGATGCCGGCGGCGGAAGGGGTGCAATCGAAAGTGAGCTTGCCGTGCTCGGGTTCGGTGTCCCAGCTGAAAAGCATGGTGTTTTCTGTGGAATCGCGGTGTCCCGAATGTGCACTGAGAACAGATTTCATAACGGACTCCTCACGGTCGTAGCGACGAGGGAGACAGGCACGGGAACGGTGTGCGAACCCAGCCCGTCCTTTGCGGCTGGGGGCTCAACCGTGCAGGACACTGACGTTACCCCATCCTGTCAACTTCGGCCTCACCTCCTCACGGACGTGGAGCAGGTTTCCGTGATCTCGGCGCGGTGCATAGGTTCCGGGCGGCCGGGTAACCGGGAGAAATGGAGCTCATTGCACTCGTGATACTTGTTGCCGTCGTATTGTTCGTCGTCGCACGTCAGCGTGCGAAGAAGCGGAACCAGGGCTGAAGATTTCTTGAACTCGCCGCACAGGCGGGACGGGCCGGTCGCTACGTTGACGTCATCAATCGAGACTGGCTGTGGTGATGTCATGCTCCGCCCCCAGCTGTGCGGACCAGTCGGTACTATTTCGATCTTCCTCGCAGATATCACGAATGTCACCCATGGTTTGCTGCTCTACTCCCGGCTCAGGTTCCTTACCGAGTTACGCTTGGATCAGTGGGCCGCAGCGAACATCGAATCGTTCGCGCACAGTGTCCAGGGTCTGCCGGAGGTGCTCGCGTCCGCGGCGGTGGGTGAGCATGAACCGCGTTGTTCCGATCATGCGGCGTGGCGGCGGGTACCAGCGATCGAGATCGAGTCCGCAATCGAGGAACACTTTGTTCGGGACGGTGTCGACGATGAGGCTGAGGTTGTGCATGGCTAGCGATGCGAGCGTGTACGGAAATGCCGCATTCGACTTCTTCCGTAGATCTGGCGCGTCGAGTTCATATAGTGGGACGTCCCTGATCTTGTCCAAGAACAGTAGGTGGGTCAAGAAGTAACCCACGTACGACGTCAGATGGAGTGTGGCAGAGCGCGGTTGCACCGAGATGACCGCACCGCTGGCGGAAACATAGGGCTCGTAGGGGTGGTCCCCGCGCAGCATGTATCCGGTGCAGTTCACTATCCAGCTGCCCGGTTGAATCGTCTTCGCTGATCCGCTGCGGAACACCAAGTCGGTCTCGCCGTTGCGGTCGACGGCATCAACGACGTGATCCATGATCACCTCGTTCAGGCCGGCGGCAATCCTGTTATTCTCTGCTTCGGACAGCAATCCCAGCAGGTAGTTGCTTGCAGTGGGGGTCAACCAGGTGCCGTACGTAGCGCGTAACCAGGTCGCGACATCGGTCTCGTTGGTCCCGTCGAAGCGCCGACCCAGTTCCATGAAGATGCCGGTCACCAGTGTGCCGCCCCACCATCGTCGGCCGCCAGCAGGGAACAAGCGGTCGCGGTTCGCAAAAAACGTGCCTGAACCTGCCACTAGGTTCACTTCCCGACCGGGGTATTCCGTGACCAGCGCGTGAGCGGTATCCATCGCGGTCTTTCCGCCACCCACGATCCACACAGGGTCGTCGCTCGCCCGCATCTCGTCCCCGCGCATGTCGCAGTAGTCCGGTGACACCGACACGACACGTGCGCTGGAGATCTCGAGTGGGCGGTTGGGCACTACATCGAATCCGCTGGCTTTGATCAGTCGCTTCGCCTCGACAACCATGAGTCGGCCGTCCGACGACCTGCAGGTGAGGCGCACGATCCCGTCGGCCTCGTCATGTGACTCGAGCGCCCAGCCGAAGTACTCGTCCACGTGCACTCGTTGCTTGACAACGTCGAGGCAGTGTTCGAAGTGGGTGAGCACCTCGTCCTTTGTTGCCAGGTAGGAGCGATCCTGGCCGAGAGTCCACTTGATGTTGCCGGCGGTGAACAGTTCATGCGGTTGGTGCAGTCGTACATATTCATAGGTGTCGACCCACATGCCGCCGGGACGATCGCGGCGATCGACCAGGACGATTTTCTGCGAGCGAGACAAGTACCGACTGGCGACGAATAGGGCATTGACTCCGGCGATGCCAGCTCCGACGATGCAGACGTCGCACCGCTCTACCCGGACGGACGTCTCGGCTGACGTATCTGTCACCGCAAACTCCTGAGGAGACTCTTTAGTTACCAGTGAGACCGGGCTGTGGTGATGTCATGCTCCGCCTCGTCTTGGTTGCGACCAGTTGGTCTATATCGATCTTCCTCGCAGCCCGCACGAATGTCACCGACGGTTTGCTGCACTAAGCGCACGTCCGGAGCGATCTGCCCTCGTCCAAAGGCGATCGGCCACTCGGACGATACGGATCTTTGCGGTATGTGCTCGATCGACGGACGACTTCCGAACTCTGACCGAGAACCCGCCAGCGAGGCCAGGATCAGGGACCGTCCGCGGATAGTGCGCAGGGTTCGTCCCATTCCCGTGTACTGCTTGTTCAATCCTCCGACGGCGCGCGTCGAGGCGCACCGGTACCGCAAGCACCTCGGACGCTGCGGCGACTGCACGCCACAGCGAGCGCCGTCGCCGCTCGTTGACGACCTACCCATCACCGCCACCGATCGTCTGTCGGTTCCAGCCTGCGAGTCAATCGACCGTACGGGGCGTCACCGCAGCAACGGGGCGCGTCGCGCGAACGGGTTTGGCCCGCGCTGTCCGGGGCATAGCTAGAACAGTGGGTCCGTAGAGGACCCACGCTTCAGCGTTGTCGAGGAGGAATCATGGGTACCGAACCAGGCGAGCAGCTTCAGGAAGAGCCGCAAGCTGCACGGGGTCCCGCGGGCTCACGCGACTCGGGTCCGGACGAAGCCGGGGCCGGTCCGTCGGACCGCAAGTCGGGATCACTGGACCAGGAGGAAGTGGCCACGACGGGAGAGGCGGGCACCGACCCCGGCCGGGAACACGTCGCCGGTCCCGCAGGCGGCTCCACACCGCCGGGGAACGCCCAGGCGGCGACACCTCCGTACGACGGCCGCACCACAAGCACCGCCGAGGGCCGTCCGGAGCACGACGAGCACGTCGACGCGAACCGGCTCCAGGACAAGGACCCCGACGACACCGCCCGCGGAGCGGTAGCCTCGCCGTCAGAGGAAAAGCCGGCGGCGGATACCGAGCAGACGGAGTCGAGCGACGAGGGAGTGGGACCTGCGCACGAAACTGGTGTCGGTAAGGGCGAAGACAAGAAGTGAGCCGGGCCGCCGCCCCTACGGACGGCGAAGCTTCTTCTTGTGGGAGCTGTCACAGAAGGGCGCAATGCCGGTTCTTCCACACCGGCACAGCGCCACCGTGGCCCGGTTCGACGGTAACGGGTTACCGTCGGTATCGAACAATTGCGCCGAACCGCGGACGAGAAGTGGCCCATCCGGACACACCGTGATGGTCACGTCGGATCCGTCGGTTCCCGTTGTGAAATTGGAGTCCATATGACCACCCTGCACTCTCGGTCGTTGTCGGAGACAGTGGCCCCGTCCGGAACCTCGATGCCTTTTCCGGCGTCGCGCGGTCCCGTGAGTGAGCTCTTGTTCTCCATTCTGCGCGGAGACGTCGTAGACAGCGAATCGTTGGTGACGGCGGCGCGTTCCCTCGCAGATTCTTCCGCGGACACGACGGAGGACGGGCGTCCGGGCATCCTGTACGACGAGGACGCCCAGATCTGCCTCACGGCCCTCTACGAACTGCATCTGCAAGGCATTGCGGGCGTCGGAGACGACTGGGAGTGGAATACCGATCTGCTGGCGGCGCGAGAAGCCCTCGAGGTTCCGTTCGAGGCGGCGATCCGCGTCGTCGCGAACCCTCCGACCGGTTCGACGGATGTGGTGGCGGAACTGTGGAAGATGACGGCACCCACCGCAGGGCCCGGACTGTCCACCTTCATGGCACGCGACGCCGACCTCGACCAGTTCCGTGAACTGCTCGTCCACCGCTCGCTGAACCAGCTACGCGAAGCTGACGTGCACACGCTCGGTATCCCGCGACTCGCCGGCGCACCGAAGGCGGCGCTGGTCGAGGTGCAATCCGACGAGTACGGCGGCGGCCGCCCCGAACGCATGCATTCTGCGTTGTTCGCCACCACCATGCGGGAACTCAGGCTCTCCGACAAATACGCCCACTACATCGACGCAGTTCCCGCGATCACACTCGCCTCCTTGAATGCGCTGTCGCTCTTCGGCCTTCACCGCCGCCGTCTGGGCGCACTGGTCGGGCATCTCTGTGCCGTCGAAACCACCTCGGCGCTGCCGAGTAAGAAATACAGCGCCGGGCTGACCCGACTCGGATTCGGCAAGGCCGCCACCTTGTTCTTCGACGAGCACGTCGAAGCCGACTCCGTGCACGAACAGATAGTCTGCCGCGACCTCGCGGGAGGCCTGGTGTCCGCGCGCCCATCGACGGGCGATGACATTCTGCTGGGCGCCGCCGCGTGCCTCGCCTTCGACGACCTCGTCGGAGAGCACGTCACCCAGTGCTGGGACCAGGGCCGCAGCTCGCTGCGACAGGCGATCGAGTAGACCCCGAATCGCCGCTCAGGTGCCGGATGCGGCGACGGCGGTCTCGAGGTCACTGAGCGAGGTCTCGAGATGGGTGATGATGCGCTGCAGATGGGGGACCGCGTGACGGTCGCCCACCACGCCGACGTCGAGTTGCCCGGCCCTGCTGGTGAGCGTGATGCTGAGCGCCTGACCGCCGAGGATCGTCGGCACCGGATACACGGCGTCCAAACGGGAACCGTTCCAGTACCGGGGCCTCGACGGTCCCGGCATGTACGAAATCATGACGTTGAACGGCGGCGGGGTGTCGTCGACGAACCTGCGTACCGGTTCGAGCAGTATCGGACTGATCGCGAGCGCGCTCATCAGCTGAAACTGATTGTGGCTGAGAGCACCGAACACTCGGTGCGTGTGCTCGACGGAGTCACTGATGCGCGCGAGACGCGCCGCTGGATTGCGTTCATCGGTGGCCAGCCCCACGACCATCGCACCCACGCCGTGGTCCCGGCCGCGCGGCCCGATAGCCGGACCACCGAGGTCGAGCGGCACCGGCAGCATCGCCGTCAGGGGTGCATCCGGTAACGCGTAGTTCTCGAGCAGATAGCTGCGGAGCGCGCCCGAACACATCGCCAGAACCACCGTGTCGATGTTGGTGCGGGCGGCCGCTGCGACAGCCAACAGTCGCCGGATCGGCCACGAGCGTGCTGCCAGCCTCCGGGCCCGACCGACCGGCACGTTGAGCATGGTGGGGGGCGACTGCAGGGGGAGTGTCAGGTGGTGCTCGCGGAGGCCGTCGACGGTCGCTTTCGCGGCCGCGGGCACCACCCCCACCAGGCTGCTGGCGGCCCGCCAGCCCGCACGTACGGCCGCCACCGGGAAGAGCGACGTGCGCTGCGACGCCCCCACGACACCTGGTGTCCACGGCGCCGAACAGTTCCGGTCGTCGGGCTCACTCGACAAAGCATGGTGGAGCAACCGCAAACCTGCCGGACCGTCCATCAGCGACAGATGAATTTTCGAGTACACGGCGGTTCGCCCGTCGGCGAGCCCTTCGATGACATGTATTTCCCACATCGGATGCTGCGGATCGAGCGGTATCCCGTGCATCTGGGACACCAGGGACAGCAAATCGTCCATCCGCCCGCGTCCCGGCACCGCGGTGTGCCGCACGTGATAGCCCAGATCCAATCGATCATCGACCGACCACCACGGGTAACCGACTCCTCGCAGCGGACGAACTGCCCGCTTGCGAAATAACTCGGACGCCTCCTCCTGGGCCGTCAACGCCTCGAACATCGTCCGGGCGTAGTCGGCGCCGCGCTCGGCGGGCGGCTCGAACAGTTCGAGCGCCCCCACGTGCAGCGGATGGGACGGGGTCTCGAACAGGACGAACAGCGCCTCCATGGGGCTCATCACCAACATCCGCACCCCCGTTCGGGCGACCACGAGCTGCACTTGCGCGTCGACTTCACCATCGAGTGCGATCCGGGCTCGTCCGAATCGGCCGGCAGAGCCCCACACCACGGAAGTAAGGAGACCACGAAAACCGCTTCGGCACGCCCTTTTCGGCGTCGCTGACCCGAGAGTCGGACCCACCGCACGCTGCGTCCCGCCTGCGATCACCCGCATACGAGTCCAAAGCCAACGATGATTCGACTTTCACCGCGACGGGTATGCAGTCAAGACGCCGCAGTAATACCCGGGTACGACTTCGGCCAGGTCTTGTCGGTTGAGCCTACAGCCGACGAGGCCGTGCTTCGGCACGACACCGATTCTCGGTGTCGGCGATCAGGGGCGCTTCACTACCCGATCGCGGCGCCCGCGCGTCTCTGCGCCGATCCGCGGACACCGGTCGCGAACCACCAACGATTCGCCCTGTGCCGCACTGATGTCCGATGCATCACTGCCCGACTGTACGGGCGTCGACCGCCAGTAGCCGTCGATCAGCTCGAGTGCGCGGTCCGAACACACCGCCGGCGGTGGCGTGCGCCCGATGCCGAGTCCGTCGATCACGACGACGCTGGCGCGACCGACCCCCTCGACACCGAGCGACCAACCGAAATGCCGGTTCCACACCAGAACCGCGTTCCGCCCCGGCAGGTAGCGCAACCGCAACGGCAGGACGAGAACTACGTCAATGCTCTCGGAGGCCCACCAATCGATCGAGTCGGCATGAACGCACCGGGCTACCGCATGGATGTAATCCTGAACGGTTCGCTGGTCGGCAACGCCGGTTCCACTCTTCATCGTTCACCGCCTCAGCTGTAGAGAAACGGCATACCCTTGCCGGTTGCGGTTGAAACTTCACCCGCGGCCGGGAGTATTCGTCGGGTGCTCACCGGCGCAGTTGGGTAGCCTCGCGACATGCCTTACTTGGAGCGGTCGGAGGACGTGTTCGTCTTGAACCTGGGCGAGCGGGGCAGTCGCGACAGCGAAAATGCCTTCCACCCGGATTGGCTCGTTCAGGTCGCGGAGTTACTGGATGAGGTCGAAAGCCACGACGGTCCCGCCGCGCTCGTCACCACCGCTGCCGGGAAGTTCTACTCCACCGGTCTCGACACCACGTGGGTCGTCCAGAACACAGACAAGCTGAATGCCTACATCGATCGCGTGCAGGAACTGTTCGCCCGGATACTCACGTTTCCACTGCCCACGGTCGCAGCCCTATCCGGGCACACGTTCGGCGGCGGCGCCATCCTGGCCACCGCGCACGATCACCGGATCATGCGCGAAGACCGCGGCTACTTCTGCCTGCCCGGGATCAGCATCGGCGCCAGTTATGCGCCCGGCAGTATCGCGCTCCTCGCGGCACGACTCCCCGCGCCCGCAGCGCATACCGGCCTGGTCACGGGTCGCCGCTACGGCGGTACCGCAGCGCTCGCCGCAGGCCTCGTCGACGACGTCGCCGGCGAGCACGACGTCCTCGCCCGAGCAGTCGAGCACGCCGGGGGACTGGCCTCCACCCGCGGCCGCACCCTGGGCGAAATCAAGACCACCCTCTACGCCGACGTCGTCGCGTCCCTGCGCACGCCCGTGCGAAATCTCGAGACACAGGAAGCACTCAGCGCAGACTGACTCCCGGACTCTCAGGCAGGCGCAGGGTGCGCAGAGACGAAGTCGTGGATGATGTTCACAACCTCACCGGGCGCTTCCAGATGCGGATAGTGGCCGACACCGTCGAGGACTGCGAGTCGACTGCCCGGCAAGGCCTCGTGCGCCGCGTACGCATGGGCGACGGGAATGATCCCGTCCGAGTCGCCCCAGATCAACTGGGTGGGCCGGTCGGCGTTGAGATAGAGACGGCTCAGTGCACTGACAGCTTGACCCCGGTAGTCGACAACGGCGCGCAGGGTCCGCAGGAAAGCCTGCCGCGTGTCCGGATCGGACAGAGATGCGTAGGCCTGCCACATCTCGTCACCTCGCACCGACCGCAGACCCGCCGCCCCAAGCCACGAGCGCACCTTGTTCCCGGCGTCCCGCACGACTCCCGGCGCAATCAACGGTAGAAGGAACTCGGCCCCGGGCGCAGCCAGCACTCGGAGGGTCCAATTCACATCTGGTCCCAATCCACCGCTACCGATGAGCACCAATCGATTACACAGTTCCGGGTGCTGGTAGGAGAACTGCATCGCCACACCGCCACCGAGCGATTGCCCGACGACAGTCACCCGTTCGATGTCGAGTTCGTGCAGCAGGTCGCGCAACCACGCAGCGAAGGCGCCGAGGGAGTAATCACCGCGTGGCTTGGCGGAACTGCCGTGGCCCGGCAGGTCCGGCGCCAGAACCTGATACCGCCGTGAGAGCTGGGGGATTACCGCCCGCCAGGTGTCGGAGCTACCGGCCATACCGTGAATCAGGAGGAGCGTTTCACCCGCACCAATGAGGTGATAGGCAGCTTCGTCCCCGTGCAGTTCAATGCGTTGAACGGGGGACATACCGCTCGACCTTCCTTTCGAATGGCGCCGAACGTCGAATGGTACCCATCCTCGGCGAGCCCGCAAGACCTACGGCAGATACAGGTTGGTGAAGTCGTTGTCACCGAAAGGTTCACCGGCGGTCAGGCCGAGCGCCTCCGCCCAGAAGTTGGTTGCGCGCCGGACGTCACGAGCCCCGATGACCGTGGTCCCGAATATCAGCATGCGCCAAATCTATGTCGATCTTCGATGTCGTGTGCATACCTTCGCCGGGCTGGATGACCCCAGCCCCTAAACACCATTACGTCACCGTGACGAAACGAGACCGGGTGGCTGGACGCTCGATCAGCGGGGTAGCGGCGCGTCTGGCCGAATCCGGATTGCGTTCGGGTGATGCAACCCGGACTGTCCCACATGCCGAGAATTCGCCTCAACTGCATATTATCCAACGGCATGAATCAATCCGGAATGGTCGGCCACTCGGATTTGATCGGGCGACACATGTCGTCGCACATCGCGTCTCCGCCGGAACAACCGGTGCGACGTCGATCGGTGGATGTCTCCAGGGAAAAGTCGCCACGGGCATACCCGCGGACGCCATCGGGCGCCCTGTGCATTATTTTCCCAGGTGGGCAAAACGCCGATAATCGACATTATGTCAACTAGCGCGCGGGCGAGGCACCCCCGGCGTCCGTTGTCCGTAGTTCGTCCCCGTCGGCCCCCGTCCGGCTCACTGCGGGTTCACCGACGAATGGTGGTTGGCGATCAGCCACTTTCCGTCTTCGTACCGATACACCCACGTCACCCTGGCTGCCACATCTTGGCCATTGGCATTGATGACCCAGCGACCCACGTTGTACGCGAGGTTGCAATCCGAGTATTTGACGCTTTCCTCCATGCGGATCTTGGGATCGGCTTTGATCAGGTTGGCGAAATACTCCGTTATCTCCCCCGGAGTATTTGCGATGGGCACCGACAGCGTCGGTAGCAGCACCGCGTCCGACCGGTACAACTCGGCCACCTTGCTCGCGTCGCCGGTGCTCAGCGCGTCATTCCAACTTTCGAAGAGCGCATCCAGCTCGCTGTCGGTCGCGCGGACGCAATCGCCCTCGCCGCCAGCGGGATTGTCCGCCGAGCACGCCGCGATCGACATTGCCAACGCGAGTACTGCGAAGCCTGAGCCGAACGCTGTGGTCGTCATACCAGCCTCCGCGAAGAAATGCAAGGGAACTCAGCCGCCAACCGATAGAGCCTAACTCCGGGGCCACTGCCTGCAGATGCAGAACTCCCACAATGGAATGCCGCAAGCATGAGTCGCTGCGACCGATAGCCGTCAACAGATGCTGACGGTGGTGCGATGGCCTTGGTCCTGAACTGGTCGACCTCGTTCTATCGCAATGTCGCAGTGGGGTTCGGAACAGCCGGTTTCCGATGACGCCTCCGGTACCACGCGTGGGCGGATTGTTTGCTTATCCCGAGAACACGTCCGATTTCGGACCAACTGGCTCCGTCAGCCAATGCGCGCCTGACAACGTCGAATCGTGCGTTGTGCAGCTCATTTTCGAGGTGGATGCTGATCGCCAGGGCGTCGAGATGACTGGGCGCCGGCGATCGCGACTGAGCCCGTTCTGCGAGTTCCCTCCGCCGCGCAGCAGTTTCCTCGTCGCCCCGTTCGGCCGCCGCCACGGCTGCTTCGCTCATGTTGTGCACACTGCCGTAATGAACCCACAGCGCAGAGAGCCCCTCGACTCCCCTGACGCCCTGCTGATCGCCGCTTTCCACGCCGTCAGCTTAAGCTGACGGCGTCGTCGGCGGTGCGATCGACTCAGGTCAGGCCGCTCGTGGCGGGAGACGGCATTTGCGATACCGGAGGGTGGCCGACCAGCACCCTGCGGTGCCTATTTCCTGTGTCGGGGATGGCGCAAGCTTCTAGTAACGGCACACAGGTCGCCAACAATCAAGGAGCAGCATGATCCGAACCACGACAGCCCGCGCCACCGTTGCCGCCCTCGCCGCGCTCGCGATCTCACTGACCGGCGCCGCCGGATTCGCCTCCGCCAAGCCTGCCTCGCCCGGATCCGGGCCCAGCACCGTCTCCCCCAGCCAGAACGTCGAAATCCCCGGCCAGTGGGTGTGTTTCCCGGATGGCGTCTGCATCTGGGTTTCTTCGAAGTAGGGTGTCGACCGCGTCTCGAGGGGCCGGTCCCGTCGCCCGAACGACATGCAGAGAAAAAGCCGCCGACACCATGGTGTCGGCGGCTTCTCGGGTGACGGTGCCCGCCAGTGCGCCTCTCGGCAAGTGGTCGCTCGCAGCGACAATATTGATGTGGTACCCGGGGCATTGGGTCGAACACCGTCGGCTTCGTCAACCCCGCCGGTCCCCCACGTATTCCCGCACTCCTGCACACGCGAAGGTGTGAGGCCGACCACCACGCGGTCAACCCCGCCGAGCCGAGCGCTGCTGCTCACCGAGTCGGCATAGTCCTGCGCGACGGCGGTCACCGCAGGATTACAGCAACTCGGTGAGCTATGAGGATGCATGATCGAGGGGTGTTATTTCATCTCTGCGCCACGTGCGGCGTCGAACAGGACCCCACAACGCCCCTTCCCGACGAATGCGCAATCTGTGCGGACGAACGCCAGTACATCCCGCTGGGTGGTCAGGAGTGGACGACCGCCGAGGACCTCACCCGTTCCGGTCACCGCATTGTCGAGCGCGAACTCGAACCCGGGCTGCGCGGACTGTCGGTGGAACCGAAGGTCGCGATCGGCCAGCAGTCACTGGTGCTGAGCACCCCGGCCGGATCGCTGCTGTGGGATCCGATCGGCCATATCGACCCGTCCGCGGTCGAGGCTGTGGCCGCCCACGGGCCCGTACTCGCGGTCGCGGCCAGTCATCCGCACATGTTCGGCGTCCAAACCCAGTGGTCGGAGGCACTCGGGAATGTTCCGATCCTCGTGGCCGACCCAGATCGTGCATGGCTGGCGCGCACCGACGGCCCGATCGAGTTCTGGTCCGGCACCCACGATGTCGCGCCGGGGCTGACGTTGCATCAGATCGGTGGGCACTTCCCGGGTAGTGCCGTGGCGCATTGGCGCGACGGCGCGGACGGGAAGGGTGTTCTACTCACGGGGGACGGTGTCTTCCCCAATCCGGATCGCCGCACGGTGTCGTTTCTACGCTCGTATCCCAACCGACTGCCACTCTCGGCCGCCGTTGTCAGGAGGATCGTCGACCAGCTGTCCCAGCTCGAATTCGACCGCATCATCGGCAATTTCGACAATTCGATCGACACCGATGGTCGGGCGGCGCTCGAGTACTCGGCGTCCCGCCACTGTGCCTGGGTGAATGGCGAGTTCGACGACCTGACGTGACCGCTCCTCATGACGTCGGAGGTAATGGCCGCGACCACCGCGCCACCCTAGGCTGGCCTGCATGACGACCCTGAACGATCGGCATACTTCGCACGTCGGCATCCACTTGCGAACGTGGCGGGAACGCCGCCGGTTGAGTCAGCTGGAGCTGGCGAATCGGGCAGAGGTCTCGGCGCGGCACGTCAGCTTCATGGAGACCGGGCGATCCAATCCGACGCGGGCGATGCTGCTGCGGCTGAGCGAGCATCTGGACATTCCCCTGCGCGAGCGGAACGAACTGCTGCTCGCGGGCGGATTCGCCCCGGAGTTCCCCGAGCACCGCCTGTCGGATGTGTCGATGGCGTCGATTGCGGACGCGATCGAGAAGATTCTCACCGCGCATTCGCCGTATCCGGCGGTGGTGGTGGACCGGCACTGGAACATGGTCGACGCCAATGACGCGGCGGCGATCTTGACGGACGGCTGTGCGCCGTCGTTGCTGGAACCGCCGGTCAACGTGCTGCGCCTCAGTCTCCATCGGGCGGGATGGCGCCGCGCATCGTGGATCTGGCCCAGTGACGCGGGCATCTTCTGCATCGGCACGCACACCAGATCGCGGTGACCGGTGACGACCGGCTCCGGGACCTGCTCGACGAGTTGAGGGGGTACCCCGGCGGTATATCGGAAGCCGGTGACCCAGCCGGTTCCCTCGTCGTACCGCTCCGTGTACGCCACCGCGGCGCCGAGCTGACCTTCCTCAGCACAACGACGATGTTCGGCACCCCACTCGACGTGACCGTGGCGGAACTCGCCATCGAATCGTTCTTTCCCGCTGACGCCACGAGAGCGGCTACCCTGCGCAGTAGCGTGAGCAGCGACTGAGGAGGTACGTCCAATGGACTGGGCAGCAATAGGTGTGGGATTCGGTTACGCGGTGGTCGTGCTGACCATTCTCGTGGTGGTCGTGGGCGTCATCGCACTGTTCGTCTACTCGATCAAGTCGGATTACATCGTGCCGACCGACGAGAAATCGCGGTCGACGCGGCGGATCGAGCGAGCGCGGTAGTTGTGTCAATCGCATCAGGCGGGTGGTTCCCTCGGCGAGGGAACCACCCGCCTGTTTCTGTTCGCGAGCACCGGCCGGTCTCTGGATCGATTCCGTCCGAAGCAAGCCTTACTGAGACGCCCGTGGGCAAGACGACTACCGTTACACACGTCGCCTAGATTCGAGGAGCACGGAATGAGTATCCAGTCGGTTGAGTCACGCCGCCATCGCGTCGTGGTCATTGGATCCGGCTTCGGTGGTCTGTTCGGCACGCAGGCCCTCAAGAAGGCCGACGTCGACATCACCATGATTGCGCGCACCACTCACCACCTGTTCCAGCCCTTGCTGTACCAAGTGGCCACCGGCATTCTCTCCGTCGGCGACATCGCACCCGCCACCCGGCTCGTGCTGCGTAAGCAGAAGAACGCTCGGGTGTTGCTCGGCGATGTCGAGTCGATCGACCTGGAAACGAAGACCATCACGTCCCGCTTCCTGGACCGGACCACCATCACTCCGTACGACAGCCTGATCGTGGCGGCGGGGGCAGGCCAGTCCTACTTCGGCAACGACCACTTCTCCGAGTTCGCGCCCGGAATGAAAACGATCGACGACGCGCTCGAGTTGCGCGGCCGCATCCTGGGCGCCTTCGAACAGGCGGAGCTGTCCCACGATCCGGAAGAACGCGCCCGGCTGCTCACGTTCGTGGTGGTGGGTGCGGGCCCGACGGGTGTTGAGTTGGCGGGGCAGATCGCCGAATTGTCACGCCGCACTCTGTCCGGCGCTTTCCGGAACATCGACCCGCGCGAGGCCCGAGTGATTCTCCTCGACGGCGCCGGGGACGTGCTGCCGGTGTACGGCGGCAAGTTGAGCCGCAAGGCAGCCGAGCAGCTCGAGAGGCTCGGCATCGAGATTCAGCTGGGCGCAATGGTCACGGACGTCGACGTCGACGGACTCGTGGTGAAGGACAAGGACGGAACTCAGCGGCGCATCGAGTCGCAGTGCAAGGTGTGGTCTGCCGGTGTGCAGGCAAGCCCGCTGGGCAAGCAGATCGCCGACCAGTCCGAAGCCGAGGTCGACCGGGCGGGCCGGTTGCTCGTGAACCCCGACCTGTCGGTGCCGGGCCACCCCGAGGTCTTCGTCATCGGCGACATGATGTCGCTGGACAAGCTGCCGGGGCTGGCGCAGGTCGCCATGCAGGGCGGTAAGTACGCGGCCAAGCAGATCATCGCCGGCTTACACGGTCAAAAGCCCGAGGATCGCCCGCCGTTCAAGTATTTCGACAAGGGCAGCATGGCTACGATCTCCCGGTTCAGCGCCGTCGCGAAGGTGGGCAAGCTCGAAATCAGTGGCTTCATCGGCTGGGTGGCTTGGCTGGCGATCCACCTGATGTATCTGGTCGGCTTCCGCAGCCGGTTGTCCACTCTGCTGTCGTGGACGGTGACGTTCCTCGGTCGTGGACGCGCGCAGATGGCGTCCACCGAACAGTGGGTGTTCGCCCGCAATGCCATGGAACAGCTGGAACGCCACGAGCGCGAGAAGCAAGCTTCGATCGAACCGTCGACCGCTACAGGGCAGCGCAAGGCCGCGGGCTAGTTCCCGACGACAGCGAACACAGGCGGAGGGCACCGGGCAATTGGGTGCCCTCCGCCCGTTCGTGTCACTGAATGGTCCGCTGGTTCATCGCGGACCGACTGCACCCCACCGCCGCGGCGTAGCGAGGTCGGGTTGTCGGCGGTGGAGAAACCCGCAGGCGACCACGGTGATGGTCTGGCCGGGCCGCCAGCTTCGGATGTCGTCCTGACCTCGGCAGGAATCGCCTCGAGCGCCGGGTATCCGGTGATCCCGCGCGGAAGTGTCGACCCACTCCGCTGTACCGGATTAGAATCGCGGGTTGGAAGGTCATTTCTTCGGCATCCCACAGCACCCGGAGAGCGCCAGTATCGGGCTGGCGGACTAGTAGGCGCGCATGAATGACGCGAGAGTACTGGCACACCGGTACCGGTTGGACGCGGTGCTCGGCATCGGTGGAATGGGTCGCGTGTACCGCGCGTGGGACTCTGTTCTGGACCGTCCGGTGGCGGTCAAGGTGCTACGAACCGAACTACTCGAAGAGGATCCCACGGGGAATTGCCTGGAGCGATTTCGTCGGGAAGCGCGAATTGTTGCCAGCTTCGACCACCCAGCGATCGTCCATGTGTACGACTTGGGTGAAGATATGCTCGGCGGCGAACGAGCGCATTTCCTCGTCATGCAACTTGTTTCGGGGACGACCTTGCAGCAGCGTCACCGCACGGATGGCCCACTTGCGCTGCCTCTCCTCGTCCATGTCATGGGTGACGTGCTGAGTGCGCTGCAGCACGCTCACGAACGCGGAGTTGTGCACCGAGATGTGAAGCCGGCGAACGTTATGCTCACTGATTCCGGAGCGGTGAAGGTGATGGACTTCGGGATTGCGCACCTGAGGGGTTGCAGTAACCTGCTGACGGGAACCGGCAACATTATCGGCACCGTCGCCTATCTGGCACCTGAGCAGGCTCGCGACAGCCGACTCGTCGATGCGCGCTCCGACGTGTACTCCGTCGGATGTATGTTGTATCACCTCCTCACCAACCGGCTGCCCTTCCCTGGTGATACCCCGTGGCAGATCCTCGCCTCGCAGCTGGAGCGTCGTTACGTTCCGGCTTCTGAGGTGAGACCGATGCTCGGCACCGTCTTCGACGACGTACTGAAACGGGCCCTTGCCCTTGAACCAGACCATCGCTATTCCAGTGCCGCCGAGATGTGTGTGGAGCTACTCGCCCTGAAGCCCAGCCTCTCGGCCGAACCGGGCAAGTTCGCGTCCGACCGCACCTCGGCATCCGCATCCGCGACGATGTTGTCGGGACCGGACACCACCGAAACGCAGGTTGCGAACCTGCCCAGCGAATTCCACTCCAGAGCGCCGGCTTCGGGACCCGTAGGCCTGCAGACCGGATCGTCGCCGGAAGTGCGCCATCCGTCCTTCGACAGCCTGGCGCCGTCACCGCTCACACCGGCATCTCCGCCGACGGATCAACCGTTGGTCGGCAGAACCGGGCCGAGCCGCCGGGAAGTCCTGGCCGGTTTGGGTGGCGGTGCAGTGCTCGTGGCCGGTGGGGCCGCGATCTGGTTGATCACGTCCTCCTCGGACGGGCAGCCCTCTTCTCCAACGCTTTCCGGTCGACCCGGCGCGGTGCTGTGGACTGCTGCGGCTGGCACCGTGATCATCTTCTCGGCGCCGACCCTGGGTGCCGGCCTCGTCTATATAGGTGGCTACGACAAAAACGTGTACGCGTTGGACGCAGCGACCGGGGTGCAGCGCTGGACAGCTGCCACCGGGGACCGGGTCAGGCCGTCGCCGGCCTTCGCCGACGGACTGGTCTATGTCGCGAGCTGGGACGGGAACGTCTACGCACTCGAGGCGAAGACGGGAGAAGAGCGCTGGAAGACCGCACCCGGCAACCCGGGCGACACGTTCCCGGTTTCACCGGTGGTGTCCGACGGGACGGTGTACTTCGGTGCTACCGACTGGTACGTCTACGGGCTCGACTCGGCCACCGGTGCGATGCGCTGGAAGACCCGCACCAACGGTGCCGCCGCCGCGGCCCCAGCGGTCGCAGATAGTGTGGTGTACCTCGGAACCGAGGGGTACGTGTACGCGCTGGATGCCCAAACCGGCACGGCGCACTGGGCAAGCCCCGTGGGGGGCCAGGTCTGGTCGTCGCCGGCCGTTGGGGACGGACGCGTCTACCTCGGCAACGAGGACTTCGCGGTGTATGCGCTCGACGCCGGCTCCGGTGAAGTCCGCTGGAAGACCCTTACCGGCGGCGAGGTTTATTCGTCGCCGGCGGCAGCGGGGGGCCTGGTTTACGTCGGCAGCTACGACAAGAACGTGTACGCGCTCGACGCCGGCTCCGGCGAAGTCCGCTGGAAGACCCTTACCGGCGGTCAGGTTCATTCGTCACCGGCCGTGGCAGACGGCGTGGTTTACGTCGCCAGCTGGGACGGCTACCTCTATGCACTTGGCGCGCAGGACGGCACGGTACGGTGGAAAACTCCTATGGGCGGGCAGGTCTGGTCCTCGCCGACCGTCTCCGACAAGCTGGTCTACCTCGGCAATTACAACGGGAAGGTTTACGCCGTCGAGAGATGACCGCGGTTACCTCGGTACGTACTCCTCATGCCAAACGGTCTCGCGGGTGGCGTAACTGACGTTGCCGAGCAGCGGCAGGTAACGTTCGTAGCGCGTGCGATCGGCGAAGACCGCGGCGGGACTCGCATTGTCCGCTATGTAAGTGTCGACGCTGCCTGGCGAATCGAGCACGATCGGTTTTGCCACGATAACCCGCGGGATCTGCTTTCCCTCGATCCAGTCGGCGGCGAATTGTCCCAGACCGTATCCCATCAGGTGCCACGGGAAGGCAATGCTGGCGCGGTAGGGTCCGTCGTTCTTGACAAGTGCCAGCGCCTCCTTGTCGCCGTCGACACCGGAGAAGTACATGTCGTCGGCGAGCTTGCCGGACTGCTCCAATGCCCTGTAGGCGCCCACCACCAGGGTGTCACCACCGAGGATGATCCTGATGTCAGGCTGCTCCGCGATGACGGTGCTCATAATCGCGGCACCATTGGCGGTCGAGATGTCGGGCGCATCCACATCGCTGACCACACTCAAGCCACTGCCTGCACTCCGCAGGCCATCCAGTACGCCGGCGTGCCTCAGCTGCAGCTGCGGTGAGGCGGAGTCCAGGTTGAAGTAGTGCACTTTCGCGTTCCCTTGGAGGCGCGCGGTCGCGAAATCCGCTGCTGCCTTACCCTGCGTGAAACCGATGTCGTACTGGTTGGCGGCGACCTGGAGCGTGCTCGGCTGAGTGATGATGCCTTGCACGCAGACGCCTTGTCGCAAGGCGGCATCGAGGATGGGCCGTTGAATTACCGCGTTGAGCGGTTGGAATGCCAGTGCGCCGACGCCACGGGCAAGGAACGTTTCGAGCTGGCGGAGATTTTTCGTCGGGTCGTCGCCAGAGAAGGCGGTGAGGTATTGCAATCCCCGTTCCCTCGACGCGGCTTCCACCCCGGCGCCGAGGGCGAGGAAGAATTCTGCGGCCGCGGTGCTGGCCCAAGCGGCGCGCCGGGGTAGTCCAGTGGGGGGTCCGCTTGGCAACGAGGGATCGAATTGGCCGAGTTCCTCAGGCGGCGCAGGCGATGTTGGGCGGCCGGTCTCCGAATTGCCGTTCTTCGACGCACACGCCGCCGAGAGCGCGGCGCCGGCCATGCCAGACCCCGCCAGCGCCCCTAGTCTGAGCAGGTCACGGCGACTCAGTCCGGGCAGGTGCCGCTTCGCGAACGGCATGGCTCGACGATAGCAAGCGAATCAGTTCGTGGCGATCGAGATGGCGTTGCCCGGTTGGCGGATGCGCGAGTTGTCGGCGGACCCCACCCGCACCACGGCCGACTCGTCGAGCTCGGTCACTTGCCCAGCGAGGCGGTGTCCGTGATGTTCGCCAATCGGACCTGACCCTTCGAGACCAGCCGATCGCTCTCGTCGGTGATCCGGACCTCCCACAATTGCTGGGTGCGGCCGCGGTGAATCGGGCTGGCCTCGGCGGTCAGCGTGCCGTCGCGTGTGGCGCGGAGAAAGTCGGTGTTGTTGTTGACCCCGACCACGTGTCCCCGACCGCCCAGCCACATCATTCCGGCCGTGCTTGCCACCGATTCGACGACCGCGCAGTACACGCCGCCGTGCTGAATTCCGGCGGGCTGCTGCAGGTCCGGGGTGACCGTCCACTGGGCGCACACGCGATCCGGACCGAGTTCGGTGTACTCGAGACCGATCACGGCATCGAATCCCTTGCCCAATCGCTGAAGCATCACGTCGGTGCCGATCTGACCGTCGCCGTTCGCGGCCTGCCGTTCGGGGGAACCCACCATCACACACTCCATCGGATCACTGGGCGCTGTCGCAGCGCATTCGTTTCTCCTGCCTACACGACGTCGGTGCGGGAGCGGGAAGCAGGTGTGCCGAAAACAGATCGGCGGGCCCCACACCCTTCGGTGTGAGGCCCGCCATGAGTGGACCGGGAGTCGCTGCAGCCCTCAGGACTCCGGTACGGTCCGGCAGTTCGGTTCGAGATGTTCGTGCTTGCCGACGTGGCCCCTTGACTATAGGCAAGGCTGCCCTAATTTCGCAACCGCTTCAGTGGATCCTCGTCAGCCGGGTCTTCCACCGGACCGGCGCACCGGCGGCCACGAAGGCGTCCAATATGCCCTGGCCGCGGCGCTGAGCGGCGGACTCCCCCTCGCCCGCGAGGATCGGCACGTACGTCGAGGCCCCGAGCACTGCCTCACCGACGAGGCCCCAGAACCGAGACGCGTCGATGGGCGTGCACCGCGCGATCGCGTCGAAGACTGCGTGCAGCGATGTGAGGCATCGGTGGACCGTCCAGACCAGGAGCGCACGTTCACACGGCACCGTCACCGCGCCCGGGGTGCCGGCCCACGGATCGTCGGGCAGGACCCGCATCGTGTCGTCCGCGAGTCCGGCCCAATCGATGCCACCGTCGCTGTCCATGTGGATCCACAGATTTTCGAGGCCTGGATCCCAGGCGCGTCCGTCGAGGACGATGAGCGCGGTGACTCGCCCGACCACGGCGTGGATGAGTGAGGTGGCGACCTGCATCGCGGCGACGTCGGGGTCCGGAACGTCTTCGAGCGAGCGGGCCCACATGCGCGGTACGCGGTCGCCGTCCAGATCGTCTGCGAGTGACCACCACCGCCGTTTACCCTCGTCGGCCATCGATGCGACCGCATACATCCGCGGATAGTCGGGATTCAGCGAGCGGAGACGTGCGCAGGACGCATCCAGGGCGGTCGCGGGGGCGGACAGGGTAGAAATCACCGTGCACTCCAATCGGTCGGGATGGAACCATCTCAAGATAGGTGAGCCTAACCAAATTACAAGCCCTGCCTTCCTGTGATGTGGGGCACCCACCGCAGCCCGCCGGAAGTGCACATACCGCCCGGAGGGACATCAGAGATAGGGTTCCGTAACCTAAGTAGTTGAATCGGTGCAGATTCGGTTCCAGTGCACACACGTCAGGAGCTTTTCCCGCCAGTGACGACGACGCGACAGTTCGGCAGCGACCTCCCGCACCTACCGGCCGACGAGGAGTACGGAAAGCGCGGCATTCCGCGCGGTCCGGCTCCCCTGCCACTGCGGGCACTCGCGGGATGCCTCGACGTAGTTGTGGTGGCCGTTCCCCTGGTCCTCGGCTGGTACATCGTCGATGCGCTCAGCGACCACAACGGTGGCGGGCAGGCCGACCGCGTCGTCTTCGGTGGTGCAACCGTCGCGATCGCTGTCGGACTCGCGGTGTGGAACAAAGGGTTCCGGGAAGGCAACTCCGGGCAGAGCTCGGGCAAGGGGTGGGCCGGTCTCGTCACCCGGGACGCGACGACCCTGGGCGCCATCGGCCCGAGGCGGTCGTTGCGGCGCCTGGTTCAGCGGTCCGGTACCGAGGTCGTCCGCGACACCACCGCAGACGACGAAGGGTTCGTGGCCCGCGAAAAAGACGGGTCCGCCGCCGCCATCCGCCGCCGCCGGCTGGTCGGACTCGGTGTCCTCGTGGTTCTGCTCGCGCTCGTGCTGCTCGCCAGCATCGCGGTAGGCGCGCGTCCCCTCTCGTTCGCGGAAATATTCCACGCACTGTTCGACGCGGACGGGTCCCAGGCCGACATCATCGTCCGCACGCTGCGTGGCCCCCGCACGATCCTCGGCCTCGTCGTCGGAATGGCACTGGGCGTCGCCGGTGCGCTGATCCAGGGCCACACCCGGAACCCCCTCGCCGACGCCGGCCTTCTCGGCCTCAACGCCGGCGCCGCGTTCCTCGTCGTCCTCTCGATGTACCTGTTCGGGTTCAGCGCCCCGAGCGAGTATCTCTGGTTCGCCTTCGCTGGATCCTTCCTCGCGAGCGTGGTGGTGTTCGGCCTCTCGTCGATCGGCAACGGTGCCGCCAGCCCGTTGAGCCTCGCGTTGGCCGGTGCCGCCGTCGCCTTCTTCCTGCAGGCCATGACCAACGCGATCATCATCGTCGACCAGGCCAGCCTCGACTCCTACCGGTTCTGGGTGGTCGGTTCGGTGGCCGGACGCGGATTCGATGTGCTCTGGCAGGTGCTGCCATTCCTCATGATCGGTCTCGTGCTGGCCCTCGCCAGCACACCGGGCCTCAACCTGCTGAGCCTCGGCGAAGACGTGGCCCGCTCCCTCGGCACCAACATTGCCGCGAGCCGCGCCCTCGGCATCGTCGCGATCACCCTGCTGACAGGCGCCGCGACCGCCGCCTGCGGTCCGATCGCCTTCATCGGACTCGTCGTTCCGCACGTGGCGCGCGCGATCACCGGTCCCGACTATCGCTGGCTGGTGCCCTACGCCGGCCTTCTCGGCGGCGTGATGCTGGTGACCGCGGACGTCATCGGACGCGTCGTCGTGCGCCCCGGCGAACTGCAGGTCGGGATCGTCCTGGCCGTATTCGGCGCCCCGTTCTTCATCGCGTTGGTACGGCGCAGAAAGCTGGCAAGCCTGTGACCATCGACGACCAGACCCGCCCCGATGCGGTCGCGCCGGCGAAGGCCCGCGTCCCGGCACGACCACCGTTCCGGCTCGGTCCGATCTCCCTCGTTCTCCGCCCCCTCGGCATTGCTGTGAACGTCGCGCTACTCGCGGCGTTATTCCTGGTGCTGTGCCTGAACATCGGCCGCGGCGACTATCCCCTGTCCATTCCCGAAGTCACCACGGTGCTCTTCGGCGGCGGCACCAAGGCGCAAAGCTTCATCGTCATGGACCTTCGGCTGCCGCGGTCGCTGACCGGGGTGTTCATCGGCATGGCCCTCGGACTCGCCGGCGCGCTCACCCAGTCGATTGCCCGCAACGCCCTTGCCAGCCCCGACATTCTCGGGATCACGTCCGGCGCGAGTGCCGCCGCCGTCGCCCTCATCGTCCTCGGCGGGGGTGGCAGTTTCGTCGGGCTCCTCGCCACCCTCGGAATTCCGCTGGCGGCGCTGTGCGGTGCGCTACTCACCGCGCTCACCATCTATCTGCTGGCGTGGCGCGGCGGGGTCGAGGGGTATCGGCTGATCCTGATCGGAATCGGCATCAACGCCATGCTCATCGCCGTCACCGGGTGGCTTCTCATCTCCGCGGACATCAACGACGCCTCCCGCGCCCAGGTGTGGCTCAACGGGTCGCTGAACGGTGCCTCGTGGAGTCAGGTGTGGCCGGTGATGGTCGCGGTCGTACTCGTCGGCGGTTGGGCGATCGGGTCGTCGTTCACGATGGGTGCGCTGCGCCTCGGCGACGACAACGCCGTGTCGCTGGGCGTGCGACTGCAGTGGTCGCAGGCGCGGTTGCTGCTCATGGCGGTGGCCCTCGCCGGAATCGCGACGGCGGCCGCCGGCCCGGTCGGCTTCGTCGCGCTCGCCGCCCCGCAGGTGGCGCTCCGGCTGGTGCGCTCGGCGGGGCCGCCTCTCCTCGCGTCCGCGCTGACGGGTGCCGTACTCGTGGTGGGCAGTGATGTGATCGCGCGGACGATTCTGCCGGTCGAGTTGCCCGTAGGCATCGTCACGTCGGCCCTCGGTGGGCCGTTCCTGCTCTACCTGTTGGTTCGCAACAATCGGAAGGTTTCGGCATGACCGTGCAGACCGACTCTCGGCTGAGCGCCGAGGACCTGAGCCTGGGATACGGCGACCGCATCATCGTCGAGAACCTGAACCTCGAGGTGAAAACCGGGGTGATCACCACCGTGATCGGGCCCAACGGGTGCGGAAAGTCCACCTTGCTGCGGGCGCTCGGCCGGCTCCTGAAACCGCGGTCCGGCTCGGTGGTCCTCGACGGCAAGGCAATCGGGTCCCTGCGCACCAAAGACGTCGCCCGCACCCTCGGCATGCTCCCCCAGGCGCCGATCGCCCCCGAGGGACTCACGGTCGCCGACCTCGTAGCCCGCGGACGGCACCCGCACCAGTCGTGGATTCGGCAGTGGTCCTCCGACGACGAGGGTGAGGTCGCCGAGGCGCTTGCACTGACCGGAGTCTCCGAACTCGCCGACCGCCCCGTCGACCAGCTGTCGGGCGGGCAACGCCAACGCGCCTGGATCTCCATGGCGCTGGCGCAGGGCACCGACATCCTCTTGCTCGACGAGCCCACCACCTATCTGGATCTGGCGCATTCGATCGAGGTCCTCGACCTTGTGGACCGCATGCACGAGGAGATGGGCCGCACCGTCGTCATGGTGCTCCACGACCTCAACCTGGCGATCCGCTACAGCGACCAGCTGATCGTCATGCGTGACGGCAAGGTCGTCTCCGCGGGCGCACCGAAGGACATCATCTCCGCCGAACTCCTCCTCGACGTGTTCGGGCTCGAAGCCGCGGTAATCGGTGACCCGGTGTCCGACCGTCCGCTGGTGGTGCCGATCGGCACCCGCCACGTGTACGGCGCGGTGGGCGGCCCGGAACAGGCGTAGTCACCGTCCGGGCCGGCGGCCGCCGATCATCGTCCGCACCAACCGCACACCCTGCCCCAGAGACACGGTGGGCAGGTACGCCCGTCCCACCGCATTGCCGATACTCGGCAGAGCAGCCGGGTCGGCGAACGTCATGTGCATGGCCACGTAGCGGGGCTGAAACTTGGATTTGAAGGCCAGCAGCGAGCGGAACCCGTAGACCGGTTCGAGGGTGCGCCCCAGGAGATCGAGCACACTGTCCATGACGGCGGAGAGGCTGGAAGACTCCGCCTGTTCCGCGTCGTTGTCGGGCTGTTCGACCTTCGCGAGCGGGGCACCGGACAGACTGAGGAATTCCGCCCCCTCCGCCTCGAGTTTCAGCGCCGCGGACGCGATGAGGAACTCCATTGCAGGCCGAAACCCTTCGGAGCGGCGACGCATGAAGTCGAGGGTCCAGCCCACCACGGCGCCGTCCCGGTACACCGGCAGCCACGACGTGACCCCGTGCACGGTGCGGTCGGTGTCGACCGCGATCAGGCAACGCACCTCGGGGTCGTCGACCTCGTCGAGCCCGCCCAGGGTGAACCCCATCTCGGGCATGCCCTTGTCGGCGACCCATTCCTCGGAGATCGCAGTGATCTGGTCCGTGATCGACAGCGGGGCGCTGGGAAAGCTGACCCATTCGGCGGTGATGCCCGACTTCTTCGCCTTGTTCAGGGCGGTGCGGATGTCCTGGAACCGTTTTCCGGTGAAGGCGATGGTGCCGAGGTCGAGCACCGTCTCCTCCGCGACTTGGATGCCACTCCAGCCGAGGTCGTCGGTGACGGCGCGAACGGCAGCGGTCACGGAGTAGAAGCACGGGATCCACCCGTTGCCGGAGGCGAATTCGGCGAACTGGGTGACCGTGTCGCGACGCCGTTCCGGTGGGCCGACCGGATCGCCCGTGGTCAACGCGACCCCGGAGATGACGCGGTACGCGACGTAGCTGGTGCCGTCGGGGGCGAACCAATAGTTGTTTCCTCGCCACGTCGTCATCCACGACAACGGACTGCCGGTCCCCGACTTCAGCAGTGCCCGCGCGCGTTCCGTGGCCTCGGCGTCCGAACCGAGCGCCGGGCGCAGGAAGGTTGCCGCGACCAGCGCGCATCCGGTCAGCCAGAACACTACCCCGGTCCATTCGTACAACAGGGTCGCGGGAACGTTGACGGGCAGCAGGCGTGGGTCCAGCCACTGCAGATAGACAGGCGGGATCAGACGCTCCGGGAAACCGGCCAGCAGGGTGGTGGCGGAGGGCCGATGATCGAAACCGTTCCGGGCCCACATGCCCCCGAGGACGTAGAGGACGGCGAGTCCGGCTGTCACCGCCACCAGCGCGACCGCGAGGCGTAGGTACGTACCGGTCGGGGCGGTGACGTCGAAGAATCGCCGGGTGGCGAGGAGAACGATGAGGATCACCAACGGGGTCAGGAACGGCACCAGCGTCCGATACAGGTTCGGATCCGCCAGCCCGTAGAACAGCGATTCCTCCTCGAACGAGTCGATGAACCGGACCGCGAAGTTCAGCAGGGACAGCACCAACAAGATCACTTGCGCGACCACGGCCCCGACCCAGGCGAAGCGGCGTCCCCGCCGCAGTCCGTCGCTGAGGGTGAGGAGGAACAGCGACGGCATGAGACTGAGCAGCGTAGGCCCGACCCCGGACAGGCGCAGTTCCAGTAACCCGCGGCGGCACTCGGGGTCGGCGGCGGATACCTCACAGAGCTCCCGAACCTCAGTGGCGGTGTATGGAATTCCCCGGAACAGGTCTCGCAGCACGGCCAGGGGACCGACCGCGTCGGCCGAGAGCGCTGCGATCATCGGCCCGACGGCGCTGGCGGCCACGACGATGGCGACCAGCACCCGACCCTCTCGCTGCGTGCCGGCGATTCGTTCTCCACGCGCGGACCGGCCGACGATCCAGTGTCCGATCACCAGGCCCACGACAGCGGCGGCAAGCCGGACCACGTCCTGCAGAGATCCACTGAACAGCGCCAGGGTGAGGGTGAAGGCGAGCACGCCGACCCGGATCCGCCTGCGCCACAGGGTGCCCATGTTGGAACTGGCCACCATCGCCGCACCGATGATCCACGTGCTGGGCCCGACCGCCATACCCACGTGCAACCGGAAACCCCAGTCCGCGTCCACCACCTTCGCGACCGCGGCGACTGCCAGTGTGAGCAGCCCGCCGGCCACCTGCGTCACCACGGCTGCCAGGGCGAACCGCGTCGAACCCATCCGGCGTTCCAACGGCGCCGCGACCAGGAACACGAGAACGGTGGTCGACAGGTAGGCGAGGATGTCGTCGCCCCAGAACCCCGCCGAGAGCAAAGTCCACACCCATCCGTTCTCGAACGTCCGGATGCCGAGCGCCACGTGCTGGGACAACTCGTGCGACGGTCCACCGATCACGCTGGAGGTGGCGAACGCCAAAATCCAGATCACGGCCAGAAGGACGATGCTGACCGGTGCCCCGGCAACGCCGAACCGCACCCACCCCGCCACCCGGCCCGGCGGGTCCGCGACCCGTGCCGCCTCCCTGTCTCCGGTCACTGCATTGCCGTCGATACCCATGCGCCAGGTCCCCACTCTCCCGCGATGTCGACAACGACAGCCCGCCCCTGTGAAACAGCCCCCGAAGTCGACGGCCGGTGGCCGTCCACCGACCGTAATCCACCTGTTCGGACTATGACCATTACCACACGACTTCCGACGGTTTTACTACTACCAGTAGTACGTATCTGTGTCGTTGTATCCGTAGAATCGCATCATGGCTGGACTCGGCGAACTCGAACGCGCAGTGATGGATCACCTGTGGTCCACTTCGGAACCGCAGACGGTGCGGCAGGTGCACGAGGCTCTGGCAGAGCGTCGTGAACTCGCGTACACCACCGTGATGACCGTGCTCCAACGACTGGCGAAGAAGCATCTCGTCATTCAACAGCGCGACGATCGCGCCCACCGGTACCTCCCCGTGCACCAGCGCGAAGAACTCGTGGCCAGCCTCATGGTCGACGCCCTGCAGCAGGCCGACAAGTCCGGCAGTCGGGCCGCCGCCCTCGTGCACTTCGTCGGCCAGGTCGGTGCGGACGAGGCGGACGCCCTCCGCGAGGCTCTGGCTGCGCTGGAAGCCAAGGAACGGTCGGGCGACGGCAACGATACGGGATCCGTTCGCGCCGTCTGACGTTCGTCATGCATGATGAGTAGGACATGGACGCCACCACCGCGCTGGTATTCGGCATACTCGCCCTCCTTCTCGCAGGACCGGTTCCTGCGTTGCTCAGCCGTGCCCAATGGCCGTACCGGGCGCCGCGCGCAGCGCTGGTGCTGTGGCAGGCGATTGCCCTCGCCGCGGTCCTGTCCGCCTTCAGTTCCGGTCTCGCGATAGCCAGCCAGCTCCTCGTGCCCGGGCCCGACGGACGGCCCACCACAGCACCGGTCGAAGAGATCGACGCTCTCGGCCTTCCCTTGTGGCTGCTGTACGTGGTGGTATTCGCCCTGACCCTGTTGGTCGGCGCCAAGCTGATGTTCGCGGTGGTCCAGGTCGGTGTCCGTACCCGACGCCGACGCGCACGGCACCGCATGCTCGTCGACCTGCTCGACCGATGCGACTCGTCGTCGCCGCTCGCTCGCGCACCGGACCTGAGAATTCTCGATGTCACCGAGCCCATCGCGTATTGTCTGCCCGGTTTGCGCCAGCGGGTCGTGTTGAGCCAGGGCACGTTCGCCAACCTCGACGACGCCGAGATCACCGCGATCCTCACCCACGAACGTTCGCATCTGCGTGCCCGCCACGACCTCGTCCTCGAGGCGTTCACCGCGGTCAACGCCGCCTTCCCCACCGTGGTTCGCAGCAAGTCCGCCCTTGGCGCGGTGCAGTTGCTCGTCGAGATGCTCGCCGATGACTCCGCGGTGCGGGCCACCGGGCCGACAGCCCTCGCGCGTGCGCTCGTCGCCTGCTCCGGCTCCACCGCGCCGAAGGGCGCGATGGCGGCAGGCGGGCCGAGCACCTTGCTGCGGGTGCAGCGGCTCGCCTCTTCCGAAGCGGCGATGCCGGTCGCTCTCGCCGCCTACACGGGCTCCGTTGCCATACTCGTGGTACCGACCGTTGCGGTGGCCGTTCCGTGGCTCACCGAATTGAGCCGCCTGTTCTCCGCGGCGTAGTCACTCAGGTCACAGACGCTCCGGTTCGGTATCCGGGGGCCCGTCCCGTACACTGGTCCACGGTCGCCACTGCGGCCCATCAACACTGAAACGGCACACAGCCCAATTCCCCGCACTTCCGCGAATGGATTGACCAGGTGACATGTGCCCTGGCTCGTCCCTTTGTGCGTGCTGCATGACAGCCCCGCTCCGCGACGCGCCCTAATGCCCGGAGAGGTATCCGCGTGACCAACGCTGTCCAAGTGACCGCTGTCCCCACGACGTCTGCAGAAGACGTCAGCTCGATTTCCGAAGAGAACATCACCGACACGGTGACGTTCGCCGAAATCGGCCTTCCCGCACCCCTGGTGCAGGCCCTCGCCCGCAACTCCATCACCGTCCCGTCGCCGATCCAGGCGCTGGCCGTCCCCGACGCGCTGGCCGGCACCAACGTCCTCGGCCGCGCACAGACCGGATCGGGCAAGACCCTCGCATTCGGCCTGCCGATGCTCACCCGCCTGTCCCGGCACGAGGACCGGCCTGCACCCAAGCGTCCCCGCGCACTGGTGCTCGTTCCCACCCGTGAACTCGCGTTCCAGGTGGTCGAATCCCTCAACTCGTACGCCGGGGCCATGGGACTGACCGTCCGCCCCGCCGTCGGCGGCACCCCGTTCACCAAGCAGGTCGACCAGCTGCGCCGCGGCGTCGACATCCTCGTCGCCACCCCCGGCCGGCTGAACGACCACCTGCGTCAGGGCACCTGCATCCTCGACTCCATCGAGATCACCGCGCTCGACGAGGCCGATCAGATGGCCGACATGGGCTTCCTGCCCGAGGTGCGGGCCATCCTCGGGGAGACCCGGGCCGACGGCCAGCGTCTCCTGTTCTCGGCCACCCTGGACCGTGAGGTGCAGTCGCTGGTCCGCCAGTTCCTGCCCGACCACGTGCAGCACTCCACCGAGGACGGTCGCGCCAGCGTCGACACGATGGCGCACTACGTCCTCCTCGTGGACCGCGGCCAGAAGGACAACGTTCTCGCAGAGATCGGTGCACGCGACGGCCGCACGATCATGTTTGCCCGCACCAAGCTCGGCTGCGAGGGCATCACCGACCGCCTGCGTGCAGTCGGCATCGCCGCGGAGTCGCTGCACGGCGGCAAGGCGCAGAACCAGCGCACCCGCGTGCTCGAGCGCTTCAAGAACGGCCGCACCCCCGTGCTCGTCGCGACGGACGTCGCGGCGCGGGGTATCCACGTGGACGGCATCGACCTCGTCGTCCATGTCGATCCGCCGGCCGATCACAAGGATTACCTGCACCGTGCCGGCCGCACCGCCCGCGCCGGTGAGAAGGGCACGGTCGTCGCGATCGTGCTCCCGAATCAGAAGCGCACCTTCCGGAAGCTGACGGGAATGGCGGGGGTCGATGCCACGGCAGTGCCCGTCGCACCGGGCTCCGAGGTTCTCACCACCATCACCGGCGCGAAGGTTCCCACCGGGGAGCCGGTGAAGGATCCGGCATTCCGTGGCGACCGCGGCGGTGACCGTCGGTTCGGCGACCGCGGACCCCGCCGTGAGGGTGGGTTCGGCGGCCGTGAAGGCGGCTACCGCGGAAACCGCAGCACGTCCGAGGGACGTGGCGACCGCCCGACCGGCGGCCGCAGCTTCGAGGACCGCGGCCCGCGCCGGGACCAGACGGACACCCGCTCCGGTGGTTACCGGGGCGAGCGTCCCCAGCGCGACGGCGACAACCGTGGTGGTGACAACCGGAGCAGCGGCTACCGCGGTGACCGGGACAACCGCACGTTCAACGACCGGGCACCGCGCCGGGACTTCGGAGACAGCGCACCGCGCCGCGAGTACGGCGGCAGCAGCAGCGCACCGCGCCGTGACTACGGCGACCGCGGCGAGAGCCATCGCGGTACCGGCGAGCGGAGCTTCGACCGCAGTGCACCCCGCCGCGACTTCGCGGACCGGGACAACCGTGGTGGCGGATTCCGCCGGGACGATCGCCGTCCCGCGGCCGCCCCGGATCGGCGTCCGGCCTCGACCGGTGGCGGTTTCCGTAGCCGCACCGACCGTCGCTCGTACGACGGATTCGACGGACCCCGCCGCGAACAGCGCAGCTGAACCGTTCGTGATCGGCACAACTGAACATCGACATCTGTGAGACGAAGGCCGGCCCGCGCGTATGCGCGGGCCGGCCTTCGTATGTTTGTCTTAGTCGGCTCAATTGTCGTATCGCCGATTTCACTACCGCCGAGCGAGAGGGAATGCTGTATTCATGACTATCACCAATGAGGGCGCCCGCGCCCAGATCGGCGTGACGGGACTGGCCGTCATGGGCTCGAACATCGCCCGCAACCTCGCACGGCACGGGCACACCGTGGCTCTGCACAACCGCAGCATCGCCAAGACCGATGCGCTCATCGCGGAGCACGGCGGCGACGGCGACTTCGTCCGGACCGAAACGGTCGAGGAGTTCGTGGGAGCGCTGCAGAAGCCGCGCCGCGTGCTGATCATGGTCAAGGCCGGCGACCCCACCGACGCGGTCATCGAGGAACTCGCTGCGGCGATGGAGCCGGGTGACATCATCATCGACGGCGGCAACGCCCTGTACACGGACACGATTCGCCGGGAAGCGTCCTTGCGCGAGCGGGGCCTGCATTTCGTCGGCGCCGGCATTTCCGGCGGTGAGGAAGGTGCGCTGAACGGCCCGTCGATCATGCCCGGCGGCCCCAAGGAGTCGTACGAGGCTCTGGGCCCGCTGCTCGAATCGATTGCCGCACAGGTCGACGGGACCCCGTGCTGCACCCATATCGGCCCCGACGGTTCCGGGCACTTCGTGAAGATGGTCCACAACGGCATCGAGTACGCCGACATGCAGCTCATCGGTGAGGCCTACAACCTTTTCCGTGACGCGCTCGGGTACGACGCCGACAAGATCGCCGAAGTGTTCACCGAGTGGAACGCCGGCGATCTCGAAAGCTACCTCGTCGAAATCACCGCCGAGGTGCTGAAGCAGAAGGACGCGAAGACCGGCAAAGCCCTCGTCGACGTGATCGTCGACGCCGCCGAGCAGAAGGGCACCGGCCGCTGGACCGTCAAGTCGGCGCTCGACCTCGGTGTGCCGGTGACGGGCATCGCCGAGGCCGTGTTCGCGCGCGCGTTGTCCGGCTCCCGGGAGCAGCGCAGGGCCGCCGTCGGTCTGGCGTCCGGTCAGCTCGCCGACAAGCCCGCAGATGCCGCCCAGTTCACCGAGGACATCCGCCAGGCGCTGTACGCGTCGAAGGTGGTGGCGTACGCACAGGGTTTCGACCAGATCGCCGCGGGCAGCGCCGAATACGACTGGGACCTGCATCCCGCCGATCTCGCCACCATCTGGCGCGGCGGCTGCATCATCCGGGCGCGTTTCCTCAACCGCATCAAGGAGGCGTACGACGAGAACCCGCAGCTGCCGAGCCTCATCCTCGCACCGTATTTCCGGGACGCCATCGAGACGGCGATCGACAGCTGGCGTCGGGTGGTGTCCACTGCGACCCTCCTCGGAATTCCGGTCCCGGCGTTCGCGTCGTCATTGTCCTACTACGACGCGCTGCGCGCGGAGCGGTTGCCTGCGGCCCTGACTCAGGGCCAACGCGACTTCTTCGGTGCCCACACCTACGAGCGGACCGACGCCGAAGGCAAGTTCCACACGCTGTGGAGCGGTGACCGCAGCGAAGTGCAGGCCTGACGAGCTCCGACGTTTCCCTCGGCCGTGACGCAGTCTGCTGACGTCACGGCCGAGGCGTCGGGTGGGCCCCCTTTCAGGCGGTAGCCTTCTGGATATGCCCGAACACGAGAACATTCCCCCCGCACCGGTGGGTGAGACGTTCCTCGAGCTCGGTCTGCCCGCGGTCCTGACCCATGCCCTCGACCGCAGCGGCATTCGCGCCCCGTTCCCCATCCAGGCCGCCACCATTCCCGACGCCCTTGCCGGCAGGGACGTGCTGGGCCGCGCGCCCACCGGGTCCGGCAAAACTCTCGCGTTCGGGTTACCCATGCTGGTGCGCCTGAAGGGTGCGGCGAGTCGCCGCGGATTTCCCCGGGCAATCGTGCTGGCGCCCACCCGGGAACTGGCGCTGCAGATCGAACGGGCACTCGACGAACCGGCGCTGTCGATGGGACTGCGCGTCGCCACGGTGGTCGGCGGTATCCCGATCAAGCGACAGGTGGAGGTGTTGTCGCGGGGTGTGGATCTCCTGGTCGCGACACCCGGACGGCTCGCCGACCACCTCGGTCAGGGATCGGTTTCGCTCGACGACGTTGCCGTCGTGACGATCGACGAGGCCGACCACATGGCCGAAATGGGGTTCCTCCCCCAGGTTGTCCGGATCCTCGACGACACTCCTTCCGGTGGGCAGCGGCTGCTGTTCTCGGCCACCCTCGACGAGGAGGTAGACAGCCTCGTCCAACGCTACCTACGCGACCCCGTCACGCATTCGACCGCGCCCGCCGCGGACGCGGTGCCCACGATGCGCCATCACCTCCTGTACGTCGACCGGGACGACAAGTATTCGGTTGTCGCACATATCGCTTCGCGATCGGGGCGGACCCTGATGTTCGTGCGCACCAAATACGGCGTGGACCGGGTGGCGGGAGAGCTGCACGCCGCCGGCGTCTCGGCGGGTGCCCTGCACGGCGGCAAGACGCAGAACAACCGCACCCGCACACTCGCCTCGTTCGCGGACGGGACGACCCCGGTGCTGATCGCCACCGATGTCGCGGCGCGCGGCATCCACGTCGACGACATTTCGCTGGTCGTGCACGTCGACCCGCCCACCGAACCCAAGGCCTACCTGCACCGCGCCGGGCGGACCGCACGGGCCGGTGAGGCCGGGGTGGTCGTGACCCTCGTGACGGAGGACGAACGCGCCGCGGTCGAACAGATGACGCGCACAGCGGGGATCGACGTGGCAACGGTGAAGGTGCGCCCCGGCGACCGGCTCCTGGCCGACCTCACCGGCGCACGCCGCCCCACCGGGAAGCCCGTGCCCGCACCGGACACGCAGGCACCCGCCCAGGACACGCCGAAGAAGGGCCGCCGGGCCGCCGACACCGGTGATCGCCCCTCCCGGCGCGGGCGAGCCGGTGAGGTGGCGGTCCGAGCCGGGAGTCGACAAGGACGCAATCGCGGACTCGACTCAACTCCACACGGACGCCGCAGCCGCGGAGCACACTGAGAGGCATGTCCCTGCCCCTCGCGTCGATCCTGTGCGCCTTGGTGGCGGCCCTGCTCTTCGCGTGTGCCTCGGTCGCGCAGCAGAGCGCCGCGTCCGCGGTCCCCGAGGATGCGGGCCTGATGACGTCGCTGGTGCGCAGCCCCCGGTGGTGGGCCGGTGTCGCCGGTGACGGTGGCGGCTACATCATGCAGGCCGTCGCCTTGGCGCTCGGGTCGGTGCTCGTCGTGCAACCTCTCCTCGTCACCGCCCTGCTGTTCGCGCTCCCCCTGTCGGCGAAATTCTCGGGCTACCGGCTCAACCGGACCACCTGGGGTCTGGCCGTCGCCCTGGCCGCCGCTCTCGCACTGTTTCTCGTCGTCGGTAATCCCACCGAGGGAAACATCGACGCCCCGTTCCGGGAATGGGTGATTCCCCTGGCGATCGTCGTGTCGGTGGTGGCGGCCGCCGCGCTCGCCGGAATGACGAAAATCGGTCCGGGATGGCGGGCGCTCCTCCTCGGCGCCGCCAGCGGCATCCTCTATGGTGTCGCGGTCGCCTTTACCAAGTACGTGGTCGAACTCGTTCCCCGCGGACTGTGGTCGGTCCTGAGCAGCTGGCAGACGTGGTCACTGGTCGCCGCCGGACTCGTAGGGGTGTACCTGCAGCAACGCGCGTTCCAGGTGGGCCCGCTGTCGGCGTCCCTGCCGGCGCTGACCATCGCCGAACCCCTCGCCGCCGTCTTCCTCGGCATGACCGTCCTCGACGAACGCCTGCGCGTCGACGGGCCCGGACTGATCCTCGTCGGATGCGCGGTCGCGGTGATGCTGATCGCCACCATCGGGTTGTCCCGGTCGCAGGCACAGCGGACGTCGGGCACCGCCGCAACTTCCCCGGTATCGTCGTGAGACGTGCAGTTTCTCGACGGGCAACGCCCTCCTTATGACCTGACGTACGACGACGTGTTCCTGGTGCCGGGCCGCACCGAGGTCACCTCCCGGTTCGACGTCGACCTGTCCACCTCGGACGGCACCGGTACCACCATTCCGATCGTCGTGGCCAACATGACCGCCGTCTCCGGACGCCGCATGGCCGAAACGGTCGCGCGCCGCGGTGGCCTCGTCGTTCTTCCGCAGGACCTGCCGGTCCCGGCCGTCGCGGAAACCGTGTCGTTCGTGAAGAGCCGGCATCTGGTGGCGGACACCCCGGTCACGCTCGGTCCGGACGCCGCCGTGTCCGATGCCCTCGCGCTGCTTCCGAAACGGGCCCACGGGGCGGTCGTCGTGGTCGACGACGACCGCCCCGTGGGCGTGGTCACCGAGGCCGCCTGCGCGGACGTCGACCGATTCGCCCGACTCCGCTCGGTGGCGCTCACCGACTTCGTCACCGCCCCGGTCACCGCCACCCCACGCGAGGTGTTCGAACTACTCGAGGGCAGGCACGATTCGCTCGCCGTGATCGTCAACCCGGACGGCACCCTCGCCGGGGTTCTCACCCGCACCGGCACGATCCGGGCCGGCATCTACCGCCCCGCGGTCGACGAGGCCGGGCAGCTGCGCATCGCTGCGGCGGTCGGCGTCAACGGGGACGTCGCCGCGAAGGCCCGCGCGCTCGTCGACGCCGGGGCCGACCTGCTCGTCGTCGACACGGCGCACGGTCACCAGCAGAAAATGATCGACGTACTCGGCGCCTTGAAGAAGGCCGAACTCGGGGTGCCGCTCGTGGCGGGCAACGTCGTCTCCGCGGCCGGGACGCGCGATCTGATCGACGCGGGCGCGGACATCGTCAAGGTGGGCGTCGGGCCGGGCGCCATGTGCACCACCCGGATGATGACCGGGGTGGGACGCCCCCAGTTCTCCGCCGTTGCAGAATGCGCCGCCCAAGCCCGGGCGCTGGGCGCGCACGTCTGGGCGGACGGAGGCGTCCGTCACCCTCGCGACGTGGCTCTCGCACTTGCTGCGGGCGCGTCGAACGTCATGATCGGGTCCTGGTTCGCCGGCACCTACGAGTCCCCCGGCGACCTGCGCGTCGACCAGGCCGGCAACGCGTACAAGGAGAGCTTCGGGATGGCGTCCAAGCGTGCGGTCGCCGCCCGCACTGCCACCGACACCGCGTTCGACCGTGCCCGGAAGGGGTTGTTCGAAGAGGGTATTTCCAGTTCGCGGATGCGGTTGGACCCAGAGCGGCCCGGAGTCGAGGACCTGATCGACCACATCTGCTCCGGGGTGCGCAGCACGTGCACGTACGCCGGCGCCCGCACCCTCGAGGAACTGCACGCCCAGGCGGTGCTCGGGGTGCAGTCGGCAGCCGGATTCGCCGAGGGCCGCCCCCTTCCGGCCGGTTGGTGACCGCAGCGCCGTGAGGTACCGGTGGATGTCCTGTTCCACGGAACCGGACATCCACCGGTATCATGGGTCGCTGAACCACACCAGTTCTCGGTGCCGGACTTCTCCGGACGCCGAGGCCGAACGGAAGGACTCCGGTGCCCGCGGCACCCACACACGCAGCAAGCGCTCCACCCGTCATTGCCTCAGCAGAATCAGATTCTGATTCCGCCGGTTCGGAGGGCTCCTCTAGCGAGCCGGGTGACAAACCCGGCGGCCTCCCCTCGCTTCCCTGGTGGCGATGACAGATGGACATCGCACTCAGCATTCTCGCTCTGCTCGGCTTCCTCGCCTTGACGGCAGGCACCGCACTGTTCGTCGCAGCGGAATTCTCCCTCACCGCACTCGAGCGCAGCATCGTCGACTCGCACGCCCGGGGCGGTGACCGGCGTTCGAGGCAGGTCCAGCACGCCCACCGCACGCTGTCGTTCCAGTTGTCCGGCGCGCAGCTCGGCATCACGATCACCACACTCGTCACCGGCTACCTGTCGGAACCGGTCCTGGCCCGGTTCATCACCCCGGTGCTGTCCGCGGTCGGGTTCAGCGAATCCGCCGCCGCGGCAACGTCGTTGGTGATCGCCCTCGTCCTCGCCACCTCGTTCTCCATGGTGTTCGGGGAACTGGTCCCCAAGAACCTGGCCATCGCCCATCCCCTGCCGACGGCACGTGCGACGGCAGGCATGCAGGCGGCGTTTTCCCTGATCTTCAAGTGGGCGATCAACGGGCTCAACGGAACGGCCAACTGGCTGGTCCGGCGCCTCGGCATCGAGCCTGCAGAGGAATTGCGGTCGGCGCGGTCACCGCAGGAACTCGGTTCCCTGGTCCGCACCTCCGCCCAGCGCGGCGCCATCGACAAGGGAACGGCGTTGCTGGTCAACCGCTCCCTGCGATTCGGTGAACGCACCGCCGAAGAATTGATGACACCGCGGGTGAAAATCGAGTCGCTGGCCACCACCGACACGGTGGCCGACCTGATCGACACCGCCGCCCGCACCGGGTTCTCCCGATTTCCCGTCGTCGACGGCGACCTCGACGACTCCGTCGGAATCGTGCACATCAAGCACGCGTTCGCGGTGCCTGCCGGTCGTCGCCGCACCACCCGCCTCAATACGCTTGCGCAGAAGGTTCCGGTGGTGCCGTCCAGCCTCGACGGTGATGCCCTCATGGAACGAATTCGATCCGATGGAATGCAGGTCGCCCTGGTAGTCGACGAGTACGGCGGCACCGCGGGCATGGTCACCATGGAGGACCTGATCGAGGAAATCGTCGGTGACGTCCGCGACGAACACGACGAACCGGAGATCGACGTCCAGCGGATCGGGGACGGCTGGTCGTGCTCCGGTCTGCTGCGCATCGACGAGGTGTCCGACACCACCGGCTACACCGCACCGGAGGGTGAGTACGAAACCCTCGGCGGGCTGGTCCTCACCCACCTCGGCCGGATCCCGGAGGACGGCGACGAAGTGGAGCTGCCCGTCCCGGACACGGCGTTGCACCCCGACGGACGCTGGATCGCGACTGTCACCCACATGGACGGACGGCGTATCGACCGGGTCCTGCTCACACCGGTTCCGGTGGCGAACGACGACGAGGAGGACGACGATGAGTGATCTCTTCGGGATGCTGCTCACCTTCGTACTCCTCGCCGGCAACGCGTTCTTCGTCGGCGCCGAATTCGCGCTCATCTCGGCGCGCCGCGACCGCCTCGAGGCGCTCGAGGCGCAGGGGAAGAAACGCGCCCGGACGGTGATCCTGGCCGGTGAGAATCTGTCGCTGATGCTGGCAGCGGCCCAGCTCGGCATCACGATCTGCTCGATCCTCCTCGGCAAGGTCGCCGAACCGGCGATCGCGCACCTCCTCGAAGTGCCGCTCCACGCCGTGGGCCTGCCGGACGGACTGCTGCACCCGGTGGCATTCACCGTCGCGCTGGCATTGGTCGTCGTGCTGCACATCCTGCTGGGGGAAATGGTGCCGAAGAACATCGCCCTTGCGGGGCCCGAACGTTCGGCGATGCTGCTGGTGCCCGTGCATCTGATGTTCATCACCCTGGCCCGGCCGCTGATCTCCTTCTACAACCTGTGCGCCAATGCCACGCTGAGGTTGATGCGCGTCGAACCCAAGGACGAACTCGACGTCACCGTCTCCGCCGTGGAGTTGTCGGAGATGATCGGCGAGTCCCGCTCCGAGGGGCTCATCGACGCCGAGGAGCACCGCCGACTCACCCAGGCGCTCGAAACCACCGACCGCACGGTCAGTGAGGTGATGATTCCCCTCGACAAGGTCCGCACCGTGCCGCTGTCGGCGGGCGGCACCCGCCTCGGCGCCATTGAGGAAGCGGTCATCGAAACCGGGTACTCCCGCTACCCGGTGCGCGCCGACGACGGTTCCCTCTTCGGGTATCTGCACCTCAAGGACGTCCTCGACGACATCCTCGACGACGACGCCGGCCCGGACACCGTCATCCCCCGCTCGGATATCCGTCCGCTGCCGCGCATGGCGACCACCACACCACTCGCCGAGGCACTTGCGGGTCTGCGCCGGGCCAGTTCCCACCTCGGTGCGGCCGCGGACCCGTCGGGCCGGATCGTCGGGATCGTCGCACTCGAAGACCTCGTCGAGGAGTACGTGGGCACCGTGCGCGACGGCACTCACCGCGTGAACGGGATGAACCCGGGACAGCGAACGAGCTGACGCGTGCATCCGCGGAACGACACGGCCACCGGTCGCGGGCCTTCGGTGCTGGCGGCCGGTGACTGGACGGCCCGGCGGACGCGCCACCTCGACCGGGTGGCGAGGATCGTCGAGCCCTATCAGGAACGCAAAGCGGCCGGGACGCCCCATCCGGTGCACGACTTCCTGTTCACCTACTACAGCTTTCGCCCCAACCAGCTACGGCGGTGGCACCCGGGGTTCGGCACGGCACTCGCCGGTCCCGGGTCCGGCGACTACCTCCGCTACACCGGTTACCGGTCGGTGACCGTCGACGGTGACAGCGTCGTCACCGTCGACCCGGCCGTGCTCGAGCATCGCCGAAGCACTGTCGAATTCGTGGCCGGGCTCCTCGCGGCCACCGAAGCCCGCACTCCGCGACTGAACTGCTTCGGCCTGCACGAATGGGCGATGGTGTACCGGGGCGGCGCCGAGGCGATCCGCCACCAGCGGGTGCCGCTGCGCCTCGGGTTCGACGGCACCGACGCGGTGGTCGAGTCGATGCCGCTGCGCTGCACCCACTACGACGCCTTTCGGTTCTTCACCCCCGCTGCGGCGCCCCGCAACGAAACCGCCCTCGACCGCGACTCCCAGATCCGCCGCGAACAACCCGGTTGCCTGCACGCGGGCATGGATGTGTACAAGTGGGCGTACAAGCTCGCCCCGCTCGTCGACTCGGACCTCGTCATGGACTGTTTCGAGCACGCCCTCGCCGCACGCGAACTCGACATGCAGGCCAGCCCCTACGACCTTTCCGGTTACGGGTACGACCCCGTGCGCATCGAAACCCCTTCCGGGCGCGCAGAGTACGTACGCCGGCAGCAGCAGCTCGCCGAACGGGCCACCCCGCTGCGCACCGGCCTGCTAGAGCGGTGCCGTCAGTTGCTGTCGTAGAGTTCATCGTTCGAGGCGGAGGGGATTCGTTGAGCGGGTTCGAGCGAGTGCTGACCGAGTACGAGCGCAATGTCGGCGTGGCGTCCGGCTCCCACCTCATCGCATGCCCCGACCCCGGGGCCTTCCTCGCTGCTCGACTTCCCGTCTTCGACCTGGCGGCGGGGTCGCTCGCGGCCGTCGCCACCGCCGTCGACAGATTTACGGCGACCTGGGGTTTCGGCCCTAGGTCGTGGCGGCTGGACCCCGAGCGGATTGCGGCAGCGTTCTCCAGCGACCGGCTGGTGCGCATATCGGGGATACCGGTGTCCGGGTTCGCCGAGCTCTCCGGCTTCTTTGCAGTCTCCGACGGCTGGGTGCGAACCCACGCCAACTATCCGCACCACCGCCGGCGACTCCTCGAGGCACTGGATCTCCCCGAGGGTGCCGACCCGGAGACGGTGGCCACGCGGTTACGCGAACTCACCTCGGCCGAGGTCGAGGAACGCGCGTTCGCCGCGCAGGCCGTGGCCTCCGCTGTGCGCACAGAGCACGAGTGGGCGGCCACCCCGCAGGGTGCGGCCGCGGCTTCGGGTGTGGTCACCACCGTCGTACACGCCCCGACCGGCCACCCGCCGACATCGCGTCGGTCCGGGGAGCCGTCCGCGGTGACACCACTGACCGGAATCAAGGTTCTCGATCTGACCCGGGTGATCGCCGGACCCGTCGCCACCCGCACGCTGGCGCTACTCGGAGCCGAGGTGTTGCGCATCGACCCGCCGTTTCTCGCCGAGATCGCGGTGCAGCACCTAGACACGGGGCAGGGCAAACGATCCGCCGTCCTCGATGTGACGTCCGTGGCGGGCCGCGAGCGGTGGGAGGAACTATGTGCCGACGCGGATGTGGTGGTCACCGGGTACCGTCCGGGCGCCCTCGACACCCTCCTCGACCACGCGCCCGCACATGTGGTGCAGGGCAGGGTCAGTGCATGGGGACGCACCGGCCCCTGGGCAGACCGCCGGGGATTCGACAGCATCGTCCAAGCCGCATCGGGTATCGCGCTTGTCGAGGGCGGGGAGGTACCGGGCGCCCTGCCCGCGCAGGCCCTCGATCACGCCAGCGGATATCTCCTCGCCGCCGGCATCGTCGACGCCCTGACCGGGCGCCGGTCCGACGGCTGCGGACGGACCGTCGACGTATCCCTCGCGCGCACCGGTTCCTGGTTGCTGAGCGCACCCGGCCGGTCCGTCGACCCGCCGGCCGTTGCGGTTCCCGGCCCGGGATCCGCCGTCTCGCACGGGGATCTGGTGACCAGCCGCCCAGCACTGTCCGACTACGAGGACTACCCTTTTCCCGCCCGCCCGTGGGGTGAAGACCCAGCGGTGTGGGCGGCATCCACCTGAGGAGTTCTGCGGGTGCAGACCACGATCCGCGCGACAGTTCCTCGCCGTGCACTATGGACGCGTGAAGACACACCACTACTCACTGGCCGTCACCTGGACGGGCAATCGGGGATCGGGAACCACCGGACCGAGCAGTTACGACCGCGACCACCTGGTGTCGGCGACCGGCAAACCTGATCTGGCGGGCAGCTCGGATCCGTCGTTCCTCGGTGACGCCGGGCGTTGGAACCCGGAGGAGTTGCTGGTCGCATCCCTGGCCCAGTGCCACATGCTGTGGTACCTCGGCCTTGCAGCGGCGGCGGGCGTCGTGGTCGTCGACTACCGCGACGAACCGGCCGGATCGATGTGTGAGCATCCCGATGGCGCCGGCGAGTTCACCGAAGTGGTGTTGCACCCGGTGGTCACCGTCACCGAGGAGTCGATGACCCAGTTGGCAGGGCAGCTGCACAGCCGGGCGCATGCCCAGTGCTTCATCGCGCGGTCGGTCAACTTCCCGGTCAGCCACCGCCCCACCGTCCGCGTTGCCGGATGAGCGGCCCGACGCAGCGCCTGATCGTCGACGTCGACACAGGCATCGACGATTCGTTGGCCCTCCTGTATCTGCTGGCCAGTCCCGAAGCGGAAATCCTCGGTATCGCGAGCACTGCCGGGAACGTGCCCGTCGAGCAGGTCGCAGCCAACAATGTGAACTGGCTCGGGCTGTGCCACGCGCCTGACATCGAGGTTGCCCTCGGGGCGCGGGTGCCACTCGAATGCCCCTTGCGCACCACCGAAGACACGCACGGCCCGCAGGGCATCGGTTACGCCGTCCTCCCCGACTCCGGCCGGTCCCTGTCGCAGCGGGACGCGACCACGATGTGGGTCGAACTGGTCCGTGCGCACCCCGGTGAACTCACCGGACTCGTCACCGGACCGCTGACCAATCTGGCGCTGGCGATCCGCGCGGAACCCGAACTCCCCCGGCTGCTGCACCGGCTGGTGGTGATGGGCGGCGCCTACAACCATCCGGGCAACACCACCCCGACCACCGAGTGGAACGTCTCGGTCGATCCCGAGGCCGCGAAGGAGGTGTTCGACGCGTTCTCCGGGCTCCCCGAGGGTCGGCGACCCGTTCTCTGCGGCCTCGATATCACCGAGACCATCGAGATGACACCGGACCATGTGCGCCGACTCGCCGAAGCGGCGGGAAGCGTTCCCGCCGAGGTCATCTCGCCCGAAGATGCGCCACACATCCGGTCACGCACCAGCAACCCGGTGATCCGTCACCTGTCGGACGCCATCCGGTTCTACATGGATTTTCATCGCAGCCACAACCAGGGCTTCATCGCACACATGCATGACCCGTTCGCGGCGGCGGTGGCGCTGAACCCGGACCTCGCCCGGACACGTCCGGCCACCGTCGACGTGGAACTTCATGGAACCCTGACCAGGGGCACCACCGTCGCCGACTGGGTCGGTCACTGGAACCGGGATCCCAACGTCGACATCGCGGTGAGCACCGACCCGGCCATGTTCTTCGACGACCTCATCGACCGGGTCGGCCGCTACGCGAAATCGGTCGGCTGACCCGGTCGCTCCGCCGTCACCGGGCGGTGGACGATCTCGACCCCCGGACCCAGACGGCTGGCGGGTGCTCCGGACGGCTGATGCATCTCCCCTGAACCACCTCCGCCCGAACCGAGAACTGCGCCGTCGTTTGCCGCCGAATTGCGTCCGGCCACTGTTATGCGGTGGCGGCGGTAGTTCGGCGTCGTCGGGCGGCGGTGATTCGGCGCCCGACGATTCCCTGATGGGGCGCGAAGAGGTAGGCCAGTGCGAACGCTGCTCCCTGGGACAGCACGACCATGCCGCCGCTGGCAGTATCGATGTGATAACTCAGGTACAGCCCGATGACGGCGCATGCGGCCGAGATCGCAGGGGCGATGATCAGCATGCGGTGGAAGCTGTCGGTGAGCAGATAGGCGGTGGATCCTGGGATGATGAGCATGGCGACGACCAGGATGACGCCGACCGCCTGGAGCGCCACCACTGCGGTGAGAGCGAGTAGTCCGAGGAGGGCGGCCCCGAGTAGACGGGGGTTGAGGCCGATGGCATGGGCGTGGGTGGGGTCGAAGGCGTAGAGCGTGAAGTCGCGGCGCTTGACGATCAGTGCGACGAAGACGACCGCCCCGAGAATGGCGATCTGGACGAGGTCCGATCGGCTGACACCCAGAAGGTTGCCGAAGATGATGTGGTTGAGGTCGGTCTGGCTCGGTGTCACCGAGACCAGCACCAGGCCGAGGGCGAACAGGGTGGAGAACACGATTCCGATCGCGGCGTCTTCCTTGACCCGGCTGGTGTCGCGGACCACCCCGATCAGGGCCACCGCCAAGAACCCGAAGATCACTGCACCGAGGGCGAATGGGGCGCCGACGATGTAGGCCAGCACGACGCCGGGCAGGACGGCGTGCGAGACTGCATCACCCATCAGCGACCAACCGATCAGGACCAGCCAGCACGACAACACTGCACAGACCACCGCGGCGATCAGAGTGGTGATCAATGCGCGAACCATGAAGTCATAACGCAGCGGGTCGACGAAGAAGTCGATGACGTTCATTGATTCTCAGGTCCTTGTCATCACGTCGAGGCCGAAGGCTGACGCCAGGTTCGCTGGTTGCAGAACGGTCGCCGGGTCGCCGTGCGCGAGTACCGTGCGCATCAGCAGTATCGCTTCGTCGGCCAGTGCCGGCAGCGCATGCAGGTCATGGGTGGAGACCAGGATTGCCGCGCCCGCTCCGGCCAGTTCACGCAGCAATGTGGTGATGGTGGCTTCGGAGCGCTTGTCGACCCCGGCGAACGGTTCGTCGAGGAGGAGGATGGTGGCGCCCTGGGCGATCCCCCGGGCCACGAACGTGCGCTTTTTCTGGCCGCCGGACAATTGTCCGATCTGCCGGTCCGCCAAGTCGGTGAGTTCCACGCGTTCGAGAGCATGGTCGACGGCCTCACGATCAGCTCTGCGGGGCCGCCGGGTCAGCCCCATGCGCCCGTAGCGGCCGGTCATCACCACATCACGCACTGACAGTGGAAAGGCCCAGTCCACCTCTTCGCTCTGCGGAACATAGCCCAGCACACCGGTCTTGCGTGCGATGGCCGGCGCCGTGCCGTTGATACGAACCGTGCCGGAATCAGGTTTGACCGTGCCCATGATCGACTTGAACAGGGTGGATTTGCCCGAGCCGTTCATACCGACCAGGCCGCACACGCGTCCAGCCTGAAGGGCGAGGGACACCCGGTCGAGGGCGAGAACGTCACCGTAGTGGACGGTGACGTTCTGCACCTCGACGGCTGGTTGGGGGGTCATGATTGCTGTCCGTTCAATGCGGACGTCAGGGTCTGCGCGTCGTGCCGGATCAAATCCAGGTACGTCGGTACGGGCCCGTCCTGCTCCGACAGCGAGTCGACGTAGAGGGTTCCACCGAAAGCGGCGTTCGTGGCTTCCACCACGCGCTGCATCGGAGCATCCGACACCGTGGACTCACAGAACACGGCGGGAACCCGATTTTCCTTGACGAACTCGATCGTCGACGCGATCTGCTGGGGGGTGGCCTGTTGTTCGGCGTTGACCGGCCAGATGTACTTCTCGGTCAACCCCGCATCGCGCGCAAGATACGAAAATGCTCCTTCGCACGTCACCAACGCCCGTTCATTGACCGGCAGCGCACTCAACTCGGCGACCAGCTCGTCCTGCACCTGCTGTAGTCGGGCCTTGTAGGCATCACCGTTGATGCGATAGTCGGTCGCGTGTTCGGAATCGAGTTCACTGAACGCGGCGACCATGTTGTCGACGTAGATCTGCACGTTCAGAGGTGACATCCAGGCGTGCGGATTCGGTTTGCCCGCGTAGGCATCTTCGCCGATATCGATCGGCTCGACCCCGTCGCTGACGACCACGTGTTCGACGTCCAGTCCATCGACGAATTGGGCGAACCATGCTTCCAAGTTCATCCCGTTGTCCAGGATCAGATCGGCCTCGGCCGCCTTCTTTATGTCACCCGGTGTGGGCTCGTAGCCGTGAATTTCCGTGCCGGCCTTGGTGATGGACTCCACAGTCAGGTGCTCGCCACCGACGTTCTGTGCGATATCGCCCAGAACGGTGAAGGTGGTGAGCACCACTGGTTTGCCGTCGGCGGACCCGGCGCTCTCGGCGCACCCGGACAACATCAGCGTCGCGGCGAGAGCTGTCAGTGCCGCGGCAGTGGTGGCTGCCCGTCGTCGCAAGCCTGCCTTGATGTCCGTTGTTTTCACAGTCGAATCATAATGTTCGGCCTTCCGAAACTACAAGTGTGGGCCGTCGCCGTCGAACGTACGCGGTGGTACCGGCCGTCCCACTCCCCTGTCGGCGCCTCCGGCCGAATGCCTCCGCCGCCCGACCATTTCCGTTTCTCGCAGCAGCAGGTAGAGAGGAAGCGAACTCGACAACCCGATCAAGACGCTCGACGGAACCACAAGCCACCACAATCCGATCGCATGCCTGCGTGCGTCGACGAACGACCACACGAGGAAGACCACGATGGAGATGAGGACATCGGCGGTGAAGCCGCCGGCCGCGCCGTTCGGGAACAGAGCGGCCGGCAGATCGATCGGATCGGCACCCTCGGATCGGAAGTACGCCGCGAAGAACAGCCACGGCACCACAGACCCGACAATCGTTGCAAGAAGGTAGAAGGCGCGCATGGCGTTCAGTCTGAAGCAAGTCGGGCCACGGATGCACAGGTCGGGGCAAAGGCATACCGAGGCATGTAGCACTTCGCGTGGGACAGCGGCTCCTCGGATCTCCGTTCGAGAGTGAACTGCTCGGGGTTGCACCTGACGTAGCGTGAGGTTCTACGGTGGCCTGCATGACCGCGCACGACGAGGAAATATCAGCTCTGACGCAGGAAGACATTGTTGCTGTGGCCCTCGAACTGCCGGGGGTCACGGTCGTGACGGCAAGTGAAGAGGGCGGCGCTCCCCCGAGTTCCTGGGGAGACACGTTCTTTTCCTACAATCCGGATCGCGACCCGCCTGCGGATCAGCGGTTCCCGTTCGCCACCATTGTGACGAACGACGTCGAGGGTTGGGATACCTCCTCGAAGCTGCACCGGGACGGCATATTTCGCCTCAATATCTCCGTCGGTCGTGACCGATTCCGTGAACTACTCGGCTTCGTACCGGCCGAGCATGCGGAACACAGCGGCGGCATCGACTACAGCGCACTGGACCAACTGCTCCCACACCCGAACTACGCAACGCAATCGTGGGTGTCGATGCTGAATCCGGGAGTGATGACCGCTCGCCACGTGCGGGGTTTGCTCACCGACGCCCACGCCCGAGCGAGGGCGAGACACACACGGCCGAGGCGCACGAAGAACGCCGACAACGGCCCGCTGACCCAACCTCGATCATGGACACCGTCTCCATCCGAGTTCCGCCCCTGATGCGCCGCCACGATGCATGATCCCAAGGTGGACGGGTACACAGTTGGGGAACTGGCGAGGCTGTCGGGCGTTTCCGTACGCACCCTGCACCACTACGACAGCATCGGCTTGTTGCGACCGCACAGGCGCAGCGCGGCCAACCACCGCTTGTACTCCCCCGACGACGTCCAGCGCTTGCGGCACATACTCTTCTATCGAGAGTTGGAATTCGGACTCGACGATATCTCCGAAATTCTGGCCGAGCCCCACGCCCGTGTCGATGACCACCTACGCCGACAGCACCGACTTCTGCGGCAGCGTCAGGCACGCACCGAGGAATTACTCGAAGCCATCCAAAAGGAAATGCACGCCCGACGAATGGGTGTGGCGCTCTCGCCGGAAGAGCAGCTCGACATCTTCAACACCGACAGTTTCGGTGAACGCTTGCATGACGTCGAGCATCGGTGGGCCGAGTCGGATCAGAACCCGGATCTACATCGGCGAACCGTCGCCTACACCAAGGACGATTGGGTAACAATCAAGGCGGAAGCCGACGCCAACATCCAGGAATTCGTCGACGCGATAGCCGCGGATGAGCCTGCCACCGGCACGGTCGCAATGCAGGCCGCCGAGAACCACCGCGCTCACATCGCACGGTGGTTCTTCGAGTGCAGCCACCGGCAGCATCGGCAAGTGGCTGCCCTCTACATCTCCGACCCGGTGGCGGCCGCGGAGTGGAACGAGATGGCGCCAGGATTCGCGCAGTATGTACACGACGCGATCCTGGCTAACGCTGCTCACGCCGACGGTTCCAGCTGAAGCCCCATGAACCGCCAGTTATCTCAGCTGGTCAGGAACCATTGACCAGCAGGTCGATGATCCAGACCAACCACGGAATCCCACCTTCGACAGGCAATTCCCACATCGTCGACACCCCCTGCTCGAATCCACTATCCGGACGTCGCCATTGTGCATGACTCCGCGCCATCTGCATACAGGTGCGCTCACAACCAAATCGAACCGGGGTGTCGCTGCAGACCGCGGTGTTCGGCGCTCAGTGGGCGGCAGCGCCGAACCACTTGGGCAGGAAACCGAGCAGCTCTTGCTGATCGTCACCTACCCACGCCACGTGGCCGTCCGGCCGCAGCAGCACGGCGGGCACGTCCAGTTCGTCGCTGCCGTCGACGACGTGGTCGATCCGGTCCGCCCACCCCGCCACCGAGAGCCCGCCGGTCTGGTCGAGCAGCAGTCCGCGGCCGCCGTGCATGAGCTCGTAGAGGCGCCCCCGTTTCAACCCGATGTTCCGCAGCCGCCGGCCGAGCAGCTCGTGCCCCTCGCCGAGGTCGTAGTGGACCTCGATCGCGGTGATCTTCTCGGTCAGGTGCCGGTTCACGTCCTCGAAGTCCATCAGTTCCGACAGCAGCCGTCGCACGGACCGGGGACCCGGCTCGGTGGACATCAGCTCGGACTGCACGCGGGTGTTGTTCAGCACGTCGGCGGCTACCGGGTGCCGTTCGGTGTGGTAGCTGTCCAGCAGCCCCTCCGGTGCCCAGCCGCCCACTTGGGCGGCCAGTTTCCAGCCCAGATTGAACGCGTCCTGGACGCCGAGGTTGAGGCCCTGTCCGCCCACCGGTGGGTGAACGTGCGCCGCGTCGCCGGCCAGCAGCACCCGGCCGACTCGGTAGCGCTCGGCCAGCCGGGTGGCGTCGCCGAAGCGGGACAGCCATCGCGGTGAGTGCACGCCGAAGTCTGTGCCGGCGAACACCCGCAGCTGTTGCTTGAACTCCTCGAGGGTCGGCGGGACCGACCGGTCTGCGGCCACCCCCTCGGCGGGCACGACGATGCGGTACACCCCGTCCCCGGAGGACCCGGCACCGAACCCCTTGTGGGTCTTGCGGACCTCAGCCACCACGGCTGCCAGCGTCTGCGGCGGTGCGGCCACCTCCATCTCGCCCAGCAGCGACTCGACCCGGGTGGGCTCGCCGGGGAAACCGACGCCGAGCAGCGTGCGCACCGTACTGCGGCCGCCGTCGCAACCGGCGAGGTAGCGTGAGCGCAGCTGCGTGCCGTCGGCCAGCAGCGCGGTCACCCCGTCCTCGTTTTGGCTCAGCCCGACCAATTCGCAGCCGCGCCGGATCGTCGCGCCGAGCTCGGTGGCGTGCTCGGCCAGCAGGCGCTCGGTGTCGGGCTGCGGGATGCCGAGGATGTACGGGTGTGCGGTGTCCAGCCCCTCCGGCCGGGGCTTGGTGATGCCGGCGAAGAAACCGCCGACCGGGTGCGGCTTGCCGAGCGCGAGGAACCGCTCCAGCAGACCGCGCTGGTCCATCACCTCAATGCTGCGCACGTGCAGGCCGAGCGACCGAACCTGCCTGGTCGGCTCGGCCTTCTTCTCCAGCACGAGCACGTGCACGCCGTGGAGCCGCAATTCGCAGGCCAGCATCAAGCCGGTCGGTTCGCCTCCGGCAACAATCACGTCAATCATGAAGATCCCCCTTCACAGTTCCATTGCGGCCGGCTGCTCCGTCAGTCCGCGCGCACGTCGACAGAGCGCAACGACTTTGCGATTTCCGCAGGTTGTGGGCTGGACCGGAGATTCTGCAGCACGACCCGGGTCTTGCCGCAAGGCCCCTAGTGCGCTATATGTTGAGAGTGGCAGGGAGTGAACGAACCTCCTCGGCCGACATGACCTCGCGCCCATCAGGGCGAGGGCGCCCCACCGCACACCACCGTCAAGCGGCCATCACGGCGGGGAGCCGCCCGGTTCGCGTTCCCCGTTCTCTCCAGAGCCGTTGTGCGAGTTGTCGATTGAGCCTAAGCATCGTGTCGTGCTGTGCTGTCTTACAGCGGATCAGCAGTCGACTGCGCCGTGACGAGGCATGCGAAATCGCGCCGGCCGCTATTTCCACCGAATCGTGCGTTCATCTGCCAGGGGTCACCCGATACGCATCCATCTCACCTCATCGCGAAAGAAGGGAGTACGCCACGATCAGTCGCTCAGGGCCCCTCGGTGAACGGCTTCGGTTGGAGACCGCCATCGACGATCATTGACGGCATGGAGAACACGAGCGCCCAACCCGGCGACACCATCCGAGAGTCATACTCGGCCAGATCTCGGGAGTACACGGATCTCTTTGGCTCCGTGGCTTCGACACACCCATCCGATCGGGCCCTGGTGAGCAGCTGGGCCTCCTCCCTGACAGGTCCACTCCTTGACGCAGGGTGTGGTCCGGGGCAGTGGACAAACTTCCTGGCCGAGTGCGGATCAGCTGTGAGCGGGGTTGATCTGGTTCCCGAATTCGTTGAACGAGCTCGTATGCAGTATCCGGGCCTCTCCTTCGACGTCGGCGGCTTCGAGGCATTAGACACCGCGACAGAATCACTGGGTGGCGTGCTGTCCTGGTACTCGCTCATTCACCACAATCCGCAGGACATCCAGACTCCCCTCGTCGAGTTCGCGCGCGTGATTCGGCCGGGCGGAGGGTTGTTGGTGGGCTTCTTCGAAGGAGCAACCGTAGGGACTTTCGACCATGCCGTCACTACTGCCTATCGATGGCCGGTGGCTGAACTCAGCCAGAAGCTGGTCACGGCCGGATTCGAGGTGATCGAGACACATACACGAACGGGGAGCGACCACAGGCCTCACGGCGCAATCACCGCACGCCGGCAGAGCACTCGAGGGATCGGCTTCCGGGCACCCCCGCCGATTCACTACGCGGCGGTCGGTGCGCGAGGATCGTCGCACCGCTCTGTTGGCGGTCCGCCCGTAAACTTCCGGGTCGAAATCGAACCCGACCCGACGATGGCCTTCAACAAGGTGCAATGAGAGCCTGACCGCGCGGATGATCGATATCGGCGCACCGACCGGGTCAGTTCATCCCCGATCGGTGTACCGAGCTGGTTCAGGTGAGGTGTCGAACCTTCTCTACGACCCCGGTGAAGACTCCGTCGAACTCGGCCTCATATTCCGTGCCCTGGTATCCGAGAACCATCACGGTGTATCCGTTGAGTGCTGCGTAGCCGAGCAGGACTTCGTCGTTGATCCAGTCCGGGTTGTCGGGGTCCGTGACCTCGGACAGGATGACCGCGTCTTCCGACCCGAGAGCCTGAGGAAGATCGAGTCGCTCGGTCCGAACTGTCCCTCGGTACGTGTGTACCTTGCTGGTCGATGCGAGTGTGTAGGTCGAACACGATCCGGTGTGCGCGTCCGCCACCCGGGACACATCCATGTCGGTCTCGCTGACCAGCATGACGTACCCACGTTCACCATCGAAGATTGCGACGTCAGCGGAGCCGTCCTGGATCAGACTGATGCGAGCATTGTCGGCGTATCGGTTCTGTTCGTCGCACTCCGGCGGGTCGAAGGTGCGGGTGTCTTCCAACCCTAGCCCGCTGCTCGGGGCGTCGAGTTTGATGCTGAGAACCATCTGCTCCTCGTCATCGAGGCTATCGATCTGAGCGCCCTCGGGCAGGTCCGCTGTCTCCGGCAGCAGGCTCGCTCGGGAGACTCGCTCGTCGGCGGGAGCTTCTTGCGCCCCGCAACCCGCGGCGCCCAGCAGCCCGATAACGGCCAGCATGGCAGCCCATTTCCTCGGCATACGTTACCTCCCGGTTGCGGGCCGAGGTGCCGACCGCGGCAGGCAACCGTATCAGCGGTCGGGCCCGAAAGTGTGCGCCGTTCAAGCGCGTCTTGGTGGGAATCCGGTGACCGATCTTGGATTCGTCAACTAGACAGCGTGTTCCGGTCGGCATTCTCGCCAGGAAGCCCAGGGGTCCATGGATGGATGCAGGCATGACGGATCCTCTTCGAATTCGCACAGGTCAATGGAGGGTGGGTCGATAGATGAGCTCTTGGATGTGACCGTCGAGCGTCCGGTTCTCGACCAGCTCCAGGTCGAAGTCGGCCCCACCCTGAAAGATCGGGTCCAGCCCGGTCTGAGCGGTGATGACAGGGAAGAGCGTCACCTGCACGCGGTCGACTAGGCCGGCGGCCATCAGCGCCCGGTTCAACGACAGGCTGCCGTGCGAGCGCAACGGCACCTCGGACTCCTCCTTGAGCCGGGCGACGATGTCGACGGCGTCACCGCTCACGACGGTCGCGTTCGGCCAGTCGAGGGGTCCTTCCAGCGTCGACGACACCACCGTTGCCGGCAGGCTTCTCATCCGAGTGACCCATGGGTCACGCACTTCTGACTCCTCGGTGCTCGAGGCCAGCATATGCGCGAATACCCGATACGTGTTGGCCCCGAGGACCATTCGCTGCTCCGCGCCGTACAAGGCAAGGCGGTGGTCGAGCAACTCGGGGCCTTGCTTACCCCAGTAGCCGGTCCAGTTGGCGCTTGCGGCGCCGTAGCCGTCGAGGCTGGAAAAAACGTCGAAGGTGTAGGTCGCGGTCATGTCGTTCTCCTCGAGTGCAGTTTTGGTCGGTATGGGTACTGACTGGGAACCACACCGAGACTCATCGCGACCGATGCGCTCACTGACTTGACTGCCATCCTCACCACCCCTTACAACGACGCCTTCGTGTCCTGAGGCCGATCGCGACGCCCACGTCACGTCGCGAGCACCTGGGCGGAGTGCAAGACATCCATCGCGTCGCCACAATGGTCGCTGCCGGTCAGCCCCTTGATCGTGGCCATTGTGAGAACGTTCGCGGTGATCGATCAGTGATCGCACGGGCGCGGGTCTATGCCCCTTTGAGGATGAGCGACAGGTATTGACTGAAACCAGCGCGACGCGCGAAGCGGACGGGACGTCGCCGATACTCGGTAAATCCGAACTTGCGGTAGAGACCGAGCGCGGGCGCGTTGGTGTCCTTGATGTCGCGCAGGATGAACTCGTCGTAGCCGGGAAGCCCGACGATGTACTGCATCAGTGCGTTACCCAATCCCCGCCTCTGGTGGGCGGGGGCGGTCGTGACGAAGCCGATCTCGGCCAGACCGTCGCGTGCCTGGTCGGGCACGCCGAGGAACTGCGAGCGCACCACCAGGTAGCTGATGGTCCCGCGCAGGAGCCCGAGATGGCGACGGAACTCCGGCAACCGCGGTGCGAAGCACTCCTGATCGCCGGAGGTGACCGACGCGATGGCCGCAGGCTCACCCTCGGCCAGGGCCACGACAAAACGTTCCATGAGGAGCATGTGCTCGAACGCGGTGGTCAGCTGCGCCGGGTCGGAGGAGAAGAAAGTGAAATCCTCGGCGAAGCCACGGACCAGCACCTCGGTGATCTGCCTGCGGTAGCCCTCGCCCAGCTCGTTACCACGTTTGACCTCGATCATGCCGTCCGTCCTTCCGTGAGCAGTCTGAGCACGACATCGATGTCCGGAGTCGTGAAATCGGCGCCGAAACGAAGCCGGAGCGAGGTGAGTCCGCCGAGCATCGCGAAGTAGCAGGTCGTGAGCTGAGCCGGCTCACCGCAACCGAACTCGTCGACTTCCTGGCCTCGACGAATCAGCGTCTCGAAGGCGCGCCACATCGAGCGGTGGGCGTCGAGAACTCGGACGGATTCTGCGGCCGGAACACCGGCGGTTACAGCCTGATTGATGACGACCAAGAATTCTGCGGCACCATCGTCGGCGGTGAGATCGGACAGATAGTGAGCGGTGAAACCGCGGATCACCTCGATCGGACGCCCTGGACCCGACAATTCCTCGGTGAGGGCGATGAGGCCGGTCAGCGCCTGGTCCAGCAGCTCGCCGTACACCGCGTCTTTGGTCGGATAGTGACGGTAGATCGTGCCGATGCTGACGCCGGCTTCGAGCGCGATGTCGCGGATGGCCGATGCGGCGTACCCGTGACGGGCAAAGACGCGCACGGCCGCGGTCTGAACCGCGCTCCGTGTTGCCGCGGTCAGGGCCGCGTTTTGCTCGGCGGTGCGTGCCACGCTTTTCCCATCGATGTAGTGAACATCTGTTCATTCTATCAAGATAATTCGAGCGGCCGGGCACCGCCACGAATCACGCCGCTGACTCCGGTCAGACCCCGGGCGCTCGGACCAGCTAGCAGGCTGTGCAGATGGTCGGAATCGGTTGGGCGCATGCCTGCCCCTGCGAACCGCCCCTCATCGACGGAGCCTCGCGTTGAGCCGCGCTGCTTGGCGCGTCAGGTGGTCGCGTTCTGGAAGGTTCGGTGCTGATCGGGCGGCTTCGGTGTAGAGCCGTGCCGCAATCACTGGGTCACCGTCACGTTCGTGCAAATACGCCGCGGCGGCGGCGTGGCGGGGCAGAGCGGGGTCGATCCCTTCCAGGGCGGCGAGACCGGCTCGCGGGCCGTCGGCCTCGCCGACTGCGACGGCCCGGTTGAGGCGGGCCACCGGGCTATCGGTCAGTCGCAGCAGTTCGTCGTACCACTCGACGATCTGCACCCAGTCGGTCTCCTCGGCCGTGCGGGCGTCGGCGTGAAGCGCGGCGATGGCGGCCTGGGCCTGGAACTCCCCCAGTCGGTCGCGGATGAGGGTCGCCTGGAGCACGTCGACGCCCTCGGCGATCAGGCAGGTGTCCCACAGGCTGCGGTCCTGCTCGGCGAGAGGAACGAGGCTGCCGTCCGAGCGGTTCCGCGCCGGGCGCCGGGCGTGGTGGAGCAGCATGAGCGCGAGCAGGCCCGCCACCTCCTCATGGTTGGTCACGGCCGCCAGCTGGCGGGTGAGCCGGATCGCCTCGGCGGCGAGATCGATACTGCCGCCATATCCCTCGTTGAAGACGAGATAGAGCACGCGCAGGACGGTGGCTACGTCACCGAGTTGGTCGAACCGGACGCCCGAGACGGTCCGCTTGGCCCGGCTGATGCGTTGGGCCATGGTTGTCTCGGGCACCAGATAGGCCTGCGCGATCTGCCTCGTGGTCAGACCACCGACCGCGCGCAGCGTCTACTTACGCGAGGCCACGGCGACCAACCAGCCCTTGGTGTCCCGCGGCAGACCATCCGGCCACACGCGCACCGCTTCGACCAGGGCGTCCTGCACCGCGTCCTCGGCCGCCGCGAAGTCGGCTCCGCGGCGGACGAGGACCCCTATCACAGCGGGGGTGAGGGTTTGCAGCAGGGTCTCATCCACCTGTGCGTCACTCCGTGATGATCGGGGGCGAGGTCAGGAACGGGCGCACCTCGAGCCACTCGTGGATCGGCTTCCCACCCGCACCTGGAGCCGCGGACAACTCGCCGGTCAGCTCGAGCGCCCGCTCAGAACTCTCGACGTCGATCACCATCCAGCCGGCGATCACGTCCTTGGTCTCCGCGAAAGGACCGTCGGTCACCGGCGGTCGCCCCTCGCCGTCGGAACGGACGAACGTCCCCTCCGGGGACAGCGCTTGACTGTCGACGAACTCACCTGTGCCTTCGAGCCGGGCCGCGAAATCACTCATGTACTGCACGTGGGCCGAGATCTCCTCCGGCGTCCACTGGTCCATCGGCACGTCGTTAACCGATGCCGGCGCGCCGCGGTAATGCTTGAGCAGCAGGTACTTGGCCATCATGTCCTCTTCGTTGCTCTCGAGGACACTTCCGCATGTGAACGCAACATCAGGACACCCATAGTGGGTACTGCGGACAGTGGCGCACTCGGTTCGATCACCCGGCGGAGTCGTCGGAACCGTCGAAAGCGTCGAGGATCTGTGCAGCGGCCAACGCCGCCGTCAGGGAACCGTCGCGGACCTGCTGTTCGACCTGCCCGCGAATGTCCTTCACCCGCGGGTTGGATGCGAGTCGGCGCAGCAGCTGATCGTGGACCATGGTCCAGGTCCAGTCGACCTGCTGTCGGCGCCGGTTTTCCTCGAATCGTCCTGCGCGGGTGAGCACCTCACGGTGATGCTGGACGGTGTCCCAGAACTCCTCGAGCCCGATACCTTCGAGACCACTCATCGTGATGACGGGTGGCTTCCAGATGGCGTCGTGGTGGTAGATCAATCGCAGTGCGCCCGCCAGTTCCCGCGCAGCACCCTTCGCCTCGCGTTCGTGCTTGCCGTCGGCCTTGTTGACCGCGACGAGGTCGGCGAGCTCGAGGACGCCCTTCTTGATGCCCTGCAACTGGTCACCGGTCCGGGCGAGGGTGAGGAAACAGAAGCAGTCGACCATGTTCGCGACCGTCACCTCCGACTGCCCGACCCCGACCGTTTCGACGAGGATGACATCGAAGCCGGCCGCCTCGAGCAGCACGATGGTCTCGCGGGTCGCCTTCGCGACACCGCCGAGGGTGCCCGAGGTCGGGGACGGCCGGATATAGGCGTCCTTCTCCACGGTCAGCCGCGCCATGCGGGTCTTGTCGCCGAGGATCGACCCACCGGTACGCGTCGACGACGGATCCACGGCGAGGACCGCCACCCGATGACCCTTGCCGATCAGGTACATCCCCAGCGCGTCGATGAACGTCGACTTGCCGACGCCGGGCACACCGGTGATGCCGACCCGGTGCGCGTTGCCCGACTCCGGGAGCAGTTCGAGGAGCAGGCGCTGCGCCGCCTCCCGGTGGTCGGTGCGCGTCGACTCGACCAGGGTGATGGCCTTCGCCAGGCCGGCGCGCTGGTTGGCGCGCACGGCCTGGGCGAGGGCATCGATATCGACTGGAGGGCGCCCCATGCTATTCCGGGGTACCCGTCAGGTCGTGGCCGAGCTGGGCGGCGAGCTTCTCGAGCAGACCGGTGGCCGCCTCGGCGATCACCGTGCCGGGCGGGAAGATCGCGGCCGCGCCCGCCTGATAGAGCTCGTCGAAGTCGCCGGGCGGGATGACACCACCGACCACGATCATGATGTCGGGACGCCCCACCGCCGCCAGCGCATCCCGCAGTGCAGGCACCAAAGTGAGGTGACCTGCAGCCAACGAAGACACACCGACCACGTGGACGTCGTTGTCGGCCGCCTGGTTCGCGACCTCCTCCGGGGTCTGGAACAGTGGTCCGACGTCCACGTCGAAGCCGATGTCGGCGAAGGCGGTGGCGATTACTTTTTGGCCGCGGTCGTGACCGTCCTGACCCATCTTCGCGATGAGGACACGCGGGCGGCGCCCCTCTTCCTCGGCGAACTTCTCGACGAGTTCCGTTGCGTTGCTGATGTTGTCCACCTTCCCGGCCTCGTCCCGGTACACCCCGCTGATGGTGCGGATCTCGGCCTGGTGACGCCCGTACACCGCCTCGAGGGCGTCGGAGATCTCGCCGACGGTGGCGTGCGCACGGGCGGCGTCGATGGCGAGTGCGAGCAGGTTGTTCGCCATGCCACCCTCGGAGGAGGCGGCGGCGCGGGTGAGCTCGGCGAGGGCCGCCTGCACCGCGACCGGGTCGCGTTCCTCTCGCAGGCGGGCGAGCTTCTCGAGCTGTTCCTTGCGCACCCTCGAGTTCTCGACCTTGAGGACCTCGATCTTCTGGTCTTCTTCGGCCCGGTACTTGTTGACACCGATCACCGGCTGACGACCGGAGTCGATGCGCGCCTGCGTACGGGCCGCAGCCTCTTCGATCCGCAGCTTCGGGATTCCCTCACTGATGGCCTGGGCCATGCCCCCGGCCTCTTCGACCTCGGCGATGTGCGCCCGCGCGCGGTTCGCCAGCTCGTGGGTGAGCCACTCGACGTAATGGGAGCCACCCCACGGGTCGATCGGGCGGACCGTCCCCGATTCCTGCTGCAGCAGCAACTGGGTGTTGCGGGCGATGCGGGCGGAGAAGTCTGTCGGCAGTGCCAGCGCCTCGTCGAGTGCGTTGGTATGCAGCGACTGGGTGTGCCCCTGCGTGGCAGCCATCGCCTCCACACAGGTGCGCGCCACATTGTTGTAGACGTCCTGAGCGGTGAGCGACCAGCCCGACGTCTGTGAATGTGTGCGCAGCGACAGCGATTTCGCCGACTTCGGCTCGAATTGGGCAACCAGTTCACTCCACAGGAGACGACCGGCCCGCAGTTTGGCGACCTCCATGAAGAAGTTCATGCCGATCGCCCAGAAGAACGACAACCGCGGCGCGAACTTGTCGATCTCCATACCGGCGTCCAGACCGGCGCGGATGTACTCGACACCGTCGGCGAGCGTGTACGCCAGCTCCAGATCGGCTGTGGCACCAGCCTCCTGGATGTGGTATCCGGAAATGGAGATGGAGTTGAACCGGGGCATCTTCGTACTGGTGTACGCGAAGATGTCCGAGATGATCCGCATCGACGGCTTCGGCGGATAGATGTAGGTGTTGCGGACCATGAACTCCTTCAGAATGTCGTTCTGAATGGTTCCGGCCAATTGTTCCGGCGCGACACCCTGCTCCTCGGCCGCCACCACGTACAGCGCGAGGATCGGCAGAACGGCACCGTTCATGGTCATCGACACACTGACACTGTCGAGTGGGATGTGGTCGAACAGTTGCCGCATGTCGAGGATCGAGTCGATGGCCACACCCGCCATCCCCACATCACCGGCGACGCGCGGGTGATCGGAGTCGTAGCCGCGGTGGGTGGCCAGGTCGAACGCCACCGACAGACCCTTCTGCCCCGCCGCGAGGTTGCGGCGGTAGAAGGCGTTGGACTCGGCGGCCGTCGAGAATCCCGCGTACTGGCGGATCGTCCACGGCTGATTGACGTACATGGTGGGGTACGGCCCACGCACGAACGGGGCAGCACCGGGAAAGCTGCCCACCGGATAGCCCTCGGCCTCGGCAGCATCACGGTCGGCCTTGGTGTAGACCGGCTTGACGTCTATCCCCTCAGGCGTGGACCACACCACCTGTTCCGGGGTGTAGTGGTTGGCCGCCGCGGCAGCGGCGATCAGTTCGTCCGTCTGTTCCGCGGTCGGCGCGGCCGGGTGCGGAAACTGAGGATCTTCCAGCGGCACATCGGCGAAGCTGCCGATCGTGTGCTTGACCTCGCGAGTAGTCACTTCTTGCTCCCTGTGTCGCCCGCGGTGTTCCCCGCGCTCTCGATGATGTCGAGCAGATCGGACAGGACCGAGACTGCATCGATGCGTGCTGTGACGAATCCGTCGGGGCGGGCAGCCCCGTCCACGTCGGCAACGACCTTCTCCGGGCCCGCCAGGAGAACCGTGCCCACACCCGCAGCACGCAGTTCCTCCACGGCGGCCGCGGCCTCGGTGGTGTACCGCTTGTCGGTACCGCAGATCACGGCGATACCGGCCCCCGACTGTGCCGCGGCGGCCGCGATGCTGCCGTCACCGACCGTGAGGGGTCCGGGGTTGACGGCGGCGATGCCGCCCGACGCCAGCAGGTTCGCGCTGAACGTGGTGCGCACGTTGTGCTCGGCTACCGGGCCGAGCGGAGCCAGGAACGCGGTGGGTCGGACCCCGTGGACCGCCAGATATGTGTCGGAGCGGTCGCGGAGCCTTTCGAAGGCGGCGGCGTACCGCGCCACCCGTCCGGAATCCGTGGCATCCGGCGGCAGTGGTGCCTCCTCCAGGTTGGGGTACTCGTTGACCCCGGTGACCGCGGTCTTGCGGTGCGCGATGTCCGATTCTCGTTGCGCCCGTGTCGCGTTGATGCGTTCGGAGATCTGTCCGGCGCCGAGGCCTGCGAGATAGCCGCCGGCCGCCTCGATGTGCTGGAAGAACTCCCACGCCTTCTCGGCGATCCGCTGAGTGAGATCCTCGACGTACCAGGATCCGGCGGCGGGGTCGAGCACACGGCCGAGGTGCGATTCCTCGAGCAGCAACAATTGGGTGTTGCGGGCGATCCGGTCGGCGAAGGTCTGAGAGACCCCCAGTGCCCCTGCGGGCAGCGCCGCATCGAACGGCAGCACCGTCACCGCATCTGCACCGCCCACCCCGGCGCCGAACGCGGCGAGGGTTGTGCGGAGCATGTTCACCCACGGATCACGCTGCGACATCATCGCGGCGGACGTGACCGCGTGCTGCGGAGCACCGCCGAAGTCGGAGGCACCGCACACCTGGGCGATACGGGCCCACAGCAACCGGGCGGCACGGAACTTTGCGATGGTCTGGAACTGGTCGTCGGTCGCAGCGAACCGGAAGTCGATCTGGCCGAACGCCTTCCCGATCGGCAGTCCGCTCGCGGTGAGCGCCCGCAGGTACTCGAGTCCGGCCGCGACGGACGCACCGAGCTCCTCGGAGTCGGAGGCGCCTGCGTCGTGGAAGACGGTGCCGTCCACGGTGATCGCGCGCACGCTCTCAGGTCGCGCCGACGCCTCGGTGGCGAGTGCAACCGCGGCACCGAGATCGGTATCAGTCACACCGGAGAACGCACTCGTCAGCGGCGCCGCACCGAGGTGGACGCGCACCGTGGCGCGATCGGTGACGCCGTCCCCGGCGGCGGCACGCGCGTCGAGCAGTTCGAACAATGCTCGCGCCGCCGCTGCCACCTCGGCACCGGCATCGAGGGTGAGCGGGGCGAGGTCGAGCAGCACTCCGTCGAGCGCCGTTTCCAGCGACCGAACCGGCAGCGCGTTCTCACCGACGGTGAGCCAGACTGCGCTGACCCCGTTCTCCAAAGCGTCGAGGATGGACCGGTTGACGTCCGCAGAGTCGGCACCCGCGCCGAAACGGGCGCTGACGAGCCAGCCGGAGTTGACGTCCCGAGTGGCGTCGACGCCCCGAATGTAGGGGAACCTTCCCGGAAGCGGCTGCTCGGGACGCTCGTCCCGGGGGCTGTACAGCGGCGCGACGGTGACACCGTCGTATGTGGTGGTCTCGAGGAGCTTCTCGGGTTCCGGACCGAGGTCTGCCGCGTCGACTCGCCGCGATTTCGCGAGGACTCCCGCTACGGAGCGCTGCCAGTCGGTGTAAGCCCGCGCAGCTTCCTCGGTTTCTGAAGCTAATGACACGGTGTCCGCTTCCTCTCCCTGCATGGCCCTGATGAGCGATCGATCAATATGTTGGTTGAGTGTGATGCTAGCCGCACACTCGCCTCTCCCATCGTGAGGATCACCACACGATGAATAACCTCAGGTCATGAGGATGACGCCGGGGCTATTCGTCGCCGAGGGCGTCATCACTCAGCGGTTCTGCAGGCTCGCCGCGCCCATCGCAGGAGGCAGATTCCCGGTGTGATTCCTCCATCGTAGGAGGATGACGCTGTATCTGAACGCGATTGTCACCGAACAGCGCTGCCTCACGGTTTCGTCGTACTACCCTGTGCGGTGCGGCCGGGTAGCCTGGTGCCCTGTGAAGAGACGCCTGGGGGACCGCAGGGTGATCGGCGTCGCCGTATTGGCAATTGCACTGGTGGTCGTCGCGACGCTGGCGCCCCATCCGTCCGTTCTGCAGATCCGGGAATGGGCGCGGTCGATCGGCCCGGCCTTTCCGCTGGTCTTCTTCTCCGTGCATGCGCTGGTGACGGTGTTCCCGTTTCCGCGCACAGTGTTCACTTTGAGTGCCGGGTTGTTGTTCGGGCCCTGGTTGGGCATCGCGATCACGGTGGCGGCCGCGACGGTCAGCGCGGTGCTGGCTCTCTACCTCGTACGCGCCATCGGCCGGGACGTCGTGTGGCAGCGCATCTCGAGTCCGACGATCCGCCGGGTGGACGAACGGATTGCCCGACGGGGGTGGCTCGCCGTCGGCTCACTCCGGCTGATCGCATTTGTTCCGTTCTCGGTGGTCAACTATTGCTGCGGCGTCTCCTCCATTCGGCTTCTCCCCTACGTTCTCGCCACGGTTGTGGGCGTCCTCCCCGGAACAGTGGGCATCGTGGTCCTCGGAGACGCCCTCAGCGGGGAGACGAATCCCGCCCTTCTCCTGCTCTCCGGCGTCTGCATCGTCGTCGGCATTGCCGGATTGATCGTCGATTCCCGGCGTCCTCTCGATCGATTGGACGCGGAAGATTCGCCGGCGGAGTTACCGGTCGAGAGCAAGTCAATTCCCCAACCTTGAAATCCAGATGTCAAGCTATGAGTCTTGACATTCGTATTTCTAGTTTCTAGCCTTGACGGATGTTCGTCCTCACCGTCGACCAGCGCGGAAGTCGCCGCGACATCGACCGTGTCGGTGACCTGATCGCCGAGCTCGGCGATCATCGCCTCGTCCGCCCGTTTCAGCGCACGGCCGGCGATGAGATACAGGCCGTGGCGGCAGATCCCGGGACCGTCGTCGCTCTCGCCCTCGACCTCGTCGCCCGCGAACACTGGAGCATCGGCATCGGAATCGGAGCCGTGGAAGAACCGCTTCCCGCCGAAACCCGCGCCGGTCGAGGACCCGCATTCGAACTCGCCCGCGGCGCCGTCGAACGCGCCAAGGGTGCCCCGGGCCGGGTCGCGGTGGAAGGACCCGACACCGACTCCGCCGCCGACGCCGACACCGCCCTCACTCTCGTCGCCGTACTTCTCGCCCGCCGCACCGACGAAGGCCGCGAAGCTGTCGAGCAGATGCGGCGCGGACTCACCCAAACCGAGGCGGCCAGAACCCTGGGAATCAGCAAGCAGGCCGTCTCGCAACGCCTCGCCACCGCGGGGTGGCAGGTAGAGACGGCAGGTCGCCGACTGGCCGAACGACTCCTGACAAAGGCGGATTCATGACGACAGTCGCGCTCGTCGCCCTCGGCGTCGCCGCCCTGGCGCCGTTGGCCCTCGCAGCGCCACGCAGCCCTCATTGGGTGTCCCAGTGGGCAACCCCGTCGGTCGTGCTCGCCGCCCTCGCCACGGCCGCGATCGCAGGCTCGACAACCACCCCCGTGACAGGCTTCGCGCTGGGCGCGACACTCGTGTTGTGTGCTGCAGCGGCCACCACCGGCGGGGCACCGCTCGTGCTCGCCGCGTTTCGCATCGCCCGGCGCCAATCCGATGCGGGTACCGACCCCCGGCCCGACGCAGGCCCGCTACGGGGTGGCCGGGTGATCGGACTCCTCGAGCGCGCCGCAGTCGCCGCCGCGATCCTCGCCGGATGGCCGGAAGGAATCGCCGTGGTTCTGGCGGTCAAGAGCTTGGCCCGCTACCCCGAACTCCGTGAGCCGCACGCCTCCGAACAGTTCATCATCGGTACCTTCACCAGCGTGCTGTGGGCAATCGCGGTGTGCGGCGTCGGACGTGCACTGATCACCTAGCCGTCGCGCACTACACCGAATGCCTTGTGACAGAGAAGCAATCACTCGCCGGAACCATCCACGTCCCGGCGGAAGAGCCATCCCACGGTGACGTAATGCTGACCGGAGGTGGGGGTGATCCCACCCCTGGGGTTGATGGAGTCCCGCGAAGATGCGGACGAGAGTAGAAATCGTCCAGTTCGAGGGAGAAACATCAGTGCATTCCGCAACGCCAGCGCACTCCGATTTCGTGTCACACGTTCGGGCCCAGGTCGCCGCCTACGGCGACGAGCGGTCCTACACCTACCATCGCGAGGCCGGCCGTCAACTCGTGGAAGAAGTTCTCACCTACCGCCGGTTGGACCGGGATGCGCGGGCGATCGCGGCATGGTTGTCGACGCGGACCGAGGCCGCCCGCCCCGTCATGCTGCTGTACGTCGACGGCATCGACTTCCTTCGGGCATTCCTCGGCTGCCTGTACGCCGGCGTCGTCGCCGTACCGGCCCCCGTGCCGCACGACGCCCGCAGCATGCAGCGGGTGGCCACGATGTTCGATGACGCCGACGTCGGCCTCGTGCTCACTACTTCCGCGATCGACGAACTGCTGACCACGTGGATCAGCGACTCCGGCCTCGCCGACACGGTAGCCGTCGCGTCGACCGACGCCGCTGAACTCGGCGACCCCGACGAGTGGCAGATGCCTGAACTGGGAGCCGATACCCTCGCCTTCCTCCAATACACCTCGGGGTCCACGAGCGAGCCCAAGGGCGTGATGGTGACCCACGGGAACCTGCTGCACAACGCAGCGGCCATGGTCGAGGCCAACGGAGCCGACGACACCGTCACCGGAGTGGGCTGGCTTCCGCACTTCCACGACATGGGGCTGATCGGAATGCTGCTGCTCCCGCTCTACTTCGGCGGCAGCCTTGCCTTCATGTCGCCGATGACTTTCCTCAAGCGTCCGGTGCGCTGGTTGCAGCTGATCGATCGCTACCGCGCCGAGATGACCCTCGGCCCGAACTTCGCGTACGACCTCCTCGCGCGGCGGATCCCCGACGACCAGTTGACCGGGCTGGACCTCTCCTCGGTGCGGGTCGCGCTCAACGGAGCAGAACCGATCCGCCCCCGTACCCTCGAGGCCGTCATCGACCGCCTCCGGCCCTACGGATTCCGGGCCGACGCATTTCTCCCGGCTTACGGAATGGCCGAGGTGACTCTCCTCGCCACTGCCGGAGCCGTGGGCAGCCCGCCGGTGTACCTCGACGTCGACACGACCGCACTCGAGCGCAACGAGCTCACTCCGATGGCCGGCGGTGCTCGACTGGTAAGTAGCGGCCGCGCGTTCGGCGTGGATATTCGCGTCGTCGATCCGGACACCACAGAAGAGCTGCCCGAGGGACGGGTCGGTGAACTGTGGATCCGCGGTGGCAGCGTCGCCGCAGGCTATTGGAATCGCCCCCAGGAAACCGCGGAGAAGTTTTGCGCCACCACCCTGGATGGAGTCGGGCCGTACCTGCGCACCGGTGACCTCGGTGCCTCCGTAGGCGGCGAAATCTTCGTCACCGGCCGGCTCAAGGACCTGCTGATCGTCAACGGACGCAACCTGTACCCCCAGGACATCGAGGAAGCGGTACGCGAACTACATCCGGCCCTCACCGGATCGGCCGGAGTGGTGTTCTCGATGGATACCGGACATCACGAGCGCCTCCTGGTGATCCACGAGGTCAAGACCGGGTTGCTCGATCAGGGCGACGAGGAGACCGACGCCGTGACGATCGCGGACCTCGCCCGGAAGATCAAACTCTGCGTCGCCCGGACTTTCGACGTACCGGCGCCGAGCGTCGTCCTGGTCGACCGGCACGGGGTGCACCGCACCACCAGCGGAAAGGTCCAGCGTCGATCGATGCGCGCGTCGTTCCTGCAGGACCGGGTGGATGCGGTGCTGCACGAAGAGATCGATCCGGCGGTCCAGGAACTCCGCACTCAATCCCCCGCACCGGCACACGCCTGAACTTCGCCCACACCCTCGTCGACAAGGAAATGTCCCCATGCATGCTCTCGTGAACCCCGCCCGCGACCTCACCCCGGCTATCGACTGGCTCACCCGCAGGGTGGCATTCTATACAGAGCAGCCGGTGCACAATGTCGACCCCGACATTCCGCTCGCCGAGCTGGGAATCGAATCGGTGTCTGCGGTGAGCCTGTGCGGCGAGATCGAAGACCGGTGGGAGCTCGAACTGGACCCCACTGTGGTATTCGACTACCCCACCATTGCCGAGATGGCGGGCTTCATCGCCACCGAAGTCGAGGACCGGTATCAGAGGGCCGCATGACCGACATCGCCATCGTCGGCCTCGACTGCCGATTTCCGCAGGCACCGGACGCCGACACGCTGTGGAGACTACTGATGGCCGGCGGCGACGGAATCGTCGACGTCCCCGAAGGCCGATGGCGAGCGAACGACTTCTACGACGAAGCGGGTGGACCGGGCTCGATCAACAACCGTAGCGGCGGATTCCTCAGCGACGCAGACGCTTTCGATCACCAATTCTTCGGCATCGCACCCCGCGAGGCCGAGGCGATGGACCCGCAGCAACGCCTGCTGCTGCAGACGGCATGGCGCGCACTCGAGGACGCCACCCTGGATCCGAGGAGGCAAGCCGGTTCGAACACCGGCGTCTACATCGGCGTGATGGCCAACGAGTGGAATCTGCAGATGAGCGACGTTTCGCGAATCACGCCCCAACTCGGGAGCGGCAACGGCTACTTCATGACCGCCAACCGGATCTCGTATCAACTGGGCCTCGAGGGCCCGAGTATTGCGGTCGACACCGCGTGCTCGTCGTCCCTGGTCGCCGTCCACCTGGCCTGCGCGGCGCTACGGGCCGGGGAGTGCGACCAAGCGCTCGCCGGCGGAGTCAATATCGCCCTCACCCCCACCTTGAACGTCTTCTACACCCAGGCCGGGCTGTCGGCGCCGGACGGACGATGCAAGCCGTTCAGCGGCAAGGCGAACGGGATCGGCCGCGGTGAAGGTGCCGCCGTACTCGTGCTGCGCCGCCTCGAAGACGCACGGGCCCAGGGGTTACCGATCTACGCGGTGATCAAGGCGAGTGCGGTCAACAACGACGGCCGCAGCAACGGAATCACCGCACCCAATCGCTGGGCCCAGCAGCAGGTCATCGGCGAGACCTATCGACGTGCCGGTGTGACGCCGGACCGGGTCGCGTTCGTCGAAGCGCACGGCACCGGAACAGTGCTCGGTGACATGATCGAGATCAAGGCCCTCGGTCACATCCACGCCGTTCCCCGTCCACAGCCGTGCTCAATCGGTTCCCTCAAGGGCAACCTCGGTCATACGGAAGGGGCAGCGGGGGTGGCAGGGGTGATCAAAGCTGCTCTGGCCCTGCACCACCGGGTGGTACCTCCTACTCGCTTTGCGGCGGACGAAAACCCGCGACTTCGGCTGTCCGACAACGGTCTTCGACTGACTCGGGAGCCACTGAGCCTGCCCGACGGCGATGTGTACGGCGCGGTCAGCAGCTTCGGACTCGGCGGCACCAACGCCCACATGCTGCTGGCCGCCGCACCCCCCGACGATGCCATCCCGGTGGGCGGCGGCGGCGTACTCACCCTGGCGTCGAACAACAGCGAAGGACTGCGGCGCAACGCCGCCGTCCTCGCCGACGATCTCGCCGCACGCCCCGATGTCGAACTGGCCCAGGTGTGCTGGACCTCCAACCAGGTGAAATCCTCTGGACGCCACCATCTGGCGCTGCCCGTGCAGGACCGCGACGAGGCCGTGGCCGCACTGCGGAACGTCGCGACCGACCCCAGCCGACTCGAGTACTCGTCCGGGATCGCTCGGGCGGTCAGCACCGGCTGGCTCTTCACGGGTCAGGGTGCGCAGTACCCGGGAATGTCACGGCAACTGCACGAGCAGTCCGCCGCCTACCGACTCGCGTTAGCCGAGGTGGACGAACAGATGACACCCTACTTGGGCCGATCTGTTCGGGAGTTGCTACTCGACGCCGGAGACGAGATCCATCGGACCGAGTTCGCGCAGCCAGCCCTCTTCGCCGTGGAGTACGCGCTGGCACGAGTGCTGACCGAGATCGGCGTCGAACCGGCGTGGCTGGTCGGCCACAGCGTCGGCGAGTACGCGGCCGCCGCGCTGGCAGGGGTGTTCGATCTGGACGACGCGTGCCGCCTCGTCACCGCCCGGGGGCGACTCATGCAACAGGTGCCCGAAGGAGGCGCGATGCTTGCCGTGCGCGCCGCTCGCGACGACGTCGCCGATCTGCTCGCCGGTGAACCCGCCGCCGCGCTGGCCGCGGTGAACGGGCCCCGAGACCTGGTGCTGTCCGGACCTGCGGGCGCAATCGAGACGATCCGCACAAAACTGGCGGCAGCGGGATTCACGGTCCGGCCCCTCGCCGTGTCCCACGCCTTCCATTCGCCGCTGATGCAGCCGATGTCGGACACCTTCGCCGAGGTCGCGGCCGGCTGCACCTATCGACCGCCGAACATCCCGATCTTCTCCACCCTGCACGGGCGGCTACTCGAGGTCGGCGAACCGATGGACGCCACCTATTGGACCGACCACATCGGTGCGACCGTGCAGTTCGCGGACGCGACAGCCGGCGCGGTGGCATCCGACCCGACGCATCTCATCGAGGTGGGGCCCGCACGAATCCTGGTGCCACTGCTCACCCGCGCTCATCCCGACCTCGCGGCGCGGTACCTCGTTCCGTGTCCAGGTCCGGCCGCCACCGGTCACGAGCTCGACGCCACCGTCGCAGCCCTGTATCGCGACGGTCTCGACCCGAACTGGGATGCCCTGTACGAACCGGGCGCGCGTGTGCGTCGACGGCTGCCCGGCTACTCGTTCGCGAGCACTGCCCGCTTCTGGACGTCGGTTCCCACCGCGGTCGGGGCGACCGAAGCCACCGAGGCGGGCGACGCTCAGCCACCCACCATGCCGCACATAGACACGTCGGAAGCCGAGGACTCCACCATGGAGCAATTGATTGCACTGTTTCGGGAGCAGGCCGCCGTCCTCGCCGCCGTCGCCCATACCGGCGCCGATACCTCCGTCGCCGATACCTCGGGGCCCGCATCGACGACACGCCCCGCCGACGCCGGCATTCCCGGACGCGTGGCCGAGGAGATCACCGCCGGAGTCCGCGCCGAGGCAGCGCGGGTCAGCGGATTTCCGGTCGCATCGTTGCGGACCACCCACACCATCGTCGACGACCTCGGATTCGACTCGATCATGCTCGCCGACCTCTTCGGTGGACTGAAGCGAACCTTTCCGGAACTCGTCGTCGACTCGGAATGGTTCTCGCCGTCCACAACCCTCGGCGACCTCATCGACCACGTGAGCACCCAACTGCGACCCGGAACGCCGCCGGCCGCCACGCGAGCCCTCGAACCCGCGCCTACATCGGGGGAACCCACAGCCGCTTCCCGCACGGTCCGGCCCGAATACCGCATCGCCGACTTCCCCGAGGTCAAGGCACTTTCCGAGCGACTGAAAATGGGTGAGGGGCTCGGCGTCACGAACCCCTACTTCCTGATCAACGACGGGGTCACCCGCGATACCTCGATCATCGGCGGAGACGAAGTCCTCAACTTCTCCAGTTACAACTACATCGGCATGTCCGGCCATCCCGTCGTCGTCGCGGCAGTACAGGACGCCGTCGCCCGCTACGGCAGCTCGTGCTCGGCCAGCCGCCTACTGTCCGGCGAGAAACCGGTTCACCGTGAGCTCGAAACCGAGCTCTCCGCACTGTTGGGCACCGAGGACGCCATCGTTCTCGTCAGCGGGCACGCCACCAACGTGACCGTGATCGGGCATCTCGTCGGAGAAGGCGACCTCGTCATTCACGACAGCCTGGCACACGACAGCATTCTGCAGGGCTGCACACTGTCCGGCGCCACGCGCCGGCCCTTCCCGCACAACGACCACGTCGCGCTCGATGCCCTCCTCACTACGATCCGATCGCAGTACCGGCGGGTCCTCATCCTCATCGAGGGCGTCTACAGCCAGGACGGCGACATCCCCGACCTGCCCGCCATGATCGCGGTGAAGAAGAAGCATCAGGCTTTGATGATGATCGACGAGGCGCACAGTATCGGGGTGCTCGGCGCCACCGGTGGCGGTATCGGCGAGTACTTCGACGTCGACCGCACTGATGTCGAATTGTGGTCGGGCACCATGTCGAAGGCCCTGGCCGGCTGCGGCGGATACGTGGCCGGGAGTTCCGCGCTGATCGAATTCCTCAAGTACACGACCCCGGGTTTCGTCTACAGCGTCGGTATGACACCCATGAACGCCGCGGCGTCACTGGCCGCCATTCGCCAACTGCGCGCCGAACCCGAGGTGCTGCAAATTCTGCGGCACAACTCGCAGCTGTTCCTCTCGCTGGCCACCGAAGCCGGCATCGATACCGGCGATACGCGCGACACGCCCGTCATCCCCTGCATCGTCGGTGACTCGCTGAAGACGCTGATGTTGTCGAACCGGCTGCTGGAGCGGGGCATCAACGTGAATCCCATCCTCTATCCCGCGGTACCCGAAGATCTGGCGCGGCTGAGATTCTTCGTCACGTCGTGCCACTCCGAGGACCAGATCCGCTACACGGTGAAGACCCTGGTCGAAGAACTCGCCGCGCTCCGCGGCGGCGACTAGTGCCATGCTCAGCCCCTATCTCGACCGACCGGGGGCCGACGCGGCACTGCGCCTGTTCTGCTTCCATCACGCCGGTGGAGGGTCGTCGATGTACCGCCCCTGGCATCGTGCCCTGCATCCCTACGTGTCGGTGTGGCCTGTGCAGCTGCCCGGCCGGGAACGCCGCGCCGCGGAGACCCGATTCGTCGACGTCGAGGCACTCGTCACCGAAATGGAATCCGAACTCGAGGACGTCTTGACGGTTCCGCATCTCTTCTTCGGACACAGCCTGGGCGCGCTCGTCGCCTACAGGCTGGCGTGCCGGCGCCGAGCCGAAAAGCGTCCTCTGCCCCTCGCTCTGCTGGTGTCCGGATATTCGGCGCCGCACCTTCCTGCACCGTTCCCTCCGGTCGACGGCCTGGAGGACACGACACTGGTCCAATTCCTGAGCGATGTGGGAGGTGTACCGACCGAGCTCCTGGCCTGGCCCGAGTGGATGCGGCACTGGCTGCCGCTGGTGCGGGACGATCTGCACCTCTGCTGCAGCTACGACGATCCCGATGATCCGCCGCTCGCATGCCCGATGCATCTCTTCGGGGCGGACGCCGATCCTCTTGTCAGCGAAACCGACCTGCGCGCCTGGAATCGACACACTACGCAGCCGTGCGGGGTGCACATTCTGCCGGGCGACCACTTCTACCTCACGCACGCACCCGAACAGCTGTTCCGCGTGCTGCGGCCGTTGCTGCGCCGCTACGCCACGGCGACCGGCCGTGACGGAGCGGTAGCGACATGCTGAGGCGCCTCGCCACGATCGTGGTGTCCTTCCCGCGTCGAGTCCTCGCAATCGCGGTGACCCTTCTCGTGCTGTCCGGAATTCTCGGGGCGGGGGTTCTCGGGGCCGGGGTGTCCGACCACCTGAAGGTGGGTGGTTTCGACGATCCCGGCTCGGAGTCGTCACAGGCCGAGCAGTTCCTCGAAACGGAGTTCGGCAACTCGACCCCGAATCTGGTGCTTCAGGTGACGGCGCGCAGCGGCGACGTGGACACCCCGGATGTGTTCGCGGCCGCCCAACAGGTACGACAGTCGATCTCGTCCGAGCCGGACATCACCGAAGTGGACTCCTACTGGGTTGCGCATTCGCCGGATCTTCGCAGCAACGACGGACGTTCGGCGTTGCTCCTGCTGCACGTCGGGGGTACCCCGGAGCAGGCGGCGCGGCACACCCACACGCTCGTCGAGGCGCTGCCCACCGACCATCCCACGATCGAGGTGGTGGCCGGCGGCAAGCTGGGACTGACCGATGCCATCGAGAAGCACGTTGCAGAAGACCTGATACTGGCCGAATCGATCGCTCTCCCGGCGACCCTCGTCCTCCTCGTCGTGGCCTTCGGCAGTGTGGTGGCCGCACTCCTGCCGCTCAGTCTGGGCGTCATCTCGATCCTCGCGACGATGGTGGTGTTGTCGGGGCTCGCCCAGATCACCGATGTCTCGGTGTACGCGCTCACCGTGGCCACAGCATTCGGGCTCGGACTGGCGATCGACTTCGGGTTGCTTCTGGTCTCCCGGTTCCGTGAAGAACGAGCTGCAGGACGCGATCCGCAGGAGGCAGTCGTCGAAACGGTGGCCACTGCCGGGCGCACCATCGTGTTCAGCGCCGCGACGGTCATCGTCGCGATGACCGGAATGCTGGTGTTTCCCACCTACTTTCTCCGGTCCGTCGGCCTCGCCGCAATGGCGGTGGTCGCGATAGCCGCGCTGGGCGCCGTTGTAGTGTTGCCCGCGCTGCTTGCTGTGCTCGGAACCCGCGTAGACCGATTGACGGTGCTCCGGCGAAAGAACACGCCGGCATCCGACTCGCCGTTCTGGCGGCGAACCGCGGCGTCGGTCACTCGTAGGCCGGTGCGAACGGCGCTTCCGGTCGTGGCCGTACTGCTGGTGCTGGGGATCCCGTTCCTGCATGCCCAGTTTGCGACGCCGGACGAGCGTGCGCTGCCCAGCGGGTCGGCGGCCCGCCAGGTCACCACCGAGATCCGGGAGAACTATTCCGCCGGTGGTGCCGACGCCATGACGGTGGCAACCCCGCAGGACCGAGGGTCGCTCGAGCCGCTCGCCCGCGAGATCTCCGCCATGGCCGACGTCGCCCGGGTCGACGGCTCCTTCGGCCGGTACGAGCAGGGAACCCTGGTCACCGGCCCGGGACCTCAGGGCGCTCGCTTCGCGGCAGGAGAGGCAGGCTTCATACTCGTGCAGCCCTCGGTCCGTGTACAGTCGGCCGCCGCGCAGGACCTGGTTCACACGATCAGAGAGCTGCCCGCGGTGACTTCGCACAACATTGCGGTCGGCGGACCCACCGCCACGCTGATCGACAGTCGCACCGCCATCATGGACCGGCTGGCCCTGGCCATCGGTCTGATGGCGGTCGCGACCTTCATCCTGCTGTTCTTGTTCACCGGAAGCGTCATCCTGCCGCTGAAGGCGTTGGTGCTCAACGTACTTACGCTGTCGGCCGTGGTCGGTGCGATGGTGTGGGTCTTCCAGGACGGTCATTTGGCCTGGATCACCGGCGCGACGCCCGCCCCGTTGAACATCGGCATGGTCGTACTGTTGTGCTGCATCGCCTTCGCCCTGTCCGTCGACTATGAGATCTTCCTACTCAGCCGCATCAAGGAAGCCCACGACGCAGGCGCAAGTACGACCGAGGCAACCATCGAGGGACTCGGCCGCGTCGGTCGCATCGTCAGCAGCGCCGCGGCACTGCTCACCGTGACACTGTTGTCGTTCTCCACCGGCCTGTCGTTCATGCAGATGTTCGGGATCGGCACCGCACTCGCCATCATCATCGACGCCACCCTGATCCGCGGGGTTCTCGTTCCCGCGTTCATGCAGGTCGCGGGCGACCTGAACTGGTGGGCGCCGCGACCGCTGCGGTTGCTCCATGCCCGGATCGGATTGAGCGAAACCCAGAAGTACGGCTCGCCCGAAGTCACCGATCCTGCGGCGGCACCGGAGGCGGAAGCTGCCCCGGCACCGGGCTCGACCCCAGCGAATGTTCCTCGGCCCCACCAATCTTCGTGAGCGGACCGTCGACGGGCTGACGTGCCTCCACCTCGGCTGCGCGCACCGCCTGCGCAATGGCCGGGTCGGACTTGGTTTCGAACCACTCGGCGACCTCGTCGGAGTCGTCCTCCGGCTTCGGTAGATCTTCGTCCGCTGTGGACGGTTCGTACCGGAACACACCGTCCTGGCCCTGAGCTCCGAGGGTCTTCGCGAATCCCTTGAGGGCATCGCCGAAATCGCTGGGCACCAACCACACCTTGTTCGCGTCGCCCTGCGCCATCTGCGGCAACGTCTGCAGATACTGGTACGCGAGCAGCTCGGGGGTCGGTTTCCCGGCCTTGATCGCGGCGAACACCTTCTCGATGGCCTTCGCCTGACCCTGCGCCTGCAGGTATTTGGCTGCCCGCTCACCCTGTGCGCGCAAGATCCGGGACTGCCGCTCACCCTCGGCGGTGAGGATCGACGCCTGCTTGGCGCCCTCCGCTGCGAGGATCCGGGACTGCTTGTCGCCCTCGGCGGTCTTGATCGCCGATTCCCGGTGTCCCTCGGCGGTGAGAATGGTGGCCCGCTTCTCGCGGTCCGCCTTCATCTGCTTTTCCATCGACTCCTGAATGGACGGTGGCGGATCGATGCTCTTGAGCTCGACTCGCGCGACCCGAAGTCCCCACCGGCCGGTGGCCTCGTCGAGCACACCCCGAAGCTGCCCGTTGATCGAGTCCCGCGACGTCAGCGTCTCTTCCAAGGTCATTCCGCCGACGACGTTGCGAAGTGTGGTGGTGGTCAACTGCTCGACACCGATGATGTAGTTGCTGATCTCGTACACCGCGGCCTGTGGGTTGGTGACCTGGAAGTACACCACCGTGTCGATGGACAGAGTCAGGTTGTCCTGGGTGATCACCGGCTGCGGCGGGAACGACACCACCCGCTCGCGCAGATCCACCTTGGCCCGGATGCGGTCGGCGAACGGGATGAGGAACGTCAGCTGTCCGGACACCGTCCTCGAGTACCGTCCGAGCCGCTCGATCACGGCGGCCTCTGCCTGCGGCACCAGCGCCACCGATTTGGCCACCACCAGGGCGACGAACAACACGAGCACGATCAACACGATGAGTGCTGCCATTTACGGTCCCCTCCACACGACGGCTGTTGCGCCGTCTATTTGCATCACCGTCACGGTCGTTCCCGGTGGGTACACCTCGGTGCTGTCGAGCGGCCGCGCAGTCCACACGTCACCGCCGAGCTTGATCTGTCCCGCGTGTTCGGCGACCTCCTCGAGAACGAGCGCCTGTTTCCCGGTGAGCGCCTCGATCCCCATCGGCGTCGAAGGCGGCGTCGCGAACTTACGCAACAGGACCGGCCGGACGCCGAGGATCAGAACGAGGGACAGAACACCGAACAGGACCGCATCGATCCACACGGGGAAGTCGGTGACTGCGGTGACACCGGCCGTGGCGAGGGCGCCGCCGGCCAGCATGAGGAGGAAGAAGTCCCCCGTCAATGCTTCCGCTGCGGCGAGCAGGACACCCGCTACCAGCCAAATCAATGCAGCCACAACACCATCTAACCAGAATCCGGCTGCGGGACGGTGACGAAGTCGACCAGCTGTTCGACCGCCCCGATCAGCGGGGCTTCCAGGTCGCGGAAACTGTTGACCGCCGAATAGACGCGGGGCCAGCCGTCGCGCGGTGTGCCCCAGCCCAGCTCGCGGCACACACCGGTCTTCCAGTCCTCGCCGCGCGGGATCGTCGGCCACGCGTCGATGCCGACCGCAGCGGGACGCACGGCCTCCCACACGTCGATGAAGGGATGCCCCGTCACCAGAACATTCGGGCCGAGTCCCTTCGTCAGCTGCGTTTCCTTCGACCCCGTCACCAGGTGGTCGACCAGAACACCGACACGCCGGCCGGGTCCGGGCCGGAACTCCCCCAGCCGTTCCGCGAGATTGTCGAGACCCTCCAGATGCTCGACGACGACACCCTCGACGCGAAGGTCGTGACCCCACACCCGTTCGACGAGTGCCGCGTCGTGAACACCCTCCACCCAGATCCGGCTGGCCAGCGCAGTCCGGGCGCGCAGCCCTTCGACCTTGGTCGATCCCGACGCCGACCTCGTGCGGACGGGCCCTGCCGACTTCGCCACTGGACGCACCAGTGTGACCGGTTTTCCATCGATCAGGAAGGCGGCCTCCCGCATCGCGAACAAGCGTGTGCGCCGCCCCCCGTCCTCGAGCCGGACGAAGTCACCGTCATAGGTTCGTTCGAACCCCACCACCGCCCCGCAGAAACCGGTACCCGCGTCCTCGACCACGAGATCGCGCTCCGCGGCCACCGTGGGAGTCACGGTCTTCCTGGTCCGCGGGTGCCCGGAAAAGATGTCGCCGTATCTGTCGCCTCCGCTCACGGGCGCTGACGCTATGCCAGCGGCGCCGTTACGCACAGTCCGCCACGCCGACATATGCTCGTTTATCGTGACTTCACCCAGCGCCACTCTCACCGTGTGGGCCAGTTCCTGGCTCGCCGGGAACAGTGCACCCGACGACGTCATCGACGCCCTCCATGCGTGGGCGCCGATGCATCTCGCGTGCGCGGAGGATCCGGTGACGGCCGGGCGCACCGGACTGCCCTGGCCCGAGCCGCAGGATGTGGGTGCCACGGCGTTGTTGCAGACGATCCGCCGCGCCGTCTCGGAGCCGGACACCGAGATCCGGCTCGTTCTCCCCGGCCCAGGCGACGTACGTGGTCTTCCTGCAGGAACTCACTTCGCGGCCGCGGCGATCGGCGCCGGCGAAGGCATCCTCATCGGTCCCCAGGGCCGTCCCGGAACAGGTCTGGTACCCCACGTGGAAGGTCCGGACGTGCTTCGCTGGACCGTCTCGTCGCTCGAACAGCTGCCCGCCGACTCCCACCACGCCGGTCTCGGTGAGGCCGAGTTCACGATGCGAGAAGCCGTGCGTGACGCCGCGGCAGCGCTCGAAACCCTGCACATGCTCGATTCGGGCTTCGGCGCCGACCCGCGTGCCCTCATCGCGGATGCGTTGGCCCAGTCGGCGCTGCACCGGTATCCGGGAACGATCCCGGCGCGGGCCCTGCGGATCCTCGACTCCGCGGATCAGGTGGCCGCCATCCTCACCGTCGCCGAGCAGATGGCGCCGGCCCGGACGGTCACCGCGTCGGCGGCAGCCTCCCTCGAGGATCTTCTCCGCCCGCTGCGTTCCGCGGTGCGTTCGGCCCGTACCGCCGCAATCAATGCGTGTGCGCGGGACGCCCGGCCGGCCTGATCACGGCCTTGCAGCAGTCCACCGCACAGGACTTGCCGTCGAAGGTAGAACCGAGGAGCGGTTCGGTACCCAGACGCCGGGCAGGTCGCGCTTCGAGGTGCTCGCCCACCAGCTCCAGCACGAGTTCCGCGAAACGCCGATCCGTACCCGGAGTGGCGGCGCGCACGAAGTCGATACCCAGTTCGGACGCCTTCTCGCGGGCCTCGGTGTCGAGGTCCCACACGACCTCGAGATGGTCCGACACGAATCCCACAGGACAGTTGACGACGGAACGCACTCCCTGGGCGGCCAATACCTCGAGGTGATCACAGATATCCGGCTCTAGCCACGGCACCTGAGGTGGCCCCGAACGGGACTGCCACACCACGTCGAAGTCGCCGAATCCGGCGGCGTGCGCGGTCAGCCGCGCCGCCTCGGCCACCTGTCTGCTGTACAGGTTTCCGCCCTCGCCGGGAGGGCCGGCGTTGACATCGGCCGCGACCGGCACCGAATGCGCCGTGAACACGAGGCGGGCGGAGTCGCGGGTCGCGGCCGGCAGCTGCGTGGCCGACTCGCGCACCGCGTCGGCGAACGCGTCGATCAGCAGAGGGTGGTCGTAGTACTGGCGCAGCTTCAGCAAATGAGGCGCCGCATCCCCCACCGTGGCGCGCGCCCGCGCGATGTCCTCCTGATACTGGCGGCACCCCGAATACCCACCCCAGGCCGACGTGGGAAATACCAATGCCGACCGGACGCCGTCGGCGCCCATTCGCGCCACGGCGTCCTCGACCATCGGATGCCAGTTGCGGTTCCCGAAATACACGGGGAGATCGATCCCGGCCTCGGACAGCCCGGCTTCGACCCGGGCGATGATGTCGCGATTGAGAGCGTTGATCGGCGACACACCCCCGAAGTGCAGGTAATGCTCGGCCACGGCGTCGAGCCGCTCGGGCGGCACTCCCCTTCCCCGGGTCACGTTCTCGAGGAAGGGGCGTACGTCGTCAGGCTTTTCGGGACCGCCGAACGACAGTACGAGAAGGGCATCGAACTCTGCTTCCCACTTCTGTCCCATTGCGCCCATCCTGTTCGCTGCCGACGGTATCCGCTACTGCGGGTGCTGCTATCCGGCCATCGCGTGGGCGCCGCCGTCGACGTAGATGATCGACGCGGTGGTGCCGGGCAGCCAGTCGGACAGAACGGTGCACACGGTCTTCGCGACCGGCTCCGGATCGTCGACGTTCCAGCCGATCGGCGCCCGCTCGGACCACGCGGTGTTGAGCTTGTTCATCTCTTCGGCCGGGCCTGTGGCGGTGCCGGCGATCGCCTTGGCGGCGAGCGTCTTGATGGGGCCTGCCGCGACCAGGTTGGAGCGAATTCCGCGCTCGCCCACTTCCTTGGCCACGTAGCGGTTGACCGACTCGAGCGTCGCCTTCGCCACACCCATCCAGTTGTAGAACGGCACGGCGCGCGCCGGGTCGAAGTCCATGCCGACGATCGACGCGCCGTCGTTCAACACCGGAAGCAGCGCCTTGGCCACGGACGCATACGAGTAGGCGGATACCTCGAAGGCCACCCCGACGTCCGACCACGGCGCGTCGAAGAACGGGCTGCCCAGGCAAGACCGCGGCGCGAAGGCGATGGAGTGCACCACGCCGTCGATGCCCTCCGGGGCGAGCTCGCGAACCCGGTCGGCGAGCGACTCGAGGTGCGCGGGGTCCTGCACGTTCAGCTCGACTGCCGGCGGCACCGGCTGCGGCAGCCGCTGTGCGATTCGGTCGATCAACCGGAGACGGTCAAACCCGGTGATGATCACCTTCGCGCCCTGCTCCTGCGCCACCTTGGCGACGTGAAAGGCAATGGACGCATCCGTGATGATGCCGGTGACGAGAATGGTCTTACCTTCGAGCAATCCGCCCATGAGGTGTCCTCCTGTAGGAATAGTCCGGGAACTGAAGTGAGGTGGGTCAGTGACCCATGCCGAGGCCGCCGTCGACCGGGATGACCGCGCCCGAGACGTAGGCGGAATCGTCGGACGCCAGGAAGCTGACCACCGCGGCCACGTCCTCCGGCTGGCCGACGCGCTGCAGCGGGATGGCCTGCACGGCCATGTCCCGGTACTTGTCCTCCATCGCCGCCGTCATGTCGGTGTCGATAAATCCCGGGGCGACCACGTTCGCAGTAATCGATCGGGAACCCAGCTCGCGGGTGAGCGAGCGCGCGATGCCGACCACACCGGCCTTGGACGCCGCATAGTTCACCTGGCCGGGGCCGCCCGCGAGCCCGACGACAGAACCCAGGAACACGAAACGGCCGAAACGCGCCCGCAGCATCGACCGGGTAGCGCGCTTCGCGACCCGGAAGGCACCGGTGAGGTTGGCGTCCACGACGCTCGTGAACTGCTCTTCCGACATGCGCATGATCAGGGTGTCGTCGGTAATACCCGCGTTCGCGACCAGTACCTCGACCGGACCCTGGTGCTGTTCCACTTCCTTGAAGGCGCGGTCGATCGACTCCGAGTCGGTGACGTCGCACTGGACGGCGAAAAGCCCGTCGGGCGCACCCGAACCACGGTGGGTCACGGCGACCTTGTGGCCGTCCGCCGCGAGTCGTTGCGCAACGGCGAGCCCGATTCCGCGGTTACCGCCGGTGACGAGCACCGAGCGAGGAGTGGACACCGTCCTTACCGACGAGTCAGTAGATTCTGGGTTAGACATGGGGAACAACCTATCTGTTCGAAATCAGTGGAAGAAAACGCCGGTGTCCTGCGGACCGGGCGTCAGGGCAGCCGTTGACGCAGAACAAGTGCGAGGATCAGCCCGGCGGTCGCCGAGAGGACCCCGAGCACCAACCACGGACGACTGGCATCGCCACGGGTGGTCTCGAATCCGATCTGCTCCTCGAGCGTGTCGTAGACGTCACGCAGCTCCTCGAGACTGGACGCGGTAAAGAAACTCCCCCCCGACAGGGAAGCGATCTCCCGCAGGGACGGATCGTCGACCGGCACCGGGATCCGTTCGTCCTCGATCTCGACCTTGCCGTAGCTCGTGCCGAAGGAAATGGTCGAGATCGGCACATCCTTCTCCTTGGCCTGACGTGCCGCGGTGAAACCGCCGCGAGGGTCGTCCGGATTCTCGGGCACCGTCTGCTTACCGTCCGAGAGCAGTACGATCCGCGCAGGCGGGGCCTGATCGCTGCCGCCCAGCACCGCCGCCAGCGTGTCGATCGACTGCAACGACGTGAAAATCGCCTCGCCTGTGGCCGTGCGCTCACTCAACTGAAGATTGTCGATAGCGACCTTGCTCGCTTCCCGATTGGTCGTCGGCGAGACGAGTACCGACGCCGTACCCGCGAAGGCGACGAGACCCAGGTTGATACCCGGTGTCAGGCCGTCGGCGAACGACTTCGCCGCATCCTGGGCGGCGGCCAACCGGGTCGGCTCCACATCGGTCGCCTTCATCGAGAGCGAGACGTCGATGACGAGGATGACGGTGGCCCGGTTACGCGGAACCCGCTTGTCCTCGGTGGGTCCTGCGAGCGCGACGCTGAAGAACACCAGCGCCAGCACCATCAGCAAGGCCGGGATGTGGCGCGCGCGACCGGGTCTGGACGGCGCCACCTTCTCGAGCAGGGCGAAGTTGGTGAACCGCAGGGTGTGCTTCTGCCGTTGGCGCTGCACCCACACGTACCCGGCCACCAAACCAGCCACGACGAGGAGAAAGAGCAACCACCAGGGCGAGTTGAACTGAGAAAGGCTCACCGGCGCACCCTCTGCGTCGCCGCGGTTCCGTAACTGTGCTTACGAGCCGAGACGAACCGGACGACGTCCGCAATCCAGTCCCGATCCGTCCGCAGACTGAGCAACGGTGCGCCACAACGCCGCAACGACTGCTCCACCTGCAGGCGATGCTCTTCCGCGGCCCACGCGAAATCGGCGCGAAGCTGCGGTGTGATCGAGAATTCTCGGGTCCGTCCGGACTCCGGATCGTGCAGCACTACATCCCCTATGTCGGGTAGTTCCAAATCTCGCGGATCGAGCACCTCCACGCCGAGGACGTCGTGGCGACCCGAAATTGCCCGCAGCGACCGTTCCCAGTCGATGGGGCCCAGGAAGTCGCTGATGACAACCGCAAGACCGCGGCGCCGCTGGGGCCGGCGCAGCGACTCCACCGCGCTCTGCAAGTCACCGCGGACACCGTCCGGGGCGTGCGGGGTGGTCGCGATCTGGCGCAGCATGGCCTGCGCGTGGATGCGGCCACCGCGGGCGGGGATGCGGGTGGTTTGCGCGCCGGTGGCCACGATGGCACCGATCCGATTACCGCCACCGCTGGTCAAGTGGGTGACAGCCGCTGCAGCCGCCACGACGAGGTCTCGTTTCTCGCAACCGGCCGTGCCGAAGTCGAGGCTCGAGGACAGATCGATCACCATCCACGTCTCGAGTTCGCGGTCGGCCACCGACTGGCGAACATGCGGATGTGTGGTCCGCGCGGTCACCGACCAGTCCATCTGACGGACATCGTCACCGGGCTGATATTCGCGTGCGTCACCCGGTTCGGAGCCCGGCCCGGGGATCAGACCGAGATGATCCCCGTGCAGGACCCCGTCGAGGCGACGACGAACGGTCAGCTCCAGTGTTCGCAACGCGGCGGACAGCTTCGGGTCGCGCAACTCGCCGGAACGAAAGGACGGCGGTGGGCCGGAGCTCTGTGCGCTGGCGGTACGCGCACTCACCGTGGCTGGCTCATCGCCGTCGGTCCGGGCACCGACGCTGCCGGGACGGGTCCGGGGTGCCCGGCGGGAGCGACCTGCGGTGTGGGCTGAGCGGCGATCTGCGGGAGGCCCACCGTGTGCAGGACCCGCGAGATGACGTCGTCCGGAGACACCTCGTCCGCCAGCGCGTCGTAGGACAGTACGAGGCGGTGACGGAGCACGTCCGGAATGACCTCGAGGACGTCCTGCGGCACGACATAGTCACGCCCGCGTAGAAGCGCCAGTGCGCGTGCCGACGCGATGATGCCGAGAGTGGCACGCGGCGACGCTCCGTACGCGACCCACCCCTCCACATCGGCGAGGCCGAACTGCGCCGGAGTGCGGGTTGCCGCGATCACCCGGACGACGTAGTCGACGAGTGCGTGATGCACGAAGACACCACTGGCCACCTTCTGTAGACGGACGAGTTCCTCAGGGTCGAGGACCTGCTGCGGCTCCGGCGCCGCGACACCCATGCGGTAGACGATCTCGCGCTCTTCCTCCACCGAGGGGTAGTCGACGAGAATCTTGAACAGGAACCGGTCGCGCTGCGCTTCCGGCAGCGGATAGACACCCTCGTTCTCGATCGGGTTCTGCGTCGCCATCACCAGGAACGGGTCCGGCATGTGGTACCGCTTGCCACCGATCGAGACATGCCGCTCCGCCATGACCTCGAGGAGGGCCGACTGCACCTTCGCGGGCGCCCGGTTGATCTCGTCGGCGAGCACGAAGTTGGCGACGACCGGACCGAGCTCGGTGTCGAATTCCTCCCGGCCCTGCCGGTAGATACGTGTACCGATGAGGTCGGTGGGCACGAGGTCGGGCGTGAACTGGACGCGCGAGAAGGAGCCGCCGACCACCTTCGCGAAGGTCTCGACGGCGAGGGTCTTCGCGACCCCCGGCACACCTTCGAGGAGCACATGCCCCTTGGCGAGCAGGCCGACCAGGATCCGTTCCACCAACCGGTCCTGACCCACGATTACCCGCTTGACCTCGTAGATCGCGCGTTCCAACGTTTGAACGTCCGCGGCGAGGCTGGGCGCGACGGCATTCGCCGCAGTCTTCGGGGCGGCTTTCTGCGAGGGTGCACCCGCCGCGCTGGAAGCGGTCTGGGGGCCCGATCCGTTGGCCGCACCACCGTTCTTCACACCGTCCGGTGACGCCTTGACGGGCGTCTCCTTCCGGGCCGCGCCCTCCGATACCGCATCATCACGTGAGGTCACCAAGAATCCACCGCTTTCACCTAGATCGTTCCGCCCGTTCACGTACTTGCTCAACTATTCCAGGTGCAAGCAACCCCCGCCGCAACCAAGCACGATCCGCACTGCGAACTACTTCATCGACATCGTGGCCTACGAGACCATACGCACAGCGTAGGGGGTCATGCCATCCCACCGCACGGGCGAGATACGGACGGTGGATCCGGACTGCGGAGCTTCGAGCATTTCGTTGTCCCCGAGGTACAGGGCGACGTGCTGACTGGCGTTGGGTCCGTAGAAGATCATGTCGCCGCGCTGCATCTCCTCGGAGGGCACCTGTTCACCGGCCGTGTATTGGTACCCGGTGTAGTGCGGCAGTGAGATCCCGATGCCGGCGAAGGCGTAGATCATCAGACCCGAGCAATCGAAACCGACCTTGTTGAAGTCGCCGTAACTGTCGGCGACTCCGCCGTCGCGGATGCCCTTGGTGGGCCCGTTCTCGTCGCCGCCGCCCCACGCGTACTCGACACCGATCTGGGAGAGTCCGCGGTCGATCACCGTTTCGATTGCGGCGCTGCCGGTGAGCCCGGAGCCACTGTTCGACGACTCGCTGTCGGACTCGTGCGTCGAGGTCCCGTCCTCGGATTCACCGGCCGACGTGTCCTCGTCGGTGGAGTAGTCCTCGTCATCCTCGGTCGCGTCCTCTTCGATGGCTGTGTGCGCGCGTTGGCCCGCGGCAAGAGCGGCAGCGCGTTCGCGCGCCGCCTCGTTGGCTGCCACCCGAGCGGCGGCCTGCGCGGCCGCCTCACGGGCCGCCGCGGCGACGGCCGCCTTCTGCGCTTCCTCGGCACGCCGCTGCTCGTCCCACGCCGCGTAGGCCTCACGCTGCCCTTGCAGTCCTGCAACGTTTCCGCGCGCCGACTCCAGTTGGGCTTGTGCGGATGCGCGTTCGCTCTCGATCTGCGCCTTCTTGGCTGCCTGGTCCTGCAGCGCCGCCCGGGCGATGGCGATGGCCTGCTCGGCGAGCGCTTTCTTCGTCTCGGCCTGCTCGGCAGCGACATCCGCCTGCTGCTTCGCTTCGCGTGCCGAGGAGTCCTTGTTGGCCTGCTCCGTCCGCGCCCGCTGCAATCCCTCGAGCACGGCGTTCTGGCTCGCGGCCAGAAGCTTCAACACCTGTGCGCGGTCCAGGACGTCACCGGGACCCTTCGCCCCGAGATAGGTCGAGATCGACGAGACGTTGGTGCCCTGGGTGTAGCTCGACCGAGCGTATTTGTCGAAGTCCTTCTGGGCGAGCTCGATCTGCGCACCCGCGTCGCGCAACGCCTGCTGTGAAGCCCCGACGACCCTCGCCGCCAGGTCGGCAGCCCCGCGCGCATTCTGCAAGTCCACCAGAGCGCGGTTGACGCCCTCCCGTTTGATGGCGACCTCGTTGTCGAGCTGGGCGAGTTGCTGGTCGGCGGATGCGACCCGATTGATCAGGTCGCTCACCTGCCCGACGCCTGCTGCCACTTGCGCGCCCGCTTGGGCGAGGTCGGAATCGGACGGATTGGGCGGCGGAGGAGGCACCGCGGCTGCCAATCCCGGAGTGCTCCCCACCAACGCACCGACGATGCCCAGCCCGATGAGGAGGCGTACCGCTCGATGGCGCCTGCGGGAGAAGCCACGGTGTCCCAGTCCACCTCGTGCTAGTCGCTTCACAACTCTCTCCCTCGGTTCTGCACCGACCAATCGCGCTCCACGCGATGTGGCGCACTGCACCGTGCTCGTTTTCGGGGAGAGAAATCCGGCAAGCCACATCGTTCCGTGCGCGTACGACACCGATCGGCACGAGAATCGCCGTCACCGATGACGTCAATGGACCGCCTGCGACACTTCTTCCCCAAGAGCGCCAAATGCACCGTACGACACTTGCGGACTCTATGGAAACTTTAGTCACAAATAACACATGGGTAATTTGACCAGCGGAAATGTCGAGCACTCGCGGTCAGCGGCCGCTCTGTCGGGCATCGGCGCAGGCAGAGGCGACCGAAGGCGAACCCGATCAATTCGCCGCGGTGAAAGAGTGGAGTTTGCTTATGCGCCCGTCACGGTTCCGGGCGTTCGAGAGGTGCGGACGCCGACGCTGCGCCACTGCCCTCCCCCGGGGTCGGGGCGTCCGGGGAGGCGCGCCGGCGCGACCTCGCGTAGAAAGTCGCTGCCGCGGCGATGGCGACCACGGCCACGATCAGGGCGGTCATCAACGCCCACGGCGGTCCGGACGCCACGATCTCGTCCACGAAGTGGTCGGCCGCCACGACTGGGTCGGCGGTATAGGTGCGGTCCTGGCCCGATTCGAGCAGTACCCGACTGATCGAATCGCTGTAGGTCCCGACCCAACTGGGACTCAGGACCAGAACGGTGCCGCCTTCTTCCTGACCGACCTCGGTGGCAAGGTCACGTAGCTGCGAGACGCGCCCCGGATCCTCGTCCAGAACCACGATGCTCAACTCGATGCCGTGCTCGGCAGCACGATCGACCACGGCGACCAGATCGCTCACCTCGTCGGCCGGCGCCGAGACACCGTCGTCGGATACATCGGTGACCACGTCCGCCACATCGAGACCTTCCGGGAGATCCGCCGACAACGGCAGTGCCGTCGGGGCGGGAAGTGTGGCGTTGAAGGGAAGCACGGTGGCGACTGGGGCAGACATCTCTCATCCGGGTTTGCTGTAGGAACGTTGAGCCTCGCGTGAACACTACGTGAGGAGTGGCGGATGTTTCGTTCCATCCGGCTGCACGGCCCGGCGGTCTCTGCTGAGATCGGGGAGGTGACGGGAGGAGATCCCGCCCCGAATTCTCACAGGACAAGCGTACTGTTAGACTATCGGAGGTACCGCGGTATCAGCCGAGTCCGTTCATCGCTAGCACCACAGCGCGCCCGGATCAGCCTGCCCGCAGTGCCTCCAGCCGTCGACACAGCCCCGTCGGCGGCGACCCTCATAGACGAGTGGAGCTGACGTGAGCACGAGTATTGATTCGTTCGGCGCCAAAGGCACCCTCGAGGTCGGTGAGAACTCCTACGAGATCTTCCGCCTCTCGGCCGTGCCCGGTACCGAAAAACTTCCCTATGCACTGAAGGTTCTCGCCGAGAACCTGCTTCGCACCGAGGACGGCGCGAACATCACCGCCGACCACATTCGCGCGATCGCGAGCTGGGATCCGTCGGCTGAGCCGAACGTCGAAATCCAGTTCACGCCTGCCCGCGTGATCATGCAGGACTTCACCGGCGTGCCCTGCATCGTCGACCTCGCCACCATGCGAGAAGCAGTCACCGCCCTCGGTGGCGACCCCGACAAGGTGAACCCCCTCGCCCCCGCCGAGATGGTCATCGACCACTCGGTCATCATCGATGTCGCCGGCCGCGCCGACGCGTTCGAGCGCAACGTCGACATCGAATACCAGCGCAATGGTGAGCGTTACCAGTTCCTGCGTTGGGGCCAGGGAGCATTCGACGACTTCAAGGTCGTCCCCCCGGGAACCGGCATCGTCCACCAGGTCAACATCGAGCACCTGGCACGCACCATCATGGTCCGAAACGGCCAGGCGTACCCCGACACCTGTGTCGGTACCGACTCGCACACCACCATGGTCAACGGCTTGGGCGTGCTGGGCTGGGGCGTCGGAGGCATCGAGGCCGAGGCGGCCATGCTGGGTCAGCCCGTGTCCATGCTGATCCCGCGCGTCGTCGGCTTCAAGCTGACCGGCGAGATCAAGCCGGGCGTCACCGCCACCGACGTGGTCCTCACTGTCACCGACATGCTGCGCAAGCACGGCGTCGTCGGCAAGTTCGTCGAGTTCTACGGCAAGGGTGTGGCCGAGGTTCCCCTCGCCAACCGCGCAACTCTGGGCAACATGAGCCCCGAGTTCGGTTCGACCGCTGCGATCTTCCCGATCGACGCCGAGACCGTCAGCTACCTCCGGCTCACCGGCCGCACCGACGAGCAGCTCGCGCTCGTCGAGGCCTACGCCAAGGAACAGGGGCTGTGGCACGACGCCGACCGCGAGCCCGAGTACTCCGAGTACCTCGAACTCGACCTCGGTGACGTGGTTCCATCCATCGCCGGCCCGAAGCGCCCGCAGGACCGGATCCTGCTCTCGGAGTCGAAGACCGCGTTCCGCAAGGACATCCACAACTACGTGGAGGAGAACTACCCGACGGGTCACTCGCAGCTCGACGAGGCCGTCGAGGAGTCGTTCCCCGCGAGCGATCCCGCCGCTCTCTCGTTTGCCGACGACGGTGCCGTCGACGTGCAGTCCGCAGCCAACGGGGCCGAGGGACGCCCGAGCAAGCCGGTCAATGTCGTCTCCGAGGAGAAGGGCGAGTTCGTCCTCGACCACGGTGCCGTCGTGATCGCCTCGATCACCTCGTGCACCAACACCTCCAACCCTTCGGTCATGCTCGGTGCGGCACTGCTCGCCCGTAACGCCGTCGAGAAGGGGCTGTCCGCCAAGCCCTGGGTCAAGACGTCCATGGCCCCCGGTTCGCAGGTCGTCACCGACTACTACAACAAGTCGGGCCTGTGGCCGTACCTCGAGAAGCTCGGCTTCTTCCTCGTCGGCTACGGCTGCGCCACCTGCATCGGCAACTCCGGCCCGCTCGACGAGCAGATCTCGCAGGCCATCCAGGACAACGACCTGACGGCGACCGCAGTGCTGTCCGGTAACCGCAACTTCGAGGGACGCATCTCCCCCGACGTGAAGATGAACTACCTTGCGTCTCCCCCGCTTGTCATCGCATACGCGTTGGCAGGCACGATGGACTTCGACTTCGAGCACGACGCCCTCGGCCAGGACACCGACGGCAACGACGTGTTCCTGAAGGACATCTGGCCCTCCCCGCAGGAGATCCAGGAGACCATCAACTCCTCGATCAGCCAGGAAATGTACGTCAAGGGTTACGCCGACGTCTTCAAGGGCGACGAGCGCTGGCGCGGCCTGCCCACCCCCGAGGGCAAGACCTTCGAGTGGGCCGAGGACTCCACCTACGTGCGGAAGCCACCGTACTTCGAGGGGATGCCGAAGGAGCCGACCCCGGTCAGCGACATCAAGGGCGCCCGCGTCCTCGCGCTGCTCGGCGACTCGGTCACCACGGACCACATCTCCCCCGCCGGCAACATCAAGGCGGGAACGCCCGCGTCGCAGTACCTCGACGCCAACGGCATCGACCGTAAGGACTACAACTCCTACGGCTCACGTCGCGGCAACCACGAGGTCATGATCCGCGGAACGTTCGCGAACATTCGTCTGCGCAACCAGCTCCTCGATGACGTCTCCGGTGGCTACACCCGCGACTTCACGCAGGACGGTGGACCGCAGGCGTTCATCTACGACGCGTCGCAGAACTACCAGGCCGCGGGAATCCCGCTCGTCGTCCTGGGCGGCAAGGAGTACGGTTCCGGATCGTCGCGTGACTGGGCGGCCAAGGGCACCAGCCTCCTCGGCGTCAAGGCCGTGATCACCGAGTCGTTCGAGCGCATCCACCGCTCCAACCTCATCGGCATGGGCGTCGTTCCGCTGCAGTTCCCGGCCGGCGAGTCCGCCGCGTCGCTGAAACTGAACGGTACCGAGGTCTTCGACATCGAAGGCGTCGAGAAGCTCAACGAGGGTGTCACGCCGAAGACCGTCAAGGTCACGGCAACCCGCGAGAACGGCGAGAAGGTCGTCTTCGACGCCGTCGTCCGAATCGACACCCCCGGTGAGGCCGATTACTACCGCAACGGTGGCATCCTGCAGTACGTGCTCCGCAACATGATCAAGAGCTGAGGCGCACGAGGCGCTCCGCGCCTGTGAGCACTTTCGGCCCCTGACAGGCACGCGCGCTCACGACCACTCCGCCGACAAGACGGTCGATCATTGGTGGTCGTGAGCGCGTTGTGCACGACGCGAGTTACCTCGTCCAAGGCCCAAAGTGCTCACAGGCACCCAAACGAAGGAGGGTGCCTGTGCCCAAGGTCAGTGAAGACCATCTCGCGGCACGACGCAGTCAGATTCTGGACGGCGCCCGCCGATGCTTTGCAGAATACGGCTACGACGGCGCCACTGTCCGCCGGCTCGAAGAAGTGACCGGCCTCTCACGCGGAGCGATCTTCCACCACTTCAAGGACAAGGACGGGTTGTTCCTCGCGCTCGCCCACGAGGACGCGACGAGGATGGCCGACGTCGTCGCGCAGGAAGGCCTCGTCCAGGTCATGCGCGACATGCTGGCTCGACCCGACCAGTTCGATTGGCTCGGTACCCGGCTCGAGATCGCCCGCCGCCTGCGAAACGACGCAGACTTCCGCCGAAGCTGGTCGCAGCGCTCAGCCGAACTGACCGAGGCCACCATTGCGCGTCTCGCCCGGCAGAAGTCGGCCGGACGTCTACGTGACGACGTACCCACCGACGTCCTGATCGGCTATCTGGATCTCGTGCTCGACGGGCTGGTCGCACGAATCGCGTCGGGACACGCAGGCGACAATCTTTCTGCCGTACTCGACCTTGTCGAGGAATCGGTCCGGCGCCGCGACTGAACCCGATGACGGCGCGTTCAGGTGGGGCGCCGATGGGCGCCGCCGCGCCCCCGGAGTTCTACCTGCGACTCGGCGAGCATGTTCCGCACAAATCCGTACGAACGTCCCATTTCCCGGGCCAGGGAGCGAATACTCGCACCGGCCTGGTACCGATCCTTCAACTCCGCCTGCAGATCGGCACGGGGCGAGCCCGTGATGCGAGCACTCTTGGCGAAGACACCGATGTCAGCCATGAACTCCTCCAGTCGGCGAGCGACGGTGGTGGCTTCCACCGTAGAACGTCGCCGCGACGGGATCAACGCACGTCAGGCGAGCTGGATCAGTTCCAGGTACTCCTGTGACCAGTGATCTTCGGTGCCGTCCGGCAGAAGAATGACCCGTTCGGGATTGAGCGCCTCGGCCGCACCCGGATCGTGTGTCACCAGCACGACAGCACCCGTATAGCTGCGCAACGCGTCCAGAACCTGCTCGCGCGACACCGGATCAAGGTTGTTGGTCGGCTCGTCGAGGAGCAGCACGTTGGCCGACGACGACACCAGACCTGCCAACGCGAGACGGGTCTTCTCACCACCGGACAACGTGCCGGCGGGCTGCTCGAGCTGCGGACCGGTGAACATGAACGCGCCCAGCAGGGAACGCAGCTCCTGCTCCCCTGTGTCGGGCGCCGCGTGGCGGATGTTCTCCCACACCGAGGCGCTGTCGTCGAGCGTGTCGTGCTCCTGCGCGAAATACCCGATCTTCAACCCGTGCCCGGGGACGAGTCCACCGGCGTCCGGTGTCTCGACGCCACCCAAAATTCGCAGCAACGTGGTCTTACCGGCACCGTTGAGGCCCAGGACCACTACCCGGGAACCCCGGTCGATCGCGAGATCCACTCCCGTGAAGATTTCGAGCGAACCGTAAACCTTGGTCAGATTCTCCGCCATCAACGGCGTCTTCCCGCAGGCGGCAGGTTCAGGGAACCGAATGCGAGCCACCTTGTCGGACACCCGCTCGGCGTCGAGCTCGGACATCATCTTGTCGGCGCGCTTCGCCATGTTCTGTGCGGCAACGGCCTTCGTGGCCTTGGCGCCGAGCTTCGCGGCCTGAGCGCGGAGGGCACCGGCCTTCTTCTCGGCATTCGCGCGCTCGCGGCGGCGACGCTGCTCGTCCGTAGCGCGTGCGTCCAGGTACTTCTTCCAGGTCATGTTGTAGACGTCGGCCTCGCCACGCACGGCGTCGAGGAACCACACGCGGTTGACGACGTCGTTGAGCAGGTCGACATCGTGGCTGATCACAATCAGTCCACCCTCGTGGCTCTGCAGGAACCCGCGCAGCCACGTGATGGAATCGGCGTCGAGGTGGTTGGTCGGCTCGTCGAGCAGAAGCGTCGTGTCCGACCGCCCGCCGCTGCCGTCCGAGGCCGCGAACAGGATGCGCGCCAACTCGACACGGCGACGCTGACCGCCCGACAGGGTGTGCAGCTGCTGGCCGAGAATGCGGTCTGCGAGCCCGAGACTGTTGCAGATACGCGCCGCTTCACTCTCCGCTTCGTATCCGCCGAGCGCCGAGAACCGCTCCTCGAGATTGCCGTACTTGCGCACGGCCTTGTCCCGTTCGGCGTCGTCGACCACCTCTGCCATCAGAATCTGCTGCTTCTCCATGTCACGCAGCAACGCGTCCAGGCCACGCGCCGACAGCACGCGGTCCTTCGCAAGAACGTCGAGATCGCCTTCCTTGGGATCCTGGGGCAGGTAGCCGAGGTCGCCGGTCCGGACGACGGAACCGGCATACGGTTCCCCCTCACCGGCGAGGATGCGAAGCGTCGTAGTCTTACCGGCACCGTTACGGCCGACCAGACCGATCCGGTCGCCGGGCTGCACCCGCAAGGCCGGGCCGGGCGCAGACAACAACGTCCGCACTCCGGCTCGAACTTCCAGGTCGGTAGCGGTGATCAACAAAACTCCTAGTAAACGCTTGCATTTCGATGAGAAAAACGCACGCAGAACGCACGAACCCGCAATTTTACCTCGAGCTCGAGCCAAGCCAGAGCACGCGTACCAGTGATTCCGCTAACGTTCGCCCATGGCAACGGACGCAGGGGTGGCCCCCGCACAGGATCTGCAGGGACTCACCGCACTCGTGACGGGGGCGAGCAGGGGAATCGGCAAGGCGATTGCGTCGGAGCTGCTCTCCCGCGGCGCCGACGTCGTGATCACCGCCCGCAAGCCGGGACCGCTCGAGGACGCAGTCCGTGAACTGCAGGCCCTGGGCCACACCGGCAAGGTCGCGGCCTCCCCGGGCAACGCCGGCGACGCCGCAGCGCGGTCCGCGGCTGTGGCGCTCGCAGTCGAACGATTCGGCTCACTCGATATCCTCGTCAACAACACCGGTATCAATCCCGTGTTCGGCTCACTCATGGACGCCGATCTCGACGCCGTCCGCAAGATCTTCGACATCAACGTGGTGGCCGCCCTCGGTTACGTACAAGAAGCACACCGCGCCTGGATGGGCCGGCACGGCGGCGCAGTCGTCAATCTCGCCAGTGTCGCGGGTATTCGTTCCACCGGCGTGATCGCCGCGTACGGTGCGTCCAAGGCTGCGCTCATCCGACTTACCGAAGAACTCGCGTGGCAGCTCGGCCCCGGCATTCGCGTCAACGCCGTCGCGCCGGGGATCGTCAAGACACAATTCGCCGCCGCGCTCGTCGCCGCGGGCGAAGATCAGGCTGCCGCCGGCTATCCGATGAAGCGGCTCGGAACTCCCGAAGATGTTGCAGCCCTCGTCGGGTTCCTCGTCTCCCCCGCCGCGACCTGGATCACCGGCGAAACCGTCCGCGTCGACGGCGGCCTTTTGGCTACAGGCGCGATGTAGACCACGCGCCCGGCCGAGACAACGTCTTCGGCAACTGCGTCGAGGTATCACCGTTGGCCGCGTTGACCTGGAACTGGGTCAAGAAGATGCTGGTCGTGAGGTCGGCGCCGCGCAGATCGGCGCCGCGGAAATCTGCCCCGATGAGGTCGGCCTCCCGCAAGTCCGTCTCCCGTAGGTCAGCACCGATCAAGTAGGCACCGCGCAAATTGGCCCCCCGAAGGTCGGCCCGCCGCAACTTGGCGCCGATAAGGTCCGCGCCGCGTCGATTCTTCTTCTTTCCGGCGAACCCGGAACGTACCAACGCACTCGTCCGCAGGAGGAGTACGTTGACGTCCGCGCGAATAGCCGGCACATCCAATTCGAGAATCGACTCAGGGCTTCCCTGGGTGAGCCGTTGGACGTCGCCGCGAGCGGTGCGCACTGCGTCATGCACTTCCCGAGCCGATGTCAGCGTCAGGCACTCCGTCAGGTACCACAGTATTTCGTGCAACTGACGCATGATCGGAAACACCGAGAACATCTGGGACGTCGAGTCGGGCGCCTTCCGCCAATCTCGGCCGCCGAACGTCTCCTGCGACACGTGCTGCCCCGCGCCGAAGCAGTCGTACACCGTGCACCCGGGGTAACCCTTCTGCCGGAGGCTGCTGTGAATCGCACACCGGAAGTCGGACGACAAGTTGCGGCATGGTGTGCCCGCGTCTTTATCGACGGCAAAGTCCGAAGACGCAGCGAACGGCAGGGCGACGCAGCAGAGGCCGAAGCACTCCACGCAGTTCGCGAACAGATCGACCCGGCCTACCGGCCCCCGGACCCGTCAGCGCGCTCCTGCGGTCCAGACATTTGGCTCCCTCGGGATCGGTCGAGCAGTCTTTCAACTTACTCGGCGCCCCCCGAAAAACTGAGACCTGGTCCCGAACTCGGGTCGGGTTCGTCTGCTGCTGCGGAAGGTGGGAACTCGAGTCGCGCCGTTCGCTGGAACTTGCGCAGGTGTGAATTCGGACGTGGCGAAACGGAGGTTTTTCGCGATATCCGCGTGTTCCGTCACGAGCCGAGTCACAGCATCATTCGTCAACTCAGCGGGCCTTCGCAAAACCCCCCTTCTCTTTCCCGTCGTTCCATGCGGCGAATGTCCTCACCGCCCCCACGCATGCGGCAGTGCCGCTGCTCGCCCACCTCGCAAGCGCTTCGCGGCGCGCCACCCCTACCCCGACGTCTGCGTGTTTTCGGGCGCATTTCGTGGAGTCGCGAGTTTGTGGCGAAGCGGTGACCACTCCTACCCCGGGGGCGTCTCGCTCCAGGGGCTATTCGGGTATTTAATGTGTTCCGTATCCTTCGGAGTCAGTGCGCAAAGGTTCCGGTCACTTTTCGTGAAAGGCTGGTGATCGTGACAGCTGCATTTCGTCCGCCGATGTGGGATGTCGCGATCGTCGGCCTCGGGCCTGCCGGCCGCGCACTCGCCTATCGCGCCACAACCCACGGACTCACGGTGGTAACAATCGATCCCCACCCTGCGCGCAACTGGACCGCGACCTACGGCGCCTGGGAAGACGAACTCCCCCACTGGCTGCCGCAAGCAGCAATTGCGACCCGTACGCCGCAGCCGACGGCATGGACCACTCGCCGTCACGCGATAGAGCGCACCTACTGCGTGTTGGATACACCGCTACTGCAGTCAATGCTGTCGGAAGGAACAGCGGCGGTAATTGCAGGTAGAGCTGTTGACCTCTCCCCCACTGCCGTTCTCTTGAGTGACGGCACATCGGTGGGGGCGCACGTCGTGGTGGACGCCCGTGGGACCGGGGACAGCCCGGACTTGGCGCAGCAGACTGCATATGGCGTTGCAGTCGACGCAGACACTGCCGCAGGCGCTCTGGGCGGCGAGGACGCCTTGTTCATGGATTGGCGCACCGACAACGGCACCTCGACTTCGGATCAGCCGTCCTTTCTCTACGCCGTCCCGCTGTCTGCCGATCGTTTCCTCCTGGAGGAGACCTGTCTGGTCGGCCGTCCGGCACTAGCTGTGTCGGAGCTCGCCACGAGACTTCACCGGCGTCTGCGGCACCGCGGAGTGTCCGTTCCGTCGCACTCCGACGTGGAACGCGTACGGTTCGCGGTCGAACCGCCACACGACGCCGGCCGGGAGGGAAACGGTCAGGTGCGATTCGGTGCCCGCGCCGGATTGATGCACCCGAGCACCGGCTACAGCGTTGCCGCGTCGCTCAGCTGTGCGGATGCCCTTGTGCGCGACCTCGCGGAGGGGACTTCGGGACGGCTCTGGCCGTGGAGGGCACGCACGGTGGCGTCGCTGCGGTCGATCGGATTACGCGTACTTCTTCGCCTCGACGCGGAATCGGTACCGGAGTTTTTCGAGCATTTCTTCGATCTTCCCCCGCACCTGCAGGTTGCGTTTCTGTCCGACCGGGCAAATCCGACCGCGACGTTATCGGCGATGCGCCGCATGTTCTTCGCGTCGTCCGGCGATATTCGCGGTGCGATGCTGCGCTCGGCGCTTCGCCGGGAACTTCGATGAAGTGTCGCGAGAATACTGAAAGGGGACCATCATGGAACGCATGCGGTCGATATGGAAGGGCTCGATAGCGTTCGGTCTCGTCAACGTGCCGGTCAAGGTGTACTCGGCAACCGAGGATCACGACATCAAGTTTCACCAGGTCCATGCCAAGGACGGCGGGCGGATCAAGTACAACCGCGTGTGCACCGAATGCGGAAACGTGGTTCAGTACGCCGATATCGACAAGGCCTACGATTCCGACGACGGTGTTCGAGTAGTCCTGACGGATGACGACTTCGGAAAGCTTCCCGCCGCTGAGAAACACGAAATTCCGGTTCTGCAGTTCGTGCCGACCGAGCAGATAGATCCCATCCTGTTCGAGAAAAGCTATTTCCTCGAACCGGACTCCAGCTCACCGAAGGCATATGTCCTTCTGGCGACAGCGCTCTCCGAAAGCGACCGTACGGCGCTCGTGCACTTCACCCTGCGCCAACGCACCCGTCTGGCCGCGATGCGGTCTCGGGACGGCGTGCTGGTGATCCAGACACTGCTGTGGCCGGACGAAGTGCGTGAAGCGTCCTTTCCGTCTCTCGACAACGTCGACAAGCCGAAGACCAAAGAACTGGCCATGGCGGAAACGTTGGTCGACAGCATGGCCGAAGACTTCGATCCCACCGAATTCACCGACGACTACCAGGTTCAACTACGCGAACTCCTCGACGAGATGATCAGCTCAGGCGGTAAGAAAGTCATTCCCGTCGCCGAGACCGAGAAGACCGGCGAAGACGCTGAGGTGGTCGATCTGGTGGCAGCGCTGCAACGCAGCGTCGACGCCGCCGGCAAGAAGGCGGCACCCGCAAAGAAGAAACCTGCAAAGAAGGCGCCCGCAAAGACCGCAGCGAAGAAGACCGCGTCGAAATCCACCGGTTCGGAACGCAAGCGCGCCTGAACCCGCAGACACACGCGGGGCCCGGCGAGATCATCCTCGCCGGGCCCCGCGTGGTAGCTACTGCTTCAGACAGTGAAGCCGAGAGCACGCAATTGCTCGCGCCCGTCCTCCGTGATCTTGTCCGGACCCCACGGCGGCAACCACACCCAGTTGATCTTCAAGTCGCTGCACAATCCGCTGCGCACCAGGGCGCCACGCGCCTGATCCTCGATGACGTCCGTCAGCGGGCATGCGGCGGACGTAAGGGTCATGTCGAGAATGATCACGTCCTCGTCCTCGGTGATGCCGTAGACCAGCCCGAGATCGACGACATTGATGCCTAGCTCAGGATCGACCACGTCGCGCATCGCTTCTTCGAGTTCCTCGAGCCGGTCGGGGGCAGGAACCACCCCTGAAGCCGGGGCCTTCTCGCCCTGCTCGCCCGTCGTCTGCTCGGTTGCGGCAGCGACATCCGTTTCCGGCGTCTGCGTCTCGCTCATGATGCCTGTCCTCCGATTCGAGCTGGTTCGCCGTCTTCTGTCGCGGCCGAATCCTTGTCGTCCACTATCTGAACAACGGCGTCCTTGAATGCCATCCATCCCAGCAGCGCGCATTTGACGCGGGCCGGGTACTTCGAGACGCCGACGAAGGCGATGCCGTCACCGAGAACGTCCTCGTCTCCCTCGACGGTACCGCGACTGCCGACCATCTCACTGAACGCCGCGACCGTCTGCAACGCGCGGTCCACGGGCATACCAACGACCTGATCGGTGAGGACGGAGGTGGATGCCTGACTGATGGAACAACCCTGACCGTCGTACGACACGTCGGCGACCGTGCCGTCTTCTGCCAGGTGCACCCGCAACGTCACTTCGTCACCGCAGGTGGGATTCACGTGGTGCACCTCTGCACCGAACGGCTCCCGCAGGCCGCGACCGTGGGGATGCTTGTAGTGGTCCAGGATCACTTCCTGGTACATCTGTTCCATTCTCACGCGCGCGCCTCCCCGAAGAAATCCTGCGCTCGACGGATCGCAGCAGCAAGCACCGCGACCTCGTCGAGTGTGTTGTACAGGGCGAACGACGCCCTCGCCGTGGCTGCGACCCCGAATTTTCGGTGTAATGGCCAGGCGCAGTGGTGCCCGACGCGGATCGCGACACCTTCGTCGTCGAGGATCTGTCCCAGATCGTGAGCGTGGATTCCGTCGACAACGAAGGAAACGGCGCCACCCCGATCCGCTGACGAGGCCGGGCCGATGATCCGCACTCCGTCGATGGCTCCGAGGGCCTCGAGCGTGGCTTCGACCAGCGTGTGCTCATGTGCCGCGACAGCGTCCATCCCGATGTCCTCGAGATAGCGCACCGCTGCGCCGAGGCCCACCACCTGTGATGTCATGGGGACTCCAGCCTCGAACCGCTGAGGCGGTGGCGCGTAGGTGGTGCGCTCCATCGTGACGGTCTCGATCATCGAGCCACCAGTGATGAACGGTGGCATCGCGTTGAGCAGCTCTCGCCTCCCGTAAAGGACACCGACGCCCGACGGCCCGAGCATTTTGTGACCGGAGAACGCCGCGTAGTCGACACCCAACTCGTGAAAGTCGACAGCCATGTGCGGGACCGACTGGCACGCGTCCAGCACGACGAGAGCGCCGACCGTGCGGGCACGCCGGACCAATTCATCCACGGGCGCGACCGCTCCCGTGACGTTCGACTGATGTGTGAACGCGACGATCTTGACGGCCTCGGTCAGCTCGAGGGAGTCCAGGTCGATGCGGCCGTCGTCGGTGACGCCGTACCAGCGCAGTGTGGCTCCCGTGCGCCGTGCGAGTTCCTGCCAGGGCACGAGGTTCGCGTGGTGCTCGAGCTCGGTGATCACGATCTCGTCGCCGGGTCCGATGTGCCGATCGAAGCGATCGTCGCCGAGGACGTGAGTAACGAGATTCAGCGCTTCCGTCGCGTTCTTGGTGAACACCAGCTCGTCGCTGTCCACACCGACGAACGCCGCGATGGCCGCACGAGCGTTCTCGTAGGCATCGGTGGCCTCTTCGGCGAGCTGGTGAGCGCCGCGGTGCACAGCCGCATTACATGTCGTCAGAAACTCCCTCTCGGCGTCGAGCACCTGGATCGGGCGCTGCGATGTCGCGCCCGAATCGAGGTACACCAGCGGTTTTCCGTCGCGCACCGTACGAGCCAGGATCGGGAAGTCCTCCCGGATCCGGGTGACGTCGAACACGCGCACCGAGGTGGTCATCTGCGTTTATGCTCCTTGCGTTGCGGCAGCCTGGGTGAATCGCTCGTAGCCGCCTGCCTCGAGCTCATCGGCCAGCTCCGGCCCGCCCGACTCGACGACACGTCCGCCGACGAACACGTGCACGTACTCGGGCTTGATGTACCGCAGGATGCGGGTGTAGTGCGTGATCAGCAGGATTCCGCCGTGATCGCGGTCCTTGTAGCGGTTGACTCCCTCGGAGACGACACGCAGTGCGTCGACGTCGAGGCCGGAGTCCGTCTCGTCGAGTATCGCAATCTTCGGCTTCAGGAGACCGAGCTGCAGGATCTCGTGGCGCTTCTTCTCGCCGCCGGAGAACCCTTCGTTGACGCTGCGCTCGCCGAATGAGGGGTCGATGTCGAGCTCGGTGAGAGCTTCCTTGACTTCCTTCACCCAGTGGCGAAGCTTCGGCGCCTCGCCGCGCACGGCGGTGGCCGCGGTGCGGAGGAAGTTGGACATCGATACACCCGGTACCTCGACCGGGTACTGCATCGCGAGGAAAAGACCGGCGCGGGCACGCTCGTCGACCGTCATCTCGAGGACGTTCTCACCGTTGAGGGTGATCGACCCGGAGGTCACCTGGTACTTGGGATGGCCTGCGATGGCGTAGGACAGCGTCGACTTGCCGGAGCCGTTGGGCCCCATGATCGCGTGGGTCTCGCCGGAGCGCACCGTCAGGTTGACGCCCTTGAGGATGTTGATGGGATCCGCGTTCTCATCGGTGTTCGCGACGTCGACGTGGAGATCCTTGATTTCCAGGACGGAGATTTCGGGGGTGGAAGCGTCAGGGGTAGACATGGGAATCCTTCGAAGAAATGGGCAGTAGTGGTCGAGCCGCGTCAGACGCCGACTGCGGCGAGTTCGGCCTCGACCGCGGCTTCGAGACGTTCGCGGATTTCGGCGACAGCGATCTTGTTGATGATCTCGTGGAAGAACCCCCGCACGACGAGTCGCCTCGCCTGATCCTCGGGGATGCCACGGGCGCGGAGGTAGAACAGCTGCTCGTCATCGAACCGACCGGTGGCACTCGCGTGCCCGGCGCCGACGATTTCGCCGGTCTCGATTTCGAGGTTCGGGACCGAATCGGCCCGCGCTCCGTCGGTGAGGACGAGGTTGCGGTTCAGCTCGAACGTGTCCGTACCCTCAGCCGCCGCCCGGATCAGCACGTCGCCGATCCACACGGTGTGCGCGTCGGGCTTGCCCGAGTTCGGATCGCCCTGGAGCGCGCCCTTGTACACCACATTGGACTTGCAGTGCGGCTGCGAATGATCTACCAGCAGGCGCTGCTCGAAGTGCTGACCCGCGTCGGCGAAATACAGGCCGAGCAGTTCGGCGTCACCCCCGGGACCGTCGTACTTGACCGTCGCGGAAAGCCGGACCAGGTCACCACCGAGGCTGACCGCGTTGTGCCGCAGCACCGCGTCGCGTCCGAGTCGCGCGTGGTGCGCTGCAACGTGGACTGCATCGTCGGCCCAGTCCTGCACCGCGACGACGGTGAGGCGGGCGCTGTCCCCGAGGACGAACTCCACGTTCTCGGCGAACGTTCCGCTCCCCCGCTGGTCGAGCACGACGGTGGCCTTGGCGAATGCCTCGAGCCGGACCTGGAGGTGTCCGAAGGCGACCTTTCCTTCGCCCGGACCCGTAACCGTGATGTTGATCGTCTCGGGAACCTCGACCTCACGGCCCACGGTTACAACGGTGGCCGACTCGAACCCCGAGTAGGCCTGAGCGGCGACGCGGTCAGCGGGCACCCCGGCCTCGCCGAGCCGGGAATCGTCTCGTGCGACGGTCTCGACCTGCACGGAGTCCGGACCGGCGACATCGACGGTGACTGCACCGTTTGCGACTGCCGTTCCGTCGTGCAATCCGCGGAGGCGACGCAGCGGAGTGAATCGCCAGACCTCGTCGCGACCTCCCGGAACCTCGAAGGCATTGACGTCGAACGAGGTGAAGACCTCACCCTTGTTGACGATCGGCGAGCCGGTCGCGGTTCGCTCTATCCGCGGGTTCTCCCCCGCGACAGCGCCTGTGACGCCGAGCTTCTCAACACCGGTTTCTGGCGTGGTCACTAACCCACCGCCCCTTCCATCTGCAGTTCGATCAGGCGGTTCAGTTCCAGGGCGTACTCCATCGGGAGTTCCTTGGCGATCGGCTCGACGAAGCCGCGCACCACGGTCGCCATGGCCTCGTCCTCGGTCAGCCCACGGCTCATGAGGTAGAACAACTGGTCGTCGCTCACCTTGGAGACAGTCGCCTCGTGGCCCATGGTCACGTCGTCCTCGCGGATGTCGACGTAGGGGTAGGTATCGCTGCGGCTGATCTGATCGACCAGAAGAGCGTCACACTTGACGGTCGACTTCGACCCGTACGCTCCCTTGTTGACCTGGACGAGCCCGCGGTAGGACGCGCGTCCACCGCCACGCGCCACCGACTTGCTGATGATGGTGGAAGACGTGTGGGGCGCGAGATGGAGCATCTTCGCTCCGGTGTCCTGGTGCTGTCCCTCGCCGGCAAACGCCACCGAGAGAACCTCGCCGCGAGCGTGCTCGCCCATCATCCACACGGCCGGGTACTTCATCGTGACCTTGGAGCCGATGTTGCCGTCGACCCATTCCATGGACCCGCCGGCCTCCACCTTGGTGCGCTTGGTCACCAGGTTGTAGACGTTGTTCGACCAGTTCTGGATGGTCGTGTAGCGGCAGTGGCCGCCCTTCTTCACGATGATCTCGACCACCGCGGAGTGCAGGGAATCCGACTTGTAGATCGGCGCCGTGCAACCCTCGACGTAGTGCACCGACGCGCCCTCGTCGACGATGATCAGGGTCCGCTCGAACTGCCCCATGTTCTCCGTGTTGATACGGAAGTACGCCTGCAGCGGGATGTCGACGTGCACGCCCGGCGGGACGTAGATGAAGGACCCACCCGACCAGACGGCCGTGTTCAGCGCGGAGAACTTGTTGTCGCCGGCAGGAATGACCGTGCCGAAGTACTCACGGAACAGCTCGGGGTGCTGCTTCAGTCCGGTGTCGGTGTCGAGGAAGATGACACCCTGCGACTCGAGATCCTCACGGATCGAGTGGTACACCACCTCGGACTCGTACTGAGCCGCCACACCGGCAACGAGGCGCTGCTTCTCCGCCTCGGGGATGCCCAGCTTGTCGTACGTGTTCTTGATGTCCTCAGGAAGATCTTCCCAGCTCTCGGCCTGCTTCTCGCTCGAGCGCACGAAGTACTTGATGTTGTCGAAGTGGATGCCCTCGAGGTTGGAACCCCAGTTCGGCATCGGCTTCTTGTCGAAGGTCTTCAGCGCGCGAAGGCGGATGTCGAGCATCCAGTCGGGCTCGCTCTTCTTCGCAGAGATGTCGCGCACGACGTCCTCGGACAGACCGCGCTTGGCGCTGGCACCTGCCGCATCCGAATCGGACCAGCCGTACCCGTAATGCCCGAGCGAGGCAATGGTCTCTTCCTGCGTGAGCGGCTCGGCGTTTGCCGACGCAGCGGATGTCACCTGGTCTGATGTGACGGTCATGCGAGCTCCTTCCGGAGTCTTGTTACGTGGCCGGCGAGGGCTGGTCGCCGGGAATCGGTGGTAAAGGGGCGTATCGGCAGCGGCATTACTTCGGGGCCGCCGGTGGGACGAGGGGAACGTGCGTCGTGCAGGCGCAATCGCCGTTGGCGATGGTGGCGAGCCGCTGAACGTGCGTGCCCAATAGCTGCGCGAACGCTTCCTGCTCGGCGTCGCACAATTCAGGGAACTCCTCGGCCACATGCGAGACCGGGCAGTGATGCTGGCAGATCTGCACGCCGTTTCCGACCGGGCGAGTAGACGCCGCGAATCCCGCGCTCGTGAACGCATCGGCGATGGCATCCGCCGTCTGTTCGAGACCCTCGGAAGACTGATCGGCTGCAGGCGCGACCTCGCCGACGATCGCCTGGACACGGCGCCGAGCAAAGTCGGTGATCGCAGCGTCGCCCCCGACCTCGCGCAACTGGCGCATCGCGGCACCGGCCAGGTCGTCGTAAGCGTGCCCGAGCCGCCCGCGGCCCTTGGCGGTGATCTGGAAGTATTTGGCAGGACGTCCACGACCGCGGTGACGTGCCGCACCTGCGGATGCTTCCCGGGCCTCGCCCGACTCGAGCAGCGCGTCGAGGTGACGGCGAACACCCGCGGCACTGAGGCCGAGCCGGGTTCCGATCTCCGATGCGGTGATGGGCCCGTCCTCGAGGAGGAGCTTCACCACGGCCGCCCTGGTGTGACCTTCGTGGCCGGCGGCAACGGGAGATGCGGATACGGCCGGCAACGCGGAGGAACGCGCGTGATCAGCGCGTTCCTTGCTCGCTCGTGGCGTCGCATCCGTTTTCACAACACCAGTGTGACGGAATTCCGATCGCAGGTCTACTAAGGGTGCCCTGCCTTACACCTGTGATTATGTACCGATTCCTGATGGGCATACTGGCCGAACCAACTGTGTTGGATCCACCGTTACGCTGCCTGTGTGCCGCAGACCCCCGAGAACCCGGACTCGTCCCGCGTGCAGCCGATTCTTGCGGCTCGCGTCGCTCTCCGGCACTCCGCCGAATTCGGTCGCCGAGCCTTGGGAATCGACGACCGATCGCCGCGGCCGTCCGTCGCAGCCGTCCTGCACGGCGACGAGGCGGAAACCGCCGGACTCAACGCGCAAGAGAACGCGCAGCTGCGCGGAATTCGCAGATTCGGCGCCACCGGGGCCGTACTGATGGCAGTGGGTGCGCTCGGTGCCGGCGCCCAACCCGTGTTGCAGAACCCGGTGCAGGGACTTCGGTTCATCGGTCTTCCGGCGAGGATTCCCAGTGTCGCGCTGACACTCACCATGACGGGCACCGTGATGATCGTCCTGGCGTGGTTGCTGCTGGGGCGGTTCGCGATCGGCAACCTGCACTCGGGCCCGGTGCGGCGGCTGAACCGCTCCCAACTCGACCGCACCCTCCTCCTGTGGGTGATCCCGCTATCCGTGGCTCCCCCCATGTTCAGCAAGGACGTCTACTCCTACCTCGCGCAGAGCGAGATCGCGTCCCGCGGGCTCGATCCCTACGCCATCGGACCGGCCGGGGCTCTCGGCGTCGACCACGTCCTCACCCGGACCGTCCCCACGATCTGGCGCGACACCCCCGCACCATACGGTCCGCTGTTCCTCTGGATGGGACGGGGAATCAGTGCACTGACCGACGACAACATCGTCGCCGGCATCTTCCTGCACCGGCTGCTCGCCCTGGCGGGCGTAGCGATGATCGTGTGGGCGCTACCCCGGCTGGCGCGGCGCTGCGGCGTCGCAGAGGTCAGCGCGTTGTGGCTGGGAGCGGCCAACCCGCTCCTGCTGTTTCACCTCGTCGCGGGCATCCACAACGAGGCGCTGATGCTCGGCTTGATGCTGGCAGGTATCGAGCTCGCGCTGCGGTCCATCGAACGGGCTGGGCCGATCCGCGGCCAGTCACTGTTACTCCTACTGTCGGGAGCAGCGCTCATCGCGCTCTCGTCGACGATCAAGATCCCATCACTTCTGGCCCTGGGTTTCGTCGGTATGGCGCTGGCGCGGCGCTGGGGAGCGAACGTGAGAGCGGTCCTCACCGCAGCTGCCCTGCTCGGCGGCGTCGCGATCGTCGTAACCCTCGCCATCAGCACGTCCAGCGGACTCGGGATCGGGTGGGTCCACACGCTGGGCACGGCGAACGCCGTCCGCAGCTGGATGTCGATTCCCACGCTCCTCGGCCTCGGCACCGGACTCGCCGGGGTCCTCCTCGGCCTCGGCGACCACACGACTGCGGTGTTGAGTCTGACCCGGCCGATCGCGTCGGTGGTAGCTGCGTTCATCACGCTCCGCATGCTGGTGGCGGTCCTCATGGGACGCATTCACCCGGTCGGTGCGCTCGGTGTGTCGCTCGGCGCGGTGGTCCTGCTTTTTCCGGTGGTTCAGCCCTGGTATCTCCTGTGGGCAGTCCTCCCGCTCGCGGCGTGGGCGACGGCCCCCGCCTTCCGAGTGCCTGCCATCGCATTCTCCTCGGTGGTCAGCGTCATCCTGATGCCCAACGGCGGCGAGTACCAACCGTTCGTCATCGTGCAGGCCGCCATCGCGACGATCTTCACGGCGGGAACCCTGATCGTGATCACCCGCAATCGGCTTCCCTGGCGCGTCGGGACGGAACCCGCACCCACCGCAGCCGCAGCCGCAGCCGCAGCCGACACACCCTCGCAGCCCGCCGGAGACCCGGACGCCGAAAGCCGGGGCACCGGCCGGGTCACACCAGGCCAAGGCTTACGCTGATTCCCCGTGACCTCGCGAACGCCCGGATCGGCGCAACCCGCTGTACGCCTGGAAGGCGTGGTGAAGACCTTCGACGGCGTGCGAGCAGTGGACAACCTCGATCTGATCGTCGAACAGGCACAGGTCGTGGCGTTGCTCGGTCCGAATGGGGCAGGCAAGACCACCACCGTCGAGATGTGTGAGGGCTTCGTCCGGCCCGACAGTGGAATTGTCCGAGTACTCGGTCTCGACCCGATCGCCGACGCGGGGAAAGTCCGCGCCCGCATCGGGGTGATGCTCCAGGGCGGGGGCGCCTACCCCGGGTCGCGGGCCGGGGAGATGCTCGACCTCGTCGCCGCATACTCCGCCGATCCGCTCGACCCCGACTGGCTCTTGCGCAGCCTGGGGCTCGAGGAATCACGTCGTACCCCGTACCGCAGGTTGTCGGGCGGCCAGCAGCAACGACTGTCCCTGGCGTGCGCTCTGGTCGGTCGCCCCGAACTGGTATTCCTCGACGAACCGACCGCCGGACTCGACGCGCAGGCCAGGCTGATGGTGTGGGAACTGATCGACGCTCTGCGCCGGGACGGAGTCGGTGTGCTGCTGACGACGCACGTCATGAACGAAGCCGAGGAGCTCGCGGATCAACTCGTGATCATCGATCACGGGTCGGTCGTGGCGTCCGGCACTCCGAATGAGGTCACCAGTCGCGGCGCCGAGGGTCAACTCCGGCTCACCGCGCCTCCTGGTCTCGACACCGCCCGGCTCGTACTTCCGGACACGTTCCGCGTCTTCGAATCCACTCCCGGGACCTACCTCATCGAGGGTCCGATCGATCCCGTTGTAGTGGCCGCGGTCGCCTCCTGGTGTGCTGATCTCGATGCACTGATTTCCGACATCCGCGTCGACCAGCGCAGTCTCGAGGACGTGTTCCTCGAACTCACCGGCCGGGAACTGAGGGGATGACCATGAGTTCGAGCGACCGCCTGACGGATAACCGGTTCGCGCCGGGCACCTTCTCCCCAGATCCCCGTCCCAGCGCCGCCGCAGTCATGCTCCGGGCGCAGACCTTTCTCGAACTGAAGCTGCTGCTGCGCAACGGCGAACAGCTCCTGCTGACGATGTTCATCCCGATCACCTTGCTGGTCGGGCTGTGCCTGCTGCCCATCGGCGACCTCGGAGCGACCCGGGTCGACAAGGTGGTCCCTGCGGTGATGATGGTGGCCGTCATGTCCACCGCCTTCACAGGCCAGGCCATCGCTGTCGGCTTCGATCGACGCTACGGCGCCCTCAAACGGCTGGGCGCCACTCCCCTGCCGACCTGGGGAATCATCGCAGGAAAGAGCGCCGCCGTCGTCCTCGTCGTGGCCCTCCAGTCGGTCTTGCTGGGTGTGATCGGCGTGGCGCTCGGATGGCGGCCGAACCTGTGGGGTCTGGCTCTCGGTGCAGTGGTCATCGCGCTCGGCACGGTGACCTTCGCCGCCATGGGTCTGCTCCTGGGCGGAACGCTGCGGGCCGAAATAGTTCTCGCGTTGGCCAACATTCTGTGGTTCGTCATGGTCGGCGTGGGAAGCGTCGTCTTCGTCACCGGCGAGCTCTCCGCCTTCCTGCACACAGGCGCTCGGCTCATTCCGTCCGGGGCACTCGCACTCGCGTTGGACGCCGCGCTCGAGGGGTCGATCGACGTGCTCAGCGTCGTCGTTCTCCTGGTATGGGGCGTCGCGGCCGGAGCTCTCGCAGCGAGGACGTTCCGATTCACGTGATGATCCCGCTCCGTACCTCCGGTCGCCGACGTTCCGCGGTCACCGTTTTCGCAGTGCTGTGTGCGCTGCTGACCTGGTGTGCTGTTCCCGTCTCTGCCGCACCTCAGTGGGGGCCGCCCGCACCACCGAATCCGTATCTGGGCCCCCCAGGCACCTCGACCATGCATGGTGATGCGGGTTCCACCGACGTCACCCCGCTTCCCGGCCCCGGCACGGGGCCGCACTCCCTCTCCGCGTATCCGCTGGTGTCGGCGTGCCCGACACTGCTCCAAGGTTCGGACCGGCTCGTCGTCGCACTGTGCACCGCCGTGGCCGGGCAGGTTCCCACCGCCCACCTCATCGACCCGGCGGCGCCCGCTGCACCGTTCGGTCGCTCGCTTGCGCGTGTCGAACTCGCGAAGGGCAGCCTCCTCGGCGGTGTGTACGCGTTCCTCGACAACGACAATCGACTGGTCGTGGTCGACGGTAACCGGCAACTGTTGAGGCTGGGCCACTCGAAGGATTCCGCGGGTACTTGGCGGCTGACCGTCGACTCGACTGTCGACCTGTCCGGCAGCGTCCCTCCAGGCGACAATGTGACCGGCTTGACACCCGATTGGAACGGCAACGTCTGGTTCGCCACCGCAGGCGGAGTCATCGGCGCGGTCGACCGCACAGGCGTCGCCCACGCGCGCCCACTTCCCGCCGGCGAACAGGTACACAACAGCATTTCCAGTTCCCCGGCAGGAACCGCCGTCGCTACCACACACGCCCTCTACCAGTTGTCGCTCAGGGGCAACGACATTCACCTCGACTGGCGGCGCGACTACGACCGCGGAGGCGCCCGCAATCCGGGCCAGCTCAGCTGGGGTACCGGTTCCACGCCCACCTACTTCGGGCCGTCGACCGGTAGCGATTTCGTCGCGATCGTGGACAACGCCCAGCCCCGCGCGAACCTGCGCGTGTTCCACACCGAGTCCGGGGAAGAAGTCTGCACCGTGCCTGTGCTGACCGATCCCGGCGGGAGCGAGAACTCTCCGGTCGGCGTCGGCAACTCGGTGTACGTTGCCGGAACCTATGGCTACCCGTATCCGGCCGTTCCCGAGGGCGCGGGTCCGGCGGGCCCCGCAAGCGCACCCTTCGACGGCGGCATGACCCGGGTCGACATCGATCCCATCGGATGTCACGAGGTGTGGAGCAACGACGTCCGCAGCGCGGCGGTCCCCCGCCTGTCGACCGGCGACGGGCACCTGTACACGGTGATCCGGGAAGGCCCCGCGGTCGCCACACCGTTCGACGGCTTCGCCTTCGCCGTGATCGATCCCGCCGACGGGTCGATCGAGCACACCAGCCCCCTGCCGGGAACGGCCGTCAACGACACCCTGCAGATGTCCGGTCTCGTCACCGACACCGGCGACTTCTGGCAAGGCACCGTCACGGGCATCCTCCGGATTCGCGCGGAGTAGTCCCCAACGACAGCGTGTAGTTGACCGCCCTCTACCATCGACAGCGTGCTATATCGCGGGTTTTTGAGCCTGGTCGACCGTCTCCCACTTCCGTCGCTCGCCGTGCAGCGTGTCCTCGCCTTCGCGGTGATTCTCACGCAAGGGGGGATCGCCGTCACCGGCGCAGTCGTCCGGGTGACTGCCTCCGGACTGGGTTGCCCCACCTGGCCGCAGTGCTTCCCCGGAAGCTTCGTCCCGGTCGGGCACGGTGAAGTCGCGGTCCTCCATCAAGCCGTGGAGTTCGGCAATCGGATGCTCACGTTCGTCGTCGTAGTCGCGGCCGCACTGATCGTCCTCGCGGTCACCCGCGCACGCCGCCGCAAGGAAGTGCTGGTCTACGCCTGGCTGATGCCACTCGGCACGGTCGTGCAAGCCGTCATCGGCGGAGTGACGGTACTGACCGGACTGTTGTGGTGGACGGTCGCGGTGCATCTGCTCGCCTCCATGGCGATGGTCTGGGTGGCCACCGTGATGTACGCCAAAATTTGCGAACCCGACGACGGCCACGTCATCGCCGTGATCCCCGCGCCGCTGAGGTGGCTCACGGCGCTGTCCGGTGTCGCGCTCGCCGGCGTGCTGATCGCCGGAACCCTCGTCACCGGAGCCGGCCCTCACGCCGGAGACAAGAGCCTCGAGCGTGTCGTTCCCCGTCTCGAAGTCGAGATCGTGACGCTCGTTCACCTGCACTCGCAGTTGCTGGTGGGCTACCTGGCGTTGCTGGTCGGCTTGTGCTTCGGCCTGTATGCCGTGGGAGCAGACCGCGCGGTGAAGGTGCGACTGCAGATCCTGCTCGCCTTGGTGGTGGCGCAGGCACTGATCGGACTCGTGCAGTTCTTCACGGACGTTCCCGCTGCCCTCGTCGCGTTCCACGTGGCCGGGGCCGGATTGTGCACCGCGGCCACTGCCGCCGTATGGGCTGCGGGACGCACCCGGGAGCACGTTCCGCAGCCCGCTACCGCAAGGGTCTAGCGTTCGTTCCGCGCCTTCGGGAATCGGGTCTGCCGCGCGACCCAGCCGGCCATCTTCTGGAAGTGCCCCGTCCGGGGGGTCACGATGCTGGTGAGCGACCGGTCCCACTCGCCGATGGTCACGTTGTCGACGGCTGCCACCACTGCGTTGGCAGTGGCCAGGTCGTTCACCAACTGATCGCCGAGGATACCGTCGGCGCCGACGAGGGTGATCCGGACGCTGGCGAGACCGACAGGCTGGATTACGGCGCTGGCGGAGCCCCCGTGCTCGCTGACGAACTTCTTGATCGCATCGACCGTGCGTGACGGGAGCGAAGGCGCCGCGCCGGCTGACGCCTCTTCCGCGTGGGTATCGGTACTCATGCCCTGAGAATACTGGGCGGTAGCCGCCGCGTGCCCGTCAGGCCCCGAGCGGGTCGCACGTGTAGAACAGAAAGCATGCGCGCAATACAGGTTTCACGTCTCGGTGGTCCCGAGGTCCTTGAATCGATCGACGTGCCAGAACCACTGATCGGGCCGACCGATCTCCTGGTTCGGACCGACGCGATCGGTATCAATTACATCGACACGTACTTCCGCTCCGGGCTCTACCCGCGCCCACTCCCTTACATTCCCGGAGATGAGGGCTCAGGAATCGTGGAGTCGGTCGGCACCGAGGTGACCAATTTCGAGCCCGGGGACAGAGTGGCGTGGTGCACGGCCCCCGGAAGTTACGCGGAGAAGGTGCGGGTGCCCGCTGCGGCGGCAATCGCCGTCCCCGACACCGTGCCCGCGTCGCAGGCTGCGTCCGCATTGTTGCAGGGTATGACGGCGCACTATCTGGCGTATTCCACCTACCCCATCCAGAATGGGGACACCGTGTTGATCCATGCGGGAGCGGGCGGTGTCGGTCTACTGCTGACTCAGCTCGCGACCCGCCTCGGGGCGCGCGTCATCACCACGGTGTCGTCGGATACGAAGGAAGAACTTTCCCGGCGCGCAGGCGCGGAGGTAGTTCTGCGATACGACGAGGACATCGCCGCCCGGGTGCGGGAACTGACCGACGGTGGGGGCGTCGCGGCCGCCTACGACGGGGTCGGCGCCTCGACGTTCGAGGCGAGCCTGGCTTCCGTCCGCATCCGGGGCACTGTCGCGCTTTTCGGTGCGGCGAGCGGTCCGGTACCGCCACTCGACCCGCAACGGCTCAACCCGGCGGGCTCGCTGTTTCTGACCCGCCCGACGCTGGCACATCACATCCGCGACCATGCGGAGCTGACGTGGCGGGCAGGTGACGTCTTCTCGGCTTTGGCGGACGGCTCGTTGACTGTGCGGGTCGGTGCCGAATACCCGCTCGAGCGAGCGGGAGATGCGCATCGCGACCTGGAGGGACGGGCGACGACGGGATCGATTGTGCTGCTGCCCTGATCGGACCAGGTCAGGGCAGCAGGCTGCTGACTGTCTGCAGTCCGAGGACAGAATCGATAGCCAGCCCGACGAAAACGACGGCCAGGTAGTTGTTGGACTGCAGGAAGAGCCGGAGCGGCTTCACCGCCGCTCCCCCGCGGACACTGCGATACAGCTGGTGCGCCATGAGCAGGAACCAGGCGCCGGCGGCGAGGGTGACAGCGGCATACACGACGCCCGCTGCGGGGACCAGCGCGAGGGACGTGATCACCATCGCCCAGCTGTACAGCAGGATCTGCTTGGTAACGTGCTCCTCGGTCGCGATCACGGGGAGCATGGGGACGCCGGCCGCCTTGTAATCCTCCTTGTAGCGCATGGCGAGCGCCCAGGTGTGCGGCGGCGTCCAGAAGAAGATGACGAGGAACAGAACAAGAGGTTCCCAGTCGAGCGAGCCGGTGACAGCCGACCAGCCGACCATCACAGGCATGCATCCCGCCGCACCGCCCCAGACAACGTTCTGCCAGGTCCGGCGCTTGAGCACCATCGTGTAGATCAGCACGTAGAACGCGATCGTGAGAACGACCAGGCATCCGGCGAGGAGATTGGCGCGCCACCACAACCACAGGAACGACGCGACACCGAGGGTCATGCCGAACACGAACGCGTGCGAGGTGGGCACCGCTTCGCGCGCCAGCGGGCGGCGCGCGGTGCGTTTCATGACCTTGTCGATATCGGCGTCGACGACGCAGTTCAGCGAGTTCGCGCTCGCCGCACCCATCCAGCCGCCGAACAGTGTGCTCAGGATCAGCAGGATGTCGACGTTCCCTCGATCGGCGAGGAGCATCGCGGGAATGGTCGCGACGAGGAGGAGCTCGATGACCCGCGGCTTGGTCAGCGCGATGTAGGCCAGGACCTTGCCCGTCAGGCGGCCGAACACCGTGTGGGTGTTCGTCACGCGGGGGGCGGCGCTGGGGCTGCCGAAGCCGTGTCCGCTCGGCTGATGCCCTGTCCGCACGTTCTCTCCTCGCACCACGCGTAATTCCACATCTGATAGCCGGTGTCCGCCCACACGCCGTCCATGGACGGCCGGGGTCTACTACAGACGATGGTAGACCGCCCTATTGCACGAACCGAATCGACCCGGATCGGACTGGACACTAGGCTGGGGTGGCACAAGAGGCTCACGCATCCTCAGGCTCCACGTTCACCCATGTCAGGAGACTTCTGCCCGTGTCGATCACAGACGACATCCACGTCCTCACGCAACCGGTTCACCCAGCAGACTGGACCGAACTGGACACCAAGGCCGTCGACACCATCCGCGTACTCGCCGCGGACGCGGTGCAGAAGGTGGGTAACGGCCACCCCGGCACGGCCATGAGCCTTGCCCCCCTGGCTTACACGCTCTTCCAGCGCGTCATGCGCCACGACCCCACCGACGCCGACTGGATCGGCCGCGATCGTTTCGTCCTCTCCTGTGGGCACTCGAGCCTGACCCTCTACATCCAGCTCTACCTCGCCGGCTACGGCCTCGAACTCGACGACCTGAAGCAGCTTCGCACCTGGGGCTCGAAGACCCCCGGACACCCCGAGCACGGACACACCCGCGGTGTGGAGATCACCACCGGACCACTCGGTCAGGGTCTGGCCTCCGCCGTCGGCATGGCGATGGCTGCCCGCCGCGAACGCGGCCTGTTCGACCCGGAGCCCGCGCCCGGTGAGAGCCCGTTCGATCACCACATCTACGTCATCGCCTCCGACGGCGACATCGAAGAAGGCGTGACGTCCGAGGCGTCGTCGATCGCCGGCGTCCAGCAGCTGGGCAACCTCACCCTGATCTACGACGACAACAAGATCTCCATCGAGGACGACACCGCGATCGCCCTGTCCGAGGACACCGCCGCCCGCTACGAGGCCTACGGCTGGCACGTCCAGGTCGTCGAGGGCGGCGAGAACGTCGTCGCCATCGAGGAAGCGCTGCAGAAGGCCCGGGAGGTCATCGACCGCCCGTCACTGGTCCTGCTACGCACCATCATCGGCTACCCGGCACCCAACAAGATGAACACCGGTGCCGCCCACGGCGCTGCGCTCGGCGCCGACGAGGTCGCCGCAGTGAAGACAGCACTCGGCTTCGACCCCGACAAGACGTTCGAGGTCACGGACGAGGTCATCGCGCACACCCGCAAGGTGGTCGAGCGCGGCGCACAGGCGCACAAGCAGTGGCAGGCCAGCTTCGACGAGTGGGCGGTGCGCGCCCCTGAGGGCAAGAAGCTCCTCGATCGCCTCACTGGTCGCGACCTGCCCGCAGGCTGGGCCGACGTTCTGCCCACCTGGGAGCCGGACCCCAAGGGTGTCGCCACCCGTAAGGCGTCCGCAGCGGTCCTGAACGCCGTCGGTCCGGTACTTCCGGAACTGTGGGGCGGTTCCGCCGACCTCGCCGAGAGCAACAACACCACCATCAAGGGTTCCGATTCGTTCGGCCCCTCCTCGATCTCCACGTCTATGTGGAACGCCGACCCCTACGGACGCACCCTGCACTTCGGTGTCCGCGAGCATGCGATGGGGTCGATCCTCAACGGCATCGCCCTGCACGGCCCCACGCGTCCCTACGGCGGCACCTTCCTGGTGTTCAGCGACTACATGCGCCCCGCAGTACGCCTCGCGGCGGTCATGAAGACCCCGGTCACCTACGTCTGGACCCACGACTCCATCGGTCTGGGCGAGGACGGTCCCACCCACCAGCCGATCGAGCACCTCGCTGCGCTGCGCGCGATCCCGGGTCTCAACGTGGTGCGACCCGGTGACGCCAACGAGACCGCCCACGCCTGGCGCGCCGTCCTCGAGAAGGGCGCCGACGAGGCCACCCGCGCACCGTCGGGCCTGGCCCTGACCCGTCAGGATCTGCCGGTCCTTGCGGGCACCAGTTACGAGGGAGTTTCCCGCGGTGGTTACGTCCTGGCCGATGCATCCTCCGGTGTTCCCGAGGTCATCCTGATCGGCACCGGTTCCGAACTCCAGATCGCCGTCGCCGCCCGGGAGACCCTCGAGGCCGAGGGCATTCCCACGCGGGTGGTGTCGATGCCGTGCGTCGAGTGGTTCGATGCCCAGGACGAGGCCTACCGGGACGGTGTGCTGCCGCCCACCGTCAGGGCCCGCGTCGCCGTCGAGGCCGGCATCGCGATGCCGTGGTACCGGTTCGTCGGCTCGGACGGCGAGATCGTCTCGATCGAGCACTTCGGCGCCTCCGCCGATTACAAGACCCTGTTCCGCGAGTTCGGTTTCACCGACGAAGCCGTTACCGCGGCTGCGCAGCGCTCGCTCTCCCGAGTGAAGGGATAGAACGTCATGACTCAGAATGCGAATCTTCAGAAGCTCTCCGAGGCCGGAGTTTCGGTGTGGCTGGACGACCTCTCGCGTGACCGTATCGAGTCGGGCAACCTGGCCGAACTCGTCGCCACCAAGAGTGTCGTCGGTGTCACCACCAACCCGTCCATTTTCCAGGCGGCACTGAGCAAGGGCCACGTCTACGACGCCCAGGTCAACGAGCTGGCCGAACGCGGCGCCGACGTCGAGGCCACCATTCGCACGGTCACCACCGACGACGTGCGGGCCGCCTGCGACATCCTGGCCCCGCAGTACGAGGCGAGCCACGGTGTCGACGGCCGGGTGTCGATCGAGGTCGACCCGCGGATGGCGCACGACGCCGACAAGACCGTGGCGCAGGCCGTGGAGCTGTGGAAGATCGTCGACCGGCCCAACCTCTTCATCAAGATCCCGGCCACCGAGGCCGGCATCCCCGCCATCGCGAAGGTCATCGGCGAAGGCATCAGCGTCAACGTCACCCTGATCTTCTCGGTCGAGCGGTACGAACTCGTCATGGGCGCCTACCTTGACGGACTCGAGGCAGCCAAGGCCGCAGGACACGACCTGTCGCGCATCCACTCGGTTGCGTCGTTCTTCGTCTCGCGCGTCGACACCGAGATCGACAAACGACTCGAGGCGATCGGTACGCCCGAGGCACTCGAACTCCGCGGCAAGGCGGCACTCGCGAACGCACGATTGGCATACGCGGCCTACCAGCAGGTGTTCGAGGTCCAGCCGCGGTTCCAGGGTCTACTCGACAGCGGCGCTCGGCCCCAGCGGCCGCTGTGGGCGTCGACGGGTGTCAAGAACCCTGACTACTCGGACACCCTGTACGTCACCGAACTGGTGGCACCGAACACGGTGAACACCATGCCGGAGAAGACGCTCGATGCCGTCGCCGATCACGGCGACATCACCGGTGACACGGTGTCCGGCACCACAGCCGAGTCGCAGGAGGTCTTCGACAAAATTTCCGCCCTCGGTATCGACCTGACCGACGTCTTCCTCGTCCTCGAGAACGAGGGCGTCGACAAGTTCGAGGTGGCGTGGAGCGAGTTGCTCGAGGCTACGGCGGAGCAGCTCCGCGCAGCAGGGCAGAAGAGCTGATACGTGAGGGTGCCCGCAGCGTCAGACGAATGGGTTAATCCACTCCGCGACGGTAGGGACAAGCGCCTACCGCGCATTGCCGGGCCGTGCGCGCTGGTGATTTTCGGTGTTACCGGCGATCTCGCGCGGCGGAAGCTGATGCCGGCCGTCTACGACCTGGCCAATCGTGGCCTCCTTCCGCCCGGGTTCGCCCTCGTGGGGTTCGCCCGGAGAGACTGGGATGACCAGGATTTCGGCAAGGTGGTGCACGATGCGGTGCGCGAGCACTCGCGCACACCGTTCCGGGAGGACGTCTGGGAACGGCTGTCCGAGGGCCTGCGGTTCGTGCAGGGCTCCTTCGACGACCCGGCTTCGTTCTCGGAGCTCGCGTCCACCCTTCACACGCTCGACCGCGAACGCGGGTCCGGCGGAAATCACGGGTTCTATCTCGCGATTCCGCCGGCCGCGTTCCCGGTGGTTCTGAAACAGTTGTCGGAGGCCGGGCTCGCGCGGTCCGACGACGGCCAGTGGAAACGCGTCGTCATCGAGAAGCCGTTCGGCCACGATCTCGACAGCGCACGTGAGCTCAACGCCGTCGTGAATCAGGTCTTCCCCGAGGACACCGTCTTCCGCATCGACCACTATCTGGGCAAGGAAACCGTCCAGAACATCCTGGCGCTGCGGTTCGCCAATCAGTTGTTCGATCCGATCTGGAACGCCCACTACGTGGACCACGTCCAGATCACGATGGCCGAGGACATCGGTCTCGGCGGACGGGCCGGCTACTACGACGGTATCGGGGCGGCGCGAGACGTCATCCAGAACCACCTTCTCCAGCTCCTCGCCTTCACGGCGATGGAGGAACCGATCAGCTTCGAGCCGTCCGAACTACAGGCGGAGAAGATCAAGGTTCTCTCGGCCACCCGGCTCGCGGAGCCTCTCGACGAAACCACCGCCCGCGGCCAGTACGCCGGCGGTTGGCAGGGAGGGCTTCCGGTGGTCGGGTTACTCGAGGAGGAGGGCTTCGCCGCCGACTCCACCACCGAGACGTTCGCCGCGATCACGCTGGAGGTCGACACGCGGCGATGGGCGGGTGTGCCGTTCTACCTGCGAACCGGAAAGCGACTGGGCCGACGGGTCACCGAAATCGCGGTCGTCTTCAAACGCGCACCGCATCTCCCGTTCGATCAGACGATGACGGAGGAGCTCGGCCAGAACGCTCTGGTCATCCGGGTACAACCGGATGAGGGTGTGACCATGAGGTTCGGGTCCAAGGTCCCCGGGTCGAGCATGGAAGTCCGGGACGTCAACATGGACTTCAGCTACGGGCAGGCGTTCACCGAGTCTTCCCCGGAGGCCTACGAACGTCTCATCTTGGACATGCTGCTCGGTGAGCCGTCGCTCTTCCCCGTCAATGCGGAGGTGGAGCTGTCGTGGGAAATCCTCGATCCGGTGCTGGCGCACTGGGCCGCGGAGGGCAAACCGGAGCCGTACGAAGCCGGAACGTGGGGTCCGCCCTCGGCGGACGAGATGATGCGCCGCACCGGTCGCGAATGGAGAAGGCCGTAGATGATCATCGACATTCCCTCGACCACCACCGGCCAGATCAACAAGAAGCTGGTCGAACTCCGCAAGACCGGTGGTGCGGTGACGCTCGGCCGCGTGCTCACCCTCGTCGTGTGCACGCGCGACAGCAACAACTCCGAGGACATCATCGATGCCGCCAACGAGGCCAGCCGGGAGCACCCCTGCCGAGTGATCGTCGTCGCCCGCGGTGAGCGGGAAGCGGCTCCCCGGTTGGACGCCCAGATCCGTGTCGGCGGCGACGCCGGCGCCTCCGAAGTTGTCGTCCTCCGCCTGCACGGCGAGCTGGCCGACCACGAGAGCAGCGTGGTGGTCCCCTTCCTCCTGCCGGACACACCGGTGGTCGTCTGGTGGCCCGAGATCGCCCCGGCCGTTCCCGCTCAGGATCCCGTCGGCAAGCTCGCGATCCGCCGCATCACCGATGCCACGGGCCGCGACGATCCGGCGGCGGAGATCAAGGGCCGCCTCACGTCGTACACCTCCGGCGACACGGACCTGGCCTGGAGTCGCATCACGTATTGGCGGGCTCTGCTCACCTCTGCGGTCGAGCAGCCACCGCACTCGCCGATCACCTCCGCGGTGGTGTCGGGGTTGGTGGACGAACCTGCCGTCGATCTGATCGCCGGTTGGCTCGCGAGCCGGGTGGACGTGCCGGTGAGTCGCAAGGCCGGCCCGCTGTTCGTGGAACTGACCTTCGCCGACGGCGGCTCGTTGACCATCAGTCGACCCCAGACCGGAACCACCGCGACCCTGTCGCGGACCGGAAAGCCGGATGCGCTGGTCGCATTGGGCCGGCGGGAGACACGCGACTGCCTGGCGGAGGAACTGCGCCGGCTCGATGCCGACGAGGTCTACGAAGCTGCACTGTCCGGTCTGACGAAAGTGACGTATGAGTGACATCCAGGTAGAAGTTCATCCCGACACGGAGACCTTGACCGCCGCGGCCGCCCGACGTTTCGTCGACACCGTGGTGGCCGCGCAACAGTCGCGAGGTTTTGCGTCGGTGGTCCTCACCGGCGGTGGGACCGGGATCGGGATGCTCGAGAAGGTGCGGGTGAATCCCGGTGCCATCGACTGGCGCGAACTCGACATCTTCTGGGGTGACGAACGTTTCCTGCCCGCCGGCGACCCCGAGCGCAACGACGTGCAGGCGCGGGCCGCGCTCCTCGACCACGTCGATGTCGACTTCGACCGGGTCCACACGATGCCGGTGTCCGACGGGATCTACGCCGACGATCCGGAGGCCGCGGCGGTCGCGTACGCACAGGTACTCGGCGCGCATGCCGGCGGCAAGCAGGTTCCGGTGTTCGACGTCCACCTGCTCGGCATGGGCGGCGAGGGCCACGTCAACTCCCTCTTCCCCGACACCGACGCGGTACGTGAAGAACACCGCTTCGTCGTTGCGGTGAAGGACTCCCCGAAGCCGCCGCCCGTGCGCATCACCCTCACGCTCCCCGCTGTGCGCCACGCCGATGAAGTCTGGCTCGTCGTCTCCGGGGAAGCCAAGGCCGAAGCGGTGGCCGCCGCCGTCGCTGGGGCACCGCCGGTAGAAATACCGGCCTCCGGGGCGCGCGGACTGACCGCCACCCGTTGGCTGCTCGATTCGTCGGCCGCCTCCCGACTGCCGAACTGATCCGTTCACAGGATGGGGTCCTCGTCATCCTCGGCCGGCAATGTGGCCGAGGGACGAGGCTCCTTTTTCATCACAATTCGCGTCACCTGGCATGCGGTAGCGATCCGGCCACCGCGGTGCGGACTCGACCGACCTGTCCCCCTCTGTCCGACGCTCCCTCGCCAGTACTGAGGATTTCCCGCGCAACGCCCCATCCTGTCGCCTCCTTCCGCCTCGAGAAGGTCACGGTGTGTCCCGTTTCGACCTCTTTCCCCGTTTGACGCAGTGGGCGGACATTCGGTTCCCCCGGACCGGAAGTTCGTGACGAGCAGGTGCAGTGCTAGCCGCTGTTGCGCAGCGCAGTGGCCAGTCCGTTCATGGTGAGCTGGATCCCTCGGCGGGTCTGGTCGCTGTCGTCGCCGGCACGGGATCGGCGCAACAGTTCCACCTGGAGGTGGTTCAGTGGTTCGAGGTACGGGAAGCGATTGTGCACCGACCGTTCGAGCCCGGGGTTGTCGGCGAACAATGTGTCGTTTCCGGTGATCGCCTTGTACATCCGGATGGTGCGCTCATGCTCTTCGGCGATCTTCCCGAACACCCGTTGCCGCAGTCCTTCGTCGGGAACCAACTCCGAATAGCGTGCGGCCAGACCCATGTCGGATTTCGACATCACCATCGCCAGGTTGGACAGGACCGTGCGGAAGAACGGCCACTTCTCGTAGAGCCGCGACAGGGTAGCGACCTTCTCGGAGTCGCCGGCGGTCCACTGCTCGAATGCGGAACCGGTGCCGTACCACCCTGGCAGCATCACCCGGGACTGGCTCCAGGACAGGACCCAGGGGATCGCGCGCAGGTCGGCGATCGACGTCGTCTGCTTCCGCGACGTGGGCCGGCTGCCGATGTTGAGGGCCCCGATTTCCGCGACAGGTGTCGACATTTCGAAGTACTGGACGAATCCTGGTGTGTCGTGGACTAGTTCGGTGTACGCGCGGCGCGCGAGTGCCGCCAGTTCGTCGAGGATGCGGTAGGCGGGTTCGGCGGCGGCGCCGAGCCCCTCCACATCGAGCAGGGTGGCCTCGAGGGTGGCGGCGAGGAGGGTTTCGAGATTGCGTTGCGCGAGGCGGGGTTCCGCGTATTTGGCGGCGATCACCTCACCTTGCTCGGTGATGCGCAACGAACCCGCGACGGCCCCCGGCGGCTGCGCGAGGATCGCGTCGTAACTGGGTCCGCCGCCGCGTCCGACGGTGCCACCCCGACCGTGGAACAGGCGCAACCGGATTCCCGTTTTCCGGGCTGCCTCGACCAGGTCGAGCTCGGCCCGGTACAGCGCCCAGTTCGCGGCGAGATACCCGCCGTCCTTGTTGGAGTCGGAGTATCCGAGCATCACTTCCTGCGAGTCACCGCGGGACGCCACGAGCGCACGGTAAAGAGGAACCGCGAGAGTCGCCTCGAGCGTAGCTGCTCCCTGTTGCAGGTCCTCGATGGTCTCGAAGAGCGGCACGATCCCCACCGGACACGACGGGGTCTCCCCCGGCCCCGGCCCCGGATCGAACAAACCCACTTCCTTCAGCAGGATTGCTGCCTCCAGCATGTCGCTGACCGAGGTGCACATGCTGATGATGTAGTTGGGCACTGCCCCCGCACCGAGGGTCCGCACCGCTTCGGCCCCGGCTGCGAGGATCGCGAGTTCCTTGGCGGTCAATTCGCTGAACTCCGCCTTTGCTCCGGTCAGTGGGCGTCGCGTCGCCAGCTCCGCGGTGAGCAACTCCACCCGTTCATCCTCGGACAGCGACGCGTAGTCGGGATGCACGCCCGCCCAGGCGAGCAGTTCGGCGACGACGGTTTCGTGCACCTCCGAGTTCTGTCGCATGTCCAGGCCCGAGAGATGGAATCCGAATACGTCCACCGACTCCCGGAGGCGAGCGAGACCGTCGTCGGCGATCGTGCCGTCACCGCCGCGGCGAAGGGAGTCGTCGACCACATCGAGTTCGTCGAGCATCTGCCGTGGCGAATCGTAGGGCGCGAGCCCGAGGTCGAGGGCGTAGTCGGGCGTCTCCCCGAGAATGCGGAGTGCGGTGGCGGTCAGGCGGCCCCGGATTCCGCGGACTGCGCGCCGATACGGCTCGTCGGCGCGAAACGGTGATTCATCCTGCGAGGCCGCTGCCAAAAGGTCGAGGGCAGGAGTGACCGTCACGAGGCGGGCGGACATCGACAACTCCCGCTCGAGGGTCGCGAGTTCGCACAGATGACGTTCGACGGCCGTTGCGGCGGCGCGGCTCGTCGCCTGCCGGACGACGTCTGCGGTGACGTTGGGATTGCCGTCCCGGTCGCCGCCGATCCACGACCCCGGCCGAAGAATGGGTTCCCGACCGAGATCGGTCCCGGGCCACCGGGCTTGGAGGGCGGCCCGGAGTTCGGCGTTGATTGCGGGAACGACCTCGAAGAGGGCGGCGTCGTAGTAGCGCAGCCCGACTTCGATTTCGTCCTGAATACGCAAGCGGGACAAACGGATCAGGGCGGTCTGCCACAGCGTGAGGATCTGCCTCCTCAGCCGCACGTCGACGTCGGCGATCTCCGACGCAGTGAGCGCGGTCCGCTCGCGGAAACGCATCAACTCGGTGATCCGCGTCTGCGTGTCGAAGACGGTCCGCCGACGCGTTTCGGTCGGGTGGGCTGTGATCACCGGCGAGACGAGCGCCCCGCGCAGCGCATTCGCCACCACGTCGCTGTCCAGGCCGGCGGCATCGAGCTTCGCAAATGTGGCGGCGAGGGTGCTGTCGGGCGCGGGTTCACCTGCCGCCACGTGCACGGCCCGGCGGCGTTCCCGATGGATGTCCTCGGCGAGATTCGCCAGAAGGGCAAAATGACTGAAGGCGCGGATGACGGGAATGGTGTCGCCGGTAGGGACGTGCGTGAACATGTCGGCCAGTTCGGCGCGGTCGATCTCGGAACGCCGGACCCGGAACGATTCGACCCGGGCCTTCTCCACCAGATCGAAGACTTTGCCGCCGGCCTGTTCGCGCACTATCTGTCCGAGAATGCCGCCGAGGAGCCGAATGTCTTCGCGGAGTGGTTCGGTGGCTTCACGGGGGGTTTCGGTCATGGACCCAGTATCGACTGCCCCTGCAGTGTTCGCATGATGAACCCAGGGAGTCCGCACGGCGAACCTGCGGTGTCCGCACGACGAAGGCAGATCAGCCGAACTTGATCTCCAGGCCGATGCCGATGATCGAAATCAACCAGATCAGGCCGGTGAAGACGGTGAGGCGGTCGAGGTTCTTCTCGACCACGGTGGAACCGGACAGGCTCGACTGGACGCCGCCGCCGAAGAGGCTGGACAAACCGCCACCCTTACCGCGGTGCAGGAGCACCAACAGAATCAGCAGCAAGCTGGTGGCGACCAGCAAGATATCCAGAAACAGTTCCATGTCTGTCTACGTCCACCCATCGAGTAGCAACAACTACGACCTCGTACACCCTACAGGCGCTCCGCGCTCGTGCGCCTTTCCGGTGGTTGTGGCTACCAGAAAGGCGCACGAGCGCCGGAGGCGCCTCAGGGCAGAGGGCCGCCGGCAGCGATCGCGGACAGCGTGGCGAACTCGTCGGCCTTCAGTGACGCACCGCCCACGAGAGCGCCGTCCACGTCGGACTGCCCGACGATCTCGCCGACGTTCTTGGCGTTGACGCTTCCGCCGTAGAGAACGCGGACCGTGGAAGCTACCGCAGGGGTGGCCAACTCGCCGAGTGCGGCACGGACCGCGGCGCACACTTCCTGCGCGTCCGACGCACTGGCTACACGGCCGGTGCCAATGGCCCACACCGGCTCGTATGCGATGACGACCTTGGCGAGGTCGTCGGCGGACAGCCCGGCGAGCGAGCCCCGCAACTGTTCGACGTTGTACGCCACGTGCTCACCGGCCTCACGGATGTTCAGGCCCTCCCCGATGCAGACGATCGGGGTGAGTCCGTTCTTCAGTGCAGCCTTGGTCTTGGCCAGCACGGTGTCGTTGTCTTCACCGTGCAAGGTCCGGCGCTCGGAGTGCCCGACGACGACGAACGTGCACCCCAGCTTGGCCAGCATGGAACCGCTGATTTCACCGGTGAAGGCGCCCGAATCGTGCGCCGACACGTCCTGCGCCCCGTACGTGAGCAGCAGCTTGTCACCCTCTACCAGGGTCTGGACGCTGCGGATGTCGGTGAACGGTGGGATCACCGTCACGTCAACCTTGTCGAAGTACTTCTCCGGGAGGGAGAAGGCGATTTTCTGAACCAGCGCGATGGCCTCGAAATGGTTCAGATTCATCTTCCAGTTGCCGGCGATCAGCGGCTTGCGTGCCATCAGCCCTCCAGAACCGAGATACCGGGCAGTTCCTTGCCCTCGAGGTATTCGAGAGAGGCTCCACCACCGGTCGAGATGTGCGAGAACCCGTCGTCAGGGAGGTCGAGCTGACGCACCGCGGCCGCGGAGTCGCCGCCACCGACGACGCTGAAGGCGCCCTTGCCGGTGGCCTCGATGATGGCTTCGGCAACGCCCTTGGTGCCTGCCGAGAACTTCTCGAACTCGAACACGCCCATCGGGCCGTTCCAGAACACCGTCTTCGCGCTGGTGAGGATCGCGGCGAATCGGCGAACCGACTGCGGTCCGATGTCGAGGCCCATCCAGCCGTCCGGAATCTCGAGCACGGACACCGTCTTCGACTCGGCATCCGCGGAGAAGGAGTCCGCGATCACCACGTCCTGCGGGATGTGGATGACGTCGGCGTACCGGTCCAGCAGCCCCTTGCAGGTCTCGATCATCGACTCCTCGCACAGCGAGTTGCCCACCGAAACACCCTGCGCGGCCAGGAACGTGTAGAACATGCCGCCGCCGATGACGAGGGTGTCGACCTTGGGGGCCAGCGCCTCGATCACTGCCAGCTTGTCCGACACCTTCGACCCACCGAGCACCACCGCGTACGGCCTTTCGGCATCCTGGGTGAGCTTGCCGAGCACCTCGACCTCGGCGGCGACCAGGGTGCCTGCGTAGTGCGGAAGCAGCTTGGCCACGTCGAAGACGGACGCCTGCGCACGGTGCACGACACCGAAGCCGTCCGAAACGAATGCTCCGTCGTCTCCGACTAGTTCGACGAGCGCCTCGGCGAGCTTGGTGCGCTCCGCCTCGTCCTTGCTCGTCTCACGCGCATCGAAGCGGATGTTCTCCAGCAGGAGCACGTCCCCGTCGGTGAGACCCTCGGACCGCGCCAATGCATCCTGACCGACGACGTCGCCGGCGAGCTGGACGTTGCGGCCGAGCACCTCCGCGAGCTTCACGGCCACGGGTGCGAGCGAGAACTTCGGATCGGGCTTGCCGTCGGGGCGGCCCAGGTGGGCGGTGACGATGACCTTGGCACCCGCCTCTGCCAACGCCTGCAGTGTGGGGGCGGAAGCGATGATGCGGCCGGGATCGGTGATCTTGTCACCGTCGAGCGGAACGTTGAGGTCGGAGCGCACCAGCACGGTGCGCCCCTCCACCCCAGCGTTCAGCAGATCCTGGAGAGTCTGAACTGCCACTGTTATCGGACCTTCGCTCAGAGAGACTTGGCGACGAGACCGATGAGGTCGGCCAGGCGGTTGGAGTAACCCCACTCGTTGTCATACCAGGACACGATCTTCGCCTGATCCTCGATGACCTTGGTGAGGCCCGAGTCGAAGATCGAGGAGTGCGGATCGGTGACGATGTCGGAAGACACGATCGGCGCGTCCGTGTACTTGAGGATGCCCTTGAGCGGTCCCTCGGCAGCAGCCTTCATCGCGGCGTTGATGTCCTCGACGCTGGCCGACTTCCGGAGGTTCGCGGTGAGGTCGGTAACCGAACCCGTGGGGATCGGCACGCGGAGCGCGTAGCCGTCCAGCTTGCCGAGGAGCTGCGGGAGCACCAGGCCGATGGCCTTGGCGGCGCCGGTGCCGGTGGGGACGACGTTGAGAGCGGCGGCGCGGGCGCGACGCAGGTCGCTGTGCGGGCCGTCCTGCAGGTTCTGGTCCTGGGTGTAAGCGTGGACCGTGGTCATGAGGCCCTTGACGATGCCGAACTCGTCGTCGAGCACCTTGGCGATGGGGCCGAGGCAGTTGGTGGTGCACGAGGCGTTGGAGATGATGTTCTGGCTGCCGTCGTACTTGTCGTCGTTGACGCCCATCACGATGGTGATGTCCTCGCCCTTGGCCGGGGCGGAGATGATGACCTTCTTGGCGCCGGCGTCGAGGTGACCCTTCGCCTTGGCTGCGTCGGTGAAGATACCGGTGGACTCGACGACGACGTCGACGCCCAGGTCACCCCACGGAAGCGCCGCGGGGCCTTCCTTGATCGCGAGAGCCTTGATCTTCTGGCTTCCGACGACAATGGTGTCTTCGCCCTCGAGCGAGACGTCGTACGGAAGACGACCCAGGATGGAGTCGTACTTCAGGAGATGCGCCAGCGTAGCGTTGTCCGTGAGGTCGTTGACCGCCACAATCTCGATGTCGGTGGTTCCGAGCGCCTTCTGCGCATCCACCGCCCTGAAGAAGTTACGTCCGATACGGCCGAAACCGTTTACGCCTACCCGGACAGTCACAATCTGCTCCTTTGCGCATGATTCTGGTGTACAGCTCTGCTGCTCCCGCACCACTCGGAATCCACGTGTGCATGGTCGGGCGCGAGGGTCCATCGGTCGATGTGACTCTTACCCTAGTGCGCGGGATCTCCCGGCGCGCACTCCACCCACGCACAGCGCAGTCCCGTGCTCTGTGAGCCCGCAGCGCACGGTACACGCGGCGGGCCTTACGGCTATGCGTCGTCGAGAAGGTCTGCAGTGACCGCCGACTCGGTGTCGGGGATCCCGGTTTCCTTGGCTTTGCGGTCCGCCATGGACAGAAGACGCCGAATCCGTCCTGCTACAGCGTCCTTCGTCATCGGCGGGTCGGCGAGCTGGCCGAGCTCTTCCAACGACGCCTGCCGGTGCTCGACGCGCAGGTGCCCGGCCGCCGCCAGGTGGTCCGGCACTTCGTCACCCAGAATCTGCAGCGCCCGCTCGACGCGAGCGGCCGCCGCAACCGCCGCGCGGGCGGAGCGCCGCAGGTTCGCGTCGTCGAAGTTGGCCAGCCGGTTGGCGGTGGCCCGAACCTCACGGCGCATCCGGCGTTCCTCCCACACGAGGCGGGTGTCCTGGGCGCCCATCCGTGTGAGCAGCGCACCGATGGCCTCGCCGTCGCGAATGACCACGCGGTCGGTGCCACGGACCTCCCGCGCCTTCGCGGAGATACCGAGCCGGCGGGCCGCCCCGACGAGTGCCAGTGCGGCCTCGGGCCCTGGGCAGCTCACTTCGAGCGCGGAGGACCTTCCCGGTTCGGTGAGCGATCCGTGAGCGAGGAACGCACCTCGCCACGCTGCCTCCGCGTCGGCGACACTGCCGCCGACGACCTGGGCGGGAAGCCCGCGCACAGGCCGACCGCGCAGGTCGAGGAGCCCGGTCTGGCGGGCAAGGGCCTCCCCCTCCTTCGCGACACGCACGATGTACCGCGACGACTTCCGCAGTCCCCCGGCACTGAGCACGTGAACGTCGGCACTGTAGGTGAACAGGTCGAAGATCTCCCGGCGCAGTCGTCGAGCGGTCGAGCCGAGGTCGACTTCGGCCTCCACCACCACACGGCCGCCGACGATGTGCAATCCCCCGGCGAACCGCAGCAGCGACGAAACCTCGGCCTTCCGACAACTCACATGAGTGACGACGAGACGACTGAGTTCGTCTTTGACCTCTGCTGTCATTGCCACGAAGCGCTCTCCCTTTCCTCTGGTGTCTCGGCCACAACGCTCCCCCGAGACCCCGGGTCGGGGCCGCTCCAGAGCTGTTCGAGAACGGATGCAAGTTTGCCTGCATGGTGAGTGTGGGTGCCGTGTTCCGACACGTCGGCATAGACGACCCGGGCCCGGAACTGCTCCGCCGCGCGGTCGAGATGCTCACGTTCACGACCCGGGGGGACGGATGCGGAGTCGACCACCACGAAGTCGACGGCAAGCCCCGGCGCGTGCCGGGACAGTACGTGGAGGTGCCTTTCGGTGGAGAAACCCGCGGTTTCACCGGGCTCGGGAGCGAGGTTGAGTACCAGCACCTTCCGTGCGACGGTGGCGATCAGGGTGTCGAGAAGTTCGGGGACCAGGACGTGCGGGATGACACTGGAAAACCACGATCCCGGACCGAGAACCACCATGTCGGCGGCCTCGATCGCCCGCACGGCGTCGGGGCATGCCGGCGGGTTCGCGGGCAGCAGCCTCACGCGGCGCACCTTGCCCGGTGTGGTCGCGACTGCGACCTGGCCGCGGATGCAGCGGCTGACTCGCGGGTCCGCCTCGAGACCTTGTACGTCAGCTTCGATGTCGAGCGCGATCGGCGACATCGGCAGCACCCGGCCGTTGATGCGCAGCAGCCGGGCGAGTTCGTCCAGTGCGGCAACAGGGTCCCCGAGGACTTCGGTCAGGCCGGCCAGCATGAGATTGCCCACCGAATGCCCCGCCAGAGCGCCGATGCCCCCGAAACGGTGCTGGATGGTGTCCGTCCAGTCCTGGACGTCCGGATCGTCCGCAGCGAGGGCCGCCAGCGCCATCCGGAGATCACCAGGCGGGATGACGCCCAGTTCCGCGCGCAGACGTCCCGACGAACCACCGTCGTCCGCGACGGTGACGACGGCGGTGACGTCACGGCTGAGCCGGCGCGCCGCACTCAGCGTGGCGAAGAGCCCGTGGCCCCCGCCGAGCGCGACCACTGCGGGATAGGCATGCTCCTCCGTCATTCGCGCCCCAGATCACGATGGACGACACGCACACCCAGCCCGGAGTCCTTTCCGAGCCGGCCCGCCAAGGCCTCGGACATCGCGACACTGCGATGCTTACCGCCGGTGCAACCCACCGCGATGGTCATGTAACGCTTCCCCTCCCGACGATATCCCGCGATCGTCAGATCCAGCAGATGGTGATAGGTGGTCAAATAGTCGTCGGCGCCGTCCTGCGACAACACGTAGTCCCGCACGTCCGGACTCTGTCCCGTGTGCGGACGCAACTCCGGGATCCAGTGCGGATTGGGCAGGAAGCGGACGTCGCAGACCAGGTCCGCGTCCATCGGAAGACCGTACTTGAAACCGAACGACTGGACTGTCACCTGCATCGTGCGGTGCTCGGCGTCCCCGAAGGCGTCTTCGATCTTCTGCCTCAGCTGGTGGGCGGCGAGAGACGAGGTGTCGATCACCAGATCTGCCGCGGCCTTGACCTTTGCGAGTTGGTCGCGCTCGGCGGCGATGCCCTCGGAGAGGGTGCCCTGCGCGCCGCCCCCAGACAGGGGATGGCTTCGCCTGACCTGCTCGAAGCGGCGTACCAACACCTCGTCGGACGCGTCGAGGTACAGCACCCGGGTGTGCACCGCCTTACTTTCCAGCTCGGTGAGGACCCAGCCGAGGTCTCCCGTGAAGAGCCTGCTGCGCACGTCGATGACCACGGCGAGGCGTTCGAGGCGCGAATCGGATTCCAGGCTCAGGTCCACCATCCGGGAAATCAGTTCCGGTGGCAGATTGTCGGCCACGTACCACCCGAGATCTTCGAGGACCTTCGCGGCCGTTTGCAGCCCCGCCCCCGAAAGCCCGGTGACGAGAAGGAAGTCCATCGGCCGAACCGCGGGTGGACGGTCGCTCTGCGCGTGCTGATCGTTCACTCGACACCTGTCCGTTGCGAAGCGCGTTGCCCTACTGTTTCGTGCTGTGCCGGCGGCTCCTGCTCTGCTGCCGGGTCCTGCGGTGCTGCCGTGTCGTGCCGGTAGTCTGCGCCGTTCTCTTCTGTCGAGCCCGTGCCCGTGCCACCGTGATCGGGTTCATCATCCCCCACTCCTGCCACCGCCGCAGACGGTTCCCCGGCCCCGAGGGCGCTGAGGACGGCCTCGGCCGTGGCCGTGCCGATCCCGGGCACCGCCATGATCTCCTCGACGGATGCTTGCTTGAGGCGCGCAACGGAGCCGAAGTGGGTCACCAGCGCCTTGCGACGGGTGTCGCCGAGACCGCGTACGGAGTCGAGCGCCGACGCCGTCATCCGCCGCGACCTCTTGCTGCGGTGGAAGGTGATGGCGAACCGGTGCGCTTCGTCCCGTACTCGCTGCAGGAGGTACAAGGACTCACTGGTCCGTGCCAGGATGACCGGGTCCTCTTCCCCCGGTACCCAGACTTCCTCGAGTCGCTTGGCGAGCCCGATCACCGCCACATCGGTGATCCCCAACTCCTCGAGGACGGCCGACGCGGCCGCCACCTGCGGTGCTCCCCCGTCCACCACGAAGAGGTTGGGCGGGTAGGCGAAGCGTCGCGGACGGCCGGTCTGCGGGTCGATGGCCGCCTCCGGCGCGAGATCGCCGCCCTCGCCGGGGTGGGGACCGTCGCCGGCGGCTTCCGCCTCCGCCCTCAGCACACCGACATCGCGGTTGTGGCGGAGGAACCGCCGCCGGGTGACCTCGGCGATGCTCGCGACGTCGTCGGAGCGGCCGTCGCCGGCGGCCTCCTTGATGGCGTAGTGACGGTAGTCGGACTTGCGAGGCAGGCCGTCCTCGAAGACGACGAGTGACGCCACGACGTCCGTGCCCTGCACGTGGCTGATGTCGACACATTCGATGCGCAGCGGCGCCGAATCGAGATCGAGCGCCTCCTGAATGCCCTGCAGGGCCGCCGACCGGGAGGTAAAATCACCAGCGCGACGCAGTTTGTGTTGCGCGAGTGCCTCCTGGGCATTGCGCTGCACCGTCTCGGCGAGGGCCTTCTTGTCTCCGCGCTGCGGCACGCGCAGCCGGACCCCTGATCCGCGGAGCCCGCTCAGCCACTCCTGCACCTGCTCGGTGTCGGGCGGCAGGACCGGGACGAGCACTTCACGCGGGACGCCGTTGCTTTCGCTCTCGCCGTCCGCGCCACCCGCCAGAGCCGCCTGCTCCCCGTAGAACTGGGTGAGGAACTGCTCGACGAGGAGCGGGAGGTCCGAGCCCGCCGCGGAATCGACCGTTGCCCAGTCGATGACGTCCCCGGCTTTCTCGACCACCCAGCCGCGCTGCCCGCGGACGCGGCCACCGCGCACGTGGAAGACCTGGACCGCTGCCTCGAGTTCGTCGGTCGCGAAGGCGACGAGGTCGGCATCGGTACCGTCGCCGAGGACCACAGCCTGCTTCTCGAGGGCCCGCCGTAGCGCGCCGACGTCGTCGCGAAGTCGCGCCGCCAGTTCGAAGTCGAGCTCTTCGGAAGCCCTCTGCATGCGTGCCTCCAGCTCGCGGACCAGCTTGTCTGTGCGGCCGGACAGGAAGTCGCAGAAGTCCTCGACGATCTGCCGGTGTTCCGCCGCTGACACGCGCCCGACGCAGGGCGCCGAGCATTTGTCGATGTACCCGAGCAGGCAGGGTCTACCGATCTGGTTGTGCCGCTTGAACACTCCCGCCGAGCACGTTCGGGCGGGGAACACGCGGAGAAGCAGATCCAGGGTCTCCCGGATGGCCCAGGCGTGGGAGTAGGGTCCGAAATACCGCACACCTTTGCGACGCGGCCCGCGGTAGACGAACAGCCGCGGGAACTCCTCGTTCAACGTGACTGCGAGCACCGGGTAGGTCTTGTCGTCGCGGTAGCGGACGTTGAACCGCGGATCGAATTCCTTGATCCAGTTGTATTCGAGTTGGAGTGCCTCCACCTCGGTGCTCACTACGGTCCACTCGACGCTGCCCGCGGTGGTGACCATCTGCCGAGTACGCGGATGCAGCGTCGTGACATCGGCGAAGTAGGAGTTCAACCGTGAACGAAGACTCTTCGCCTTCCCCACGTAGATGACCCGGCCGTGCGGATCGCGGAACTTGTACACCCCCGGAGCCACCGGAATCGTTCCGGTCGCGGGGCGATATGTCGAAGGATCGGGCACCCCTCCACGTTAGTCGGCGCCACCGACCAACCCCGCATCCGTCACGGCAGCTGCAGACCGGTCCGTCAGGACGCGTACTCCGACGCGAGGTCGCGGAAACGGTGCACGGCGTCCACCGCGTATTCCCGGTCGTTGGACTGGATCGCCATCACCGGAACGTACTCGTCGTCGGGGAGTTCGATCCGCGCCCACGCCGCGCCGTCGGGGAACGACAGCCCCTCGTACAGGTCCCAGTCGACGATCCGTTCACCCAGAACGTTGCGGACGGCGATGCCGCGGGGACCGACTCGCAACCGCGGACGTGTGAGGAGAAGCACGGCCCCGGCGAGCAGACACCCGATGCCGACGAAGGCCACCTGATCGGCGAGCCGGAAGTAGACGCCCGTCGAGTCACCACGCAGGAGAATGGCGAACGTCACGTGGAGGATGACGAGGAAGATCGCCACGCCGATCGCGTACCGACTCGACTTGCGTGGTTTCGAAACGAACTGCCACTCGGTTTCCGAGGAGGTCATGTCAGCGCATCTTCCGTTCGGTCCCGGCGCAGCCGCGCGAGGGTGACGGCGGTGTCCAGGGCCGCAGCACACGCCTGCCCACCCTTGTCCTCCACCGCTCCGGGAAGGCCGCTCCGGTCGATCGCCTGCTGTTCGGTATCGGTGGTGAGCACACCGTTGCCGACGGGGGTGCTCTCGTCGAGCGACACCCTCGTCAGTCCCGCGGTCACCGCGTCGCATACGTACTCGAAGTGCGGGGTACCGCCGCGGATCACCACGCCGAGAGCGACCACGGCGTCATGAGTGCGGGCCAGTTCCTGCGCCACCACCGGCAGCTCGATCGCACCGGCCACGCGTACCAGGGTGACCTTCTTCACCCTCGCGTCCGCCGCCACTCGTTGGGCTCCGGCGATGAGCGCGTCGGAGATCTCCGCATGCCAGCTACCCGCAACGATCGCCAGTTCGAGATTCTCCGCCTCACCGAGTTGCAGGTCGGGCAGACCTTCACCACTCACAGCAGTTCTTCCGCTTCGAAGTCGTCGAGCCCGATCAGGTCGTGGCCCATACGATCGCGCTTGGTGCGCAGGTACGTCAGGTTCTCGGCGTTCGCGCGCAGCGGCATCGACACTCGCTCCGTGATCTGCAGGCCATACCCGTCGAGACCGACGCGCTTGGCCGGGTTGTTGGTGAGCAGCCGCATCGACGAGATCCCGAGATCGACGAGGATCTGGGCACCGATCCCGTAGTCGCGGGCATCGGCCGGGAGACCCAGCTCGAGGTTGGCGTCGACGGTGTCGGACCCGGCGTCCTGCAACTGGTACGCCTGCAGCTTGTGCATCAGGCCGATGCCGCGACCTTCGTGCCCCCGCATGTAGAGGACCACGCCGCGACCTTCCTGCGCCACCATGTCGAGCGCGGCGTCGAGCTGAGGACCGCAGTCGCACCGCAGTGAACCGAAGACGTCACCGGTGAGGCACTCCGAATGCACCCGCACCAGGACGTCGCTGCCGTCGCCGTCCGGACCCGGCAGGTCACCCCGGACGAGCGCGACGTGCTCGACGTCGTCGTAGATACTGCGGTATCCGACGGCGGTGAACTCGCCGTGCCGCGTGGGGATTCGCGCGGCCGCGACCCGTTCGACGTGCTTCTCGTGCTTGCGGCGCCACGCGATGAGGTCGGCGATGGAGATCAGCGCGAGGTTGTGGTCGTCGGCGAAGACCCGCAGCTCGTCGGTCTGGGCCATATGGCCCTCGTCCTTCTGGCTGACGATTTCGCAGATCACGCCCGCCGGACGGAGGTCGGCCATCCGGGCCAGGTCGACGGCGGCCTCGGTGTGTCCCGGACGACGGAGGACGCCGCCTTCCTTGGCGCGCAGCGGGACGACATGACCGGGTCGGGTGAAGTCCTGCGCTCCGCTCGACGGGTCGGCGAGCAGGCGCATCGTCGCGGCGCGGTCGGACGCCGAGATGCCGGTGCCGATGCCCTCACGGGCATCGACGGTCACCGTGTACGCGGTGCCGTGCTTGTCCTGATTGGTGGCGTACATCGGGGGCAGACCCAACCGGTCACAATCCGCTCCGTCGAGCGGCACACACAGATAGCCGGAGGTGTATCGAACCATGAAGGCGACCAACTCGGGGGTGGCCTTCTCCGCCGCGAAGATGAGGTCGCCCTCGTTCTCCCGGTCTTCGTCGTCGACGACGACGACAGCCTTACCTGCGGCGATATCCGCAACGGCGCGCTCGATACTGTCGAACCTGGTCACGTGCTCGGTCTCCAAAGTCTTGACTTACGCATCTTCGAATACAGCAATGGCATCCGTCGGATGCTTCTCAACAGTACGACTCAGCCGCCGGCGGCTTGCAGGCGCTCCACATACTTGGCGATCACGTCGACCTCCAGATTGACGGGACTACCGACGGCCGCCGCCCCCAGGGTGGTCAGGTTCAGCGTGGTGGGGATGAGGGAGATCTCGAAATACTCGTCACCGCGCTCACCACCGAGCTCCGACACGGTCAACGACACCCCGTCGACGGTGATCGAACCCTTCTTTACGACGTACCGGGAAATCGCGTCGGGCAGGGCGATTCGCACCACCTCCCAGTTGTCGGACGGGCTCCGGCTGATGATGTGGCCCGTACCGTCGACGTGGCCCTGGACGAGGTGGCCACCGAGCCGGCTGTTCAGCGCTGCCGCCCGCTCCAGGTTGACCCGGCTTCCGACACCGATCTCCTGCAGACTCGACCGGTTCAAGGTCTCCTGCATGACGTCGGCCGTGAACGACCCGTCGGCGAGCACTTCCACGACGGTGAGGCACACTCCATTCACGGCAATCGAATCTCCGTGCGATGCATCAGAAGTGACGACCGGACCGCGCACGGTGAACCGTGCGGCATCGCCCAGTTCCTCCTTGGCGACGACCTCACCCAATTCTTCGACGATTCCGGTGAACACGGCGGCTACTCCTAGTTTTCAGGGCTATCGGGGGGTTTCAGGGGTTTCAGGGGTTCCCGGACAGGGCCGGATCCTCGGACACTGCCGGAATCAAGCTCAACAACAGATCGGGTCCGATTGTTTCGACGGACTCGTGGTGGAACCGCAATGCGCCGTCGATCGTTGACACCCCGGCCTCCGACACCGCGGACGTGCCGGCACCGAGGACCAGTGGAGCGAGGTAGGCCTGGATCCGGTCGACCCGGCCTGCGGCGAGGAACGCACCTGCCAGCCGGGGGCCACCTTCGAGCAGCACGTCGGTGTACTCCGCGAGCGCGGCGAGGACCTCTTCCACATCGTGGGTGCGCAGCAGCAGGGTAGGCGCCGAGTCGTCGAGTACCCGGGCGTGCGGCGGGAGGTCGGTGAGGCCGACCACGACCCGCAGCGGCTGGTGGGCCGCCAGGGACCCGTCGGGTAGCCGGGCCGTAAGCCGGGGGTCGTCGGCGAGCACCGTACCCGTGCCGACCACGATGGCATCGAGTTTCGCGCGGTCGGCGTGAACCCGCCCCCGAGCGTCGGGGCCGGTGATCCAATGGCTCGTTCCGTCGGCGGCGGCACTACGGCCATCGAGAGTCGCCGCGTACTTCCACGTGATGTGCGGCCGACCGGTGCGTTGCCGGTGCAGCCAGGCCCGGAGCGGCCCGCGCTCGACGTCCTGCGCGCGCAGCCCGGAGGTCACGGCGACGCCGGCGGCCGCGAGAGTTTCCGCCCCGCCTGCCGCCTCTGGATGGGGATCGGCCACCGCGTAGTGGACGGCCACGACCCCGGCATCGATCAGCGCGGTGGAGCAGGGCCCGGTGCGGCCGTGGTGGTTACACGGTTCCAAGGTGACCACGACCGTGCCACCACGCGCCGCGTCACCCGACTCACGCAACGCCACGACCTCCGCGTGTGGACCACCCGGCGGTTGCGTCATTCCCACCCCGGCGATCCGCCCCGCGGCGTCGAGCACCACGGCGCCGACAGCGGGATTGGGGCTGGTGAAACCGCGGGCCGACTCCGCGGCGCCGATGGCAATCTGCATCGCGGCGTCGAGGTCGGCGGCGGAATTCGGCACGTTCACGGCGCGGCCGGGCCGTTACCGCGAGATGCTCAGGTGCGGTGAGACGTTGGCCGCGCTGGCCCGAAGGGCGCGCACCGCCTCGGCAGGATCGGACGCACCGTAGACGGCGGATCCGGCGACGAAGCAGTCGACTCCCGCCTCCGCGGCGGCTTCGACGGTGTCGGCATTGATGCCGCCGTCGATCTCCACGATCAGAGTGAGCTCACCGGAGTCGACCAGCTGGCGTACGGCCTTCGCCTTGGACAGCACCTCCGGGATGAAGGACTGTCCGCCGAACCCGGGCTCAACGCTCATGACGAGAAGTGTGTCGAAGTCCTTCAGGATTTCCAGGTAGGGCTCGATCGGTGTTCCCGGCTTCACGCTGAGTCCGGCCTTCGCCCCGGCTGCCCGAATGTCGCGGGCCACCGATCGCGGGTCGTCGGTGGCTTCGGCGTGGAAAGTCACGTTGTGCGCGCCTGCTTCGGCATAGGGCGGCGCCCAGCGTCCCGGGTCGTCGATCATGAGGTGGCAGTCGAGCGGAATGTCCGTCGCCGCGAGCAGGCTCTTCACCACGGGGAGCCCGAGTGTGAGGTTCGGGACGAAATGCGCGTCCATCACATCGACATGGAGCCAGTCGGCGCCGGCGACCGCGGCCGCCTCCTCGGCGAGACGAGCGAAATCTGCAGACAGGATGGACGGTGCGATCATCGGTGTTGCCACCCGCCGGAGTTTAGTCGTACGCCGCAGCGTCTCAGGTCACGCGGTCCGGCACCGGAGAAATCTCGTCGCGCACGGCACGGTTCGCCCATACTGGGGTCATGGCGACCTGGGCGGACGTGGTGGACATCGGGAGGTCACTTCCGGCGGTGGAAGAAAGCACGTCCTACCGCACACCGGCGCTGAAGGTGGCCGGCAAACTGATCGCCAGACACCGCACCGAGTCCGACGGCGGGCTGATGGTGGTGTGCGGCCTCGACGAGAAGGCCGCACTCCTCGAGGCGGGCGGCGCCTTTTACACCACCCCGCACTACGACGGTTACGGCGCGATTCTCATCCGCCTCGACGACGTCGATCCGGCACAACTCACCGAGCTACTGCAGGACGCCTGGCGGATCAAGGCCTCTACGCAGCTCCGCAAGCAGGTCGACCGTCCTTGACCGCCGAACAGTGCCGGCAACACCACCTGCGCCTGACCCGCGACCGGGTGCAGAGTTCTCGGATCGGGCAGGGCACGTGTCGACAACGAGCTTCCTTCTTCTCCCGGCCGGAACCCGGGCGCCCCGGCGATCGTAGGCCGGGGCGGTACGCCGAAGCGAGCACTCGGGTAACCAGGCTCAGACACCCAGTTTGAGACCCGCCCCGGCATCGACTCGAAGTTGCTGTCCGGTGACGAATCGGGACTCGTCGGACGACAGGTACACCACCGCGTGGGAAACATCCTCGGGTTCCACCCACGGCGTGGGCATCGCCTGCATGAAGGGGAACGTCACCTTCGCGTCCTCGGCCGTCGGGTTCTCGAGGTCGGGCCGGAACGTCCGGAACATCGGCGGGCTCTGCAGCATGTCCGTGTTGCAGTTCGTCGGATGGATGGCGTTGACGCGAATCGATTTCGGGCCCAATGTGAGCGCCAGGGAATGCGTGTACGTCTGCAGCATCTTCTTGGCCAGACCGTATCCGTCTCCACCCGGCCCCTGCAGCGCCTGCTGACCGTTGAATCCGGTCTGGGGGACGAGGCCGGCCACCGAACCGGTGGCGATGATCGAGGCACCCCCGTTCAAATGCGGGAGAGACACATGGATCGTGTTGACCACACCCAGAAAGTCGACATCGAATGCATCCACGAATCCTTCGACGGGCACCTCGTTGCCGAGCGGGGCGATACCCGCGTTGGCCACCACCACATCGAGCCGCCCGAGCTTGGCGACCGCAGCGTCGAGTTCCCGTTTCAGCGCCGCGCGATCACGCACGTCGACCTTCGCCGTAACCACGCGCCGACCCGCCTTCTCGACGAGCTTTCCGGTTTCTTCGAGGTCGGCCGGTGTCGCGAGCGGGTACTCGTTCGATGCGATGTTCTCGCAGAGGTCGAAGGCGATGATGTCGGCGCCCTCGTCGGCCAGGTGGACCGCATGACTGCGTCCCTGGCCCCGTGCGGCACCCGTGATCAGAACAACTTTCCCCGCTACCCGATTCATGGTGAGTCCTCCACTTCTCTCGTGACCTACGACCTTCGTCGCGAGAAAAGTAGAACACGTTTTAGTTAGGATTGGAACAGGTTCTAGAACACCTGGACGAGACTTTCAGTCGACCGGCTTCCGGAGCGCAGCAAGGAACATCGCGTCGGTGCCGTGGCGGTGTGGCCACAACTGCACACTCGTGCCGTCACCCATGCCGGGAACGCCGGGGACGAGTTCCCGGGTGTCGAGTGGTGTCACGCCGTGGCGGCGTACCGCATCCGACACCACCGCCACCGTCTCCGACAGGTGCGGAGAACAGGTGGAGTACACGACGACACCGCCCGGGCGGACCAATCCCAGCGCCGAGGCGAGCAACTCCCGCTGCAGTTTGGCCAGAGCTGCCACGTCGGACGGCTGCCGACGCCAGCGTGCCTCGGGACGCCGCCGCAGAGCGCCCAGACCGGTGCACGGCGCGTCGACCAGGATCCGGTCGTACCCACCGGCCAGACCGGGATCGCGGCCGTCGGCGACATGCACGTCGACCGGAAGTTCCCGCGTCGTCTTGCGAATGAGGTCGGCACGATGCGCCACCGGCTCCACCGCATCGAGTCGGCCGCCCTCGATTCCCACGAGTGCACCCAGAAGCGCGGCTTTACCACCAGGTCCGGCACACAGATCGAGCCAGCGACCTCCGTCCGCCCCCTCGAGCGGGGCCAGGGCGAGCGCCCGGGCCACCAGCTGACTCCCCTCGTCCTGCACTCCGGCCAGACCTTCACGCACGGCATCGAGCTGACCCGGGTCACCCCCGTCGAGGTACACCGCGTACGGCGAGTACTTCCCGACCTCGCCCCCGGTCGCCAAAGCCAGTTCCTCCGCCGAGATCTCGCCTGGACGTGCCACGAGGTGAACGGCCGGACGTGAGTCGTCGGCGATCAGGACATCCTCGAGTTCGCCGGCATCAGCACCGAGCGCGTCCGCGAACACCTGCGCAATCCACGCAGGGTGCGCATGCTCGAAGGCCAGCCGCCCGATCGGGTCGGACGGTGCCAACCGCTCCACCCACTCCGCCTCCGACCGCTCCGACACCCTGCGCAGTACGGCGTTGACGAACCCGGCCTTGCCCGGACCCGCCTCTGCGCGCACGAGGTCGACCGAGGTCGCAACGGCGGCGTGCGGGGCCACCCGGGTACGGAGTAGCTGGTAGGCGCCGAGCTGGAGCACGTCCAACAGCGGGCCGTCGACCTCCTCGATCGGGCGGCCCGCGCAGTCCGCGATGACCGCATCGAGCAGTCCTCTTGCCCGGGCCGCACCGTAGGCCAGTTCCGTGGCCAGCGCGGCGTCCCGGCCGTCGAGTCGCCGTTCGCGCAGCAGCCCCGGGAGGACCAGGTTCGCGTAGGCATCCCGTTCACGCACTGCCCGCAACACGTCGCGCGCCGCGAGCCGCGGCTGATCCAGGCCCGCTTGGCCGGCATCGGGCCGCCGCGCCTGGCGCGGCCGATTGTTGCTCGCGCCTGCCCCCGACCTCTTGCCGCGTGCGGGTCTTCTGGATTCGCTCACTGTGCCCGTACCTTCACGTCGAGTCGTGCGCCCCGCGCCCAATCGAGAGCGGACATCTGCTTCTTGCCTTGCGGTTGGATTCGATCGAGCCGGACTGCCTCCGTGGAGGTTCCGATCATGAAATCGCTTTTGGTGACGGAGATCTCCCCGGGCTCGAGTTTCTCGTCCGTGGGTGTGACCGGACCGATCTTGACGCGGACGTCTCCGATCGTCGTCCATGCTCCTGGCGCGGGCGTCACGGACCGGACGTGCCGGTCGACCACGGCAGCCGTTCGGTCCCAACGGATTCGGGCCGCCTCGACAGTTACCTTCGGCGCGTACGAGACGCCGTCCGCCGGCTGCGAAATCGCCGTGATCGCGCCGTCTTCCAACCCGTCGAGGACGGATTCGAGGAGAACCGCCCCGCTGTCGGCCAATCTGCCCAGAAGGTCACCGGCGGTGTCGGTCCCGCGGATTCGTTCGGTGACGACGCCGTACACGGGCCCCGTGTCCATACCGGCCTCGAGCCGGAAGGCGCTGGCACCCGTCATGTCGTCGCCGGCGCCTATCGCCGCCTGCACCGGCGCCGCACCCCGCCAGGCAGGCAGCAGCGAGAAGTGCAGGTTGACCCAGCCGTGGACCGGAATGTCCAGCACCTTCTGCGGAAGCAATGCACCGTAGGCGACCACGGGGGCGCACTCCGGCGCCAGGTCGGTCAGCCGCGCGAGGAACTCCGGGTCGGACGGCCGTTCGGGCGTGAGCACTTCGATACCGTGTGAGTCCGCGAGTGCACCGATCGGCGAACGCACCATCTTGCGGCCGCGTCCGGCCACCGCGTCCGGTCGGGTGATCACGGCGACCACGTCGTGGCGGGCGGAACGGATGAGTCGCTCGAGGGACGGCACAGCGGGTTCGGGTGTTCCGGCAAAGACTAGGCGCACGTCGGCGACCAACGCAGCTGACAGCGGACCGCGGTGCGGGCCGAAACGATACTCACGAAAAAATGCTCCCCTTGCTCGACGGTGTGGCGACCAGTCTAGGGAGTCGAGCGCGGCCGATAACACTCGGCGAACAATGCGCGAGCCGACGAAGCCCAGGGAACAGCTGGCGGAAGCCTCTTCTCCGGGCGCCGGGCACTTCAGAAGTTGCTGTCGACGATCACGTCGGGAATGTCCGCACCGATCGGAACGAACTCGCATCGCGCGACCGGAATGGCGTTCGGGTCCAATGCCGTACGAACGAGGTCGAGTGCGAACGGATCGTACGGCGCCCGGAAATGTCCCGACCCGTCCTGCGGGCACAGATCCTGGATCACGACGTTCACCGCACCGTCGCCGCGGAGCGCCATGTTCGTGTACGGCTGGATCATTTCGTCGTAGCGCGAGCTGACGGTCGTGTAGGAGACACCGGGAACCGTGTCTCCACCCGCATTCAGTTCGGTCATGAACGGTGACCCCTGCATCTGCTGACCTACCGCCACGGAGGTGATCTCCGTGACCGCCTCCGGCCCACCGGGAAGTGCCTGCATCATCGGGGCCAGGCCGTACATCACACCCCCGTAGCTCGGGGAAGCGAGCCCCACCCACTGATCGACGAAACGGGCACCGCCGAGCTTGTTCACGTAATACCTCGTGACGTTCGCTCCTTGCGAGTATCCGACCACGTCGACTTTCGCCGCTCCCGTCGACTCACGGACCCGATCGACGACACGGCCGAACGCCGCAGCGCTGTCGACGATGTCTTCGGTGCCGTACGTGTCGGCGCCCGGTGCGCCGCCGTAATTGAGAGCGAAGACGCAGTATCCGTCCGCCGCGAGGAGCGGGGAGAGCGCCGCCCAGTCGGTGTAGGCGCTGGCGTCGGTGCCGTGCGCGAGGACGACGGGTTCGGGATGTTCTGGCGTGGGCACGCAGGAGAAATTGTTGGAGCCGGCCGGCGCGCTGTTCGGGTGCGCTTTCGCGTATTCAGCGGCGGCGCTGCGCCCACTCTGCGGTATCCCGGCATCCGCGGGTACGTCGAGGGGCGACGCCGGGGTGTCGTCTGCCTGGGCTGTCGACAGTGCGGCGGAAGACAGCAGGACAACGCACACAGTGACCGTGACAACACCTCGTAGGTTCATGATCTCTCCCCGACATCGCGGCTATTCCCTGTGAACTTTCCCAGAGTGTGCCCGTGGTGTCGCGACGAGAGTGGGACCCTGCGCGCGGTGTGTCGCGTTTACGAGCCGGTCGCGTCGGTGTCGCCTGGGCCCTGGTCGTCCTCCGCGAGTAGCCGATAGAGGGCGCGCCGAGATTCGGTGAGAATCTCTCCGGCGCGCCGAAGCTGATCTTCGTTCCCCACGGCGGCCACTTGCCCCGCCGCGCCCATCAGCTGCCCGATCAGGCCGCGCAGATCTTCGGCCGGTCGGCCGACACTCTCGCGCACGTCGTCCCACGGGGTGCCGAGTTCAGCTTTGTTCGTCTCGACGAACGCCGTTCCTTCCTCGGTCAATCGAGCAGTCTTACGGCCCGCAACCTTCTCGATGAGGACGAGCCCTTCGTCCTCGAGCTGCGAGAGCGCAGGGTAGATCGAACCGGGGCTGGGTTTCCACACCCCTCCGCTGCGGTCGACGATCTGCTGAATGAGCTCGTAGCCGTGCCTCGGCTCCTCCGCGAGCAGCAGAAGGATCGCCGCGCGGACATCGCCGCGCCGTCCCCTGCCACCGCGGCCCCGCCCTCGGCCGAACGCCATGCCCGGCCCGAATCCCGGATCCCCGTCAGGACCGAAAGGCCCTCGCCGGTGCCCGTGACGGTGCGGCCCCTCGGGGCGGCCCGCCCGTTCATGTCCGAATCGTTCCCGTCGGGAACCTCGGTGTCCGAAATGAAAGTCTTGCATGTCAGCCTCCTCAGGCTTATCGGTGATGCATCAACGATATATCGACAAAGTAGCGCCCGCAACATCCTGACACGGATTTTTTCCGACATCAGCCGATGTGAATGGGGTCGATCTGGACTCGCGCGGGATGCAATTCCTTGCGGGCACTGCGGACCGCCTGCGCTGCGGACAGCGCCTCAGCCAGCGGTTTGCCCTCCCCCCGGGGTACGCGCACGAGCATCCGTTCGACTTCGGCGGGCTCCGGTGAGTCACCGGAGAACGGCAACCGCGCTCCCACCGGCAGTTCCACCGGGCCCAGCAGTTCCGCACTTTCGGGTAGGTCGGCGAGTCCCAGCAGTTCCGAGATCGCCTTTGCGCTGCCGTCGACTGCCGCCAGGTGAATTGCCGGGGGAAAACCGACCTCTGCCCGTTCTTCGTACTGCGCACGGGCGTGACCGACCGGATCCCACCGCACCAGCGCTTGAACGGTCGGGATACCCGAATCGGCGACGACCACCACCTGGCCACCCTCCCCGAACGGTTTCACCAGCGCCGAAGCCGTCATCCAGCGCCGGAGAGTTTCCTCGGCGGCACGCAGATCGGGACGCCCGAGCAGCGCCCAGCCGTCGAGGAGCAGCGCGGCGCCGTACCCGCCTGTCATCACCGGCTCGGCTCCGACGGTCGAGACCACCAGCACCGGCCCCTGCTCGACGGCATCGAGCACGTCGCTTCCCCCGGACATCCGGACCGAGACCCCGGGGAATGCGCGCCCGAGCTCCTCGGCCGTCCGGCCCGCTCCGACCACCACCGCGCGCAGCGCACGCGCACCGCAGGCCTGACAGCGATGCGCGGCGTCGGCAACACCGCACCAGCGGCAGGCTGGTGTTCCCGCTCCGTCCGGGCCGGCGGCCGACGGAAGCGCCAAGGGGCCGTTGCAGCGCCGGCACCGCGCAGGAGCGCGGCACTTGCCACAAGCGAGACTCGGGACGTACCCACGACGGGGTACCTGAACCAGCACTCCCCTGCCCGCACCGAGAGCGTCACGTGCCGCGGCGAAGGCAATGGCAGGGAGGCGGGCTGCGCGGGCCCCCGGGTCCCTTGCCAGCGCGTGATCGCTGTCCGCGAGAGCGGTGATCTTGGGCGCGCGGGCCCGGACGACGTCGCGGGACGCCACCAGGTCGTGTGCCCATCCGGAGTCGACGAGGGCCTGCCCCTCCGCTGTGCGGGCATGCCCGGCCACCACCATCGCACACCCACTGGCGTACGCCCGCAGGAGCGCCACCTCGCGGGCGTGAGGATAGGGCGCCCGCGGCTCCGAATGGTTGTCGTCACCGTCGTCCCAGATGACGATGAGCCCTGTCCGTGGCGTCGGGGCGAAGACGGAACTGCGGGTGCCCACCACGACCTTGGCCGTTCCGCGCAAGGCGGCGAGCCAACGCCGATATCGCAGCGCAGGCCCGAGGCCGGCGGCGAGTCCGACGACCCGGTCGCTGCCGAGGAGGGACTCGACCGCCGTCACCACCCGATCGAGATCGCGCTGATCGGGAACCACGACGACCGTGCTGGTGTCGGCACGGGCCGCGAGTGCGGACAGTTCTGCCAGACGTAGCGGCCAGTCCTCGCCGGGTAGCGCCTGCCAGACAGCCCGCGGATTGCGTTGCTCCGTCAGAGCCGTCAGGAATGCCTCACCGTGGATGTACTGTGCCCACGCTTCTCGGTCGACCGCGTGTTCGGGAATCGGCGGAGCTTCCGACGCGACCTCGGCTTCTGCACGCGCATGCCGGGGCGGAATGGCCAGACGCAGCACGTCCGCTCGGGTGCCCGCATACCGGGCTGCGACAAGATCCACGAGCCGGGTGATCTCGGGGGTGAGTACCCGCTCTGGCGAGATCACCCGTTCGAGCCACCCGAAACGCCCCTGGTGGTCGCTGGTCGGTGTGCGAGAAACCACGAAACCGTCCACGAGACGTCCCGCGAACCGGATGCGCACCCGCACACCCGGTCGCGCCTGCTCGTCGAGTTCGCGCGGAACAAGGTAATCGAATTCGCGGTCGAGGTGCGGCAGCGGAAGCATCGGCAGGACCCGCGCCACCGGATCCACCTCGGCCGCAACCTTGGCTGCCGTCACGACCTACCCTCTGCCGGGGAAGTGCCCGCAGCGGTGCGGCTACCGATCAGAGACCTGCGGCTGCGCGCAGTTTCTCCGCCCGGTCGACGCTCTCCCAGGGGAGATCGATGTCGGTGCGGCCGAAGTGGCCGTACGCGGCAGTCTGCGCGTAGATGGGGCGCAGCAGGTCGAGGTCGCGGATGATGGCGCCGGGACGCAGGTCGAAGGTCTCGGTGATCGCCTGCTGGATGCGCGCCGGGTCGGTCTTCTCGGTACCGAACGTCTCGACGAACAGACCGACGGGCGCAGCCTTGCCGATCGCATACGCAACCTGCACCTCGATACGGTCCGCGAGTCCCGCCGCGACCGCGTTCTTGGCTACCCACCGCATGGCGTAGGCGGCCGACCGGTCCACCTTCGACGGGTCCTTGCCGGAGAACGCTCCGCCACCGTGGCGGGCCATTCCGCCATAGGTGTCGACGATGATCTTCCGGCCGGTCAGGCCTGCGTCACCCATCGGGCCGCCGAGGACGAACTTGCCCGTCGGGTTCACGAGGAGCCGGATGTTCGACGTGTCGAGTTCCGGCATGTCGAGGTCGGCGAGCACGGATCCGAGGACCTTCTCGCGCAGATCCGGGGTGAGGAGATTGTCGAGGTCGATGTCGGCAGCGTGCTGCGTGGAGATGACGACGGTGTCGAGGCGGACGGGCTTGTCACCGTCGTACTCGATGGTGACCTGCGTCTTACCGTCCGGCCGCAGGTACGGCAGGACGCCGGACTTGCGGACCTCGGTGAGTCGACGCGACAGCCGGTGGGCGAGCGCGATCGGCAACGGCATCAGTTCCGGGGTGTCCGTGGTGGCGAACCCGAACATCAGTCCCTGGTCACCGGCCCCTTGACGGTCGATCTCGTCATCGGTCAGGCCACCGGTCCGGGCTTCGTGCGAATGGTCGACGCCCTGCGCGATTTCCGGGGACTGTGCACCGATCGCTACGTTGACGCCGCAAGAGTTGCCGTCGAAGCCTTTGGCCGACGAGTCGTACCCGATCTCGAGCACGGTGTCGCGCACGATCTTGGGGATGTCGGCGTAGGCGGTGGTGGTTACCTCTCCGGCAACGTGGACCTGTCCCGTGGTGACCAGGGTCTCGACTGCCACCCGGGCACGTGGGTCGTCCGTGAGAATGGCGTCCAGGATGGAGTCGCTGATCGCATCACAAATCTTGTCCGGGTGCCCCTCGGTCACAGACTCACTGGTGAATAGCCGACTACCGGACTGGCTCACAGAATTCCCTCTCGACAGTTGTCCTCTGGACAGCGCTTGGAAACAGCTTAGCTACCTACCACCGCGAACGACCCTAGCGCCACCCTGGTGTGAGTGACACCTTTACGGTCACAGACATCGTGCGGGGGACTCGTCCTCAGCGCGCTCGGAACAGTTGATCGACAGCATCGAGCACCCGGCTCGCCATCAATGCCTTCGAGCCGTGTTCGAGGGCCGACTCCGAACCGTCCGAACCGAGCAGCCAGCCGTCGTTGTGGTCGACCTCGAAGGCTTTGCCCTCACCGACGGCGTTGACGACCAGGAGGTCGCACCCCTTGCGTGCGAGCTTGGCTTGCGCATACGTGAGGACGTCACCGTCAGCGTCACCGGTCTCGGCTGCGAAACCGACGATCACGGTGGACGACGGAATGTCGCCCTCGGCCCGAGACTGCACGAGACCGGCCAGGATGTCCTCGTTCTTGGTCAGGGCGATGGAGTCGGGCTCGCCGGCGCCCTTCTTGATCTTGCTGGCTACCGTCGTCGACGGCCGGAAATCGGCGACCGCGGCGGCCATCACGACCGCGTCGAACTCGGGCGCGTGCTTGGCGACGGCCGCGCGCATGTCCTCGGCCGTGCGCACGTGCACGACGTCGACAGCGGCAGGGTCGGCGAGGCCCGCCGTGTAACCGGAGACCAACGTGACGTCGGCGCCGCGCTGCACCGCAAGACGGGCGATGGCATAGCCCTGCTTGCCGGAGCTGCGATTGCCGAGAAAACGGACCGGATCGAGCGGTTCCCGGGTGCCGCCGGCCGAGACGAGGATCCGACGCCCTTCGAGATCGCGAGGCAACGCGCCGGGCCGTTCGAGAAGCAACGAGGCGAGTCCGACGATCTCCTCGGGTTCAGGCAACCGACCCGCGCCGGTGTCCTTGCCCGTCAGGCGGCCGGAAGCGGGCTCGATCACCGTCACCCCACGCCGGCGCAGGGTAGCCACATTGGCGACCGTGGCAGGGTGCTCCCACATCTCCGTGTGCATCGCGGGCGCGAACACCACCGGACATCGCGCAGTCAGCAATGTCGCGGTGAGCAGGTCGTCTGCCCGGCCGGCAACGGCACGAGCCATCAGATCCGCGGTGGCAGGCGCGATGACCACGAGGTCCGCTTCCTGCCCGAGGCGGACGTGCGGCACCTGTGGAACATCGGTGAAGACACCGGTGTGCACGGGATTACCGGACAATGCCTCGAACGTCGCGCGACCCACGAATTCGAGAGCGGACTCCGTCGGGATGACGCGCACATGATGCCCGCCCTCGGTGAACGCGCGAATGATCGCGCAACTCTTGTACGCCGCAATCCCACCGCCGACCCCGACGACGATTCGCTTGCCCGCCACTGCGGAGGGAACCGATTCGGAGAGACCCGTCGCGTGCCCGAACCCGGTGCTCGCTGCCTTGTCAGGCACGGCAGTTCCTCCGCTCACTCGCCTTCGGTGTGCTCGAGCAGATCGGAGTGGATCTCACGCAGCGCGATGGACAGGGGCTTCTCCTGCAGGCCGGGCTCCACCAGGGGGCCGACGTACTCGAGGATGCCGTCGCCGAGCTGGTTGTAGTAGTCGTTGATCTGACGTGCACGCTTTGCCGAGTAGATCACCAGTGCGTACTTCGACGAGGTGCGTGCGAGCAGCTCGTCGATCGGGGGATTGGTGATTCCGAGCGGTGTGTCATAGGCAGGCAGTGCGCCGTGGCTGGGGGTTGCGGACGCGGCTGCGGGGGTGCTGCTCACTCGGTATCTCCTGAAATAGTTCTGGCTAGTGGATGTGAGAACTAGTGGTCTACCCGGACTGTTCCGGGGGTCCAACCAACAAGGATACCAACTCGTCGCACGATCGGCTGACATCCTCGTTGACGATGACCTCGTCGAACTCGTTCTGCGCCTCGAGTTCGACCCTTGCGGTGGCGAGGCGACGCTCCACCACCTCCGGCGATTCGGTACCCCGGCCGGTCAGCCGATCGACCAGCACGTCCCAGCTGGGCGGGGCCATGAAGACGAGAAGTGCCTCGGGCATCGCGGCCCGCACGGCCCGCGCACCGGCGAGATCGACCTCGACCAGCACCGGTTTGCCTTGGTCGATGGCGCGGCGGACCGGTTCTGCCGGGGTTCCCGACAGCTGAAGTCCGCCGTGGATCTCCGCCCACTCGAGCAACTCACCGGACTCGATCATGCGCTGGAACTCTTCGCGAGAGGTGAAGCGGTAATCCTTGCCGTCCACCTCGCCCGGGCGTGGGTTGCGTGTCGTCGCGGACACACTGAAGACGAGATCCGGCATCCGTTCACGCAACAGTCGCACCACGCTGGACTTACCGACAGCCGAGGGGCCAGCCAGTACAACCAGCCGACCCCTCCGCACTGCGGTCTTGCTTTCTGACACTTGTGCGTCAGCTGCCACTGTCGTGCTCAGGCCTCGAAGTCGAACCTGGCGAGCAGGGCCTTGCGCTGCCGATCGCCGAGGCCACGAAGGCGACGGGTCGGAGCGATCTCCAGCTCGGTCATGATCTCCTGCGCCTTGACCTTGCCCACCTTGGGCAGGGCCTCGAGCAACGCCGACACCTTCATCTTGCCCAAAATCTCGTCGTCCTCGGCGTCCTTGAGAACCTGCTTGAGGTCGGTGCCGCCACGCTTCAGGCGCTCCTTGAGCTCAGCCCTGGCTTTGCGGGCAGCAGCTGCCTTCTCCAAAGCAGCAGCGCGCTGCTCATCAGTCAACTGGGGAAGGGCCACGGTTCCTCCGTCTCGTCGTTGGCAAATAGTCCAAACCACTGGATAACCAGCAGCGATAGCGACCGTACTCACGCCCGGCGCCGATTGCGAACCCACCCCCCGAGGTCAGAGCCGGATTCGGGTGGGCTATGAGAGCGCGGCCTCGACCTCGTCACGAACCTTTGCAGCGGCCGCACGCAGGGCCGTCACCGACGGACCCTCACGAAGGATACCGCGAGAACTGTTCGGCAACAGTAGCTTCCGGGAATCGGGAAATATGTCCGCAAGGTCATTGGCCGTCGCACCCTGGGCGCCGAGACCGGGCGCGAGGATCGGTCCGGAAAAATTCGACAAATCCAGACCGTGTCCGCGTGTCGCACCGACGACCAGGCCGACCAGGTCGGGTTCTGCACCATTGTGCTCGACCGCCGCGTTGACCACTGACTGTGCCACCGACACTCCCCCGCCGGCCTGCGAGCTCTGCAGTTCGCTCCCCTCGGGGTTGGAGGTGCGGGCCAGCACGAACAGTCCGCGGCCCTGCTCCGCCGCCAGCGACAGGGCCGGATCGAGCGCGCCGAACCCGAGGTAGGGCGACACCGTCACCGCGTCGGACGACAACGGCGAGTGCGCGCCCAACCACGAGTGCGCGTACGCGGCCATCGTCGACCCGATGTCACCCCGCTTCGCGTCGGCGACGACGAGCGTCCCTGCCTCTCTGAGGACACAGATGGTGCGTTCGAGCACCGCGTACCCGGCAGAGCCGTACGCCTCGAAGAACGCCACCTGGGGCTTCACGACGGCCACCTCACCGACGAAGGCCTCCACGCAGATCTCGGCGAAGGCCTCGAGCCCGTCCGCGTCGTTCGGCAGGTCCCACGCGGCGAGCAGGTCCGGATGCGGGTCGATACCGACGCACAAGCGGCCGCGGTGCGCGACGGCGGCCCTCAGCCGGGCACCCCACCCGTGATCGTGGTTCCGGTGCGTCACGAGGTGAGCGAACCCGTGTCGGAACCATCGAACAACATCGGTGACCGCAGCCGGGCGTGCAGCGCCTGCAGGGACTGGACCCCGATGTCACCGCGGATCGCGGCCTCGATGCCCTGGACCGCTGCGGACGCGCCCTGCACGGTGGTGACGCAGGGAATGTTCATGCCGACGGCCGCGCTGCGGATCTCGTACCCGTCCACGCGGGGCCCGGAGTTGCCGTACGGAGTGTTGATCACCATGTCGACCTCACCGTCACGGATCTGATCGACGATGGTGCGCGCACCCTCCTCGAGCTTTTCCCCGGAGTGCTTGTGGACGTCCTCGCACACGATGCCGTTGCGGCGCAGGACTGCCGCGGTGCCCTCGGTGGCCAGAATCCGGAAGCCCAGGTCGGCGAGCCGTTTGACCGGGAAGATCAGCGAGCGCTTGTCCTTGTTCGCGACCGACACGAACACCGATCCCGATGTCGGGAGCGAACCGTAGGCAGCTGTCTGGCTCTTGGCGAACGCGGTACCGAAATCTGCGTCGATGCCCATCACCTCGCCCGTCGACTTCATCTCAGGGCTCAGAAGGGTGTCCACCCCGGTGCCGTCGGCGCGCCGGAACCGATTGAACGGGAGAACCGCCTCCTTGACGGCGACAGGAGCATCCGCCGGAGTCGAACCACCGTCACCGGTGGCCGGGAGCAGCCCGGCAACCCGCAGCTCCGCAATGGTCTCGCCGAGCATGACCCGGGCGCACGCCTTGGCGAGCTGGACGGCCGTGGCCTTGGACACGAACGGCACGGTGCGGCTCGCGCGGGGGTTGGCCTCGAGGACGTAGAGGACGTCGTCCTTGAGGGCGTACTGGACGTTGAGCAAGCCCTTGACGCCGATACCCTTCGCGAGCGCCTCCGTGGAGCGGCGGACGTTCTCGAGGTCGGCGCGGCCGAGGGTGATCGGCGGCAGGGCGCACGCCGAGTCACCGGAGTGAATTCCGGCCTCCTCGATGTGTTCCATCACTCCACCGATGTACACCTCGTTGCCGTCACAAAGCGCGTCGACGTCGATCTCGATGGCATCTTCGAGGAACCGGTCGACCAGCACGGGCCGGTCGTCGGAGATCTCGGTGGCGCGGGAGATGTAGCTCTCGAGCGAGGCCTCGTCGTAGACGATCTCCATTCCCCGGCCACCGAGCACATACGACGGTCGCACGAGCACCGGGTAGCCGATGCCTGCGGCGATGTCGCGGGCGCCGGCGAAGGTGGTGGCGGTGCCGAACTTCGGCGCCGGCAATCCCGCCTCCACCAGCACCTTGCCGAATTCGCCGCGGTCCTCGGCGAGGTCGATGGCCTCCGGGCTGGTACCGACAATCGGCACCCCCGCCGCCTTCAGCCGCTTCGCCAGACCCAGCGGGGTCTGGCCACCCAACTGGACGATCACACCGACCACGGTGCCCGACAGCGACTCCGCGCGGTACACCTCGAGCACGTCCTCGAACGTGAGCGGCTCGAAGTACAGCCGGTCGGCGGTGTCGTAGTCGGTAGAGACGGTCTCCGGGTTGCAGTTGACCATCACGGTCTCGTAACCGGCGTCGGACAACGTCAGCGCCGCATGGACACACGAGTAATCGAATTCGATGCCCTGACCGATGCGGTTCGGTCCGGAACCGAGGATGAGGACCTTCGGACGCTCGGTCTGCGGAGCCACCTCCGACTCGGCTTCGGGATCGAGCTCGTAGGTGGAGTAGTGATACGGCGTCTTGGCCTCGAACTCGGCAGCGCACGTATCCACGGTCTTGTAGACGGGGTGGATGTTCCACCGCTCGCGCATAGCCCGGACGGCATCTTCGTCGCCGAGCTCGGGTCGAAGCGCTGCGACCTGCCGGTCGGAGAACCCGTGGTGCTTGGCGCGCCGCAGCACCCGCTCGTCCACCTCGGCGACCTCGCGCAGCTCCATGCCGAGCTCGTGGATCTGCAGCATCTGGTCGAGGAACCACGGATCGATTCCGGTGGCGTCGAACAGCTGCTCGAGGGTGGCACCGAGACTCATGGCCCTCTCGATGCCATACAGCCGGCCCTCGTGCGGCACGGCGAGATCGGCGAGCAACGTGTCCAGATCCTCGGTGGCCACCTGCGGTCCGGTCCAGAAACCGGTCTGCTTGGTCTCCAGCGAGCGCATGACCTTGCCGAGCGCCTCGGTGAAGTTCCGGCCGATCGACATGGCCTCACCGACCGACTTCATGGTGGTCGTGAGGGTGGCGTCGGCCCCGGGGAACTTCTCGAACGCGAACCGGGGAGCTTTGACCACCACGTAGTCGAGGGTGGGTTCGAAACACGCCGGTGTTTCCTTGGTGATGTCGTTGACGATCTCGTCCAGCGTGTAACCGATGGCGAGCTTCGCCGCGATCTTCGCGATCGGAAAGCCGGTTGCCTTGGACGCAAGCGCACTCGACCGCGACACCCGCGGATTCATCTCGATGACGACGAGCCGGCCGTCGGTCGGGTCCATCGCGAACTGAATGTTGCAACCACCGGTGTCGACGCCGACCTCGCGCAGGATGTCGATCGACAGGTCGCGCATCGACTGGTACTCGCGGTCGGTGAGAGTCATCGCGGGGGCGACCGTCACCGAGTCACCGGTGTGCACGCCGACGGGATCGACGTTCTCGATGGAGCAGACGATGACCACGTTGTCGCGGCCGTCGCGCATCAGTTCGAGTTCGTATTCCTTCCACCCGAGGATCGACTCCTCGATGAGCACGTTGGCGGTGGGCGACGCGGCGAGTCCGCCACCGGCGATGCGGGTGAGGTCCTCGTCGTCGTACGCCATGCCGGACCCGAGTCCGCCCATCGTGAACGACGGCCGGACCACTACCGGGAAGCCGAGTTCGGCCACCGTGTCCCGGACCTCGTCCATCGTGTAGCAGACCCGCGAGCGGGCCGACTCGCCCCCGACCTTGGCGACGATGTCCTTGAACTTTTGGCGGTCCTCGCCGCGCTGAATGGCCTCGAAGTCGGCGCCGATCAGTTCGACGTCGTACTTCTCGAGGATCCCCTGCTCGTGTAGGGCGACTGCAGTGTTGAGCGCGGTCTGACCACCCAGGGTCGCGAGGACCGCGTCGATGGGGTGACCATTCGCGGCTTCGAGGGCGATGACCTTCTCGACGAACTCGGCCGTGATCGGCTCCACGTAGGTGGCGTCGGCAAACTCGGGGTCGGTCATGATGGTGGCCGGGTTGGAGTTGACGAGGCTGACCCGCAGGCCCTCCTCGCGCAGCACCCGGCACGCTTGCGTTCCGGAGTAGTCGAACTCGCAGGCCTGGCCGATGACGATCGGGCCGGAACCGATTACCAGGATGTGGGAGAGATCTGTACGGCGTGGCATTACTTCTTGACTCCCTCGAGCAGGCTGGTGAATCGGTCGAACAGGTACGCGGCGTCGTGCGGGCCGGCCGCGGCCTCGGGGTGATACTGCACCGAGAAGGCTGAGCCGTCGAGCAGACGGACTCCTTCGACGGCACCGTCGTTGGCGCAGGTATGGCTGATGACCGCCCTGCCGAAGGGGGTGTCGAACTCCTGCCCGGCCTCCCCTTCGAGCGCGAATCCGTGATTCTGTGCGGTGATCGCGATGCGCCCGGTCTCGTGTTCGATGACCGGGACGTTGATTCCGCGGTGACCGAACTTCATCTTGTAGGTGCCGAGGCCCAGCGCGCGGCCCAGAATCTGATTGCCGAAGCAAATTCCGAACAGGGGCAGGCCCTGACCGATCACTTCCTTCGTGAGATGGACGGCACCGTCCGCAGTGGCCGGGTCACCCGGGCCGTTCGAGAGGAACACGCCGTCGGCCTTCAGGTCGAGGATCTGCTCGAGCGTCGCGTCGGACGGCAGGACGTGTACTCGGATACCCCGCTCGGCGAACATGCGCGGCGTGTTGGTCTTGATACCCAGGTCGATCGCGGCGACCGTGAAGCGGGCCTCGCCCCCGGTCGGCTCGACGACATACCCACTGGTGGTGCTGACCTCACCCGCGAGATCGGCGCCGAGCATCGACGGCTGGCTCTTTACGCGGTCGAGCAACACCTCCGGTTCGGCGAGTGCGTCCCCGGAGAACACTCCGGCCCGCATCGAACCTCGGGTGCGCAGGTGCCGCACCAGGGCGCGAGTGTCGATGCCCGCGATCCCCACGACACCCTGCTTCACCAACTCGTCCTGCAGGGAACCGGTGGCGCGCCAGCTCGAGGTGCGACGCGCGGGGTCGCGGACCACGTAACCGGCCACCCAGATCTTCGACTCGGCACTGCTGCCGGTGGGACCGACGGACTCGTCGTCTTCGTCGTTCCAGCCGGTATTGCCGATCTGCGGCGCCGTGGCCACCACGATCTGGCGGTGATAGCTGGGGTCGGTCAGTGTCTCCTGGTAGCCGGTCATTCCGGTGCTGAAGACGGCCTCACCCAGGGTCTGCCCGACGGCACCGAAGGTGGTGCCCCGAAAGATCCGACCGTCCTCGAGGACCAGTACTGCCGAGTCGGTGTCATAGCCGCTCATGCGTTCTCTCCGTTCTGCTCGACCTCACCAGAGCTCGCCGCATTCGCTGAATCTTCACTGTCTGTGCTGCCGTCCGACTCGCCCGAGTTGACCCAGACGGGGTAGACGGTTTTGTCGTCGCTGCGGAATCCGGTGTCGATCTCGGTCCCGGACGGTAGTGCCCACCGGATCACCAGGAGTCCGTCCCTGCTCATGACCTTGCCGGCGAGGCCTCGCTCCGTGCGCACCGCACGGATGGAGTCCCGCGGAATCCAGATCGCCGAGGCACCGTCCCGTTCGAGCAGGATCCCGGAGTCGTATCGCGAGATCTCACCGGTGGCCCGGAAACCGAGGTCGCCGACCGCGATCCGGTCCTGCCAACTGGGTGCGAGCGTGCTACCCACATAGAGTCCGGTGACCGGCGCGATCGTCTGTTCGCCGAGCTGGGCGGGAACGGACGGCAGCTGACCGATGCGGTCGGCCTGCCGACGGGCCCGAGCGCGCCATCCGACGTACATGAGGAAGATCGCCAGCGCCCAGAACGCGGCCAGACCGACGATCCAGAGGATTCTCTCCATCACTGTCCTCCACTGCAGCGCACCGGAGTCCGGACGTCGCCGTTCCGTGCGGTGACCCGGCCGCGAAGGATCGTGGTGGTGACCCGTGCAGGCAGCGTCATCGATTCATAGGGCGTGTTGGACGCAACGCTGGCGAGGGCGGGGGCGTGCACGGTCCATTCGGCGTCCGGGTCGATCAGCACAAGGTTGGCGGGCTCGCCGACGTCGATCGGGCGACCCTGGTCGTCGAGTCCGACGATTTCGGCGGGACGTTCGCTCATGACGCGGGCCACGCCGCGCCAGTCGAGGAGGCCCGGCCGGACCATGGTCATCGCGACGATCGACAGTGCCGTCTCGAGCCCGAGCATTCCCGGACGGGCCGCGGCGAACTCGCAGCACTTGTCCTGCTCGGCGTGCGGGGCATGATCGGTGGCGACGCAGTCGATGACACCCTCGGCGAGGCCGGCGCGCAGCGCCGCGACGTCACTGGCTTCGCGCAGCGGCGGGTTCACCTTGTTGACGGCGTCGTAGGTCTCGAGACGTGAGTCGTCGAGGAGCAGATGATGCGGCGTTACCTCCGCGGTGATCGAAATTCCTTGACCACGAGCCCATTTCACCAGCTCGACGGTTCCGGCGGTGGAAGCATGGCAAATGTGGACGCGGGCGCCTGCATCCCGGGCGAGCAGCGCATCACGCGCGACAATCGATTCCTCGGCTGCGCGAGGCCAGCCGGCCAGGCCCAGTCGGGCGGCAGTCGGGCCCTCATGCGCCACGGCGCCGACGGTCAGCCGGGGTTCCTCCGCATGCTGGGCGATGAGCACACCGAGCGAACTCGAGTACTCGAGAGCGCGGCGCATGAGTAGTGGGTCGTAGACACAATGGCCGTCGTCCGAGAACATCCGGACCCGGCCGGTGCCTGCTGCCATCGTCGCCATCTCGGCGAGTTGCTTTCCCTCGAGCCCGACGGTGACGGCCCCGACCGGATGCACGTCCACGAGGCCGACCTCCTGGCCTCGACGCCAAACATGGTCGGTGACGACTACCGAGTCGGCGACCGGGCTGGTGTTGGCCATGGCAAACACGGCGGTGTACCCACCGAGCGCAGCGGCGGCCGAACCCGAATCGATGGTCTCGGTGTCCTCGCGGCCCGGCTCACGCAGATGAGTGTGGAGATCGACGAAACCGGGCAGCAGAATCTGTCCGGCTGCGTCGATGACCTCTGTGTCCGCAGCAGCGGACTCGGCGGCCTCCGCCCCGATGGCGGCGACGACCCCGTCACCGATCAGGACATCGGTGGGTTCACCCTCGCCGTACAGCAACACGTTCTTGATGAGCACTGTCTCTCCTGTTTCTGTCGAGCTCATCCGGCAACTTCCTCTGCGCCGACCAACAGACGGAACAGCACGGCCATGCGCATGTGCACACCGTTGGTGACCTGTTGCAGCACAGCGGCTCTCGGGGAGTCGGCGACTGCGGACGCGATTTCCATGCCGCGCAGCATCGGGCCCGGGTGCAGTACCACGGCATGCTCGGGCAGCAGAGCGAGGCGCTTTTCGGACAATCCGTAAGTGATCGAGTACTCCCGCTGGGACGGGAAGAATCCGCCGTTCATCCGTTCGGCCTGCACGCGCAGCATCAGGACGGCGTCGAGACCGGGGAGTTCGGCGTCGAACGAATGCGCCACCGTCACCGGCCAGGATGACGCCCCGACCGGCAGCAACGTCGGCGGCGCGACGAGAACGACCTCCGCTCCGAGCAACGACAGCAGCAGCGCGTTGGACCGGGCCACGCGACTGTGGAGGATGTCGCCCACGATGGCGATGCGTTTGCCCTCGATGTCACCGAGGCGCTGCCGCAGCGTCAGTGCATCGAGCAGAGCCTGAGTGGGATGTTCGTGGGTGCCGTCGCCGGCGTTGATAATCGCCGGTCCGCCGTCATTCTGGCCGCCCGTCCACGAAGCGATCTGGTGGGCGGCGCCCGACGCGGGATGGCGCACGATCAGCGCGTCGGCACCCGCGGCACGCAGCGTCATCGCCGTATCGCGCAGCGATTCACCCTTCGAGACCGAGGAGCTCGAGGCACTGACATTGATGACATCCGCGCTCATCCACTTGCCCGCGACCTCGAAGGACACCCGGGTCCGTGTCGAGTTCTCGAAGAAGACGGTCATGACGGTGCGGCCGCGCAGGGTCGGCAGCTTGTGTACTTCGCGTCCGAGGAGGGCCTGCTCGAAGCGCTCCGCCTCATCGAGAAGCTCGACCGCCGAATCCCGAGTCAGGTCCGCAATCGACAACAGGTGCTTCACTTAGCTCTTTCCCCCGGAGATCATGACAGCGTCACGGCCGTCGTGTTCGCCCAGGAGAACCTTGACGTCCTCGGTGCGGGCGGTGGGCACGTTCTTCCCTACGTAGTCGGCGCGCAACGGCAGCTCGCGATGACCGCGGTCGACGAGGACGGCGAGCTGGACCGCGCGTGGCCGTCCCAAGTCGCGCAGAGCATCGAGAGCAGACCGGACGGTGCGGCCCGAGAACAGCACATCATCGACCAGCACCACCAGCGCGTTGTCGACACCTCCCTCGGGGACGGAGGTCCGTTCGAGCGGGCGGTGTGGCTTGGTGCGCAGGTCGTCGCGGTAGAGGGTGATGTCGAGGGAGCCGACCGGGGGGCGTACACCGGAAAACTCTTCGATCTTCGCGGCGAGACGCGCTGCGAGGGTGGTACCGCGGGTGGGAATCCCGATGAGGACGACGCGAGGCGCTGCACCGTCGGCGGCGTCGATCGCGGTCTTCTCGATGATCTGGTGCGCGATGCGCGCAATGGTGCGGCCTACGTCGCCTGCGGACAACAACTCACGCGCGGGCTCGACTGCCGGTGACGACTCTGGTGTTGCTTCTGCCGGTTCCTCGGCAGGGCGAGACCCTTCGGGCACGCGCATACAACGACCTCCTTCTCCGCCTCACTGGACGGATCGTTAAAGGATGCCTGACGCGGCCAGCTTAGCAGCGCGCCGAATTGCGCCAGGCCGGGGCCCCGACCTCCGGTTCCCGCCCGCCGCTCAGCCGGAAGGGACGGCGCGGGACCGGAGTGGGCCAGGCTACTTCTACGAAGGTGGCTCGTCCGGCGCGTCGTTTTCCGCTTCGGCGCGACGGGAGGTGGCCGCAGCCGCCGACCGCACCTGCGGGGCGACCAGCACGACCTGGCCGAGGACGCCGTTGACGAAACCTGGCGAGTCGTCGGTGGAAAGCTGTTTGGCCAGCTCCACCGCCTCGTCCACTGCCACGACCGGCGGGACATCCGTGGCATGGAACAGCTCCCACACGGCGATCCGCAGAATCGCGCGGTCCACCGCGGGCAGACGCGCAAGCGTCCAGTCCTGCAGGTGCGAGGAGATCACCGCATCGATACGGTCGAGATTCTCCGCCACCCCGGTGACCACAGTGACGGTGTACGGAGCAACGGGCGCGACGGACTCGTCCTTGCCCGACATGTCCGCCCGCTCGGTCGCGAGATCGACCGGGTCGAGATCGCGCGCTTCCGCTTCGAAAAGGAAGTCGACGGCGCGCTTGCGGGCCTTGTGCCGGGCGCCGAGCTTCTTATGCGTACCGGACACTCAGGAATTCACACGCCCGAGGTAGTTGCCGTCGCGGGAATCGACCTTCAACTTGTCGCCGGTGTTGATGAACAACGGAACGTTGATCTCCGCACCGGTCTCGAGCGTGGCGGGCTTGGTGCCGCCGGTGGAGCGGTCACCCTGCAGACCCGGATCGGTGTGCTTGACCTCGAGCTCCACCGTGACGGGAAGCTCGACGAACAACGGGACGTCCTCGTGCACGGCCACCTGAACGGCCATGTTCTCGAGCATGAAGCGGGCGCCGTCGCCGACCGTCGCCTCGTTGATCGAGATCTGGTCGTAGGTGTCGCCGTCCATGAAGATGTAGTCGCTGCCGTCGTGGTACAGGTAGGTCATGTCGCGACGGTCGACCGTGGCGGTCTCGACCTTGACGCCGGCGTTGAACGTCTTGTCGACGACCTTGCCCGACAGCACGTTCTTCAACTTGGTCCGCACGAATGCGGGGCCCTTGCCCGGCTTGACGTGCTGGAACTCGATAATCGTCCACAGCTGGCCCTCGATCTGCAGGACCAGGCCGTTCTTGAAATCACTAGTGGAAGCCACTTGCTTCGCGTCTCCTCGATAAGGTCGAAACCGTCTACACGACAGTCAGGTCTTTGGTGGTGAGTGTGAGTAGCTCCGGCCCCTGCTCACGAACCACGAGCGTGTCTTCGATCCGCACGCCTCCGCGCCCGGAGAAATACACGCCCGGCTCGACGGTCACCGCCGCACCGTCCAGAAGTGTACCGGTGCCCAGCTTGCCGATTCCGGGTGCTTCGTGGATTTGCAGGCCGACTCCGTGTCCGAGCCCGTGCAGGAACAGCTCTCCGTAGCCGGCTTCCTCGATCACGCTGCGGGCAGCCGCGTCGACGGCGGTGACTTCGGCACCGGGCCGCAGTGCCGCACAGCCGGCCGCCTGCGACCGGGCAACCAGGGCGTAGACCTCCCGCTGCCAATCGGCTGCCTGTCCGAGGACGTATGTTCGCGTCATATCCGAGTGGTAGCCGCCGACCTCGGCGCCGAAGTCCAGTTTGACGAAATCGCCGCGCTGCAGAACGGCCGTTGTGGGGCGGTGATGCGGGATCGCCGAATTGGCGCCCGCCGCGACGATCGTCTCGAACGAAATGCCGTCTGCACCGTGATCGAGCATGAATGCCTCGAGTTCACGCCCGACCTCTTTCTCGGTGCGCCCCGGCCGGAGGCCGCCCCGCTCGAGAAGGTCGGCGAGCGCGGTGTCGGCGGCTGTGCACGCTGCGCGGAGCAACTCCACCTCGTAGTCGTCCTTCACCATGCGTAACTCCTCCACCAGCCCGGGAACCGGTTCGAGGCGGGCGTCCGGGGCGAGCAGGGACCACGCGGCGAACTCGTCCACCGTGACGACATGACTTTCGAAGGCGAGGGATGACGCCCTCCGGCGCGCGACCGACTCGACGAGATGGGCGGCGCTGGTGCGGGCGATCTCAGCCCGCAGGTCGGGAACCTGCTCAGCGACCTGGGTGAGATAGCGCCCGTCGGTGCAGATCACCGTGCGCTCCTCGGCGCCGTCGACGTCGGCCACGTCCACGAGCAGTGCGGCATTGGATCCGGTGAAGCCAGTGAGATACCGCACGTTCACCAGGTCGGTCACGAGGAGTGCGTCGAGATCGCGGGCGGCGAGGGCTGCGCGCAATGCCGCGCGCCGCGAACCATGATCAGCAGGCATGACAGCAAACGTACCGGCCCACTCCCTGCCCCGCTGACGCGGACACGCCCCCGCGACAGCGACGAAGTGGAGCGGCGCCGGTGGCGAGAACAGGTTGCAGACACCGCGTCTGTGGGTTAGACCACACGCCGCAAAACCTTCTCGTTACGCTGTGCCCATGAATGCGTGGGTGGTACGCGGCCTCGGGATGGCCCTGATACATATTTTGGTTCGTGTGATGCTCGGTGCGGCGATCACACAATGGCCCCTTCAAGGTTCGGTCCTGAGGTGGGTGGCTCTTCTGGTTGTGGTGTTGGTGGCATTGATCTGGGCGGGTATCGACGGTATCCGGGACCGACATCGCAACCCCGACCCCGACCAGGGGGCCGACCTCACCATGCTGTGGCTGAAGGCAGCGTTGCTCGGCGGAATCGTTGCGGGCATCGGCAGCTGGCTGGCCGATCTGTTGCCCTCCCTCAACGTCACGCAGAACTCGTTCTTCTTCGAAATCACCTCCGGTGCTGCGTTCACCGTCCTGCTGATCTTCGTTCCGGCGATGCTGGCCGTCTTCCTGGGCCGTTTCTTCGCCGGGCGTGATGCAAAGAAGGCGCAGCAGGGGCGTGACGACGGCCGGGCAACTACACGGGGCGCCGGTTCGGCGACAGGCGCAGCAGCGGGCGGTACGGCAGCCGCGGCCATCGCCGACGACAACGGTTACGGGCAGCACTACCCGGACGGCACGTACGAGCAGACCGGGCAGGCGGGATACGCCGACCCGGACGCCGACACCGCCGTCTTCGAACCGGTACACCACTACCGCCAGGACACCTCGGACATCGACTCCGGGGAAGGGCAGAACACCACCTGGCAGGAACCCGTCGACCTCGGCAAGCGAAACCCGGAAGAGCCGAAGCGCGGCGAGTAGCAGTCGCGGTTCATCACACCGACGCGATGCGGCGGAGGTGAGCATCGGTGCTCACCTCCGCCGCGTCGTGTCCCTGCGTCAGAGCAGCACTGCACCGCCGCGACCAGGCGACTCCTCGCGGGCCACGGCCGAATACGCCGCCACGAGCAGCGACGGGTCCGGACCCTCCAGGCGTCCCGGCTTCGCCAGTCCGTCGAGTACCACGAACCGCAGCACACCAGCGCGATTTTTCTTGTCGGTCTGCATTCCCTCGAGCAGCTGACCGAACGCGTCCGCGTCGTACGTGGTGGGGAGCCCGACCAGTTCGAGGATCCGGCGGTGCCGATCGGCGGTCTCGTCGTCGAGCCGGCCCGCCAGACGGCCGAGCTCGGCAGCGAAGACCAGTCCGACCGACACCGCGGCGCCGTGACGCCAGCGGTAGCGCTCGCGCCGTTCGATCGCATGACCGAGCGTGTGCCCGTAATTCAGGATCTCCCGCAGATCGGATTCGCGGAGGTCGGCCGCCACCACTTTGGCCTTGACTTCCACCGAACGTTTGACGAGTTCCGGCAGCACGGATCCGGTCGGGTCTAGCGCCGCCTCGGGATCGCTCTCGATGAGGTCGAGTATCACGGGGTCGGCGATGAATCCCGTCTTGATGACTTCCGCCATTCCGGCGACGATCTCGTTGCGCGGCACCGTCTCCAGCGTCACGAGGTCGATCAGCACGGCCGAGGGTTCGTGGAACGAACCGACCAGGTTCTTGCCCGCCTCGGTGTTGATGCCCGTCTTTCCGCCCACGGCGGCGTCGACCATGGCGAGCAATGTCGTCGGCACATGGATCACCCGCACTCCGCGCATCCAGGTGGCCGCGACGAATCCGGCGAGGTCGGTAGCCGCGCCGCCGCCCAGGCTGACCACGGCGTCACTGCGGGTCAGTCCGATTCGGCCGAGCACCTCCCAGCAGAAGCCGGCCACGGCCAGGTCTTTGCCGTCCTCGGCATCCGGAATCTCGATGCGGTGAGCGTCGATTCCCTTCTCGGCGAGCGCCGCTCGCACTGCCTCTGCCGTTTCGGCCAGCGGCGGCTGATGGAAGATCGCCACCGTCCTGGTTCCCGCGAGCTCGTCGACGAGCTCGCCGAGCAGACCACGCCCGATGATCACCGGGTAGGGATGTGCGGTCTGCACCTGTACACGTACCGGTTCGGTCACTGTCTGCTGCTCCGCTTCCGTCTCGTCCGATGTTCTCGGATTACCTGTTCCGCCGGGGTCGCTCGTCATCCGGCGAGTTTCGCGACCAACTGCTGCACCACCCGCGCTGGGCTGCGGCCGTCCGTGCGAATGCGAATGGTCGCCACCTCGCGGTACAACGGCCGACGTCGGCGCATCAACTCCGCGTACTTCGCACGGGGATCGCCGCCGGCAAGCAGTGGACGGGCAGTACTGGTTCCTGTCCGTTTCAAGCCCTCGCCGACACTGATCTCCAGATAGATCACCGTGTGGCCCTTCAGGAGTGCCCGGGTGCGTTCGGAGAGGATCGAGCCGCCCCCGAGTGAGACGATACCTTCGGAACTCTCGATCGCCTTGCGGACGATCTCCTCTTCGAGGGCCCGGAATGCGGGCTCGCCGTCCTCGACGAAAATTTCCGCGATGGTGCGCCCCGCTTCCTCCTCAACCGCCACATCAGTGTCGAAGAGTGGCAGGTCGAGGGCCTGCGCAAGACGTCTTCCGATGGTCGACTTACCCGATCCCGGGGGGCCGACCAGCACAGCTTTCGGTGCCACGGCCCGTCACCGCCTCGTTGCGACGGCGGATGCGCTGGTCATCGCGCGAGCCGCGCGGCGACACCGGAAGCGTAACGCTCGAAGTTCGCAGCCGTCTCGGCGATGGAGTCGCCCCCGAACTTCTCGAGTGCGGCTTGGGCCACGACGAGCGCGACCATGGCCTCGGCCACGACACCTGCGGCGGGCACGGCACACACATCGGAGCGCTGGTGAATGGCGGCAGCCTCTTCGCCGGTCGACATGTCGACTGTGGCGAGCGCACGCGGAACGGTCGAGATCGGCTTCATCGCGGCGCGGACACGCAATGCCTCACCGTTGGTCATGCCGCCTTCGAGTCCGCCGGCGCGATTGGTGGACCGGAGAATTCCGGCGGGACCCGGGCGCATCTCGTCGTGCGCCTGGCTACCCCGACGTCGGGCGGTCTCGAAGCCATCGCCGACCTCGACACCCTTGATCGCCTGAATGCCCATGAGGGCAGATGCGAGACGCGCGTCGAGGCGATCCGCACCGCTGATGAACGAGCCGAGACCGACGGGGAGTCCGTGCACGACCACTTCGACGACACCGCCGAGCGTGTCGCCGTCGCGCTTGGCCGCCTCGATCTCGGCGATCATCGATTCCTCGGCTGCCTTGTCGAAGGCGCGCACGGGACTGGCGTCGATTGCCGCGATATCGAACGCGGTCGGCTCGACACCGACATACGGCTCCGACGCACCGATGGAGATTACGTGCGAGAGCACCTCGACGCCGAAGACCTGGCGGAGGAAATTGCGAGCGAAGGTCGCGGCCGCGACGCGGGCCGCCGTTTCCCGGGCACTCGCGCGCTCGAGAACGGGGCGGGCGTCGTCGAAACCGTACTTGAGCATGCCGGAGTAATCGGCGTGCCCGGGCCGCGGACGGGTAAGGGGTGCGTTACGTGCTTGGTCGGCGAGCAGGTCGGCGTCGACCGGATCGGCGGACATGATGGTTTCCCACTTGGGCCACTCGGTGTTGCCCACCTCGACCGCGATCGGCCCGCCGAGTGTCCGCCCGTGGCGCACACCGCCGACGATGGTGACCTTGTCGGCCTCGAACTTCATACGTGCGCCGCGCCCGTAACCGAGACGCCGTCGCGCGAGTTGGGTCGAGATGTCCTGGGACGTCACTTCGACGCCAGCAACCATCCCCTCGAGCATCGCAACGAGGGCGGGACCATGGGATTCTCCGGCAGTTATCCAGCGCAGCACGACCAATATCCTTCCACGTCGCCACGACCCGCAGTGACGGTGGTCCTCCCAACCCGGCCCGGACCGTATGTGCGCTCATGGAAGGTGCGTGGCCAGCAGCGCGAGCACGGTCGCGGCGCACATAGCCGGCCCGTGGGGAAGGTTCGGCGAGGAAGGCGCGTCCGGCGTGGACCGCGAACGGCGCCAGCGCGCCCGGACCAGTGCGACACACCCCGCAGCGGCGGTGAACGTCGGCGCGAGGAGGGCCGCCCACACCCAGGCTCCTCCCCCGCCCATCGCGGCTGCGGCACCCACACCCAGAGCGAGCTTCACATCACCTGCCCCCAGCGATCGGGGCGCGCACAGGTGCAGGCCGAGATACACCGTTGCGAGCAGCGCACCCCCGACCAACGCGGCCGGGGCCCGGCCGGCCGCGCACGCAAGGACGACGATCACCGCGAATCCGGGCAGCGTGAGAGCGTTCGGCAACCTGCGCGCACACCAGTCCGTGGCGACGAGACTGACACACCACCACCAGAACAGGGCGGCGACGGGAAGCAATGCCGGCTCCGGATCCCTGCCGAGTACACCGCACCACACCGTGACTGCGACTCCCGCGGCGCACAGACTTTCACACCAGCCGCATCGCACAGTTCGGTTGCCGACGAATGTCGACGCCGTCCGCCGCGCGCACCATCCAGCGCCTGCGCCGGCGATCGCGCCGACCGAAATGAGCCACCACATGGAAGCAGCCTGCCCGGCGCACCAGGAGCCCTGTTCTCGGCGACGTGCAGAAACGCCCCGCCCTGTGCAGAAACCCAGGCCTGTGGACAACTAGCCCAACGCGGCTGCCATGGCCTCTCGCGGCGCAGGCCGGCCGGTAAACTGCTCCACTTGACCGAAGGCCTGGTGGAGGAGCATCGACAGGCCACCGATCACCGTTCCACCGGCAGCCTCGACTGCGGCGGCCAACGGTGTCGGCCACGGGTCGTAAATCGCGTCCAGCACGAACGGGGCCTGGCCGAGGACATCCGCACAGTCGATGATCGATGTCGACGGCACGGTGCTGACGAGGGCGGCCGCGCCCGCGCACCGGGCGGCGAGTTCTCGGCTGTCGAAGCCGAGTAGTCGCACCTCGAGACCCATCGCTTCGGCGCAGGCCAGCGCGCCCGCGGCCCGGCCCTCGTTCCGGGCCACCACGGTGACACTCTTCACGCCCATATCGGCGAGCGCCACCAGAGCCGGCCTCGCCGTCCCACCTGCGCCCACGACCACAGCGTCGGCTCCCGCGATCGTGCCGAGTCCGCCCTCGGTCAAGGCGCCGCGGACGCCATCGACATCGGTGCAATCCGCGCGCCATCCACCCTCGATGCGGACCAGGGTGTTGGCGGAGCCGATCGCCACCGCGCGGTCGGTCCGCTCCGTGGCGTACTCGAGTGCCGCGATCTTACCCGGCATCGTGACCGACAGGCCCACCCATTCCGGGCCGAGATCGGACACGAGACCCGGAAGACGTTGCCCGTCGCATTCGATGCGCTCGTAGGTCCAGCCGGTCAGGCCCAGCGCCCGGTAGGCCGCGAGATGCAACTGCGGTGACCGGGAGTGCGCGATCGGGCTGCCCAGCACAGCAGCCTTACGTGCCGACATCAGCTCATCGTCCACTGTCGAGAATCCCGTTGTTCAGTGCCTGGTCGATGTTGGACAAGTGCTCCTCATAACTTTTGGTGAACAGCGTGGTGCCCTTCGCGTCCACCGTCACGAAATAGATCCAGTCCCCCGGCTCCGGGGATTCGACGGCCTGCAGTGCAGCGATACTCGGCGACGAGATCGGGGTTGCCGGAAGGCCCGGGCTTGCGTAGGTGTTCCACGGGGTCACCTTCGCCCGATCGGCATCGGTGGTGGCCAATTCCGTCGTGTCGAGCGCATAGTTGACTGTCGAGTCGAACTGCAGCGCCTGGTTGACCGCGAGCCGGTTCAAGATGACGCGGGCCACCTTCGCGAAATCGTCGGGCATCGCCTCCCGTTCCACGAGCGACGCAGCGATGAGCATCTGATAGGGTGGGAGACCCACCTCGTTGCCCGCGGTGAGGATGCCCGTGTCCTCGTAGCTCGCAGCGCTCTCGGTCACGAGCTTCCGCAGGATCGCGGCTGCGTCGGCTGTGGGATCGAAATCCCAGCTTCCGGCGGCGATGAGACCCTCGAGCTGGCGATCGCGGTCGGGTACGCCCGCGACGGCGTCTTTCGCCCAGTCCGGCACCCCGAGTGCGCCGATGTCGCCCGCACCGGCATTGTTGAGGTCGTCGAAGCTGATACACGTTTCCTGCCCGGCCTCGCCCAGGCAGCTGGCCTCGGAAATGAGGGTGTAGATCCCCTTCTTCACGGCGCCCGTCTGCACGTCGGTGGTGTCGTGGAGCTGACGGCCCTCCGAAATGATCATCTGGCCGACGCGCGACGCCGGATCGACGAGTTCCCGGACGGCGTCCACCGCAGGAATCTGTGTCGAGAGACTGTAGAATCCCGGCTGCACCGAGTTCATCGCGTCGTTCTGAACCGCGGCGTTGAAGAAGGCCGATCCGCTGGCCACCACGTCTCGCTCGGCGAGAGTGGTCGCGATCTCCTCCGCGGTGTCACCCGCGTGGACCTGGACCACGACTTCGGGCCCGCCAGGACCCGTGTAGTCGGCGGGGGCCTCCATGCCACCGAAGAAGAGCTTGCCGCCGACGAACACCATCCCCGCCACAACCACCAGGACGACCGCGGCCGCGAGCGCTCCGAAGATCTTGCCCCGGCGCGCACGGCCGCGGGACTTCTGCTGGCGCCGCGCGTGCATGCGCGACGACGGAGCGGGATGTTCGGCCGGAATGGCGGCGATGACCTGGGTTTCGGCCTCGTCGAACGCTGCGTCGGCTCTCTCGTACGGTGCGTCGTGTCGCCCCTCGACGGAGACACGATCGTCGACCGGCCGGCCGTCATACGCGCGCTCGTCATACGCGCGCTCGTCGTACGCGTGCTCGTCGTACGCGTGCTCGTCGTGGCGGTCCTCGCGGTAGCGGTGAGCGGGCTCGTCGTGAACGAGGTCCGACCGGGCCGCATCGTGACGAGCGGGGTGGTCGGCCTGATGATCGGAGCTCGGCTGGTGGTAGCCGTACACACGATCGTCGACGGAGTCGTCGTAGCTGCTACGGCGGTAACCGACCTCCGCCGGTTCGACATGGTCGGGAAGATCAGCGCGCTCGGGGACGGACCGGTACTCGACCGGTTCGTCCTCGTCGAGATAGCGGTGTCGCCGAGGCTCACGGGGTAGGTAGTCGAAACCGGGCTGTTCACCCGCGGGCCGCCGATGGTTGCTCACTGGCCCGCCTCCGGTTGCTGCCTGTCCTCGACTGAATCCCCTGCATTCACCGACCTGCTCCGCTCGTCCAACCACCCCTGCAAGATCGCCACCGCCGCGGCTTGGTCGATCACCGAACGCTGACTTCTCGCACTGACACCGCTCTCGCGAAGCGCCCGAGTGGCGGCGACGGTGGTCAGGCGTTCGTCTGCCATCCGCACCGGGATCGGATCCACCGCTCTTCGCAATCGCTTCGCGAACACCGTAGCGACCGAGGCGGCTTTCCCCCGTTCACCCCGCAAGGTCTGCGGCAGACCGACGATAACCTCCACCGCCTCGTATTCCTCGGCAATGTCGGCAATGCGCCGGATATCCGGCGCGTCGGGACCGCGATCCTTCGACCGGGGGACCGTCTCGACGGGGGTGGCGAGAACCCCGTCTGGGTCGCTCGAGGCGACTCCGATCCGGACACTGCCCACGTCGATACCGATGCGTCGACCGCGCCCAGGGTCGTCGACGCCCGGTCGATCCGGACCTCCCTGTTCCGCGCGATGCACCGCTACTGGCTCCCCACCTTGTCCGCTACGCTGCCTCGGACCGCATCGAGGGCCGCCGCGATGCCGCTGGTGTCCGAGCCTGAGCCCTGGGCCATGTCGGCCTTGCCGCCGCCTCGGCCACCGATCTTGGGGCCGAACTCCTTTACGAGGTCACCGGCCGAAACTCCGAGTTCCTGCGCTGCCTTGTTGACTGCCACCACGAATGGAACCTTGCCGTCGACATCACCGAGCAGAATGACGACGGCCGGCTGCGTGCCGAACCGTCCCCGAATATCGGTGACGAGGCTCCGGAGATCGTTGCCACCGACACCGGCGGGAGCCGAGTCCGCAACCAGGAGTACCGGTCCCAGCCGCTGGGCCTTGTCGACATAGGTGCCTGCGGAGGCCAGTACCGCCTGTGCCCGGCTCTGCTCGAGTTCCTTCTCCGCAACACGAAGCCGCTCGACCAAAGCCTCGACACGGGCGGGCACCTCTTCAGAGGGCACCTTCAGCGACGACGACAGCCCCGCGAGCAGCGCCCTTTCCTTGGCCAGGTAGCGGTAAGAGTCCAGCCCGACGTAGGCCTCCACCCGTCGCACACCGGAACCTACGGACTGCTCACCGAGCAGTGTCACATTGCCGATCTGCGCGGAGGTCCCCACGTGCGTTCCACCGCACAGCTCCATGGAGAACGGTCCACCGATCTCCACGACGCGCACCTCGTCGCCGTAGTTCTCGCCGAACAGGGCCATGGCACCCATCGCCTTCGCCTTGTCGAGATCGGTGACGAACGTGTTGACCGCGTAGTCAGCGGCCACCGCCTCGTTCGCCACGACCTCGATGTCCTGCTTCTGCGATTCGGTGAGCGCACCCTGCCAGGAGAAGTCGAAGCGCAGATATCCGGGCTTGTTCAACGAACCGGCCTGAACGGCGTTGGGCCCGAGAACCTGCCGGAGCGCGGCGTGAACCATGTGCGTACCCGAGTGGCCCTGGGTGGCGCCCTTACGCCAACCTGCATCGACCTGGGCGAGGACCACGTCCCCTTCGGTGATCTCACCTTCCTGGACGGTCACTTTGTGGACCCACAGCTTCTTCGCAATCTTCTGCACATCGTTGACCTTCACGCGCAGCCCCGGCCCGGTGAGCGCACCCAGGTCCGCGATCTGGCCGCCCGCTTCCGCGTACAACGGACTGCGGTCGAGGATGACCTCGACGTCCTGCCCGGCAGTGGCGACGGGTACGCGCTGCCCGTTCGAGATCAAGGCGAGGACACGCGCCTCGGACACCAGTTCGTGGAAACCGGTGAACTCGGTGGGACCGCGGTCGAGAAGTTCCTTGTAAACGGTCAGATCGGCATGCGCGTGCTTGCGCGCCTGGGCGTCGTCCTTGGCACGCTGACGCTGCTCCGCCATCAGCGTCCGGAATCCCTCTTCGTCGACCGACAGTCCGGCCTCGGCCGCCATCTCGAGGGTCAGGTCGATGGGGAAGCCGTAGGTGTCGTGCAGCGCGAAGGCCTGCTCGCCGCCGATGATCGACTTACCGGAGGCTTTCACGGATTCGGCGGCACCCTCGAACAACTTCGACCCCGATGTGAGGGTCTTGAGGAACGCCGTCTCCTCGCCGACCGCGACCGTCTCGATGCGACCGAAGTCACTGTCGAGCACCGGGTAGGACGGCGCCATCGTGGCGCGCACGACGGTGATGAACTCACGCATGCTCGGCTTGTCGGCCCCGAGCAGTTTCGCCGAACGCACGATGCGCCGCAGCAGTCGCCGCAGCACGTATCCGCGGCCGTCGTTGCCCGGGTTCACACCGTCGGCGATGAGCATCGCGGCTGTCCGCGCGTGATCGGCGATGACGCGGAACCGGACGTCGTCATCGTGGTTGATGCCGTATCTGCGGCCCGACAACTCCTCGGCCTTCGCGATCACCGGGCGGACCAGGTCGGTTTCGTAAACGTTGTCGACGCCCTGCAGGAGAAACGCCACGCGCTCGACTCCCATGCCGGTGTCGATGTTCTTCTTCGGCAGCGGCCCGAGGATCTCGAAGCTGTCCTTCCCGGTGCCGAGACCGCGCTCGTTCTGCATGAACACGAGATTCCAGATCTCGATGTAGCGGTCCTCGTCGGCTTCCGGACCACCCTCCGTGCCGAACTCGGGACCCCGGTCGTAATAGATCTCCGAGCAAGGGCCGCATGGTCCGGGAATGCCCATCGACCAGTAGTTGTCCGCCATGCCGCGGCGCTGGATACGGGCTTCGGGCATACCGACCTCGTCGCGCCAGATGTCACGCGCCTCGTCGTCGTCGAGGTACACGGTGACCCAGATCCGCTCGGGATCGAATCCGTAGCCGCCGTCGTCGACACTTCCGGTCAGCAACGCCCAGGCGTGCTTGATCGCTTCCCGCTTGAAGTAGTCACCGAAGGAGAAGTTCCCGGCCATCTGGAAGAACGTGTTGTGCCGTGTCGTGATGCCGACGTTTTCGATGTCGAGGGTGCGCACACATTTCTGCACACTGGTCGCCGTCGAGTACGGCGGGGTTTGCTGGCCGAGGAAGAACGGCACGAACTGGACCATTCCCGCGTTGACGAACAGCAGGTTCGGATCGTCGAGAATCAGCGAGGCGCTGGCTACCTCGGTGTGGCCTGCCTTGACGAAATGGTCGAGGAAGCGCCGGCGAATCTCGTGGGTCTGCACGTCAGTGATCCTTATTGTCTGTCTCGAGGGCAACTGCGGGATGCCGGCCTGCCAGGCACACGGGAGCCCGGCAGTTCGGCAACAATCAGCTTAACCGGCCCCCCGGACGGGTCTTGCCACGGACGATGGCACGCAACTTGTCGACCCGCGCTGCGATGTCGCGCTCACCCCCGTGCGTGGTGGGCTGGTAGTAGTCGACGCCGACCAGCTCGTCCGGCGGATACTGCTGCGGCAACACGCCGTCCGGGTGATCGTGGGGATAGCGATATCCGACGGCGTTACCGAGTTTTGCCGCGCCGGCGTAGTGCCCGTCTCGCAGGTGCGCCGGCACCAGGCCCGCGTTGCCCGCGGCGACATCCGCCATCGCGGCCCCGAGGGCAGCGATCACTGCCCCCGACTTGGGCGCAGTGGCGAGATGGATAGTGGCCTGTGCGAGCGCGAGGCGGGCCTCCGGCATACCGATCAGCTGCACGGCCTGCGCTGCCGCCGTAGCGGTCTGCAGGGCGGTCGGGTCGGCCATCCCGATGTCCTCACTGGCGTGGACCACCAGCCGCCGGGCAATGAAACGAGGGTCCTCCCCCGCGGTCAGCATCCGCGCGAGGTAGTGCAGCGCGGCATCGACGTCGGAACCACGGATCGATTTGATGAAGGCGCTGATGACATCGTAGTGCTGGTCACCGTCACGGTCGTAGCGGACCGCCGCCTTGTCGACGCTCGCTTCCACCGTGGCAAGGTCGAGCAGTATCGGCCGCTCCGCGTCGCCCGCCTGATCGAGAGCGGCCCCCGCTGCCGCCTCCAGCGCCGTCAGGGCCCGCCGCGCATCGCCCGCCGCCAACCGGACCAGATGGTCCATGGCATCGCCGGCGATCTCGATCTCACCGCCGAGGCCACGCTCGTCGGTGCGCGCCCGCTCGAGCAGGTCCTCGATGTCGTCCGGCGTCAGCGACTGCAGTTGCAACACCAACGATCGGGACAAAAGCGGTGATACGACCGAGAAGGACGGGTTCTCGGTGGTCGCGGCCACGAGAAGAACGATCCGGTTCTCCACGGCAGCGAGTAGGGCATCCTGTTGCGTCTTCGAGAATCGGTGCACCTCGTCGATGAACAACACAGTCTGCTCCCCCGCGAGGAGTCGCCGCCGCGCAAGTTCGATGACGCCGCGCACTTCCTTGACCCCCGCGGACAGCGCCGACAACGCCTCGAAGCGGCGGCCAGTCGCTCCCGAGATGAGCGACGCCAAGGTCGTCTTCCCGGTACCGGGAGGTCCGTACAGCAGCACCGACGCTGCTCCCGAGCCCTCGACCAGACGCCGCAGCGGGGCTCCGGGACCGAGGAGGTGCTGCTGCCCGACCACCTCGCCGAGCGTGCGTGGCCGCATCCGCACCGCCAGTGGAGCGTGGGAATTGACCGCCAGAGGTCCGGGACCGGATGTGGGCGCAGGCTCCACCTCCGGCCGAACGGTCTCGAACAGTCCGTCCGACTCGTCCTCGCCCACTTCCGAACCGAAAAGATCGCTCACAAGTTCGACGCTACTCGGAAGGTGTGCCGGAAACCCACTCCGGTCGGCGGGTCGAGGTCACCCGACGGACAACCCGCGAAGCTTGTCGGCGACGAGGCGGGCCTGGTGCGCGACCACAGTGTTGCCGGCGTGGTCGGCGCTACGCGCCAGCCTGTCCCAGCGCTGGGTCAAGGCCTCCGAACGGGGAACCGACAGGTGATGCTCGCGCACTGCTGCGATGCGGCCGTGATTCTCCGGAAGGAACAGGTAGGTGCTCACCCACACCCAGATCAGCTGGGCTTCGACCATGCGAGTGGCCAGCACGTTGTCGTCGGCGAGCGCAGGCCACATTCCCACCACCTCGGCGCGCCAGGCCTCGATCATGGCCTGCGTTCGCTCGTCGGACAACTCCACGGTGCACAGGCATCCGGGGAAGGAGACCAGGGCGTACGCGATATCGAGCATCGCGTCGCGGAAGCCGCCCCACTCGTAATCGAGGAAACGGACGCCCTCGTCGTTGACCATGATGTTGTCGGGGCACAGATCGGAGGGGCTGAACGCCCGGAATCGGCCACTGTCGAACAATTTCGCGGCGCGCGCCACCTGCGCCGTCATGTCCGCGGACACGTCGACACCCAGGATCTGGGAAAGAAGGCGCGGCACCTCGGGAACCGCGCGATGAACCTGCTCGCCGATGGTGTCGTCGCAGTGCGCTACCTCGGCGCGGCGCAGGAGCGCGGTGAAGTCCTCTTCACGTCCCACCGTGGCCGCATGCATCCGGCCCAGCGCCTGTGCCATGGCCATCAGGGTGTTGGTGACCGTATCGGCGTCGGAATGCTCGAGAAGCGCGCTGATCGGCGAGGCGTCACCGAGGTCGCTGAGAATGAGGAGCCGCGCCTCGAGGTCGGAGGCGAGCAGTTCGGCGCCCGGCCGGCTGTCGGTCGCCAGTGCAGTGGCGAACTGATACGACACGGCCTCACGAAGGAACGCACTGCTGCTGTCGCCCGACAGGCCGTCGGCGTCGACTGACCGTGAGCCGGACACACCGACGTCCTCGCGGAGTTGCTTGATCACCAACGTCCGCGGGAGGGAGAACGGATTCTCGGCCACACGTACGCGGAGCACGATGGTACGACCACTACCGCCGAGGTCGACGGGGTCCACCAGTGTCACGGGTGCCCCGGTACGACGCGTGAGCAGCTTTTCGGCTGCGGCAACTACCTCGGAAACGGGGTCTGCCAGTATTGCAGTCATCGCGGTCCAACTTACCTGCTAGTGACACGGATCATCGAGTCCTCCGCCGGAAGCCTCGGTGAATTTCAGCATTTCGGCTGATCCGGCGCGAGCGGATCGACGGGCGCCACGTCAACCGACACCGCAATGGTGCTGTTTCGTGCCTCTGTGTATATGACTCCGCGCAGTGGCGGCACGTCCGCATAGTCCCGGCCCCACGCCACCACGGTGTAGCGCTCGTCGACGAGTTGGTCGTTGGTCGGATCGAAGGCGAGCCACCGGTCGCCGGGCATCCACACCGCTGCCCAGGCGTGGGTGGCGTCGACACCGACCAGTCTTTCCTTGCCGGGCGGCGGCTGGGTTTCGAGATATCCCGACACGTACCGAGCGGCAAGTCCGTGTGAGCGCAGACAGGCGATAGCGAGCCGGGCGAAATCCTGGCACACCCCAGACCTCTTCGCGAGCACCTCGGCGACCCTGGTGGAGACGGACGTCGACCCCGATCTGTACTGGAAGTCGCGGTGGATGCGGCTCGTGAGGTCGACGACGGCGTCGACGAGTGGACGCTGCGGCGGGAAGCTCACGGCCGCGTAGTCGCGCACGGCATCACTGATCTCGGCGGGCTGCAGATCCAGCACGAAGTCCTGGGCCAGCGCCCCTTCCGTTCCCACCGGCCGTGACAGCTCCCACCGCGAGTTCGCGGGTGGACTGTCGAGCCGGTTCCGCTCCGGCCCGTACACCTCCACTTCGGACTCGGAGGTAACGACCAAGGTTTCGTGCGCGGTGCTCACCTGGAAGTAGAGGTCCCGGTTTCCGTACACGTCCTCGCCGACGGAGCGATCGGCAGGCGCCGGCGAAATCTCCACGGCGGATCGAACACATCGCTGTTCCTCGGTGTCGCGCGGAAGCAGGTAGCAACGGCCGTAGGACGACGACACCGCGTCGGAGTAGGTATAGGTGGTGCGGTGCGTGATCCTGTAACGCCGGAGTACAGGGCGCTCGGTAATCGAGTCCCCGGCTGCAGACGGGTCGGTCATGCGGAGACTCCGCCTGCGGCGGTCCACACCGTCGCACTGCCCCACAGCGGCTGCGTGCCGCCGGGCATCGACAACGGCCCCTTTGACATGACGCCGAACAGTTCGCCCAGCAGTCCGGAGATCTCGGTGGTCAGTTCGATCACGTCGGTGCGTACTCCGGTGTCGTCGATGCGTTCGAAGCGGGCAGGGTCGACCCGGCGCACGGTGTTGAGCATGTCCTCGACGAGCCGCTGCGCCGGCGAAGAGCCGGAGGCGTCGGGCAGTGCCGCCAGGTCGGTCCGCAGCGCCTCGAGCTGGAAGGCGAGCGAGCGGGGGTTGCCTTGGTTGAACAGCAGCAGCTCAGCCACCGCGGCCGGCCGGATGCTCCGATTCCGACGGCGGTACACGACCGAGCTCTCGGTGGCGAGCAGAAGTGTCTCGATCAGGGCTCGTTCGGTCGCGGAGTCTCGCTTGCGCCCCAGCGCGGACGCCACCAGGGTGGTGAGGGTGGACGCCCGCTCGATCCTCTTGCCGATATCCATGACGTGCCAGCCGGTGTCACGGACCAGCGATTCCGCCGACACACCGGACAGGGCGAGCATGCCGCCGAGCACCGCGGATTGCGCCTCGAAAAGCCGGGAGCCGTCGTCGATCGCATCGTCCGAAACCTCGCTCAGCGCGCGTTCCACCGTGCTCAGCACGGCCCAGATGTCGTTCGACAACTGGCCACGTACCGCACGAGCGGCCTCCTCCACGCCTCGGACGGCTCGAGCGAGTGACCCCTCGCGGTCGGGGTCGACAGTGAGGGAACGCAGCTCCGCGTGCACTTGCTGGATATCTGCGGTCGGGTCCGCGCCCGCGGTGTGGGCGGCGGTGGACACGGACCCGCCCCGCTCGGGATCATCCGCGGGCGCATCTCGCAGCTCGGCGACGGTGAGGACGGTGCCGAGAAGAATGGGAAGGCACCCCGCGCCGGCCAGCCACGGCCGGAGCCGATAGTCGCGGTACTTCTCCCCCACCGCGATCATCAGGCGCGCCGATCCCTCGGCCCGCTCGGCGAATCGTCCCATCGAGAACAATTCCGACAGGGCGCGTGGCGAGGCCAGCAGGTCGGACGTCGTCGCCGTGTAGGTGGGCAGCGACTCGATTATGGTGCCCTCACCGGCTTCGGTCGGACCGAGCCGTGGTGCGAATCGAATCCAGACGTCCTTGGCCCCCGCATGCCGGCGATCCCCACGCTCGGCACCCGGAACCAGCGTCGTGCCGAGGCCACCGGCCATGGGGACGTAGCCCACCTGTTGGGCCACCGAGAACAGCCGGACTCCGACGGGTGCGAGGGCGACCTCACCCCCGGCGCCGGCCGAGGGGGCATACGACGGGTCGGGAATCATCTGGCCCACCCAGTGGTCGGGCTGCGCGCGTACCTGATCGCGGAGCTCCGCGCGCGGCGCCTCGTCGAGTTCGGAGGGGACGACGGGCCGCCCATCGCGGACGGCTCGAAGTACCATCGACGAAAAATTGGCCAGAATGTGCGAGAGCTCGGAGCGGTCACCTCCCCAGAACGTCGGCACGGACGGGAGCAACAAATCCTCGTCGAGCAGGTGCCGCGCGAGATCGGGCAGCAGACGGGTGAGTGCCGGATTCTCGAGGATTCCGCTGCCGAGGGTGTTCACGACGGTCACTGCGCCCCGCCGCAGCACCTCGACCAGACCGACCACGCCCGTTCGGGAGCCGGGACGCAGATCGAGGGGGTCGGCGAGTTCGGCGTCGACCCGCCGGATGATGACGTCGATCTGTTCCAGCCGGCCCAGCGACCGCATCCAGACGCGGCCGTCACGAACTACCAGGTCGGCGCTCTCCACGAGCGGGAATCCCAGGACGGTCGCCAGGTAGGCCTGGTCGAACGCGGCCTCGGACCTGGTGCGCGGACTCAGCACCACCACCAGCGGGTCTTCCGTGCCCGCCGGCGCGGCGTCGATCGCCGCGAGTCGCATCGACTGGGCGAACGAGGACAACGGCCTCGGGCCGACTGTCTCGTAGATGCCCGGAACCGCCCGGGCGATCACTCGGCGGTTCGCCATAGCGTAACCGGCCCCGGCCGGGGACTGGGTGTGGTCGCGGACCGCGTGAAAGCTCCCGTCCGTGCCGCGGCCGACGTCGAGTCCGTGGAGAAACAGTTGGTGGCGGCCGGGGATCGTGATGCCGTGGGCCGGCCGGAGGTATCCGGGATGGGCGAATACGAGGCGGGCGGGTACGACCCCTCCACGAAGGAGCGTCATCGGCCCGTACAGGTCGGCAAGGACCGCATCGAGGAGCTGGGATCGTTGGACGAATCCCGCTTCGAGTTGTTCCCATTCGTCGGCCGCAAGGAGAAGCGGCACCGCGTCGATCTCCCACCGAGACGGTCCGGTGGCAGCTTCCGATCCGTCGAGCGGGTTGTAGGTGATGCCGTGGTTGTCGACGAGGAGCCGGATACGGGACTGCAACCGGCGCACGGAGTCGGTATCGGCACCGAGGAGGCCGGCACCCACCTCGGTCCACGGCATGCGAACACTCCCGTCGGCGCCGAACAGTTCGTCGTATCCCGGGCCGCGGTGCGGCGTCGTGGTCACCGGGGCCTCCGGATCTGCTGCACACGTCCATTTCGTGCCTCGGTGAGGAGTCGACCGGCGCCACTACCCGGGCGCAGCCGCAGCGCCAGCACCAGCACACCGGCGACAACGATCCCGACCATGTTGATGCCCAGCTGAAGGGCGGACTGTGCAGCGATGCGCCACTCGCCGATCGTCACGGCGACGACGGCGAATCCCGCCGCCGGCACGGTGGTGACCGAGATGAACACGCCCACGAGGGCCGCGGACTTGGCGGATACGAGGGCGAGCATTCCGGCAGCACCCGCGAGGACGGCAACCACCAGGGAGAGTGGCCCCACCTTGTAGATGTAGTCGACCTGATCCTGGGCATCAAGGCTGTCGAGAGCCATCCACCCGATCCGTTCCATCAGTAGCGTGGCGATCAAGGTTGCAGCCATGGCGAACGGAAATCCGAGAAGCAACGCAAACAGCGAGCGTCGCGCCAGACCGAGTTTGCGCCGCGCCAAGGCCACTGCGAGCGCGGCCAGCGGACCGAATTCCGGTCCCACGACCATGGCGCCGACGATCGTGATCGGCGAGTCCGTCACAACTCCTACCGACGCGAGCAGGCACGCGATCGTCAGGAAGGCGAGAAACGTACCGTTGAGGGTCGACTCCTCGCGGGTGCGGCTGACGAGTTCCTCCCATACGACGCTGTCGGCCGGATCACCGGGAGCCGCCTTCTCCGCCTCGTGTGCAGCCTTGGACAGGACCGTCTCGACCGGGACCATGGTGATCGCACCCATGTGCTGGATGTCCAGGGCTTCGAACGCGTCGATCACCGCGTTGGCGGCCTCGCGGGCAACATCGGCTTGGATGACGTCCCCGGCCGGGTCGATCGCCGCATCGCGCAGCACCACCACGTGGGTGGCACCGGGCTCCGCGGCGAGCACACCGAGTACGTCGTCGGTCTGCTCGGCCGGGCAGATCACTCGTAGATGCAACATGACGTCCCCCGGCTGTCCGCGTAGTCCCGGTCGATCGATCTACTTCTCGGCGGCCGCGTCCTTCGCCACCGGTGCTGGGCCACCCTTCGCGCCGCCATCGCCCTTCGGCTCCGGCTTGGCGTCCACACCCGACTCCTTGCGCTGCTGCGCAGTGATCGGGGCGGGAGCCTCCGTCAGCGGATCGACGCCGCCGCCGGACTTCGGGAACGCGATCACCTCACGGATGGAGTCGACACCGGCGAGCAGGGCCGTGATGCGGTCCCAGCCGAACGCGATTCCGCCGTGCGGCGGTGCACCGAACGCGAAGGCGTCGAGGAGGAAACCGAACTTGTCCTCCGCCTCCTCGTGGGAGATTCCCATCACCGCGAACACGCGTTCCTGAATGTCCTTGCGGTGGATACGGATACTGCCGCCGCCGATCTCGTTGCCGTTGCAGACGATGTCGTAGGCGTACGCGAGTGCCGACCCCGGGTCGGTGTCGAACGTGTCGATCGACTCCGGCTTCGGCGAGGTGAAGGCGTGGTGCACGGCCGTCCAGGCGCTGTAACCGAGGGCGACGTCGCCGCTGGCAGTGGCGTCAGCGGTCGGCTCGAACAGCGGCGCGTCCACGACCCACACGAAGGCCCACGCTTCGGGGTCGATCAGGTTCTGCTTGCGGGCGATCTCTCCCCGGGCCGCGCCGAGCAGCGCACGCATCGGCTTAGTGGCCCCTGCAGCGAAGAAGATGCAGTCACCGGGCTTCGCGCCGACGTGGTCGCAGAGTCCAGCGCGCTCGGTGTCGGTGAGATTCTTCGCCACCGGACCGGTGAGGGCGCCGTCCTCGCCGACCAGCACGTACGCAAGGCCCTTGGCGCCGCGCTGCTTCGCCCACTCCTGCCATCCGTCGAGCTGACGCCGGGGCTGTGCGGCACCACCGGGCATGACCACAGCGCCCACGTACTCCGCCTGGAACACCCGGAAGGTGGTGTCCTTGAAGAACTCCATGCATTCGACGAGTTCGATGCCGAAACGAAGGTCCGGCTTGTCGGAACCGAACCGCCGCATCGCCTCGGCGTACGTCATCCGCGCGATCGGGGTCTTGATCTCGTGGCCGACGAGCTTCCACAGTGCACTCAGGACTTCTTCGGCAAGCAGAATCACGTCGTCCTGGTTGACGAAGCTCATCTCGATGTCGAGTTGGGTGAACTCCGGCTGACGGTCCGCACGGAAGTCCTCGTCGCGGTAACAACGCGCAATCTGGTAGTACCGCTCGATGCCGCCGACCATGAGGAGCTGCTTGAACAGCTGGGGGCTCTGCGGCAGCGCGTAGAAGCTACCCGGCTGCAGTCGGGCGGGGACGAGGAAGTCGCGCGCACCTTCGGGCGTCGACCGCGTCAGCGTGGGTGTCTCGACCTCGACGAATTCGTGGTGGGCGAGAACGGCGCGGGCAGCGGCATTGACCTTGGACCGCAACCGAATGGCGTGGCCCGGGCCCTCCCGGCGCAGGTCGAGGTAGCGGTACTTCAGGCGTGCTTCCTCACCGGCCTGGTCGTCGAGCTGGAACGGCAGCGGCGCGCTCTCGTTGAGGACCTCGAGGTCGGTGACGTTGACCTCGATGGCCCCGGTGGGGATCTCGAAGTTCTGGTTGCCCTCCGGCCGGACCTCGACGATACCGGTGACCTTCACGCAGTACTCCGCGCGCAGTCGATGCGCCTGTTCGGCAGCAGCACCCTCACGGAACACCACCTGCGACACGCCCGAGGCATCACGCAGGTCGATGAAGATCACCCCGCCGTGATCACGACGCCTGGCAACCCAACCGGTGAGGGTAACGGTCTGCTGGGCGTGCTCGGCTCGCAATGAACCGGCGAGATGTGTGCGCAGCACGGGATTCCTTTCGAAACATGGGGCAAGCTTCTACGTTGGCTGAGATCCTACGGAGACAGTGTGCGTGAGCGGAAACTCATACCCGCTTCACGTGCGATGCTCGAGCGACCGATACCGCAATATTCGACAGAGAAAGCGACGACACATGACCTTCAACGAGGGCGCCCGCATGGACTCCGGCCGGGTGTCGGTCGGGGGTGGGGGCGGAGGTGGTGGCCTCGGTGGCAAATTTGCGATGGGCGGCGGCGCCGGCGGCCTGATCGTGCTGGTTCTCGCTCTGTTGCTCGGCGGCGACCCCGGATCCCTTCTCGGTGGGCTGAGTGGGGCCACCGACCCGTCGGCCCAGAGTCCCGGCACCAGCCTCGAAGACTGCGAGACAGGCGCGGATGCCAATCGCGACGTGAACTGCCGGGTCGTGTTCACGGTCGGCAGTCTCGACTCGGTGTGGGGGCAGGAACTCGGTACACAGACCGGGACCGACTACATCGCGCCCGAGGTTGTGCTGTTCTCCGGCGCGGTGAACACCGGGTGTGGAAACGCCACCAGCGAAGTCGGCCCGTTCTACTGCCCGGCGGATTCGACGGCCTACTTCGACACCAGCTTCTTCCAGCTCCTCGTCGACCGCTTCGGATCGAGCGCCGGGCCCCTCGCCCAGGAGTACGTCGTGGCGCACGAGGTCGGCCACCACATCCAGAATCAGCTCGGAGACATCGGCCGGGCGCAAACCGATCCGCGCGGAGCCGACTCGGCGGCAGTCCGGACCGAATTGCAGGCCGACTGCTACGCCGGCGTGTGGGCCCACTTCGCCGACACCCTCCCCGCACCCGACGGCGGGCCCCCGTTCCTGAACACGCTCACCGACACCGACATCCAGGATGCGCTGTCCGCAGCCTCATCGGTGGGCGACGACCGGATCCAGCAGTCCGCGGGCGGAAGGGTCAATCCCGAAGGGTGGACGCACGGCTCCTCCGAACAACGCCAGAAGTGGTTCGTCACCGGATACCGGACGGGCCGGGTCGAAGCTTGCGACACCTATTCGGCCCGCGATCTCAACAGCCCGCCCGCACTGCGCTGACCAGCCCCAGTCCCGGCAGCCGACGAGGAGACGCCATGTCGTTCACCGATCAAGAAATCGCCTATCTCCGGTCACAACCTGTCGCAAGGGTTTCCACGGTCTCCCCTGACGGGCAGCCCGACGTGGTTCCGCTCGCGTTCGAATTCGACGGGACATATTTCTGGATCGGTGGTTCCGGGCCTTCCGTGACCGGGACGCGGAAGTTTCGCAACATCTGTGCTGGCAACGTCAAGGTGGCCTTGGTGGTCGACGACCTGGTGTCGTTCGATCCGTTCGTTGCCCGCTCCATCCGGATTTACGGTGTGGCCGATCAGCCGATCGAGCGCGACGGCATGGTCGGCCCGGGTATGTATGTGCGCATCACACCGACGATCTCCTGGAGCTGGAACATGGCGGGCGAGCCTGCCGGCACCGAATGGTATGAACCGACGCGGACGGTCCACCTGGCGCCCGACGAGGACTCCTGAATGGTTCCGATCAGAACAGGGTGAGCGTGGATCCGGTACGGCCGGCTTCGACGAGGTCGCGGCGCTCGGTCGCGGCCCGACTGGCCGATCCGGCGTCACGATGTTTCGCCCGCCCGCCCAATCCGTGGCGCTCGACGAGAGGGTCGACGCGCTCCTTCAGCCAGGAGTTGTATTCGGGTGGCACGTAGGCGGAGCGCCCGTACAACTGCCGGTACTGCCGTATCAGTGCAGGATGCTCGGTGGCGAGCCAATTCATGAACCAGCCTTTGGTGCTCCCCCGCAGATGCATCGGCAGCACCGTCGCCCGGGATGCTCCCGCCGCGGCGATCGCCTCGAGCAAACCATCGAGGTGCCGCGCCGAATCCGTCAGGAATGGGATAACCGGGGCGACCATCACATTGCACGTCATCCCCGCATCCGTGATGGTCCGGATCAGATCGAGGCGGGCCCTGGGCGACGGAGTGCCGGGTTCGATCGACTTCTGCAGATCGGCGTCGTGAATGGCCAACGACACGCCGATACTGACCGGGACCTGTTGTGCAGCCAGGGTCAAGAGCGGAAGGTCGCGTCGCAGCAGCGTTCCTTTCGTCAGAATCGAGAAGGGTGTCGCCGACTCGGTCAGTGCCCGGATGATCCCCGGCATGAGCCGGTACCGGCCCTCCGCCCGCTGATACGGGTCGGTGTTGGTGCCCAACGCTACGTGCTCGTGTTTCCACGACTTGCGGTTCAATTCTTTCCGAAGCACTGCCGCAACGTTCGTCTTCACCACGATCTGACTGTCGAAATCCCGCCCGGCGTCGAGATCGAGATACTCGTGGGTGGGCCGGGCGAAGCAGTAGCGACACGCATGTGAGCACCCCCGAAAGGCGTTGACCGTGTAGCGGAACGGAAGCTGCGACTCGTCGGGTGTCTTGTTGAGCGCACTCTTGCACAACACTTCGTGAAAGGTGATGCCCTCGAAGTCCGGCGTCTGCACGCTGCGCACCAGCCCCGCCCGCTCGAGCCCGGGCAACGCTCCGTCGTCCGCGTCGAGCGCTTGCCCATCCCACCTCATAGGTACATGCGAACATGTGTTCTAACCGGTGTCAAGGGGGGCCGAAGTTCGACCGCGCGTAGCGACGTCGACAGCGGGGTACTCGCGGGAACGTCGACCGCCCGACTACATCCCCTGCGAGGTATCCATGTCCACTGACGCCATAGTGCTTCTGCGAAACGACCACAAGGCAATCCGGAAACTCTTCCGCGAGTTCCGCAGCGCCGGCCCTGACGCCGAAACCGAGAAGGGGCGCATCGTCGACCAGATCATCGAGGCGCTGACCGTGCACACCTACATCGAGAACGAGTGCATGTACCCCGAGGTGCGCAAGCTCGCCCCCGATCTCGAAGACGACATCCTGGAGTCGTACGAGGAGCATCACGTCGCCGATGTCCTGGTGATGGAACTTGCGGCCATGAAGCCCGACAACGAGCGATTCGACGCGAAGACCACTGTTCTCATCGAGAGCGTCGAGCACCACATCGAAGAAGAGGAACAGGAGTGGTTCCCGAAAGTTCGGGAAGAGTTGGGGCGCAAGCAGCTTCAGGAGATGGGCGCACGACTGCTGGAATGGAAGGAAAAGGCACCCCGCTCGCCCGCACAGCCGTCGGCGTTGAAGAAGACGGTCGACGCCGTCATCAAGTGACGTCCCGATCGTCGTAACTGCGGGCGCTGGACCTCGCTCGCCCGACAAAGCGTGTGCACCAGGGACTGAACGGGACCGGGGATTGGACGTGTGCCTAGTAGCGCGGCCAGAGCACCATCGTGTACAACAGTGATGCGGGTCTGTGATGCAAACCACACCTCCGTGTTACCGAACGAGACCGGCTACCTGGAATCGAAACACTCTCCTCCCGGAGATCGCAGTGGCAGTGCGGATCCTCCGCCGGGGAAGGAAAGGACACCCTGCATGCCCCTGCCGATGTCGCCGACCGATTCACTGTTCCTACTCGGCGAGTCGCGGGAGCACCCGATGCACGTCGGGGGCCTGGCCGTGTTCACGCCTCCGGACGGCGCCGACGCCGCCGGGGTGCGGGCGATGTTCGAGACGGCGATGGTCGCCGACGAGGTCGCCCCGACGTTCCGCAAACGCGCACGGCGCTCGGTGACCACCCTGGGCCAGTGGGGCTGGGACACCGCCACGGATGTCGACCTGAACCATCACGTGCATCGCCACGCCCTCCCCCGCCCCGGCGGCATGCCCGAACTGTTGGCGTTGGCGTCACGGTTGCACGCCGGTCTGCTCGACCGCAGTCGGCCGCTGTGGGAGATGCACCTGATCGAGGGTCTCGCCGACGGCCGTTACGCGGTGTACACCAAGATCCACCACGCCCTCGCCGATGGCGCCTCCGCGATGAACCTGTTGCGCCGCAGTATGAGTGAAGACCCCGATCGACAGATGATGCCCGCCCCCTGGCAACCCGTGCCCGCCCCGACCGGCGACGCATCGCGCTCCACGTCGCCGTTCCTGCCCGGGGTTATGGATGTGCGGGCCTTGCCGGGCCTGGCGCTGCGGGGCGCCCGCGAGGTCGCAGGTCTCGCTCCGGCCTTGGCCGACACCGTGGACCGTGCCTTGCGCGCCCACGGCGGGCCGATGTCGATGCGTGCACCGCACACCGTCTTGAACGTCCCTATCGGCGGGGCTCGGCAGTTCGCCGCACAATCCTGGCCGCTCGAGCGAATTCGATTGGTCGCCAAGCACGCCGACGCCACCGTCAATGACATCGTCCTGGCAATGTCCGCCGGAGCCTTGCGCACCTACCTCGATGATCTGGGCGCCCTGCCGGACGAACCGCTGATCGCGATGGTTCCGGTCTCCCTGCGCGCCGCCGACGCCGAATCCCAGGGTGGCAATCGGGTGGGGGTCTTGATGTGCAACCTCGGCACCCATCTGCCCGACCCCGGGGCGCGACTCGAAACGATTCGGACCTGCATGCATGAAGGCAAGCAGGCCCTGCGCGCCATGAGCCCGTCCCAGGCACTGGCTATGAGCGCCCTCGGAGCCGCTCCGCTCGGCTTCGAGATGCTCGCCGGCCGGCGGGGGCCGCTGCGCCCACCGTTCAACCTGGTGATCTCCAATGTCGCCGGCCCCGACGGTCCCCTGTACTGGAACGGCGCCCGCCTCGACGCCCTGTACCCGCTGTCGATCCCGGTGACCGGACAGGCACTGAACATCACCGTCACCAGCAGCGACGACCATCTCGTGTTCGGGTTGACCGGATGCCGATCCGCGGTCCCAAATCTGCAGCCGATGCTCGACCACCTCGACACCGCACTCGTCGCCCTGGAGGACGCCGTCGGCCTGTAGCACCCTCCGCCCGAGGATCCGGTCACCGGCCGGCTGCGTGGGCCGCGGCATCGAGCTCGGTCAGGGCGGTGTCGAGGTGGCCGACGATACGATGCAGGTGCGGCACCGCGATGCGATCGCCCACGACACCGACGTGCAGCTCCCCGGATCGGCTGGTGAGAGTAATACTCAACGCCTGTCCGCGCGCGAGGGCGGGGACGGGGTAGACCGCGTCGAGGCGGGCCCCGTTCCAAAACCGCGGGCGGGTCGGGCCTGGGGTGTATGAAATGGTCACGTTGAAAGGTGGCGGGATGTCATCGAGCACCCGCCGGACCGGTTCGAGCATGATCGGACTCAAGGTGAGGGCGCTGACCAGCTGGAACTGGGAACGGCCGAGGGCGGCGACGACACGACTGGTATGAGCGACGGAGTCCGCGATCCGCGCCAATCGCGCGAGTGGGTTGTCTTCGTCGGTGCCCAGCGACACCACCATCGCCCCGATCCCCCGGCCCGCGGCACCGATGGTGGGACCCTCACCGAAGTCGAGCGGGACCGGCAGCATCGCTGTCAACGGCGCATCGGGGAGGGCGTACTGCTCGAGCAGATACTCGCGGAGGGCTCCCGCGCACATCGTCAACACCACCACCTCCAACGGGGCGCCGGTGCAGGCGGCGAGCCGGCGCAGGGGCTTCAGCGGCCAGGACCGGACGGCCACCTTCCGCGCGCGCCCGGTCGGAGCGTTGAAGATCGTCGGCGGTGACTGCAACGGCAACGTCAGGTGCTCTTCGGTCAGTCCGCGGTAGCCCGTCCGCATCAGGGTGGGGACAGTGGCGGCCAACTCCCACGTGAGGCTGAGGCCGGACCGCAGCATCATGCGCGGGCCGAGGGAGGGATGCCGCGCTGGGGCCGCGACCGACGGACTCCACGGCGCCGGGCAGTCGCGGATACCTGGGTCGACCGAGAGCGTGCGGTGCAGCAACCGCAACCCGGAGGCGCCGTCCGTCAACGACAGATGGAACTTCGTGTACACCGCGGTGCGCCCGTCGGTCAGGCCTTCGATGACATGCATTTCCCACATCGGATGCTGCGGATCGAGCGGCATCGAATGCATCTGTGAGACCAGCGACAGCAAGTCGGCCATGGTGCCGGCGCCAGGCACTGCGGTGTGGCGCACGTGATATTCGAGATCGACCTCGTCCTGGGAGCGCCACCACGGATACCCGTGCAGCAGACGGATCGGGCGTTTGCGGAACAGTTCCGAGACCTCGGTGTGTGCGCGCAGACGCTCGACCATGTCGGCGGCGTGGGCGCCTGGCGCGGTGCCGGTCTGCGGTTCGAACAGCGTCAGGGTGGCCACGTGCATCGGGTGCGACGGGGATTCGAACAGCACGAACATCGCCTCGGTCGGACTCATCGGCGCCAGTCCGCCGAACCCAGCTCGCACACCGCACCTCCCGACTCTGTGGTCCCAGCACAGCACACCGCGCCCACGGGGGCCCCGCTTTTCCGCCGAGACCCCACGCTGGACGCCGCGGCTCCCACGCAGCCACACTATTCACCCAGCTCGAAGAGCCCGCCTCGGGAGTGACTGATCCACCGTCCAAAATATTTGGGCGAGTGTTCGAATCGGTGCACGAGCAGTGATCGACGGGAATCTCACGCGATGTGAACGCATCTATGCGCGGTAGGGCGCGAAAAGTATCCGCACCCGTTGATCCCTGCCATTCGAAAGACGATGCCGGCCCGTTAAAAACAAGATGCTGGGCATTGCGGTGGACCGGTACTCGCGCGTATATTAGACCTTGCGGATCGAGAGAGTAGTCGGCAACGGTGAAAGACTCGTGAAGCAGAGATCCGGCCGAGAATGTGAGAGCATTCCCGGCCGAACCCCTGTTTGGGGTAGCTGCTCTTCCAACCGGGTCGATTCCCGCTCTCCGTCGAGGTGTAGTGCCTTCCGGGTCGAGGTGTAGTGCCCTCCGGCCGAAAGGGTCAGGCGGCCGGAGGGACTGGCTGTCGCGGAGTTGCCGTCCGAGGTCACGCGGCAGCACATACGCCGGATACCCGCATCTGCCGGGATTACTCCTCAGTCGAGGGCGGTCTGTTCAGTGCGCCCACCTGGTGATGTCACCTTGTAGGTCGTGCCATGGTCCTTCAACCGGTCGAGGAGCTCCCGGCAACTCGCGACGGCCGGTTCGTCACGTGTCAAGGATCGGGGTATTTCGTGAGATTAACCTGTTCGCGGTGCGCCACTACCCCGGCAGTGGCATATTTCAGACCATGCCGAAGTACAAGGTGACTCGTCGCGACGGAACATCGAGCGACCGAACCTTCGACTCTGACTTCCAGGCGATCAATGAGACTCACAGGCCTACCGCGGCTCCAGCGGGCATCGTTCAGATCGACCGTTATGAGGACGGCGGAGGCTCGAGCGACGTGTGGTCGGCTTCCCCGCGAGGCCGAGCCGACCGCGCTTAGGTGGTCATCCGGCGGCGAGCTGGACACACCCAGGGCCGATACACGCGTATCGCTATGCCGACCGCTGATCTCCGGCCTGGGCGGGTGTCCCGATTTCGGCGAGTCCGATCAGCGCCTGCGGCAAGGGCCCCTGATGCAGCACGCCGAGACGCTGGGTGGCGCGGGTGAGAGCGACGTAGAGTTCGGCGGCGCCGCGTGGACCGTCGGCGAGGATCCGTTCCGGTTCCACGACCAGGACGGCGTCGAACTCCAAGCCCTTCGTCTCCGACGCCACCACCGTGCCCGGGACACCCGGTGGCCCGATCACGATGCTGGTTCCTTCACGTCCGGCTTCGTCCCGTACGAATTCGCCTATGGCAGAATCTACTTCATCCTCATCGACCCGCCTGGACCACGGCCGCACACCGCACGCGCGGACCGATTCCGGTGGCGTGATCCCGGGTGCGAACTCGGCGAGCAGCGCGGCAGCGACGGTCATGATCTCCGCCGGGGTTCGGTAGTTCACCGACAGCGACCTGTAGACCCAACGTCCGGGCACATACGGCTCCATCATGGCCTCCCACGAGGTTGCTCCGGCCACCGACCGGCGTTGGGCGAGATCGCCCACCACCGTGAAAGATCGGCCCGGGCAGCGCCGCATCAGCACCCGCCAGTCCATCTCGGACAGTTCCTGGGCTTCGTCGACCACGACGTGTCGATAGGTCCAGTCCCGGTCCGCCGCGGCGCGTTCTGCGAGTTCCCGGGTGTCGCGGCCCCGGAAGCGGTCCGCCAGATCTTCGGCGTAGAGCATGTCCTGGGCGAGCAGATGGTCCTCATCGTCCATCAGGTCCTCGCGGCTGATCATGAGGTCCAGCACGCCGGCAGCGTACTCGGCCTCGTCCTTGCTTTCCCTCTCTGCAGTCTGGTCGACGGGCTTGTCGCGGCCCAAGAGGTCGACCAGTTCGTCGAGGAGCGGCACGTCCGACACCGTCCAGGCGTCGCCGTCGGCGCGCCACAGCGCCGGCGCGGCACCCGCCGCGACCAGCCGTTCGGGCGATGTGTACAGCTGTGCCAGCAGTCCTTCCGGCGTCAGGATGGGCCAGAATTCGTCGAGCGCGGCGGTGAACATGTCATGGTCCGCCAGCTCCTCGAGGAGGTCCTCCCTCAGCTGCTCCCACGCTTCGAGATCGTCCCGGGTCAGCCAGCCCCGGCCGATCCGGGCTATCGCCCGTTCGGTGAGCGCCCACGTGACGATGTCGCGGAACACCGCGCGGGCCTCGTTGTGTGGCAGTCCGCTCCCGCGCGCCTCGTCCCTGGCCCACTCGGCGGTTCCGGCGTCGATCCGCACCGTGACGTCCGACAGTTCGATCGGCAGCGGGTCTTCCGGCAATCGCTGGCAATCCGCGACCGCCGCCGCGAGCACGTCCAGGATTTTCAGCGAACCCTTGAGCCGCGCGGCCTCTGGGGTGTCCTCTGCGGTGACGCGCAGACCGGGCACGAGGTCACCCGTCGTCATGAACACCACGTTGGTCTCGCCCAGCGACGGGAGAACGCGGCCGATATGATCCAGGAACGCCGGGTTCGGCCCGACCACGAGCACACCATGGCGTTCCATCCGCTCCCGCTGCGTGTAGAGCAGGAAGGCGACGCGGTGCAGCGCCACCACGGTCTTCCCTGTCCCCGGACCCCCCTCTATCACCAGCACCCCGGAGTGGTCGAGCCGGATGATCTGGTCCTGTTCGGCTTGGATCGTCGCCACGATGTCGCGCATCCCGTCACCGCGGGGCGCGTTGACTGCCGCAATGAGGGCCGCGTCCCCTCGCTCGCCACCATCGGGGCGGCCGAGCACCTCGTCGGTGAAATCGAGCACTCGACGCCCGCGTGTGTGGAATTGGCGGCGCCGCCACGTGTCTTCCGGGCTCGCGGCGGTGGCGACGTAGAACGCACGCGCCGCCGGTGCCCGCCAATCGAGCAACAGCGGTTCGAACTCGTTCTTCTCGTCGAAGAGGCCGATCCGGCCGATGTACGAATGTTCCCCTGACAGACTGTCCAACCGACCGAAGCACAGGCCGTTGTCGGCCACGTCCAGCCGCTTCATTTCTGCGGCCAGCGCGCGCACCTCGACATCACGTTCCATGGGTGTCCCGCCGTTTCCCCGCAATGCCGCGCCGTATTTACCTTTCACTCGCGCCCGCTCGGCGTCGATCCGTGTGTAGAGCCCGGCCACGTAGCTCCGCTCGGACCGCAATTCCTCTTCGTACCCCTGATGTGACATGTTCCCCCTCTTCATCCGGCTCGACGATTACACGTGGTTCATGCGGGTACCGGCGGCTTGTCTCGGTGGATAGCGTCGAGCAACCGTGTCGCAGCTACCGACGCCCCGTCGGTGCGGATCGCGCGTGCCACGGCAACTGCCCGTGCACGGGTCTCGGCGGTCAACGCCGTCTCGAGTGCAGCCGACAGAGATTCGATGGTCGGAGTCGGACCGTCATGTGCCGCGCCGATGCCCAGGTCAGCAACCCGGCCGGCCCAGTAAGTCTGGTCCACTGCCTGTTGAGGCACCACAATCTGCGGCGCTCCCGCAAGGGAGGCCGTTGTCGTGGTGCCCGCGCCGCCGTGGTGCACGACGGCGGCCACCCGGCCGAACAGTGCCTGGTGGTTGATCTCACCGACCGCGACGCAGTCGTCCCGGTCATCGATCAGGGCCAGGTCGGCCCAGCCCCGGGAGACGAGTGCGCGGTGGCCCTGTGCGCGTATCGCCTCGATGGCCACCTGGCCGACGTCGTTCGAGGCGTGCATGGGCATGCTGCCGAAGCCGACGTATATGGGTGGTGGGCCGGCGTCCAGGAACGCCTCCAGTTCTTCCGGGAGTGGGCGTTCGTCCGGCAGGATCCACGCGCCGGTCTGTACCACCTCGAGATCAGCCGGCTCCTGCCACGGACCCAGGGTCGGGTCCGTGGCCAGCCAGGGGTGATCGGTGAAGACATGATCGCGGAGGTTGTCCAACCGTGGCAGGCCGATCGAAGCCCGGTGGGTATTGAGTGCTTCGCCGAACAGTGCGTTCGCGCTCTCGGCGTCCAGGTCCCACAGCACCCGGTTGTCGGTAACCTGAGGTGGAAGCGGCCTGCCCGGCCGCGGGTGCGGTGGGTGGTGCGGCGACGGTAGGGTGACCGGCTGGTAGCTCGCGTACACGAAGTGAATGCCCAGTTTCTCGGCCACCGACTGCGCGCCGGCCGCGGCCGGCAGCAGGCCGGTCGCCACCAACGCATCACATCCCTCGGCCGCTGCGCCGACCGTGTCGAACTGTGCGGCGATCAACTCGGCGGCCCTCTGGGGCACGCCGGCCGCCGATGGCGGCGTCGCCCCGGTCACCAACTCGCGCAACGGGCGACCGACCGGAACCAGCGGCACGCCGACATCGGCAAGCCGCTCCGCGAATTCCTCGTCCGGCGGCGCGCACACCCGCACCTCTGCGCCGAGTGCCCGCAACTGCACCGCGAATGCCAGCAGCGGTTCGACGCCCCCACGCGAGTCATACGTCGACAACAACACGCGCATTTCGCTGCTCCATTTCCTCGGGTCCTGGCCTAGGCCGACGATTCTGCGGCACACCCGGGGTCTTGCCGCAAGCCCCCCGGTGCGCTATAAGTTGAGAGTGGAAGGAGGAGGAATTCTCCTTCCCGTTCTTCGCCTGCGGTGGATGGATGCCGTCGCGCCAACTCGCACGAGAGCGGCGGGCGACACCACACCAACTCGGATCAGACGCCCACGAACGGTTCTGCGGACCAGAGCGTGGATCCTCGGATCCGAGAAAGGCCCGCCAACGGGCAGCCGCATCCAGCACAATGGCTACCGGACGAAGCACGACAGGTTGCCCGAGGGTCGTAGCAGCAATCTCGAACAGCCTTTTCCCACTACGGAATAGCGTCTGAGTCAAAGGAGCAGACCCCATGCCCGTTCCACAGCGCAAATTGTTGCAATCCGTCCAGGATCGCACCACCGAGCTGCGGAGATGGTTGGATACCGGCGACAACAGCGCGGCACTGACGGCGTATCTACGCGACGAGCCGGTCGATGACCGGTGGCTTGCCGCCTATGAGCAGCTCCAGCGCGATCTCCTCACGGCTGTCGGACACGCCCACGCGCCCGAGGCGTCGAACAGGGAAGCCGACCAGCACCATTGCAGACGCACCGTGACAAGAACATCCCCGCCGTTCACCAACCGATAGCGACCGGGATAACGAGTGTTCCCGAAACAGTAACCGAATAAACGTTTTCGAGCCCCAACGTCCTTACGCCGCGGCACAGCCCGCAGATGATCGCGCGCGTCCCGTGCGACGCGTCGAGCGAAGCCCCGGGCATCTTGGACAAGTCACCGCGATATCCACCCGAACACCACTACCCCTGCGTAGCATCTAGATCATCTCGCTCGAATCCCTTTCGGAGGCCGACGTGCGTGGACTGGGTATCGATCTCGGAACTTCCAATACTGTCGTCGGCACACCGGAAGATGGCATCGTCCTGAACGAGCCGTCGTTCATGCTCGTTCGGACCAAGGACCCCAACCGTGCTCTCGCGATCGGCCACGATGCCCGTAACCTCGTCGGCCGCACTCCCATCGGCATCACGCCGGTGCGTCCGATGCGTGACGGGGTGATCGTCGACCTGGAATCTGCCAGGACGTTCGTCAGCGCCGTCATCAAACGGGCCGCCCCGCACAGGCCCTACGGCCTGCGACCGAAGGGCGTCATCGCGGTTCCCGCGGGCGCCACGCCGCTCGAGCGTCGCGCTCTCCTGGAGGTCGGGCACGAGGCCGGCCTACGGAAAGTCGGGTTGATTCCAGAGCCGGTCGCAGGAGCCTTGGGCTGCGGAATCAACCCGCTCGAGCCGCGCGCCCACCTCGTCGTCGATATCGGCGGCGGCACTTCGGAAGTCACCGCGATCTGTTTCGGTGGCATTCTCTCCCATCGCACTTGTCGACTCGCCGGGGATGAGCTCACCAACGCGCTGTACCAGTACTTACGAACCGAGCACAATATTTTCGTCGGCGAACTCACCGCAGAACGAGCGAAGGTGGGCGCGCCCGAGACCGAGGACGGACAGTCTCTCGTCGTGGAAGGCCGGGACGCCATGACCGGCCGCGCACGACTCGTCACGCTCGAGACCGAGGAAATAGTCGATGCCTTGCGCCCGACCACGACGGGGATCGTCAAGACACTCACCGAGTGTCTGGAGGACCTTCCCGCCCAGGCAATCGGTGACGTGATGTCGGAAGGTGTGCTCGCTATCGGCGGCGGATCGATGCTCCGCGGTCTCTCGCAGCTGCTCGAAGAGGCCTTCGGGTTCCCGGTGAAGACGGCCGAGCGCCCGCTCACCTGCGTCGCCGAAGGTGCCACGGCGTGCCTGGAACATCCCGAGGTCGTGGCCGCGTACAGCAATTGATCACCGAATCGGCAGCACGCCGGGCGGCCTCGGGAAATAGTGCTCGAGGATTTTCTTCACCACCGGCCCCGAAGTTGCGGACCCGAAACCACCGCCACGAACCAGCACCGACACCACGATCTGGGGAGAGTCGAAAGGTGCGACCGCAGAGAACCAGGCATTGAGACCTTCCCCGGGTGCCGACGGATCCTCTGCCGTGCCCGTCTTCGCGCCGGCAGGCACCGGCAGGCCCGCGAGCTGTCCGGCCGTCCCAGCCGACGCGGATGCCCGCATTCCCGCCCGCACCGGGTCGAGTCTGTCCGCGAAGGGCAGCCGCCACGGTTCCGCAGTGGGGATGGGGACGACGTCCGGCGACCCGTACCCCGCCGCGAGCTGGGGGGTGACCATCGCGCCGGTGGCGATTCCCGACGTCCAGCGCGCCACCTGTATCGGGGTGGCACTGACAGTGCCCTGACCGATACCCATCAGAAGCGTCGATCCGGGATACCAGGTGGCCCCGATACTTCCGACGTTCGCCGGCGTTCCGAGGAAGCCCTCGGCCTCGCCCGGCAGGTCGATCCCCGAACGTCGGCCGACTCCGAGTTGGTCGGCCACTTCAGCGATCTTCTCGGGGCCGAGGAGTTCGCCCAGTCGGTAGAAGTAGACGTTGTCCGACCATTGAATTGCCTGGAGCAGATTGTGGGGGCCCATCGGCTGCCAGTTCCGGAAGGTGTGCCCACCGTATGTATAGGCCGCACCGGTTTCGATCACCGTCTCCGGCGCCAGCACCGGGTACTGCGTGTTCGCCGCCGCAACCACGATCTTGAAGGTCGAACCGGGTGGCACAGCGGTCTGGGTCACGTTGTTGAGCAACGGACTCGGCCCCGGCGTCTGGGCCTGGGCCGCCAACGCAGCGAGATCGGCAGGGGGGCCGTAGACGTTGTTGTCGAATCCGGGAACGCTGGCCATTGTCAGCACAGCCCCGGTGCGTGCATCCATCACGATCGCGGCGCCCACGTCGCCCCTGCTGGTACGCATCGCCTCGGTGAGCGCATCCGTGGCCAGGTACTGCACGGCAAGGTCGAGATGCAACCGCAGATCGTGCCCACGTACCGGGTCCACGCGCTCGCCGGTGGCGACCGGGCGCCCCGTGGGGTCGACGTACACGCACTGCTTTCCGTCACTGCCGCGGAGCAGCGCATCGTACTGCTTCTCGAGTCCACCCTTGCCGACCCGCGATCCGAGGGCAAGGTGCGGCCAGCGTTCCATGTCCTGCTCGTCGGCGACCCCCACGTGACCGAGGATGGAGGCAAGCACTGCTCCGTGCGGGTAGTGCCGACGACCGGACGGCACCACGAGAACCCCGGGCAGACGGGCGTTCACGATGCGCCGGGCCACATCGGGAGCGACTGTGCCTACGACGACGTCCTGCTCGCCCTCGCCGCGTTCACGTACGACACCCGTCACCTCCTCCGGTGAGATACCCACCAGTGACGCGAGACGACTGCGGGAGCCGGCATCGTTCTCGTCGAACATCCGGGCGACTACCGCAACGGCGTACTCGGCGACGTTCACAGCAAGGGGAACCCCGTTGCGATCGAGGATGAGGCCGCGCTCGGCGGGCAGGCGGATACAGCGCATCATCTGCTCGTCGCTCATCGCGCGTAAGTCCGCGCCCCGATCGTGCTGCAACTGCCAGGTGAACACGGACATTGCGACGAGCAACGCAGTGACGGTCACAGCGCCTGCCGACAGTCCCCTCGGCCGGCGCCGGCGCCGGGGCTCGGGCGCCCAGAGTGGTCGTGCGACACCATCTCTGCGCACCGCGAGCACCAATCCGACGGCAACGAAGCCGACGATCGCCGCGGTCCCTCCGTAGCTGAACAACGGAATCGGCATGCCGTTATGTGGCAGTAGGGACAGGCTCGCACCGATCGACACGAGCGCGTGGATCCCGAAGAGCCCACCGACGCCTGCCGCGACGAGGGCAGCTTCCCGGGTCCGTGCCGTTCGGGCGGCGAGTGCAGCCCGCCACACGATGACCGAACTCGCCACGACTACAGCAATTCCGGCGACCAGACCCCATCCGTACACCAGGCTCGCGAACGCGAGGTCGTGTTCCGATTCGGGAAGGTACTCGGCTCGCACCTCGTAGAGAGGGTCACGTGACAGGCCCCACAACCCGCCACTCCCGATCGCGATGTTCGCCTGCATCTCGGCCCACCCCGCCCCACTCGGGTCGGCATTGCTCGACAGGAACACATGGACGCGTTCGAGCTGGTACGGGCGGAGAAAGAGCACGGCGAGGGGCAACGAGGCGATTCCGAGAGCAAACAGCGGCAGCAGCGGCAACAACGGGACCCGGGCCAGGACGAGCATGAACCCTGCTGTCACAACGAGGACGACGGCAGTCGACAGATCGGGTTGTAGTGCGACGAGCGCCACGGGCACTCCCACAATCGCCAGTGTCGCAACGAACCGGCCGAGTGTGAACCCACTTGCGAGCAGCCCGGCCGACACCAGAACCACGGCCAGCTTTGCCAGTTCGGACGGCTGAACGGTGAATACGCCGAAGTCCAGCCAGCGCTGGGCGCCTTTGGTGGCGACCCCGGCAAGTGGGACGGCAGCCAGCATCACGGTGGTGACCGTGAATGTCGCCCAGCCGAATGCTCGGAGGTCACCCATCCGCAGTCGAGAGACGACGCGCATCAAGCCGAGTCCGGCGGCGGCGAAGAGGGCGTGGCGTACGGCATGCGCCGTCATCCCCGTCGACGTCAGATTCAGCAGCCCGAGCACCACGAGGACGACTGCCGCGGTGACGACCCAGGGATCGGATTCGCGCTTGTCTTCCTGCATGTCTCCCCCAGCTCCCCGGCGCTCAGCAGGATGCGTTCTCGGCAGGCATCAGCACCGGCTCGGAAGCGGCTGTCGCGGGGGAACTGGTGACCGCAGCGACAGCAAGGGCGGTGCCGGGTGGCAGATCCGCACGGCCGATGCCGTACACATGTTGAGCGCCCGGGGGGACAGGCAGCGACACGTCTGTGCCCGTCCGCACCTCGCCCGAGCAGCGGTCGTACACGTTCAGCTTCCAGACCACCGAGCCGACGCTGGCAGCGGAATCGAGATGGACATCGACCCTGAGTTCGCATGCACGTCCGGACGTGCATGCCCCGTTGGCGAGTGTGGCGGTGACCAAGGTGATCGGCCCCGCACTGGCCGGGGCACCGACCTCGACCGGGGCAGGCGCTGCGCCCTGTCCCTGCGGCGGCGGCGCGCCCGGCTCGCCGACCGGTTCCGGTGGCGGCGGCGAGACCGGCCGAATCTGATTCTGCTCCGACGAATTCACCGGATTCAGAACGGCATCCCAGCCCCGACGCAACTCCGACCATACCCGCGGCGCCGTCCACAGCGTTCCGGCGAGCACCACGATCGCGATCAGACCCAGTGCACCCCGGCGCCGCGAGATCCGTCGCCTTCTGCGGTGCCACGGACTCCGGACCGGTGGAAACCAGTCACCGGCTGCGAGAGACGGTCCGGCCGCCCCGGGCGGCGGGCTCTGTGCGGTCGCCTGTTCCCGACCTTCGCGAGAGTCCGGTGGTCGCCACCCCATCGTGGCGGCGACCAGCGCGCCGAGTTGTCGCCGCGCCTTTCGTTCTTCGGCCGGGTCGATGTCGGGTGCGACCGCCTGACGAACTCGTTGCACCAGAGCGTCCAGATCTGTTGCTTCGGCGCTCGATTCGTGTAGCCGGTCAGCTAGTGCCGAACCGCGACAGTTCGTCGCGATACTTTTCAACAGGCCGGACATCGTATCGTTCATCTCACGCCAGGACGCCGCACTCCGGGTGCCGTCGATCGTCAGCTTTCCATTTTCGGACACCGTAACGGCGTCGCCCCGGACGTGGAATGGGTATCGGCCCTTTCTCTGTGCACATTCAACCTGGTAGAGCACATCCGAGACGAGCAGCGCCGCCTGCGTTGGCTTCAATTTCGCAATTTCGAGAAGTCTGCCGAGCGAGACACCGCGGCCGCGTGCTTCCTCACTGTTTGGTTCGGGATGTTCCGATCGGGCCACGACTGGCTCGCTTCTCCTTGCCAGGAGCCCTGTCACCACTTCGATCATCGCGCACCCCGAAACGCTATGCCTCCCGCACGGTTGGAACTCGAGCGGGCGGCGGCGGACCTTGAGCTGGGCTTACTCGCTGTCGAACTCCCGTACACCTGTAAGAGTCAATTTAACTCCCATCCGTGCTCCCGGAACACCGATCCGCGTTCCCGGAACATCCCGTTATTCATCCGAGATGCCACGCGACCGGCACACGGGCCGCCCAGTCGTACAGCCGCCTCGACGTAAGCGCCGAACTACCGCGCGACCCGCGAGAACGGCGCGATACGCCCCCGCTCAGCGACGCATGTGCGCTCGCCCGGAAGCGGTGGATGCTGCACCGAAACCCCGCCACACCCGCATCGAACGAGATAGCTGTCCTTCTGTTGCAAGAGATTTCGGTCCGCGGCGAGACATCTCACGAGCGGACCGACGGAAGCACTAAACAGAACGTGATCCGAAATCTCCTCCCGCGCCGACAGTCTGGACGTGTGACCAGGTGGCGAGCAGTACTTCAGCCGCTACAACCTGACAGCCTCGCGCCGGGCGCACATCACGAGAGCACCCGATTCGGCACCCAGGCCTGGTCGGCGCCGTAACATCAGGCACGTTCGAGCGATATCACGCGGCACAGGTGCATCCGTGGGAACATCTCATCTGGTCGAAACGAGTGGGCGATCAGAAGATGGGGTGTGTCGTATGAGGCTGATGCCACCCGGGCCCGCGGTAGCACTGGCATTGATTGCTGTCGCCTCGTCGCTGCTGCTCGCGGGATCGTCGGTCAGCGGCACGACATCAGCGCTACCGAGCGCGGCGACTGCATCGGAGGACCTGCAGACCCCAGAGGTGAGCGCCTCGAGCGAAGCCTCTTCTACGCAGGAGCATGTAACGGGAAGTGTCGACGCGGAAAAGTACACCAGCGGTGACACGGAGGACGCCCACGGTTTCCTCACACCGTCGGGAAAATGGCTGTGCGCGATAGATCCCGTGAAGGAGATGGCCGGCTGCGCGTCGCACATCGAGGGGGCGCCTCCAAGTATCCCCGGCACCCTACAGATCCCCGCACAGGACAGCGGCCCGTCCGCCGAAACGAACATCATTACCGTCGAAGTGGGGAAAGAACCGAGTTTCCAGACCGCGAACCAGCCCCTCTTCACCGGCAATGCCAACGTGCTCCCCTACGGCTCGACCCTGGCGGTCGACGGCTTCAGTTGCAATGTGCAGTTCTCCGGCGTCTCGTGCAAAGAGGACGCAACAGGTCAGGGCTTTACCATTTCGACCAACGGCTACAAGTTCGAGTTCACCCCGATACCCGGCAGCGCCCTCGGCAACAGCCCCCAGCAGATCACGCCTGCCGAGCCGACCGCTCCTCCGCTGCCTCAACTAGGAAGCGGATCCAATCAGTGCGGACCCGTTATCCACCCGCCGACAGGCAAACCCGCAACGGTGGTCATCGTGAAGGGGACGATCCGCTGCGACGCAGCGCACGCGATGCTCAACAAGTACTTCACCGCAGGCGCTCAGACGGACTCGGTGTACCGCTTCGACGGATGGGAATGCACAACCAAGGGTGACCCACATTCGGCCGAGACCGGTTACAGCATCAGCTGCACGGACGCTGACAGCAACATCGTGGTGGCGCAGCCTTGAGGTCCTGATCGGGCCGGACACGCGAAAAACAGGTATGTCCCCCGGCCATCCGGCCGATGTGACGCGGCCGAGACCGGTGACAGTATGTGACTTGCCACACACGTACCCGGTTCTCGGTCTCGGACGCCACTTGCCATTGCCGAACCAGCCGGTACCCGAGTCGATTGCACGGAAGGTGCCCGCACCCATGAAGGCAGAACCACTGACCTGCGGCGACTACGTCACCGCGACATTCTCTCGAGATTTCGGCGCGGAGGGATTCGACTACGACACCGTCGAGCGCATCCACTCCGGCGAGTTCGACGAATGGATGTCCGCACTGGCCCAATCGGGGCTGTTCACCAACCGCACGATCGCGCACGCCCGACAGCGTTGGCAGGACGATCCACGCTCCCTCCTCGACACCCTCCTCACGAATGCGGACGAGATGACGGTCAAGCGATACGAGATCGTCTGGCAAGCCCTGGATCGGACCGTCCAGTTCGGTACCTCGGGGGTCGCCGCCGAATATGCGTGATCAACTCGATGCGCCCAGCACCGACCACAGCGAAGAGCAGGGACCATGACCGTCAACACCTATCCCACCGCCGAGACCATCCGATCGGGCGCACGAGGTCACGAATGCCGTTACTGCGGCCAAACCGTCAGTGAGGACGGCAACCGCTTCCGGCACATCGCGACAGGTCAATATCGGTGCGAACCGACGAAGCGGGCATCGTACGAGAGTTCCCTTTCCGACAGTTTCATTCGGAGCTGAGCGCGAAGAACCGTCACAGTTCCTCTGACACCGACCGCCCCTTTCGCCAGATGAGCACGAACAGGGTCACGATCGTGACCACCGTCAGGTATGCGGCCCACATGAGGAGAAAGGGTTGCAGCCACCCGTTGTCGGTCGTCTGCCCGCGGTCCCCGACGCAGTACAGCGTGAAATTGGTGGACCTTCCGTCCCCGGTGGCATAGGTGTCCGAGACGACGATTCCTTCATACTCGGGCTGTTCGCAGAGCAGAGGCGCAAGATAGACGACCTGTCCAGGCCAGATCACCGAAGAGATCAACGTGAGGAATACGACGCTGATCGTGATGCAGATTCCCCAGATCAAGGCTCGCGTTACAGCAGAGTGTGTGCGGGGTTGTGAATCCACACCCAATTCGACCGGCTCGGTCACAGTGGATGCACCCCCACCACTGCTCCGTCGGCATCGAACACGACCAGCGACCGCGACCGCGACGACTCCACCATCGCTGTCGGCCAGAATCCCCCAGCTCGATACACCGAAACACCGACGACCTGACCGTCGTCGAGACCGCTGTGGAACAAGGCGTCATCTACCAGATGCTCGACACGGCCCAATGCGGGAACATCGTCGACACTGAACGCGCGCGCGTCGAGATCTTCCAGCGCAGAGACCACGACTGGACTCGATTCACTCAGATGTTCGCCGTCGAAGGTGTACTGGTCGAGTTCAGCAGGGTTCGCCGGGTTCCGGACCGTGACAGCCAGATTCTCGACCGGCGCGATATCCACACTCGTCACCTGCACTTCGTCGACGCCGTAACGAGCCGCCAGCGCCGTCAGTCCGTCATCGACGAGGGATGTGGTCATACCCCCGCCCCGAGTTCGCATTGCCGCGTCGAAGTCGGCCCGGTCGACAGCTCCGATACACGCCGTGGCACCGAAGGCGACAGCGAGCGCCATCGACGACCTCACTGACGTACGCAGCAGCGACGGCGCCGACATCATTGCGTGAGACTATCCAGGTCACCGACTCGCCGCTACCGCGGGTTGCGAGTCCGGACCCGCGAACCGTCACCGCCAACCAATTCCATCTCGGAGTCCCCTACCGAGCGGGCTAGTCGAGGCAAAATTCGTTCCCCTCGGGGTCGGTCAGCACAATGTGACCACCCTGCAGCGGCGGCGCAGGCTCGTACCGCTCAATCCGCCTCGCGCCGAGGGCGACCAGTCGCGTACACGACTCTTCGAGCGCCGCCATCCGCTCGTCACCCGTCAATCCCGGAGCGGCGCGAACGTCCAGATGGACCCGGTTTTTCGCGGTCTTGCCCTCCGGAACGCGCTGGAAGAAGATCCGCGGGCCGGATCCGTCGGGGTCGATCAGTGCCGACGCGTCATTGCGGCGCTCGGGCGGGATTCCCATCGCTGCAAGTGCAGCGTCCCAGGTGTCGAACCCCGGCGGCGGTTCCTGGATCCGATAGCCGAGGGCGTCTGCCCAGAAGCTTGCCAGTGCCGCTGGGTCGTCACAATCGAAGGTCACCTGGATTTCGCGAGCCATCAGTGTCGTCCTTCCGGTGTGCAGGTACCGCCACGGGCCGATCGTCAGCGACGGCAGGTCTCTCGGAACTCACCCTGCCATGCCCACAGGACAGATTCAGTCCGCTATTCGTGGCGAGCGTCCATCTGCGGTTGCCGACCCTCGACGATCCGGCCGCGCCGACCGTGTGGATGGATCGCGTGGTGAAAACCGGTGAGCAGACCGGTCAGGAATCGAGAAGCGTCTACCCACGGGCCGCATTAACGTCACTCCCATGAACATCACCATTCACTCGGCCTTCCTTCCACACACCGACCACGAGGCATCGTTGGCCTTCTACCGCGACATCCTCGGCTTCGAAGTCCGCAAAGACGTCGGCTACAACGGAATGCACTGGATCACCGTCGGCCACCCGGACCAGCCCGGCACCTCCCTCGTCCTGCACCCGCCGGCCGCCGACCCCGGCATCACCGACGACGAACGCCGGACCATCACCGAAATGATGGCCAAGGGAACCTACGCCATCCTGACGCTGGCCACCCCCGACCTCGACGCGACCTTCGCCCAGCTCGCGGCCAGCGACGCCGAAATCGTCCAGGAACCGATCGACCAGCCCTACGGCATCCGAGATTGCGCCGTCCGCGACCCCGCAGGAAATCTCATCCGTATCAACGAGATCAACGAGGAGCGCTGACTTGACCACCATTGAATCCCTCACCCTCGAAACTCCCGACCCCACGACCGCAAAGGCCTTCCACACCGCACTCGGCGTCGATGAACACATCAGTGCGCGCGACACACAGCAACAGGCCAGCGGCTTCCGCGGCTACACCCTCTCGCTCGTCGTGTCCCAGCCCAATATCGTCGACGCCTACATCGAGGCCGCACTCGACAACGGCGGCACCACAATCACACCGGCCAAGAAAAGCCTGTGGGGGTACGGCGGCGTCGTGCAGGGCCCCGACGGAGCCATCTGGAAAGTCGCGACCTCGTCGAAGAAGAACACCGGACCGGCCACCCTGCACGCCGAGGATCTCGTGCTGCTGCTCGGCGTCGACGACGTCAAAGCCAGCAAGCAGTTCTACCTCGACCACGGGCTCGAAGTGACGAGAAGCTTCGGACGCAAGTACGCCGAGTTCGCCACCGGCCCGAACGTCAAGCTCGCGCTCTACGGGCGTCGCGCCCTCGCGAAGGATGCCGGCCTCTCCCCCGAGGGCACCGCTGCCCACCAGATCATCATCGGCAGCGACGCCGGATTCTTCACCGACCCCGACGGCTTCAGATGGGAAACCGTCTGAGTCTGAGAAGCAGAGGATGGGCCGATTCCGCGCTAGGGCGATCGGCTGTCTTTGAAAGGGTGGCCGTTATCGACGCGCTTCGCCGCGACCTCGTACAGCGGCTCATGGGAAGTTTCCGACTGCTTGATCAGCAGCTCGAACGCCCGGTCTGCATCGATCGACAGCCGTTCCATCAGAACGCCTTTGGCCTGGCCGATGATGTCCCGAGACGAGGGCGGTGTGCAACTGTTCCTGTACCGCTTCCTGCTGCCAAATCGACTGCACACACGGCCCGTCCCTTACCCGGTGCTGGAGCTCATCGACTTCCCTGGGCAGCTCCGACCCCATCGTGGCACAACGTCACCGCGCTGCGTTCGGTGTCTGCGCGCCGAGGCCGATGCGGTGCCCCTCGACCATGGGCAGCGCTGGACCGACGAGTTTCCGCCGCACCGAGGGTCTCACCTTGCAGATGACGTTGCCGACCGGAGGAGGATCCGTGGGAGATGTCTGGTCGATGGTGCCCGCGGAGCGTCTCGCGCTGATCGACGACCTCGGGGACGTCGACAGCTGGCTCGTCGAGGAGGTGCGAGACACCACCCTTTCACTACTCCTTGCCGTCTCCGGTCGTCGTGTGGTGCTGGACCTCGACGGACCGGGAATCGAGATCCTGGCGTCGGCGATCTGACGACCCGACATTGACCTGCACCAACTTGATCGCTGCGACCTCGATGGTGTCCTCGGACAGCAGGACCTCGCATGCGGCGTCGCCGAGGGGGATGAAGCTGTCTTCGCTCGCAACCCGGGCGAGAGCGCCGGTGAAACCTTCGTCGACCAGTGCTGCAATGACGCCCTCCCCCACACCGCCCGAGGACCGGGTTTCGTCGACGACGAGGACTCGGCCGGTGGCGTTCGCCTCGCGGACGATGTCCTGCACCGGCAGCGGCGCGAGCCACCGCATGTCCACCACCCGGGTCGAGATGTGGGCTCGTTCGAGGCGGCGCGCGACTCGGAGGCTCATGTACAGACCGTTGGCGTAGGTGACGATGGTCAGGTCTGCCCCATCACCGTAGGTGCGCGCCCGCCCGATATGTACGTGGTTCTCAGCCGGCTTCGCGGGATCCGGGTAGGTGGCGAGCCACTGCTCGTCGCCGTCGTCGTGCAGATCCCGGGTGTGGTACAGCGCAATGGGTTCCAGATACACGCACACTGCACCTGCAGTGCGGGCGGCCGCGGCACAGGAGCGCATCATGGCTGCCGCGTCGTCGGGGCGGGCAGGGGACGCGATGACAATGCCGGGGATGTCGCGCAGCGCTGCCACGGCATTGTCATTGTGGAAGTGCCCCCCGAATCCCTTCTGGTAACCGTATCCGGCGATCCGCACCACCATGGGGTTGCGGTACTGACGGTCGGAGAAGAATTGCAGGGTCGCGCCTTCACCGCGGATCTGATCGGCCGCGTTGTGCAGGTAAGCGAGATACTGAATCTCCGGAATCGGCAGCAACCCGGACACTCCTGCGCCGAGCGCGAGCCCCAGGATCGCCTGTTCGTCGAGGAGGGTGTCGAAGACGCGGGCCGTGCCGACCTTCTTCATCAGGCCGCGGGTCACCCCGTAGACGCCGCCCTTACGGGCGACGTCCTCGCCGAAGACCAGCGACTCCGGGTACTCGATGAGCACGTCGAGCAGGGCGCGGTTGAGAGAGAGTGCAAGGGTAAGGGGGCCCTCTTCTTCGGGCAGCGGGCTGCCGACGATGTGGGCACGACGAGCGGGGTCGGTCCGTCGCGGTTCGGCGGCGATCGCGTCGCCCAGGACCTCGGTCAGTGGTCGCATTACCGCGGCGGGACTGTCGAGTTGAGGCAGTTCGCTGACGTGCTGTGCGAGTTCGACAACCTCGGCGCGCTTGTTCTCATAGAGCGCGAGGACCTCAGTGGGGCTCAGGTGTCCGCATTCGACCAGCAATTTCGCCGTGCACAGCACCGGATCCCGGTCGAAGTCGGCGGTGATCTCGCCGACGGTGCGGTAGGCCGCTTCGTAGTCGGATCCGGCGTGACCCATCAGCCTTACCATGCGCAGATGCAAGAACGCGGGGCGTCGGTTCTTGCGGACCCAGTCGGCGGCACGCTGTGCGATGGCGTAGGCCATCGGGAGGTCGGATCCATCGACGGTGAAATACTCGAGACCGTCACGGTTTCCGAAGTTGGCACCGATCCAGCCTTTCGGGGTCTTGGTGCTGATCCCGATGCCGTTGTCCTCGCAGACGAAAAGCAGCGGAAGCGGAAGGCCTTGGAAGACCGAGTGGATGGCGGTATTGATGGCGCCGATCGCGGTCGAGTGGTTCGCCGAGGCGTCTCCGAAACTGCACACCGCGATCGCATCTTCGGGCCATGCCGAGCGGACATGAATCTTGGCGGCGCGGGCGATGGAGAATGCAACTCCGACTGCACGCGGAAGATGAGATGCGATCGTCGAGGTCTGTGGGATGACGTTGAGGTCGTGGCGGCCGAACACTTTGTGGCGGCCGCCTGAGATCGGTTCGTCGGTGGCGGCCACGATACCGAGGAGCACATCGCGCAGCGGGTCGCGGCCCCGGACCTGGCGGGCGCGTTCGAGGAAGAACGCGCCGGATCGGTAGTGCAGCAGTGCCGGATCGGTGGGACGCAGGGCGCGGGCGACGACGGCGTTTCCTTCGTGCCCCGATGATCCGATCGTGTAGAAACCCTTGCCTTCCGCGCGCAGCCAGCGGGCCGCCAGGTCGAGGTGTCGACTGCCCAATTGCGAGTCGAACAAGTCCAGCATTTCCTGCACGGACAGGCTCGATCCTGCCTCGACGCGTTCGTCGTGATCACTTACCCCCGGTCGTGTCGTGCCGACCATGTCGGCGACGGTGGTGGTGAAGTAGTCATCGATCTGTTCGGCCATGAATCCGGCTCCTGATAGGCAGGTGAGCGTCGTCTGCAGGACGGTGTAACCGGCGAAGGTCGGCGCAACGCGGAGATCTCGCAGTACTAGTCCATCACCAGGGTATGCATCCCGCCGGTGCCTTCATGCCTGATTATCGATGACAGTGCTCATGGCTTCGGACCTGGCGAACTGCTCCCGGCAACGTGCACGGGGCTGCTCGCTCCAACTGCTCGACCAACTCGGACGGGCATTGTCCTCCGCGGACAAAAGCTGGGACGAACTCGAGCCCCGCGGAATATTTCGATGCACACCCCTCGCGCATAGTGTCATGAATCACACGGCAATCGAAGGGGATCGAAACAGTGTCCGACATCGGCTATTTCACCTGGGACCTCGCGACCACACACGGTGACGCACCGTGCCTGCGAGACGACCACATCGACCTCACGTACCGGCAGTTCGCCGATCGTGTGGACGCGTTCGCGGCGCAACTGAGCGAACACGGGGTCGGCGAGGGTGACGTCGTCGCGGTGATGCTGCCGAACCGGGCGGAGTTGCTCGTCGTCCTGATGGCGGCGTGGCGGCTGGGTGCGGCCGCGACACCGGTCAATCCCACCTTCACCGACGTCGAAGCGGAGTATCAGATCGCCGACGCCGACGCCGCCCTCGTCGTGAACGAGGGACCGGATGCGCCAACCGCCGGGCGTCCGTCGATCGCGGTCGACGAGATGCTCGCCTCCCGGCCTTCCGGGAAGATCCCGGGCTTCCGCCCGACGGGGAGCGACGTCGCACTACTGATCTACACGTCGGGATCGACGGGGCGACCCAAAGGCGTCATGCTCACCCACCACAACTTGCAGTTCATGAGTTCATCACTGGCCGAGCATCTTTCGCTGACCACTGATGACCACTGCCTGCTCATCCTGCCGCTGTTCCACGTCAACGCGATCTGCGTCAGCTTCCTCGCGCCGATGCTGGCCGGAGGGCAACTGAGTGTCACCGGACGGTTTTCCCCGGCCCGGTTCTTCGAGGACGTCGCCCGGTTGCGGCCGACTTATTTCTCCGCGGTCCCGACGATCTACGCACTGCTCGCCTCGCAACCCGATGAGATTGTCACCGACACGTCGTCGTTGCGGTTCGCGGTCTGCGGAGCCGCGCCGATCTCCAAGGAATTGCTCGACCGCGCGGAGCAGCGCTTCGGCCTGGTGATTGTCGAAGGGTATGGGCTCACCGAGGGCACGTGTGCTTCGGCGTGCAACCCGCCCGGCGGCGTCCGCAAACTGGGCACCGTCGGACCCGCGCTGCCCGGACAGACCCTCGAGATCATGGACGAGTCCGGTGCCCTGCTCCCACCGGGAGTCGTCGGCGAGGTCGTCATCCGCGGCGCGAACGTGATGCACGGCTATCTGGGGCGTCCCGAGGAGACAGACCGCACCATTGTCGACGGCTGGCTCCACACGGGCGACGTCGGCCGACTCGACGAGGACGGCTACCTCACCCTCGTCGACCGGATCAAGGACATGATCATCCGGGGCGGCGAGAACATCTACCCCAAGGAGATCGAGAACGCACTCGCCACCCACGACGGTGTCCTCGAGGCCGCCGTGGTCGGCGCACCACACGAGGTGTATGGCGAGGTGCCCGTCGCGTACGTCGTCGCCTATCCCGACAGCCCCGTTACCGACGATCAGCTCACCGACCACCTCCGTGAACGGCTCACGAAAGTCAAACTGCCCGTGGCCATACACGTCGTCGACGCCTTGCCCCGCAACCCCGTCGGCAAGATCGACAAGCCCGGACTACGCAGCCGCCACCGGTTGCCCACCACCAGTCGCGGGTGAGCAACCCGCTCTCACCGCCACCACAACAACCTGTCGCAACTCGGGACACCCCCGAGGCGATGACCCGTATCCTCCACCCGCCCTATCCAGGAGCCTCCAATGGGATTCAAAACCGGGAACTTTCCCGAAGTAGACCCCGCAACATTCCTCGACCGTCCCTTCTTCGACCGCATGCGCGCCATGTCGACCCACTGGGTCGACTACGGCTTCGGCACCCCGAAGATGGTGCACACCATCTACATTCTGAAACTGCTCGTCCTCTACATCGGCGCGGGACTGTCGATTGCGACGTTCACGTCCGGATACAACGTGCTCGACGTCGGCGCGTGGTGGAACGCACCGATCGTGTACCAGAAGCTCATCCTGTGGACGCTGCTGGTCGAGACGCTCGGCCTGGGCGGTTCCTGGGGTCCGCTCGCGGGGCACTTCAAGCCGATGATGGGTGGCGCCCTGTTCTGGCTCCGGCCGGGCACCATCCGGCTGCCACCGTGGCCGGGGAAGGTTCCGCTGACCTCGGGTGACACTCGCACCGTCTTCGACGTCCTCGTCTACGCCGCGATCCTCGTCAACACCTCCGTGGCGCTGGTGCTCGCCGGTGTGCACACCCCGTCCATCGACGCCGCACTGCCCGGCAACCACGGCCTCGTGAACCCCACGCTTCTGTTGCCGCTGATCGCGCTGCTCGTCGTGATCGGGCTGCGGGACAAGGTCATCTTCATCGCCGCCCGCGGCGAGCAGTACTTCCCGGCCGTCGTCTTCTTCGGTGTCCTTCCGTTCGTGGACATGATCGTTGCGCTCAAGCTGCTCATCGTGTCGGTGTGGGTCGGCGCCGGCGTCTCCAAGCTCGGCCACCACTTCTCGATGGTCGTGCCGCCGATGCTGTCCAACACCCCGTGGATGCCGTCGAAGACGATCAAGCGCGCCCACTACCGCAGCTTCCCGAACGACCTGCGGCCCTCGATCGTCGCCGGTGGCGTCGCCCACGTCCTGGGCACCGTCGTCGAGGTGGTCACTCCACTGGTGTTGCTGTTCACCACAAATGGAACCGTCACCCTGCTCGCTGTTGCGCTGATGGTCGCGTTCCACCTGTTCATCCTGTCCACGTTCCCCCTCGCCGTACCGCTCGAGTGGAACCTGCTGTTCGCCTACGCGGCAGTCTTCCTGTTCCTCGGATTCCCCAACGCCGGAGGTTACGGGCTGGGGGACTTCTCCTCACCGCTGCTGCTCGCCGCGATCATCGCCGCCCTGGTGTTCTTCCCCATCCTCGGCAACCTGCGCCCCGACCTCGTCTCGTTCCTACCCTCGATGCGTCAGTACGCCGGCAACTGGGCCTCGGCCACCTGGGCGTTTGCCCCGGGTGCGGAGGACAAACTCGACCAGTTCGTCAAGCGCCCCAGCCAGAACACCCGCACCCAGTTGCTGGCGACCTACCCGCCCGAGGTGGCCGACGTCGTCATGCACCAGCTGCTCGGCTGGCGGTCGATGCACAGCCAGGGCCGCGCCCTGTTGTCGCTGATGAGTCGGCATCTCGGCGACGACATCAACACCTACTCGCTGCGCGAGGCCGAGTTCAGCTGCAACTCGTTGGTGGCCTTCAACTTCGGTGACGGCCACCTACACAACGAACACCTGATCGCCGCGCTGCAGCGGCGCTGCAACTTCGCCCCCGGCGAGTTCATCGTGGCCTGGATCGAGTCGCAGCCCATTCACAAAGGCACTCAGGAGTACAAGGTGATCGACGCCGCCCTCGGCGTCATCGAACGCGGCACCTACAAGGTGTCCGACGCCATCGCCGAGCAGCCGTGGCTGCCGAACGGCCCCATCCCGTTCGACGTGCAGTGGACGTTGGACATCGACACCGACCGGGCAATCACCGACCCCGGAACAGTGTCGGAACCGAGAATGCGCAGCAAGCACGCTCATTCGTCTCTTCAGGGTGACGAAGGCACAGGAGTGAGGACGTGAGCACAGCGGTCGTGGTCGGTAGCGGGCCCAACGGGCTCGCTGCCGCGGTCCACCTCGCCCGGCACGGCGTCGAGGTTCAGGTCCTCGAGGCGGCCGACACCATCGGCGGCGGCACCCGCTCCAGCGAACTCACTCTTCCGGGACTCCTGCACGACGAGTGTTCCGCGTTCCACCCCATGGGAGCCGGGTCGCCGTACCTCCAGACCCTCGACCTCGAGCGGTACGGCTTGACGTGGAAGTGGCCGGAGATCGACTGCGCCCATCCCCTCGACACCGGGGAAGCCGGGCTCCTGCATCGCTCCGTGCGCGCGACCGCCGCCGGCCTCGGCGCGGACGGGCCTCGCTGGCAGCGCATGTTCGGCGGACTCGCCGACGGCTTCGACGACCTCGCCGCCGACCTCATGCGTCCGATCGCGAACGTGCCCCGTCATCCGCTGAAACTCGCCAGCTTCGGACCCCGGGCGTTGCTGCCGGCGACCACGACCGCCCGGTGGTGGCGCACCGAGAAGGGCCGAGCACTGTTCGGTGGTGTGGCCGCGCACGCGTACTACCGGCTCGACCGTCCGGCCACCTCCGCGGTCGGATTGATGATCGTCGCCGCAGGCCACCGGTACGGGTGGCCGGTGGCAGAGGGCGGATCGCAATCGATCACGGGCGCGCTGGCGGCCATGCTCACCGACTGGGGCGGGAAGATCTCGACCGGTGTCCGGGTGGACAATATCGCCGACATTCCCCCGGCAGACGTCGTCCTGCTCGATCTTTCACCGTCGGCCGCACTGCACATCCTCGACGAGCGTGTGCCCCAGAGAGTCGCACGGGCGTATCGCCGGTTCCGACACGGACCGGCGGCGTTCAAGGTGGACTTCGCCGTCGAGGGTGGGGTGCCCTGGCGCAACCCGGACTGCGGTCGCGCCGGAACCGTCCACCTGGGTGGCAATTTCGCCGAGATTGCCGCCGCCGAACGCGACGTCGCGACGGGGACGATGCCGCCGCGGCCGTTCGTCCTCGTCGGACAGCAGTATCTCGCCGACCCCGGGCGATCGAAAGGAACCCTGCATCCGCTGTACGCGTACGCCCACGTCCCGCACGGGTACACGGGCGACGCGACCGAGGCGATCACCGCGCAGATCGAGCGGTTCGCGCCCGGGTTCCGCGACCGGGTCGTCGCCACGGTCAGCAGCGGGCCCGTGAAGCTCGCCGAGTCCAACGCCAACTACGTCGGCGGCGACATCATCGGCGGCGCCAACAGCGAAACCCAGGTGGTACTCCGGCCGCGCATCGCCCTCGACCCGTACAGCACCGGCGTACCGGGAACCTATCTGTGCTCGGCCTCCACGCCGCCGGGCGCCGGCGCTCACGGGATGAGCGGATACAACGCCGCCCGATCCGCACTGCGCTACCTGCGCAGACACGGTGACGATGTGCTGTAGCAATTTCGATGTATGCACGCAGTTGCAGCCATTACCTAGTGTGATCAGTCCTCACCGATCGGAATGGACTTGCAGTACCGGCGCGGAGGCCGACGCGCCCTCCGGACGAGTGCGAGTGACACAGACGACTCCGTACTCAACAGCGTGCATCGACACCGCAGCGATCCTGCGGTGTCGAGCGCGCGGCCCACGACACTCACGACAAGGAACCGGCGAACCATACTGAATCGACTGGACGCAGCGGCCCTAGCGGCAGCCGGGCTGTCCTGCGGTGGCTACATCCCCCTCGCCTGATCCGGTGTCAGGACCACTGGTCCCAACCATTGGCACGCGAGCAGGGCCAGTTCTACGGCCAGGCGGTCCCGGGTGAAGTCCTCACCTCGTTCCTCCGCCGCCCGCTTCACCCGGTATTTCACTGAGTTGTAGTGCAAATCGAGCATTTTTGCGGCAGCAACATTGCTGAGGTTGTTTGCGAGGTAGACCTGCACGGTCTCGCGCAGGCGGGCCGCATTCTCGGTGTCGGCGGCTAGGCCGCGCAAGACGCTGCGTACCCACATACGGGTAGCCGCGAGGTCCTCTGTCAGCAGTGCGACGGTCGACACTCCTGGTTCGTCGTACGCGGTCACGACAGGCGCGTTCTTTCCCGCAGCGATGGCGAGCGCTCGTGCGCGTTGAGCACGCGTGTACGACTGCCGGAATCCTTCCGGGCCGTGGGTAATTCCGCCGACGGCCATAACCAGCCCCGAGTGACGGGCATGGAGGAAATCGCGCAGTTCACCGTAACCTCGCCCGGGAGCCGAGCGTGTACCGAGGGGAACCCAGACCCATCCGGTGACACGGTCGGCCGCGACGAACAATGGATCGGTCACTGCCCCCATGAACATCGAGAAGTCGTGTGCAGTCGATTCGATTCTGGCCAGCATGTCGCCTGATCCGGTATCGGGATCCCAGATGATGGCCGCCAGGTGATTTTGATGCAGAACATAGTTGAGGGCAGCGCTGGTCCCTGCGTCCGGTTGTTCGTTGCCCGCCAGGATTTCCTGGACTCGGACGGCACGAACGCTGCTTTGGTGTGCCAACCACCGTTCCCGTTCGCGCTCGTAGACTGCTACAACCTGCTGCGACACCCTGTCGATGTACACCGACATCACGGTAATGATGCGCTCGAGCACCGGAACGCCGAACTCCGGCTCAACCGCTTCCTCGCCCAACTCGTCGAAGACCAACTTGAGAAGACTGGTCTGTCCGAGTCGATATGCGCGCACGAGTGCGTTGACGGGAACCCCTTGCTGAGCAAGACGTCTCGCGTACTCCACGGCCGCCGCTGGAGGCTCCAGATTCTCCGGTGCAATGTTGTGCTGCAGCGTGTGAAAGATGGTGTCAAGGTTACTCTCGACACTCGCCCCGAGCAGCTCGACCAGCTGCCGATCGGCACGCAAATCGGGAATCTCGGTGTACAACACGTCGGCGATGTTTGCAGTCAGCGACACCAACCGCTGGTTCAGAGAGCTTGCGATTCGTGCGACCAACAGCGCGGTGCGCTCGTCGTGTGAAGCCATGCGAAGACAATAGAGCAGTTATCGCCTGCGCATGAGGATTCACCTAGAGCGCCATCCTCCGACGCCCTGCCTGCACGTTTCTCTTCAGCCGACAGTCCACGTCCCCACCCACACGACACGGGCTTGTCCGGAGAGAACAGGGGAAGTCGCGGCATCGGACTTGCGATCGCCCGGGCAATCGCGAGCCGCGGTGGAAACATCGTCGTGTTGGCCAAGTATGGAATGACGCTGGCGGCGGTGGGCGACCTCCTCGGCGGCTCCGAAAGCCTCCGGCACTCAAGCTCTCCCGAGATCATGGCCGACGCTGCAATTGAACTACTCAGCCGTCCGGCCGGCACCGACAACGGTCGCACAGTCCTCGCCACTGCGGGATGACACTGCATTTATCTAGTTGAGGTGACCACGCTTTCTGTGAGCACGTCGAGACAACGCCGTTCCGCCCGCCGGCGGACCCGGGTGTCAGTGAGCTCTAGACACCCTCGACGATGGCGGCCATTCCCTGTCCTCCGCCGATGCACATCGTGATGAGCGCCTTGCCGCCGCCACGCCGCCGCAATTCATGAAGAGCAGTGGTCGTCATCCGCGCACCGGTCGCGCCGATGGGGTGGCCGAGTGAGATGCCGGACCCGTTGACGTTGAGGCGGTCCCGGTCGTCGAACCCCCATTCCTTCAGGACGCCGAGTACCTGACACGCGAAGGCCTCGTTCAGCTCGATCAGAGTGAAGTCGTCGAAGGTCGCACCGGTCCGGTGGAACAGCTTGGACGTGGCCGCGACCGGTCCGAGACCCATCAGTGCCGGTTCGCACCCGGCGGCGGCCCACCCTGTCAGAAATCCCATCGGCTCGAGGCCGAGTTCGCCGAGTTCGTCCTCGGCCACGACGAGCATTGACGACGCCGCGTCGTTCTGCTGGGACGCGTTGCCCGCGGTGACGACACCCTCCGGGAGGGCACTGCGCAGCCACGCCAACGTCTCGGAGGTGGTTTCTGCGCGAATCCCCTGGTCACGCGCTACTACGGACACGTTGCCCTTGCGGTCGGCCATCTTCACCTCGATCACCTCGTCGTCGAATTTTCCTGCCTCCCAGGCGGTATGGGCCTTCGCGTGGCTGTCGGCAGCGAAGGCGTCCGACTCCTCACGGCCGACGCCACACCGTGCCGCGACGTTCTCGGCGGTCTCGATGATCCCGCTGATCTTCCCGAACCTCCATTCCGGTTGGGAGCGTTCGCGCCCGCGGTCGAGGCGGTCGTACAGGTTCAGCGAGCCGGCCCGAGTGCCCCAGCGGGCACCGGTGGTGTAGTGCTCGATGTTGCTCATCGACTCGACGCCACCGGCGAGCACGACGTCGGCTGCACCGGTTTGCACCATCATCGACGCCGTCACGAGGGCCTGTAGTCCCGTGCCGCACCGGCGGTCGGTCTGCAGTCCGGCGACGCCGATCGGCAGTCCCGCTTCGAGAGCCGCCCACCGGCCGATGCACGGGGCCTCGGAGTTGGCGTACGACTGCCCCATCACGACGTCCTCGATGAGGATCGGGTCGATCCCCGACTGCGTCACAGTCTCTTTGATCACGCTGGCGGCCAACGTTTCTGCTGGGACGTCGCGCAGTGCGCCGCCGAAGCGGCCGACCGCGCTGCGGACCGGGACGACCAGTGCTGCTCTCCGCATATGATTTTCCTTGTTTCAGGAAGCCAGGGCTCCACAGATCACTTTGTGTACGGGTTCAGAGTGCTTTCTTCGCTTCGCGGACGAGGCCGCCGCCGATGATCAGCCGCTGGATCTCGCTGGTGCCCTCGTAGAGACGAAGCAGGCGGATGTCCCGGTAGATACGTTCGACCGCAACACCTCTCATGTATCCGCTACCACCATGAACCTGCACCGCGAGGTCGGCCACCTTGCCTGCCATCTCGGTGCAGTACAGCTTCGCCACGGACGGGGCGATCCGCCGGTCCTCACCGCTGACGTACTTCTGCGCCGCCTCGCGCACCAGCGCGCGGCCCGCGGACACGCCCACCTGCTGGTCGGCGAGCATGGCCTGCACCAGTTGGAAGTCACCGATCGGGGTGCCGCCCTGCTTCGTGACCGCCGCGAAGGCGACGGACTCGTCGAGCGCGCGCTGGGCACTGCCGACGGCGAGGGCGGCGATGTGCACGCGGCCCCGGGCAAGGGAGGTCATGGCGGCGCGGTAGCCGGCCTCCTCGCTGCCGCCGACCAGGGCGGATTCGGGGACGCTGACGTCGTCGAACGCGACCTCCGCCGTCCAGGCACCCTCCTGGCCCATCTTCTTGTCTTTCGGGCCGACCACTACACCCGCAGTGTCGGCGGGAACGAGGAACACCGCGATCCCGGTGCCCGTCTCGTCAGCGGGACGGGTGCGGGCGAACACGACGAACAGATCGGCCGACGGCGCGTTGGTGATGAAACGCTTGGTCCCGTCGATCGTCCACTTGCCGTCCTTCAGGACAGCGCGGGTGGTCAGGCCCGCCGGGTTCGACCCTGCCTCCGGCTCGGTCAGCGCGAACGACGCGACCACGTCACCGGACGCGATGCGCTCGAGCCATTCCGACTTCTGCTCGTCCGTACCGAAATTCACCAGCACCTGGCCGGCGATCCCGTTGTTGGTGCCGAACATCGACCGCAACGCCAGACTCGTATACCCGAACTCCATCGCCAGTTCCACGTCTTGCGTGAGGTCGAGTCCGAGCCCGCCCCACTGCTGCGGGATGGCGTATCCGAACAGACCCATCGCCGCCGCCTTACGGCGAATGTCGTCCGGAATCACATCTTTGTCCGCGATTTCGCTCTCTCTCGGAATTACTTCCTTCTGAATGAAGGTTCTCGTCTGCGCGAGAATGTCCTTGAAGTCTTCGTCACTTACTTCACGTTCAGCCATGAGGCGAATATCTCGCAACCCGGCCCGGGTGTCAAGTGCGTGACGGAGCGGAAACGCCCTGCACAGAGGCGATTACAAACCATAGGAAGAGGTTAACTCTCGGTTTCCTTCGGTGTCTTTGACGACGGCGGATAAAAGCACTTGACTAGGTGGCAGCCTCCGGACGAATTCCTCGACTCGGACATATTCGCGAACAAAGAAATTTACCTAGTGAGATGAGATATTCCCGAACAGCTTCCGGATCCACGGCGATTACGGCTACTTCGGATCACCTCATGCTCGAGGCACCGTCCCTCTCACCGGTGCAGGCATCCACCCCGGACAACGACAATCCAAGGGAACACACACATGACACTTCTCGAGGGACGGGTCGCCGTCGTCACCGGCGCGGCCCAGGGAATCGGTTTCGAGATGGCCCGCAAGTTCGCGAGCGAGTCGCTCGCCGATTTCCGCTCCGTCATCGACGTGCACCTGCAGGGCGCGTGGCTGGGCACCCAGATCGCGTCGATCGCGATGCGGGAAGCCGGCAAGGGTTCGATCGTGAACATCTCGTCGATCTCGGGCAAGGTCGGCATGGTCGGGCAGACCAACTACAGCGCCGCGAAGGCCGGCATGGTGGGTCTGACCAAGGCGGCCGCGAAGGAGGTCGCTCACCTCGGGGTCCGGGTCAACGCGATCCAGCCTGGCGTGGTGAATACGGACATGATCCGTGCCCTGCGCGCCGAGATCATCGAGGCGAAGCTCGAGGAGGTCCCGATGGGCCGCGGCGCCGAACCCGAGGAGATCGCCAACGTGGCATTGTTCCTCGCGTCCGATCTGTCCAGCTACATGACGGGCACCGTCCTGGAAGTCACCGGCGGACGTCACATCTGACAACCGGCGGATCGGTCGCGACGCAGGCAGTAGTCTGCACTGGTGGAGTCGCGACACGTCGAGTACTTCCTTGCCACCGTCGACAACGACGGCTTCGCACTCGCGGCAGAGGCCCTAAGCGTCACCAAGCCGTCGTTGTCGAAGGGGCTGCGCAATCTCGAGCGTGACCTCGGTGTCGAACTGTTTCACCGTGTTGGCCGCGGCCTGGTGCTCAGTGCGGCGGGCAAGGCATTCGTCGGTCCGGCGCGGAAGATCGTGCGAGACCTGGTGGCCGCCGAAAGCTCACTTGTCGACGTCTCGGGACTGCCGCGCGGCCGACTCGACATCTGCGCGTCGGCGCACGTCGCGGAAGGCCCTGTCACGGAACTGATCGGGTCCTTCCGCAAGCAGTATCCCGGCGTGGTCGTCCGGCTCGCCGACCTGCGACCGGTCGACGTCATCGCGTCGCTGATCCGCGACGGCCACTGTGAAATAGCCTTCAGTCATTTCCCCTTTGCTGCAGCAGGATTGACGACGCGCGCCCTCGGAATTCACGAGTACTGGCTGGTTGTCCCACAGGACGCCGAGATCACCTGGCGTGATCCGTTCCCCCTCGACGACCTTCCGAATATTCCCGTGGTGGGGCTACCGAAGGAATCGTCGTCGCGCACCGTCATCGAGAAGGCGCTGCAGGCCGCAGGGAGCCGGACGATCATGTCGGCCGTCGTCGAGCAGCGGGAAGCCGTCGGCGCGTTCGTCGTCGAGGGCGTAGGAATGTCGTTCATGGAACGCACCCTTGCGGAACGGGCCGCAGTCGGCGGCGCGCGGATCTGCACCCTCGACCCGCCGATCACCGCCCCGTACGGGGTGATCTACGACGAAGCCCGGCTGTCTCCGGCCGGACGGGCCTTCCTCGACTCGCTCGCGCCGTGATCCCCGTCGAGCGCGGCGATGAACGCCGCCGCCGCGGGCGGAACCGGATCCGGTCGATGGACGAGACCGATGGTGCGCACCTCCGGCGGTGTGAGCGAGCGCACCACGACCCCCGGAAGTTCCTGCTCGGCGACGCGCCGCGGGAGCAGGGTCGCCCCCGCGCCCTGGACAACCAATTCCCACATCGATTGACGATGCGCACACTCGACGGCGATGTTGTTCACCGGCAGTCGCGGACGCGACCCGATCTCCACGATCATCGGAATGTCGGCAAGCAGATCGACTGACACCGGGTCGGGTAGCTCGATCGCCAGATCGGCGTGAAGTGCGAGCACGATCTCCTGTTCCCCCACCAACCGGAACTCGAGCCCCTGGTTGTCGACGAGAAGTTCGGTGAGCCCGAGGTCGCACTCACCTGACCGGACCGCGCGGCCCACGCGGTCGGGAACGTCCGCCGACACCGTGGACAGGAGCACCCGAGGGAACTGTTGATGGAACCGGCCGATGAGACGCGGAAGCGGATCGGCGGCAAGGGAATTGAGAACAGCAATGGTCAGCGTGCCGGACCGCAATTCCGCGACGTCGTGCACGACGGCCCGTGCTCGCTCGACATCTGCGAGGACCTGCCGTGCCGCATGCGCGAACGACATACCCGCCGGGGTGATCCGCAGCTTCCGCCCCCCGCGATCGAACAGTTCGACACCCAGATCGCGTTCGAGAGTGCGGATCGCCTGCGACAGCGACGGCTGCGCGATGAACAGGGCACGCGCGGCCTCGGTAACACTGCCGTGATCGGCCACGGCGACGACGTACTCGGCGTCCCGGATATCCACGACTCGAGTTTAGCTACCTGGGGTCGGTCCGCCGCTTCATCTGCGGGCCCGACTCCGCCTGCCGGCTTCGGACAGCCGACTGGAATGCACGCGTCCGGGACGGGGCCGCTTCCACATGGACGCGGCCCCGCGGAGGCTCGTCAGACGGCCCGCACACCCTGGGCTTGCGGACCCTTCTGGCCCTGGCCGACCTCGAACTCCACTCGCTGGTTCTCGTCGAGTGATTTGTAACCGCTGCCCTGAATCTCCGAGAAGTGAACGAAGAGGTCAGCTCCGCCGTCGTCCGGTGTGATGAATCCGAAACCCTTCTCGCCGTTGAACCACTTCACAACGCCCTGTGCCATCTCTTTGTCTCCCTGCCGCAACTACGAGCCAGGACCTCACAACGAAGTCCCGATCTCACCCCTGATCCTGCCAGCCTGCGAGATTTGTTCAACGGCCCGGTTCCGCCGAGCAAGCCAGGATCTCGTTCGGTGCGGTCACTCCTCCGATGGACCGGCAATGAGAACCGGCATCAGTGGAGGTCAGGCTGTCCGAAAGAGTGGCCGGCGGGTTCGGGTAAGTTTCCGCACATGAGATCCGCATCGTGGATGAGCGCGGTGGTTGGGGCGCTGTCCGTCGCCGCCGCTGCCACAGCGTGGCGGAGAGCGAACCTCGCCGACCAGGCGAGGCGCGCTGCCGAATACGAGCGGGACGCGGCGCTGGAGCAAGTCGCAGAGATGATGCGGACTGCTCGAGGCGCGCAGCGGACCTTCCCGGACCCGCAGAACGTCGACTTCCACGTCCGACGTATCCGCGGATCGATCGACCGGTTCCGGCTCCGCAATGCAGGAGCGAAACCGGCCACGAACGTGCGATTCGTCATCGATCCGGAGGACCAGAAGAATCGCCGCGTTCCGACGCCACAATGGCTGGGCGACGCACCCGTAACCTTGCTGCCGAACCAATGCGCTGACTTCGCAGCGAGCGCTCTCTCTCTCGTCGCCGGTTCCTGGCGGATCGTGTTCCCGGCATTCGTCACCGTGCTCTGCGACGAAGGCGACACCCCCGTACAGATAGACCTGCCGACTGCTGTCGTTGCCGAAGACGGTTCGATCGGCTGATCACCCGAAACAGCGACTCGTCGCCGGTGCAGCCCGCCATTCTGTTCACTGTTTTCTGAATACAGAAATCAATGTACCGTGCAGGCATGGAGACGCTGGTTCATCGCGATGCCCTGGCTCGCTTCGGTTATGCGCTGTCCGACTCGACGCGCACGCAGATCCTGCTGAGCCTGAGGTCGGGTCCTGGGTATCCGTCCGAACTCGCCGAGCAAATCGGAGTCTCCCGGCAGATTCTGTCGAATCATTTGGCGTGCCTGCGCGGATGCGGTCTCGTTGTGGCCGTGCCCGAGGGCAGGCGTAGTCGTTACGAACTCGCTGATCCCCGCATCCGCACAGCACTGGACGATTTGATCGGCCTGGTTCTCGCGGTCGACCCGTCATGCTGCCCGGACGCGGATACCGAGGGGTGTTGCTGATGACTCCCGAACTCGGCTTTCCCGGACTCGAGCCGTCGCTGTCGATCGACCGCCGGAAGCTGCTGGCACGGCGTATTCAGTTGTTCGTGGCTGTGACGATCAGCTACAACGTGCTCGAGGCGATCATTGCTCTGACCGAAGGGGTACGGGTGTCCTCGACCGCACTGATCGGGTTCGGTTTCGACTCGGTGATCGAGGTTTCCTCTGCGGCAACGGTCGCCTGGCAGTTCGCAGGAAAGGACCCACAGTCGCGGGAGAAAACAGCACTGCGCATCATCGCGTTCTCGTTCTTCGGCCTCGCCCTCTATGTCACCGTCGACGCAGTCCGATCGCTTCTCGGATTCGGCGAGGCACAACCGTCGATCGTCGGAATCGTACTGGCAGCAGTGAGTTTGGGTATCATGCCGGTGCTGTCGTGGGCGCAGAGGCGCGCGGGCCGAGAGCTCGGCTCACGCTCCGCCGTGGTGGATTCCAAGCAAACATTGCTGTGCACGTATCTCTCCGCCGTTCTGCTGGTCGGCTTGGTTCTCCACAGCCTGTTCGGTGTGTCCTGGGCCGACCCGATCGCCGCCCTCGTCATCGCCGTGATCGCCGTGAAAGAGGGCGTGGGCGCCTGGAGGGGCGACCCCTGCTGTCCGACACCGTTGGCTGCTGCTGATCACGACGGACCTCACTGCAACTGCTGCGACGACTGACTTCGACGACAGATGCAGAGAGACGGCCGGCCCCGAGATCGGAACGAGCACGCGGATCTACCCGTGGAAGTCGGGTAGTGCTACTCATGTCTTTCGCAAACTCGACCACCAGGCTGGGTTCTATGACACCGACACCGACATCCAGAACGACCACCGCCTTTTTCGTCCAGGCGGGTATCGCCTTTGCGATCAGTTTCGCGGGGTCGCTCATCGGGATCGCCTACCTGCCGATCGATCCGTGGCAGCGAGGATTTCTCTGCATGACCTTACTGTTCCTGGTGACGAGTACGTTTACGCTTGCCAAGGTGGTGCGCGATCACCAGGAAGCGTCGACGGTGCGCGTCCGGGTGGACGAGGCGCGGCTCGAGAAGTTGATCACCGAGCACGACCCCTTCAAGACCGTGGCCTGATCGCGACCGCTCACCGCACAATACTGTAGACAACTCGCTATGCTCCGGCGATGAAGTTCGCGAGAACGTCGACTGTCCTACGCTCGGCCGTCACACTCTGCGCGGTGATTGTCAGTACCACAGCGCTTCCCACACTGGTGTCGGCGCAGCCCGCAGGCGCCGTGAGCACGGCATGTGGTGAGGCGCTGACACAGCCGGAGGTCGCGCGGATCGTTGCCCTCTCCGACCTGTCGACTCTCCCGGACACCCTGTCGCTCGGACGCCTCGAAGACGAGGTGGCGCGTCACGCCGAGATCACCGCTGTTCTCGTGCGCCACCACGATCGCCGCGGACTGTTCTCCCTCGGACTCGACGCGGTGGAACACTCTGCGGTGATGCCTCTGCAGCGCGACCCCACGGCGTTCGCGGATCGCCACTGGGCACACGCGATCAGTTCGGATCTCCTGCGCCGGTATCTTCGTAACCTGCATGCCGAGTTCACGGGCGCCGCCGTCGAGCCGCAGTGGGAGCGGTACTTCTCGCTGTCGAAGCAATGCTCCCTCAGCCCCGCCCGCGTCGCCATGGTGGGATACAACGCGCACATCACGATGGATCTGGCACGGGCCGTTGCCTCTTCCGGCACCTCCACCGACGACATCCCCGGCTACTACAAAATCGTCGATTCCATTGCTCGCGACGGCGACACCATCGTCGCCGATACCAAAGATGTCTACGGTGCCGATCTCGGGCCGCTCTGGCGGTTCTACTTCGTCGGCGAGGGCCTCGATCGGCTGGCCGGCTCCGATGTTCCCTCGGACCTTCTCTTGCGCGCCGCGGACAGTGGCTACAACACTCTCACTCTCGCCAATGGCTTCGCTCTGCAATCGCCGGACTCGGCGCCTGCTGCCGAGTCGGAGATGGCGGCTCTGGTACAGGCCAACGACGCCGCCCTCGGAGTCCTGTCCGACCTCGGTGGGCTCTGAGGGCAGCGCCCTCCTCACCCCACCGTCGCGAATTCCCCGGCAGCGGACCATCTCTGCCGTTCGGCGGCGAAGGCGACAGCCTGCCCGGCGCGGAATTCGCTGATCGAATCGGCGTGGGCGCTGAGAAACTGCTCGTGTTCGGCAAGTGAGAACGTGCCGTCGGTGATGTCGACGCCACCACCGCGCCCTGCCGCGACCTCGGATCGCAGATCCATCAGTTCCTCCGGTTCCACGGGATACCAGGAGATCCGGTCGAAGAAGCGAAGCAACCACGGCGTTCCGTCTTCGAACGGCCCCGACTTCTCGGGGTGCCGATGGTTCCACACTTGGGTGGTACGGCCGACGAACTGGTATCCCCCCGGTCCTTCCATTCCGTAGATGCACAGGTATGCCCCACCGATGCCGACCGCGTTCTCGGGGGTCCAGGTGCGTGCGGGGTTGTATTTCGTCGTCACCAGCCGATGACGCGGATCGAGCGGCGTCGCCACGGGCGCACCGAGGTAGACGTCCCCGAGGCCGAGCACCATGTACTCGGCGCCGAACACCGTGTCGAAAACGTCGCCGACACTTCCGAGACCGTTCATGCGGCGGATGAACTCGATATTCCACGGGCACCAAGGAGCGTCGGCGCGAACTCCGTGCATATACCGCTGGATCGCTTCTCTCGTCGACGGATCGTCCCACGAGAGCGGCATCCGAACGGACCGACTCGGTACGACGAGCTCGTTCGCGGCCGGCAACGCGTCCTCGGCGTCACTGAGCAATCCCATGAGCTTGGGGATGGGCAGCACGTCCGGATCGACCCTGACCTGCAACGACCGGATCCCCGGGGTGAGGTCCAGCAGACCGCCAGGCTTCTCGATCTCGAGCCGCTGATGCAAGGCATGCGCTCGGGCCCGCAGCGCGAGATCCAGGCTCATCTCACCGTATTCGACGAGGACATTGTCGTCGCCGGAGCGCCGATAGGTGACGGCTGTGTCGCCATCGCGCCGGGCGATCACGCCGTCGTCGCCGTCACCGGCCGTGGAGAAGACCGACGAGTGGACGGCGCGTCGGGCGGGACCGAGCGCGCGGGTCGACGCCGCCCTTCCTGCCTTGATGGGTACGAATCGCACTGTGTCTCCCGGGGCCAGCTGACCCAGCTTCCATCGTTCCGCCGAGACCACGGTGACCGGGCAGACGAATCCTCCGAGGCTCGGCCCATCCGGCCCCAACAGAATCGGCGTGTCTCCGGTGAAGTCCAACGCGCCGACGGAATACGCGTTGTCGTGAATGTTGGAGGGGTGCAGTCCCGCCTCCCCGCCGTCGGTGCGGGCCCAGTCGGGTTTCGGCCCGATCAGCCGCACCCCGGTGCGGTCCGAATTGAAATGCACCTCGTAATCGGTCCCGTACAACGTGTCGATGTCGGACCGGGTGAAGAATTCGGGAGCGCCGTGCGGTCCTTCGGTGACCGCAAGTTCCCAGCGCTTGCACAGTGCCGGAAGATGTTCTGCGGGAACGGCCGTCGCATGGATCCCGTTCGCGTCACCGGTGACGAGAATGTCACCCTGTCGCAAGGTCCGGCCCTGGTGACCGCCGAACTTGCCGAGGGTGAACGTCGAGGCACTCCCGAGGTAGTCCTCGACCTCGAGGCCGCCCTGCACCAGCACGTAGACGCGCAGACCGGGACCCGAAACCGTACCGACGTCGAGTACGCCCCCCGCCGGAACGTGTACCGGGCGCCACTGCGCCGCAAGGACGCCGTCGACGGTGACCGGTGCGGGTGCACCCGTCACACACACCACCGCGTCCCGGTCGAACTGCAGTGCTGGACCGGCCATGGCGCACTCGAGTCCGGCGGCGCCCTCATCGTTCCCGAGGGCGGTATTGCCGAGCCGGAAGGACAGATCATCCATGGGACCCGACGGCGGAACCCCGATGTGCCAGTACCCGGTCCGGCCAGGGAAGTCCTGCACCGTGGTGAGCATGCCCGGCCGCTGCACAGTGATCTTGCCGGTCATCGTCGTACTCCCGTCGGGCGGGTCACGATCATGCGCACCGGTGTCGGATCGAAACCGTTGCAGGGGTTGTTGATCTGCGGGCAATTGGACACAAGTACCAGAACATCTCGTTCCGCGCGCAGGGCAAGCCGCTTGCCGGGCGCCGACAGGCCGTCGACGATTCCCAGTGTCCCGTCCGCCTCGACGGGAACATTCATGAAAAAGTTGATGTTCGACACGAGATCGCGCTTGCCTATCCCCCACTTCGAACCCTCGACCAGGAAGTTCTCGACGCACGCATGCTGATGTTTGGTGTGGTGGCCGTATCGCAGAGTGTTCGATTCTTGTGAGCACGCTCCGCCCACGGTGTCGTGGGAGCCGACTTCGTCCGCCACCAGGGTCATCAAGGCATCGTGGTCGTCGGACCTCAAGACACTGCCGGTGGTGAGGAAGAGGTTGCGCTGCGAAGACACGGTCGCGGCCGCCGAATACCGCTGCCGGTCGTCGTCTGCGGCGTAGATCAGGGTGTCCACGGCCTGATTCCCGCACAGGTCGACAATGGTGAGGACGTCGCCGGCCTCGACGACGGCGGACCACGGCCCGCGGGCGCCGACTTCTTCGTCCAGGACGACCGTTCCCGGTACCAGGGCCGCGGTCTCGATGCTGGTGGTCATGCCTACTCCTGCCCCTGTGACTGCGCAGCAGCCCAGACGTCTTCGGTATTGAGGTATGCGCGCCGGTATTCCGGCTCCGCTTCTGGCGGCACCTCGATGCGCCCGCCCGACCACGCGAGAACCTCGAGCGTGGTCGTGTCATAGGTCGGTGACGGGTCCACCGGGTGAGCGGTATTCGCAATCAGGACGATGAGCGGGAGATGGAGGACGAGTTCGACCACAGTGTCCGGCCCGGCCGACCCGATGCTGTTCAGGGAGCCGTCCGCATCGACTCGTATGCCGTGGAACAACGACAGTGACGGTGGCAGATCACGTCGGTCGAGGCCGTGTTTCGCCGCGGCCACCGTGAAGAGTTCGCGGCCTGCCGGTGACGGCGAATGCAGCGATCCGTCCCCATACTTCGCAGTGTTGGACGCGAGGGATGTGGTTCCGCACAAGGCGTCGTGGTGACCGGAGGTGTCGGCGACGACGGTGGCGAGCACCCGGCCCTGATCCGACAAAAGCGGATGTCCCTCACCGATATACGCCTGCCACGGCACCTTGACGGTGTCGGCGACGTTCAACCGCTCCCACGGCGCATCCGCACGGAACAGCAGAACGTGTGCGCAGGCCCGTCCCTCCAGATCGCGCAACCGCAGGCGCGTTCCCCGATTGAGGACCTTGCTCGTGTATCGGCCACCGGGGACCGTCTCGGCCCACGTCAGGGCCGCCGGGTCCACCCCCGCCGGGGGCGTCGGCCACGCCGACGCCGGGACCACGGGCATCGATCGGGTGATCGCGCCCGCCTGGGCGCGCGCGTGTTCTTTCGCGGCAGTGGTGGTCGAGGTGTCCACTGAGGTCATGTCAGGCTCCGATCGTGACGGGGTTCGGGACGGTTCGGCCGCGCGGGAAGCAAAGGATCCCGAGTGCGATCACGGCGGCGACCGTGACGGGTGCGGCCCACCGCAGAAGCGGGTAGTCCCCGCCCGGATCGAAGACTTCGGCTCGAGGCCACGACAGGTTCACCACCATGAGGGCGCCGTAACCGACAGCCAGAATGTTCACGGGCAAGCCGAGCCGTCCGAGCGAGAAGAGACTCCGGCCGTCCACGTCGACCTGCGGACCACCGTGCGGCCACCCCTTCAGACGGCGGAGCAGGAGGGGCACCGTGACCATCAGATAGGCAAGGTAGATCAGGATGATGCAGACACTCGACAAGGTGGCGAAGATCGCGGAGTTTCCGACGTTCACTGCGAGGATGGCGATGCAGACGATACCGATGAGGACGGACGGCGCAATCGGGGTCCCGGTGCGAGCGTTCACCTTCGAGAGCACCTGCGATGCAGGCAACCGACCGTCGCGAGCCATGGAGAACACCAACCGAGATGCCGCGGTTTGGATGGCGAGTGTGCAGACGAAGACGGCGACCGCGACATCGGCGAGAAGCAATGTGCCCCAGGGAGAGCTGAGAATTGACGACAACACGTAGGGCAGGCCCTCCGCGGCGAGGCGTCCGTCGGTCAGGCTCGGTGCCGCCATCAGCGCGCCGATGATCATCAGGCCACCACCGAGCGCCGAGACCGACAGCGCCAGCCGGATCGTGCGCGGTGCCACCCGTCGCGGGTTCCGCGTCTCCTCCGCGAGCTCGCCGGCCGAACCGAACCCGACCATCACGTAGGCGGCCATGAGACCGGACACGATCCAGGCCCAGCCGTAACCGGGGTCGGTGCCCGCCGTACCCGTGTCGAACACGACCTGCGGGCCCCGCTGCGCGTGGGTGAGGAACATGCCGACCACCGCGATGACTCCGACGATCTCGCAGGTGACACCGATGTTGTTGATACGCGACATCCAGTTCACGCCGATGCAGTTGATGAAGGTGGTGAGCACCAAAAGGACCGACCCGAGCAGTACCGCATTGGCGGCGCCGCTCGCGGACGTCAATGTGCTGTCCTCGCCGAGGATCTGGAACCCACTCCACACGTTCGGAAGCACGACCTGCAGTGCGATTGCCGCGGCCGAGGCAGTAACCATCTGCGCCAGGATCATGAACCAGCCGGCGAACCAGCCCACCACCTCCCCGCCCATCCGGCGGGACCACTGGTAGATGGCGCCGGAGATGGGGTACCGGGCGGCCAATTCGGCAAAGTTGAGCGCCACCATGAACTGACCGACGAACACCACCGGCCACGTCCAGAAGAACGCCGGCCCGGCGAAACCGAAACCGAGACCGAATAATTGAAAGATTGTCGTGAGTATCGACACGAACGAGAATCCGGCCGCGAACGAGGCGAACTTGCCCAGCTTCCGGTGCAGTTGCTGCTCGTAGCCGAACGCACCGAGGTCGCCGGAGTCGTCGGCCGTCGCACCTCCGGACGGGACAGGAGGTGCATGTACCGCTGCGGACGGCACTTGCGCAGTCCTCGTTGGTGTACTCAAGGGCCTTCTCCTTCGGCGAGAGCAATATCTGTCGATCGATAGTTTTCTCTCGCGCCTCACCCGATGGGTGACGCGGACGTATACAGATCGGCCCCGGCTGTAACAGGATCGTTGCAGAGGTTTCCGGGGTATGACGGAACGCTCACGGCGGGTGCCCACGGTGGCGTGGAGGACCGACCTGACATCATGAACAGGTGACCACCGGGCCGGGACGACCGCGACTGACCAGCCAACGCAGACCGGGTCGGACGACGCCCGAGGAGATACTCGACGCCGCCGGAGAGCTGTTCACCACCAAGGGCTTTGCTGCCACTTCGACACGCGAGATCGCCGACATGGTGGGCATCAGACAGGCATCGCTCTATCACCACTTCGCCAACAAGGAGGAGATCCTGGTGGCGCTTCTCGAAGAAACGGTCTCCCCCGCGCTCGCCACCGCCCGACTACTCGCGACTGTCGATGCGCCGGCCGTCGTGCGCCTGCACGCCCTGGCCACCTATGACGTCACACAACTCACCGGCACGCGCTGGAATCTCGGTGCCCTCTACCTCTTGCCCGAACTACGCACCGAACGCTTCGCCCCGTTCCGCGCGCAACGCATGCGGCTGCGCTCCCACTACCAGCACTACGCCGAACAGGCGCTCATCGAGATCACGGGCGGCGACACCGAAGTGGTCCCCGGCCTCACCGATCTCCCTTTCCGCATCGTCGAGAGCGCCATCGCGACCCGGGCCGACGTCGAGAGCGGAGCGGTACCGGTACCAGAGAGCGCTGATGCCGCGGCGCTCCTCGCCGACGCCTGCTTGCGCGCTCTCGGATGGGCGACGCCGCTCGACGGGATCCGTGCGCGTTCACGGGTTCTCCTCGCCGAGATGGCGGGCGGCACGCCTCGCGACCTCCGGCCGCCGAGGTCGGATCTGTGAGATAAACTCTGGCGAACGCTTACTACCTTGGGGGGTTATCTTGAGCGATGTCTTTGTCGTCACGGACGGCATCAGGAATTACGGCGCCACCGCTGCGCAGGCCGCAGAGCAGATCAGTAGCGCTGCTGCGATCGACCTCGGTGCGGATCTCGCCGCGCTGGTGCCGGTGTTCGGCCCGATCGGAGCCGACTTCCTCGCGTCCTTCGCGGTGGCACAAGGCAACCATGCCAAGTCGGTGGCCGAACTGGCATCCCACTACGCCCACACCGCTGTCGCGGCCGGGGCCACCGCCGCCTCCTACGATTCTGTCGACGCCGCCAACGGCGGCGCCCTGGGAGACATCGGCGGCGCCATCGGAGGCATCGCATGACATCTCCCGAGCCCGCCGGCGAGACCGGACACCCGTCGATCCTGGATCTGCTACAGGGTTCTCCGGTCGGCGAGGCTCTGAACACCCCGCTGCCGAGCACTCCACTCGAGGCGCTGCAGGGTTCACCGCTCGCCCCACTGCTCGAAGCCCCGCTCGGCGAAATCGCCGCGCGGGCGCTTCCGGAACTGCCACCGCTGCCGGCTCTTCCGTCGTTGCCTCCGAATCCCGTCGAAGCCCTCCTCCAGGGACAGGGCCTGCCCGAGCTGCCGGGAGTCGACGAGTTGTTCAAGCCGCTCACCGACCTGGCGGGCAGCTTCGGTTCCGGGACGTTCGGATCCTTCGATCCGACATCGATCCTCGACATGTCTTCCGGTCTGATCGATCAGGCCATGTCCGTGAGCATGTCGGGGCTGAAGGCGCTCGACCACATCTGGCAGAGCCAGGCGGCGCAGGCCGCGCAGACGCAGGGACAGCAGGCTCAGGCGAGCGGCGCCGAGTTGAGCGAGCGTGGCACGCAAATCTCCGGGACCACCCAGACTGCTGCTGCGTCGGTGGCTCGTGGCAATGCGAACCTGATGACCATCTCCGAATCGTTCGCAGCCACGGCGGTCGCTGCAGCGCCCATGGTGATGACGCCGCCCGGGCAGGCGATGCTCCTCGCGTCGGCCGCCGAACACATCAAGGCTGCGATCGGAGTGGTTACGCAGACGCGAACCGAGCTGAACGAGCAGACTCTCACGATGAACGGCCTCGCGGCACCGGTGCCCGTACCGCCGCCGCCCGGACCGGCCGCCGCCGCCGCACCGCCGTCGCCGTTCGCTGTTGCCGGCACCGTGCTCGAGAGCGTCGGCACGCCGATGGTCTCCACGGTCACCGACAGCCTCGATCAACTCGTCTCGGCCACGACCAAGGCCGCAAGTGTCTCGCCGAGTGACGTGTCCGCAGAGTCCGTCGTGACCAGGTCAGGCCCTGCCGCGGCGGCCGGTGCGGCGCACGGCGTCCCCGGTTCGGTGGGCATCGCAGGTGGCACCGGAATCGGCGTGTACGGCGCGGGCGGCGGAACAGCTTCTGGGAGCGGCGCTTCCGTGCCGCGTACACCGCTGGTCGGTCCCGTTCCGCCCGGCGCTACCGGGGCGGGGACTCCGAATGCCACCGGGACGCCGGGAGCGTTCGGCACATCGACAACGACGGGAATGGGTACAGGTCCAGGCGGCCCGTTGGGAGCCATGGGCGGTGGCGCAGGAATGGCGACGGGCCGCGGGGCCGACGAACAGCTCACCGGCCGCACCACACCCGGCTACCTGGTGAACGCGGGCGACAGCAACGCCTTCGTCGGTGACCTTCCGATGGTTGCTCCTGCCGTCATCGGCGGCGAAGATCTCGACAACGGAACGATCGACACGAGGAACTGAGCCCGCAGGTGGGACCGGACGCGCACTGCCGGCCCCACCTGCATTCGTTTTCAGTCGACGAGTGCTGCGACCTCGTGATCGGTGAGCGTGGTGGTCGGGATGCGGCCGGCGGCACGCACCAAGTCCACCGCCCGGAACAACGGCCGTTCGGTCAGCGCCGCGTCACGCGCCTCGGCCCGTAACTGCTCGATGAGTACGGAGGCGATCGCTGCCGCCGGCACCAGTTCACTCGTCGTCAGTGCGTCCGCCAGCTTCCGAAGCCCCAGCACATCCAGCTCGCGTCCGCCGTCGTTGGTGTAGAGCGCCAACGGCACCGCAAGGATGCCGTCGGGGTCGGTGATACGGACACTCACTTCGCTGACCCGAGCCGAGCGCACCACCACCTCGGCCGCCACCGCCTTCGTGACATCGACCTGACAGGTTCGCAGACCCCCGGTCGAGCGAATCACGCCGTGCTCCAGCTCGACCTTGCGGCGCAGCGTGAGCAGCACCGACAGGGCGGTAGGGACGGCGATCACACCGCCCACCACCACGGCTAGCCATAGCGGAGCGAAGAAGCTCAGCACGGCGCCCACAACCACGCCGACCAGGACGACGATCATCGCAACCCGCTTCAGCCGCGGCGCAATCAGCTCGATGGGGACGAGGTCGAGTGACACCGGCGGGTTGTGTTCAGGCGCCAAGGATCGCTCCGACATGCGTGACGACGTCCGCCGCCGAGATCGACTCCTGGTCACCGGTGGCCAGGTTCTTGATCCCGATGGTTCCTTCGGCGATGTCGCGATCACCCAGCACGAGTGCTAGTGCGGCGCCGGAACGGTCCGCAGCCTTCATCGCGCCCTTCACCCCCCGGTTCCCGTACGCCAGATCGACTCGAATTCCCTGAGCCCGCAACTGCTGCGCGATGACAACCAGTGTCGCCTTCGCCTCGTCGCCGAGGGGTACGCCGAAGACCTCGCACCGCGCAGGCGACCCTGCTGACTTTCCCTCCGCTGCCAGGGCCAGCACGGTGCGGTCGACCCCCAGCCCGAAACCGATGCCGGACAACGGCTGACCGCCGAGTTGCGCCATCAGGCCGTCGTAGCGTCCGCCGCCGCCGATGCCGGACTGTGCACCGAGACCGTCGTGCACGAACTCGAACGTGGTCTTGGTGTAGTAGTCGAGCCCGCGAACCATCCGCGGGTTGACGACATACGGCACACCCAACGCGTCGAGATGGGCAAGTACCTCGTCGAAATGCGCTTTCGCGGTGTCGGAGAGATGATCGAGCATGAGAGGGGCGTCCGCGGTCAGCTCCCGCACTTCCTTGCGCTTGTCGTCGAGAACCCGAAGCGGATTGATTTCTGCGCGCCGACGCGTCTCTTCGTCGAGCGGAAGGCGGAAGAGGAACTCCTGCAGACGTTCCCGGTACTGCGGCCGGCAGGTGTCATCACCGAGCGAGGTGATCTCCAACCGGAAGCCCTCGAGCCCGAGCCCACGGAACCCGGCGTCGGCAACAGCGATGACCTCGGCGTCCAGTGCCGGATCGTCGACGCCGATGGCTTCGACCCCGACCTGCTGCAGTTGCCGATAACGTCCGGCCTGCGGACGCTCGTAGCGGAAGAACGGACCCGCATAGCTCAGCTTCACCGGCAATTGGCCCCGGTCGAGACCATGCTCGATTACCGCACGCATCACTCCGGCGGTGCCTTCGGGTCGCAGGGTCACCGATCGATCACCCCGGTCGGCGAAGGTGTACATCTCCTTGCTGACGACGTCCGTCGATTCACCGACACCACGGGCGAACAACCCGGTGTCCTCGAAAATGGGAAGCTCGATGTGGCCGTATCCGGCCAGTCGCGCAGCGTTGGTGAGCCCGTCGCGCACTGCGACGAATTCAGCGGACTGCGGCGGGACGTAGTCGGGAACGCCCTTGGGGGCGGAGAAGGTGCTGGCTTTGCTCACTGTCGCTACTTTTCCTTACTTCGATCCCGGGAGTCCAACGAGGAACGGGTTGGATGCGCGTTCGGCGCCGATGGAACTCGATCCGCCGTGCCCGGGCAGCACCGCCGTGTCATCGGCGAGGACGAGAAGTTTGGCGGCGATGGACTGCAGCAACTGCTCGTGGTTACCCCCGGGCAGGTCGCTGCGCCCGATCGATCCCTGAAAGAGGGTGTCCCCGGTCAGGGCGACCTCGACCGCACCGTTCTCGGTGTCGACCCGGGTCCGGAACACGACGGACCCCTGCGTGTGTCCCGGAGTGTGATCGACGACGAACGAGATACCGGCCTGATCGATCCTGTCACCGTCCGCCAGTTCGATCACCTCGCTCGGTTCGACGAACTCCATGCCCTCGATGAACGGCTTCATCGTCGGCCCGATACCCCGGCCGGGGTCGGACAACATGTACCGATCCTCGGGATGGATGTATGCGGGGATGCCGAACTTGTCGCATACCTCGTGGGCGTTCCAGACATGGTCGAGATGGCCGTGCGTGAGCAACACCGCCGTCGGTGTGAGATCCGACTGGGCGAGAAATTCGACCAGCGGGCCCGCAGCATCCTGACCGGGGTCGACGACGACGCACTCCCGGGCATCGTCCTGGGCGAGGATGTAGCAGTTGGTCTGGAACATCCCGGCCGGAAATCCTGTGACGAGCACGCGCGACGCTCCTGTTCGAATGATCATTGCAGTCGCTACAGCCTAAGCCGCCGCCCCGCCAGCCTGTTCTCAGGTTCGGATGGCAGACTCTGGAGGTCGTGTGCCGGGGGTAGATCACACAGACCAACTGCTATATCGACCGACTGCCAGAGAAGACCGAACGGGAGGACCACCGCAGTGCCGAGCAACGAGCAGCGCCGGGAAGCAGCGAAACGAAAGCTCGAGCGTCAGCTCGAGCGCCGTGCGGACAGAGCACGCAAGCGCAGGCAGTTGACCATTGCCGGTTCGGTACTGGGTGTCGTGCTGGTGGTGGCCGCAGGCGCGGTCGTCTTCGCCCTCACCAGCGGTGACGACGACACCAGCGAAGCCTCCGCCGCAGAGTCGGTGTCCGCCTCGCCCCAGTCGCCGGGTGTCATGCCCGCGGGCCGCGCGGAGCCGCTGCCCGAGAAGGTCTCATGCACGTACACCCCGGACAATCAGCCGCCGGCCAGGCAGGTGAACCCGCCGCGCACCGAGGACATCGACACCACGGTCACCGACGTCAGCGTCAGCGTGGAGACCACCCAGGGCAATATCGGGCTGACGCTGGACAACGCCGACTCCCCCTGCACGGTCAACAACTTCCTGAGCCTCGCGAGCCAGAACTACTTCGACAACACACCGTGTCACCGGCTCGTCACTTCCGAAGGGCTCAAGGTGCTGCAGTGCGGTGACCCGACCGGTTCCGGTACCGGCGGACCCGGTTACGGCTTCGCGAACGAGTTCCCCACCGACCAGTACCCCGCCGACGATTCGTCGCTGCAGGTCCCCGTCACGTACCCGCGCGGAACCATCGCGATGGCCAACAGCGGTCAGCCGGGCAGTAATGGCAGCCAGTTCTTCCTCGTCTACGCCGATTCCCAGCTGCCGCCGCAGTACACGGCCTTCGGGACCATCGACGAGACCGGCATCGCCACCATCGAGAAGGTCGCGGCCGCCGGGGACGATGCCTCGATGCAGGCGGGCGGCGGCAAGCCGAACCTTCCGATCGACATCAAGTCCGTCCGGATGGATTGAGGACCCGTGTGAGGATGGACCGATGAAACGCACCTCGATCTTCGTTGCAGGCTTGAGCCTCGCGGTCCTCCTCGCCGGTTGCTCGGACTCGTCCGACTCGGGCGGTTCGGCGACCAGCACGTCCTCGAAGGCGTCCCCCACCAGCGCCGCGGCGCAGTCGCTCGACCTCTCTCGCTTCGGCACGTTGCCGCCGGTGCCGACGCCGGCAGCGGCCACCGTCGACTGCTCGTACCCGGCGGGACGTCCGCCTGCCAAGGACGTCACCGCACCGTCCGCTACAGGTGTGTCCACTGCAGGCACCGTCTCGGTGAACCTCACCACCAGTGCCGGCCCCATCGGTCTGACCCTCGATCGCGCCGATGCTCCGTGTACGGTCAACAGCTTCGTGAGCCTCGCCGAGCAGGGGTACTTCGACGACACCCCGTGCCATCGCCTGACGACGGAACAGGGGTTGCAGGTCCTGCAATGCGGCGATCCCAGCGGCGTCGGAACCGGTGGTCCCGGTTACGGGTTCGATACCGAATACCCCGAAACCGCGTTCGCGGCGGACGATCCGGCACTGGCCGAGCCGGTGGTCTACCCCCGCGGCACCGTCGCGATGGCAAACAGCGGACAGCCGGGCAGTAACGGCAGCCAGTTCTTCCTCGTCTACGCCGACTCGGTGCTACCGCCCAATTACACCGTGTTCGGTTCCATTTCCGATGAGGGCCTCACCACCGTCGAGACGGTGGCGGCGGACGGCGACGACGGCTCCATGTCGGCCGGGGGCGGCAAACCGAACACCCCGGTCCAGATCGAAACCGCGAAGGTCGGCTGACCCCTTACCTTCCCGGCACCGTCCCACGCTTGCACGAACGGGACGTTCGTTCGACCCAACCGAACGAACGTCCCGTTCGTGCATGGACAGCGGGTATGTCAGGCGGCGGACGTCACCCGATAGACGTCGTAGACGCCCTCCACATTCCGTACGACGTTCAGCACGTGCCCGAGGTGCTTCGGGTCGCCCATCTCGAACGTGAACTTGCTGATGGCCACCCGGTCACCGGACGTCGTCACCGACGCCGACAGGATGTTCACCTTCTCGTCCGCGAGAGCCTTGGTGACGTCCGACAACAGCCGGTGCCGATCGAGTGCCTCGATCTGGATGGCGACGAGAAACACCGACGACGGCGACGGCGCCCACTGGACCTCGATGATCCGCTCGGATTGCTCCTGAAGAGAGCCGGCGTTGGTGCAGTCGGTCCGGTGCACGCTGACCGCGCCGCCACGGGTGACGAAACCCATGATCTCGTCGCCGGGAACCGGGGTACAGCACTTGGCCAGTTTCGCGACGGTACCTTCCGCTCCCGGTACGAGGACACCGGCGTCGCCGGTGCTGCGCGGGCGCATCGGCATGGTGGACGGCGTGGACCGCTCGGCCAGCTCCTCCTCCACGTCCCCCACACCGCCGAGGTGGGCGACCAAGCGCTGCACGACGTGCTGCGCGGACACGTGGCTTTCTCCGACCGCGGTGTACAGCATCGACACGTCCGTGTAGTGCAGTTCGTGTGCGATGGCGGCCATTGACTCGGCGTTCATCAGTCGCTGCAGCGGGAGACCGACGCGTCGCACTTCCTTCGCGATCGCGTCCTTGCCGTTTTCGAGCGCCTCCTCCCGGCGCTCCTTGGCGAACCACTGCCGGATCTTCGTCTTCGCCCGCGGGGACACCACGAACGACTGCCAGTCGCGGCTGGGGCCCGCATTGACCGCTTTGGAGGTGAAGACCTCCACCACTTCCCCGTTGTCGAGAGTGCGCTCGAGGGCGACCAGCCGCCCGTTGACCCGGGCACCGATACAGCGATGCCCGACCTCGGTGTGGACGGCGTACGCGAAGTCGACCGGCGTCGACCCCGCGGGCAATGTGACCACATCACCCTTGGGGGTGAACACGAAGATTTCCTTGACTGCGAGGTCGTAGCGGAGAGATTCGAGGAACTCACCCGGATCGGCGGCCTCACGCTGCCAGTCGAGGAGCTGCCGCATCCACGCCATGTCGTCGACCTCGGCGACATCGCCGGAGTGCTTGCCTTTGGTCTCCTTGTACCGCCAGTGCGCTGCAATACCGAATTCCGCGGTCCGGTGCATGTCGTGGGTGCGGATCTGCACTTCGAGCGGCTTGCCCTCGGGCCCGACCACGGTGGTGTGCAGCGACTGATAGACGCCGTAGCGGGGTTGCGCGATGTAATCCTTGAACCGGCCCGCCATGGGTTGCCACAGCGAATGGACCACACCGACCGCGGCGTAGCAGTCGCGGACCTCGTCGCAGAGGATCCGCACACCGACCAGGTCGTGGATGTCGTCGAAGTCGCGTCCCTTGACGATCATCTTCTGATAAATCGACCAATAATGCTTGGGTCGGCCTTCGACCACCGCGTTGATGCGCGACGCCGTCAGGGTGGCGTTGATCTCCGCGCGCACCTTGGCCAGATACGTATCCCGCGACGGCGCCCGGTCGGCGACCAGCCGCACGATCTCGTCGTACTTCTTGGGGTGCAGAATCGCGAACGAGAGATCCTCGAGCTCCCACTTGACGGTCGCCATTCCCAGCCGATGAGCCAGCGGGGCAATCACCTCGAGTGTTTCCCGGGCCTTCCGGGCCTGCTTCTCGGGCGGCAGGAACCGCATGGTCCGCATGTTGTGCAGGCGGTCCGCCACCTTGATCACCAGCACGCGGGGATCGCGCGCCATCGCGATGATCATCTTGCGGATGGTCTCGCCCTCCGCGGCGTTACCCAGTACGACCTTGTCGAGTTTAGTGACGCCGTCGACGAGGTGCGCCACTTCGTCGCCGAATTCCTCGGTCAGCTGTGCCAGCGAGTACCCGGTGTCCTCGACGGTGTCGTGCAGCAACGCTGCGACCAGAGTGGTCGTATCCATGCCGAGCTCGGCGAGGATGCTGGCGACGGCGAGTGGGTGGGTGATGTACGGATCACCGGATTTTCGCTTCTGACTGGCATGCCGTTCCTCGGCAACGTCGTACGCGCGCTGGAGAAGGGCCAGATCGGCCTTGGGATAGAGCTCGCGATGCAGACTGACGAGGGGCTCGAGAACCGGCCGGATGGTCGCGTTCCGTTGCCCCGTGATGCGCCTGGCGAGTCGCGCTCGTACCCGGCGCGATGCAGACGCCGGAACGGCAAATCCCTGTGCTCCGCGGCTGTTGCCGGAAGCGGGATCCGCTACAGGTGACTCGGCATCGGACTGTGCAGACGAAGGGGATTTCGCGTTCTGCGACCGATCGAGATTCGAAGTCATGCCGTCACCTCCTACCACTGGTTAGCTGGGCCTTTCGGCACCACCAGGCACAACTTTAGTACTCAGACCGTGACGAGGGACGTGAGCGGGTACTTTCCGAGCCGCCGCCTCCCACCGAGCACCGCGATCTCGAGAACCACCGCCACACCGATCACCACGGCACCTGCCGATTCGAGGAGACGAGCGGTGGCCTCGATCGTTCCGCCGGTGGCGAGGACGTCGTCGACGACGAGCACCGAACGCCCGTCCAATCCGAGGACGTCGGCGGGGATTTCCAGCGTCGCCGTCCCGTATTCGAGCGTGTACGACTGCGCGAGGACCGGCGGCGGAAGCTTGCCGGCTTTGCGCACGGCCACCACACCGGAGCCGAGTTCTCGTGCCACTCCGCCACCGAGGAGGAATCCGCGCGCGTCGACGGCGGCGATCACCTCGGCGTCCGGCGCGCTTGCGGCGAGTGCGTCGACCACGACGCGGAATCCCGCCGCATCCGAGAACACCGGGGTGAGATCCGCGAACCGCACCCCCGGCTCGGGAAAGTCGTCGGCCCACCGCGTGAGCCGGGTGACGACGTCGTATGCGGAAGAGTTGTCGATCACCGCCGCAGAACCCACCTGTCCATATTCCATCCGGCGCCGGAACGCGTCGGATTGACCGCTCCTGCTTCCAAACCCGCAGCGAACCCGACCGTGCGGGGCTGGTTGAACAACGGCACCGTGGGCACCTCCGACCAGAGGATGTTCTCGGCTTCGGTGGACAAGGCCAGCTGCGCTGCGGTGGAGCTGTCGACCGCGAGCTGATCGACGATTTGATCAACTCGGCCGTTGGCATAGTCCCCGAAGTTGTTTCTGCTGCCGCTGCGTAGTGCATACATCGCCGTAGTCGGCGCCGCAGTCCCGGCGGCGCCTGGGGCGGACGCCGTTCCTGCGAGCACTGCGTCGACCTGTCCGTCGCGCAGCATCGACGGGGTGAATTCCGGCGACCCGGCGTCCTGCACGGTGATCCCGGCCGGAGCGCACGCCGCCGTCACGGCGGCCACGATCGCGGCGCGGCGCGGATCGGGTCCCAGGTAACCGATGCGCACGGTGGCCGCAGTCGCGTCGGTTTCTGCCAGCGCCGCAGTGGCTGCGGTCGTGTCCGGAGTTTCATACCGGCCGCCGGCGGTTGCCGCGACCGACTCGTACACGAGACTGTCGGGTGCGGTGAACCGCGTGTCGACGGATCCTGCGGCGGCGCCTTCGTCTGCGACCGTCCCGAACTCCGTGGCCAGCTCCTCACGGGGCAGGCACGAGGCGAAGGCGCGGCGCCCGGCCGGGGTCTCGAACAGCCCCGACGTGGACAGCACGAACTGCTCGACGCTGCGCGAAGGCACGTCGGTTACGTCGAAACTGCCGAGATCGAGGTCCGGGACCGATCCCGCTGCCACATCAACCACCTCGACGGAGTCGTCCGAGATCCTGGTTCCCAGTTCGGTCGACTTGGGCCACACGACGATGCGCGAGGTGGCGGGACGATTTCCCCACCAGCGGTCGTTCGCTACCAGCACCAGGCCCTCGTCCGCGGAGAACGACTCGACCTTGTAGGGACCGGAAGCCGGGAACAGGGCGAGGTCGAGTTCGCCGGGCGTCATCGTCCATCCGTCGTTCCAGAAGTCCGCGACCCGCCCGAGCGCTTCGCTATCCGAATTCTGCACGGCAGCAACGAGATCGGGGACACCTGCCGCACCGGCGACCACATGGGCGGGCATCATCGACGTTGCCCCGAACAGCGCGCGCCAATCCGTGAAGTTTCGCCCCGCCTTGAACGTCACCGTAGCTTCCTTGGCCCCGGTCTGACAGTCGACACGGTCGATGTCCGAATAGCCGGCAGTGCTGGCCGCATCGAACAGCGGAACCGCTCCGTCGTCGGGACGGATGAACCGCCCGCTGTTCGCAGCCCAGGCCAGCACCAGATCGTCACAGGACATCGGGACCCCGTCGGAGTAAACCGAATTGGGGTTCAGCTTGTACTGCACGGTGAGGGCGTCGCCCGGCACGACGTTCGCCGTACCGATGTCGGTGTCGGTCACCGGCCCGCCCTCCGGCCCCGTGTAGCTGAATCCGGGCAGTACGCGCGCGAACGCCTGCCGTGCCCCCGACACCGAGCCCGCCACGGTCCCGGCGTTGTAGGTGGTGACGGTGCTGTCTATGGCGTACCCGATGGACGGGATCTGCTCCCCCTCGTCCGAGCATCCGGCGAGCGTGCCCGCCAACAATACGGTGGCGAGCAGGCCTGCGCCCGACACCACCGCAGCGCGGCGGTGTCGGGCTCGACGTCGGGACGATGGGCGCATGTCAGTGCCTCTTCTTGTGACGCTTCCCGGTGGGGCGCGTTCCGGGCCGGGGCGCACCCACAGCGGCTCCGGCCGCTCCCCTCCCGGCAGTGACGGCGGCACTCGCCTTCATCGACCCACCCTCGGCGAGTGCGGCTCGGCGAGCGAGCACCTTACGTGTGTGTGCAGCCACGGGACCCCACCGCTCCTTGAGGGACACCAGCAACGGTGTCGCGAAGAAGATCGACGAATACGCGCCGACGATGATGCCGACGAGCTGAACCAACGCTAGATCCTTCAGGGTGCCGACACCAAGCATCCACACCGCGATCACGATCAGCGCGAGAACCGGCAGGATGCCGATCAGCGTCGTATTGATCGACCGCATCAGTGTCTGGTTGACCGCCAGATTCGCTTGCTCCGCGTACGTGCGGCGGGTCAGGTGCAAAATGCCACGGGTGTTCTCATCCACCTTGTCGAACACCACCACGGAGTCGTAGAGCGAGAAGCCGAGGATGGTGAGCAGGCCGATGACCGTCGCGGGCGTGACCTCGAAACCGACCAGCGAATACACACCGGCCGTCACGGTGATGTCGAAGAACAGGGCGACTATCGCGGCGATCGCCATGTCCCGTTCGAACCGAACGGCGATGTACACGCTGACGAGCACGAGGAACACCAGCAGCGCGATCAACGCCTTCTGGGTGATCTGACCTCCCCACGTCTCGCTGACGTCCGCGACGCTGATCGTGTTCTTACTGACCGCGCCGTTGCCGTCCTTGGGCTGGAACTGCTCGTACAACGCATCCTGGAGTGTGGCCACCTGAGCTGCATTGAGCGCCTCGGACCGGATCTGCACGGTTGCACTCGATCCCGACCCCACCGTTTGCACGGTGACGGCATCCATTCCGAGTGCGTCGCTGTAGACCTGTTCCACCTGCGCGGTGTCGACGCCGTCGCCCACGGGGAACTGGATACGCGACCCACCCTCGAAATCGATACCGAGGGTGAACCCACGAACGAGGATGCTCAGCAGGGAGACGAGCACGATCACGCCCGTCAGGATGTAGTAGAAGCGTCGCCGCCCGATGATTTCGAATGCGCCGGTTCCGGTGTAGAGCCGGGAGAGCAGGCTGTGTTTCGGCATGGACGCCTGGTCGACACCCGAGTCGGACAGCGAGGTTTCGGCGTCCGCCCGGGATCCGGTCTGGGACGTGGTCGATTCGCTCATACTCGTGACTCCTTCGCCGACGCTGCGGCAGCCTTACGTTCCCTGGCGATCTGCTGCACGGCTCCGAGCCCGTTGACGCCCGGCCTGGACCAGTACGGCGACTTCGAGGCCAGGTGGACCAGCGGCCACGTCACCAGGAAGACGACGACGACATCGAGGATCGTGGTCAGGCCGAGCGTGAATGCGAAGCCGCGCACCTGACCGACGGCGAGCACGTAGAGGACCGCGGCGGCGATGAAGCTCACCGCATTACCGGAGAGAATCGTGCGGCGCGCCCGAGCCCAGCCGCGCGGAACCGCGGACCGGAAACTCCGGCCCTCCCTCATCTCGTCTTTGATTCTCTCGAAGAACACCACGAACGAGTCTGCCGTCATTCCGATACCGATGATCAGACCGGCGATACCTGCCAGATCGAGGGTGAAGTTGATGTACCGGCCGAGCAGAACCATGATCGCGTAGACCATCACGCCGGACAGCACCAGCGACAACGCCGTGAGCACCCCGAGCATGCGGTAATACAGAAGGCAGTAGAGCAGGACGAGGATCAGACCCACGAGACCGGCGATCAGACCGGCCTCGAGCGAGGCAAGACCGAGCGTCGCCGACACCGTCTCGGCCTCCGACGCGGCGAATGAGAGGGGCAGCGAGCCGTATTTCAACGTGTTCGCCAGTTCCTTGGCGCTGGCCGCCGTGAACGAACCGGTGATCGAGGTGGAGCTGCCGGCGGGCGTGGCGCCCTGGACTACCGGCGCACTGACCACCTTGGAGTCGAGGGTGAAGGCAGCCTGCTTGCCGATGTTCTGCGATGTGAACGCGGCCCAGGTGTTGCTGCCCTCGGTCTTGAACGTCAGGCTCACCTCGTGCCGCGACTGCTGGGAATTGTATCCGGACGTGGCGTCGGCGATCTCCTGCCCGTCGATGATCGACGGCGCGAGCAGGTACACCGCTTGACCGTCGGTGGAACACGCCACCAGGGGCAGCGCCGGATCGTCGTTTCCACGCAGCGGGTCGGGAACCGAGCAGTCGAGCGTCGCCATCGCCGCCTGTTGTACCGCCGGGTCCGTGCTCTGCCTGCTCGCGCGGGCCGCCGCGATCTCGTCGGCGGCCTCAGCGGTCTCGGACCCCGGGTTTTCGGCCGGAGCAGCCTCGTCCGACGGTGTCGGTTCGGCGGGCGCCGACGGGTCCTGTGCCGGGAACGGACGGTTCTGTGGTACCGGCGCAGGCGTGGCGGGCTCCGGGGTCCCGGTGGGTTCGGCGGGGGTTTCGCCGGCGGGCGCCTGCGTGCCGGGCGCGGCAACCGCCTGCGACGTCTGCACGGGACGCACGTAGAGGCGTGCGGTCTGGCCGAGCGAGCGCGCCTGCGCACTGTCGTCACCAGGGACGGTGATCACCAGGTTGTCACCGTCGATGACCACCTCCGAACCGGAAACTCCCAGTCCGTTCACGCGAGTCTCGATGATCTCCTGCGCCTGACGCAGGCTGTCCGGCGTCGGCTTACTGCCGTCCGGCGTACGCGCCGTGAGGGTGACTCGGGTCCCGCCTTGCAGGTCGATGCCCAGCTTGGGTGTCGCGGACTTGTCACCAGTGAAGAACACCAGGGCATACAGAACCGCCACGAGCACCGCAAAAACGGTGAGGTAGCGGACGGGATGCACCGATCCTGTGGAAGGTGCCACGATCTCTATGTCTCCTCAGTACGTGCAGTTCGAGTGGAACGTTCGGTGGGCACCCGCCGCCGTCGCAGGGCTCAGCCCGGGGCAACGCCCGGCGCGCCTCGGACGCGTGGGCTACGCGAGGTACGCCGTGGACGCGTCGATCAATCCTTGTTCAACCGCGGCGTGGTATCTCCGCCGTTGTCGTGATCCTCGGGCACAGCGTTCGGCGTAGGCTCGCCGGACTCGATCGCGGAGTCGACGATCTGCTCGCGGACGACCAGGCGCGACCAGGTCGTGATCACGCCGGGAGCGATCTCGAGGTCGACCGTGTCGTCGTTCATCGCGACGATTGTCCCGTGCAGACCCGCAGTGGTCAGGATGCGGTCGCCGACCGAGAGTGATTCCTGGAGAGCAGTGGTCTTGGCCACCTCCTTCTTCTGCCGGCGGATCCCCAGGAACATGGGGACGAGCAGCGCCAGAATCAGGAGCGGGAAGAGAAAGTCCATCGGTAAGTCAACCTCGAGGTATGTCGCACGATCCGTAACGCACAGGTCCCGGTTGGACCGATGCAGTACACCAGTGTGCCATTACCGTCCCGTACACCGGTTCGGTCGGCACACGGCGGCGAGTTTCCGCCCGGGCGGTCAGGGGTCTTGCGGATCGAACAACGAGGCCTGCGGTTCGTTGACCCGCACCTCTATTCCCCCGGCGACGGCGTCCGGCGGCGGCGTCAGTCCGAGTTGGGTCCACGCGGCGGCCGTTGCCACACGACCGCGGGGTGTCCGGGCGATCATGCCTGCGCGGACCAGGAACGGCTCGCAGACCTCTTCGACCGTCGCAGGCTCTTCACCCACCGCAACAGCGAGGGTGGACACGCCGACAGGGCCGCCACCGAAGCTTCGGACGAGGGCACTGAGAACGGAACGGTCGAGACGGTCGAGGCCCAGTTGGTCGACGTCGTACACCGCGAGTGCCGCATGGGCGATGTCGCGGGTGATGTTGCCGTCGGCACGAACCTCGGCGTAGTCCCGCACACGGCGCAGCAATCTGTTGGCGATACGGGGCGTGCCGCGGGACCGGCCGGCAATCTCCGCGCCGGCTTCCTCGCCGAGCTGCACACCGAGGATTCCTGCCGATCGCATGAGAATCTGCTCCAGTTCGGCAGGTTCGTAGAAATCCATGTGAGCCGTGAACCCGAACCGGTCGCGCAGCGGCCCGGTGAGTGCCCCCGAGCGAGTGGTAGCTCCGACCAGCGTGAAAGGGGCCACTTCGAGCGGAATCGACGTGGCGCCCGGGCCTTTGCCGACGACGACGTCGACCCGGAAATCCTCCATCGCGAGGTACAGCATTTCCTCGGCCGGACGGGCGATGCGATGAATTTCGTCGATGAACAGCACGTCCCCCTCGACGAGGTTACTGAGCATCGCGGCCAGATCACCGGCCCGCTCGAGCGCAGGTCCGGAGGTCAACCGCAACGAGGAGCCGAGTTCGGCGGCGATGATCATCGCCATACTGGTCTTTCCCAAACCAGGTGGGCCGGACAACAGTATGTGGTCCGGGGTACCGCCTCGCATCTTGGCGCCGGTCAGGACGAGCTGGAGTTGTTCCCGCACGCGTGGCTGACCGATGAAGTCGTGAAGGTTCTTGGGGCGCAGGCTGGCTTCGATGTCGCCGTCGCCGGCAACCAGGTCGGCCGATACCGGCGACTCTTCCTCGAACTCCGCGTCGGGTTCGAGATTCATCGCGACTTCCCGAGCAGGGAGAGCGCGGAGCGCAACGCTGAGGACGTCGTCGAATCAGGCGCTTCGGTCAGGACGGAATCAGTGGCCTGTTCGGCCTGCTTGGCCGGGAATCCGAGGCCGACGAGAGCTTCGACGATCTGATCGCGGACCGACCCACCCCCGGCAGCGATCGCCACGGCGCCCGAGGACGACGCAACCGCATCCACCTTGTCGCGCAGTTCCACTACCATCCGTTCCGCTCCCCGCTTGCCGATTCCCGGCACCCGGGTCAGAGCCGTCACGTTGCCCTCGGCCAGGGCTGTGCGCAACGCATCCGGTTCGAGGACGGCCAGAGTAGCCATGGCGAGCCTGGGCCCTACCCCCGACACCGTCTGGAGGAGGCCGAAGAGTTCCTTCGATTCCGTATCGGGAAAGCCGTACAGCGTCATGGAGTCCTCGCGCACGATCATGGCGGTGATCAGGCGTGCCTCGCTTCCACGGTGCAGCCCTCCGAGGGTGGCGGGGGTCGCGTTGACGCGGTATCCCACCCCCGCGGACTCGATCACCGCATGATCGAGCGCGATCTCGAGTACCTCGCCGCGGACGGACGCGATCATCGTGTACCTGCCTTCTTCACCTCGGCCAATCGGGCCTGGTATCGACGTTTCTGTTCGGCCGCGGCCGCCTCGGCCCGGGCCATGCGTTCGATCATCGGCGCCCGCCAGCAGTGACAGATGGCAAGCGCGAGAGCGTCTGCGGCGTCCGCAGGCTTCGGTGCTGCAGCGAGTCGCAGGATGCGCGTCACCATTGCCGTCACCTGAGCTTTGTCTGCCGATCCGCTGCCCGTGACCGCGGCTTTGACCTCGCTCGGAGTATGGAAGCACACCGGGATTCCGCGGCGGGCGGCCGCCAGCGCCACCACCCCACCGGCCTGCGCGGTACCCATGGCCGTGCGCACATTGTGCTGGGAAAACACCCGCTCGATCGCGACGACCTCGGGGCGGTGGAGGTCGATCCACGACTCGGCCGCCTCGGAGATCCGCAGCAACCGGGCAGAGAGCTCCAGATCCGCAGGTGTGCGCACCACGTCGACTGCCACCGGGGTGACCGTCCGGCCTCCTCCGCCGTCGACCACACCGAATCCGCACCGGGTCAGACCGGGATCCACACCCAGCACACGCACGCCCTGCCACCTCTCCCACGCCGAACAGCTGTTCGATAGCTTAGCCGGGGGGTGAGACGGTGAGGCGGACCAACACGCAGGACCAGTCGGGGCGGGCGAGCACGGCTCCCCCACCCCTCGCCGGTTGTCGAGCGATCAGTCCTCGAGCTCGGCGAGGACCTCGTCGGACAGGTCGACATTGGTGTAGACGTTCTGCACGTCGTCGGACTCCTCGAGAGCGTCGACGAGCTTGAAGACTTTGCGCGCCCCGTCCGCATCAACCGGGACCTCGACGGAGGCGCGGAAGTCCGCCTCGGCGGAGTCGTAGTCGATTCCCGCCTCCTGCAGCGCGGTGCGCACGGCGACGAGGTCGGTGGGCTCACTGACGATTTCGAACGTGTCACCGAGGTCGGTGACCTCTTCGGCACCCGCATCGAGGACGGCCGTCAACACGTCGTCCTCGGACTGGTCGCCCTTCTCGAGCGTGACGACGCCCTTGCGGGTGAACAGGTAGGACACCGAACCCGGATCTGCCATGTTCCCGCCGTTACGGGTCATCGCCGTGCGCACTTCACCGGCGGCGCGGTTGCGGTTGTCGGTCAGGCACTCGATAAGGACGGCGACGCCGTTGGGTCCGTATCCCTCGTACATGATGGTCTGCCAGTCGGCACCGCCCGCTTCTTCACCGGCACCTCGCTTGCGCGCGCGCTCGATGTTGTCGTTGGGCACCGACGTCTTCTTGGCCTTCTGGATGGCGTCGTACAAGGTGGGGTTTCCCGCAGGATCGCCACCGCCGGTACGGGCCGCCACCTCGATGTTCTTGATCAGCTTCGCGAAGGCTTTGCCACGCTTGGCATCGATCACGGCCTTCTTGTGCTTGGTGGTGGCCCATTTGGAGTGGCCGCTCATGCGATTCAAGCCCCTTTCCTGCTGCCTTTGACACGCCGAATGCGCGGTTTCAGCTCTGACGATGTTACCCGCCCCCCTGTTGTTGCTGCGCGTTCCGGTTCACCGACTCGCTTTTGTCTCCATTGTTTGCATAGAATGCAAACATGTTGATGCGAGTCGACCACGGGTCGAGCACTCCACTGGGCGAACAGATCGCCGCGAATGTGCGCGGAGCGTTCATGCGGGGAGAGATCGCGGCCGGCGACCGCCTGCCGTCCGCACGGGCGCTGGCCGAGTCCATCGACGTCAACCTGCACACAGTCCTACGGGCGTACGCAGTGTTGCGTGACGAAGGACTGATCGACCTGCGGCGTGGAAGGGGTGCGGTCATCCGCGCCGACACGAATTCCGCCCACGCCGGGCTCACCGAAGCAGCCCGAGCATTCGTGACCGAGGCACGACGCCTGGGTCTGGGCACAGACGAGATGATCGACGTGATCAAGGAGACTTCGAGAAAATGACGACCACCCGCACGCGCCTCGGCACCGGGGCTGCCGCCACCGCGGTTCCCCTGCTCGCCCTCGTTCTCGCACGGATCGGGTGGGGAGCCGACCTGCCTCCCGCGATTCCGCAGCACTGGTCGGGAACGGAGCCGGACCGGTTCGGAAGCTCCACCGCGTATTTCTGGATCTCGCTCGCCGTGTGCAGTTCGGCCGCAGTGATCGCCGGGCTGGTGGTGGCCCGCGAGAGAACGGACGCTGCACTGTGGCTCCCGATCGCCGCCCTCACCAGCTGGACGGTGTCCTCGGCCTGGATCCTCGGCGTCGCCCTGACCTTGCACGCCGGGTCCCCCGACGCCGCCTCGACAGGCGGGTGGATCATCATTCCGATGCTCGGAATAGTCTGGGGAGCAGCGGTATTCGCGATAACACCCAAGACCCCTCGGACACTGATCGACGGCCCCGCGCCCACGCTGTCCACACCTCTCGCGCCCAGCGAACGGGCCTCATGGACGGGATACGCCCGCGGCCTGTGGGCCGTCGCGCTCACCCTCGTCATGGCGGCTGCCGCTCTCGGAGCCGTGCTGATGGGACTCTGGTGGCTCGCCCCACTCTTCGTCGTGCTGGCCGTGTCAGGTGGCGTGTTCGCCTCGGTCGGTGTACGCGTCGACCGAGCGGGTCTGACCCTGTCGTCGTGGAACGTGCGGTGGCGACGAATATCTTTGGACCGCATCGAGGCCGCCCAGGTGGCCACCATCCGGCCCGCGGAGTGGGGTGGATGGGGCTACCGATTCAGTCCACGAGGCACCGCGGTCGTGGTGCGAGGCGGCGAAGGGATCGTGCTCACCTACCAGGACGGCAGACAGTTCGCGGTCACTGTGCCCGCCGCGGAGCAGGGTGCCGCTCTCCTCAATTCTCTCCTCGCACTGCGGGCGGCGAGTTAAGCCTCCCGCACGAGGTCCACGAACAACTCGTGCACCCGCCGGTCCCCGGTCACCTCTGGATGGAAGGAGGTAGCCACCACGGGGCCCTGCCGGACCGCGACGATACGTCCGGCAGCGGCGCCGCCCGACTCTGGGACACGCGCGAGTACCTCGACGGCGTCACCGACACGTTCGACCCACGGGGCCCGGATGAAGACCGCTCGCACCGGTTCGCCGATGATGCCCTCGAAGTCGAGGTCGGCCTCGAACGAATCGACCTGTCGTCCGAAGGCGTTGCGGCGAACTGTCATATCGATCGCGCCGAGATGCTGCGCATCCGGCCGGGTGTCGAGGATCTCGCTTGCGAGAAGGATCATTCCGGCGCAGGAGCCGTATGCGGGCAGGCCGTCCCGCAGTCGCGTCTTCAGCGGCTCGAGCAGCTCGAAGATTTCCAGCAACTTACTCATGGTGGTCGACTCGCCGCCCGGAATGACGAGACCGTCGACCTTGTCGAGCTCCTCCGGACGACGAATACCCACGACATCGGCGCCTGCATCCTGAAGTGCCGCAAGGTGTTCACGCACATCACCCTGGAGGGCGAGTACACCGACGAGGGGACGGGTCATGCCATATTTCCTGTCTCGATATCGTTCTTGTTCTGATCGCGCTGGATGCGGGTCAACCCCTCCTGCACCACCGCGGCTACCATCGCGCCGTTCTGATCGAACATGCGTCCCTGAGTGAGGGCGCGGCCGAAACCCGCGGAGGGCGAAGTCTGGTCGTAGAGGAGCCATTCGTCGGCGCGGAACGGGCGCATGAACCACATGGCGTGATCGAGTGACGCCGTCTGGGTCACCACGCCGGGATGCGGCACCTTCGACGCTCCGAGCAACGTGATGTCACTGAGGTACGCGAGCGTACAGATGTGAAGCACCTGGTCGTCCGGAAGCTTGTTGCGGTATCGCATCCAGACACGTTGCTGCGCAGCGATACCGGGAATCGGCTTGACGGCATCGGACGGAATGATACGCACGTCCCATTCCTTCCACTCCTGGTACAACTCGGTGTTCGCGAATTCCTCGACGGTCTGCGCGTCGACGAGTTCCTCGGGATCGGGCACGGACGGCATGGTGTCCTGATGTTCGATTCCGGCGTCCTCGGCGTGAAAGGAGGCGGACATGGTGAAGATCGCTTTGCCGTCCTGAATCCCGGTGACCCGGCGAGTGCAGAAGGACCTACCGTCACGAATCCGGTCGACGAGGTACACGGTCGGCTCGGTCGGATTACCCGGCCGCAGAAAGTACCCGTGGAGCGAGTGGACGCGGAACGTCTCGTCGACCGTGCGGACCGCGGAGACCAGCGACTGACCGGCCACCTGACCGCCGAAGGTCCGCTTCAATACCGACGGATGGACAGCGCCGCGGAAGATGTCCTTCTCCAGCGCCTCCAGTTCGAGAATGTCCTCAATGCTCGCCATGTGCCCTCCTACGGTGCCTGTCAAGGTTATCTGCCCTGTTCGCGCGCGAGGCACGATGGGTGTCATGACGATGTTCACACCGACGAGCCCGGAAGGGCTGGTCACACTCGTCACGAGGCGCTGCCTGGACGTCGACGGCACCGTTCTCGTCGCGATCGACGCACCCGACGGCGCAAAACCCGTGACGCTGGCGGACGCGGTCTGCGCAGCCCTGCGCGAGTGCGGGCGCCCCTGTGACGTCGTCTGGCTCCACGACTACGTTCGGCCGGCTTCCCTCCGGTTCGAGCACGGACGCGACGACGAGCTGAGCTACCGCATGCTGTGGTTCGACTACGAGGCGCTCGAACGGGAGGTCTTGCGGTCGGCACGCACGGACGGCGCCTGGTTGCCGCGCCTATGGGACGAAGCCACCGATCGTTCGGCGCGTTGTACGCGTGTTCCCACCGCCCCGCGGCAGGTACTCCTCGTCACCGGTCCGATGCTCCTCGGGCGCGGACTCGACTTCGACGTCACCGTGGCACTCCAGATGAGTGACGGAGCGTTGCGACGGCACACACCCGCCGATGAGCTCTGGACGGTGCCAGCGCTCACCCGGCACGCATCCGGCGTCGTGGACCCACCTGACCTGCAGGTGCGTTACGACCATCCACCGAAGCCGGCGGTGCAGGTTCTTCCGTGACGACCAAACGCATCATTCGGTGCGCAGGAACCGGGCCAACCCTTCCTGTACGACCGCTGCCACCAGATTGCCGGCCCGATCGAAGATGCGGCCCTGTGCCACTGCCCGGCCGAAACCTGCGGACGGTGAGGTCTGGTCGTACAGCAACCACTCGTCCGCGCGGAAGGGCCGAAGGAACCACAGCGCGTGATCCAGCGAAGCACCGTTGATCTGCACTTCCTTGTGCGGTGTCATGGTTGAACCGATCAATGTCATGTCGCTCATGTACGCCAGCGCACACACGTGGAAAACGGGGTCGTCGGGCAATGTCCTGCGCGAACGAAACCACACCTGCTGCTGAGCTGCTGCTCCGCGCCGGCGGTCGACGTCACCGTCACCGACCATCCTGATGTCCCAGTCGGACCATTCCCGGGCGAGCCAGGCGATTTCCGGATCATCCGAGTCGCGGGCGAGAGGCAGGTTGTCCGGTGGCGGGACCACGGGCAAGACGTCCTGGTGCTCGATGCCGTCCTCCGAGACCTGGAAGGACGCCGACATGGTAAAGATCGCCTGTCCGTCCTGGACAGCGCTCACCCGCCTGGTCACGAAGGATCGCCCGTCTCTGATGCGGTCGACGAGATAGACGATCGGCATGGTCGTGTTGCCCGGCCGCAGGAAGTAGCCGTGGAGCGAATGCACCGTGAACTTAGGGTCTACCGTGTGCACCGCTGCTACCAGCGCCTGCCCGGCCACCTGCCCACCGAAGGTGCGGGGAAGCGTGGTCTCGGTGGCGATGCCGCGGAAGATATTCTTCTCGAGACGTTCCACCTCGAGGATTTCTTCGATCGTCGCCATCTACTGTCCCTTCCCGAAAGTTGTTCTGCTGACACTCTCACACCCAGCGCCGAGAACACCCGTACCAGAGGGGCCACTTGGTTGCTTCAGCGACCTCAGTCGCCGGTGATTGTCCCGGATCGTCGAGCGCTCGACCGCGGCGTGGCAGCGTTGTGCCATGACCCTCTCCACTCCGGTGTCGCTCCTGCGCACGGCGCACGCTGGTCCGGCCGCCGCGGTCACCGTGCTCACTCTCCTGATCGCAGTCGGTATGGATGCGGACGCGGGCACCGTGGTCGTTCTCGGTATTGCGGTTCTCAGTGGTCAGCTCGTCGTCGGATGGACGAACGACCTTCTCGATCGCACTCGTGACCGGATGGCCGGCCGTACCGACAAGCCCCTCGTCACCGGATGCATCTCCGTGACAGCTGTCCGCCGGGCCGCCTGCGTGTCCTCGGCGATATGCGTGGTCGCGTCCGCGCTGTGCGGCCCGGCGGCGGGGCTCCTTCACCTGGCGCTCGTCGGCGTTGCCCTGGCATACAACGCGTGGCTCAAGTCCACGGTGTCGTCCTGGCTCCCGTACGCACTGGCGTTCGGGGGGCTCCCCGTCGTCGTGTCGCTGTCGCTCGACTCCGCATCGATTCCACCGCTGTGGATGGCGGTAGCCGGTGCTCTGTTCGGGATCGCAGCGCACCTGCACAATGCCCTGCCCGACCTCACCGAGGACGCCGCAACCGGTGTGCGGGGACTGCCACATCGTTTGGGCGCCCGCAATATTCGGATCTTCGCGGCACTGACCCTGGTGGCCGCCTCGACCACTGTCTTCCTCGGAACTGCTACCCCACCCCTGGCACGGCACTGGCTCTTGATGGGCGCCGTTCTCATTCTGTCCGTGGTGACCGTCCGATCCGCGAACAGAACGCCGTTCTATGCGGCGATCGCCATAGCCGGCGTCAATGTCGTGATGCTCCTGCTCCGGTGAGGTGTGCCGGACCGTCGACCTGACTTCGCCAGCCCGGATCAGTCATCAGTCGGTCGCGCAGCTCACCAGCCGCGTTCGGCGAGGCGGTGCGGGACCGGGATGTCATCGACGTTGATACCGACCATCGCCTCACCCAGTCCACGGGAAACCTTGGCGAGCACGTCCGGGTCGTCGAAGAACGTGGTGGCCTTGACGATGGCCGCCGCCCGCTCGGCCGGGTTACC